>NZ_BILW01000002.1 GCF_004000765.1 Paenibacillus chondroitinus NBRC 15376 | reverse complement strand
GTTATAGGGGCATAGTTTAAAGGTAGAACAAAGGTCTCCAAAACCTTTGGTGTGGGTTCAATTCCTGCTGCCCCTGTCCGGAAAGAAGTTACGATCAATCAGATAAACATCCAAGAGCTGCCATATCAGCTCTTTTTGACATGGAATTTATATGTTTTGGGTTCTGGGGTAAGCAATACTGTGCTATCGCTTGAGCGGATTCTCCGCGGAGAGGAAGTACAGGGCTCTATTTCATCGAAATAGGTTTTTTTCGCGCGGAGGGGGAACTGTGGTCCTCTATTTGTCCGTTTTTTTAGATAAAATGGGGTAAGAAAAGTAAATAAGGCCCTGTAGTTCCGTTGAACGCGGAAATGGGCTGAATTTGCTAGAATAACGGCCTGTAGTTCCTCAAAGGTATATCGAGATGGCCAAAGTAACTCTAGTTGAGGTTGGACCCTCACGCCAAGTGTCTTCGTAATGCGCGCCTAAATGTTCTCCACCCCCAAAAAATTCGCTCCTACTGGTATTTTAACAAACTAAATTAACCTCCAACGTTTTCTCCCCCGCAGGGGGAACTACAGGGCGCTATTTCATCGAAATAAGCCCTTTTTAGTTCACTCAACAAACGCGCTCATCCTAATAGAATGACGAAGTCGGTTATCCGTATATTCCATTTTTCAAAAAAGGTTGGTATCCTAGTATTTCATGCTGTAAGCATAACGCTCGTCAGGAGCCATAAATTCATTTATAATCGTGCAAGATATCGCACAAAATACGTCGTACTAGTGGTAGATGATGTAAATCTGGATAAGGAGTCTGTTATGACGATTTATTGCAAGGTTCTGATTGTTGATGATGAGATGTTGGTGCGCCAAGGCATCCGGCATCTTTTGGATTGGGAAAGCGAAGGGTTTCAAATTGTCGGTGAAGCCTCCAATGGCAAAGAAGCGCTAGAGATGGTTCATTTGTACCAACCGAACATTGTGTTGACCGATATCGTCATGCCGGTGATGGATGGCGAGGAGTTGACGAGAATCGTCAAGGGCCTGTACCCGGAGATGGAAATCGTGGTGCTCAGCAGCTTCGGAGAATTCGAGTATGTGCGTTCTACGTTTCAAAGCGGTGTCGCCGACTATATGTTAAAGCCCAAATTGGACGCGGTATCCATGCTAGCTGTTCTGAAAAAAACGGCAGAACGGATTCCTGCTTTTCAACATTCGGAGTGGAAAAGTGAGAAAAAGCAGTCAGTCGATTACATCCTGGACAAGCTGATTTCGGGTTATTCCGTTGATTATAACAAAAATGAATTAAGTGCGATCGTTCCGTATTCCAGTTTTGTCTTACTCTCGGTGGTTCAGGATAAATCCGTGTCCCTGACGCGAAATGAGGAATGGTTAGAAGCGGCCCTGAAAGCGATCATTCAAAATAGGGATAGACCCGTCGCTACACGCCGCCTTTCGCATCAAGATGGCTATATTCGCTACCTGCTGAATCTGGACAACTCCGCACAAGAGGACGCCGTACAGATCGCCCAGCAGCTGCTTGAAGCCGGTGATAAAGGGCATATGTCCATCGTCGTGGCGCTCAGCCATGTTTTTGAGCAGCTATCTGAGCTGCACGATATTTATACCAATGACATGCTGAAAGTGTTGGATCACCGCTTTTTTCTACCGGATCGCAGACTTCTCATTGTCAATGAATTGGAGAAGCAGGCGGAGAAAGGCGCTCCTTTTGATATGGAGGCGTTCACGGCAGAATTGAATCATCAAGAGTTCGATCTGGCTTTTGGGCGTCTAAGTACATACACTCACTCGATGAATGGCAGACTGGATACCGACATGTTTGAGTTTAAATCTTTTTTGGACCACAGCCTGTTTAATATTATTGTTACGCTAAAGCATTTTCACTATGAGGCAAGTTCGTTGGATGAAGGCAAATACGAGTATTTTCGCGCGATTCATGAGGCTGAGCATATTGGCGAAGTTATTCTTTTGCTAGAAAAGTTTTTGAATGAGGCTGTATCATGCGTCAGCGATAATCGGACGGGATCTCCGGGTATTCAGAAAATTTTATTGTATATGGATAAACATTTTTCACAGCCACTGACATTAACTGAGGTCGCCAAACACTTCCACTTCAATCCTTCCTACTTGTCCAATTACTTCACGGTTCATAATAAAGAAGGTTTTAATGAATATTTGAACCGGATTCGGATAGATAAAGCCTGTACGCTGCTGCGCGAAAACCCTAATCTCTCCATTTCAGAAATAAGCAATCTCGTCGGATACTCCGATCACAGCTACTTTACGAAGGTGTTCCGTAAGCTGATGGGAATTTCCCCAAGTCACTATCGCAAAAAATAAGAACGAAGGGACTACGAACCATAATGGGAGCATGGGCAAAAAAAATAACCGATCAAAGTCTGTTTACTAAAATGTTTATTGTGATGGTCGTAAGCATTATTTCCGTCACGATTCTGACCTCTTGGGTATCGGTTCAAATGTCGCAGAAGCTATTCGTCCAAACGTTCAGTATTACCAATTCCAAAATTATCAACCAGATCAAAACGGGATTAGACGCCATTCATTATTCCAATATAAATATTGCCATTAGTGTCGCGCAAAGCGGTGCGATTAGAAGCTTTCTAACGGAAGGGGATACGGATTCGTTAACGAATTTCAAAACGAATTTCAGCATGAGTGATCAGATGAAGCGAATTCAGTCCGGGATTGGGGCCAAAAATATTGGCATTAGCGTCCTGGGCATGAATGGCAGGAGCTACGTGAGCGACGTCACCTACTGGTCCGGTTCCTCGAAGGAGCTCCAGAATAGCCCGCTAACACAAGAGACATGGAAGCAGCCGGGCAGGATATTATACAGCTTCATGAGGGCGGGAACATGGGGCTCCAATGAAGATCGGATTGTTGCCACCAAAGCGCTGCTTTCTTCAGAAAGCAAAGAAGGTTACGGATCGCTCTACATGATGATTAGAGAAAGTGATTTTAAGAAAATCTATGCGAGCTTCACGAGTCAAGGCAACGATGTCATGATTTTGGATCAAAATGGTTTAATTGTCTCTAGCAACAGAGAGGACTCCATCGGAACGATATCCGAGGAACTCTTGTCGAGCGCCAAGCAAGCCCAGCAATCTCAAGCGACAAGTCAAGAAATGACTTTGTTTAATCATGACGTCATCGTTTTGGCGGATTATTTACCTATGTATGATTTCTATCTCGTCAATGTGATTGATAAGCAAATGACACTGGGCCAGATGCTCAACAGGAAGGCCTTATTTATGATTGGCGCCGGTATCGTATTGACGGCTGTGCTTGTTGTCTATTTTATCACTCGGAGAGTAACGCGATCTTTAAGAACGCTTGTCATGAAGATGTCGAACATCACCAAAAAGAATTTTCTCAACTACATGGCGGTGACCGGTTCGTATGAAACAAGAGAGCTCAGCAATGCTTACAACTATATGCTTGATGAGCTGAACGATTATATAATCCAGCTGGTGGAGACACAGGAGGAGCAGCGGAAGGCCGAGTTAGCTGCGCTGCAGCAGCAAATTAACCCGCATTTTCTCTATAATACGCTGACTTCCGTTAATATTCTGGTTCAACAAGGGAGTAAAGAAAAGGCCACGGACACGATTCATGCCCTGATTTCTCTGCTGCAAAATACGATTAGTAATGTGAAAGACACGATATCTGTTGAGCAGGAACTTTTGAATTTAAAACATTATGTCTTCATCAATCAAGTGCGCTATGGAAATGGCATCAAGGTGGATTATTTCGTTTCTCCAGACTGTCTGAAGTCGCAAGTGCCTAAATTAATGCTCCAGCCATTTATTGAAAATGCTTTTTTTCATGCTTTTAATAAAAAAACGACGGGGTATATTTATGTCATCATCACGAAAGAAGGGGATACGCTGCACTGTGAAATCGTGGATAACGGCGATGGCATGGACCTTGCGGAAGCGAAAAGCGAGCAGCGTACTTCAACGAGCGCGAGACAGCTTTTTACAGGGATTGGCATCCGCAACGTGCATGATCGCATCCTGCTTTTATACGGAGATAAATATGGAGTTTCCATTACGAGCACGCTTGGACAAGGAACAAAAATTGCCATTAGTCTTCCCTGGCGAACTTAGCAAGTCCCCCCATGTATAGAAATCTAAAGAAAGTACAAATTATAAATAAAGTACCAAAAGGGTCATTATGATAGCGGATACAATACACAAGAATTTCGCTAATTATGACAAATTTTTTTCTAACAGAAGGGATTTCCGAGATGCTATTCTTTTAAAAGAAAGCATTTTCAAAAAATCAAAACTACACGGGGGGCGCACATGAAAAAGAAAGTTTCAACCATCTTATTGGCTAGTTTTTTGCTGTTGTCTGCATGCTCAAGCAAAGCACCAGACACGACTGGAACAGCGACAGGGACTCCAACTGGAACAGACAAGGGAGCAGCGAAGGAAATTACGGTCTGGGCCTGGGATAAGAATTTCAACATTGCAGCGATGAAGCTGGCACAAGAGGCTTATGCCAAAGATCATCCTGACGTGAAAATAAACATTGTTGAATACGCGCAAGATGATATTATTCAAAAGTTGAACACAGGCTTGAACTCTGGAACAACGACCGGTCTACCGAATGTTGTACTGATTGAAGATTATCGTGCACAAAGCTTTTTGAAAACGTATCCTGATTCCTTTCAAGATTTGTCGGCATCCATCAAAGCATCCGATTTCGCAGATTACAAAATCGGTCCAACAAGCTTAAATGGCAAACAATATGGCCTTCCATTTGATTCCGGTGTGACAGGTTTATATGTTCGCTCTGATTATTTACAACAAGCAGGCTATAAACTGGATGATTTGAAGGATATTAACTGGCAGCAATTGATTGAAATCGGTAAAGCGGTCAAAGCTAAAACAGGTAAGGATTTGTTATCGCAAGATCCGAATGACCTTGGATTAATCCGTATGATGATTCAATCCGCAGGCGCTTGGTATCTGAAAAGCGACGGATCTACACCGGACCTGAAAGATAACGCAGCTTTGAAAGATGCTTTTGCTACATACAAAGAATTGATGTCCGCTAACATCGTTAAGATCACGTCAGATTGGAATTCCTTCCTGGCAGCTTTCAACAGCGGCAGTGTAGCGAGTGTACCGACAGGTAACTGGATTACGCCTTCGATTAAGTCGCAAGCTGACCAATCCGGCAAATGGGCGGTTGTACCTTTTCCTAAGTTGAAAAATACACCAAGTTCTGTTCATGCATCAAACCTTGGAGGCAGCTCATGGTATGTATTGAACAATCCTGGTAAAGAAGCGGCAGCTGAATTCCTTGGCAAAACACTCGGTTCCGACGTGAACCTGTATCAGAAGTTAGTGACAGACGTTGGTGTTATCGGTACGTACAAACCGGCAGCACAAGGTGATGCTTACACGAAACCGGATGATTTCTTCGGAGGTCAAAAAGTCATTTCCGATTTCGCAACGTGGACGACGCAAATTCCTAAAGTAAACTATGGCATGCATACGTATGCGATTGAAGATATTCTGAAAGTAGAAATGCAGAACTACCTGAAAGGCACGGATATCAATAAAGTGCTAAGTGATGCTCAGTCTCAAGCGGAGTCTCAAATTAAGTAAGTTTTTCCAATTAACCTAAGGGCGCTGACCCCCGAATTGCATGATGGTGCAAGCGGGGGACAGCGTTTCGATTTTTAAATGCAATATAGGAAGGATCTGGATAAATTGAACTACTCGATGAGTAACCGTGTAAGACTGACAGGTTGGGTGTTTATCGGTATAGCGGTATTGATGATTTGTTTGTTTTACTTCTATCCCATGATTCAGGCGCTGCTGCTGTCGTTTAAAACCGGCGCAGGGGCTAATCTGCATTTCAATGGCGTCAGCAACTATAAGCGTCTGTTGAGTGATAAAACGTTTTTCACAGCCGTAAAAAATACGTTTCTATATCTAATCATTCAGGTACCGATTATGATCGTTCTCGCGATGATGATTTCCGTTTTATTGAACGATAGCAAACTTCGTTTCAAAGGATTTTTCCGTACAGCGATTTTCTTGCCTTGTGTTACCTCGCTTGTTGCCTACTCCGTCGTATTCAAATACTTATTTGGCAATGATGGACTCATCAACTTGGCTTTAGTGAAAATGCACTTGATTGCACAACCGATTCAATGGATTTCCGATCCCTTCTGGGCGAAAATTACGATTATCATTGCCATTACATGGCGCTGGACAGGATACAACATGATTTTCTTCCTTTCCTCTTTGCAAAATATCGATAATTCGATTTATGAAGCAGCACGCATCGACGGAGCCTCTCCGTTCAAACAGTTTTTCTTTATTACGTTCCCAATGTTAAAACCAATTGTTCTTTTTACGTCGATTACATCTACGATCGGAACCCTGCAATTGTTCGACGAGATCATGAATATTACGAAGGGTGGCCCAGGTAATGCAACCCTCTCCATATCGCAGTATATTTACAATCTTTCCTTCAAGTACACACCTGATTTTGGCTATGCGGCGACAGTTTCCTATTCGGTTGTAGCTATGATCATTGTGTTATCTGTCCTTCAAATCAAATTGGCAGGTGATAAATAATGAGAGTTCTCAATCGCACAATTGTCTATGTCTTCCTTATTGTCGTAGCCGTGATTTCGATTTTTCCATTTCTATGGATGATCGTTAGTTCAACGAATCTTTCTGTGGATGTCACGCAGGGAAGAATGCTGCCAGGTACGCATTTTGTCTCTAACTTTAACAAACTGGTTGATTCCATCAATCTCCTTCCTGCCCTGTGGAATTCCCTTAAAATTTCTTTATCGACCACGATATTGGCACTGCTCGTTGCTTCGCTCGCTGGATATGCCTTTGAAGTGTACCGGAGTAAAGCGAAGGACGTCGTGTTTAACTTGCTGCTTGTCTCCATGATGATTCCGTTCGCAGCATTGATGGTTCCGCTTTACCAAATGTTCTCCAGCTTGTCGAAGACGGTTCCTTTTCTCGGGATCAACACGATGAATGCCGTCGTTCTTCCAACCTTTACAACGGCTTTTCTTATTTTCTTCTTTCGCCAAAGCACAAAAATGTTTCCGAGAGAGCTATTGGAAGCAGGACGCATGGATGGGTTAACGGAATTAGGTCTGTTTTTCCGAATTTATATGCCAACGATGAAAACGACATATTCAGCAGCAGCTATTATTACGTTCATGTCCAGTTGGAACAATTACTTGTGGCCGCTTATCGTGCTGCAAACACCGGAGAAACGAACAATTCCTTTATTGATTTCAAATTTAGGATCTAGTTACGCACCGGATTTCGGGGTCATTATGACTGCCATTGTCATATCTACAATACCCACAGCGCTCGTGTTTTTCCTTATGCAAAAACAATTTGTTGCAGGTATGGTTGGTTCAGTAAAATAGGAGCTGATAGCAGTCAAAATAGAGGTGTGATTCCAGTTTTATTTCTCAGGAGGCATTATTCATGAAACAATCGGTACCAAGCCTTGATTGGCTGCAAGATGTGCGTGTATTTCGAGTCAACAGGTTGGATGCTCATTCCGACCACCGTTATTATCGATCGATGGCTGCTGCTGAAGCAGGCGCATCCATGGACATGAGGCATAGCTTGAATGGCAGCTGGCAGTTCAGTTACGCGCCAAACACAGCGAGCCGTGTGCAATCTTTCTATCAATTGGATTATAACTGCAGCAGTTGGGAACATATCCAAGTGCCGGGACATATTCAGCTGCAGGGCTGGGGACAGCCGCAGTATGTGAATACGATGTACCCTTGGGATGGCGTAGAGGCACTGCGTCCTCCATTCATCTCGCAAGAACATAATCCCGTGGGCAGCTATGTGAAAAATTTCCAACTCCCTGACACGATGAAAGGAAAACCGGTTTATATCTCCTTCCAAGGTGTTGAATCAGCTTTCTACGTATGGCTTAACGGGGAATTCGTCGGTTATAGCGAAGACAGTTTTACGCCTTCAGAATTTGATCTTACGCCTTATATTCGCGAAGGTGAAAATAAGCTGGCCGTTGAGGTTTATCAGAGAAGTACAGGAAGCTGGCTGGAGGATCAGGATTTCTGGCGGTTATCCGGTATTTTCAGAGATGTATACTTATATACGGTTCCTAAGGTGCACGTATGGGATCTGCGCGTAAAGGCAGACTTGGATGATGCGTATGTGGAAGGATTGCTTGAAATTGATCTTGACCTCCGAGACGCTCATGCGAAAACAGCGAGTGCCAAACTTGAATTAAAAGATGCCAAAGGGCAGGCGATTCTCACAGAATCGGGTGAATTCCGAAATGGAAAGCTGTCTTTCAACCTCGCTGCGGGCATTGTTCAACCATGGAGTGCGGAAAATCCATATTTATATACGGCTTGTATCTCGATCTATGATGAGAACGGAAATTTGGTCGAGGCGATCGTGCAGAAAACCGGCTTCCGTCGCTTTGAAATGAAAGACAAGCTGATGTGCTTGAATGGCAAGCGAATCGTATTCAAAGGTGTAAACCGACATGAATTCAACAGCCGCAGCGGACGAGCCATCACGAAGCAGGATATGCTGTGGGACATTCAAACGCTGAAACGCAGCAATATCAATGCGGTCCGGACTTCCCATTACCCGAATCAGACCTTATGGTATGAGTTATGTGACGAGTATGGCGTTTATGTCATCGACGAGATGAATTTGGAGACGCACGGCTCGTGGCAAAAAATGGGGGCTGTCGAGCCTTCGTGGAACATTCCGGGCAACGATATGCAGTGGCAGGACATCGTGCTTGACCGGGCGATTTCGATGGTCGAGCGCGATAAAAATCATCCTTCGATTCTCATCTGGTCATGCGGAAACGAATCGTATGCCGGTCAAGTGATTTTGAATGTAGCCGACTACTTCCGTGAGACGGACCCAGGCCGACTCGTTCACTATGAGGGCGTATTCCATAATCGTGATTATGACGCTACAAGCGACATGGAGAGCAGAATGTATGCCAAGCCTGCGGACATTGAAGCATATCTCAACAGCCAACCTGGCAAACCATATATCAGCTGCGAATATATGCACGCGATGGGCAATTCCGTCGGAGGGCTTCATAAGTACACGGAGCTGGAAAACAAATATCCGATGTATCAAGGCGGCTTTATTTGGGATTATATCGATCAGGCGATTATGAAAAAAGATCGGTATGGCCGTGAGTTTTTGGCCTATGGCGGGGATTTCCAAGACCGTCCTACGGATTACAGCTTTTGCGGAAATGGACTGGTATTCGCTGATCGTCAGCTGACGCCTAAGATGCAGGAAGTTAAATTCCTTTATCAGAATATCAAGTTGGAGCCTACAAGAAGCCATATTAAAATAATTAACGAAAATCTATTTGTGAATACAGATTCGTATGTGCTTGAATATCGCCTTTATCATGAAGGCATAGAAATTGGTAATGGGTTTAAGGATGTTGCCGTTGAAGCGCAGAGTGAAAGCATCATTCCGATCGAGCTGCCAGACGTGAATGGGCAATCAGGCGAATATTGCATTCAGGCTTCATTAGTGCTCAAAGAGTCTGCGATTTGGGCTGACGCCGGGTTTGAGACGGCATTTGGCCAATCCACTTTCATCGTAGAAGCAACCGGTCAAAACGAACAACCTGCCGGTGAAGTCAACGTGGTAGAGGGAGACGTCAATATCAGTGTCACTGGGAAAGGATTCGCCGTTATTTTCTCGAAGCAGGTCGGATCGCTTGTTTCGCTTAGATATCATGGTCGTGAGATGATTGCGATACCCCCGGCTCCATTATTCTGGCGGGCAACCACAGACAACGATAAAGGTACCGCAATGGGCTATACAGCCGGCGCTTGGTACGCCTCGAGTCTGGCACGTAAATGTGTCAGCACAGAGTTGAAGCAAGAGAAAAGCTCGGCAACGGTTGCCTTTGAATACAGATTCAGCATTAGCTCTGAAGTCAGCGTTCGTATTGCTTATACGGTGCATGCGGATGGAACCATTCGGATTCACACGAATTACAAAGGAGCAGCAGGTCTGCCGAATCTTCCGATACTTGCCGTTTCCTTCAAAATGTCGGCTGATTATAACCAGTCCGAATGGTACGCAATGGGACCTGAGGAGAACTATAGCGATCGCAGCTTTGGAGCTCGTTTAGGAATCTTCAGCCGTCAGGTTGATCAATTGCCGACACCGTACCTCGTTCCGCAGGAATCCGGTAATCGAACTGGTGTTCGCCGTGTGAATGTGACGGATGTGAAGGGGAATGGCCTTATGATTAAAGCTGACCCGCAAGCCCCGGTAGAATGCAACTTGTCTCCTTATACGGCATTTGAGCTTGAGCATGCTGACCATGCTTGGGAGCTGCCGGATGTTCATTATACGGTTGTAACAGTTGCCGGCAAACAGATGGGTGTCGGTGGCGACGACAGCTGGGGAGCTCCTGTTCACGAGGAATATCAGATTCCGGCTGATCAAGAGATCTCGTTCGAGTTTGTTATTGCTAGTGCAGGAAACTAGTTATTTGAAAAAAGTCCAAGACACTTGTCTTGGGCTTTTTTGTCCCCTGGCGTGAGGTGAGCAATTTGCTTGGCATGATTGCATCGCGCCAAGAGACTAACCCGCTCAGCATGCTCGCCTCGCACCAAGTAATCATACCCATGCCTCATTACCGCTTAGCGCTCGGCCCCTCGCTCCCATGTCTATGTTGTAGAAAGTACACTATAGAACAGCTTTAACCCCCACAACCACACTCTTCCTTGCACAAAGTACAACGAATTCTATGCAAATAACGCAAAAACAGCGCTATCCTGCCCAAATCGTTGTACTTTGTACAACGTAGAAGGCTACAGCGGCCGATCTGGAGCCTTAATATTGCACAAAATGCAATATAGCGATGGCAGTGGCCATTGCTTACGGTTGACATTGGATTTCTTCCAATGTCACACACAGCCACAACGCGTCTGTGCCGCGCAAATAGCGGGAAAGCTGCACTATCCTTGCTCGTAGTTTTTGGAAGGGAACTACAGTCCTCTATTTCCTGCAAATTTACTATTTTCCATTTCAAAGGGAACTACAGTCCACTATTTTTCCAATTTTACGCGAATAACAGGTCATGGAGGCTAAATAAGATCCTGTAGTTCCGCTCGGTAAGGAAAACAGCTCATTTCCTACAAATAGAGTACCCTAGTTCCTCTAAGCAAAACCCTCGTTCAACTTTTATGCAAATCGCAGGGGGAGGGAGTAGTTACTGCATAGCGAACAGTCTGAATAGACGGCAGCCAGGTCTAATGCGATGTGCCCCTCATAATAGATTGCCATAAAATTACAAGAAATGCCTGAAATCTGTAAATACAAACAGCTAGATGGACATATATGCTTGATATGCGCTCACTTTTGATTTGAGGGTAATGCCAAGTTGAAAAGGAGAGGAGGCATATGCAAGAAGACTCGTTTTATAACCTGTAAATCCAGTAATTCAAAAGAGGAGAATTGTACAAATGAAAACGACCAGAAGGCTTGTGCAGTTATTTATCTTTTCTATGCTGATCTGTATGATTCTTCCGCATAGTTTATCCAAAAGCCATGCGGCAGATTCCAATCCCAATGCAACCAATTATGGGTTAAAAGCTGATTATTACAAGAACTCCGGACCCGATGAGTTTAGGTTTGAAAACTTGGTGACGACCGTGGTCGATCCGTACATTAATTTCAGTTCATTGGAAGGTGCATTCACAACGCTGGTAGGGCAAAACGATCGCGTGAATGTGAGATGGACAGGACAAATTACACCTGAATTCTCTGAAAATTATACGTTCTGGATGATTGGTGACAACGGCTTCAGACTATGGATCGACAACAAACTAATCATTGATCATTGGGTTAATGACTGGGATAAGGAGCAAACAAGCAGTCCAATTGCCTTGGTAGCCGGCAAGAAATACGACATTAAAGTGGAGTATTTCGAGAATGACGGCGGGTCCAATTTGTATCTAAGATGGGGCAGCCCAAGTGTGCCGAAGCAAATCGTACCTGCAACAGCTTTCACGCTGCCTGCCGATTTTGAGAATAGCGGGCCTGTTGCCGGATCGGTTCTCCCTGATGGTTTGCATGCCGAATTCACATTTGCGGAGGCGTTAGCGGA
Organism: Paenibacillus chondroitinus NBRC 15376; assembly: GCF_004000765.1. Lineage (GTDB taxonomy): Bacteria > Bacillota > Bacilli > Paenibacillales > NBRC-103111 > Paenibacillus_E > Paenibacillus_E chondroitinus. The sequence continues at coordinate 492,418 of NZ_BILW01000002.1, read as the reverse complement.
GCTAGGCAGCGATGCGAGCAAGCAACTTTCGGCTAATGTGCTCGGGAAGGATTGGCCGATCAAATCGGCGGTTTTAAAGTCAGGTGATCCGAAAACGATTCAGCTAGAGTTTGAATATCCTATGTATTATCAAGATGCCCCGATGGCCAATATCGGGTATACAGGAGGAGGCGCTCTTGTTTATGCAGCAAGCAGCAAGCCACTCAAAGATTTTTATCTTGCAATCAAAAATAACTCCACCTATCAGATTGAAACGCCGTGGGCAAGCCAAGTCGATTCGAACAATCCGCTGCCGGATTATCCAAGACCGCAGATGGTTCGTGATGAGTGGCTCAACCTGAACGGGAAATGGGAATTCCAGCCCGCCAAGCAAGGGGACGCCCTTCCAACAGGTCAAACGCTGAAGGAGAACATCACGGTACCGTTTGCCGTGGAGTCCCGGCTTTCAGGCATTCAACGCCAAGAGCAGCTGATGTGGTACAAGCGAAATTTCACGGTGCCGCAAAATTGGAATGGCCAGCATGTGAAGTTGAATTTTGGCGCAGTGGATTACGAGACGGACGTCTATGTGAACGGAACAAAGGTAGGAAGCCATAAAGGCGGCTACACGTCATTCAGTTTCGATATAACAAGTCAGTTGAAACCCGGGGAAAATGAATTGATTGTTCACGTACTCGATTATACGGATACCCAAGGGGATCAAATCAAAGGAAAGCAAACCGTTGTACAACCAGGAGGCATCTGGTATACGTCGGTGTCCGGGATCTGGCAAACCGTTTGGCTGGAGCCTGTCGCTAGCGCAAGCATTGACCGGATGAATATGGTGCCGGATATCTGGAATGGCCAGTTGAAGCTGACCGTTGATGCGGTAAATGGGACAGGTAAAACCGTAGAGGCTATAGCACTAAAAAATGGCGTTGAAGTCGGTCGCGTTAGCGGAAACGCTGGCACTGAATTGCAGCTTCCGGTACCGAACGCGAGATGGTGGACACCGGACGATCCGTTTCTCTACGATCTCAAAGTGTCTTTGAAGGATGGCGGAACGATCATCGATAACGTTGACAGTTACTTTGGAATGCGAGAAGTGAAATTGGGAAAAGTCGATGGCATCCAACGCCCATTGCTGAATGGGAAATTCGTTTTTCAAATGGGAACTTTGGATCAAGGGTATTGGCCGGATGGCCTGTATACAGCGCCAACGGACGAGGCATTGAAATTCGATATTGAAGCCGAGAAGCGGATGGATATGAATATGATCCGCAAACATATTAAGATTGAACCGGCCCGTTGGTACTACTGGGCAGATAAGTTGGGACTTCTCGTTTGGCAGGACATGCCAAGTGGAACCAGCAGAGATGTATCGGCTCAACCGCAATATTACAAAGAATTCGATGAAATGGTTAAGCAATTGCAGAATTCTCCTTCCATCATTGTCTATATTGTTTTTAATGAAGGGTGGGGGCAATTCGACAATGGTGGCGACTATACCCGAGAGGCAATTGCACATGCGATAAAAGCAGATCCAACTCGCCTCATTAATGGAGTTACCGGTTGGTATGATGCCGGAGGCGGGGCCAATGAGTCCAAAGCAGGCCATTTCCTGGATTGGCACAAGTATCCAGCACCTGAGTCGCCGACACCTTCGGACTATCGGGCAGCCACGCTTGGCGAGTATGGGGGCGTAGGACTTCGCGTGCCAGGGCATGAATTCAGTCCTTTGACCGTGTATGCCGGACTCGCGATGAACACGAAAGAAGAGTTAACGGATCAGTATATTCGTTATATTAACACGATCAAAACACTCAAAGATAAACCTGGACTTAGTGCGGCTGTATACACCCAAATCTCGGATGTCGAATACGAAATCAATGGATTATTAAGCTATGACCGCAAAGTGGAAAAGGTTGACTTCGCTCGCGTTGCCGCAGCACATAGGGAATTAATCGGGAGCAGCAATAAGTCCGATCTCCTAACCAGCATTCAAACGGCGAAGCAACTTCGCGATAACGCCGTTGTAGGCGATGGACCGGGACAGTATAAGCAGCAAGTCGTGAATCTTTTCTCAGCGGCCATTGTAAACGCACAAGCTGCGTATGACAATGAACAAACTACCGCTGACGGCATTAAAACAGCGATAGCTGCGCTGGATGCAGCCACGAAGCAATTCCTAGATAGAGCGAATAATCCGCTGCCTTTTGTTGATACGTTTGATGATCGGAATGCGGATGGTTGGACGACCTATGGCGGTGAGTGGAGTGCTGCTAAAGGCAACTACACCGTGATTAACGGTGAAGGTTATAAAGCTGTGGCTAACGATACGAAATTCAAGGACTTCACTTATGAAACGGATATTTCCATGAGTGCCAGCCCTAATTTAGCTAATGCCGGCGTCATATTCAGAGTGAATAATCCAACAGTTGGAACGGATAACTTGCAAGGATATTATGCGGGCATTACATTAGCAGGTCGAGTACAGTTGGGTAAACTGAATAACAATTGGACAGAACTGGCGAATCAAGCGCTCCCTTCGATCACCGTAGATACGGTTTATCGATTAAAGGTTGTAGCGAAGGGACCAAACATTGATGTTTATGTAGATGATAAGCTCGTGGCTAGTGCGGTTGACGGTACCTACACAGAAGGTGCTATTGGGGTTCGCACATACAAGGCTAACGCAACGTTCGATAACATTCGTGTGACTGAGATGGAAGATGCGGTACAGCCGAACATGACGTTAGACGGAGCAAGCCTTGTCAATGAAGGTTCGACGTTCGCGGTGAAGCTTGGTGTATCCAGTGTTACAAACTCGGTCTACGGATTAGATGTTACGTTGAAGTATCCGGCCGATTTGTTCGAACTGCAGAAGGTAGACTCGGCTGCAGACGCTATTGCCGTTGTTCATTATGTCGATGATCACAAGGGCAGCGTTCGCATGGTGCTTGCGAATATCGGGGGAGATGATCGAAGCAAGCATGAAACGCCGCTTGTTACGCTGCAATTGAAAGCGAAGGGTTCTCCGAATTCCTCAGGAAACATCTCGGTGCTCAAAGCCATTTTGGCCGATGAAAAAGGGGTGGAGACAGAAGCCGTGCTTGCTGAGCTTACGGTGAGCATTGAAGGTTATGTCTCGGATGGCGACTTGAACCATGACAGTAGATATTCAATTGGTGATTTGGCAATCCTTGCTACTCATTATGGGAAAAATAGCAGCAGCCCGGACTGGAATATTGCTAGAGCAGCAGACTTAAATGGCGATGGCAAAGTAGATGTTGAAGATCTGGCGAAAATGGCCCAGAAGGTATTGAGTCAATAAGAAGAATGGAATCATGGCTTTTTTAGCATGATTCCATTTTTTTTATTTGGAGGGAACTACAGTCCGTTATTTACATGAAAAAGCACGTTTGCACAAATTATGGGAACTAGTGTTCGCTAATTTGTCAGTTTTCATCTAAAAACGCGCAATGGAGGGCAAATAGGATCCTGTAGTTCCGCTTAGACAGGAAACTGCTCGTATTTCTCCAAACAGAGGATGCCAGTTCCATTCAGTCGAGCTTTTTCAATAGATCGATCATTTCCTGTGGCTCCGCCCGATTCATGAAATCGGGATCGACGCTGGCATAACGGAGGATACCTTGCCTGTCAATGAGGTAAGTCGCCGGAACCGGCAGCAGCCAGCGGTCGCTTGCATTGAACTTGGCGAGATCCCGTCCAAGTATGTCTGTAAACGTATTTTGAAGATAAGCAGGCAGTTCAAATAAAAGGTTGTAACTGTCAGCGACACGGCCGTTCGGATCGCTTAGCACATGGAACGTAAGCTGCTCTTTTTCCATCTGAGATAGCGAGTTGTCGGGGCTTTGCGGAGAGACGGCAATCAGTTGGCCGCCGATCTTTTGAATTTCAGGCAGCAACTGCTGGTAAGCTCTAAGCTGGACATTGCAGAATGGGCACCATCCGCCCCGGTAAAAGATGAGAATAACCGGGCCGTTGGCAAGCTCGTTATAAAGGTTTATTTGCTCTCCGAGCGGATTGGCTAATGTAAAGTCGGGGGCTTGATCCCCCTCGTTCAGACCATAAACGATACCGGATTGCTGCTGCTCCTGGATATGGCGAAAAATATTTTCTTGAGCCAATGCAGGCACTTTCGCGATAAAACCTGATTTGGTTTGTTCCAATTGTTCGTTCATCGACATCGGACAACGCTCCCTTTTGAATGGAATTTTGGTGCTTCAATTTGGATTCATATTGGGCCTCACGCAACATAAAATACCGATTGGTATCTTTTAATTGTAGCATACATCCAATAAATGGCAATGGATCACGCGAAAAATTTGCTATAATGAATTATCGACTACGGTTTGTACGGAGGGCTTATGAAAAAAGGAGATAGAACCAGGGAACACATCATCATGAAATCTGCTGAACTTTTTAATCAACAAGGATATGCGGGTTCATCGTTAAACGATATTATTGCCGCCACCGGCATTAAGAAGGGAGGCATCTATCGCCACTTTAGCAGTAAAGACGAAATTGCCCTTGAAGCCTATCAATATGCGGCAAGTACAGTCGGCAGGAGATTTACCGAAGCTATGGATAAAGAGGAGTCTGCCTCGAGCCGATTGCTCGCTTTTTTCCATGTCTATGAAGACGTTGCGGACAATCCCCCGTTCATCGGCGGGTGTCCCTTGCAGAACACAGCGGTAGAGAGTGATGACACTCATCCGATATTGCGCGATAGAGCGCAGCGTAGCCTTACCACTACTCTGGATATGATGAAGAACATTATTCATGAAGGCATACGATTGGGAGAATTTAAGGGGGATTTGGATGTAGATGCCTTGGCTACGTTTGCCCTTTCCTTATTGGAAGGAGGCATTATGTTGAGCAAGCTAGAAGGCAACAGCAGGCATATGCACAGGAATATGGCCAGCTTCACTTCGTACCTGCAGCAGTGTTGTTTGGATGTTCATTGAACGGCCGCACCTGCTCCCGGCACCTCGAATCATCTCAGGGAATTCGAATCAGCATACTGGGGACTGCGGACAAATACGGATGGGAAGTGAATCATTAGCATGATGGTACGATTTAAGGCTTATTGCCATGCTATTTTAAACAAATATCTTTCAGGGGAATCGATCGATTACCGGCAGGTCATCTCGTTATTTCTGCCGATCCTCATCGACCAAGCCTTCCTTGTTGGCTTAAGTTTGGTGAACACCGCGATGATCAGTTCATCGGGCGTGGCGGCGATCAGCGCCGTAAGTATGGTCGATTCGCTCAACATGTTTTTGGTTAACGTTTTTGTCGCCATAGCGACCGGCGGTACAGTCGTAGTGGCGCAGTATAAGGGCAGCGGGAACGATAAAATGGTTTCCAAAGCAGCGTCCAGCTCGCTTTCAGCGGTCACGCTGGTTGCGGTAGCGCTCAGCCTGCTCGTTCTGCTGTTTTATCATCCCATTCTGAAGGTACTGTTCGGTACGGCGGAGCCGGAGGTGTTCTCCCATGCCGGTACCTATTTGGTGGGCAGCTGTATTTCCTATACCGGGATCGCGATCAAGGAAGCGGTTAACGGAGCGCTTAGAGGGATCGGCAGAACGAGAGTGACCTTGGTGCTGTCTCTGATTATGAACCTCACCTACGTGCTGCTCAATGTCGTATTTGTCCATTATTTGGACATGGGCGTTCTAGGATTGAGCGTGGCTGTGAATATTTCCCGGTATGTAGCCGCAGGTTGCGCATTATTCTATCTGCTGCGGATGGATGCCAGCCTGCGAATTCAACTTCAGGATGTACTCGAATGGAATTTCTCCATGTTTAAGAAAATCATGTTCATTGGGCTGCCTTTCGCAGCGGAGCAGTTATTTTTTAACGGGGGAAAAATGTTAACCCAAATCTATATCGTCAGCCTGGGCACCTATGCGATTGCAACTAACGCCATCAGTTCGGTGATCGCCATGCTGCTGCAAATCCCTTCCATTGCCTTGTCTACTGCGTTAGTCACGGTGGTAGGGCAATGTATCGGGAGGCGCAATATTCAGGATGCCCGCAAGTTTACAAGGTCGTTCATGTGGCTGTCATCAGGCGCCCTCTTATTAATGGGGCTGCTGTTACTTCCGTTTTTTAATCCGCTTGTAAAAATGTTCAGCCCTCCGGCAGAGATTATGGACGACCTGTATCTCATTATGCTGGTCAATTTCTTAGCTCAAATTCCGTTATGGTCGATCAGTTTTCTGCTGCCAGGGGCACTGCGAGCTGCGGGGGATTCACGCTTCACCTCGATCTCATCGATGCTGACCATGTGGTTGTTCCGGGTTGTGCTCGGCTATGTGTTTGGCATCACCCTGGGTTACGGCGTTATCGGGGTTTGGGCGGCTATGCAATTGGAATGGGGCGTGCGCGGGGCGGTTTTCCTCTGGCGCTACTATGGCGACAAGTGGTATAAACACCGTTTGATCGAGCCGACGGGCGGGAAATAAACCGGGAAATAAGCCCCATTCCATCCGGGGTCATTTGAGAGCTTGTTTGCTCGCGTAATACTTGGGCAGCACGCCTACTTTTTTCTTAAACATGCGCAGGAAGCCAGTGTAATCATTAAAACCTGACCCCATGCAGGCTTCGGTTACGTTGTAACCATCTGCGAGCATTTTTTTGGCAAGCGCAATCCGCTTGTAGATGATGTACTCATGGATGGTGCTGCCAGTATGTTTTTTAAAAAGTCGGCTTAGATGGTATTTGCTGATAAAAAACATTTTCTCCAGCCGTTCAAGGGTCAAATCTTCCGTGAGATGTTGATCCAGATACGCCAGGATGGGGCTCAATCTTTTCGGCAAATCCATGCCGTTTTCGTTAGCTTTGTTGGTATAAAAGAACCGATGAACCAGAACAAGAATTTCAATTAAACAGCCAAGTCTCACGAGGGAATCCCCTGGGAATGGATGGTTGATGATGTCATTATATTTCGTAAATAAATCAAGCAAGGCGGATGACTGTTGTTCGCTAAGCTTGATTTTGTTTTTTTCACCGGCGGGACGATCATAGAAGCATTGAAGCGGTTTCAAGTCTTCGGTTTGAAAGAGAGCAATCAGAGCCGGATTAAATTCAATCGTTACACGTTCATATAAATCGTCTGTTGTGAGTGCAGGTTTATGAATTTCATGCTCATTGGTAATGATCAGATCACCGAATTCCAGGGGATACATCGTCTTGTCAACGAAATAGTTCACATCACCCCGGATTAAAAAAAAGATCTCACAGCCCTGATGCAAATGAAAATGCACATTAAACGGGGCTGTTCGAATGGCATGACGGAATTTAACATGTTCATCAAACTGTTCCAAGTAATCCGAAATCATGATAATGGCCTCCTGTGATGAGAGCAAGTTTATCCACTTTTGAGGCAATTTCATCAAGGAAGTGGTAATTGTAATGATATAGGATGATAGTGTGATATTCAATAGATTTGGGAGGGAACTACCTATGAGTGAGCAAAAAATCAAATTTGGACTTGTTGGCATTGGGAATATTGGAAATACGCATTTGAAGTATTTGAGTGAGATGGATAATGTAGCGCTTGTGGGCGTTTGTGATGTAGATAAAGAAAAGGCCGATTTGAATGCTAAAACGTATGGTACGACGGCTTATTACGATGTCTTGGATTTATTGGACAACTCCGGGCTGGATGTCATCATTATCGCAGTTCCCCATTACGATCATCCATACATTGCCATTGAGGCTTTCAAGCGGGGAATTCATGTTATGTGCGAGAAACCGATCGCGGTTCATGTCAATGATGCCAACCGCATGATTGACGCTTATGAATCCGCTAAAGAGACATATCCGGGTCTCCAGTTTGCCATTATGTTTCAAGAAAGAACGCTGCCATTTTATGCAAAACTTAAAGAAATTGTGGCAAGCGGAGAGTTGGGCCAACTTACTCGCGCTACTTGGATTCATACCAAATGGTTCCGCTCCCAGTCTTATTATAATAGCGGTGGATGGCGTGCGACATGGGCCGGTGAGGGCGGCGGCATCCTGACGAATCAGTGTCCGCACACACTCGATATGTACCAATGGCTGTTCGGGCTGCCTTCGCTGATTTCCGGTCATGCGCATATCGGTAAATATCATGACATCGAAGTTGAGGATGAAGTAACCGCTTACTTTGAACATTCAAACGGGATGATCGGGCATTTGATTGTGACGACAGCTGAGCTGCCGGGAACCAACCGCCTGGAAATCGTCGGCGATACCGGTAAACTCGTGTTGGAGAACGGGAAGCTGCTTCACTATAAATATGAGCAATCCATGCTCACGTTCACGAGAGAAACGGAGCAAAAGTTTGCCACTTGGCAGATTGAACCGGAGGAAGTTGAAGTGGATGAGAATGCTCCTAATGGCCATCATGTCGTAACTGGCCGTTTGGTTGACCGTCTCTTGGGCAAGGAGATTGACTTGATTGCTGAAGGTCCAGAGGGACTGGGCTCTTTGACGCTGGCTAATGGCATCATGCTGTCCTCCTTCCAGAAGCGCCCTGTTGAAGTTCCAATTGACGGCGATGCTTTCCAATCTCACTTGGACGAACTGATCAAATCCTCTACATTTGTGAAAAAAGTCGTTACAGAGTCTAAGACGCAAGAAGATATGTCAGCTTCTTTCGGCAGCAGCAAATAAAAAAAGGAGAGATGGCCATGCTTAAAGCAAAAATCACTTGTTTCGCCGATGAAATCTCGCAGGATTTGGAAGAACAGTTAGACGTGCTGCAGCAAGAGGGAGTCTCCTATATCGAGCTGCGGAATGTATGGGGCAAAAATGTCTTGGAGTTAAATGATGAGGAGCTCTCCTCCATTCGTCAAATATTGAAAGATCGCGGTTTTCAGGTATCTTCCATTGCTTCTCCCATCGGTAAATATCCGGTTGCGGAAGAGTTTGGTCCCCAAGTACAAGCGGTTCAGAAGGCGATTCATGCTGCACACGTGTTAGGAACCCCGTACATTCGTATATTTTCCTACCACCCGCCCGAAAATGCGGATCTCGATACGTGCAGAGATGAAGTGCTGCGTAGAATGAAGCAATTAACAGAAATTGCAGTACAGAACAACGTTGTCCTCATTCTTGAGAATGATAATAACTTGTACGGAACGTCGGATGAACGTTGTTTGGAAATTTTACAGCATTGCGCGTCCGATTCCCTGCGTATGGCTTTTGACCCAGGTAACTTTGTTAAGAATGATATTAAACCGATGCAGGATGCGTATCCGAAACTCCAAACTTATACGGATTACATTCATATTAAGGATGCTACATTCGAACCGAAGCTATTTGTTCCTGCAGGAGCGGGAGACGGAGAGGTGGATACACTGCTGCTGTCTCTAAAAGAGAGAGGCTACGACGGATTTCTGTCTGTAGAGCCGCATTTACAGCATTACATGCCGCACGCGAGTAATCCTAAACGTGTTGTCACTGCGGTCCGCGCGCTCAAGCAGCTGCTTGAACGGGCGGAATACCAGTGGGAGTAAAGTATTCATAAGAAGTTAGAAAAATAGAGCTCAATCCATTTGGATTGGCTCTTTTTTAGATTTATATGTTTTGGGTTGAGTGAAAGCTCAACCTTTAGTTAATTTTTTTGTTGAAATCTAAGTATGGAATCGAATCTACTGAAACCAATATTTTTCGTTGTAAAGACGGCTGTGCAGCAAAGTTGAAGGACTACGTTGCATTATATACAACGTAATGGTGTGGTCAGACCGCGATGGCGGTCTTTCGTTGCACATCATACAACCATTTGCTGCAAAAGGTGAAGTGTAAGCGGTTTAAATGCAACAATCGTTGTATGATGTGCAATATAGTGGCGACGTGAGACCCCTTTACGGCCAATTGGTTGCACAAAATACAATATAGCTGTCACAGTCGCTGTGATCGCTCCAGCGGTTCCTCCCTGAGGGGAACTACAGGGCTCTATTTCATCGAAATAGGCTCCTCTTCACGTGGAGGGGAACTGACGTCCTCTATTTGTCCGTTTTCTTGCAGAAATCGGGGTTAGGCGGTCAAATAAAGCCCTGCAGTTCCGCTTGGACGCGGAAACGGACTTAATTTGTTAGAATAGCGCTCTGTAGTTCCTCCAAGTGGCCAGCCAGCCAGCATACCTCTCCTATGAGGATGCCTCCTCCGCCAAATGTCTCAGTAACAGGGGGCGCGGCGAAAAGTCCGTGTGGGTAAAAGCATAGCAATTGCCGGCTCAATCGCCGGTTTTCCTGTGCGCCTCCCGACATGTTATAATGAACCCGATTAACAGCAGGAGATGATGGTCGGATGGGGTTCATGAAAGTTTATCTAGCCTACTTGAAAAATAATTTATTCATGAGACTGCTGCTCCTATTCTCACTCATTACGATTATTACGATTATTTCCTTTTCTTTTTACATGTATCACTCGATGTCGCAAGCCGCGATCAACCGTGAGCTGGATATACAAAAGAAGGCCATGATGAACGTTAATAATTATTTGGGACAGAAGTATGACTCGGCACAGTCCATTTTATTCGGGTTATATCGGGATAGCTCGCTGGCCGCGGGCGTATCCTTCATGCTGCAGCACCCGTTTCAAGAATATGTGCAGCATAGCCTTGAACAAAATAATTTGGGTGGAAACAGCACATGGAATGATGGTTTGGAGTATTTCAAAAACCACTTGGAAGATGACGAGGATATTCGCAATATCATGTTGTACAGCGTGGAGCAGCAGGACTTGTACGTTCTGAGCCACAACCGGCCGATGCGGCTCATATCCGCGAACGCGGCGCACTCCTATATTCCGGAAGTGATGGCGCTCGACAGCAAGAGTGTCACGCTTCCGAATATTTGGGTGCGCGAAGCCGCGGATCAGTGGGATAACCATCTATATGCCGTGCGGACGCCGATCAATGATAAACAAACGTTGAAAAACATTGGTCAACAACTTGTTTATTTCAGTTCGGACAGCATTTGGAAAGTGTTATCCGATGAGCAGAAGGATCTGAAAGGGGCGATTCTCGTCCTGTCGTCAGAAGGCGGCGTCCTGTTCGACTCCTCAGATCAGTATTATGGCAAGCCTTATCCGTACATGGATCAAGTGAATGCGATGTATGAGCACAGCGAGATGAATAATAACAATTATGTGACGAAGCTTACGCAAAATAAAGGTGATTTTATCGTCGTCGGCCTGATGCCCAAAGAGGAGCTTTCCGCTTCTTCGTGGCGAATCGGGAGCACGATTTTTTCAATTAGCGCCGTGTGTATTGCTATCGCGATCCTGCTGCCATCATTGGTCGTGCTGAATGTCGCCAAGCGAACGAACCTGATTATCCGCTTTACCCGGAAGGTCAAACAAGGCGATTTGACAGCACGGATTCAGGACGCTCGGGAGGACGAGCTGGGACAGATTTCCCGCAGCTTTAACGAGATGATCGATGAGCTGAACCAATATATCGACCGCGTATATAAGGCGGATATTAAGCAGAAACATACGGAACTAACAGCGCTGCAAGCCCGTGTGAATCCACACTTTTTATACAATACACTGGAAGTAATCCGCATGCGGGCGATATCCCAAGGCGCTCATGACGTTGGCGAAATGATCTACAGCTTATCAGCGTTATTCCGCAGCTTTGTCCAGCAGAAGAAGGTTTACACGTTGAAGGACGAGCTGGAAGCCTGCCGCTTATATTTGGAGTTGTTTCAGATTCGCTACAAAGATAAATTTACGTATACGATCGAATGGGATCGGAAGCTCGCTCCTCTTCGTATCATGAAAATGTCGCTGCAGCCTATTATTGAAAACTATATCGTACATGGGTTGCGAAATGAGAGCACGGACAACGAGCTGCACATTCGAGTCCATCAAATGGAGGAATTCCTGCACGTTCAAGTGACAGACAACGGCAATGGGATAACACCAGAACGGTTGAAAGAGATTGAGCAGCGCCTGCAAATGGAGGAGACGGAAGACGAATCGTTTGGTCTGCGGAGCATTCATCAACGACTGAAGCTTCTCTATGGAAGTAAATATGGCATCGAGCTGCGAAACACGCCTGGGCATGGAACGACCGTAGATGTATGGCTGCCTGCAGACGGCGGGAAGGAGGATTACGATGTTTAGAGTTTTTATCGTGGATGATGAACCATTTATTGTAGAAGGATTGTATGACATTATCGACTGGGCGGAAATGGGGCTGGAGATTGTTGGACATGCCGGCAACGGTCAAAAAGCTCTGGATGCTTTACAGGAAATGACCGTGGACATCCTCTTGACGGATATCTCCATGCCTGTGATGAATGGGTTGGATTTGATTCGGGGTGCCCGGGTTCACCATCCGGATCTGAAAGTCATCGTGCTCAGCGGATTCGATGAATTCAGTTATTTGAAAGAAGGCATGATGCTGGGCATTGAAAATTATTTGCTGAAGCCTATCAATATCAAAGAGCTCAAAGCTACTCTGCATAATACGGTTGAGAAGCTGAATTCTACGAAAGAGACCCGCCTGGTTCAAGCGTACAGCAAGCAAATTCTGAAAGACAACACCTTGCAGCGCTGGCTGACGCATCAGATTGCGCCGACGGAATTCTACGAACGAGCGGAATTGCTGGGCTTCAACTTGAATTGCCCGTATATGGTAGTCTCCGTATTGCGGACGGAAGCCAATGCCGCGGAGGTTTTTGAGACACTCTCGCAGCGGGTGGAGGCACATGACGGGTTCACGTCCTTTTACGATATGGATGGCGATATCGTGCTGCTTGCGGTTATGGATGATGCGGATCGCGGCAGAAAAGCATTAAAAGAGTTGCTTCGACAATTCCAAATCGATCTGCATGATCGTTTACTCCGCATCACGGTAGGCAGTGTTGAACAGCTTCCTGAACAAACAGGAGAGAGTTATGCAAGCGCGAAGAAAGCACAGGAGTATTTCTGGGTGTACCCGGAGCTCTTTCTGATTGATGTTAGCGACTTAGCGTTCCATGAAGGTCATCCTAAGGTGGATTTCTCGATCATAGACTGGGCTAGTTATGCCAAACTGATCGTGGCCAAAGATCTGGAACACTTAAAGCTGCAAATTCAGAGTGATTTCAAGCAGATTCAGGCGCTGCCGGGAATTACGCCGCAGCATTTTCAGGATATTGCTTTTGAGATGGTGATTCATTTCAAAATGGAACTCAAGGCGATCCGCCACACCGAGGAACAGGACGTATACAATCAAGCTTTTCAACAAATCAGAAGCTCCGTGACGCTCGACGATTTGGAAAAGGCGATTCTGGAAGTTGCTGAGATGACGGTCGGATTATTAATCTCTGACGTTCGAAGTCCCATCGTGCAGCAAGTATTAAAATATATTCACGAATCGTACGCGGATGAGCTTTCGCTCAAAATGCTAGGCGCCCACTATCATATTCACCCGGTCTATTTAGGACAGCTGTTTCACAAGGAAATTAACGAGTCGTTTACGGAATATATCAACCGGTACCGGATCGAGAAGGCCAAGGAATTGCTCAAAACAACCCATTTGAAAGTTCATGTCATTGCCAAAGATGTGGGCTATTGGGAAGTCGGTTATTTCTATAAACAGTTCAAAAAGTATGTGGGAATATCCCCGACCGATTATAGAGGACTGCTCTAGGGTAAACTGGAGTGCAGTCCTTTTTTTGTTTTTTCTTTGATTTGTACATGCTTACATTTAATTTATCGTCTATTTGTAAATGCTTTCATAGGTTACTGTAAATATAGCCCCTCGGGCGTTATACAATAGAGCACTGAACAGGGAGGATTCACACAGATGAGCAAGATTAAAAAACGATGGACGGCGACACTTGGACTAACGCTTGCAGCTTCAATGGTACTTAGTGCATGTGGAAGCAAAGATGCTAGCGATACGAATGGGGCGGGAACGCCAGATAAACCGGTAGAGTTGATTTGGTACACGATCGGGACGCCGCAAAAAGACGTTGACCGCGTGATGACGGAAGTTAGTAAATACACAGCTCAGAAAATTGGCGTAACTGTGAAAATGAACATGATCGATTGGGGCGACTATCCGCAAAAGATGCAGGTCATGACCGCTTCCGGTACACCTATGGACATTATGTTCACGTCTTCATGGGCATTTGACTATGTGCAAAACGCGCGTAAAGGCGCTTTCAAATCGATTGATGATCTTCTCCAAAAAAATGGACAAGGGATTGTCAAAGCGTTGGACCCTGCTTTCTTGAACGGCTCTAAAGTTGACGGCCACAACTATGGTGTTCCAGCTAATAAAGAGCTTCCGGCACAAGACGTATGGCGTTTTAACAAAAACCTGCTTGATAAATACAACTTGAAAATCGATAACGTAAAATCCATCGAAAGCTTGGAGCCATTGCTGAAAACGATCAAAGAAAAAGAACCGAATGTTTATGGCTTAGCCGTGGACAAAACGTTCATGCCCTATGTTCCTTATGACTATGTTATTGAAAAAATGCCGATGGCTGTGAAAATCGACAACCCGGATTACAAAGTCGTCAACATTTTGGATACAACGGAAATGAAGCAAGCGCTTCAAGCGATGAACAAATACTACAAAGCGGGATACATCCCGACAGAAGCAGCAACGCTTAGCTCTTTGAACGATGTTCAAGTGACAGGCAAATGGTTCGCGGACAAAGCGACCAACCAACCTTTCGCAGATAACCTATGGTCCGCGAGCTATGGCTATCCTGTTGTTTCCACGCAAGCAAGCCCAGCTTTGATTTACAACTGGTCCGTGATGGGTTCCATGCAAGCGATCTCAGCCAACTCCAAATATCCTGAGAAAGCGATGGAGTTCCTGAACTTGCTGAATACAGATCCGGTTCTGCGCAATATGGTTGACTCCGGTATCGAAGGCGTTCACTACAAAAAAATCGATAACGATAAAATGGAAAACCTGCCGGATTCCAAAAACTATGATATGCCGACTTTCTCACTTGGAAACGTTCTACTGACATACAAAGACAAGAAAGATCCTGAGAATAAATGGGAAGAGTTCAAAAAGTTTAATGACACGGGCGTACCTGCACCGCTTCTTGGTTTCAACTTCGATCCTTCGAAAGTAACAGCTGAAATCGCTGCCGTGCAGAACGTGAAAGAAGAATTCTGGGCTACATTGATGACGGGTACCGTTGATCCTGATAAATTCATTCCTCAAGCTAACGAGAAGTTCAAAGCGGCCGGTCTGGATAAAATCATCGCAGAAGCACAAAGTCAGATCGATGCTTGGAAAGCAGCAAACAAAAAATAAGCTCGAATTCGGATTAGGCGAATGTCACGCATTCGCCTGATCTTTTTAATCGCAAATGTGAGGGGTGGTTTTATGAATAGAATAGGAGCATTTCTAAAAGATGTTAAACAAAGCAAAGTGCTGCTGCTCATGGCATTGCCGGCAACGCTTTGGTTCCTGTTCTTCTCTTATTTACCGATGGCGGGCATGGTGATTGCTTTTAAGCAGTATCGCTATAGCCGAGACGGTTTTTGGGCAAGTATTATGGAAAGCAAATGGGTCGGATTGCAAAATTTCAAGTTTCTTTTCAGTACAAATGATGCCTATATCATTACGCGAAATACACTGCTGTACAATATCGTATTTATTGTTGCAGGTCTCGTGCTCTCAGTGGCGTTAGCCATTGTCTTATCGGAAATTGCCAACAAAAAGCTGGCGAAACTGTACCAAACCGGGATGTTCCTGCCTTACTTTTTATCCTGGGTTATTGTAGGCTACTTCGTATTTAGTTTTCTTAGCTTTGATAAAGGGATGCTGAATCATATTCTTTCGGCGTTCGGAGTTGATCCGATCCGGTGGTATAACGACAAAACGTACTGGCCACTTATTATTATTTTCGTCTATCTATGGAAATCCGTAGGTTATAGCAGTGTTGTTTATTTGGCCGCTATCATGGGGATTGATAAGTCCCTTTATGAAGCTGCGATGATTGACGGTGCCAGCAAATGGCAGCAAATTAAGCACATCACATTCCCGATGCTGAAGCCGCTGATGACCATTCTGACGCTGCTCGCGATCGGGCGTATTTTCTACGCAGATTTCGGATTATTTTTGCAAGTGCCAAGAGATTCAGGAACGCTATATTCGGTAACGAATGTTATCGACACTTATGTTTATCGCGGCCTCAAATCTACCGGTGAAATCGGGATGAGTACGGCAGCAGGTCTCTATCAATCGGTTATTGGTTTCATTCTCGTTATGACATCCAACTATATTGTTCGAAAATTTGATAAAGATAATGCATTGTTCTAAGGAATTGCAGGGAAAGGAGGAACTTTATAATGATAGCAAAACGGATGAAAAGTCGTGATTTTCATAAATTGCCGCCGGTACTTAATATCCTGTTCAACCTCGTCGCAGGGATTTTTGCTTTGGCGTGTGTGTTTCCATTTCTATTTGTAGCGATTATTTCATTTACGGATGAGAAGACGCTAAGTGCGAACGGGTATCGAATCTTTCCTGAAAAGTGGAGTCTGGAAGCCTATCGTTATTTGTTTAAGGCAGGCGATCAATTGCTCATGTCTTACGGAGTCACGATTCTAGTAACGGTTGTTGGTACGATTGTAAGCTTGATATTGACAGCAACATTTGCTTATGCGATTTCAAGAAAAAGCTTTAAATTCCGCAATTTTTTCGGCTTTTTTGCCTTTTTTACGATGTTGTTCAATGGCGGCCTCGTGCCGACTTATATCGTTGTTACGCAATTAATGGGACTTAAGGATTCCTTGTGGGCTCTTGTATTGCCTCTTGCCGGTAATGCCTTCTACATGATGATTATGCGGACTTTCTTCAGCACGTCGGTACCTGATGCGATTATTGAGTCCGGAAAAATCGACGGTGCCGGTGAATTCGGTATTTTCGTCAGATTGGTGCTGCCGCTTTCACTTCCGGGATTAGCAACGATCGGCTTGTTCAGTACGTTAGGTTACTGGAACGATTGGTTCAATGCGCTGCTCTATATCGATTCGCCTAATCTCGTACCGCTGCAATCCATGCTGATGCGGATCGAGAACAGTATGCAGTTTTTGCTGCAAAACACGAGCAATCCTTCGATTGGCGTGGGCTTACTGCAGTCTCTGCCGCAAGATACATCCCGAATGGCGATGGTTGTGCTGGCTACGGGACCGATCATCTTCGCTTATCCGTTTTTCCAACGGTACTTTATTCAAGGTTTGACCATCGGTGCAGTGAAAGAGTAAGACAGACGAATTCATACAACATTTGTATATCATAACTATTTTGGAGGACTTACCATGGAACAATTCAGACTGCCGAAAATTCCAATGCCGAAGCTGGAATTGCCAAAGGCGATTCAAGACGTATTAGCAGAAGCCGAAGAGAAGTTGGCGCACCGTCCGAAGCTTTTGCAATTATTTAAAAACTGTTTCCCAAATACGCTGGAGACGACTACGAAAATGATGGAGGACGGCACGACATTCGTCATTACGGGGGATATCCCGGCATCCTGGCTGCGTGATTCGGTTGAACAGGTGATGCACTATGTGCCGCTTGCGAAAAACGATCCGGATCTTGGGCGCATTCTTAGCGGGTTAATTAAAAGGCATGTGCAATATATTCATATTGACCCTTACGCGAACGCTTTTAACGAATCGGCGAACGATTGGCATTGGAACAAAGCGGATCAGACGGAAATGTCGCCATGGGTGTGGGAACGGAAATTTGAACTGGATTCCTTGTGTTTCTCGATGCGTTTGGCTTACGCCTATTGGAAGGAAACGGAACTAACGGATATCTTCGATGCCGGTTTTAAAGCGGCGATGATCAAAATCTATGAGCTTTTCAAAACGGAACAGCATCACTTCGAGCAATCTCCTTACCGTTTCACTAGAAATAACGGAATTCCGACCGATTCACTGCGCAATAACGGGCTGGGGATGCCGGTGAATTATACCGGTATGGTTTGGTCGGGTTTCCGTTCCAGCGATGATGCTTGCGATTTCCATTACAACATTCCAGCGAATATGTTCGCGGTTGTAGCTCTACGCCATATGCAGGAATTCGCGGAATGGGTGTTCCGGGATATGGATTTCTTACATGATCTGAAAGCGCTGGAAGCGGATATCGATCACGGCATTAAGCTCTACGGCATCTATCGCCATCCGGAGTTTGGGCCGATTTATGCATATGAGACCGACGGCTTTGGCAACTACTGCCTGATGGATGACGCGGGAACGCCAGGACTCATGTCGATTCCTTATCTGGGATATGTGTCTGCTGACGATCCGATCTATCAGAACACTAGACGATTTGCGCTGAGCAAAGAGAATCCGTTCTATTTTGAAGGGAAAGTGGCAAAAGGGATCGGCAGTCCACATACGCCGGACAATTATATTTGGCATATGGCTTTGTCCATGCAAGGAATTACGGCCTCGACAGCCGAAGAGAAATTAGCGATGATCGCCATGCTCGAAGCAACGGATGCGGACACTGGATTCATGCATGAAGGCTTTCATGTCGATGATCCAACCATTTTTACGCGCAAATGGTTCGCTTGGTCGAACAGTCTGTTCTCCCAGCTTGTGTATAAAGCGATGAAGGAAGGCTTGCTATGAGTCTGAGCCATCCTGTCGTCATTTTCTATGATCCGGCTTTCCCGATCAGCGCTTCACTTGAAGTTCCAACGGCTGAGTTGACAGCACAAGGTGGAATCCTTGCTGACTCCGACTCGCTGGCGGAAACGCTTCGGCAAGCGGAGGGAGGGTGCTTCGTCAACCTGCATGCTCCCTATTTCCCGAAATCCGCATGGCAGGAAATTTTGGCCTTCTTGAAACGCGGCGGAGGATTGCTAAGCGTAGGAGGCGCAGCCTTCAAGCGGCCGGTTCGCTGGCAGGCTGACGGCTGGCACGTGGAAGCGGAGCAAACCGCTTACCACCAGCAGCTATTCATCCACGAGATGCTCCGGGTCGAGTCGAGCCCGATTCTCAGCTATGCGGCTTTAGACAGCATACCGCTGCTGAAGGGGCAAGAATCGATGTTCGCGATTGCCGACACATGGAACATGGTGCCGCATACGACGCGCAACAGTGATTTGCCTCATCAAATGGGTGCCGCTGGAACGATGAGCACGCAGATATATCCCCTCATGAAGGGCATCGGCAAGGAAGGCCGTGAAGTTGCTGCACCTGTTGTTCTGTGGGAAAACACCCGCGGTGATTTTGTGGGTTCGCGTTGGCTGTTTGTCAATGTCCCATTGAGCGCTGGTTTCTGGCATGATGGCGGAGCTCAGGCGTTGCTCGCGTGGGCGGCATTTTGCGCCTTAGGGGTTACGGAGCTGTGGATCAAGCCGAATTATGCCAGCTACGAGCCTGGCGAGCATGCGGTACTGACGCTTCAAACACAACGGATGGGAAGGAACTTGGCGGAAGTCAAAACTCCTTCATGGAAGTTTAATCTGACTGTGGAGCGCGAAGACGGTGCTGGGGCCGGTTGGACGCATCAAATAACAGCAGTCGTGAACAAAGAATTTAATCTTGTGCGCATTCCAGTACCTATAGAGATTCAGCGCGGCTTGTATCGTGTAACGTGTGTGGCTGAGGCTGAAGACGGAGAGATTCGGGTGCTTCGCCAGGGCTTTTGGGGTCACGATGCGGAGCTGCTGGCTGAAGGAAGCCCAATCACTTGCGATCGCGATTATTTCATCAAAGATGGACGCCCACTGCCCGTTGTCGGCATGACGTACATGACTTCCGATGTCGCTCGGAAATTTTTGTTCCTGCCGAACGCGGACGTGTGGGACCGAGACATGGCCCAGATGGCGAAAGCGGGCATTAACTGGATACGTACGGGCATTTGGACGGCGTACCGCAACGTGATGCAGGTGGATGGGCATGCTTCCGAAGAAGTGCTGAGAGCGATTGACGCCTTTTTCTTAACGGCTAAAAAGCATAATTTGCAAGTAACGTTCACCTTCTTCTCCTTTACACCGGAGACTTGGGAAGGCGTGAATCCGTACCTGGATCCGCAAAGCGTAGAAGCGCAGAAGCGGTTTATCCGCTCCATTGTGTCGCGCCACCGTGAATCTACACACGTGGATTGGGACTTAATTAATGAGCCGTCCATGTTTGATCCGGCGCAGATTTTTGCGAATGGCCCTCGCTCCAGCCGGGATTCCTTCGAGCAGGCTGCTTTCACGGTATGGCTGAAGCAACGTCACGAAAACATTGCGCTCCTGCAAGAGCGGTGGAATATGTCGCCGGAACAGCTTCCGACCTTTGAAGCGGCCCTCATTCCGGAGGCGGATGAAATCAACTTTGACGTTCAGGATATGCACCGGGCCAAAAAAGGAACCCGTTGGCTCGATTACTGCCTGTTCTCGATGGATATGCATAATCGTTGGGCGAAGGAGCTCTACGACACGATCAAAGAAATCTGTCCGAATCACCTTGTCGTGGTCGGTCAGGACGAGGCGCTTGGTGCGCAGCGGCCTTCACCGTTCTTTTATCAGGAAGCCGTCGACTATACGACCGTACATTCGTGGTGGCTGATCGACAACCTCGTTTGGGACGGTATTTTTGCCAAAACACATAATAAGCCTAATGTTATTCAAGAAACAGGCATCATGTACGTAGAGACGCCAGATGGTCGCGCCAAACGCTCGGAGAACGAGCTGCGGAGCATGCTGGAACGCAAATATGCCTACGCATTCTCTACTGGCGGCGCTGGCGCTATTCACTGGATTTGGAATACGAACTTCTATATGGATAATGCGAATGAATCGCATATCGGCGCGCTGCGCGCAGACGGCACGGAGAAGCCGGAGGCGGATGTTTCTTATGATTTCGGACGATTTATGGCTGAAATTAGAGACCTATTCAAAGATCGAGAGCTGGAAGACATCGCAGCGATTTTCCCTTATTCGAACGATTTCTCGAATCGGAAATTAGCCTTCGATGCTACGACGCGCATGATTCGCGTCTTGACGTATCAGATGAACATGCCGCTGCGAGCGGCTTCGGAGTATCATCTGGACGTGCTCATGGACCAACCGCCGAAGCTGATTGTGCTTCCGAGCGCTCATAATATCGACGAGCAGGCTTGGGATAAACTGCTGGAGGTCGTGAAGACGACGGGGGCGACGCTGCTTGCAACGGGTCCGCTAAGTCTTGATGCCTACTGGAAGCAGACGCCACGCTTAACCGACGAGCTGGGCGAAGCGGAGCTTCAGAATGTGCGTCGAGAAGAAATGCTCTTGCTGCATGGCGAGAAGCTGCCGGTATCTTTTGGCCAGCGCCGCATTGCCGAGGTGGTTAAGGAAGTTCGCACCGCGGGTTCAGACGTTGTAGACAGCAGCCGAGGTGATTCAGTCGTTGAGATTCCGATTGGACGCGGCAAGCTGATTTGGAGTCCGCTGCCCGTTGAATTGAACGAACGGACGGAAACCGTGCTTGCTTTGTACCGCTACGCGATGGAAGCGGCGGGCTGCGACAGCGGCTTGCAGTGGAAGCAAGGCGGCGATATCGCTGGCGTGTATGGAAGGAAACTGCGTTATAAGGAAGGTTTCCTGTACATTTTCGTTTCCGAATATGCCTGGGATGTGGACATCGAAGTGAAAGATACGGATAGCGGGGCAACTTATGCCTTTACGTTGGAGAAAGAGCGCTCCGTGCTTTTTGCAGCTAATGCGAAGGGCGAAATCTTATCTGTCTACCGACCGGATGAAGTTCAAATTGAGAGGAGCTAAGCCATGAGCATCAAACGAACAGCTCATATCATTTCCCATACGCACTGGGATCGGGAATGGTATTTACCATACGAGAAACATCATGTACGCCTTGTGAAACTGGTGGACACTTTGCTGGATAAATTAGATAACGATCCGAATTATCGCAGCTTTTACCTGGATGGCCAAACGATTATTCTAGAGGATTACTTGCAAGTACGTCCTGATCAAAAGGGGAAACTGGAAAAATATATCCAAGATGGCCGAATCATCATCGGTCCTTGGTATATTCTGCAGGATGCTTTCCTGACTAGCGGTGAAGCCAATGTACGCAATATGCAGATTGGACATCAAGATGCAAGGAAATACGGCTCTGTAGCCAAAATCGGCTATTTCCCGGATACGTTCGGGCTTGTAGGCCAAACCCCGCAATTGATGCAGCAATCCGGCATTACGAACGCTTTTTTCGGCCGTGGGGTCAAGCCTACAGGCTTTAACAATACGGTCTCTGATAGCGACTATGAATCCTCATTCTCTGAACTGATGTGGGAAGGGCCGGATGGTTCAAAGGTTCTGGGTATTCTTTTCGCAAACTGGTACTCGAACGGCAATGAAGTCCCTGTAGATCTCGAAGAAGCTAAGGTGTATTGGGAGCGGAAGCTGTCGGATGCCGAAAAATACGCTTCGACGAGCGAGCTGCTCTT
This sequence comes from Paenibacillus chondroitinus NBRC 15376, assembly GCF_004000765.1. Taxonomy (GTDB): domain Bacteria; phylum Bacillota; class Bacilli; order Paenibacillales; family NBRC-103111; genus Paenibacillus_E; species Paenibacillus_E chondroitinus. The sequence continues at coordinate 469,998 of NZ_BILW01000002.1, read as the reverse complement.
CATGAACGGCTGCGATCATCAACCGATTCAGCTTGATTTGCCTGAGGCGATTGAAACAGCTCGAGAGCTGCATCCGGACACGGTATTTATTCATTCGAATTTCAACGACTATTTGGAGTCTGTTCAGCGTTCATTGAAGCATGAGCTTTCTACGGTCAAAGGCGAGCTTCGCAGCCAACGAACGGACGGCTGGTCGACGCTCGTGAACACGGCTTCGGCGCGTGTTTATTTGAAGCAGATGAACCAACTGGGGCAGGCGATGTTGGAAAAAGTCGCAGAACCGCTGGCTGCATTCGCGCATACGCTTGGCGTCGGGGAGAAATACCCGCATCATTTGTTCACTTATGCGTGGAAAACACTCATGCAGAACCATCCGCATGACAGTATTTGCGGGTGCAGCGTGGATGAAGTGCACCGCGAAATGGTCACTCGTTTCGAGAAAAGCCGCCATGTGGCGGAAGCGATTGTAGAGGAAAAATCCCGCGCACTTGCCGACGCGGTTGATACTTCCAGCTTCGAGGGAGCAGGCAAAGACGCCCTGCCGGTTGTTGTTTTTAACACTTCGGGATGGGAACGTACCGGCGTTGTCAGTATTGAAATTGATGTGCTTAGCCTGTACTTCCGAGACGGTTATAAGCTCGAAGAGGCAAGCCGTCTTGCCAAGGAAGCGGATCTCACGGGGCGTGTACTCGTAGATGAGCAGGGGACAGAGATTTCCTGTTCTATGGAAGATATCGGTTTGCAGTTCGGCTACGATTTGCCGGACGATAAATTCCGCCAGCCGTATATGAGCCGCAAGGTGAAGCTGACTTTTGAAGCGGAGAGGGTGCCTGCTTTAGGCTTGAAGACGTATGCTTGGGTGAAAAAAGAGTCGACGGTCACTCAGCAGGATTCCTTGATCACGGCAGACCGTGTCTTGGAAAATGCCGAGCTGAAAATCGCCATTGCAGATGACGGCTCGTTCAGCCTGTTGGACAAAAAAAGCGGCCGTACGTACCGCGATTTGGGTGTATATGAGAATACCGGGGATATCGGTAACGAATATATGTACAAACAGCCGGACGGCGAAACGCCGCGTACGACCAAGGGCAGCGTCGCACAGATTCGCGTGCTGCAAGATACGGCTTATCAAGCCGCGATCGAAATCATCCATGAATGGGTAATTCCAGCATCGGCCGATGCAAAGCTGGATGAAGAGCAGCGCGATTTGGTATACTTCCCGCATCGTAAAGCCCAACGTTCCACACGCATGGTGCCTATGACCATTCGCACGGTTGTCTCTTTGAGCCGTGGCGGCAAAGGAGTAGAGATAGAAGCGACGTTCAATAATCAGGCCAAAGACCATCGTCTGCGGATGCTTTTCCCGACCGATTTGAACACGAGTGTTCACCAGGTGGACTCCATGTTTGAAATCCCGCAGCGCAGCAACAAGCCGGCAGCGGAATGGGAGAATCCAAGCAATACGCAGCATCAACAGGCTTTTGTTGATGTCAGTGAAGCGGGAGCAGGACTTGTTGTGGCTAATCTCGGTTTGAACGAATACGAAGTCCTGCAGGACGGGCGCAATACAATTGCTGTGACCTTGCTTCGTGCCGTTGGCGAGCTTGGCGATTGGGGCTTGTTCCCTACGCCGGAAGCACAATGTTTAGGCGAGCATACAGTTCGTATGGAAATCATTCCGTACAGTGATCAAGTTATGCAGTCTGCTGCGTATGCGCAGGCTTATCAATTCCAAATCCCGTGGACGTTAAGTCAGACGGGAGTTCACGTTGGCAGCATTGCGCCAACATATGCACCATTCGAGTGGGAAGGCGGAGATTTGGCTTTCTCTTCATTGAAAATGAATGAAGGTACGGGCGATCTGCTGCTGCGTTGGTACAACATGAGGCCTCATGCGGCTGAACTTATGCTTCATTCGAATACACCGCATTACTATTTCTACAAGAGCACGATCTTGGAAGATCACGGTGAGCGTGTGGATACGGATGCTTCAGGCTGTTTGACTCTGCCGATTGGCCCTTGTGAAATTGTAACGATTGGGGTTTCCCGCTGAATAATGATAAAGAGCTAAGCGGCTTATGCGCTTAGCTCTTTTTTATGAAATGCGTTGCTAGGGGAGGGGGAGTGAGTACGCTTTCATAGACATAGGCGACTATTCATGACGATAGCGCACAGCTGACCTCCAACGCCGAAGCCATGGCAGTCATCCTTGCTCAGGGCACAAAAGCCGCTTTTTCTCATCGGAAGCATCATAAGCAGCAAGAATAGATGAAAGCAAACCAGGGAAACGTTGTTCTAAATCCTCTGTTCTTAATGAGATAAGCCGTTGAGTGCCTTGGACGCGAATATTCACAACGCCGGCTTCTCTTAAAGTTCGAGCATGATGAGACATGGTTGATTTTACAACAGGCACTTGGAAGTCGCCGCAAGGTCGTTCGTTCAAAGTGCTGAGTTCAGAGACGACATGTAAGCGGATAGGATCGCTCAAGGCATATAAGACGGTGGACAAATGAATGTCTGCAATATCTGGATGATGTAAATGTTTCATTCTAGAGCCCCCTCATTTATTTCGGTTTAACGATTGTATTATACCATAACTCATGTTATTATTCTATTGTTCGATAATTATCGAATTATTAAATTGGATGAGGAGGCGAATAAACGCCATGCAAAAAGATACAAATCAAGCACAAGAGAGTGGCATCAAAAAAGAAGGAGTCGTTCTCTTTCTGCTCGGATTAACGATTGTACTCGTCATCATGAACACGATGATGTTTAACTTAGCATTACCGGATGTGGCCAAAGCGTTCAAACTTACAGCCGCATCCACGTCATGGATCGTAACGGGATATTCCATTGTATTCGCGATCTCATCCATTACGTATAGTCGACTTGCCGATTTTGTTCCAATAAGAAGGCTTTTCGTTATCGGAATCCTGTCGCTAAGTATTGGGGCCATCATGGGATTATTCAGCAACAGCTTCGCCGTCCTGCTAATTGTCCGCATACTGCAAGCCTCCGGAGCGGGTTCAATTCCAGCATTGGCGTTAGTCCTTTTGTCCCGTTACATTCCATTGGAACGCAGAGGTAAAGCGATGGCGTTGATTATGTCTTCCGTCGCATTTGGACTTGGCTTCGGGCCTGTTGTCGGTGGATTTATCGTTGAGTTTTTAGGCTGGCATCTTCTGTTTGTCGTAACGGCTATCACGTTGGTGCTAGTTCCACTTTATATGAAGCTCATTCCAAAAGAAGAACCACGCAAAGGTTCCTTCGACGCACTAGGCGCACTATTCATTGGTGTAGGTACGACAGGACTTCTTCTATTCTTAACAAATCATTCTCTCATTGCGCTACTTGCCGGGCTTGTCTCGATCGTTCTTTTTATTGTGCGCATTCGGTCTGCAAAAGATCCTTTCGTACTTCCGTCGTTATTTGCAAATCGTTCGTTTCTTATTTTAGGCGCTGTGGGTGTAGCCGCGTATTTGTGCAGCTTCGCAACCTTGTTTCTCATGCCGCAGATTTTGGTTAAACAGTATCACTTAAGTGCGATTCAAGCGGGTTTGGTGATTTTCCCAGGATCAGCTCTCGCGATGATCATTTCCCGTCAAGTTGGCCGTATCATTGACTTACGCGGTAACAGCTCGATCATTCGTTATACGCCACTGCTTCTACTGGCATCTGTGATTCTTTTTGCCTTATTCGAAGGTATCTCCTTCTTCTCAATCATGTTCATCTATATGTTAATGAGCGTAAGTTATACGATCTTAACGAGCAGTATCTCCAACGAAATGTCGAGACTGCTTCTTCCGTCACAGATTGCCTCCGGCCTTGGGTTATTTCAGCTACTGCAATTTTTCAGCGGTGCATTCGGGGTTGCAGCGACGGCAAGCGCCCTTGTTTGGCAGAAGGATCTCCCATTAGCACATGCTTACAGCAACATTTACTGGGGACTTACGCTGATTGTCATTCTAGCCATCGTGTGCGCGATTGCGTACCTTCGGGCTGCCTGGAGAAAAGCACAGCCTGCCGCTTAACATACTTGGAACAGATAAGGTTGGTTCATTTGTCTTATATGGCAAATGACCAACCTTTTCCTATTTTCTAATCCTACGATTTGTTATAATGGCGAAGTCGTATAGATCAGTCATACTTGGAGGTCTTCAAATGCTGCATGAAATGTTTAAAAAAGTACTTATCTGTTCAATCGCATTAATCGTTTTTATCGTTACAGGGTGTTCGCAACAAACAGCGGTTCCCACAGTAGTAGTCTCGCCATCACCGAGTGCGTCAACAACGCCTGCATCCGTACCAGCCAACAGCAAGATGATACCTGCGAAGATTGTACGGGTCGTCGATGGGGATACCATGAAAGTGTCGTTTCAAGAGTCGGGGAAAGTAAAGGAAGAAACAATCAGACTTCTGCTGGTGGATACGCCTGAGAGTGTAGCCCCTGATAAACCTGTTCAACCGTTTGCTCTGGAAGCTTCCAAGTTCGCCAAGGATACGTTAACGGATAAAGATGTGCGTCTGGAACTGGACGTATCCGAGCGGGATAAATACGGAAGGCTGCTTTGCTATTTATACATAGGGGATAAAATGTTCAATGAAATGCTGCTCGAAAATGGGTATGCGAGAGTAGCCTATATCTACCCGCCGAATGTCAAATATGTCGATAAGTTTCGTGAGATCCAAAAGGCAGCGCAGCTTAAAGGAGTTAACATTTGGAGCGTGGAGAACTACGCCCAGGAAGACGGTTTTCACGAAAATGCCGTGAAAGACAAACAAAGCCCTTCAGCAGCCGCGACGCCAGTGCCGACAGCTTCACCGACAGCTGGGCAACCAACGCCATCACCAACGGTGAAGCCTGCGCCAACGACAGAGTCGAACATTATTTATAATTCTTGCGCGGAAGCCAAGGCTGACGGCGTGTATAATATTAAAAGAGGTCAACCTGGATATAGTTCTAAACTTGATCGAGATAATGACGGCATTGCTTGTGAGAAATGATCCAGTAGCAATCCGCACTGTTTCCAACCGCGCGCGAATCCTGGACGTGCGGTGTCGCCGACGTATGGCGACGGTCAAAACCCACGCTATCGCTCTAGTAGTTTCTCCCTGACGAGGGGAACGACAGGGCTCTATTTCTGCGAAACAGACACTTTTTCGCGCGGAGAGGAACTGTGGGCCGCTATTTGTCCGTTTTCTTAAAGAAAACGGGATTAGGCGGTGAAATAAGGCCCAGTAGTTCCGCTGAACTTGGAAATGGGCTTAATTTGCTAGAATAACGTCTTGTAGTTCCTCAAAGGTGTTGCGTTGAGCAAGTTAATGCTAATATGAGGTTACCCCTCTGATATGGGTTTATACACCAATAGACCGTCAGGATGTTTTGTGGACAAATTTGGATGGGACCGCATCATAAGATAACCGAAGGGAGACGGTAATCGATGAAAAGAAGTGAAGTAAGCCAGGCGCAGGAGCGGGCTGCTCAAATGCTGGAGGCAAGCGGCATTGTGCTGACAGAGGAGGAAATCCGGCATATTGAAGTGGCTGGTTTCGGACTCGGCCAATTGGACGTGCAGGGGCTTGAATTAGTGACTTATGTCAACAATGATCGTTATTGCGCCAAAGAACTCGTTCTTTTTCCACGGCAAACCTGTCCAGAGCACTTACACCCACCAGTCGGTGAGGATCCCGGCAAAATGGAGACATTTCGCTGCCGTTCCGGAAAGGTTTTTCTGTATGTGGAAGGAGAAGCGTCCCTAAGCTTGAATGCAGTAATTCCTGCAGGAAGCGAGGCTTATTATTCGGTTTTTCACGAAGTTGAATTGCATCCTGGTGAGCAGTACACGATAAACCCTGGAATCAAGCACTGGTTTCAAGCTGGAGAGGACGGAGCGGTCGTTTCGGAGTTTTCCAGTACAAGCCGGGACGAGTATGATCTTTTTACAGATCCTCGTATTGTACGAGAGCCGCTCGTTGAAGAAGATGAGTAGATTTGCGAGGCGCTCAAAGAAGCAGCTGCAGAGTTGACAATGACTTAAAAACTTAATAACAGCAGTTCTTGAAAACTACTAGCCTAATGTGTGACAATGAAGGTGTTACATATAATGAGTCAACAAGTTGGAAGCCTTGAAGGAGGATATTTAGCACAATGAGAACGATGAAACTTGGTACAAGCAACTTGGAAGTTCCGGTTATCGCGGTAGGTTGTATGAGGATTAATTCATTGGAAAAAAATGAGGCTGAGCGCTTCGTCCAGTCAGCGCTGGATGCAGGAGCCAATTTCTTTGACCATGCTGATATTTACGGTGGAGGCAAGTGTGAAGAAATCTTCTCCGAAGCCATTCATATGAACGATGATATTCGCGAGAAAATCATTTTGCAATCCAAATGCGGCATTCGGAAGGGTATGTTCGATTTCTCGAAAGAACATATTTTGGAATCCGTGGACAATATCCTGAAGCGCCTCAAAACCGATTATTTGGACATTCTGCTTTTGCACCGTCCGGATGCTTTAGTAGAACCGGAAGAGGTAGCCGAGGCTTTTGATCTTCTTGAAAGCACTGGAAAAGTTCGACACTTCGGTGTTTCGAATCAGACTCCGATGCAAATTCAATTGCTGAAGAAATCGGTCAAGCAGCCGCTGGTTGCCAATCAATTGCAGCTAAGTATCACGAACTCCACGATGATTTCAAACGGTATGAACGTGAATATGCTGAATGAATCCGCTGTGAATCGTGACAGCAACGTACTTGATTTCTGCAGACTGAACGATATCACGATTCAGCCTTGGTCGCCTTTCCAATACGGATTCTTCGAGGGCGTATTCCTTGGCAACGAAAAGTTCCCCGAGCTGAATCTGAAAATTGATGAGATTGCTGCAAAATACGAAGTGAGCAACACCACTATCGCGATCGCATGGCTATTACGCCACCCAGCGCGGATGCAGCCGGTTACTGGCACGACGACGATCGAGCGCTTAATGGATTGCTGCAAAGCGGCTGATGTTCATTTGACACGTCAGGAATGGTATGAGATTTATCGCGCGGCAGGCAATGTGCTGCCATAAGATTTGCTAATAAAAAAGACTTCCAGCGCTGCTCGCTCGCTGCTGGAAGTCTTTTTTTGATGTTCGGTCGCGGAGCGGAGTAACTGGCATGAAAGCTGATCAGCAATATTGAAGGCGTATGTTGCATTTTATACAATATAATGGCGTGGTCTGATCGCGAATACGGTCTTTCGTTGCACAATATACAACATAGAGGGAATCTAAGGCCCAATTACAGCCAAATGGTTGTAAAAAGTACAACATACTTGCCACTAACCGAGTTTGACAGCCGACCGCGCGTCGGGAGACGCACGCGGTGCGAAGAGTCACTTGAGGAAAAGAACAATAGATTACCTTGAAGAAAGGAGCAGCTTATGAAAAGATTAGTGATTATAACGGTTGGCAAAACCCACAGCGGGAAAACGACATTTGCGAAAATCTTAGAACAACAGCTGCCTAACTCCCTAGTGATAGACCAGGATAATCATGCTGAGTTCATCAACGCCTGTTACCAAGCTTTGCTTCCGAAAAAAGGACCTAATGCGATTAAGTACGCCATCACTCAAACAATAGTCAATTATGCGGTTCAACAAACCGATGCTCATCTCATACTTTGCAACTCCAATCTTGCTCGTCAAGGACGATTGGATCTGCTTGCACATTTTCGTAATAAAGGCTTCGAGAGTGTGCTTGTTCATTTTGATATCCCGGATCATATTCTTCAGGCCCGAGTTGCAGATAGTCAGCGAAGCAAAGCAATATTTAGGAGCGCTGCATCGTTTGAAGAAGTACTTATTCGGCAACAGGCTGAATCTCATAAAAACGGCATGACAGGCCCGCTTGAGGGCGAGGCCGACCACCTTTTTGTCATCAGGAATACGGAGGATGTTCAGTCAGTTATTCAAAGTATTCTCCAAGTATAAGAATGGATGAAATAGAGAAAGGTTATACAGATGCTCAATAGAAAAAATGCTTACCTACTGCTGGTCTTTGTCACAGTTGTTTTAATTGTGTACAGTATTTACGCTAATTTCGTTTTTGATCCACGAGCAACCGCATTTCTAAGACAAAAGATCGATCTCAAACGAGCGTTACATGTCACGGTATGGCTGAAGGTGATGCATGTGCATGTCGCATTTGCTTGCTTGGCGATGATCGCGGGTGCAATTAATTTCTCCTCTAACATTCTTAAAAAATTCCGGAAGTTCCATCGCTTGAACGGCTATTTGTACGTTTTATCCGTTATGATCGTTGACCTTACGTCCGGTTACATGGCTCCCTATGCGACGGGGGGGAAGACTAGCAGCATGGCTTTTAATTTGTTAAATATTATATGGATGTTCTTGATCATCATGGCGATTGTGAAAATCAGAAAAAAACAAGTGGACCACCACCGAAAGTGGATGATCAGAAGTTACGCATTCGTTTTTACCAATTTCTCGATTCATCTGTTGACTGCAATCTTCCACAAGGGATTTGGCCTCCCCTATACGGAGAGCTATACGATTAGTATATATTCTTCAATTGTTTTACTGCTTCTAGTGGGTGAAGTTGTTACTCGTATCCCGTCGAAGGCGGCGGGTTAGCAGCTCCTCTCGAATATGACGATTGTCACCTCGAACCGATGACTTGATTCACTTCTGAAAAACTCCCTCAAAGGCGATAATGAAATCAATAAATCCTTTAAGGGAGTGTTCAAATTATGAATTCAACAGTATCGATGATGATTTCAGCTTTAATATTTTTTTTGATCCTGCGTGGACAATTAAGTGGAATGAATAAGCCGCTCAAAAAATCAGGAGTAACGCTGCTGCTGCCAATTTTATATATTTCAACTTCATTCACACAGTTGTTCGATCCATCGCTGCATATTCGTGAAGGGCAAGTCATTTTTGCACTTTTGATCGGTATGGTTGTCTCCATCCCCCTTATTTTGACGACTAACTTTGAAGTCCGGGACAATGGCAACACATTTATTAAGCGTAACAAAACGGTGTTCATTCTGCTGATTGTAATCTTTGCATTACGTTTTCTAGCCGTAGCGACTATAAAATCAATTGATCCAAGCACACTCAGTTTTATGTGCAACCTTTTTACCTTTGGGTACATCGCGACTTGGCGCATTACGAGTTATGTGAAATTCCGCAGCGTAAGCTCTTCCAAACAAGCGATGATAAATGTTTAAGTCTTTAGCGGCGCATCCCTTGCGCTGCTTTTTTGCATTTATGGAGACAATGCGGACATTTACATGATGATGACATGTTTTATTTTTGATACTGCGTCTTCGATTTCTGATGGATCATAGCGAAGCGCGTGTACTAGTCCGCCTAATTCTCGCAGACCTTGGTGTCTTTTTACCCGATATTCGAGGGTCGTATCTTCTGGAAAACCGCTTGCGTATTCGCTGTACAGCAGGCGATAAAAGGCATCCCCCATGTAACTTTGCGTCGCCAAATCTTTGGCAGGATCTCCAATGTGCATCGCGCTGAAGTCTATTATTCCAGTTAGTTGCTCACCGGATTCGTCGGTCAGAATGTTGGCATACCATAAATCCCCGTGGCACAAAACGTGTGGGTGAGTATAAAAGGGTTCATCTTCCAAGGATTCATCCCACCAGGAAGACAGTTTTTGCTGCTCTTTTACCGTTAAAACTTTGGTTAAAATGTCTTGTGTATTTGCCCGCAATTCCCACACGCGGTTCTTGTTGTTTCCTTCTTGCGGGCAATTGACAGGCAAAGAATGGACCGGGATCGTATGCAATTTACTAATAAATTTCGCGAGTTGTTTCGCAATGTTTGGCAGATTGCCGGGTGAAAGTCGATCTGGATGAAGCGAAGTTCCCTTCAGTTTTTTATAGCTCATGATTCCTGGAGGGACGATGGATGGATCATAACGATTTGAAATAGGCAGCGGAATTTCAACATCCACTGAAGACTGAATGTGAGGTAACAACTGACACTCTTTTGTATAGTCACGAGCTGTTTCAACCGATTTTGCGATCCTGAAAATAGTTCCATCCCGTTGTTCAATCACGATACTCTCAAATCCCTCACCTAGAACGGAGATATCTTTCTTATCTATGTTCAATAGCAGCAGTGCCACATCCAGCAAATCTGTCATCGATATTCACCTCTTTGTTCACTAGTTTATCATTCTCCGTAAAGGACGTGCTATTGTGGTTCGAAAAGCACCAAACGGAACAAGCAAACCACTGTGTATCGCCTACCGTCAAAGCTGCACCAGCAAAGTACTTCAAATTGCGAGTATTAATCTGGACAAGCAAAGCACTGCGTCACACCATCACGCATGTTTTTCTCTAACGGACCCCACAGCTGTTATTTCGGCGAAATAGCGCCTTTCCCAAATCTAACGGACTCCAGAGTCGTTATATGCCCCAAATCAACCTGATTTTCATGGAAATCCAGCAAATAGCTGCGCTGGAGTCCGTTAGAAATTCGGGAGGCTGATTTTTCTCCGAATAAGGTCACCTCAGTCCGTTAGCAGTCCAGGTACGGTGATGGTGGAAACCGTTTGCACTAAATAGGCAGGAAATCAATTTGCCCTAATCGAATCTGTAGTGGATGTCCATGAACACACGAGAAGGCGGATGAAAGGGATGCAGATTAGCGGTCAGATGAAACGGTTGCTGCTCATGAATGCAGCATCAACAGTCATATTTAACTACATTGGTATTTTCGTCAACTTATTTATTTGGGAGAAGAACAACAATATCTCTGAGGTGGTATGGTTCAACCTCATTATGTTTATTACATGGACGTTCGCGTTTGCGGTGGGTTCCAGATTGTTAACCAGTTACACGACACGTGTGCTGATTCGTACGAATGCGGTCTGCGGTGGAGTCGTTTTTCTGCTTTTATCCGTGCTGGAGCTGGAAAATAGGCTTTTATGGATCACGATCATCGCCATTCCTATCGGCGTCATGTGGGGATTTTATGCCGCAGCGCAAAACATTACCTTAAGTGTGTACGGAAAAGGGAAGGATTTCGAGCAGTATTTTTCAATCGCCAATATCATCAATCAGCTCGTATCGATCATTAATCCGATTGCTTTTGCGCTCATTATCAAATGGATTGGCTATTCGGGTTCATTTTTACTCATGTTCGTGTTCGTGGGTTTATTATTGACCGTTTCGTTCTATATTCCTACCATTACGCTCGCTGGTGAATCTGCGCCATTATTTCGCGGCATCCAATTTCGGCTCGTATTTGCGACCAGTGCGCTGCGATGGATGGTTCCGTCTTTGCTGGCGGCGGGCATATTTTTGCAATTTCAGGTGCTGTTTGCGTTGGTGTTTACGTTTTCGGTCTCGGAGGATAAATTGGTCATCGCCATGCTTAATGTGCTTTATGCCTGCTTTGCCATCGGGGCAATGATGTTGTATAGAAGACTGAAGACGCGTGAAGGGGTATGGCTGGCCATCGGAATGATTTTTGTGTCAGTGGGCATTCTTCTGCCGCTGCTGCCGAAGGCGCCGATCCTCATCATTTCCAATATTTTAACGACCATCGGAATGTTTTATTTCGGGACGGTGTGGAACACGAGACAATTCCGAATTATTGCCAAGCAAACGGCTCTGCAGCAAGCTCGAATTTTCTTATGGCGTGAATGCTTTTTGAATGCTTCGAGGATACTGCTGCTCATACTGGCATTATCGGTAAAAGATATCCGCGGAGGAGCGTTTATCTTCTTAATCATGCTGGCGCTTGCCTGCGCACTCATGGTTCCGTACTTCTCAGGGAAGAGCACGGAAGCTTTCGAACGGCAGACAGAGCAAGAGGAGAATTAGGTATTAATCGCGAGGGACCGAATGGTTCCGTTACAAAGTGCTCGCTGATTACAAGAACGGCTTGTTATAAGGATTTTGACGGATCATCTGAATGAGATTGTTTGTTGAAGCAGATAAGGGTTCATTTTTACGTGTACAAATGGCGATTGTATTCTTGAGTTGGATTCCTTCTACATAAACGCGGGACAGCTCTCCACGATTTACATATTGGCGCACAACGAGGGAAGACACGAAGTTAGCGCCATACCCGGCAATCACGGCAGTAATTGCTTCATGCAGTCCGTTAAATTGCAAAGAAATAGCCGGAACGGTTGAATGATAGGTGCGGCATAAAGACAGCAATCTCTCACGAGTGGAACTGCCTTCTTCACGCATGACAAAAGGTTCTTTCATCATTTCGGACAGAGAGACCTGCTGATTGGCATATTTGTGATTTGGGGCTACGACAAACCAAAGCTCGTCCTGAAACAATTCCTCTGTCAGAATGGTGTCCGGATAGGTTTCGGCTATGCCCCCATAAATGGCGATATCAACTTCTACATTTAGCAGCTGTTTCAAGGCACCGCTGGAATTGGTCGTGTTGATGATCATTTCGACTTGTTCATATTGCTGCTTAAACTTAGCGATCCAAGTTGGGATGAGGAAATGAGCGGGCAAGTAGGTAGCGGCTAGCCGAATACTTCCGTTCGTACCGCTGCGGTAATTGTGAGCGAATTGTTCGATTTGCTGTTCAACTGCAAAAAGTCTTTTTGCAAGTAAAGCCAGCTCTTCGCCGGCATCCGTTAGCGTTACCCCTCTTCCCAGAGGTTTCAGCAGGAGAAGCTGCAGCTCCTTTTCGAATTTTTTTATCTGGGCGGTAATGGCGGGTTGGCTAATATTTAACAATTCGGAAGCGCGTGTCACACTACCGGTGGTTGCAACTGTATGAAATAAACGTAATGCATGTAAATTCATTAGAAGGCTCCCTTTGTTTCTGATTTATATATTATATATATGATTCTAACATAAAGATATATTATTTATATGATTAGACTCGGTTTATAATGAAGCCAGAAGGTAAATAGAAGAGGAGTGATAACGATGAATGCAACTAACACATGGGAAAAAGTAGATCAGTATATTAAAGAACGCCTGATTCCACATGACACTGTATTGGAAAATTCTTTGGCCGCGAATCAGCTTGCAGGACTGCCAGCTTATGATGTTTCACCTACGCAAGGTAAGTTTTTGAATTTGTTAATTCAAATGAAAGGCGCCAAACGGATTCTGGAGATCGGCACATTAGGCGGATATAGTACCATTTGGATGGCGAGGGCGCTACCCCCAGACGGAAAGCTAGTTACACTGGAACTGGATCCGATTCATGCTCGAGTGGCGAGTGAAAATATATCCCATGCTCAGTTGAGTGAACTTGTCGAGCTTCGTGTAGGAGACGCACTAGAACAATTAGCTCAATTGGACAATGAAGGTGTTGAGCCTTTTGATCTGATATTTATAGATGCCGATAAACCCAATAATCCTCATTATTTAAAATGGGCGCTGCATTTTTCACATCCTGGAACGGTAATTATTGGAGATAATGTCATCCGTGATGGCGAGGTCATCAATGAGGAAAGTCAAGATCCCCGCGTTCAGGGTGTGAGGCAATTCTATGATCTGTTGGCGGATGAACCGAGGATTTCGGCAACGGCCATTCAGACGGTCGGCAGTAAAGGATATGATGGTTTTGTATTAGGCATTGTAAAATGATGAAACCGGACATGGGATTTTCCATGTCCGGCTTTCTCGTTTGTGGGAGGAATTCCAGGAGTCCGGGCGAATATCTTTTTAATGATCTGTTTGCTGTCACTGTCAGGCAATCATCAAATTTGATTTAGAGGTTAAGGAGATTTCAGAGAGATGCCAGAACGTACTGTTTTATGGAAACTATGGGGAGTATCGCTGTTATGGGGCTTTAACTATGTTGCAAGCGCCTATTTGCTGCGAGATTTCTCGCCTATTTTTTTATCATTCGCCCGACTTGTTGTTATGTCACTGTTTTTAATTTCTGTAGCGGTCATTAACAAATCCATCAGACGCCCAACCTCGCGGGAGTGGGGACTTCTATTGTTTGCCGGTATTTTTGGGACTTTATTTAACCAATTGTTTTACTTTACAGGGCTGCAGCACTCAACAGCGGGCAACGCAGCGCTCATTATTGCGCTTTCTCCTATAGCTACACTGCTGTTATCGCGCTTGTTTCTGAAAGAAGAAGTCACATGGCTGAAGTTTTGCGGATCTGTCGTAGCTTTAGTTGGCGTTGTATGTATAGTCCTGTACGGAGGAAAGACACTTGGTATTTCAAAAGGCGACGTATACTTGCTGCTCGCTATGCTGGGGATGTCAATCAGCTTGTTGTTCATTCGCAGATTAACTAGTGGGATGAGTTCCTACGAGGTAACGATATATTCAACGGTTATTGGGACCATTCTCATGTCACCTGCGGTTGGAGTTGAAGCGTTTCAAGGCCATCTTCATGCGAGCCATCACCTGTTAACCTGGTTACTGCTGATCAGCGTAGCCGTCATCGGCCAAGGGCTGGCTGGCTTCTGGTGGAACCAAGGCATCGCCGTCGTCGGGCCGTCTACTAGCGCGATGTTTATGAATATCCCGCCATTTATCGCGATCATCGTAAGCTTCTTCTTATTGGGCGATCCGATTCGAGCGGCCCAAGTAGGCGGGGGCATTCTAATTCTGGCTGGTGTGATGATAGCCAATATGAAACGTCGTCAGCCCCGGGAAATAGGTGCGGGAATTTAGCAAATAAGCAAGCAGGTGCCAGTCTGGTATCTGCTTATTTTTGTTTGGGATAAACTATTTCTTGGGAAATAATTCATAAATTCGTGTTCGCGGAGGTAAACAGATTTCGACACTCCTATTTCGACTGTAAATGCAACTCTATCAATCTAGAATACTATTAAAAGCATTTTATCCTTGGAAATAGTGAGGAGATGGCGATATGGTAAATTTAGATTTAGAGTTGGTATACAGTCCAAAACAGGTGCATGAGCATCTCCGGGTAAGCGATTCCAGTTTACGCAAATATGCGATGGCGCTTGAAGCGAGAGGCTATAAGTTCCGTAAAGAAGATAATGGCAATCGGATTTTCACGCAACATGACATCGATATTTTTGAAATCCTGAAACAACGGCTGGATGCTGGTCAAAGCATGAAGACTGCGGCAAGCTCAACGATGAACCATGTTCGCAAGAACGTCCCAAGAACGCTACCCGTTCCTGTGGCGCCAGCGGTGTCCCCGACTGTTCCACAAGCATCCCAAGCGGTAACTGAGCGTTCTCCAGACGTCTTCAAACAGAAGTTTGAGGAGGGTTTTGCGATGATGCTGGAAGACCGCATTCATACCGCGATGAAACCGCTCATCGAAGGCGTCACTCAGCTAAGCGGTCTTGTAGCGGATCTGACTAGCCAGAATAAACAGCTGTTAAGCCAAAATCAAGAGCTAAGAACTATGCTTCCAGCTCCTCGGGACATCGAGGAAGAGAAGCGTCAGCAGCGAGAGCTCGTAGATGAAGTGAAGGTGCTGCATGAAAAACAAAAGAAGCTGGAGCAGCAGCATTATGAAGAACTGAAGCGTCAGAATGAGGAAATTCAAAAACTGATTCCGCCTGCGCCAGATCTCGATAAAGAGCGCAGCGAAAGAACGAATGAGTACCTCACCATTCGCAGAATCAATCTGGCACTTGAGAAGGAAGCCTTAGAGCATTGGAATCGTAAGCCGGAACATGAACGGCTTCGAAAGATTGGCTTATTCAAGAAAGAAGAAAATATTGAAGTGCGTAACCAGTTCATAAAATCCTATATGGATGAATATTTTGAAGATCGGTTACGCGGCGAATTTGCGTAATAAGAGAAGGATGCAAGCTAATTTTATGAGTGAGAGAGCTCATGGAATTAGCTTGCTTTTTCTTGCGCGCGAACTCGCTAGCCAACATTAACGGACTCCACAGACGTTAATAGCGTAAATTTTGCCCTGTTTCACATCTAACGGACACAGGAAGCGTTATTTGCCGATTTTGGGGCGAAATTGCGGTAGAAACAAGCAAATAGCTGCGCTGGTGTCCGTTAGATTTTCGAAACGGCTATATTACGCCGAATAAGAGCGTCTGAGTCCGTTAGACAGTCGGGGAGCGCTGCCAAGGGGGCAACCCGGCGTGTGTTGTCGGTCAACCTCTGTTATTACGCAGTTGAGGTAGCAGTTGGCTGAAGGGTGTGCGGATGCGCCTATTTATCCATTTATTAAGATTTTGTAATTGACCGCCGAGCAAAACGGTGGTAATTTATCTATGTTTATCCATGTTTCCTTTCAAGAAATAGAACGATCTAATCGGAGGTAGCACAATTCGTGGAAAAAAATACGATTGCAATGGAACAGATGCCTATGAGCAAACCACGGGCCCTCCTTGAAATATTGGCTGTGTCCGCCAAGTTGGGCGTAACTTCATTTGGCGGGCCGATTGCGCATCTCGGTTATTTTCATAACGAGTACATACGTCGCCGCAAATGGTTGAATGAGCAGGACTATGCGGATATCGTTGCCCTATGTCAGTTCTTGCCCGGTCCGGCAAGCAGCCAGGTAGGCATAGCCGTTGGGATCGTTCGCGCTGGCATGTTGGGCGGATTGACAGCCTGGCTTGGTTTTACACTGCCATCGGTCATTGCGTTGGTACTGTTTGCTTTACTGTTGCAAGGGTTTGATATTGGCAGCACAGGTTGGATACATGGCCTCAAAATCGTTGCAGTAGCTATCGTCGTGCAAGCGATTTTGGGCATGGGGCAGAAGCTTGCTCCTGATCGAAACAGAGCAACAATTGCCGTTCTTGTAGCAGCTGTAACCCTCCTGTGGCAGACGGCTCTTAGCCAAGTTTTGCTTATAGGTATTGCGGGAATTGTAGGAATGTTTTTGTATAAAAATACGTCGATCCCGAAAACGACAAGCCTCTCCATTCCGATAAGCCGAAGCGTTGCAATTCTCTCCTTGGGTGTTTTCTTTGGACTCTTGATCCTGCTTCCTTCACTTCGGCAAATGGTTCATGTCCAGTGGTTGTCCATGTTCGATAGTTTTTACCGGTCAGGATCGCTTGTTTTTGGCGGGGGGCACGTTGTTCTCCCCATGCTGGAAAGGGAAGTCGTCCCGACAGGGTGGATCAGCAAGTCGGACTTTCTAGCGGGATATGGTGCCGCGCAAGCTGTGCCTGGACCTTTATTCACTTTCGCAGCGTATTTGGGGACGATGATTGGCGGAGTGAAAGGGGCGATTATCGCTACGACAGCTATTTTTCTTCCGGCGTATCTTTTAGTCGTAGGAGCATTGCCTTTCTGGCATACTTTGCGTAAGAGCGCTAAAGTCCAAGGAGCATTAGTCGGTATTAATGCAGCCGTTGTTGGCATTTTGCTTGCTGCGTTATATAACCCGCTTTGGATCACGGCTATCCTAGCTCCTGTAGATTTTGTTTTGGCCATGATTCTTTTTGTGATGCTTGTCTTCTGGAAGCTGCCTCCTTGGGTTATCGTCATCGCTGGAGCCATAGGCGGAATGCTGATTAGCTGATTTAATCTTATAGCCTGAGCAATCAGGCTTTTTAGCATTTGCAAATTTTCAGACATTTAACTTGATTGCGCATTATATTTAATCTAGATTTTACAGGCAGCTTGTAAACTAATTATTGTGAAGACCAAAGATGTAATGGACGAGCTATTCTAACATAATGGGGGGCTGAACGTATGGGAATCCATGAGGTAGAAGAAGGCATGGTCTATAACTTTATTGAGGAGCAGATTCCTGAGGAGTTTAAAGAAATTTTTCATAATCAGCTTCGTGAGGGCAAAGATCATTCGATTGAAGGTTTAATTTTGGAAGTGGCCGATAAAATGGATCAGGTGTATGAAGCATTCGCTGAACTTCAAAGGGGAAACACAGAGAAGGAATTCATTAAGATGTACCGTGATGCTCTTATCAAAATAAATACGATTCCTTTACATTGCGTTGATTATTTTTTGAAAAACATCCTGCCGGATATGGTGAATGACGAAATTACTTCACCGGTTGATATCAAAAGAATCACAGAGGAAGCTTTGTCTTTAAGCTAATGATTATATTTATGAATGAAGGCACATTCTAAAAGTAACCGTAATTGATATTGACCGTATACAGACAGTTCCGCGACAATAAAGACTACCGCTTTTCTCCGCAATTCATCCCCTTTACCGCCAGTTTATTCCCTTCTATTTTTCACCATTAAAGGTATTTGGCCGGTCAGAGGCGAACTAGTCGATGATCAGCCATTTTTATATTTAATGGAGGGAATACGTTGAAATTACATCTTTTTCACGCGCTATGGGGCATGACAGGTTCGCTTAGCGAGCAGCTGCATCGCGCCAAGCAGCATGGCTACGTGGGAATCGAAGCGCCTATGCCAAGTCAAGAGCAGCAAAATGAATTTATTGAGTTGTTAGGCGAACTGCAACTGGCATACATACCTCAGATTTTCACATCCAATCATCATGAAGAATCCTTTCAAGAGCAAGTCGAACGGGCGAAGCCATTTTCTCCTGTGCTGATTAACTCTCACAGCGGAAAAGACTATATGTCAGAAGATGAGCAAAATCGCTTTTTTGAACAGGCGCTGCGCGTGGAGAAAGCGGCTGGCATTCGAGTTGCGCACGAAACACATCGAGGTCGTGTGATGTTCACTCCGAAAGCTACGGCCAGAGTGCTGAAATTGTTCCCAGATCTGAAAGTCACAGCAGATTTCAGCCATTTCACATGTGTATGCGAATCCATGCTGGGCGATCAGCAAGAGGATCTTGCTCTGATTAAGAGCAGAGCTCTGCATGTTCATGGAAGGGTCGGCTTTGAGGAAGGCCCGCAAGTGCCGCACCCGGCAGCTCCAGAGTATGCCAATCATTTGCAGCAATTCGAGACATGGTGGGATGAAATGTTCCACAACCCGATCATCCCGGCACAGCCATTTGCAACGTTCACGCCTGAATTCGGCCCGCCAGGATATATGCCGACTTTACCTTTTACACGTCAGCCTGTGGCGGATCTTTTTCAAGTGAACCACTGGATCGCTGAGCGAATTCGGAAAACATACGAGTAAGAGGTAGTGGGGGAGTCGCGCTATGCGGCTCTTTTTTAAGTCATAAATACGAGGAGGCTGACGCAGATGCCTGAAATAACAAATCCAATTGTGCCCGGATTTTATGCAGACCCTGAAGCTAGAACCTATGAGGGCAAGCATTGGATTTACGCTACGCGATCCATCACGGAGTATACGAGCCAGATGAATCTCGATGCATTTAGCTCTACGGATTTGATTCACTGGAACAAGCATGAAGCCATACTGGAAATGTCAGATTTCCCATGGGTGTGGAGGGCTGTTTGGGCACCGACGATTATTGAAAATAAGGGGAAATACTACCTCGTATTTGCATCAAACGATATCCAGTCCAATGATGAAATCGGCGGATTGGAAATGGCCGTGTCGGATAATCCGGCGGGGCCGTTTAGAGGATACTTAGGAAAACCGCTGATCGATCGTTTCATTCACTCGGCTCAACCGATTGACGCCCATCTTTTTAAAGATGATGACGGTACCATTTACCTCTATTATGGAGGTTGGGGGCACTGTAATGTGGCGAAAATGAATGAAGACATGACTGGCTTTGTTCCTTTTGAAAATGGGGATACTTTCCTTTCTATCACGCCGGAAGGTTATGTTGAAGGCCCCTGCATGATTAAAAAAGGGGATCTTTATTACTTCATGTGGTCCATGGGAAGTTGGGTGAATGGTACTTATCGGGTGGCTTATGGTGTAAGCGATAGTCCGCTGGGGCCATTCGAGAATAAAGGCACGATTCTTCAAAAACAAGAACCGATTGCCGAGGGACCTGGCCATCACGGTTATTTGTATTTGCCGGAAACGGATGCGTGGATCATTGTATATCATCGTAGAATGATAGGCGATACTGATCCTGGAAGCAGGGTTTTATGTATGGACAGGCTGCACTTTGAGGATGGAGCAATTATTCCCATTACGATGACAAATAAATGGCACACATCGGATTAAACGCGGAGGTATAGCAGATGACAAAACTAGATGAACTCAGAAATGGCATAGACGAAGTTGACCAAAAGATCATTGAATTGCTGGCTCAAAGATTCCAATACACAGAAGAAGTCGGCATTTATAAAGCGGAGAATCACTTGCACTCGCAAGATGTCAGCCGTGAAAATCAACAGTTTCAGAAGATTGCTAAGCTTTCAGCTCAATATGGATTGAACCCTGACTATGCTTCGGAAATTTATAGATGCCTCATCGATATCGTCATTTCACGGCACGAAGAATTACTCAAATCGACATGTAAATAGAGGTAAAAGTGAGCCGCAGCCGGACATGGGAAGTTAATTCCTGTGTCCGGTTTTTTACTGTAGATTTGTGCAGTGGCGGTTGGTTTCAGAGCTACGCGATATTGTTGGGGAACTACAGGGCTTTATTCTGTTCAAAACAGATGGTTGAGCGAGGGAGAGGGAACTAGGGGCCGCTATTTCTCAGCTTTCGGAGCGAAACTGAGTTTGGCGGGCAAATAAGATTCTGTAGTTCCTTCCAGCACGTCAAATGCCGCTTTTTTGCAAAATAAGCGACTGGAGTTCCCTTATTTTGCGCGGGCGGGCGAGGAAGAGGCGGGCAATGCAGGTCGGGTCGGGCAGGGAGGGCGAGGCAGATCAGGCAGATCAGGCAGATCAGGTCGGGGCCGGGTGGCAAGACAGGACCGGGCATGGCAACGGCATTTACGCAAAATATCCGAAAATAGCAAATTTACACCTGATAGTCTAAATACATGGATGCCGGATTTTTTTATATTAGAGGTAATGAAAGGAAAGGGGCACTCCAACGTGAAAGTAAAAAAAATGATGACAGGAAGTTTATTGACCGTTTTCGCTGCAACGATGATAGTAGGGGGTTCAGCATCAGTTTCAGCAGAGGATACACCCTCATATACGCTGACAGTTCTTACGGATAAGCCGTCCAAAGGAGAAAATGTGGAGGTTCTCATAAAAGGACATCAGCTAAAAGATGTCTATGCGTATGAAATCAATTTGGATTTCAATCCGAAGCAGCTTAAATTAAAAGAAGCTACGACGGAGATTCCTGGATTCTCGATTCCTCCCATTGTGAAAGATAACCATATTCAGCTCGCGCACACACGCATAGGCCGAACGAAGGGCGACGATGGCGAACAGATTTTGTACAAGTTAAAGTTTGAAGCGATAGATGACGGGAAGGCGGAACTGGCGATCGGCAAGGTCAAATTGGTCGATTCCATTCTAGCAAGCACGGATCAGGACTCGAATGCCAAAGTGGCCGTTGAGATTAACGATTTGTTCCCATTCGATGATCTGGGCGATTTCACGTGGGCCAAAACAGCGATTGCCTTCCTAGCCGAGAAAGGGATTGTGAATGGAACGGCTGAGCGCACTTTCAGTCCGGGCCAGCCTGTTACGCGTGCCGATTTTGTGGTTCTTCTGATGAGAGCCTTGGAGGTAAAAGGCGGTTCTGGCGAGCGCTTTGACGATGTGCAGCAGGGGGAATACTTCGATGAGCACTTATCTGCTGCAAGAAGCTTAGGTATTGTAGAAGGTGACGAGTATAATAACTTCCATCCGAGAGAGTCTGTAACTAGAGAGGACATGATGACGCTCACGGCTCGCACCTTAAAAACGCTGAATAAGCTCCCGGCAAGTAAAGGGACATCTTTAGCTGATTCGTTTAACGATACTTCGGAGATTTCGGACTATGCGATACAAAGTGTTACAAATCTAGTGGAGATGGGCTTGGTAGATGGTTATGGAGAGGGCATTCATCCTAAGGAATTTACGAATCGCGCTCAAGCGGCCATGCTGATTTATAAACTGTTGACTGCAAAATAATTACCGGCAAAATGACTGTGAAATCGCATCAGGGAGGGGCTTTATTGGCGGAAATGCCTAAGAGCAGCCTCCTTTTTGTCTTTGCGCTTGTTCTTTACATGGCTGCAAGCATCTGAAGCGAAATGGCAAGAAAACGCACAAAAAGGCGGAATAACCTAAATACTTCCCGTCTCCATTGTTACATAATGTATCTGTAATATTCCAATGAATAGGATGAAAGGAGTTAATGTGCAAAAAGTGAGACTAATAGATTTCAATGCTCTCACCCATTCATCATTAATGTAATCAGGAGGCTGGAATAGGATGAAGTTAAAGAAGACGTTTAATCTGCTGCTTATTGCTGCTTGTGCATTCGGAACGATCTCAACAGCTCCGTTGATGACGCTTCAAGCACAAGCTGCGGAAGTGGCGAATGAGCCTGTCGTTCATGGCTTAAAAGGGGAGTACTACACAAGTTCGGGTTCTCCGCAGTTTAACTTTGGCACGTTAAAGTCAACCGTACTTGATCCCAATTTGGATTTCGGCAACTTGGAGACGGCGTTAGGGATTTTAACCGGTCAGCAGGATAATGTGAATGTACGATGGAGCGGGTTCATCGAACCGCAGTTTTCCGAAGACTATACGTTCTCCATCATTGGTGACAATGGCTTCCGGCTTTGGATTGACAACAAACTGGTTATCGATCATTGGGTCAACGATTGGGATAAAGAGCAGGTTGCAGCGCCGGTTTCACTGGTTGCAGGGCAAAAATATGCGATTAAGGTTGAATACTTTGAGAATACGGGTGGATCTAATATTCACATGCGCTGGTCGAGTCCATCCACACCGAAATCCGCGATACCGACTGAGGCGCTTACTCCGCCAAGCGGTTTCTCCTATGGGGGCAGCGTAGCCGTCAATGGAGCGACGGCGGAAGTTAAATTAGATAAACCTTTGCAATCGCTTCCAGATGGATTTGTTAATCATTTTAACGTCAGTGTCATGGGCAGCAACTGGCCGATCGCATCGGCAGCGCTCAAACAAGGCGATAACAGCACCATCGTGGCTACTTTCCAGTATCCGGTGTATTCGAAGGATGTATGGTTAGTTAAGGCAAGCTATGACGGCCAAGCGGGCCTAGTGGATCAGGATGGCAGAGTCGTTCAAGCATTCGATAAAATGTTGAAAAACGATTCTACGTATCAAATTACGACGCCATGGGCAAGCCAAGTAGATAAGGATCATGTCCTTCCAGAATACCCTAGGCCGCAGCTCGTTCGCGATAAATGGCAGAACTTGAACGGAGAATGGCAATTCCAGTCGGCTAAGGTCGGGGAGGCACTGCCAACCGGGCAAACCTTGAAGGAGAAAATCGTTGTTCCATTTGCTGCGGAGTCGGTGCTTTCGGGCATTAAACGCGTAGAAAATCTCATGTGGTATAAGCGTTCATTCACGGTTCCAAATGATTGGAACGGGCAGCGCGTGATGCTGAACTTCGGCGCTTCCGATTATTTGACAACGGTTTATGTCAATGGTGTGCAGGTTGGCGAGCACAAAGGCGGCTACACCTCGTTTAGCTTCGATATTACCGATCAATTAAAAGCAGGCGAAAATGAACTGATCGTTCATGTGCTGGATAATACGGATATGGGTGAAGATCAGGCTGTCGGTAAGCAAACGGTGAAAAAACTCGGCGGCATCTGGTACACGTCGGTCTCCGGGATTTGGCAAACCGTTTGGATGGAGCCTGTCGCACCGGCTCATATTGAAAAGCTGGATATGACGCCGGATCTTACGAGTCAAACGTTAAAATTAACCGTTCCTACGGGAGCGGCTAACAATCTCACTGTTGAAGCCATTGCGATGAAGGACGGTCAGGAAGTTGGACGAATCAGCGGTCCTGCCGGTACGGAGCTGAAAGTTCCAGTTCCAAATCCCAGGTTATGGACGCCGGATGATCCTTTCTTGTACGATTTGCAAGTTCGCTTGAAAAACGGGGATCAAGTTGTCGATCAAGTTAACAGTTATTTCGGGATGAGGGAGATCAAGCTAGGGAAAGTAGACGGCATTACAAGACCGCTGTTGAACGGCAAATTCGTCTTCCAAATGGGGCCGCTGGATCAAGGCTTTTATCCGGACGGCATTTATACAGCACCGACGGAAGACGCTTTGAAATATGATATTCAAACCGTGAAACGAGTCGGTATGAATATGATCCGTAAGCATATTAAAGTAGAGCCGGCTCGCTGGTACTATTGGGCGGATAAGCTGGGCGTCCTCGTTTGGCAGGATATGCCGAGCTTGGAGGATCGCCAAAATAATCATGGCGCGGATATCACACAAGCTGCCAAAACGCAGTGGTTGAAGGAATACAAAGAAATGGTCGACCAGCTTCGCAGTGTGCCATCCATTATTGAATGGACCGTCTTTAACGAAGGCTGGGGCGAATTCGATTGGGGCGGACAGCAGACGAAGGATGCGACCAATTATGTGAAAAGCCTTGATCCGACGCGTTTAATTAACAACGCAAGCGGCTGGCAGGATTCCGGAGCAGGCGACTTGGTTGATATACATGCTTACCCGGCTCCAAATTCACCGAAGCCAACGGACACACGTGCTGCTGTACTCGGGGAATATGGTGGGCTCGGTCTGCATACACCGGGACATGAATGGAGTCCGCTCGTATTCTCGTATCAAGAGATGAAAAGCAAAAAAGAGATTACGGACAAATACATCGATTACATTAACCAATTGAAAAATCTCAAAGGAAATCCTGGCTTGAGCGCAGCGGTTTATACGCAAATCAGCGACGTCGAATATGAGATTAACGGCTTGCTGTCCTATGACCGCAAAGTGGAGAAGCTCGATTTCGACCGCATCGCCAAAGCTCACCGCGAGTTAATTGGCACGGTTACGGCAGGCGATTTGTCCGGCGGTATTCAAGATGCTGAGCTCTTTTTCAGTAAGCTAATCGCAGGTACGAAACCTGGCCAATACCAGCAAGCTGTAGTGGATCATTTCCAAGGTGTCATTCAATCCGCTAAGCATGTACTTGCCGACAGCAACGCTACTGCAAGCAATTACCAGCAAGCGCTGAATGACTTAACAGCCGAGAAGGAAAAAGTTTTCGCTGGTGTAAACGATCCGCTTCCAAAAGGCTCCACGGTGGATAATTTCGACAGCACCACGCTAAACAGCAATTGGAGTATTTACCGTCAAAATAACGCGAATTGGAGTCTGACGACCAACCCTGGCAAGCTAACGATTCAAACGCTTACAGGCGATAGCTTTGGCAATTCCAATGCGCTGAAAAATGCTTTCTTGCAAAACGCGCCTAACGGCGATTTTGTCATCACAACGAAGGTTGATGCGCAGGTAAGGAAGAACTACCAGCAAGCTGGTCTGCTCGTTTGGCAGGACGAAGATAACTATGTGAAGTTTGGGCATGTGTGGGATACGGACGGCGCAACAGGGAAATCCCTGGAATCCGCCTTCGAGAAAAATGCCACATACACCAAAGCCGGGCATATGGCGGCACATCCAGGTTACGATACATCGTACCTGCAAATCCGTAAGGTAGGTAACGTTTATACGACCTATTATTGGGATGGTTCCAGCTGGAAGCAGGCTGCAGACCCTGTTACCGTTCAGTTATCGAATCTCAAAGTAGGATTCTATGCATTCTCCGCAACTGACGGGACGTCCATACCGGCTAAGTTCGATTACTTCTCGGCCGGCCCGATTGTGAATGATCCTGCGGCGTCGTTAACTGGACCTGCATCGGTCACAAGCGAGCAATCGTTTGATTCGACACTGGGCCTGAACAGTGTAACGCAAAGTGTGTATGCAGGAGACGTAAGCGTTACGTATGACGCGAATCAACTCGAATTTGTATCTGCTGAAAGCGTGAAAAGCGGTTTAGAGCTTCTCGATAAGAAAGTAACGCCGGGTTCGGTCCGTCTCATTACCGTAAATGTGAGCGGTACGAGTATCAACGGCGATTTGCTGAAGCTTCATTGGAAAGCGAAGACGACTGGTGAGGATATCACCAGTACAATTACACTTTCTAATCTTGTATTGGCGAACGGTGAAGGTGTAGAAACGGCTGTGGACGGTACCACGCAAAGCATTCGCATACTTGCTAACGTCGATAAAACAACGTTGAACTCTCTCATCGCTACTGCGCAAAGCAAGCATGACGGTGCAACGGAAGGTACAGCCGTTGGCCAATATCCTGCTGGCGCCAAAGCGCTGTTGCAAGCGGCTATCGACAAAGCTGCGTTGGTTGCTAACAACGCGAATGCGACGAATGCGCAGGTTGCACAAGCGGTTACTGACCTGAATGGAGCGTTGCAAGCCTTTAACCAGTCGGTTGTTACTGGAAATTCCGGTGACACGAATGGAGACGGTAAATTCTCGATCGGCGATCTGGCTATTGTTGCAGCCGCATATGGCAAAACGTCGAAAGACGCAGATTGGGATAAGTACAAACAAGCGGATCTGGACAACAATGGTCGCGTAGACCTTGTCGACTTGGCCACGTTGGCACAGAAAATTTTGGAATAAACGGGTAGTAAAGTCGCCTAACTTCAGGATTTATTGGGGTTGGGCGTCTTTTTTTGCGCCATCAGATGCCTTGTCCTGAACTTTTGTCAGAATCGCGCAAAGTTTCGCCTAATCGCGTAAAGACGCCCTTTTTTCACATGGATATAATCAGGGTAAACAACGTTCAGGGAGAGGTTCGCATGAAAAAGATGATCAGTGTGCTAGTTGGCATTCTACTGCTAAGCTGCTTGCCATTGTATCTGCATTTCGCACACAAAAGTACGGAACCTGATTCAGGCGGCGACGGGCAGCGGTTGGATGTCCACAAGCTGGAGAGCATCGTGAATTTGGCAAGCTCAGGGGAAAAGGCAGGCACCAATGATGTCAAAGCGCCTTCTTTTACCTTAAAAGCACTGGACGGTTCGTATCACACGATTGGGGGCAAACGGGAGAAGCCGGTTGTCATTCATTTCTGGGCCAGTTGGTGTGAAGCCTGCTCGGTTGAGGTGGCCACGCTGCGTAAACTGTATGGACAGTACAAGGATCAAGTTGATTTTCTGGGCATTAACGTGTCCACCGAAGAAAAGCCTGAAAATATTGAGAAGTTCGTCAAACAGAACAATCTCAAGTATCCAATCCTGCTGGATGAGCACAAACACGCTGCTGATTTGTACCAGCTCCATGCGCTGCCAACTGTTTTTCTAATCGATAAAAACGGCTATGTCATGGATACGTTTCACATGGTAGATCCGCTGGAACTGGAAGAAAAGATCAGGCATCTTGCGGAGCCTTAACAGCTTTCAACTTTATGGAAAGGAGGAGACAGCTTGACGGCTGACGGCTTACATAACAACGTGGCTGTGTCTAATTACAAGGGGTAAGGTTTGATTTATTTTAGGAAAAGAGGTGTCCTGTGTTAAAAGGAAAAACGGTAATCGTCCAATTGCTTATTTTTGCTTTATATTTGACCATGTTATCTCCCTATCCGGTGCAGGCGGCGGAAGTGGAAAAAATACCTGGCTATTTTGCGGAACATTTCGATAAAATGAAGATAAACGATACATGGAATGCCATTGAGGGCCCATGGACCATTGATGCTGGCAAGCTGTCGGTAGCGAAAGGCCTAGGCTATAAGGCGATCTCCAACAAGGATGACATGAGTGACTTTACGATAGAGTCAGACATTCGTGTGGCTGATCGTAACGGAGACGCCGGCCTTTTATTCCGAACCGTGAGCGCAACACCAGGCGCTGATAATGTGCGTGGTTATTATGCTGGGCTTAGCGCGACCGGAACAGGAGCGGTCATGCTGGGCCGCATGAGCAACAATTGGACGGAATTGAAGCGTTCCAATGTAACCATCAATCCGAATACGGATTATCGTTTGAAAGTTTCTGCAGTAGGCAGCCAAATCAACGTTTATGTCAATGATGTGTTAGTTTTGCAGCAAACTGACAGCACGTACACACAAGGTAGTGTTGGCGTTAGAATGTACAATTCAACGCCATCGTACGACAATATTGTAGTGAAATCCGTGGGAGGCGATACGTTGTTATCGGATAACTTCGATACGCCGGCAGAACAAACGATTGAACATTGGAATGTGGTGGATGGAAGCTGGAAGTTGCAATCCGGAGCCATTACGGTCAATAAAGGTGACGGTTACAAAATGCTGGCTCAGGACGCTGAATTCCAGGATATGACGCTGGAAAGCGATATTAAACTGCCGAGCGATACAGGTACGGGAGATGCAGGACTGCTCTTCAAGACACAAAGCGCAACACCCGGGGCCGATAATGTGAAGGGCTACTACGCCGGGTTAAGCGGCGATGGCAAGGTTACACTTGGCCGCATGAACAATAACTGGACACCGCTGAAGCAAGTTAAAGTGTTCGACACGATCGACTCGAATCGTTACTATCACATGAAGGTCGTCACGTATCAAAATGATATTAAAGTGTACGTCAACGATTCGCAAAAGCCCGTTCTCACCTTCACAGACGACAGCCCGCAGAAATATACAAAAGGCGGAATCGGTTTACGAAGTTACCGTGCGCAGGCGAGCTACGATAATGTCATCGCAAGCGAATATGTGGTGCCGGACAAGGAGTTCACCTCCCCTGTAGCGAACAAGGATCCGCTGGTGCAAACGCCTTTTATCCCGCTGCCGCTTGGTTCGGTTGAAGCCAAAGGCTGGCTGCTGAAGCAGCTTGAACTTCAGCGCGACGGGGCTACCGGATATGCTGAGGATTTATACGGAGAACTAAGTACGAACGCTGCATGGCTTGGCGGCACAGCACCGGACTCGGATTGGGAGCGTCCAGTTTACTATTTGAAGGGGTTAGTGCCTCTAGCTTACACGCTGAAAGATCCGAACTTAATTGCCAAATCCCAGAAATGGATTGAAGCCATCTTGGCGAGCCAGCAGGCGGACGGTTCCTTTGGTCCCAAAAGCAGCGATGATTGGTGGCCACGTATGGTCGCGCTTTATGTCATGAAGGATTACTATGAAGCTACGAATGATGCTCGTGTGCTTACGTTCATGACGAACTATTTCCACTACCAAGCCGCTCAATTACCGGCTAGACCACTCAGAGACTGGGGCAAAGTGCGTGTAGGCGATAATATCGATACGGTACTTTGGTTGTACAACCGGACGGATGACGCTTTCTTATTGCAGTTGGCCGATACACTGGCCGGACAAGGGTATCCGATTACGGATACGTTTACGAACGATGGTTTCCAAAATTTTGGGAACGATTTCCAACCGACTCATTCCGTTAACGTGAATGAAGCGATTAAAATGCCGGCTATTTATTATCAAAGATCACATGACAATGTGGATCGTGATGCGTTCCAAGCAGGCGTTGAGAATTTGACCAAACATACACAAATTACGGGAATGCCATCCGGTACAGAGATGCTGGCGGGTATTGCGTCTACGCAGGGTGTAGAGCTCTGTGCGATTACCGAGCGGATGCAAAGTAATGAAGAGGCAGCCATGATTCTGGGGGATCCTCACATTGGTGATGCGCTTGAGAAAATTGCCTTCAA
Source organism: Paenibacillus chondroitinus NBRC 15376 (assembly GCF_004000765.1). Lineage (GTDB taxonomy): Bacteria > Bacillota > Bacilli > Paenibacillales > NBRC-103111 > Paenibacillus_E > Paenibacillus_E chondroitinus. Next base: position 440,574 of record NZ_BILW01000002.1, on the reverse strand, counting down.
TTCATTGCCAGGAGCGATGGATAAGGACTTGAAGCTACATCAGTATTACTCATTGCCGAATCAGGTTGAGAGCAATATTGCCGATCATGGCTTCAAACAAAACTATGATAACGGGATGATGCCTTCCCCGACTTCCGGTTTCCCTTGCTGCCGTTTTAATATGCACATGGGTTGGCCGTATTTTGTGAAAAATATGTGGGCAGCTACGAATGACGGTGGACTTGGCGTTATTGCTTACGGGCCAAGCCGCGTTTCGACCAAGATTAAGAATGCCAATGTAACGGTAGAAGAAACTACGAACTATCCGTTTGAAGATCAAATCGGGTTTGAAGTGAACACGTCACAATCCGTAAGTTTTCCACTCAAGCTAAGAATTCCGGCATGGGCGGATCAACCGACGGTTACGGTGAACGGCCAAGCTCAGCCTGTTGTGAAAGCGGGAGAATACCTGACGATTGACAGAACATGGGCGACAGGTGATCGTGTTGTTTTGACAGTGCCGATGAAGTTGAAAACATCGACGTGGGTTAACAACTCCGTCGGGATCGAACGTGGTCCACTCGTGTTCTCTCTTCAAGTGGAAGAAGATTGGCAAGTCCAATCGAATCCGATTGCTGCAGTGCCAGGATTTAATAGCACAGCGCTTGGGTTCAGCCAGTTCCGCGTGCTTTCCAAAACACCGTGGAACTACGGGTTATTGATTGACCGTGAACATCCGGAAGAATCCATTGAGGTTGTGCAGGGGCCAATGCCTGAGAATCCTTTCATCCAGGCGACAAGTCCAGTCAAGCTGATTGCCAAAGCGAAGAAAATTCCTGCATGGGGCAAATCGGCCAACAATGTAGAAGCCTCCGAGCCGCCAATCGGGCCGCTGCTTTCGACAGAGCCGACGGAGAACATTACGCTGGTTCCATATGGGGCGGAGAACCTGCGGGTCAGTTACTTCCCGGAGGTGACCGAGAATCCGGACGCCGTCGCTTCCATTAAATATGAGGCTGAACAAGCCGAGTTGTTCAAAGCAAAAGTGAATACAAACAACAATTATGCATCCGGTAAAAGCTATGTAGGTGAAATTGACTACGCGGATAGCTATGTGAAGTTTGGCGATATTCAGGCCGCAGCAGCCGGTACGTATACGGTTGATGTCTGGTTTGCCAATGGCAGTGATTTTACAGCTGCGACAGGTAAAATGCTCGTGAACGGCAAGGAACAGTCGTTCAAGCTCCAGGGTACTCAAAACTGGGGCAGGTTTATGGCGATCCCTGTGAAAGTCGAGCTGAACGAGGGCTCCAATACGATCACGTTCATGAAAGGCACCGGTTTCTATGAGTTGGATTATATTGTCGTTAGACCGCTGCAAGCCGCTGTAACCGAACCATCTACGCCAGCTTCTGCAACCTTGACGGGACCTGCCGAAGTTCAGGCGAGTGATCCGTTTGACGTTGAATTAGGATTCACAAGTGTTACTGAGCGTGTGTATGCCGAGGATTTGAACATTAGCTACGACCCTAATCTAGTGGAATATGTAGGTGTAGATGAGCTGAAGGAAGGGTTTAAGGTTGTAGATCAATTACAAACTCCTGGTAAGGTACGTATCATTATGGTCAATTTGGGAGCAGGTAATATCAATGATCACTTGCTGAAACTGAAGTGGAAAGCCAAATCCATTGCCCAACCGAGCAGCACGAACATCACGTTAACGAAAGCGGTTATAGCTGATGCCAACGGCGTAGAAACACAACTCGACAGTGTTACGCACAGCTTGCAAATTGCTACGGTTGTTGACAAAGCAGCCCTGAACAATTTGATTGCTCAGGCACAAGATAAGCATCAAACCGCAACAGAAGGTTCAAGTCCAGGAAACTATCCTGCTGGCTCGAAGGCTGCTCTCTGGTCTGCGATTAGTCAAGCCAAAGCCGTCGCTGATAATACGGCATCGACACAAATTGAAGTCGAGCAAGCGATCGTGGCATTGCGTGAAGCTTTGAACAGCTTCTTGAATTCAGTCCTAACGGCCAGCCCCGGAGATACGAATGGAGACGGCAAATATTCCATTGCGGATCTAGGCATATTAGCCGCCGCCTACGGGAAGTCTTCCAAGGATGCGGACTGGGAGAAGTACAAACAATTTGATTTATTTAACGATGATCAAATTGACATTAAAGATTTAGCGATCATGGCGCAAAAAATTCTGCAATAGGCGTAACAGGGGACGTTCCGGACGGATCACGAGGTGGATCTGTGCGGAGCGTCTTTCTTTTAAAAGGATGGATGGCTTCCTCTGAATTCGATTCTTGTCTGAAAAGTATAAAGGAAAACCAAATAATCTAAATACAAAAAGTGCTTTATCCTTCATGATAAAGATAACCACAGCATGGTTACATAGGTGATTTAAGGGGGAGGATTTCGTTTGAACAGAGTATTTGCTTTTCAACACAAACAGATTCGACAAGTATGGGCGTATATGCTGCTCTTATGCATGGCAGTCACGTATTTGCCGGTTGCCTCGGTTTCGGCGGCAACAGGGGATCCATTGCCTGTATTTCGAGAGGATTTCAGCGATGGCAATGCAGATGGCTGGACAACCTATGGGTCGGCGGATGCCGGGAACAGAGGGAGTTGGACGGTTAATGCGGCCAAGCAGTATAAATCGACTGGCGCACCTGGCCTAAAGACAGTGTATGAAAGCACAAATTTTAAAGATCTGGTCTATGAAGCGGACCTTCAAGTTGCCGGGATCAATGATGATCAATCGGGGCTTTTGTTCCGGGTCACAACGCCAACAGGTAACGTGCCGGATGGTTACAATGGTTACTTCGCTGCTTTGCGTGTGGACAAGACCATTATGCTTTCCAGGGTAACCGGAGCGGGTGGCAATGAATATAAGGAACTGCAAAGAGTACCGTATCCTTATGCGAGCGGTCATATGAAAGTAGTCGCGGTAGGCAATCACATTCAAATCTTCGTTGAGGATATGAATACCCCTAAGATTGACTTTATCGATAACGACGGCAAGCAGATTACATCCTCCGGTTCGATTGGCCTTCGAACATGGTGGGGTGGGGGGACCTTCGATAATCTAGAAGCCAAAGAGTATAGCGCTGCAGCGACGTTTGCGCCTGACTTCAGCGTAACGTCCGGGGTTTACGACAGTGCGCAGCACGTTGCCATTACCTCGGCGACAGATGGGGCGACGATTCGGTACACGCTTGACGGCACGCTGCCGAATGCGACTTCTCCGATTTACACATCACCGATTGGGATAACATCGGATACGATCCTTAAAGCCTATGCGGAAAAAGCTGGCGAAATGGTCTCGGATGTGGTGACAGCCTCGTATATCATCGCTCAGAGCGAGCAAGTCTTCGCGGATGATTTCAGCGATGGCGTTGCGGACGGCTGGACGAATTATATGGGTGCGGCAGCTGGTACGCCGACGTCCTGGTCAGTAACGCAAGGCGTTTACAGCTATATGGCTGTGAATCCAAGAGGGGCAAAGTCGGTCGTGGATGCGGTTTATCAAAATTTTGTGTTTGAAGTGGATGTGAATCCGCAGGACGCGATCGTGAACAATAGCGGAGTTATTTTCCGGGCGACGGGACCGGCTGACGGCGTAGATAAGGTTAATGCGTACTACGCAGGTATGAACGCTGCCGGAAAGCTTGAAGTCGGCAAAATGAGCACAGCAGGCGCATCCGGCACCTGGACGGAAATCGCGTCAACGGTTGTGAGCGGTGTCAACCCGAATGCCTACAATCATCTGAAAGTGATTGGTGTTGGGACGCATTTTTACATCTATGTGAATGATAAGCTTGCATTTGATTTTACAGACGCAACGTACGCATCAGGTACTGTTGGGCTGAGAGCTTGGAACGATGATAAAGCGGTTACCTACGACAATGTTTCGCTGCAGCGTTTGACGGCGGTTGTGCTGCCAGTTGCAGCGCCGGTCATTAGTCCAGCATCGGGTACGTTCCCTAATACGCAAATCGTCACATTGACGAGCTCGACAGCAGATGCCGTTATCCACTTCACTTTAGACGGCAGTTTCCCTACAGCTGCATCGCCTGTTTACAGTGGTCCTATCACTTTGACGGCAACTACGACGGTGAAAGCTTACGCGACCAAAACCGGCATGCTCGATTCAGCGGTGCAAAGCGCTACGTTTACTTTAGTCAGCCGTACGTTCTCGGATGATTTCAACGACGACAATGCGAACGGCTGGAAGACGTACCAAGGCACATGGAATGTATCCGGCAAAGCCTATCAAATAACGGATAAAGGTCCTGGCTACAAATCCGTCGCAGATGGCACTTCGTTCAGCAATTTTGAATACGAAGCGGATATCACAATGAAAGACGGCGTAAATAACGATAATGCCGGTTTAATCTTCCGTGTTACGGATCCTAGCAATGGCGGAGATAATTTGAAAGGTTATTATGCAGGAATCACTTCGAATGGCCGTGTTCAATTGGGCAAATTCAACAACAACTGGAAAGAACTTGCCTCCATTTTATATCCGATCCAGCAAAATAGAGCCTATCATATGAAGGTGACGGCAGCAGGCAGCCATATCGATATTTATATCGATGGTGAGCATATCGTAAGTGCGGTAGATACCTCCTATACGACGGGAGCAATCGGTGTCAGAGCGCACTATGTTGCGACCAGCTATGACAATCTATTTGTCAAAGACTTGGGCGAGGTTCAAATGCCGACTTATGACTGGTCTTGGGTAAAAGGCGCAGTTTTCGTGCCAACGAATGTGGTGAACCAGATTCAACAATGGGATGAGTATGATCATGACATCAACGATCGTGAATTAGGTTATGCGCAAATGTATGGCATCAATTTTGTAAGGGTGTTCGTACATAACTTGCTGTGGAAAGATAACAGCGCCAAGCTGCTTGCCAATCTCGAAGACTTCCTGGCACTTGCCGACAAACACGGCATCAAGGTCGAGCTTGCCTTGTTTGATGATTGTTGGGATGACTATCCGGTCATGGGGCCTCAGTTGCCACCTAGATACGGTGCGCATAACAGCCGTTGGGTAGAAGGCCCGGGCGATGCGGTGAAAGCGAACTATGAGGCTAACAAGCAAGACTTGAAGGAGTACGTACAAGGCATCGTAACAGCGCATAAAAACGATCCTAGAATTGCCTTCTGGAACATTTATAATGAACCAAGCAATGGCGAAACCGGTCTTATGGATCAAATCACGAAGCAAATTATGAACGATGCACGAATTTGGATCAAAGAAATCGATACCGTGCACCCGGTTTCTTCAACAGCCGGCCAATTTAGCGGTGAAGCTACTTCGGACTTCATTACTTGGCATCCCTATGAGGCGGACTATCCGACTCCTTACGGGGTCAGCAAGGGAATTCTTGCGGATGAAGCCATGAACCGATCGACACAAACCGTTCCGGGCATCGTGGAACACTATGGGAATAAAGGCATTGGCTACGTCATGTGGGAGTTCGGAATTGGCCGGGATAACACACGTTTCCCTTGGGGATCCGACACGAATCCGATGACTTCGGAGCCGACGATGCCTTTCCATGGAATCGCGTATCCGGATGGACATCCTTGGGATGTCAATGATATTAAAGCGTTGACAGGTGCTGCTTTCGATACGCTGCCCCTTTTCAACGTGAACTATTACAAAGATGATCAATTCACATCGTTGGCCAAATCTTCCATCACGCCAAAAATTGATTTTGACCTTGGAGATGAGAAGGGGACAGGAGCTTCCGATCCAAGCGTCGGCATTGGCGAAGACCATTTTTCAACACGATGGATGGGGACGGTGCAGCCTGCGAATACAGGAACGCATACGATCTACGTTGATAGCGACAACATCGCTAGAGTGTGGATTGGCGAGACACTGGTCGTTAATAAAACAAGCGGTACAAGAGAAGAAAAAACCGGGACAATTACCTTAACAGCCGGCCAACAGTACCCGATTAAAGTCGAGTATGTGCACGCAACGGGCGACGCAAGCTTACATGTGAAATGGTCGCACGCGAATTTGATTAAACAAGCCTTAACACCTGTATACTCAGGCAAAAGTGTGCAGTCTGTTACTTTGGATGGGGCAACATTGACTGTAAAAGTGGACGAGACGAAAAAACTGACCGCTACGATTGCGCCTGAAGACGCTTCTAGCCAGCAGTTGACGTGGAGCTCCAGCCAAACAGGTACGGTGAGAGTTGACAACAACGGATACGTGAAAGGGATAAACAAAGGAACAGCGACCATTACGGTTACGGCAGCGGGAGGCATTAGCGCTTCAGCCGTGGTGACGGTTACGGATAGCGGCATGTTCAAAAACCCGATCGTACCTGTCTCCAGCGGTGCGGGTTCGGCGGATCCGAGCGTTGTATTTAAGGATGGCTACTATTATTATGTCAAATCGGAGAATGACGGTTCGATTCAGGTGGCGAAAACCAAACGCCTGCAAGATATTGGAATCGCGCCTCGCGTAACGGTCTATACACCGCCTGCCGGACAAATGTATTCGAAGGAACTATGGGCGCCTGAACTTCAGTATTTGAGTGGGAAATGGTACATCTATTTCGCAGCGGATGATGGGAACAATAATAATCACCGAATGTACGTGATTGAAGGCGATTCGCAAGACGCGCAAGGGACTTATACGATGAAAGGAAAGATTGCAGATGCCACAGACAAATGGGCTATTGACGGCACGGTCCTAACGAAAAGCGACAACTCCATGTATTTCGTATGGTCTGGTTGGGAAGGCGACACCAATGTTAGTCAAAATTTATATATCGCTCCAATGAGCAATCCTTGGACAATTAGCGGACCTAGAGTTCGGGTGTCTACGCCTGATCAAGCTTGGGAGCTGATAGGCACACCGCCTAGCATTAATGAAGCTCCGGAAGTTTTGATGAAAGATGATAAAATTTTTATCGTCTATTCAGCAAGCGGCAGTTGGACGGATGATTATACGTTAGGCATGTTGACGAATACGGATGGCGATGTGCTGAATCCTGCTTCTTGGACGAAGTCGGGTCCTGTATTCAGCAAAACTCCGGGTGCCTTCGGTCCGGGACATAACAGTTTCACCAAGTCCCCGGATGGTACGGAGGATTGGATCGTGTACCACGCTGATCTGAAATCTGGTGGAAGCTGGGGTAATCGTAGCGTACGTGCACAAAAATTCACTTGGAACCAAGATGGCACGCCAAATTTTGGCACACCGGTGGCATATGGCGCATTGGTTCAAGAACCATCCGGCACGCCGTCTGTCTCCCTGTACAGCTACGAGGCAGAGGACGCTGTTCTTGGCGGAAATGCAAGAGTCAACAGCTCGGACGACGCTTCCGGGGGCAAAGTGGTCGGTTATGTAGACACGGCTGGCAGCGACTATATCTTATTTAACGTCAACGTAGAAGACGCGGGTACGTACACCATGACGGTTATGGCTTCTAACGGAACGGGTGGCACGGTCATTTCCCAGCACGATGTTTCTGTCAACAATGGCGCTAATCAAGTGATTGATTACAAACAATTCGGCTGGGGACGTTACAATCCGTCTTCCATAACGGTAACGTTGAATCAAGGATTGAACACGATTAAGTTGACTAAAAAAACGAACTTTGCTGAGGTTGACAGGCTTATTCTTGAGCTTAAGGAAGCAGCAAATCCAACGGGGAACAGAGCAGCTCTCTTGGCAGCGATCGCTTCGGCCCAAACGAAGCGTGATCAAGCCGTTGAAGCTGATCAAGATGGCTTCTATGCGGCAGGCGCCAAAGCGGCCTTACAAGCAGCCATTGATCAAGCTGCGCTTGTTGCAGGCAATAGCGCTTCAACAGAGGAGCAGCTAAGTGCGGCCATTAACATGCTGGCAGAGGCGATTACGGCCTTTGAAGCGAAGAAAATCAATGCCGACCTTAATTCGGGAGGCTTTAGCGTGGGTGATTTAGCGATCGTTGCGGCAGCATATGGGAAGAAGCTGGGCGATGCGGATTGGGACACGATAGGGAAGAAAGCAGACGTCAACATGGATAACAAAGTCGATATCGCAGATCTTGTCATTGTTGCGAGAGCGATCATGCAATAAACAAAGGTCCGGCCATTCATTTGGCCGGTTTTTTTGTATTGGGCGGCGGGAGGTGGGTGCTGGGCAGCGTGCTGGGGAACTGTGGTCCACTATTTGGGCTACATTCAGCCAGTTGATGAGGTAGTGGGAACTACGGTCCGCTATTTCGCCATTATTGGTTGAAGTGCTGGTTCTATGGAGCAGAAAGAGCCCTGTAGATCCCCTCCAGCGCTAAATCCGCCTATTCTAGCCGGAATAACGCCCTGTAGTTCCGTTTGTCAGGTGGAGGGAGGCCGGGCAAAGCGCTGAGGAACTGTGGTCCGCTCGGTGCGGCGTTCCGGTGCTGCCCGTCACTCCCCCTGTTCAATCCGCCAGCTTCGGCTGCTGCCTCGCAGTCTAATCCTTTCTCGCGATTTTTATCCGGTATGACGGAATAAAGCAAAAAATGACTTTTACGTGTAAAGACCTTTACCTGGTTAAATATTACACTAAGGTTGTAAATAATTATTTCGAGGAGGAACACAAATGGTACAAAGAAAAAGAGTCATGGGGGCACTTGTAACAGCAACGGTATTCATGTCATTGGTCGCAGGCTGCGGGGCTAAAACAACAGAAACGACATCCGCTACAACAGCGCCTCAAGCTACGAAGGCGGCAGAGGCAGCTAAAGCAGGAGATGGCAAAGTTGTCGTTGGTTTCTCCCAAATCGGAGCGGAGAGCGGCTGGCGCGGTGCGGAAACGCAATCCATTCAAGATACAGCCAAAGCTGATCCAACAATCGATTTGAAGTTCTCGGATGCGCAGCAAAAACAAGAAAACCAAATTAAAGCCATTCGCTCTTTTATCGCCCAAAAGGTTGATGTCATCGCTATGGCCCCTGTTGTAGAAACAGGCTGGGAAGCCGTTTTGAAAGAAGCGAAGGATGCGAAAATTCCGGTTATCCTCGTTGACCGTGGCATCGACAAAAAGAACGAAGATCTATACACAAGCTTTATCGGATCTGACTTTATCGTAGAAGGCCAAAACGCGGCCAAAGCAATGGCTGAGCACCTTGGAGACAAAGGGAATATCGTTGAACTGGAAGGAACTGTTGGTGCGAGTGCAGCAACCGACCGCAAAAAAGGCTTTGACGATGAAATAAAAAAACATCCGAACATTAAAATCGTAAAATCCCAAAGCGGCGATTTCAACCGTGCAACTGGTAAACAAGTGATGGAAGCGATCTTGAAATCCCCGGAAGGTAAAGATATTCAAGGCGTGTACGCTCATAACGACGACATGGCGCTAGGTGCGATTCAAGCGATTGAAGAAGCTGGCAAAAAACCAGGTTCAGACGTGAAAATCGTTTCCATTGACGGTATTAAAGAAGCTTTCGAAGCTGTTAAAGCCGGCAAGCTGAATACGGTTGTTGAGTGTAACCCGCTTCTCGGACCTCAATTGTTCCAAGCGGCAAAAGATTTGAAAGCCGGAAAACAGCTTCCGAAATGGATTAAATCCAACGAAGATGTGTTCACAGGCCAAAAAGCTATCGACGCTCTGCCAAACCGTAAGTACTAAGATAAATAGAGAATTAAACGAAATCAAGAGTCAATCGGAGCTCTTGATTTCGTTCATCCAAGATGAATAAAGGAGTGGAGAGGAATGCAGCAGCAACCCGTATTAACGATGACTGGCGTTAGTAAGTTTTTCCCTGGTGTCAAAGCTTTAACGAATGTGGATTTTCAGCTTAAAAGAGGAGAAATTCATGCTTTGATGGGACAGAATGGCGCAGGGAAATCCACCTTGATTAAAGTTTTGACAGGTGTGCATGAGATGGATCAAGGCATCGTTACCTTGAACGGTCAACAAGTGCACATCAAGTCTCCAAAGGATGCGCAGGCTTTAGGCATCAGCACGGTTTACCAAGAAGTGAATTTGTGTCCGAATTTATCCGTTGCAGAGAATTTGTTCATCGGCCGCCAACCCCGTAAGCGCGGAGGAAGCATCGATTGGCACGCTTTGAACCATAAGGCGGAGGAACTGCTGGAGCGATTGAGCATTCAGCTCGACGTAACGAAGCCGCTCTCCGAGTTCTCCGTAGCGATTCAGCAGATGGTGGCGATCGCGCGAGCGGTCGATATTTCTTCCGGTCTGCTTATTCTGGATGAACCGACGTCCAGTCTGGATCAGCAAGAGGTTAAGGAACTCTTCCGAATTATGAGGAAGCTGAAAGACGAGGGGATGGCAATCGTCTTCGTTACGCACTTCATGGATCAAGTGTATGAGGTATCCGATCGCATTACGGTGCTGAGAAACGGTGAGCTGGTAGGCGAGTATTTAACCGAGGAACTGCCGAGAATCAACCTGATCTCCAAGATGATCGGCCGTGAATGGACGGATGAAGAACAGCAAAGCAAGATTGTCGGAATGAAAAAAGGCGAGGTGTGGGTGTCAGCCAAACAATTAGGACGTCGAGGTTCCATGGAGCCATTCGATATAACGGTTCGCAAAGGAGAGGTTTTAGGGCTTGCAGGTTTGCTCGGTTCAGGGCGCACGGAAATCGCAAAGTTGATTTTTGGCATCGATAAGGCGGATGAAGGTGCCATGACGATTGATAATGAGAAGATTCGCACCATGTTTCCTAAGAAAGCGATCGAATACGGTCTGGCGTTTTGTCCGGAAGAACGTAAGGTTGAAGGCATTATCGGGGAATTGACGGTTCGGGAAAATATTGTGCTCGCACTGCAAGCCAAACGCGGTATCTTGCATAATTTATCGCTTCGGAAGCAGCAAGAAATCGCAGAGTATTATATGAAGCTGCTTAGCATCAAGGCTTCCAGCATGGAGCAAAGGATTGATCAGCTTAGCGGAGGGAATCAGCAGAAGGCGATATTGGCGAGATGGTTAGCGACAGAACCGAAGCTCCTGATCTTGGATGAGCCGACTCGCGGTATTGACGTAGGTTCCAAAGCGGAAATTCGCAAACTAATTTTATCGCTTGCAGCGGAGGGAATGACCATTTTGATGATCACATCCGAATGGGAAGAGATGGTTGGCTGCTGTGACCGCATTCTGGTATTGCGCGATCGCCAGATCATTGGCGAGTTGAACGGGAACGAAATCGGTGAACAACGAATTATGCAGATGATTGCAGAGGGAGGGTATGAAAATGACGCCGCTAAAGAGCATGTTTCATAATGTGATTCGCTCCAAATTGTTTTGGCCCTCACTAGGGATCGCGGTAATTTTGCTATTTAATGCCCTGTTTACTCCTGGATTTTTCAATATTCGGATACAAGACGGGCATTTATTTGGAAGTTTAATTGATATTTTTAACAGAGGAACACCGATTCTTATCATTGCGCTGGGCATGACGCTGGTTATTGCCAAAGAAGGGATTGATATCTCGGTAGGTTCCGTGCTGGCGATTGCCGCTTCCTTGGCCGCATTTTTGCTTCAGAAACATGTTCCATTCGCTTTAGCCTTATTGGCAGGCTTGGGAATCGGCGTACTGTGCGGGTACTGGAACGGGCTGCTCGTAGCGAAGTTGAAAATCCAGCCGATGATCGCCACACTGATTTTGTTAACCGTAGGTCGAGGCATAGCACAGCTAATCTCCGGCGGGAAAATCATTACGATCTCCGATAAAGCATACCGCTTTGTAGGAGGAGGTTATTTGCTCGGGTTGCCTTTTGCCGTCATTCTGGCTGTCGTTGTTTTTGTTGTTTTACATGTCATTACACGGAAAACGGCCTTTGGGTTGTTCTTGGAATCCGTTGGCTCCAACCGCGTTTCCAGTGAATTTGCCGGCATCAATTCTACACGCATTATGATATCTGTCTATGTGATTTGCGGCTTTTGCGCAGCTCTTGCCGGCATTATTGTCAGCTCCAATATTACAGGCGCAGACTCTAACAATGCCGGGTTATGGTTCGAGCTCGACGCGATCCTGGCCGTTGTTATCGGCGGCACCTCCATGCGAGGCGGACGTTTCTACTTAGGCGGCACGGTGTTAGGCGCTCTATTCATCCAAACCTTAACGACGACCATTTACACGTTAGGCGTGCCATCGGAGTCCGTTATGGTTGTCAAAGCCGTCGTTATTATCCTTGTCAGCTTAGTCCAATCTGACGTATTAAGAAGTATGTTCAGTCGTACGTTTAGCCGAAAAACGGGAAAGAAGGTGCTTGTTCATGAAAATGCCGCTTAAAATTACATCCTCCAACATCACCATTCTTGCCACGATTTTATTGTTCATTTCGCTATATGGAACAGGCTCCGCGATGTTTGACAGCTTTTTCTCCATGCAAGTATTTTTAAATTTGTTCGTGGATAACGCGTTTCTAATTATTGTGGCGACTGGCCTTGCTTTTGTCATTGTAACTGGCGGTATTGATCTTTCCGTTGCGTCGTTGATTGCTTTGGTCAGTGTGCTCTCCGCCGTTATGCTAAGAGCAGGCATTCATCCATTCGTTGTTATGCCAAGCGTGTTGCTGCTGGGCACTATATTTGGATTATTGCAAGGTTATCTGATTTGCCGCTTCCATATTCATCCGTGGATTGTTACGCTCGGCGGGATGTTTTTGGCACGTGGCACGTGCTTTTTGATCAGTCCCGAGAGTATTGTGATTGATAATCCCATTTACAGCGCCATTTCCAACTTCAGAATTCCTTTGCCAGGGGATGGGTCTATCTCCATCGGGGTTGTTGTCGCGTTAGTCACCGTCGCTGCAGCTGTTTATGTTTCAAGATATACGGCGTTTGGCCGAAATGTTTATGCAATTGGCGGGAATGAGAAGTCTGCGGAATTAATGGGGCTTCCGGTGTATGTAACCAAACTAGCGGTGTATACGCTTAGCGGATTTTGCTCGGCATTAAGCGGAATCGTATTTACATTCTACATGCTGTCCGGTTATGGCCTTCATTTAATGGGCGGCGAGATGGACGCAATTGCGGCTTGTGTTATTGGGGGCATCCTTTTAACAGGCGGATTTGGTTATTTCGTAGGTCCAATGCTTGGCGTTTTGAGCGCTGGCGTTATTCAAACGATGATTATGTTTCAAGGGTCTTTAAGCTCCTGGTGGACGAAAATCGTGATCGGTTTTCTCTTGTTTGCCTTCATCGCCCTGCAGCGGGCCATCGTATCAAGAAGGGAAAGAAAGCGGAATCCGCATAACCCGAAAAAAACGAAAAGTACCGTCCAAAACGTAGTTCAGTTGTGATATTATAAGAACCAGATCAATTAAGAGGAGGATCGCAGTGAGAGCATATCTTCGTTGGTGGCACGATCGCAGCATACGTTTTAAGCTAAACTGCATCTTTCTCTTAATTATTCTTATCTCTATTCTTACGCTCAGCTTTTGGGGCATTCGAACATACAGCAGTTACTCCGAGAATCAAGCGGACCAAAGTACGCTGCAAATGATTCATCAGGTAGAAAGCAATGTGGATTACTATATCGAACACCTGAAAGATGTTCAACATTACATAAGCCAGGATCCGGAAGTCGAGAAGTTTATGCAAATGAAGGGGCAAGAACCTTCTAAAGATGAAGTTGCACGAATTGATAAGACATTGACCATGTACACAGAGCGCAACAAAGAAATCATGGGTATTATGTTAGTGAATAAAAGCGGAGCATTTACATCGCATGATATGTTTCGCATTACACGCGATTCATTGGTCGAAGAAAGCTGGTTTCAGGATGCGCTGAAAGCACCTAATGATACGATGATCATTAGTAATCCAATAGGGCGTAACGTTTCTACGTCCCAAAATTACAGCTCCTACGATGTATTATCGCTCGTACACGCAGTGGTGGATCCCCAAACGGAAGAAGTGCTGGGGGTCGTTCTTATGGATTTAAGAATGGATATGATTAAATCCATCTTCGAAAATGTGAAGCTCGGCAAATCCGGATTCATGTACATCCTGGATCACAAAGGCAATATTGTGTATGCGCCAACCAACGATATTGTGTACCGCATTCAGAGCAAATGGCTGCCGGACGGTTCTCAAGGAAGTTTAACGCAGCAGATTAAAGGGCACGATTATCGCATTTTGTTCAATGATTCCGCAACGAATAAGTGGAGATTTATTGGGGTTATTCCAAATGACGATTACCAGAGAGTTATCACGGATATTCAGCTGTACACACTCATCGTTACCTTCATAACGATTGTTTTAGCGTCTTTGTTGTCCGCTTATTTTACCGGTACATTGATCCGTCCCATCCGCAAGCTGATGAGTTTGATGAGCCATGTGAAGAACGGCGAGCTCAATCAGCGTTTCGTCTCCGAAACCAAAGATGAGATCGGACAACTGGGCAACAGTTTTAATCATATGCTGGAAGAAATTAATAATCTAATTAATGTGGTTTATGCGGAGCAGAAAAAAAAGCGGGAAGCTGAGCTGCAAGTCCTTCAAGCCCAGATCAAACCGCATTTCCTATATAACACGCTGGATACCATCCAGTGGATGGCGCAAGAATATGAAGCCGACGATATTATTGAAGTGATCGGTGCACTAACAAATCTATTCCGAATTGGCTTGAATCGCGGAAACGAGTGGATTCCGGTACGGGATGAGGTGAAACACGCCGAGAGCTATATGATTATTCAAATGTCCCGCTATATGGATAAATTAGATTTTAAATTCGATATTCCGGAACATTTGTACAGCTATCAGGTTCTTAAACTGATTTTGCAGCCTTTAATTGAAAACGCGATTTATCATGGCATCAAGGCAAGAACAGGCAAGGGGAAGATCAGCATTTGCGCTGAGCTGGAGTCGGATCTGATTTGTTTTCGAATCACCGATGATGGAGCTGGGATTCCGCCGGAGAAGCTGGAGGAAATCAATCAAATTTTACGTGGGGAGAAAATGCGGGAAGATCAGTACGGAATCGGTTTATTCAATGTAAATGAGCGTATTCAGCTCACTTATGGTACCGCTTACGGAATTCAAATCTATAGTGCTCTTGGCAAAGGAACAACAGTCGAAATCAAGCATCCGATGGTGCAAGCAGTGAAAAAGACAGGATGAGGTGACGAATATGTGGAAACTTATGATAGCAGACGATGAACCACGCATTCGAAACGGTTTATGTAAAACGCTTCCATGGGCTGATATGGGCATTGAGGTTGTTGCAGAAGCTGAAAACGGCAAAGAAGCGCTGGAAATCGCGGCTTCAGCTTGTCCTGATCTGATGTTTGTGGATATCAATATGCCCTTCATGAACGGCCTTGAATTGATCGAGAAATTGCATGATCAAAATCCGAATTGCCTGGTGATCGTCATTTCAGGCCATGATGAATTTTCTTACGCCCAGCAAGCTGTCCGTCTTAATGCCTTTGATTATTTGCTGAAGCCTGTGCAAAAAACGGAGCTTAGTTCAGCCGTCAACAAAGCGCTTGAGGTGCTGATGAAAGATAGAGTGGAGCAAAAGCATACGCAATGGATGAACCATAAATTGGAGTTCAATGCGGAAACGATGCGGGAAGAATTTTTTAGCAAATGGATTACCGGGAAGTTAACGAAGGAGCAGTTTGAGGAAGAATGGCTGTTTTTTCAACCGCAGTTCCACGGGAAAATCAGCATGCTGCTGCTAAAGCCGCTCGGTAAAGTGACAGCGAATGCGCCAAGCAAAATTTGGGACCCGCCATTGCTTGAATTTGCCATCAAAAATATTTTAAGCGAAATGCTTCCACAGCTGCCGATCTCTACGGTTTTTAGCGCTGAAAAGGGCCGAATAGCTGCACTTACACAAATTTCGGATCTTAATAGCATACGAGCTATCTATCAAGAGTTTGAACGAGTGGTCATGACCTATTTGGGAGTCAGCATGCTGCTTACGCATTCGGTTGTTGAGCAGCTTGAACAAGTACCAAAGCATTATGAAGAGATGAATCAGGAACTGATTCGTGAAAGCGCTTTGACGCCTATTGTTATGATGACGAAGAAATATTTGGAAACCTACTATTATAAAGAAGACTTGTCTTTGTCCGAAGTGGCCGAACAGATGAATGTCAATGCCACGTACTTGAGCAAATTGTTAAAAAGAGATTTGGGCAAATCATTTGTCGATTGTCTTACTGATATTCGAATCAAAAAAGCCATTCAATATTTGAATGATCCGACTTCCAAAATGTATGAAATTGCGAAAAAAGTCGGCTACCAATCGCAGCATTATTTCAGCCATACTTTCAAAAAAATGACAGGCGTTTCGCCACTGGAATATAGAAAGCGTGGAGACTACTAGGATGAAGGTTCCCTCAAAAAAAGGTTACATTTGGCTGCTTACTTTTAGCTTGATTGGCCTGGTTGTGGTCATGCTCGTCGCGAGCCTCTTGCACCTTAAAGCGGTAAAAGATGAACCTGATTTTTTAATTGGCATTAGCCAACCGAACTTGAATGAACCCCGGCAGCTGCTGATGAACAATGAAATACGGAAAGAAGCCGAAAAGCACAAGAACGTTAAGCTTATTTTTACCGACGCTGCTGAAAATAGTGAGAAGCAGGTTCACGATGTGCAGAAGCTGATGAAATACGGCATCGATCTGCTTATTATTTCGCTGAATGACTCAGAGAAACTGACGCCGATCGTGACGGAGGTCTATAAGGACATTCCTGTGATTGTCCTTGGGCGAGGTGTTACCGGCTATGATTATTCGCTTTTTATCGGGTCGGATAATCTGTCGATTGGCAAAAAATCGGGGAAGTTAGCTGCTGACTTACTGGGTGGCGCTCCAGCGGATGTTGTGGAGATCAAAGGAGCCGTCAGTTCCAGATCCGTTGAAGAAACGAGCCGTGGGTTTCGAGATTATTTATCGCAATCACCATCTATTCAGGTGGATAAAGTGATTGTCGGAGACTGGCAGCGGGATCGAACGGAGGACGAGTTGAAGCGTATTTTACCAAGTTCTCCCGGAATCAAGCTCGTATTTGCGCATAGTGATGCCATGGCGTTAGGCGCTTATCGCGCGATTGATGCTTTAGGTTTGAGCAATGTGCAAATTATCGGTATTGATGGATTGGACACGGTAAATGGAGGATTTGATCTAGTCAAACAAGGTGTTCTTAGCGGGACGGTTACTAGTCCGACAGGGGGCAGAGAGTCGATTCAATACGCACTCGATATTCTGAACCGTGAGAAGGTTATTCCCAAAAAGATTATTTTGCCAAGCCATGTTATTACGCAAAAAAATAGCAGGGAGTTGGCGGCAGCCGGTGACCCTAGTTTGAAACAGATGGCTTCACGTATGAGTGTGAACCCCAAAAAAATGAAGTTAGGCGTAGCGGTTGTAGGCTCTGAAAGCAGCTGGCGGGCAGCCAACACCGAATCTATTAAGAATGCGGCGGCTCAAGATCTCGGCATAGACCTTATTATGCAAAATGCCGAGGGCAGCCAAGACAAGCAAATCGAGATTATTCGGAGTTTTATTCAGCAAAGGGTGGACGTTATTGCCTTCACGCCGATTGTGGAGTCCGGCTGGGATGATGTCTTGGCGGAAGCCAAGGTTGCCGGCATACCGGTCATTTTGACGGATCGCAAAGTGAAGCTGGAGGATGACTCCTTATGGACGACGTTCATCGGTTCGGACTTTGTTGAAGAGGGACGGCGAGCAGCCAGATGGCTTGTGGAGCACAAGCCTGTGTCCGGGGAAACTCAAATTGTAGAGCTCCAAGGAACCGCAGGGTCAGCACCTGCCATAGAGCGTAGACAAGGCTTTGAGGAGGTGCTCACTCAGCATGCCGGTTTTCGTGTGATCGCTTCGGAAGTCGGGGATTTTACGACGGAAAGCGGCCAGCAGTTAATGAGTAAAGTGCTTCAACAGGGAGCGATACCACAAGTTGTTTTTGCACACAACGATGATATGGCACTTGGCGCGATTAAAGCGATTGAACAGATGGGCTTGAAGCCAGGCAAAGACATCATTGTCATTTCCGTGGACGCAACGAAGCTTGCCTTCCAAGCTATGCTTGCCGGGAAGCTGAACATGTCCGTGGAGTGCAATCCCTTGCTGGGACCGCAAATCATCAAAGCGGCTAAAGATCTTGCCGCAGGCAAGGAAATTCCGGTGAATATTATTACGGCGGAAAGTATTTTCTCCCAGGAAACGGCTAAACGGGATGTTACTACACGCAAATATTAATGGAAGACGGAGTGGCTGATGCAAAACTATATATGGTCAGGTAAAAAAGTCCGGTTACGCCCCGTTCTGGCTTCGGATTGGGAGAAATTCCATCTGAATGATTTGGATTCGGAAGGTGCGAGGCACTGCGATGTCATCTATTTTCCTCGATCGGAAGAAGGAACGAAAGCTTGGGCAGCGAACCAGGCAGGGAATGTTCCGGTCAGCGATAACGTCATGCTCGCCATTGAAACATTGGATGGTGAGCTCGTTGGGAGCATAAGCACTAGCAGCTGCGATCGGCGGCATGGGACTTTTAAATACGGCGTAGCCGTCTTTCGCGAACATTGGCGCAAGGGATACGCATCGGATGCGATAAAGATCCTGCTGCGGTATTATTTCGAAGAGCTGCGTTATCAGAAAGTTACGGCGCATGTGTATGCCTTTAACGAGGGCTCCGTGGCGCTGCATGAGCGGCTTGGGTTCGTCCAGGAGGGCAGGCTGCGGAATATGATTTTCACGAAGGGGCAGCACTTTGATGAATGCCTGTTTGGCTTGACGAAGGGCGAATATGAGAATTTGGTGAAATAACACGTTGACAAAGGACCAAAGGACCAAGGGACCTAGCGATTTTCGCTAGGTTTTTTTCTTGTTTTATGTGGTGGGGGAGTAGAGGGAACTAGCGTCCGCTATTTCTCCGCTAATGCACATTTTTATAGGTGAGGGGAACTACGATCCTCTATTTCGCCGAATTTACCTGTAAACTGCGTAATGGAGGACAAATAAAGGCCTGTAGTTCCGCTGTCCGTAGCCCCTTATATGGCGATCGGCTTAGGCCTCGCGTTTCTGCTGGCCGGCTCTCTCAATATTATGGTGCTAGGGGTAGGGTGTTACATGCCCTCCATGGAAGTTTTTATACATCAGCGAAGCAACACTTTTTGTGGTATATTATTGTGAGAATGGTTATCACTTGCACGGGAGGGATTCGGAGTGAATCGTGATACGGACCACGATGTGTATTTAGAAGGGACATTGCTTGAGCTGGTCAAGCTTGATGTTATAACGGATATAGCCGAGTGGAAGCGAACGGCCGAGGAGGCTGCTCATCACACTTTGCTATTTTTTGTGAAGGTGAGAGGTCAGCTTCATATTAATCAGAATGAAATTACGATCCATGGCAAGGCGCTCATCTTGCTGCTGCCTGGCATGAGTGTCCAAGGGTTGAACTTGACAGGAAATGCCAATAGTTTGATTTATCAACTGGAATTCGATCTGTTTCGAATAAAGGAAAATACACAATCCCGTAAAGTTTATGACAGGGAGCTTCATTTTCCCGTACAGGGGAATCTGCAGACGGATTTACTTCTTTTTCAGCGTAAAATGCAGCTGCTTGCCTCCGCCTATGGGACTTCCAGCGTAAGGGAGCACTTGCGGCAGCAGTATTTGCATGCCTTGGTGGAGTTAATTCTGAAGGATCAGCCAACTTCAATTACGACACCGAAAGATGCTGATGCATCGCTGCAGCTTACGATTCAATACATGCAGGATGCTTACCATACCGACATCAATCTGGATAAGCTTGCGGAGATCGCGGGGATGCACCCGGCTTATTATTCGCAGCGTTTTAAGCAAAAAATGAATAAGTCTCCGATCGAATTTCTCACGCAAATACGCATGAACAAAGCAAAGGAAATTCTGCTTGTCTCTGCCCCGCAGATACGAGATTTGAGCGGACGCGTAGGCTATCGCGATGAGTTTTATTTTAGCCGCCGGTTCAAAGAGAATTCCGGATATGCGCCCACACAGTATGCGAATGAGCCGTTAAGCGGCATTATTTCGCTGTCGTACCCATATACAGATCACTTAATGACTTTAGGTATTGTTCCGAGCGCGGCCCAATTTCACCGCAAATCCTACTTGCCGACGGAATCGATTTCGCTGACTTTACCGCTTCACGCTGCAGATTCTTGGGAAATAGGCCGAAAAACTTTCCTTGAAGCGCAGCCGGGTTTGATTCTCTGCAAAGATAACGTTGTTCTGAAAGCCAGAGAACATATTGGGGACATTGCTCCTATCATTTCTGTTCCATGGGCATCACAGGATGTCTTTGATCATTTGGAAGCAATAGCCGAACTTGTCGGTCGTCAGCAATTAGCGAAAGAGTGGATTGAGCGTCATGCCTACAAAGCTGATCAGGCCAAGAAACAAGTAAACAGGAAATTCGGAAGTCCGACGGTGGCGATATGCCGTTTGATGAACTCAGAGATGAGATTGTACGGTGCCAGAAATGTCGGACATATTTTTTATCGAGCTTTACAGTTGTCTCCTCCTAGTCTTATTGCGAACGAACTTAATCAACATCGAGAAGGTACGAACTTCAATTGGATTAACGTAACACCAGAGGATATGACCCAATATGAGTCTGACTATGTCATTTTCTTGAATGCCACGAAGCAAGCATCGGCTAAACTTACGCAGCAAATTATGACGGATCCTGTTTGGCTGCGTCATCCGGCGATTAGGCAGGGGCGCTATTTCATGCTCCAGTGGGATGAATGGATGGTTTATGCGCCGCAAGCGATTCAGCAGCTTTTGGAGAGAGCGGTATCGTTGCTAAGTGATTCTTCGTTAACGAATTCACCCGTCAATATGAAAATAATCCAAGGATAAAATCTATAAATATGTCATGGACGAATTCAGAGGAGATTCCTATAATGAATTTATTGATAATGATTATCAATATTAATGAGAGATGGGAATCACGTCCGGGAAGTTGGGTCTTTCAAGCATGAAACGAATTACATATGGATTGATTTGTGCCATGGCTATAGTTGCCTTGCTCATCATTATGTTTATTGCCATTTCGTTCGGGGCCAAGGATTTGACCCTGCGGACGGTATGGGCAGCCGTATTTCAGTATAATTCGGAGCTAACCACTCATCAGATTATTCATGAATTGCGTTTGCCTCGCGTTCTCGGTGCGGCGGTTATCGGGGCCGGTTTTGCAGTAGCTGGTGCGTTGATGCAAGGAATAACGCGCAATCCTTTGGCGGATTCCGGTATTCTGGGCATCAATGCCGGCTCAGCCTTTATGGTTGCTCTAAGCTTTGCATTTTTTCCGAATCTGCCCTATTTGAGCCTCATGGCGGTTTCATTTGTGGGAGCAGCGCTCAGCACCGGTTTCATTTACTTGCTGGGATCATCCTCGCCAGGCGGTCTAACTCCACTGCGTTTAACAATTGCAGGCTCCGTGGTAGCGGCTTTGCTGCATTCTCTAAGTACGGGGGTGGCGATCTATTATGACCTTAGTCAGGATCTAGCCTTCTGGTATGCCGGTGGTGTTGCAGGAGTGAAATGGCAGCATGTCAAACTGCTTGTGCCTATTATTCTTTTGACGATTGCAGGAGCTGTAGCGATAAGCCGATCCGTTTCGATGATATCGCTGGGAGAAGATGTTTCTGCTGGTTTG
Source organism: Paenibacillus chondroitinus NBRC 15376 (assembly GCF_004000765.1). GTDB lineage: Bacteria > Bacillota > Bacilli > Paenibacillales > NBRC-103111 > Paenibacillus_E > Paenibacillus_E chondroitinus. The sequence goes on along the minus strand of NZ_BILW01000002.1, from coordinate 418,925 downwards.
GGAGTCAAAACAAACAGAATCCGCTTACTAGGTATTGTTCTGGCGATAATCCTTGCCGGTGTGGGAGTCTCAGCCGTAGGTTCCATTGGCTTCGTTGGTTTGGTTATTCCGCACATCGCCAGAAAGCTCGTTGGTGTGGACTATCGTTTTATCATTCCACTTTCGTCTTTGCTTGGAGCGATTTTGATGGTAGTAGCTGATTTAGCCGCTCGAATGGTTCATCCGCCCAAAGAATTGGCCATCTCCTTAATGATTGCTTTGGTAGGCGTACCCTTCTTTCTGTATTTAGCCAGGAAAGAAAGGAGGAGTTTGTCGTGAGATCGCAACGTCCTATTCCTCGCAAAAACAAGAGTATCTTGGTCGGCATTTGTTTGCTTCTCATAAGCTTGGCTGTCATCTTAATCAGTCTGAATACAGGCTCGATTCGGCTTTCGCCCATGGAAGTTTGGCGAACTTTTCTAGGATATGGGAGCGCGGACAATCAGCTCGTCTTATTCGAATACCGCTTGCCTCGGATTCTTATTACGATGCTGGCGGGTATCGGTCTTGGCGTATCCGGCGCTCTCTTGCAGGGGATAACCCGTAATGGTCTAGCCGATCCGGGCATTTTGGGACTTCATTCGGGTGCTGCATTAGGACTCATTGTATTCGTCAGTTTCTTTCACTCCATGAAAGGAACACCGACCTTGCTCATCCCGATTTTCGCTTTTGCCGGGGGTGTCATAACCGCAATTTTGATTATGGCTTTGGCCTATGACCGATACAAAGGAATTGTGCCCATACGGTTGATCCTTGTTGGCATTGCCGTTGCAGCAGGTTTTAGCGCTGTTACTCTCTTTCTGTCGCTACGATTGGATGATGCGACGTATAGTTTTACAGCTAGATGGCTGGTAGGCAACGTGTGGGGGAGAGATTGGGTGCATGTCATTGCGCTGCTTCCATGGATTGGCCTGTTCGTTCCTTTCGCATTAACCAAGTGGAAAATCCTGAATTCCTTTTCACTCGGGGATGAAACGACCTCGGGGCTGGGCATTGCCGTGAGTCGCGAACGCTTGCTTTTACTGCTGACGGCAGTTGCCTTATCGAGCGCAAGCGTGGCAATGACCGGCGGTATTGGCTTTCTTGGCTTGGTGGCGCCGCATCTGGCTCGTCGATTGGTAGGACCGATGTACCAATATGTACTGCCAATTGCGGGCTTGGTAGGACTCGTTATTCTGGTGGCCTCCGACACAATTGGGCGCTCTATCTTTCAGCCTAACGCAATCCCGGCAGGTATTGTTGTAGCTGCTGTTGGAGCTCCGTACTTTTTATTTTTGCTGGCAAGAACGAAATAACGAAAATGTACATAAAAAAGGGGTTTTTATCGTGAAAAAGAAAAATATGGTCGTCCTGAGTATGATCAGTTCCTTATTCGTCCTGACCGCATGCGGTCAATCCGCTGCACCTAAAGAAGCAGCGTCCGCCGCATCAGTCGCACCTTCTGCATCTGCTGCTGCTGTGTCGAGTACAACGAAGCCAGTAGAGAAAGAACCGCGTATTGCGTCGCTGTCCATTCATTTAACGAATGATTTGCTTGCGCTGGGCATTACGCCTGTAGGTTCCGTTATGGGTGGTGATCTTAAGGCCTTTCTGCCGCACGTCGCTGACCGTTTGCAGAACACCAAGAAGCTTGGCGTTGTAGCTGAGCCCGACATGGAAGCTTTATTATCCTTGAAGCCTGAAGTCATTTATTTGGATGAGGCATTCTCAGGCAAGGATGTCGCGAAGTATGAAAAAATTGCAAAAACAGAAATGTTTAACTTGGACGAAGGCACATGGCGCGACCATTTGAAGAAAATCGGTAAACTTGTGAACCGTGAGCAGCAAGCGGAAACTTACATCAAAGATTACGAGAAACAAGCTGCGAGTGTAAAAGGACTTATTAACGCTAAGATCGGCGACGGGAAAGTGATGGCGATTCGTGTAACTGCGAAAGAGATGCGTGTTATGGGGATGAAACGTCCGCTGGGCCCAATACTTTTCACAGATCTAGGATTGAAGCCGGCAAATGGTGTGGAGAAAATCGACAAAGCGTATGAAACGATTTCGCAGGAAGTTCTTCCTGACTATGATGCCGATGCGATTTTTGTTATTGTGAACAATGAAGATGGTGCAAAAAAACTCTTTGAACAGCTGTCATCTAACCCGATTTGGAAAGGGCTTAAAGCGGTCAAAGCGGGTCACATTTACCCGATTGCTGATCAGCCTTGGTTGGATTACTCAGCCATTGGAAATAAAATGGCGCTTGATGCGGCAGAAAGGCTTTTCGCTAAATAAGTATTTATGAGGCTATCCCTCAGCTGTTTTAATTTGGCTGGGGGGTAGTTTTTTTGCGTCTGTCGAGGTGGCCGGAAGGCTTCTATAGAGATAGAGATGGGAATTAGCTGAGATAAGAGTAATTATACCCGGGTAATATTGACCTTTTAATTTTACCCGGGTATAATTGGTGAGGTAATCAGAGAGGAGGTCAACATGAGTAATATCCTAACGAGCTTGTACTGCACGGCATTTTTGGGTGTGAGAGTCGTCGCCAATGGCTTGATAGAGCACGTTGTTACTACAGTGAAGGAAACTTTGGATGACAGAGACCTCACACAGTTGCTTTTATTTAACGATTCCACGGGGAAGCCATTAGATGTTGATTTTCGTGGCACGACAGTTGATGTGCTCAAACGCTTGGGAGAACAGTTTGGTGACTTACCCAGTAAGGAAGAAGATCACCAACCTACAGGACGGGTCGGTCGACCCAAGTTGGGCGTTATATCCGGTGAGGTTACGTTATTACCAAGGCATTGGGAATGGCTCAAGAGCCAACCTGGTGGGGCGTCGGTAACCTTACGAAAACTCATTGATGAGGCTCGCCGCGCCGGAGTTGAACAGAGCAATGTCCGAGAGTCGCAAGAAGCAACTTATAATTTTATGACAGCTATGGCCGGGGACTTCCCTCAATACGAAGAAGCTCTTCGGGCATTGTATGCAAGTGACTTTGATCGTTTTTACCATTTCATCAATGATTGGGAAACTGATATTAGAAACCATGTCAAAAAATTAGCCGCTAATGCATTCCCTGAAGGGAATTTATGACTGCGAAAGGAGACACAATGACAGAGTTTAAATCTATTCGTTACATCGAGCCATCACAACGCGCTGGCATGAGGTTTATACAACGAGGCATTGAGGGCAGCATCGTCATGTTGAACCTGCTGCGGTTTCGTGATGTTGCCGATTACACAGCCAATCCTGAGCTAACACCGGAGAACCCAATCAGCGGCGCCGAAGCTTTCCAACGCTATATTGAGCACACCCTTCCATTTCTCCGTGAAAGCGGAGGTGAAATTTTGTTTCTTGGCGATGGTGGAGAGTTTCTGATCGGACCGGAAGACGATAGATGGGATCTTGTAATGCTGATCCGCCAGAGCAGCGCGCAGTCTTTTCTTGCTTTTTCAAGTCATCAAGACTACCAGGCCGGTATCGGGCATCGAACTGCAGCGATCGAAGATTCACGCCTTTTGCCTATGGCAGATCTTCCGATACCAAATTAAATTGAAGGTGAGAACATGATTATGAACATTTTAAAAATAAATGGTATTGATTTGGCTTATGACAGTTTCGGTAAAGAAAATGACGAAGCTATTGTCCTAATCGCCGGGCTTGGAACCCAGATGATCCGATGGACGGTTCCATTTTGTCAGACATTAGCAGCGCGTGGCTTCCGTGTGATCCGCTTTGACAATCGCGACGTAGGTTGCTCGACACACTTTAGCCATTATCCGACGCTGGATTTTGAAGCACTTGCTACGGCTCTCATGTCAGGGCGGCGACCGGACATCCCTTACACGCTCGATGACATGGCAGGCGACGTTATCGGACTGCTCGACGCCCTTTCCATTGACCGGGCACATCTCGTTGGCAGGTCGATGGGCGGAATGATCGCCCAGATTGCAGCTAGTAGGTACCCTGAACGAGTTTTATCACTCACCTCCATTATGTCCAGTTCCGGGAATCCCACTCTTCCGCAAACATCCCAGGATGTTATGGCGATGATGACTACACCGGCGCCGAACCCTTTTGAGAATGAAGCAGGATTTTTGGCGCACAGTCGCGCTTTTGCCAAACGCATCGCTGGCACAGGCTACCCGTTTGAAGAAGACGCTTATCAAGCACTTATTCTGGAGGAAGTCCAGCGAGCCTACGATCCGGGCAGTGTCGGACGACAAATTGCTGCGATCGCTGTCTCCGGTGACCGACGTCCGCGGCTGGCGACCATAAAAGTACCAGCACTTGTCATTCATGGGGTGGATGATCCCCTGTTTGTCCCGGCTTGTGGCGAAGACACAGCTTCTGCCATCCCGGGCGCTGAGCTGTTGTTGGTTGAGGGCATGGGACACGACCTGCCGCACCAATTGTACAATGTAATTGTTGATGCCATTGAGCGAACGGCTCGCAGGAGATGACAACTTTAAACGTGCAGTAACATACAGGCTGCAAGCAAATAATGTTGAGGGCTATTCCCAAGGTCAATGACCAGAGGGGTAGCCCTATTTGCATAGCCAATTAGGCAAAAGGATTCGCGGTTTCAAGGATTCTGGATAATCCTTCCCCGCTGGGAAATGATAAATGAAAGTAAACATCAGGAAGAGATCACGTGAATTTACATAAAGGAGTCAACCATATGGAGTCAACCGATATCCCATTGACATCGTCTGAAATAGGTAACTTGTGGATGACCTATCAAGAAAAAACCATGTTGCTTCGCTTTTTGGAATATTTCCTTGAGAACGCAGAAAATGAGGAAGTTAAACAAATTCTAAAAACAACGTACGACTTCAATGATCAAATAGTAGCAACGATCAAACTAATTTTTGAGCAAGCAGGAGCTGTCATTCCGCTTGGATTTACGGCAAATGACGTCAATAAAGGGGTTCCCAAGTTATTTGATTATCTGTACGAACCGATGTTTTTGCATATGATTAGCAAGATTGAAGTTCCTCTTTTTGCGTTTCATTCTACCATGTCATATCGAAAAGATATCAGAGAGCTTTTTAAGCAGCTAACAGCAAATTCACAAGAGATGTACGATCAGTGCGTGCAATTCCTGCAGGAGAAAGGGGCTTTATCGCGGCCGCCCTATATGTCCATGCCTACGGAAGTAACCTTTATCCAAAATGATAATTATTTATCAGGTTTCCATTTGTTTAAGGATAAAAGAGCGCTGAATGCGATTGAGATTTCGCTTTTGCATCATTCGATTGAAACGAATCTTACAGGGATGCAGCTGATGATTGGCTTCGCTCAAGTTGCTCATGATAAGAAAGTGAAAGAATATTTTGTAAAAGGCATGAAATTGTCCAAAGAAGTTGAAACGGCCTTGGGTGAATTTCTCCGGGAGGATTACATTGAGCCTCCTGCCACCCACGCGGGGAAAGCGACCAACTCCACCGTTTCTCCATTTTCTGATAAAATCATGATGTATCTCACCAATTTATTGGGCTCGTTCGCAGTTGGAAGCCATTCGCTTGGCGGAGCTTTCAGTTTGCGTAGTGATTTGCCGGTTGCACTCGCGAGACTTGCTCAAAAAATTATTCCGTTTGTCAAAGAAGGCGGGGAAATCATGATTGAGCATGGTTGGATGGAAGAGCCGCCACAAGTGGAAGACCGCAGACAGCTAACCAAATTATGATGGACAACACATGGATATCCACCTAGCCACTCCAGTCATTGGATTGGCTTTTTTGCATAAAATCGCGCTAGCAATTTACGTAACTTTGCAATAAAATAGGTTGATGAACGAATGGAGGAATGGTTTTGAGCCAACGCTATCGAATTACAAGAGCTTTGCAAGTCAACGACAACTCGGAAGCTGTCATCACATTGGAAGAATGCAAACAGTATTTTGCATCCCAATCTGATTTTTCCTATACACCTGTGTTTACGATAACCGGCACGACCACGATGTCCATAGAGGGTGATTTCTTCATGTGGAGTTATGGCGACAGCAAGATTCCCTTCCGGCATTATCAGGGGGATGTTTATGTGTCAGGTACGAATGAAGCCGTGATTCCAAGGATGATGGAAGTTGCGAGTGATTTAAGGGCGGACATCGTAGGCGAATAATTTGTCCTATTTTCGAAATTTCAAAAAATTTGTTTACGTTACAATCGATTTCTGATAATATTATCGCAACATTCAAATGCGACGAAGAGAAGAGTAAATAAATGAAATCTTTCACAGAGAGCTCCGTTAGCTGAAAAGGAGTAAAGAATTCTTTATTGAAAAAAGGCTCAGAGCAGCGCATCGGAACCGCGCAAGAAGGGGATGGTGTGCCAGGAGCTCCTGTTACAGAGCTAAAGTATCCGCATTACACCGTAATGCCGTACTTGAAGAGGCTAATATGGCGACATATTGGCGAATCTGGGTGGTACCACGAGGAATCCAAATCTCGTCCCTGAGGCTATAATAGTCTTGGGGGTGGGATTTTTTTGCTTTTATAAAAAGAAATGCAGGTTACGCGCTGATTAGGTACACCAATTCAGACTTATTGAATAATTTATCTTACCATTTTGAAAGGATTTGAATATCACATGTCGGAAAAATTAAAAGTGGGTATTGTCGGAGGAACTGGGATGGTTGGCCAGCGTTTTGTTGAATTGCTGGATCAGCATCCTTGGTTTAAAGTAACTGCGATCGCAGCTAGCAGCAGCTCTGCGGGTAAAACATATGAAGAATCCGTGCAAGGCAGATGGAAACTGGCTACACCGATCCCTGAAGGCGTGAAACAAATTGTTGTTCAAGATGCCTCGAAAGTGGAAGAAGTCGCTTCTGAAGTTGATTTCATCTTCTGTGCCGTAGATATGAAAAAGAATGAAATTCAAGCATTGGAAGAAGCTTACGCCAAAACAGGCACGCCTGTTATTTCCAACAACTCGGCTCACCGCTGGACGCCTGATATCCCGATGGTGATCCCGGAAGTGAATCCAGGGCATATTGAAGTGATCGCGGCACAAAGAAAACGTCTCGGAACTTCAACGGGCTTTATTGCCGTTAAGCCAAACTGCTCCATTCAGAGTTATGTGCCTGCGCTTCATGCGTTGTTGGACTTCAAACCAACCCAAGTTGTGGCATCGACGTACCAAGCCATTTCCGGAGCGGGCAAAAACTTTAATGATTGGCCTGAAATGCTGGACAATGTCATTCCTTATATTGGCGGCGAGGAAGAAAAAAGCGAGCAGGAGCCGCTGCGCATCTGGGGCAGCATCGAAAATAATGCCATCGTGAAAGCGAGCTCCCCTTTGATTACAACGCAATGTATCCGCGTTCCTGTAACAGATGGACATTTGGCGACCGTTTTTGCATCATTCGAGAAAAAACCGTCCAAAGAAGAAATTCTTGCTCGTTGGCTGCAGTTCAAAGGCCGTCCGCAAGAGCTTGAGCTGCCAAGCGCACCTAAGCAGTTCATTACTTACTTCGAAGAAGAGAACAGACCGCAGACGAAACTTGACCGTGACATCGAGCGCGGTATGGGTGTCTCCGTAGGTCGACTGCGTGAGGATTCCATCTACGATTACAAATTCGTAGGATTGTCGCATAACACATTGCGCGGAGCAGCGGGCGGCGCTGTTCTGATCGCTGAACTGTTGAAAGCAGAAGGCTACATTCAAGCGAAATAAAAATGAAAAATAAAAACAGCTTGCCTTCCTATTGAGTAGGGGCTTGCTGTTTTTATTTTTTTAACCATTTTAAAACCGTGAATCAATAGGAAATACCGAATTTCTCGTCCAAATCTTGCGAAATTTGCACGAGATCCCTCCAGATATGGTAACACGACACATGGATGTTATTCAGTTCTGTCCAGCCTTTATCTATTTCGACAATCATTTGTTCAATATCTTGATTTGTGATTTTTCTTTGTTCTGTATTGTTTCGCATAGGAAGCCCTCCATGACAACGTTTCATAATCATATATTTTCGTCATGCTGATCCCATATGAGGGTGTTGCATGCAGAGTTTGCAAATTGCTCGTGATAACAGCCGTTCCCTGGGGCACATCTCCCAACATAAGATTACTTAGGAGTGTGATCCCTTGTGACCATAAATAGACGTATACCCTCGTTTCATTTCGCCTACGTTACGAATTTCAACGACAATACCATCTCGGTAATTGACACCCGAACCAGAAAGGTCAAGGCAACGATCAAGACGGGAAGAGGTCCCTTTGAGATCGCGGTCACCCCCGATGGGAAACATGCGGTTGTCATCAATAAAACGGATAATACCGCTCAAGTCATCCAGCGAAGTACGAATAAAATTATTAGCACGATCCCAGTCGGAAAAAGTCCGTCGGATGTAGGAACATCGCCTAAGTACGTGTATGTTACGAACGCAGCCGATAATACCGTTTCAGTTCTATGTATAAAGAAGAGAAAGGTCATTCAAACGCTAAAGGTAGGTAAGAGACCGGTAGGCGTAACTGTCACACCTCAGAAGATAGGACAAAGAACGCTAGGTTTCGTGAGCAATCACGACAGCAATACGATTTCTATTTTTAATGCGAAATGTAATAAAGTCATAGATACCATTCCCGCTGGAGTGGGTCCGGATCAAATTGCTTTTACCCAAAACAGCAGATTGGCTTATGTGACCACGAACAACAACGTTTTGGTCATTGGCACAAGAAGCAGAAAGATCCTTACCAAAATTAAAGTCGGCTCAACACCTGTGGGAGTAGCGATAACGCCAAACGATCAATTTGCTTATGTCGGTAATGAAGGAGATAACACCGTTTCCGTCATTATGCTTAAGAAAAATAAAGTGATAGCTACCGTTCCGGTAGGCAAGAAACCCGGCATAGTCGCTATCACGCAAAACGGCAAATTTGCCTATGTGGCTAATTTTGGAGAAAATACCGTCTCGGTTATAAGAGTCCGGGATAATAAGGTCATAGACACGATAAAAGTAGGAAATGCTGCCTCGGGTCTAGCCATTATCCCACTTTGATGTAGGATTTAGAACATTCTTCTAGCCGTGGCAAAACGTTTTTTCCATTTATCGGTAAAGTCTTCATAATGTACGCCTTGTTCTTTGGAATAAGTATGAAGAATCCGCCCGTCTCCTGCATAAATGCCAACATGCCCGATATCGAGCCCGCGTGCGTCAAAAAATAGCACATCACCTTTGCGCAGCTCATCTAGAGGGACTTCCGTTCCTTTCAATGCTTGGTTGTAGGAGACTCGCGGGAGATCGATTGACAATGCTTGCTTGAACACATATTGGACGAATGAGGAGCAATCGAATGTCTTGGTTTGACCGGATTCCGCCCCGAATTCATAAGGCGTTCCGAGAAATTTAGCTCCGAAAGCTAGCAATTCATCGGCTTTTTTATCCGCTGAAGCGACGTTGGCGTAATCCGTATACTGGGAGGCTGCAGAAAGGAAACCAATGGTCTTGTCCTTCGTCTGCACCTCCAGCCAGTTGGCGTCCACTTCCCGGATGACATGAATGTTCTCGCTTTTCGGAATCATTCGAAGCACTTGCGCACTCGTATTCGGAGCGTCCCGCAGATTGACGCCATATTCAATCTTGGTTTCATATTCATTCGCCGAGGAAATCGTAATTGATCGCGAATATTCATGCCATTTTACGAGATTGCCCAGCGTCTCGCTTATTAATCGAAGCGGAATCATCGTGGAGCCGTCAATAATTTTACCCGCGATCGGCATATCCAGCTGGTCTTTATTTTTATAAGCCATCATGTCGCCAATGCGGTATGTAAAAACGATATCATTTTTCGTAGCGGTAACTGTTCGAGTGTTGTCATCCCAAGCAACTTTTGCGCCTTCAGCCTCAAAAATTGCACGAAGTGGAACGAGACTGTAGCCATCTTCGATAACGGGAGGCGTCTCAAAGCTCAACGGATGGCCATCGAGATAGACGGGAAGCGATGTGTCCGTCGTATCTGCATGAGTAATTGCTGCCGGGAGCATGCCCATGAGCAGAAGCATTAACGCGGTTCCAGTTTGCAAGCCATTTTTTATCTTCATATCCTATACTCCTTAGCTGACTTTAGTAATGTTTAGACGCAGAAGAAAGCTTGTTTGTTGCTCTAAAATTTGTGGTAAATTAAGGATGTTGGTTAAGGAGTCAGAAAAAACTGGGGGGATGGATGTGCAAGAGGAGTTTTCGAGAGCAAACAAGAAGGCTTGGGAAACGAAAGCGTATCAGGCTTGGGTGCAGCATTTTGGGACACCGGCTGAACTTGCCGAAGAATTGAAACGGGAGCACAAACATCATCTGCGATACTGGTTAAAATACATAGGAGATCCAAATGGGAAGCGAATGATTAATCTTCTTGGTTCGCACGGGAGGAAAGCAATCTCTTTTGCGATGTTAGGCGCGGATGTAACCGTCGTAGACATCTCTGAAGAAAACCGCTTGTACGCCAAGCAAGTTGCCGATGCCGTAGGTGTGAAGCTCGACTATATTTGCTCGGACGTCTTGCAAATCCCGAATGAAGAGTCGCTTGGCCAGTTTGACATCGTGCTGATGGAGTTTGGCGTTTTGCATTATTTCACTGATCTTAACGCTATCTTTGAGGTGGTCCGTCGCAGGCTTGGGAACAAGGGCCGGTTTCTGTTGACCGACTTTCATCCTTTTGCACGAGCTTGGCTGAACACGGTTAATCTGACTCAACCAAGCGGCAACTATTTTGAAAAGGAGACCAAAGAAGGGGAGGTAGCGTTTGCTAAATTGCTGCCTGAGGAAGAACGCTCCGGATTGGAGAAGGTTCTCGTGCGAAGCTGGACGCTTGGCGAGATTATCACGGCCATTGCAGCGTCCGGGCTTGTGATACGCGCATTGGAAGAGATACCAAGTCCTTCGGATGCTAGGTTTCCTGAGTTTTATACGTTAGTGGCTGATAAGGTGGAGTTGGAGCTATCGCCGCTCTGAAGTGATCTAGGTGTCCTAGCCACCAGATAGGCTTCATTAGGGAACTATGGTCATCTATTTCGGGGAAAACGAGCTGTTTCTACCAGGCTAGGGGAACTACAGGGTTTTATCTAGCCGCTTTTTCGCGTTTTTCGGGTGATAGCGGAAAATAGGAGACCGTAGTTCCCCCGGCAGGTGGAACATGTACTTTTTCAGGGGAATAGAGGCCTGTATGCGGCTGAATTGCGCCTCAATGAGGCAAGAAAGTTAGTGGGCGAGCAGGGCAAACTTTCCCTCACGGACCATCATTACGAATTCAACAGAGAAGCTCTGCAAAAAGCGCAGCCTGATTATATCATCGGTATTGAAGCTTGGATCGAAAAAGATGAGCAAACCAGGCTTAAGCAGATTGCTCCTTCCCTGTTTCTGCCGTGGGAAGAAGGTTGGCGGCGACACGCCGGCACTGTCTTGTATGATGATCTTCAACTAGCCCCAGCAAGTCATAAGGATACTATCTGTTGGACGCAAGCCATTGAGGTTCAGGATCTTGGCACCTATGAGGCAGACCATATTCTGCTGAGTGCCCAAAGATGAGATCTCACAGGCGACGTGGCATCGAATGAGCCGATCTCAAGTATGGCAAGAACTGAAAGCTGTGAAAACGAAGCAAATACACACGATTGCGGGTTATACCGGATTACAAGGTAGATAAGACGCAGATCCTTCACTAGCTCACTGCCGTCGATACGACGACATGCCCAAAACCAGAAATGATGGGAACTACGGTACACTATTTGCCATAGAAAAGGCCAGTTGGCAGAAGGAGGGGAACTACAGGCCACTAATTCAGCATAAGATGCCCAAATGCGGTATCCATGGGCATATAAGACCCTGTAGTTCCGCTCGCAGCTCGAAATTAGCCTATTTCGTTGAAATAGCGCCCTGTAGTTCCCCTTCGTTTAACAGCACGCCAGCAACAAAAAAAGGCAGTTCCCAAAAGTAGAAGTTTCTACTTGGGGAACTGCCTCTTCTTATAACTTAACGACTACAAGCGTTCTGCCCGTTCCAGGCGTAAGCACGATGCCGTTAGCGGAATCGATCCACTCCGCCCCGTCTACGCCGGCGACTTCATGAATGCCTCGCAGCACGATCGTATACGGCTTTGTTGCCCCTTGGATGAAGAAGTTCACTTCTTCATCACGGCGAACAGCCTTCACAGTCACTTCCAGCTCGCCTTGCAAGCTGTACAAATTCGCTGCAGCGCTGGCGCCATCCTGCAGTTCAAACAAATGCAGGGATACGCCATCCGCGTAGTCGTAGTCGGGCTTCTGATCATTCGCTCCGATTGCGACTAACGAATTCGGCTTAACGAGCAATGGCAGCGTCATGTAACCATGGGTTTCTTCGTGCCATTTCCCGCCTTCAACGACTTTGCCGCTAAAGAAGTCGGTCCAGCGGCCTTGCGGCACATAATACATCACTTGCCCGCGATCATTAAAGATTGGAGCCACGAGCAGGTTGTCGCCTAACATGTACTGCGTATCCAAATGATGGGTGGAAGGGTCCGCAGCATAGTCGAGCACCATGGCGCGCATCATCGGAATCCCCATCTCGGTCGATTGGACGGCACTTTCAAACAGATAAGGCATCAACGTGCTTTTGAGCTTCGTAAAATGCCGGAGAACATCAACGGCTTCTTCGTCAAACAGCCACGGAACGCGGTAAGACTCGTTACCGTGCAGTCGGCTGTGGGAAGACAGCAGGCCGAAGGCGACCCAGCGCTTATAAATATCAGGCGGCGCTGTTTTCTCAAAGCCGCTGATGTCGTGACTCCAGAAGCCAAAGCCGGATAAGCCGAGCGACAGGCCTCCGCGCAGCGACTCCGCCATGGAGTCGTAATTCGCCGAGCAGTCGCCGCCCCAGTGCACAGGGAATTGCTGGCCGCCTGCTGTGGCTGAGCGGGCAAAAAGCATCGCTTCATTTTTGCCAAGTTTTTCTTCCAACACCTCAAAGACAGCCTTGTTGTACAGGAAGGTGTAATAGTTATGCATTTTCAGAGGATCAGATCCGTCATAGTACTTAACATCCGTAGGGATGCGCTCGCCAAAGTCCGTTTTGAAGCAGTCCACACCCATATCAATCAGCCGTCTCAAATGCCCCTTGTACCACTCCGTCGCTGCCGGGTTCGTGAAATCGACCAGCCCCATGCCAGCCTGCCAGAGATCCCACTGCCACACGTCATCTTCCAACGTTTTGACCAAATAGCCATTCTCCATGCCTTCTTTGAACAGCGGAGATTTCTGGCCGATGTATGAGTTGATCCATACACAAATTTTGAGGCCTTTGTCCTTCAGCCGTTTCAGCATGCCTACCGGATCGGGAAACATATCGGCATCCCACTCGAAGTTGGTCCATTGATATTCTTTCATCCAGAAGCAGTCAAAATGGAAAACATGCAGCGGAAGGTCGCGTTCGATCATCCCGTCGATGAAGCTGTTCACGGTGGCTTCGTCGTAGTTCGTTGTGAAGGACGTGGTTAACCACAAGCCGAACGACCAAGCTGGCGGCAGGGCGGGTTTTCCAGTCAACTTCGTGTAATTGTTCAGAACGTCTTTCAGCGTTTGGCCGCCGACGATGAAATACTCCATGTTTTCGCCAGGTACGCTGAATTGGACTTTGGAGACGACCTCGGAACCAACTTCGAACGAGACATGCTCAGGATGGTTGACGAACACGCCGTAACCTTTACTCGATAAATAAAAAGGAACATTTTTGTACGCTTGCTCGCTGCTTGTGCCGCCATCTTCGTTCCAGATGTCAACCGCTTGCCCGTTTTTCACGAAGGGGGTGAAGCGTTCCCCAAGGCCGTAAATGTGCTCGCCGACACCAAGGTCCAGCTGTTCGCGAAAGTAAACATCTTTGTTATCTGTTGTGATGTGTCCCGCGCCTTTGCTATTGGAGCCGGTCAAACGTTTCTCTTCGTAAAAGAATTCCGTTGCCCAAGTCTCTTGTTTATTTATTTTGACACTCAGATTGCCGGATTTAAGCGTCACTTGGTGACCGCTCTCATCTATAGTGACAGGCGTCAGCGGATTTTCGAACAATTCAAAAGCCGGTCCCTTTGCTTGCTTGCCTGCATGATGCGTCCAACGTACCCGGATGACATCAGGGATTGGTGAGCTAATTTCACAAGTCAGCAATGCGCCGTTTAGAGTATCGCCTTTTCGCTGAATCCTTCGCGCAGCGGCATAAACCGTAAGACTGCTGCCGTTTTGTTCCACTTCGCGGACATCGACAGGGTTCAAAACTGTGTATCCTTCTTTTGCCATCCAATAGCCATTCGAAAATTTCATTGCCATCAGCCCTTCGTTGTAATTTAATATAAGTATATTGATTTATAAATCGCTTTCCTTTCTTTATATTGCTGGTTTGTATCAGTATTTTGACATAGGGCTTAATTTGGTGAAGGAGGAACGAAAGCTATGCAGCAGGCGCATTTAAAAGAAGACCGCGTTCACGGCGACCCGCTATATCCCATTCGTGTATATGAAATTTGCTGTCAGCCAGGGGAAGAGCTGCTGGATCTTCATTGGCATGACGAGTTGGAATTTCTTATGCTGACGAAGGGAAAAGCCACTTTTCGCGTTTCTATGGATGATTATGAACTGGAGGCGGGGGAAGCGATTTTCGTGAATGCCGGTCAGCTTCACTCGGGTTACATCACCTCAGAAGAAGCATGCTGCTTCACAGCCGTGGTGTTTCACCCCGATATTGTAGGAAACGGGCGGTTTGATCTTGTGGGCGAGAAATACATCACACCGCTTATCCAGCAGAAATATGTCATTCCTGCCCATATCACACGTCATTCGGCAGGCGAAACAGAGCTGCTTGAACTGCTTTTGCAAGTGTTCGATTTGAACATTAACGAATTACCGTTATATGAATTGACGACAAAAGGATTGCTGCAATTAATGATTTCGAAGCTGATGATGTTGGGAGGGCCCTCTTATCGCGAGCTTCCCCCTGCGGTGAGCCCGACGCATATTGACCGGCTAAAACTCATTATTGAATATATTCAAATGAACTACAGCGGGCCTATTCGCTTGGAGGAGTTAGCAGCGCTCGTTTCCTTCAGCGAGTCTTATTTCTGCCGATATTTCAAGAATTTTACTGGAAAAAGCCCACTGGAGTACTTAAATCAGGTACGGGCACAGCGAGCGGCTTACCTGTTGAAGGATACGGATAAGAAGATTACGGAAATTTCGCTGGATGTGGGGTTTAATACGCTAAGTTATTTTATTGGTGTGTTCAAAGCGCATTTTGGTTGCACGCCTTCCGAATATCGCAGAAAAGCCCATGCATAAGGAATGGAAACAGAATCAGGGGTGAAGTCATGTGTTTGCTAAGCTAAGAGATTATATGAAGTCGTGGATGTACGATTATTTAACTTTAAAAAAGCGGATATTTATCATCTTTCTCTGCAGTACGCTGATACCGTTTATTTGTATCGTTCTCATCTCTTATTACACGATTTACTCCATCCTGACGAATAAAATTCAGAACGGGATACAGAGCAATCTGAAGCAAGTCGAGCTCTCCTTGGAAAGCACGATCAGCAATTTAAATCACGTTTCTCAGCAGCTTGCTTTTCCAGGAAGCGTAGGGAAAAAGCTGGATCAGATGTTATCGCTTCCGCCTAGCCAAACCTATGAACGATCACAAATGATCAGCAATTTAAGAGATGAATTAAGCTTAGTTACCTTTACGAATCCAAATATCGGTCTAACCTTGTATTATTTTCAAAAGGATAATACCTATGATCTCGAAAATGTAGGGGTCAAAGATAATTTCTCTCCTGAAAAGCTGCCGTTGCTGGCGGAATACTCAGGAATTTCGTATTATGGCCCTCATATCAGCAACAACCGGTTCGATAACAACTTTGTTTTTTCGGCACTGAGGAAGGTGGATTTGCCCATGCGCGATGACGTGTATGTCTACATTGAATCGGGGTTCCATCTGACGCAAAACATTCTGAACAATGATCAATTCGGCGGCGGGAATTATCATATTTTTCTCGACAATAATGGTCGAATCGCCTATACGGAGCTGCCCAATGCGTTCGTGAAGGATACGATCTTCCCGAATTTTTCCAGTGAGAGCACGCACGGCAAGCTGAATGAATTTATTTGGTTTCGGCAGGCGAGCAATCAAGGTTGGAGTATCGTATCCGTCATTCCGAAAGCTGATTACAATAAGGAAATGAATCGGTGGTTTCTGCAAATTTTAATGTTTGCGCTTATTTTTCTGGGGATTAGCCTGCTGATGGCATGGCTTTTATGGAAAATGGTTTATGTTCCTTTGAATGGATTTAATCGAGAAATCAAGCTGATGGCGCAAAATCGCGCGCAAACGCTTAACGTAAAAACCAAAATACCGGAGTTTGACTTCCTTTTGAACCAATTTAGACAGATGAGGGGGCAGATTTGGGAGTTGTTCGCCGAGGTTGAACATAAGGAGAAGCGGCGAGTGGATCTTGAAGTTGAGAAGCTGCTGTATCAAATAAATCCTCATTTTCTGATGAATACGCTCGATACGGTGCACTGGTTAGCCCTTATGAATGGTCAAACTGAGATCGATCGTCTTGTTTCTTCCCTTAATAAGCTGCTGCATTACAATTTAGGCAAGCTGGGAACGGCTTCTACGATTAATGAAGAAATTGAGGCCTTGAAGCAATATTTGACACTGCAGCAAATCCGTTATGATTTTAAGTTTGATGTCCAAATGCACGTTGATGAAGATGTTTGGAGCATGCCGGTGCCACGGTTTATCCTCCAACCGCTGGTGGAAAACTCTCTTTATCATGGGCTCAGCGACGATGGGTATATTCGGGTAGATGTGAATCTAACGAATACCATTCTCATTTCTATTCAGGATAACGGTTCAGGGATGTCGGAAGAAACGATTCAAAACCTCCTGCATAACCCGGAAATCGAGAACAAAAAAGTCGGCATGGGGATTGGGCTGAATTATGTGAAGCGGATGCTCGAATCGCAATATGGCGATAAGGCGGAGCTGCGTATACAGAGTGTGATCGGCAAAGGGACAACGATATTTGTAACGATACCTATTAGGGAGGGGAACCGCCGTCATGATTAAAGTGATGATTGTCGATGACGATAAGTTGGTGCGTAAAGGGCTGATATCTGCCATGCCTTGGAGCGAGTTTGATATGGAGGTTGTCGGAGAAGCGAGCAACGGCGAGAAGGCGTTGGAATTCATGGCTGACCATGCCGTCGATTTACTGCTCACGGATTTAGCGATGCCCGTCATGTCGGGGATTGAGCTATTGAAGATTGTGCGCAAGCAATATCCGGCTATGTATACCGTTGTGCTCACTTTCCACCAGGATTTTGAATATATCCAAGAGGCGCTGAGGCTTGGCGCTATTGATTATATTGCCAAGGTGCAGCTGGAAAAGGAGCGCTTTGAAGAAGTATTGGGGAGAATTCATAAACGGATTCTGGAGGAACAAAAGCCTGCTCTGCCAGCACCGGACGTCTTCTACGAGGGGGTTGGCTCACAAGACGAAACCGTTCCGCAAGTGGACAAGGCTGTGCCGGATCTAGATCAGGTGAAGGAACAATGGTCGGGGCACGAATGGATTCATCAAGATCCGTTATTCGCTGATCAGGTCAAACAGTTAAAATATTTGCGTTTGCCGCAAACGAAGCTAATCGGGCTTTTATATACGTTAACGGATAAATGGAATCTCTTATTCCACCCTGTTCATATGGCGAAAATTGCGCTGCCGGACGCTTTTGAGAACTGGCCGGAGGTTGAAGCGTGGTTAACCGATACGCGTGACATGATCCGCAAGGCGATGGACAAACCGGCGTTCTCGCAAGAGGTCGTCGAATGCGTGATGAAAGCCGTTCACATCGTCAGCGAAGAGATGCAGGAGCAGATTACTGCGGCCATCATTGCGAAGCGGGTGAATATGAGCAGAAGCTACTTCAGCCAGTGTTTCAAAGAAATTATCGGCATTAATTTTAGCGAGTTTTTGCGCAATAACCGAATCGACAAGGCGAAGGAGTATTTGCTCTATACGAATAAGACGATTTTGTGGATTGCTGAGCATGTAGGCTATATGGATGAGAAGTATTTTAGCCGCAGCTTCCGGGAGCAAACCGGACTATTGCCAAGCGAGTATCGGCAGAGGCATGCATCAGGTAGAGAAATGTCCGAAAGTTAGGGGGTCAAATGCCGGAAATTCCGATGATGGGATGTGAATGCCAGTAAAATCTCGGTCAATTACCCATCTAAGGTGTAACCGTTTTCTCTCCTTGCAGGGGCATAATTCATGTTATTTTTATCGTGTAGACAAATTATATAAACGAAAGAAGGGGATTTATATGAGCAAGCCTAAAAAAAGCATGCTGCTTTTACTTGCAGGAATGCTAGTTGTCTTATCTGCCTGTTCGGAAGCGAATACGGCTAAGGAATCACCTAAAGCTTCAACAGCGGCTACACAAACTGCGGGTGCACAAACAGCAGCAGCAGGCCCTTTCACCAAATCAGAGAAACCGATTACGATTAAAATCGGGAAAGATGTTGACGCAGCGGACAAAAGCTTGCCAGCCGGAGATTCGCCGGAAAGCAACCAGTATACCCGCTATATTAAAGACAATTTGAATATTGATACCAAAATTGTTTGGCAAGCGGCAAGCGGGAAGGATTACGATCAAAAAGTTAACCTATCTATTGCCAGCAATGATTTGCCGGACGCTCTTGTTGTGAAAGACACGCAGTTCAGACAAATGGTGAAAAGCGGTCAGCTGGCAGATTTGACAGAGGTTTATAACAAATATGCCTCACCGGCGCTCAAAAGCATCATTGATAGTACAAAAGGTCTTGCGCTTAAATCCGTTACTGTAGATGGAAAAATGTATGCCCTTCCAAACGTAACGACGGAATCGGATATGGTTCATATGATGTGGATTCGCAAGGATTGGCTGGATAAATTAGGCTTGCAGCCGCCGAAAACGATGGATGAACTGGAGAAGGTAGCCAAAGCCTTTGTCGAACAAGATCCAGACGGAAACGGCAAAGCGGATACGATCGGGATTTCAGGCCCGCAATTAGGCGGCTTGTTGAATGCAGATTTTATCAACCCTAACAATAATAACTATGGTTTCGATCCGATTTTCGCTTCCTACCATTCTTATCCAGGATTTTGGCTAAAAGGTGCTGACGGTAAAACAACGTACGGTTCCCTTCAGCCAGAAACGAAGCAAGCGCTCTCTAAGCTGCGTGATCTGTATTCCAAAGGCTTGATTGACAAGGAAATGACCATTCGTAAGGATGCGCAAGAGTTGATCAAAAATGGAACTTCCGGTATTTACTTCGGTCTATGGTGGGCTGGCGGATACGGTCCATTGGCGGATGCCATCAAAAATAACCCGAAAGCGAACTGGCAGGCTTATGCGGCACCTCTGGATGTAAATGGCGAATTTACGCCACACATGGGGAACCCGACGAATCAGTATCTCGTTGTTCGGAAAGGGTATGAGCACCCGGAAGCTGCTATTCAAATGGAAAACTTGTTGCTGCGTGACGAGTCCAAATTCGATGTGAAAGTAGCCATTGGCAACTATCCATTACGTATCGTATATGCTCCAATGGATGAGATGGACGTTACGTACAAAATGATGAAAGAAGTGCTTGCCGGTACCAAAAAACCGGAGGATTTGGATCTCCCAGGATACAAATTGCTGAAATCCGATGCGGAAAAAGTGAAAAAAGTGAAGTTGGAGCCTTACGATAAATACGATATTCAGTATTGGGATCCGAATGCGGATTTAGGAACATGGAAACGGATGTATTCAACACTTGTAGGGATCTCCGCGCTCCAGCTGCCGTATAAGAAAACCTACAGCGTAACGTACTCCCAGACGAAAACGATGGAAAGCCGATGGGCTGCGCTGGATAAATTGGAAAAAGAAACGTTCCTCAAAATTATTATGGGCGCTGCGCCGTTGGAATCCTTCGACAAGTTCGTCGAGGACTGGAAAAAGCAGGGCGGAGATCAGATTATTAGTGAAATTGAAGCGAACTTGAAATAGTCGCAAGGGCACACCAGGCGCCAGACTACTCTGGCGCCTTTCCCTTAACAATAAAGAATGGAAGTGATTGATAGGATGGTTACGAAGGGTTTTGCCAAACATTACTATCTCATGCTTCTTCCTGGCTTTATATGGTTGACGCTGTTTAGTATCGTGCCTATGTTCGGCATTGTCATTGCTTTTCAGGATTTTAATCCAGGTTTAGGCATTTTTCATTCCGAGTGGGTCGGGCTGGAAAATTTCAAGTACATGTTTTCATTGAACGACAGTAAAACGGTGTTTTTCAATACCTTGTTCATTGCTGTTATGAAAATTATTGCGAATATGATTGTTCCGTTGGTCTTCGCGTTATTGTTGAATGAATTGCGCATTGCGGTGTTGAAGAAATGGGTTCAGACGATTGTTTATTTACCACACTTTTTATCTTGGGTTATTCTTTCCGGTATTTTGCTTGATATCTTGTCCTATAAAGGACCTGTTAACGGGTTGCTGGGGTTCTTCGGCATCAGTCCTACGCTGTTTTTCGGCAAGGCGGAGTTGTTTCCTTTTATCATCGTTGGAAGTGATGTTTGGAAGGAATTTGGTTTTAACACCATTATTTTTTTGGCGGCTTTAACGGGGATTAATCCGGCACTGTACGAAGCGGCTGCGATTGACGGCGCTACGCGCTGGCAGCGATTGCTTCACGTCACGCTTCCCGGCATGATGACAACGGTCATTTTACTTTCGGTGCTTAGCTTAGGGAATGTCTTAAATGCGGGTTTTGACCAAATTTTTAACTTGTACAATCCACTTGTGTATTCAAGCGGTGATATTATTGACACTTGGGTCTATCGGACAGGTTTATTGAATCTGCAGTATGGATTGGCTACGGCAATGGGGCTTTTGAAATCCATCATTAGTTTTGCGTTAATTACGACTTCCTATGTGCTAGCCGCTAAGTTTGCAAATTATCGTATTTTTTAATATAAAGGAGCAGGATTATGGTCAGAGAAACAACAATAGGCTCCAGAGTGTTCGATCTTTTCCTTATCGTGCTGCTGGTTGGCATCGCTCTTTTGTGTGTGCTTCCTCTCTGGTACACGCTGGCTGTTTCGTTAAGCGACAATGCGGCAGCGTCCTCGGGGCAGGTCAGTTTCTGGCCGGTGGGATTTAACTTGAATTCCTATCATGAAATTATGGGCGATAGCAAATTTTTCAATTCCTTTTGGATCTCGATTCAACGTGTTGTTCTGGGATCGACCCTGAACTTTGTTATTATAGTGTTGATGGGGTATCCTTTATCGAAAAATACAAAAGATTTGCCGTTTCGCAATGTCTTGATGTGGATTTTGGTATTCACGATGTTATTTAACGGCGGCTTGATTCCTTGGTATCAAACGGTTAAATCACTAGGTCTGATTAATAATATTTGGGCGTTAGTCCTCGGGAACAGCGTTCCGATCTTCAGCGTTATTCTGGTCATTAACTATTTCCGGAATTTGCCGAAGGAGCTGGAGGAAGCGGCACTCGTCGACGGTGCAGGTCCTTGGTATATGCTTGTAAAAATATTCATTCCGCTGGCTGTTCCTGTACTCGCGACTGTGACTTTGTTCAGTATCGTTTATCACTGGAATGAGTTCTTTAACGGTCTGGTGTTGATGTCGAATGCGGATCATTATCCACTGCAGACCTACATTCAACAGCTGGTGGTCATTGTGGATGCCAATACCATGACTGCGGAGCAAATTCAGAAGATGAGCGAGCTGTCCAACCAGACGTTGAATGCGGCGAAAATCTTTATTGCGATGATCCCGGTGCTTGTCATCTACCCGTTCTTGCAGCGCTTTTTCATTCATGGGATTACGCTTGGTTCTGTGAAAGAGTAATGAGAAAAATGGCTGGCTCTGTGTAAACAGAGCAGCCGTTTTGTGTTATATGGGGGTGGCGGTGTCTCAGACGGACTCCCCTTGCAGTACATGATGGTCGATCAATGTCTCGGGCGGCACTTCCTCATCGTTAATGCGGCGAATTAATAAATCAGCGAGTTTGGTACCGATTTCGTTCACATTATAATCCACCGTCGTGAGGGAGGGATTCATATATTTTAGAAACTCAATATTATCGAACCCCATGAGTCCGACTTGGTCGGGTACGCGGATTTTACGTGCTTTCAGCCATTTCAAGACTTCCAATGCGTACACATCGCTGGAGCATAGAATGGCGCATTTGCTGTCGATTGTTTCCATTAGTGTTTCTAATTCCGCCAAATATTGCTTCTGAGCAATGATGTTAAACCGCATATCCGGAATTTGCGCACAGGCTTGTACGAAACCTTGATATCGCTGCTCAGGCACATAAATATTTTCTTTGCCTTTGCGCATCAAGGGAGGGCTTAAGTAGATGAGATGGCGATAGCCCTGTTCGGCAAGAAAGGCAACAGAATCACAGATCGCCTGTTTATCGTTAATCCAAATATAGGGAAACGGGCCGGCCAGCCGGTTGCCAAATGTTACAATCGGTGTGCGTGAGCGAAGAAGAAAAGACTCGAATTTTTTGTTGTCATTTGCCGGCAGCAGGGCAATGCCGTCGACACGACGATCCAATAAATTGTTGAGATATTCCATTTCGAGCTCCTTGTCGCGATTGGAAAGTACCAAATAGACGATATAACCTCGTTTCCGAGCTTCAGCCTCGAAAGCATGGAAGAGCTGGGAGAAAATTTGGTTATGGATGTCGAATAACACGATGCCAAGTGTTTTCGTATGTCCTTTGACAAGGCTCTGAGCCAAGAAATGCGGTCGGTAGCCAAGCTCTTCAGCGACGCGCATGATCTTATCGCGTGTGTCCGGATGAATGCCGGGACGGTTGTTCAATGCGCGATCTACGGTCCCTCGGGTAACGCCGCACAATTCGGCGATTTGTTTGCTGGTAACGTTCATAGGCATGGACCTCCGTGAAAGGCTCTAGTGGTCTAATCGTAGCGTATCTCGGCGTGTAGGTCAAGATCCGTGCTCGTGAACGTAAAGGAGATGCGTGCATATAGGCACTAGGAACGAATTTTGTATAAAGCGTTTACAAAATAAAGCTTATTTGTTAAGATGAGTTCGTTCACGTGCACGATGCAGGTGAGTGGAGCTCCGATGCAGGATTAGCCGAAGCGGGGGACGCCCCGGATGGCGCAGTTGCTTTGTTGCAAATTTTTTTAGCCTTTACCGTGCACGTGCACGGAATGGACGTGGACCATGAATCGCAACGTAGAAAGGCATCAGGCCGCACCGGTTATGCCAACCCGGGAGCGCGGCGTCACATTCTGTTAAGGATGGTGTCCTGTATGAGAAAGGTTTGGGTCTTCTTATTAATTTTTGCACTCGGGTGGTCACTGGTTGCATGCAGCTCCAATTCAACACCGGCGTCATCGAAATCAGGCAAAGCCGAATTAACGTTAGTATGGAGTAAAAATGAAGCCTCTGATGAGCAGTTAACGAATATTTTGGCCGAATTCAATAAGCAAAACCCGGATATCACGGTCAAAAGGGTGGAAGTCGTCAGCAGCGGTTGGGCCGACTATTTCAATAAAATTCAGACGATGATTGCCGGCGGCAATTCGCCTGACGTCATTCGCGTTGCTATCGAAGGCATCCAGATGTTTGCGAAGCAGGATTTGCTTCTCCCGTTGGATACCTACATGAAAGCCGATCCGGCTGCACTGGACAATTACAATGATTTGCATCCGAAGCTTCAGTCTCCTTTTGTCATCGACAAAAAAACGTACGGTTTTGTCTGGGACTGGAACAATGTCGTGATGCATTTTAATACGGATATGCTCAAGCAAGCAGGCTTGTCGATGCCGAATAAAGACTGGACGAAGGACGACTTTCTCCAGTATGCGCAAAAGCTGACTACGGAAAAAGACGGCAAAAAACAATACGGATTTGCGATTCCGAATTATTATTTTGGCGCCTCTGCTTGGTTGTTTAACAATAACGCAAGCGTTCTGAATGATGACATGACAACCAGTAAATTAGACGATCCGAATGCCATCGAAATGATGCAGTTTTTCCAGGATCTCATTTACAAATATAAAGTGGCCCCGGTTCCAGGACCGAAGGATGATCAAATCCAGATGCTCATGAATGGTCAGGTAGCGATGATATCTGCTGGCAAATGGCCATTCGGCACGTATGACAAAAATAAGTTTACGAATATCGATGTGCAGTTCTTGCCGACGTTCAAGACGAACAAAGTGATTTTTGGTTCCGGAGCGTTCCCTGTCCTTAAATCCACCAAATATCCGGAAGCCGCCTACAAGCTTTCAGCTTTCTTGAGCGGTGTCTACTCGCAGAAAACGACGCTTTCCAATACTTCAATTCCGACACGCATATCGGTTATGAACGAAGTGCTGCCAAAAACACCGGCTCAAAACTGGAAAGTATACGCAGAAAGCGCCGATGTCGCCAAAGCGGTAGAAGCGCCTATGCAATATGGCGAAATTCAAGGCGTATTCGACCGTCACGTATCGGAGATCCTGTCTAATCAATCCGATGCGGCGACAGCCATGAAAAAGGCCAAACAAGAAATCGACGCTATCCTGAAAAAATGACGCCGAATCGTTGGCAGTCCGTCGGCGATCCGGAGGGATCGCCCGGCTCCACGGTTCATGGGAGGAGTCTAGCGTGGGAACCTATCGCAAGATGTCTAATACAGTTGTCGGCTTGTTATTTCTGGCGCCAGCCTTGCTATTTTTTGTACTCTTCATTGGCGAACCGGTTGTAGCGACTCTATATTTAAGCTTTACCAAATACAACGTGATCACGTCGGCCAAATGGATCGGTTTTGACAATATCAAGCATTTGTTCGCGGATGATCGTTTATGGCTGACGTATGGAAATACGCTCAAGTATGTATTGATTTTAACCCCTATGCATGCGATTCTCGGTTTATTGATTGCTTTGGCGGTCAATCGGAATATCGGCAAAGGGTGGAAATATTTGTACCGTACGATTTTTTATTTCCCCGTACTTGCGACTTCGGCGGCGGTTGCGGTTGCTTGGCAGTTCATCTTCAGCAAGGATTTCGGCATCCTGAATTTCTTGTTAGGCAAATTTGGTGTCAGTCCTATTGCCTGGATGCAGTCCCCGCAGTGGGTTTACGTGGCTGTAGCGATCTATAGCTTCTGGAAATTTATCGGTAATGCGTTCTTGTATTACTTAATCGGGCTTCAAAGCATACCTGCTGCACTGTATGAAGCCGCCGAAATTGACGGAGCGAATAAGACACAGCGCTTTTTCTCTATCACGCTGCCTATGCTTTCGCCGACGATTTTCTTTGTCTTGGTGACGACTCTGATTGGGGCGACCCAAATCTTTGATGAGCCGTACCTCATTACGTCGGGCGGACCAGGAGACGCCTCCCGTTCCGTGAATATGTATATTTATGAAGTGGCGTTCCAGCATCATGAGATGGGATATGCCTCTACACTCTCGCTCAGCTTGTTCTTAATCATACTTTGTGTAACGGTGTTTCAATTTTCCATTAGTAAGAAATGGGTCAACTATGACAGGGATTAAAAGAGGAGTTGATACAAGTGGAGGCTTCCAATCTTCAAGCAGCAGGGACCGGGGCTAAAATCGGCGCCATGCGGGGGTTAGGGCCGGGACGCATTCTGCTGGACGGCGTGCTGCTGCTCTTATCCTTTCTTATGCTGACCCCGTTCCTGTGGATATTCTCCACCTCGCTGCGGCTGCCAAAGGATTCGTTTTCACTGCCGCCTGCCATCTTTCCGACAGCGTGGCATATTGGCAACTACGCCGAGGTGTTTGCGAAGGTACCGTTTTTCGATTTTATTTCCAACAGCTTGAAAATTTGCTTGATCATCGTGCTGGGACATATTTTTATCTCCAGCATGGCGGCCTTTGCCTTTTCCCGCATCGCTTTTCCGGGACGCAACGCGCTATTTCTCATTTTTCTATCCGGGCTTATGATTCCGGGGCAAGTAACGATCATCCCGCAGTTTATTCTGATGTCGAAGCTGGGGCTTGTTGATACGCATCTGGCGCTTATTTTGCCGGGACTTATTAATCCGTTCGGTATTTTCATGATTCGGCAGACGATGATGTCGATCTCCAGCGCGTATGATGAAGCCGCCTATATGGATGGAGCCAGCCGGATTTGGGTGTTTCTGAAGGTCATTCTCCCGATGTCCTACCCAGCTGTCGCCGTTACTTCGGTCATTAGCTTCATCGGACATTGGAACGATTTTTTCCGACCGCTTATTTTTCTGAATTCATTTGAGAAAATGACGCTGCCGATCGGGATGACCGCATTAACCGGAGCTTTTGGAACCGGGAATCTTTCCGCCATTCTAGCAGGGGTGACATTGTCGCTTTTCGTGCCACTGCTTTTTTACATATTCGGACAAAAATATTTGCTCGATGGCATCACTGCGGGTGGACTTAAAATGTAAGTGAGCACAACGAACGATTTTATATCATGAGGAGTTTGAGGAGGGCGTTCTATGGGTACGAATCAGTCAAATGCGCAATTTGGTATGGAGAAAAATTTTGAATATACAGGTGCCAAAACGAATCAAATCTCGTTTCCGCTTGGTGGTATCGGGACGGGCAGCATTGGTCTGGCCGGGAATGGCCGGCTAATTGATTGGGAGATTTTCAATCGTCCGAATAAGCTAAGCTTTAACGGATTTTCTTTTTTTGCTGTAAAAGCAGAGCGTCAAGGCGAGGTGATCCTGACCAAAGTGTTGAACGGGGATTTGCAGACACCTTATACCGGCGAAGGAAAAGGGAAATTTGAGGGCTACGGCTACGGTCCTAGACGGGAGAATATGTCGGGATTTCCACATTTTAAAAATACCTCGTTTCGTGGAGAATTTCCGTTTGCGGAAATGACGTTCGATGACCACGATGATCCCATCCATGTCAAGTTGACGGCATTCAATCCGTTCATCCCGCTGAACGATCGGGATTCGTCGATCCCGTGTGCGATTTTCGAATATGAAGTGACGAATCGTTCCAAGGATGAATTAGATCTTAGCGTGGTAGGCAACTTGACGAACCCACTTCGCAAAGGAGCCATAAACGAAGCAACAGAGGTAGATGGCAGACGAGCGATTCGGCTTTCTTCTGTACAGTATAAGGAGGATGAAGCGGATTTCGGCGATTTGACGCTGCTTGCCGATCATGATGACGTCAGTTATCAGTCTTATTGGTTCCGTGGGAATTGGTTCGATAACTTGACCGTGTTCTGGAAAGATTTCCGTCGGCCAGGCCGCTTTCAGGAGCGAAATTATGAAACTGCAAGTGAATTAGATCCGAGAAGAGTGCATGAAAAGCACCAGGATGTCGGCTTGCTGAGCGGGCATCGTACGGTACCGGCTGGCGGTAAAGCGACATTTCGCTTCATCCTTACATGGAGTTTTCCGAATTATGTAAACTTCTGGAACCCGGGCGGTGATCAACTGCCTTCATGGAAAAATTATTATTCAACGTTATTCGAGGATTCGACGGCTACGGCTAAATATGTGATGACGAACTACGAGCGGCTTTATGCGGAATCACAACTGTTTAAGGATACGTTGTTTGGGTCTACGCTGCCTGATACGGTCGTTGATGCTATTAGCAGCAATATTTCTATTTTAAAATCGCCTACTGTACTGCGTTTAACCGATGGGACTTTGTACGGGTTTGAAGGCGTGCATACGAACGAAGGCTCATGCGAAGGCTCTTGCACCCACGTATGGAATTACGAGCAAGCGACAGCTTTCCTATTCCCGGCGCTGGCACGTTCGATGCGGAAGATCGACTATACGTATGCCCAGTTTGAAAATGGGAAAATGGCGTTCCGCCTCATGCTGCCTGCAGAGCGGACAACACGCGATAACAAGTTCAGAGCTGCTGCCGATGGTCAAATGGGCGGCATCATTAAGTCTTATCGCGAATGGAAGATATCCGGCGATACAGCGTGGCTGCGCTCACTGTGGCCTAACATTCGCAAAGCGCTCGAGTTTGCCTGGGAGCCGACCAACGAGGATCAGTGGGATGCTGACAAAGACGGCGTGATGGAAGGGCGGCAGCACCATACGCTCGATATGGAGCTGTTCGGCCCGAACTCCTGGCTGACAAGTATGTATTTGGCTGCTTTGAAAGCTGCAGCTGAGATGGCGAATGCGCTGGGAGAGCCTGAGACAGCGGCGGAATACGATGCGATCAGGCTCAAAGGATCGGCTTGGACGAATGAGCATTTGTTCAATGGGCGTTATTTTCATCAAATGGTAGACCTCAAAGACCGTTCTGTGCTTGAAAAGTATGGTGCAGAAGAGGTGTACTGGAATGAGGAGGCAGGGGAGCATAAATATCAGATTGGCGAGGGCTGCGGCATCGATCAGGTGCTCGGACAGTGGTTTGCTCATCTGGTTGGTTTAGGGTACGTACTGGATTCAGAGAAAGTAAAATGTGCGGTTCATTCCATCTATGAGAACAACTTTATTGAACAATTAGGCGACCACCCGAATGCTTGCCGCATTTATGGGTTGAACGACGAGGCGGGTCTCGTCATCTGCTCATGGCCTGATGCGAACTCTCCAATTGTGCCAGTTCCTTATGCGGAAGAGTGCATGAATGGCTTTGAATACCAGGCTGCTTGCCATATGATTTATGAGGGATATGTAACGGAAGGGCTGCGTGTGGTGAAAGCGATTCGCGACCGGTATGACGGCGAACGCCGGAATCCGTGGAATGAATTCGAATGCGGCAGCAATTATGCTCGCTCTATGGCTTCCTTCGGATTACTGCTGGCGCTAAGCGGATTCGAGTATGATATGGTCGAAGGACATATTGGTTTTAGTCCGAAATGGCAGGTAGATGAGTTCAGCAGTTTCTGGAGCTTGAATGACGGATGGGGTGAGTTCCGCAGCGCGGATGGACAGCTGGAGCTGGAGGTTAAAATGGGGACACTGACGTTATCCAGCTTTGGCAGCGAATTGTTGAAGGGGCGCGACATTCGGAGCGTCTTGCTTGGAGGGAACGAAGTAGCCGTAGACCATGCGGAGGGAAAAGTATTTTTTAAAGAAAAGATCACTCTTGATCCGTTATCTACTCTCATCGTAAAGTTTTAGTATCAAGGTAGGTGATACGTCTATGGAAGCAAATCAAGTTATTCAATCAGCTGTAGAGCAACTGCAAAAAGTAGAAGGAATCGCTGCTATCGTGTTAGGCGGTTCACGTGCCTGCGGCACCGAAACACCGGAGTCTGATATTGACATCGGCGTCTACTACCGCCCTGAGCGGCCGGTTGACATTGCCGCTTTGGAGAAAGCTGCGGAGTCATTGGATGATCAGCACCGCAGCGGTCTTATCACGCCGATTTGCGGATGGGGGCCGTGGATCAATGGCGGCGGCTGGCTTAGCAGCGGCGGCTTTCCCTTGGATGTGCTGTATCGGGATGCTGCGAAAGTGTCCGGCATCATCGAGGATTGCCGGCACGGCCGGATCGATATTCATTATCAGCCGGGCCATCCGCATGGCTTCTGCACATCAATCTACATGGGAGAAGTCGCGCGCTGCCGGCCGCTCTGGGATCCGGAGGGTCTCGTCGCTGAAATGAAGGCGAAGACATGGCCGTACCCGGAAGCGCTGCGGCAAGCGACCCTCGCGAAATTTATGTGGGAAGCGGATTTTTCCATCGCTAACGCTAAAAAGGCTTTGGGGCGTAAAGATGTTTCTTACGCAGCAGGGCATTTGTTTCGAACGGTAAGCTGCCTCGTTCAAGTATTGTTCGCGTGCAATGGGCAGTATTTGCTGAACGAAAAAGGAGCCGTCGCCCAGTGCAGCCAATTTGCAGCAGCACCTGCTGATTTCGAGAGGCGAATCCAGGAGGGATTCGCTTGCCTGACGGCCGATCGCGTGGATTTAACGAGGGCGATTGCTTCTTTTACAGCGCTTGCCGGTGAGGTACAGGCGATTGCTAGGCTTTAACGCCGATTCCTCCTGCTATTAATTATGCCAAGTATAACCAATTCTCTTCTCCTATTGATTTAGCTGGAGCTTCTACCGTTAATTCGTTCCCTGCTGCTGAGCAGGGAAGATTAACGGTAGTTTTTCCATCTACCGCAGCTTGGGGCGGCTTAGTGGATCGTCCGCACGAAGCAATGGCAGCGTTTTCGGTCAAAGTGAAGAGGGGCTGCTCACCATACTGACTGTTTGCTTCACATAGCAGTACCTGGGGGCGCTATTTCTGCCCTATTGTTCCATTTCAAATTCTTGGGGAACGACTCCTTGGTGCCACACAGCACTATATTGCAGTTTGTACAACCAGATGGGCGTCTATCTGGCTTTTTACTCGTCTATGTTGTAGTTTATACAACCATTTGGCATGAAATGGGCACTTTTTTGTCATCTCGGGTTCAAATGATTGTATTTTGTGCAATGAAGATGAGATTGCAGCGTAAAAAGCGTCTGTATGTTGTAAAAAATACAATGGGGGAGTTGGCTTTTATTGTATGACGGCCGATCGCGCGAATTTAACGAGGGCGATTGCTTCTTATGTGGCGTTTGCCGGTGAGGTACAAGCAAGCGATTGCTAAGCTTTAACGCTGATTCCTCCTGCTAATTGCTGCAATTGTTCCACTTTTTCCTAAGTAGCTGGATTTATTGGCGTTAATTATGCCAAGGATAACCAATTCTCGCTACTGAGTAGGGAAGATTAACGGTCGTTTTTCCATCTACCGCAGCTTGGGGGCGGATTAGTGGATTGTCGCTGCACGCCATACATTACATAGCGGAACCTGAGGGCGCTATTTCTGCCCTATCGGTCCATTTCAAATTCTTGGGGAACTGCAGGGCTTTATTTCAACGTTTTTGGCTGTGTTTCAGCCTAATCCGTTGAAATAAGGGACGGTAGTTCCCCTCCCGTGCGTAAAAGGGCCCATTTCGCAGAAATAGCGCCCCGTAGTTCCCCTCGGCCGAGTCTCAACCGAGGCAACAGGCTCTGGTCCCGAGGTGGAGCTACACCCTCGGCCTCGAGCCCTAATCGCGCGGCAGCTCCGCCGTCCCCGCCAGCTCCGTCCGCTCCGCCGTCCCCGCCAGCTCCGTCCGCTCCGTCGTCTCCGCCAGCTTCACCAGCTCCGTCCGCTTTGTCGCTCCGCCGTCCCCGTCCGCTCCGCCGTCTCCGCCAGCTCCGCCAGCTTCGCCAGCTCCGGCCGCTCCAGTATAATTTGTCTTTGGCAGGTGAGGAGGAGTTGCAGATCTGATGAGTACTATGATGGGACGGAGCGACGAGTCTAACATCAAGCCTGCCGGTGTTTAGCCTGTTAGGTTTTCGGTATTTAATCGGTTAGGTTTTCACTTAAATTTCCTTTACAAAAAAGGTTTTGACCTTATGCGAATTCATGTAAAATATAACTTAGAAATAGAGAGTAATGAGAAGGAGAGATTCACGATGGCTTTGTTGGACATTAAGGTTGATGACTTAACGGGTGCTGAGGTAAGGGCATTAATTCTGGAGCATCTGAAAGGAATGTCAGAGCTTTCTCCACCGGAAAGCATGCATGCCCTGAATATTGATGGGCTCAAAAAACCGGAAGTTACCTTCTGGAGTGCGTGGGACCAAGGAGAATTAGCCGGCTGCGGCGCAATGAAAGAACTTGACCCCGGGCACGGTGAGATAAAATCCATGCGAACCTCTTCTGACCATCTAAGAAAAGGGGTTGCCAAACAGCTTCTTGAGCACATTATCGCGGAAGCCAAGCGACGTGGCTATCAGCGTTTAAGTCTGGAAACTGGCTCCTTTGAAGCCTTCGAGCCGGCAAGAAAGCTGTATGAGAAATCGGGTTTCGAGTATTGCCAACCGTTTGCGGATTACACCGAAGACCCGCTTAGCTCATTTATGACGTTGAAATTATAGAAAAAAGGCTGCTGGACCCATGGATTGAACAGGTCTGGACAGCCTTTTTTTTCGCCGGTTTAAGGCGTTTTCGAATAAACAAAAAAACCGCTTCTTTTTTCCCAACCTGCAGCCGTCCAGAAAGAATGGCCCAAATCATTATTTTCGAGTACAAAAATGTGACATTTCTCAATGCCTATCTCTCTTAACTGAGCAAGACTCGCTTCTACAAGACGATGCCCGATCCTTTGTTTGCGATATTCCGGATTCACAGCTAGATGATAGATAAATCCTCTTTTGCCATCGTGCCCAGCCAAAATAGTTCCAACCACCTGATTGTCCGCTTCGCAAACGAAACAAAATCCTTTATTTCTAGCTAAATAACTCGCGATATTTGGTTTAGAATCCGCCTCACTTAATACAAGACCTTCAATCTGATCCCAGAGTAAAAAGGCTTGCTCATAATCTTCGATTGTCATTTCTCGAATAAGGGACATCGATGCATCCTCCTTTGAATAGTGCATGTATGAAACTCTATTTTATTATCAGAGATTTTACTCTTTTATTTGCAGGATTGCTAGAACGATTTACAGTCTAAAGGATCTAAGGTAATCTATGAATAGCAGGAGGTGGCGATATTCATTGCCTTTCATCAAGACAATATTGCGTCATTTTGCACAGTATAAATTATTAACTGCTATATTCATAGGCAGTATTTTCATCGAAATTGCGTATTCTATTGCCTCACCCTTAAGTTTGAAATATTTGGTAGATGACGCTTTCATGCCTAAGGATCTCCACGCATTTATTTTCATACTTTCGGTGTTGCTCAGCGGAGGGTTATTGAACATTTGTGCTAGCGCTTTTGGCGACTACTCGTTAGGCAAGCTCAGCGGGGAAATGATCCGGAAGATGCGCAGTGAGCTTTTCGACC
Organism: Paenibacillus chondroitinus NBRC 15376; assembly: GCF_004000765.1. Lineage (GTDB taxonomy): Bacteria > Bacillota > Bacilli > Paenibacillales > NBRC-103111 > Paenibacillus_E > Paenibacillus_E chondroitinus. The sequence goes on along the minus strand of NZ_BILW01000002.1, from coordinate 386,030 downwards.
ATATGCAAAAGCAGTCGCTCCCTTTTTATGAACGGTTCAAGGTTGGTGATTTGGTTACTCGGTTTGCGGCCGATATGGGTGCAATGGAGAGAGTTGTACGTATATCGTATCCTTTCCTGTTGAAGGAAACGTTAAGTGTGACGCTCGGACTTGTTATGCTTTTTTCAATCAATTGGAAGTTAACCCTTGCTATGCTGGCTGGTTCTTCGCTCATGTTTATCGGGCCGAAATTGCTGCAGGGGCGTGCGGAGGCTGCCAACACAGGATACAAGGAAGCGCAGGAGCACTTTGCAAATACGATTGATGAGATGGTCAAAGGGCATAAAACGATCAAAGGCCTTCACTTGCGGGCGAGTATCCGGGATCGCGCGCGCAAACAGATGAACGACTTGTTCACTTTCGGATTCAAGCTGCATATGGCAGGGGCCTTGATCGAACGGCTGCCGCTCACGGCGCTGTTGATTCTAAACGGTATCATGATCGGTTTCGGTGGGTATTTCATATTTCATGACGAAATTACGGTTGGCGGTTTTATGGCGTTTTTTACGTTGTTTTTATCCGTAGGTCAATCAGTTACAAATTTGTCGGTCCTTATTCCAAATCTAATTGATTCGAGTATCAGTTTCCGCCGGGTGAAGGAGATATTGGAGCAGCAGCCGGACGTTCCTGACGCGGAGAATCCTGTGCCCTTATCATCATCTTTTACTTCAATTCAGATGAATCGGGTAACGTTTGGATATAACGGTGAAGCGGAGCAATTGAAGGAAGTGAGCATGCGCATTACGGAAGGCATGTATGTGGCTTTTGTTGGGCCAAGCGGATCGGGCAAAAGTACGGCTTTACAGCTGCTTTCACGGTTTTATGACCCGAACCAAGGGGCAATCTTAATTAATGACTGCGATTTGCGCCAAGTAAGTGAAGCGTCGCTAAGAAAGCTGACTACGCTTGTTGCGCAGGATACATTTCTGTTTAACGCTTCAATTCGTGATAATTTGCTGATAAATAATGAAGCTGCGACGGAAGCAGAAATGATAGAAGCGGCGAAGCAGGCGCGGATCCACGATACCATTGTCAACTGGTCAGATGGATACGACACGCTGATTCACCACGAAGGGGGCTCTCTGTCGGGTGGAGAGCGGCAGCGACTGTCCATAGCGAGAGCGCTTCTGCGGAAGCCGAAGTTGTTGCTGCTCGATGAAGTCACATCGGCGCTAGACCCGGCGACAGAGGCCGATATTAATGAGTTAATCGTACAAAGTCGGAAAGACAAAACGATTATTTCCGTTACACATAGACTGTCTTCAGTCGTGCATGCCGATGTCATTTATGTATTCAAAGACGGACGGATCATCGAAAGCGGCACCCATCATGAGCTTCTGGATCAGAAGGGGGAGTATGCGAATCTTTGGGAGAAACAGATCGGGTTTCATCTATCTCACGACGGTCTACATGCGACTGTGGATGTAAATCGGCTTGCTAAACTGCCATTCTTCCAAGGCATAGAGCCAGCGCTTTTAAGTGATATCGCTACCTTGTTCTCAACAGAAACGTGTAAGGAAGGCGAAGTAATTGTTCGTGAGGGCGAAGAGGGTAATAAATGCTACATTATCGTTCGAGGCAAATTTGAAATAGTGAAAAATATACCGGACAAAGGCGAAATACGTGTTGCCGTTCTGCAGGATGGCGATCATTTCGGGGAAATTGCTCTGCTCCGCAACACGCTAAGGAACGCAACAGTGAAGGCACTGAGTCCTGCGGTATTGCTATCGGTCAGACGAGAGGCTTTTCACCGGTTGACGGCAGAGTATCCACAAATTTTACAAACATTGCAGATGACATTATTGAGTCGAATGTAGAGGCTTCGTTACGGAAGGTGTGAAGGTTAACGTTATGACAGCAAGTATTTACAAACGGTGCGTCACTGATGATGATTTGGCTAAAGTGAGTTTGTTCATTCTGGAAAACCGGCGGGATATGCATCCATCGTATTCGGCCACAGACACGATAGCGATGTTGTATTCGTTCATCAAGTATGGTCAGTTGATTCAGGTGGTGGATCATAACGCACAACGTATTATTGCGGCAAGTGCTTATTACCTTGGGACACCAGAGTGCGACTACGAAGATAAACACATCGCTTTTATAGAGATGGCCATAGCCGACCGTGCTTATCGAGGATCAAGGCTCTTCATTAAGGGCTTGCGCTTCCTGGTAAGCGAGATTATATCCGACAATCCGGACGTCCAAGAGGTGAGATTCGCAGCACTTGCAGAAAATGTATATTTATGCAAATTGTACGCGAAATTTGCCGACAGAAGCCATGAAGAGGATAGCATACTTGGAAAACAAATGAAATTTGGTGTCAAAATTAACAATCTGAGGGCTTTCTTAGATAAATTCGTGAAGGTATAATATACATATGACAGACAACTATCCTTGATAAGGAGGCGTTATGCATGATTGTAATTCCACCAAGCATTAAAAAAGATACGAACAAAGGCGGTTTCGGTAAAATCGTCAAAGACAACGAGAACTTGCGAGCTAATCCGGTATAATGGGTTTCGAATTCCGTACTTGTAAGTTCGAGATGGATTTCGAAGCTTACATCCGTTTTTTGATTCAGCAACAAGCCTTTTTAAACTTGCCGTACCCTTTTGCGATGAAGCTCGCTTTCATGGGCAGTCCGCTGCAGTTCGGGCAAGCCATGCTGATTTTCAACGAAGAGACTTACGATATCGTAGGTTCGGCAGGTTTCGTGTACGGCACAGGGGCAAATGATTACGAAGATCGAGAGATTTGTCAGGTTGAGATTGCCTTTATTTTGGAACAATATCGGCGTACACCGTTATTTCTACGCGGTCTTGAAGCGTTATTGAGTCTTATTAAAGCTGGTAACCCCGACGTAAAGCAGCTCCAGTTCTGGAGTTCTTCTGACAATAAGGAGATACAACCAATTGTTTCTAGGTGGAGCAGCTTGCCGGGATTTCACTCATCGGTTGTGAAAGATTTAACCTTCTACAAGTTTTCATTCGATGAGTTGGAAGCTTATTGCAGGCGAATTGGAACGGCAGTAAGGTCTCCGTAGTCTTTTTTCCATACGCATTGAAAACTATGGCTTTAATTGTTATTATGATTGCATACAAAAAACTGTGTGTGACTGGCGGAACATGGGGAACCATGAGGGAGCACATGGATAATCAGCCGTACGCCTGGGCAGAGGTAAGGGGAATTCCCCTTACCTTTTTGCGTTTCAAATTTACTCAAAAGGGATGATTAAAATGTCAGCAGAAACATTAATCTTGGATGGTAACCGGGTCGCAGACGCCATGAAGGCATCGCTGAGCAACAGAATCAAAAACTTGTCCGATCAAGACATCGTTCCTTGTTTAGCGACCGTGTTGGTCGGCGACGATCCTGCTTCAGCGACTTACGTACGGATGAAAGGAAACGCGTGCAAGCGGCTTGGAATTCAATCTATTCGTGTTGTTCTTCCTGAGCACACAACTACGGAGGAGTTAATTGCAGCCATTCACAAGCTTAATGATGACAGCAGTGTGCATGGGATCTTGCTGCAGCACCCAGTTCCGAGGCATATTGATGAAAGGGCAGCTTTTGAGGCGATTCATATCGATAAAGATGTCGATGGCGTCACGACGTTGGGATTTGCTCAAAATGCTTTTGGATTTGCCGAGTTCCCTTCCTGTACGCCGGCGGCAATCATGGCCATTTTGGACTATTATAAAATTCCGGTCGAAGGCAAACACGCGGTTGTAATTGGAAGAAGTCCAATTCTCGGTAAACCGGTCTCTCTGATGCTGCTAAATAAGAACGCAACCGTTACGACCTGCCACTCGAAAACAGCGAATTTGGCCGATATCGTGCGTCTGGGAGATATTGTAGTAGCTGCTGTGGGTAAACCTCGATTTGTTCAAGGTGATTGGCTAAAACCAGGCGCTATTGTCTTAGATGCAGGTTACAATCCCGGAAACGTTGGCGATGTTGATTATGACGCTTGTTGTGAGGTGGCTTCGGCCATTACACCGGTTCCTGCCGGGGTTGGTCCAGTGACCATTGCAACCTTGCTCAAGCATACGGTCGATGCGGCTGAAAACATAGCAAACAAGCGATAAGTGTAGAGCACCTGTGCCTGCAACGTTTTGTAAACATCATATTTTCACCGACAAATGGTCATACTAGGGGATCTAGAGTAAAGAGGTGAACATCATGTTATTTAACATTATTGCAGGCTTTCTCATCCCCTGGGTGTTTGGGATTTATCTGTACAGGAAGTCTCGAGTTATTGTGGTTCTAATCTTTCCAATAACGGTCACGATATCTAGCTTAATCAATGATACAGGGTATCATTTGGATTTTTGGGATTTTACCCCATTGATTGAGAATGATGAGACACTTTCAGCACTGCCGCTTGATATTGGGCTTTATCCCATTATGGCCGGCTATATGATTTATTGGATTCGAAAAAATAATCAGTTTGCGCTTTGGAAAATAAGCTGTTTTTGCTTGGCTACGACTGCGCTGGAATATTTGGCGTTTATTTTTGGGAAAGTAGAATACAGCAATCATTGGAATATAGGTTGGACCTTTGTATCTTATATACTTGCTTATAGCCTAGTCTATTTGTATTACAGGCTTTTGGTAAGATACGGTTATTGGAAATGAAAAACGCTTAATTACTCTTCTGGCCAGTGGTCATAGGCAGTTGTTAGGCGTTTTTTTGTTGTTATTCCTAGAGGAATAATTTGGATCAACCTGCTAAAAATATTTCTGAACGATTTGAAAAGGGGGCAACCAATGAAAATTAAAATGTTGTTCATTAGCCTGGTGCTTTCAGTTTTATGCGCTAATGTCGGATTTGCTGAACCAAGGCAATCTATACAAGCTGCGTTCGTTCGCGGCGGCGATCTATGGGTCAAAAAAGACGATAAAGAGCTGCAAGTTACGCTACATCAAAAGGTAAGCGAACCCAAATGGTCGGCAGACGGGAAGTTCATTGCCTACTCACTTGCTCTTGGCGAACAGCAGCATGAGATATGGGTGTACAGCTTGGAGGCGAAAAAACATAATCGCGTCTATCCAGGCGGCGACAATTTTCAGTGGTCTCCCAATAGGAATGATCTTGCTTTTAAAATAGATGGCGTTCTGAATACCGCAAAGATTGGCCGCGATAAAGTGGAACCCTTTAAGAATGTAACTCTGGGTGTGGATAACTACTCATGGGTACCTGATGGCAGTGGATTTCTGGTATCATCACCTGCTCAGCTGCGGCCATCCGGTTGGACGAATGTGGAGTTGTATATGGTTCCGGCCGACGCCAAAATGGACCCCAATAAGAGTAAGCATTTTTATACGCTTCCTACGGAGTCTCCTGGCTTTTTCGCTGTTGGCACAAGCTTATTCAAATGGTCCAGTGATAAAAAGTGGATCTCGTTTACTGCGCATCCAACGGCATCTTTGTCGGCGGACGGCAATGCGTTGTGCGTATTGTCTTCGGATGGCGAACAGTTCCAGCAATTGGATAACATGCTTCACTACCCGCAATGGTTTGCCTGGTCGCCAACGAAGGCAAGGCTCGCCTATATTGCAGGGGAAGGCCGAGTGGCGGTGCAGAATAAGCATTTGAAGCTCAAGGATCTGCCCGCTCTGAAGCCGGCTTCTTATACGCCTCAAGGATATGCGGATCGTGATTTTACATGGGAAAACGACCGTTTGATCATTGTTTCCAGGTCGAAGGAATCCAAAGAGGATGCTGTATGGCCGCTTCCCGCTTTATATCAGCTGAGCCTTTCAAATAAAGAGCAAAAGCAGCTCACACATCCTCCGGAAAAAAACGGAGACTTCGGTCCGTACATGCTAAGGAAGAGCAATAGACTAACCTGGATCCGTTCAGACGGAAGCCATGCGGAAGTATGGAGCTCGAATCCGGATGGAAGCAAAGCGGAGATCTGGATTTCCGAGTTAGATGTAGGCGTTCCTTATTATGGATGGAGTAACTGGAGCACTGTTTTAGCTTGGTATGACCCTCATCGATAGCGTTAATTTACATGCTGCCCGTTCGCTTTTCTAGCGTTCGGGTTGTTGTATTTTTATGAGATTTGGAATAACATTAAACGATAAATGATATGGTTAATCTCCATGAAAAGGACTTCCAGATGAACGAAATATCGCTTGATTTTCTGACGATTTTATTACCCTCCTACATGTTTTTTTATATGGCTATTTCAATGTATGCCCGGAATAAACAAAACCTGGTGAACCGCGTGGCCTCGCTGCTTATGCTTTCATTACTCTTTTATTTTCTAGGTGAATATATCAAAACAGCGCTTTTCCCAAGATATGAGAGTTTGATTGTGCTTTTTTGGAATGCTCCTATGCTGCTATTAACGATTAGCAACCTTGTGCATCTTAGCGTGCTTGTTGCGGGTAAGACGAGTTCGAAAATAAGACAATTTGTCTTATGGATATATTTGACTCCGCTGCTTTCGTTGGCGTTGATGCTGCTGATCTTTGGTCCTCAACATCTCTATCAGCCAAGGGTAGATGGACCTAGTCCCTTAAGTCCGCTTATGCTTGGTTTAGCGGTTTTTTTTGTAGGAAGTTATATTTTATTATCCGTAGGTATTTTGTTAATTGCCTGGCTGACTACCCAACTTGTGAAACGTAAAAAGATGCTCATAAGGCTTTTAGCGGGATTACTATCGCTTTTTGCCTGGATACTTATTGTGACTTTCCTTCTTTCTCTAGCAGTTATTACGAGTTCAGTTTCTATTGCTCTTTATTTTTCCGGAACTCTTCTGTGGGTGGTGTCGCTAAGAAGGCTCATTACGAAATACGACTTTTTGCCCAGTTACCGCGATCTGTTTCACACCTTGTTCCAATCCGCTCCGACCGCAATCTTCCTTCTGGATCTAGTGGGGATTGTCAAAGAAATGAATCCGCGCGCGAAGAGTTTGTTTGGCCTACTTACGGAAGACATGGAACGCATCGATGTGATCTCAAGTCTATCGTTTTACGATGATACGAGTTTCAAAGATCGGTGGAACGAGTTTCAGACGAATGAAACCAAGAATAGGCAGTGGGAAATGAAACTGAATATTCAAGATCAGGCGCAGCTGGATATGATCGTCAGCATGGAGAATATCGAAGGGGCGGAGGAAGGAATGGTCATCCTGAATATGACGGACATCACCTCCCTGAAAGCTACGGAACGCCAGCTGGTTGAGTCGGAAAGGAAGTATCGCCATTTGGCTTACCATGATCCCCTCACGGGTCTCTTGAATCGGGCTGCCGTGCAGGAGCATGCGAACGTTAAAATAGCTGCGGGCGAGCCGTTTGCACTCATTTTAATAGACTTGGATAATTTCAAAACCGTGAATGATACGCATGGGCACTTGATTGGCGATGACTATTTAAAGCATATCGCGGATTTGTTGAAACTGCATGCAAGGCCCGGAGATCTAGCGGGAAGAATCGGCGGGGACGAATTTGTCCTGTTGATGCCTTTCGATTCGGCTCAAATGCAAGTGTACGAGGAAGCACATTCGCGCTTATTCCCGCTTTCTGCCAATCCTTTTCGCATCCATCAGAAGTCGATTCCCGTTTCTTTTAGCGCTGGGGTGAGCCTATACGCCGACCATGCTTCAGATCTTACAGGGCTGCTGCAAAAGGCGGACGAGGCCATGTATGAGGTGAAGAGAAGCGGGAAGAATGCGATTTCTGTAGCGAGTAACGGAGTAAGTCATACGAAATAAAGAGAGGTTGTCTCACAAGGTAAATTACCTTCTGGACAGCCTTTTTGTTTTTGTAAATAAGATGCTAGCGACGCTTCTCAAAGCAATGGAAAATAAAAAAAAAATATTTTGCAACGATCGCTCCAAGGTTTCCAGGAACCAGGAGCGATCGTTTTTCATGAAAGAATGGATCACCGCAGATTGAAAAAGTAGTTTATCTTTAATGGTAAAAGATGTATCATATAATCTGTCGTATATATAATACAAAATAGTGATGGAGAGCTGACAATGAAGAAATTGAAGAGTTTACGTCTTAAAATTTTACTTGGTTTCTCGGCTGTTTTGGTGTTGTTCGTTGTAATGTCTGTTTTTATTTACATGCAAGTAAACGTTTTCAATGGGAGTGTCAAACAAATCGTAACGAGTGATGTCACGAAGTTGGTTATTGATGAAAAGCTAAGCGGAAATATACAAAAACGTATAGCCTTGGTAAGGGGTTATATCATATTCGGGGACCCGGATTATAAAAAAAGGTTCTTGGAAACTACGGAAGAGAGCAAGGCGTTCCAGGAGCAACTTTTAGCCATAACGAATTCGCAAGAAGCGAAAGATCTAGTAGCAAAAAGTGTGCAGTGGAGGCAGGTCATTGAACAAAAGTTATTTCCTGCTTACGACAGCGGCAATAAGGAATTGGCGATCCAAATTTTAAAAGATGAAGTTACTACTACAGGGCGTGAAATTGACGAAGGCTTTAACAAACTAGCGCTGACCAGAGAATCGGAGATTCATGAACTGGGAAGTATTTTGTTATCTAGCGGAAACCGTTTGGAGTTGAACATTGGAACTCTTTCTATCATCGCGATAATCATAGGAGTAATACTGGCTCTTTTCATTGCCAATCAAATTGTATCCCCGATTATTAAAGTTGTTTCCAGAATGAAATCCATTTCTGCAGGCAATTTAACGGAGGATAAAATGATAACGAATGTGAAGGACGAAATCGGCCAATTAGTCCACGCTTTGAATCATATGGCGGAAAGCTTGCGTGACATTATTGTGCAAGTGAGAATAAATTCTGAGCAAGTGGCTGCAGCAGCGGAAGAGTTAACAACAAGTGCTGAACAAACGAGTCATGCCACAGAGATGATCTCCATCACAATGCAAGATATTGCGTCGAGTACGGAAAAAGAAGTTCAAAGTGCGGAGGAAACTTTAGAAACGGTGAGTGAAATATCCGATCGTGTGCAGCAAATTGCGAGAAATGCGCACTCTGTCACAGATGCGGCTATGGAAGCGGCTGAGAAGGCAGCTCAAGGAGGGGGCGCCATAGAGACGGTTGGTAAACAGATGAGTGCCATTCATCAGACCGTTAATGGTTTATCGAAAAATATCAAAGGTCTAGGCGAACGTTCCCAAGAAATAGGGCAAATTATTGAAGTTATGGCCGGCATCTCCATGCAGACGAATCTACTGGCCTTGAATGCAGCGATTGAAGCAGCTAGAGCAGGAGAGCAAGGACGCGGATTTTCGATTGTTGCGAATGAGGTTCGTAAGTTAGCGGAACAATCGGGCAATTCCGCTGAGCGTATTTCTCAATTAATCGGTATGATTCAGGAGGAGGCAGCTAAGGCTGTTCAATCCGTGGAATTTACAACGAAGGAAGTAGCTGTAGGCATCGAAGTGGTTAATACGGCAGGAGAGTCGTTCGAGCATATTGAGACTGCTATCCATGAAGTGTCAACTCAAATCCAAGAAGTTTCTTCTGCGGTTCTTCATGCAGCCTCGGGCACAGAACAATTGGTTCACGCTATGCAGTTCATTTCCGAAGCGTCGGGAAATATTGCTGCAGGTACGCAAGAGGCATCCGCATCAGCCGAGGAGCAATTAGCATCCATGGAGGATATTTCGTCCTCAGCTGCAAATTTATCTACGATTGCTGAAGAATTACATGTCATAATTAGACAGTTTAACGTTTAAATCATGATGGTGTCCTAAACCCAAGATGTTGGCGTGAGGGGCACTTTTTTTATTTATTAGCCAGGTAGACTTGATTATTTTCAAATAAACTCTTGACTTGGTCGGCCATGAATTGAGTGGAATGCGGCATTTGATGGCGTATCCACCACTCCACAATGCCAATGAAAGCAGAGGCCATGAATTGCGCTTTCAGCTCAAGATCGATGTCGGGCTGATCGTCCGGCTTTTTCATTTTAACCATCAGATTGACAGAAATAAAATTCAGCAGTTGTTCCCGGAAAAGAAAAACTCTTTGATTGGAAAACATGGCGGAGAAGAAGGGAAAGTTATCGCGAAAATAATCAAAAATCGGCTTGGGCTCCTGCACCATGCCTTGCGAAACCGAAGGATTCTCCTGCTTCGTGCAGAGCGAAATCAATTCGTTGATATGATCTTCGATGCATTTGTCCAAAAGGTCGTATTTGTCACTGTAGTGCAGATAAATGGTGCCGCGGTTCACATTGGCACGCTCGGCGATCTCGTTGATGGTGATCTGTTCAAAATCTTTTTCCGAAAAAAGTTCCAGAAACGACTTGGTGATGGCTTGCTTCGTTCTGAGAATGCGGCGGTCGGTTTTAACTACGTTCTCCAAACTTATTGTTACCTCCTTTCAGATAATCAACAATCGTAAGCGTGATGTTGGATATCTAACAAATCCGCATCAATCAACCATTGAGTAATCCGAGCTTCTGTCTATAATATTAATCAACGGCCGTTAAATATTCAACACGTGTTAAATATATTCAACATTGAAGGAGTGTTTAACGATGGAAAATGTACAAGGTAAAGTGGTCATTATTACAGGAGCATCCAGTGGAATAGGTGAAGCTGCAGCGAAAATGTTGGCGCAACATGGGGCAAAGGTGGTATTGGCCGCCAGACGAGAGGAACGCTTGCACACGATTGTGGATGAAATCAAACAGGCTGGTGGCGAGGCTGTTTCTGCAAAAGCCGACGTCGCTTCAGCTGAAGATATGCAGCAGTTGGCCAAGTTTGCTTTGCGTTTATATGGCCGAATTGATGTGCTGGTGAACAATGCAGGCGTCATGCCGAGTTCCAGGATGAATGAATTAAGAGTAACCGAGTGGGATCAAATGATCGATGTGAATATCAAAGGCGTTTTATATGGTATCGCCGCGGTACTGCCTGCCATGAGGGAGCAGCGGTCTGGACATATCATCAACCTGTCCTCTACGTCGGGTTATCAGGTGTCACCAACATCAGCTGTATACGCAGCTACCAAGTTCGCGGTAAGAGCCATCTCGGAAGGACTGCGGCTTGAAGAATCCGCGGCTTCGAATATCCGATCGACCGTGATTGCTCCGGGTCTGACGAAAACCGAATTGTTTGATAGCATTACGAGCCCTGAAGTGCAGGCGATAGCCGGTCAAATAAGCGGGTTGGGGATTTCCCCTGATCGCATTGCCAGAGCCATTGCATTCGCCATTAACGAACCGGATGACACGCTAATCAGTGAAATTATGGTTAGACCCACCGCTTTAGCTTAACCAAAAAGAGGCTGCCGATAACATACGATCGGCAGCCTCATCCCTTTTTATAGAAATGCTTATTTCGATCCAACCGTAAATCTTTGGTTGACATGCTTAGGATTTTCGATTTCATCGAGTAGCGCAATTGCGTAATCAGCATAGCTGATATAGCTTTGTCCTTGCGAATTGACAAGTAAATGATCTTTTCCTGCTGTATATTCTCCAGTCCGAATGCCCTCTGAATCAAAAAAGGCGGAAGGGCTGATATAGGTCCATACGATGTTAGCCGCGCTTAGCAGTTCGTTAAGGTTTTCTCCCATATTTTTGGCGGTACTCAGGTATAAAGCCGGGAAATTTTCCGTATCGAAAAGTCGTGTTGTTTTCTCCTGGTCAACGAATAAACTGCCTGCTCCGCCCACCACGACTAATTTGGTATGCGTGTTAGCTTGTAAGGCTTGAATCAACACTTTACCAGCCTCCACATGCTGATGCTCAAGCCCTGGCGCGGCGTTGAAGGCATTTACAACAACATCATATGGCTTCAAATCGTCAGCTGTGAGATCAAAAATATTCTTTTCTACAGCGTGTACATTGCTTTCTTGTACTTTGGACACACTTCTAACAAAGGCCGTTACTTCATGCCCTCTTGAAAGGGCTTCTTGCATAATGACTTTACCCGCTTTTCCTGTTGCTCCGATGATGGCGATTTTCATTGTTTTTCCTCCTAAAATGTTTTGGTGATTCTGTAATAATTATTGTTACAACATGGACGAAAAAAAGCCCGTACTACTTGAAGATATGATAAATAACATCTTGTAGTGTTTTATTTCTAAGCTCGTTTTCCATGGCTGCTTTTACACTTTCAAAGGTCACATCCAAAGTTTGTTGGATTTCCCTGCCGACCGTACAATTCGGATTCGGATTATCATGGATATTGAAAATCTCAGACTCCAATTGGACGGATTTATAGATATCATATAAGGTGATTTCGCTTGGACTTTTGGTCAAGGCAAACCCCGCAACGCCTACTCTTGAAGATAGTAAGCCGGATTTTTTCAACATGCTGGTAATTCTGCGAATAACAACTGGATTCGTTGAGACGCTTCCTGCAATCATATCGGAAGAAGCCTTAGGGTTCGTATGAACTAGAGCCATTATATGAATGGCAACGGAAAGACGTGTGTTAACCATGACTATCACCTCACGAAGGAAGTGTCTTGATGAAAGGATGAAGTTTCTTTCCATTCGACACGTTTACCCCATTATAGCAGATAAATGAGCTTCTAGCTTCTCCATGGTCATGGCAATGCCGGCAATTTTAAAATACACTACATAAATATTCACTCCCTTTTGTTAATCATGCCCTACATGTAACAATAATAGTTACATGATTCATTTTTGTCAACCACCCCCGCTATCCTTAATAATTTAAGAAAGTTTTAATTTTTACACGCATATCTTTTTAAATATTTTTCCTTATCCTTGAGTGAGCGGCTGGCTATAGCTGCAATTGGACTAGTGAAAAAGTTTATAGAGGTGGGAAAGAAGGATGTCAATGACCATTTTGATAGCTGATGATGAGACGGAGATTGCCGATCTTATCGAACTTCATTTAGAGAAAGAGGGCTATCGATGCTTGAAAGCAGCTGACGGTCAGGATGCTATAGCTGTCTGTGACGCGCATGTCATTGATTTGGCGATTTTGGATATTATGATGCCTAAACACGATGGTTATGAAGTAACCAGACAGATACGAGAGAAGCATCAATTTCCTATCATTTTTTTAAGCGCCAAAACGTCCGATCTCGACAAGATTGCGGGTTTGGTAAGAGGGGCGGATGATTATGTGACCAAGCCATTCAATCCGATGGAGTTGGTAGCGCGAGTCAACGCGCAGTTGAGGCGATCTAAGCAATTCAATCAGTCGACGCAAACAGCTAGACCCGTTTTGGAGGCTGGTGGATTGTTCATCTATCCCGAAGAACGTACTGTTTTTTTATACGGCCAACCCATTGAATTAACTCCGAAAGAGTTTGATATCTTACACCTGCTGGCCAGACATCCCAAGAAAGTGTTTAGCTCGGAACATATTTTTGAACAAGTGTGGCGTGAGACTTACTATGAGGGCAGCAATACGGTCATGGTGCATATTCGCTCTCTGCGGAAAAAGCTGGAGGAAGACGTGCATAAAACCAAACGGATAAAAACCGTCTGGGGGGTGGGGTACTCATTCCATGGCTAGCATGTTCCGCAGTTTTCGATTTAGAATGATTTTATGGTTTGGCTTAAGTATGTCTATTTCAGCGGTGATCACTTACATCCTTTTTAAAGTCCTTCAATCTTACTACTACACGACCAGGTATGAAAATCCCTTAACGAAAGTACGTTATTTCATAAGAGATATCGGGGATATCAATTTCTTTCTGCTCATCTTCCTTCCTCTCTCCTTTTATTTCTTCTATCACTTCACAAAACGATATGCGGCCTATTTTCATGTCATATCCAATGGAATTAACCAGCTCTCGAAAGGTGATTTCAACAGTCGTATTCGCCTGTCCTCCAATGATGAATTCGGTGATGTCGCGAGAAACATTAATCGGGCAAGCGAGAAGCTGCAACAAGCGATGGAAAGGGGCGATTTTGCGGAAACCAGCAAGGAGCAATTGGTACTGAATTTGGCTCATGATTTGCGTACTCCTCTGACTTCTGTGATTGGTTATTTGGATTTCATCCTTCAATCGGATGGACTAACGGGCGATCAAACGAATCACTATACACGCATCGCCCACACCAAAGCACAACGGTTGGAAAGGCTGATTGACGAGCTTTTTGAAATCGCTCGAATGAACTATGGCACGCTTCCTCTCGAAACAAGAACGATCGATCTCAATGAGCTTCTCATCCAATTAACTGAGGAATTATTTCCTGTCATAACTAAAAAAAACTTATTGACCAGATTGAAAATGACACCGCATATGCTCGTTTGGGGTGACGGAGATCTGCTTGCACGCGTATTTGAGAATCTTCTGACGAATGCCATTCGCTATGGTGCAGACGGGCTGTTTATCGATATTATTGGCCATTCGGACGGTCGAGAGGCTGTGATCCAAGTGGTCAACTATGGAGATTGTATTCCGCAGGAGGAGCTGCCGCATCTCTTTGATATGTTTTTTACAGGGGATATGGCCCGAACGCATGAAGAAGGCGGCTCCGGTTTAGGCCTGTTCATCGTAAAGAATATTGTAGAGCAGCATCATGGCACAATTACAGTTCAAAGCAATTTAATTCGTACACTATTTGAAGTCCGTATACCCCAAGGTTGACATCGCCTTCCAAGGCGGTGTTTTTTTTCTGCATAGACTTTAGAAAAACTTTAAGTTTTACCCTGCTTTTTTTTAAAAAGTTCATCTTAGTCTACATGTAAGAGAGGAGGGAGTAGATGAAAGGTTTACGTAAGGATGCTTCAGTAGCATGGATGTTTCTTGCGCCGAGCGGTATCGGATTTGCGCTATTCTACCTGATTCCGTTTGCTATGGTTTTGTACAATTCCTTCATGGACGGTACGATAGATAGCCGCTTTGTGGGATTGGATAATTACCGTGCGCTGCTTGCAAGCGACTCCTTCCGGAAGGCAGCTTTCAATACGTTTTACTTCAGTGTTGTTAGTGTTCCGCTCATGCTTGTGCTTTCGCTTAGCTTGGCGCTGTTGTTAAACCAAAATATTTATTTTCGTAACTGGCTTCGTATGGCATATGTGCTGCCGCTTGTCGTTCCTGTCGCTTCCATACTGCTTGTCTGGCAGATTTTATTGGACTGGAACGGCTCTTTGAATGCCTGGTTGAGCAGCTACGGGATTGCACGTGTGGATTGGATGAAAACGGATGATGCCCGAACGGTCATCATTGTTGTGTATATATGGAAGAACATCGGCTATAACGTGATTCTTTTCTTAGCGGGACTTCAGCAAATTCCGAAGGATTATTACGAAACCGCCAAAATCGAAGGCGCTGGGCGATTACGGCAGTTTGGCAGTATTACGATGGTCTATCTAACATCCACCATGTTTTTTGTAGTCATCATGTCGATTATTAATTCGTTTAAAGTGTTCCGGGAAACGTACCTGATTGCGGGTGATTATCCGCATGACAGTATTTATATGCTGCAGCATTATATGAACAACATGTTTACGTCGTTGGATATTCAAAAGCTGACTGCATCGGCGATTTTGATGGCCGGCTGTATTCTTCTGATTGTCATAGGCATGTTTATACTAGAGCGCCGGTATCGGCAGTTTATGGAGTAGGGGGAAGGAGTCGTGTTTGTTGCTAGTATCCTGAGAAAAATTGCGTTAACGATGGTTATGGGCGTCATAGCCTTCGTGTTGTTATTTCCTATTGTTATTACTTTTACCAATTCATTAATGACTGCCCAAGAAATCGGCATCAACTACAGTCCTATTGGGCAGATGAATAAAGCGGCTCGTTTCGTGAACATCAAATTACTCCCGGATCAAGTGACCTTGGAACAGTATGGCAAGGTGTTAGTAGGCAGTCCTAGATATTTGAAAATGTTCTGGAATTCGGCTTTTATGGTCATACCGATTATCGCAGGCCAGACCTTGGTAGCATCGCTTGCTGCTTATGCCTTCTCCAAGCTGCGATTTCCCGGGCGAGAGCCCTTGTTTCTCGTATATGTTTTTACGATGCTGATGCCGTTTCAAGTGACTCTGGTGCCCAATTATATGATGGCGGATAAGCTGGGGCTTTTGAATAGTCCGATTGCGATCATTTTACCAGGTATTTTCGCAGCTTTCGGCGTGTTCATGCTTAGACAGTTCATGCTGGAAATTCCCTATGCTTATATGGAAGCGGCCAAGATGGATGGAGCCAGTCATTTGCGGATTTTCTACACTATCATTGTCCCCATGATTATGCCGGGTTTGGCAGCCCTAATTCTTCTTCTATTCGTTGACTATTGGAACATGGTGGAGCAGCCGATTGTTTTTCTGGACGATCCGTTCAAGCAGCCCTTGTCTGTGTATTTATCCAGGATAAACGGCGAGCCAGGGATCGCTTTTGCTGCATCCGTGCTCTATATGGCTCCGATGGTGCTGCTGTTTCTGTACGCAGAATCGTACTTCATAGAAGGTATTCAATTGTCTGGTCTCAAGGGTTAGTCTTGCGAAAAGATTATTCGAGAGAAGAAAGGGGGAACGGGGTTGGAAAAGGAGCCGGCTGTATTTGGCCGAAAGAAAAGCATTCAAGTTGTATTCCTTGTTTTTATGGGATTACTTGTGTTCTTTTCGCTATTCAGCAATACCTTGCAGTCGTTAGCATTACCGAAAGTGAGAACGGAAAAGCCGGTGAAAGGGAGTCTTTTATTTTCAATTGAAGGCAGCGGCAGCCTACAACCGTTCTATGAGGCTAAACTGTCGAATACGGCCGGGTGGAAAGTGCAGGAGATTCTCGTTAAAGGAGGTGATCATGTGAAAAAGGGGCAACCGCTCATCCGTTATCACAGCAAAGTGGCGGAACATGAGTTGGAAGACGCTATAACCAACCTGGACAAGCAAAACATCGAACTTCAGAATGTGCAGGACCAGTTCATCCAGTCGACCATGGACGGGGACGACATCAAGATTCGAACGGCAAGGCGTGATCTTGAGACAAGAAAGCTCGATCTGGCTGCGCAGGAGCGCAAAATTAACGAATTGAGAGATGGGCTGGCAACCCATAAGGAAATGACGGCTCCGTTCGATGGCCTGATAACGAAGGTAAATGCTACGGAAGGGCTGGTTTCAGCGGGAGGACCGGAGATCCTTATCACGAACAGCAGCCTTGGCTACCGCTTCGATCTATCCGTTGATTCAACTCTTCTGTCCAGCTTAGGGATGTCGACGGGAGAGAAGGTAGAGGTCGAAGTACACGCGAGTCAGGAACCCTATACGCGTATCATCAACGGCACAATTGATGAAATGGCGGATGCAGAACCTCGAGCCGTAAGCTCCTCTGATGGAGAGGCAGGCAAGACGATAACAGTGCCTCAGAAGGTTCTTAGCGTGAAGGTCGTTGATGCTGAAGTGAAGGGGGGTGAGCAGGTTCGAATCAAGCTCGAGAAGCGATCGCGTGAAGAGGGTTGGATGATATCGAATGAAGCGATTCATCAGGATCGAGACGGTATGTTTGTTTATAAATTGGAAGAGATGAGAAATGCGTTGGGCAACGAATTCATAGTCCGTAAAGTCAGGTTGCAATACAGCGAAAGAAATAGCAAAGAAACGATGGTTCAATCCGATAGCCTTTATGAGGAAGACATGGTGATCTTGGAGAGCAGTGAGCCTTTACAAGATGGAAACCGAGTACGTCTGGAGTAATTAAACATGCAGATGAGAGAGAATGATAGGAGGATTCATACGATGAAGAAGTGTCAATCAATCATAATTATGAGTTTTTTAATGGCGGTAGCGACCGCGTGCAGCTCAGGAAGCCGTGATGACTCAGCGGCAAGCAAGGAGGTCACAGGATCAGGGTCGGCAAAGGGGAAAACCGTCGTTACGATGTCTTTACAAGCGGCAAATCCTTATTACCAGACAGTAGAGAAGAAGTTTGAGGAAAAATATCCTGACATCGACCTTCAAATTCAGTTTACGAATGAGTATGAGAAATACCAGAAGACGACGAATGCAGCTCTGCTATCAGGAAAAGGGCCTGATATCTTCGAAATCAGTTCACTGCCGATCGGCGATTATTTGGACAAAAAGCTTCTGCTGAACATGAATGACAACATGCAACAAGACCAAACAGTGAATAAAAGTGATTTGCAAACAAATGTGTTGGATGCCTTAAAGTTAAATGGAGGTTTGTATACGATTCCTTCCGGTTTTTTCCTGCGGGCTTTCGTCGGTGATGGAGACATTCTTGATAAAATGAAGGTTGACGATAAGAATTGGACCTGGAAGCAGTTTGCGGAGACCTCGAAGAAAATGGGGCAAAGCGGCACGGAGCGACGTTACGCGTTAGCTAATGATCCGCCAGAAATTCTACTGCAAGAAATGATGGTCGATCATTACGCACAATTTGTTGATCATACAGCGAAAAAGGCAACATTTGACTCCCCTTTATTCATTGAAGCGATGCAGCAAATTAAGAAAATGTATAGTGACAAAGTCATGACCTCGGAACCTGCGGATGTAGGCAAGCAAATGTTCTATTCTACTGTTTTGCGATCACCCGTAGATTTTGTAGATGGTTTGCATCAGTTTTTCGCCAATCCGAAGCTGCTGCAAAAACCCGAGCAAACAAGTGGAACCCGGATTGTTACCTCGACCCAGCTTGCGATTCAAGCCAAGTCTCAAGTGAAAGAGGAGGCTTGGAAAGTAATTACCTACTTGTTATCGGAAGAGGGGCAGTCTCTACAAGAGAGAGAGGGCTTTTCGCTGCTTAAGTCTGTGAATGAGAAGAAATTAAACAGCATTCAGGAGCAGGTGAAAAGCGGTACGTACAAGCTGAAGGACGGGAAAGTGCCTAAGGTATCGGATGAAGAATTCAAAAAGTTCAAACAGCTCCTAAGTACTGCGGATAATTATCCCATGGTAGACGGCAGTGTAATTGCCATGATAGGGGATGAGGCTAGAGCTTTCTTTGGTGAGCAGAAGACTGCGCTCGAAGTAGCAAAGCTGATCCAGAGTAAGGCAACAACTTTCTTGAACGAGTAGGGTACATGACAGAGCAGTACCTGTATATAAAAGGTCATCACAATCAATGGAAATTGAATGTCATGGCTTTTTTAAAAGATCCTCAGCACCTCGGTGTGGAGCTTTTTTTGTCGCGCCGCACCTTGGTGAACAGTGGTATAATCAGTTTTGTTGATCATGTTCTCATAGAAAGTTGAGGCAGAGTTTAAATGATTACAAGAATGATTTATCGAGCGGAATTTCAAGCGGGGCAAGTATCAACGGGTGTAAAAGCGTTAGAAAGTAGTGAGCAAGCCGAGCAACGCGTCATACAAGGTGAGTTGATGACCGCTGCAGCTTATGTGTGGAGAAATAGTCTATTCCTCTATTATGAGTGCATAGACGGCCAGTTAAGTCCTGATGGAATCGCCGGTGCAGCCGTGCCCTATCTGAAGGACTGGCCTGGTCAATCGGAACCGCGCAAGTGGATTCCAATGATTGACGTGTTTCACTTTAATGAGCCGGCTGATCGTGAGCACTGGCTGCGCAAGAAGCGGGTAGAGAAACGTGTCGGGCGAGTTGCGCATTTGAAACCTGAAATGATCAGCAGTTATATCTATTATCATTATCAGCTTCAGGAAGAGCGATCGTTCACAGGGGACAAATACGAAATCATAGCGATGCACGAGAACCTGCTGTTTGGTTATCAAGAATTTCCAAAGGTTATCGAAGAGCCGGTTGTGCCCGGTCGTTTGAAGACGAAAGGAACTCCCGAGAACTGGCAGGATTCGCGCATGGATCTGCACTTCCAGCCTTGGGAAGAAGACGGCTATCTGTACTTCAAACCGATTGAACCTATCTTTGCGTATTACATTGGCGACTACAAATGAATTAAGCTGCATGGAGGAATAACAACGTGGAACAACGTTTGGAACAGTCCAAAAAGGTCTACGCCATGCAACTGGCTACGATTTTTCTAGGCTTTATTGTGTTTGGCTTTTCAGAAAATATTAAGGGACCCGCGATCCCGCGCATTCAATTCGATTTTATGCTGAATGAATCGCAGCTTGGGACATTGCTGTCTCTCAATGCGCTGGGTTATCTTATCGCTTGCTCCTTCACGGCTTTTTTAACCCGTCTATGGGGGATCAAAATCGTCAGTATCGCAGCCTTTGGCGTGATGATCCTTTCAGGTATGTGTATCTATTTATCCAATAGTTTTCCAATGTTTTCCTCGTCTTATTTTCTCATGTATATCGGCAACGGGATGCTGGAGATTGCACTCGCGATTCTGGGGGCGAGAATTTTTGTGAAAAATACGGGGACGATGATGAATCTTACGCACGGCTTCTATGGACTCAGCTCCACGGTTGCCCCGTTGATTGCAACAGGACTTATGTCTGTAAGCGTATTCGGGCATATACTCGATTGGCGCGGCATGTATGTGGCCATGCTTTCGTTGTCCATACTTCCCATCCTTTTTGCAATGCGCAGCTCGTTTCCTTCCGACGAAGTTGCCCATGAAGACCGGGTTCCTTTGAAATCACTGATGCGTGATCGCGTTCTGTGGTTCATGGTCCTGATTCTTTCATTTGGCGTTGTATCGGAGCTCGCGGTAGGCGGGTGGTTAGTCAATTTCTTGGAGAAAGCGTACAAGTGGGAAGATGTGAAGGCTTCCGGCATGCTTTCTGCCTTTTTTCTCTGTTTTACACTTGCAAGGCTGATTTTGGGTCCTGTTACGGATAAAATCGGATTCATTTTGTCACTGATTATTTTCTCTGGATTTTCTGCTCTATGCACGTTTGGTGCCATCGTAGGTGGGGAACCGCTTGCCTTCCTATTCGCTGCTGCGGGAATCGGTATCGCGATGATTTATCCGACCGTTATGGCCTTTATTGCCAAAAGATACCCGAACGGAACCGATACGGCAATTACATTCACGGTTACGCTCATGGGCGTCGGCAGTGTCATTGGCAACTATCTCATTGGCGGCGTTATCGAATTGGTCAAAAACGGGGTTGGATCGGACACCCAAATAGGCTTGATTCGCGGCCTCCAGACCGGATATGGGTTCATTGGACTATGCGCGGCAATCTGCGCCGTGTGCAGTTTCATTTTGTACCTCATTTTAAAAAAGCAAAAGAACTTATCTGAATCTAGCAATTTGTGGTACGATTCTTACATAGTATGGAGAGGAGTTTTGAAGATGAGACCGAAAGTTTTTCTTGCAAAGCGAGTTCCAAGTGAAGTAGAAGCGTATATTGCACAGCACTGCGATTATCGAAAATGGGACAGGGAAGAAGAAATTCCTCGTCAACAGCTTTTAGAGGAGCTGTCCGATATGGACGGACTCTTAATCTCCGGCGGAAGCATCGATCAAGAATTACTGGATCATGCGCCGAAGCTCAAAATTGTAAGCAATGTGTCAGTAGGCTACAACAATTTAGATACGGCGGCCATGAAAGCCAGAGGCGTCATGGGAACGCATACACCGGGCGTATTGGATGAAACGGTGGCCGATACGGTTTTCGGCCTTATTCTAGGCGCAGCAAGGCGAATACCGGAGCTTGACGCTTACGTGAAAGCCGGCAAGTGGAAAAAAGGAAGCGATGACCACATTTTCGGCATCGATGTTCATCACGCCAAACTCGGGATTATTGGCATGGGGCGCATCGGGGAGGCCATAGCCAGACGGGCGAAGTTTGGTTTTAATATGGAGGTTATGTACTACAATCGCAGCCGGAAAGAAGAAGCTGAACAGAAGCTGGGTGTGGTTTACCGGTCACTGCAGGAGCTGCTTCAGGAGTCTGACTTTGTCGTGTTAATGACGCCGCTAACAGCTGAAACGACCCGTTTAATCGGCCGCGAAGAGCTGGCGCTTATGAAGAAGACCGCCATCTTTATCAACACGTCCCGCGGTCAAACCGTGGATGAAGAAGCACTCATTGACGCATTGGAAAAAGGGCAGATTCGCGGAGCGGGTCTGGATGTTTTCGAGCAAGAACCGGTAGATCCGGAGAACAAGCTATTGAAAATGCCGAATGTCGTCACCTTGCCGCACATCGGCTCGGCCACGCATCAAACACGTGCTGATATGGCGATGCTTGCCGCAACGAATTTGGTGAAGGGTGTTCAAGGGGAAGTGCCGCCGAATCTTGTGGCGGAGTTGAAGTAATGAATGCCTGACGGGGCCGATTTAAACTCCGTCAGGCTTTTTTTATTTTGTGGCCAACCGACCTCTCACCCAACCCATCAGTAAAACACATAGCGGATAAACAATGCCTATGAGGAGGGCGAGAGGAATGTAAGTGTGGTTATCCCATTTTTGTTCGAATGCGCCATTTGGGTATACAACAAGTGCAAGGACGGTAACAATTAGCCCGATGGGCGTACAGAGAGATTTGTAGTCGCGTAGTTGGAAGGCGTGCGCTAAACCTCGAAGTGTTGTATGAAAGTACATCGATGTTTTGAAAAAAATCGAAACCAGCCATAAAAAGGCTACGACAACTTCGATGCGCTGCAAGAAATTGCCGATGCTGATTCTTTGCGCCAAGGCATAACTGGGGAACGATTCCATGGCGGTCGTGTCTGGCCCTAACACCAACACACTGGATACCACGAGCAAGAGTAAGACCAGTCCGCTAATCACAACACCAACAAGATACCCCTTTGCAGCTCTTTTTACATTTGAAACTTGATTGATAATAGGGCCAATCGTAATAAATAAAGGAATATACGTAAAACAAAGGATTCTGATCACACACCTGGTAATCGGAATGGAGGTTGCCTCTCCAATCGGCAAGAGATTGTTCGTGTCCATATTCGGGATATTCATGGTCATAAATAAGGCAAACAACAGGATGAGCCAAGGAAAGAAAATTTCAGCCGTTCTCAGAAAAACAACCAGTCCCAGCTTGGCTCCCATCATGACTACCAGCATGAACAGGATATTAATCGCCTGGATCGGTGTTGAAGGCATAATTTGATTGCTCATGAAATGGCCGACGTAAAAAACGTCCTGAGCGCCAAAAATAAGCGTCAGAAAGGTCAGGCCCAAGGTGATCATACGGCCCAGCCACTTGCCAAAAACGAGGTCGTTGATCTCGAAGAGAGAGGAGACCGCATATTTTTTCGCCACTGCTGTATAAAGGAGGGTCAAGATTGCGCCCAGACCTATGCACAGCACAAGCGGGATCCAGGCATCCTGTTTGGCATCCGCGGCTATCGACGCTGGTATGACCAGGATAGCTGTACCTATGGAATAAAGGATGACGATGATCATGAGTTGCCGTGGTGTGATGGACTCTTTGCCCATGCAAGCACATCCTTGTTTAGCTGTTTTTAACTTTTTTTCTGCGCATGTAGCCGATGATGATGAGCAGACCGGGATGCAGGCAGCCGAAGCATAAGCCCAGAGGTACCCAAGTATGTTGGTCCCATTCGTGGATGTAAGCTACATTGGGGTATACCATTAAAGAAAGCACGATCACGATGAGACCTGTAGGCGTTGCAAGTGATTTATAATCTTGGAGTTGAAAAAGGGAGGCAACGGCTTTGAGCACTACGTGAAAATAGAGCGTCAGCTTGAAATAAATGGATATAAACCATAGGAAAGCGACCGTAACCTCAATCCGTTGCAGAAAATTCCCAACGCTAATTTTTTTGGCTAGCGCATAGGTGGCATATACATGCCGTGATGATTGGTCCGCCCCCATCACCAGAATGCCAAGTAATGTGACGATGATCATCATGACGCCGCTTGTTATCCCCCCGTAGAAGAAGGATTTGGCGAACCTTGCAGGGAATCTGGCCTCTTTGGAGGTTAAACAGAGCGTGAAAACAATTGGGAAAAACGAGTACACGATCATAAACATAGCCGAACGAGCAATGGACATGAAGCTTGCTTCACCAATTGGAAGCAGATTTTTAATATTGGACTGGGGAGCTACAAAGATCACCAATAAGAAAAACAGCAAGACCATCCATGGAAAAAAGATTTCCCCGGTTCTCGCTAGGATGACCACACCCAGCTTTGCGCCAATAACAGTGAAAGTGATCATGAGTAAATGAATGGATTGAATAGGTGTCGTAGGCATGATCTGGGTCGTCATGAAGGCACCAATATAGAAAAGCACCTGCGCACTTATAATGAACATGATGTAGATGTAGAGAAGCGTTACCGCTTTGCCCAGCCATTTGCCTAATACGTACTCATTCATATCAAATAAGGTCATATCCGGATACATCCGGGCTAACTTAACATACATCCAAATGAAGAGCATCCCTGCGCATACTGCCGTAATTCCGGAGATCCAGGCATCCTGTTTGGATTGTGCAGCCAAAATGGAGGGGACGACAAGGATCGTTGTCCCCAGCGAAATCAAGAAAATAAATATCATGAGCTGCCGAGCGGTTAAAGTACTCTCGTTGTTCATGCTCTGCCTCCCTATGCCGAGCCCAACTTATTTGATTAACCCCATCTGCAATAACAGCTTGCTTAATGGAGCCATAAGAAACGTAATGCCATCGCCTGGATTTGGCAGTATTTTGCCCATTCCTTTGAGCGTAGCAAGCGCATTGCCGATCAGCATGAGAATAACGTACAACCAAACCGTCTTCCTGCATCCTTGCGACCACAAACGCGGAAGTTCATACCACGCAATCAGGATGGAAATCAAAAGTATACTGAGGCCAATTAACATGACGGCTACTCCTTTGCATCATTGACTACAGAATCTCCCAAGGTACCTGTACCTCTCACTTTGGCATCCACA
Organism: Paenibacillus chondroitinus NBRC 15376; assembly: GCF_004000765.1. GTDB lineage: Bacteria > Bacillota > Bacilli > Paenibacillales > NBRC-103111 > Paenibacillus_E > Paenibacillus_E chondroitinus. The sequence goes on along the minus strand of NZ_BILW01000002.1, from coordinate 361,330 downwards.
TTCATATGGGGATCGATCTGCTTAAAGACCTGTTCCCAATTATCCTTGACTTTGTTCCAATAGGTCGGATCAGCCCGATGGACAGCTTCCCCGAAACCATAAATATCCGTCCCTAACTGCTGCGTCTTCTTAATGGTTCTCTCCATATTGGATTTAAAAAAATCAGCGTATTGTGCATCCAAATAGGCGATCGTTTCTGTTTTGAATAGATTAATTTTACACTCTACATCAGAGACATTCCCTTCCGTCCGGGTATTGATGAAAATTTCAGGTTTATCGTTTTTGACGACAGCGTGTATCTTGCTTTTGACGCGGGCGATATCGATCCCAATGTTCCCGCCGTCGGGACAGCGTAGATGGATCGAAGAGCGCATGGATTGATTCGTAATGACGGAGTAAGCGCGCGACTCTCTCTCATTCAACCATCCAACGAGTTTATCTTTTTTAAAGACCGCATTGCCCGAATATTGCAGCTTCACGCGAGGGGACGTGTAGTCGATATTGTTATTACTTTTGCCCGTCGTAGGATCACCTACAATTTCTATGCCGGAGACAACGGAACTTTTTCCTGGGGTTACGAGACCGCTCGATAATTGATCGAGTTTGATGGTGACCGCAGAAGTCCACTCTTTTTTAGCTGCTTCGAGAGAATTGAAGATATAGTTGGCCGGAACTTTCTCTAGCGGTGTCATGACGCTTAATAAGTCCTTGGCTGTGCTTTCTCTGGCAATGACAACGTCGAAATCCGTGCGGAATTCGCTTCCTCGCATTAGATAATCCATCGCTTTGACGATGCCTTTGGAGGCCAGATCTTCTGAAATGACAAGAATTCGTATATGGGCGAAATAAATATTCCTTGAGATCGAAGATGTCAATCTTCTGACGGCTTCATTCAAGGTCACGCCTTTCGAAGAATAGACGATAATGGGAACTTCGGCATTCCCTTTTTCCTTTGTCACACTCCTCGGGTTCACAATTTGAACGGTTAATTCAAACTGACCATCTGAGATATCGATGCCGACCCCCTCTGCGATCGCGATATCGTTCAGTTCTCTGCGGCTCCAACAACCGCTTAATAGGAAAATGATGAGGAGTAAGCAGGCGGTTAGCCGCATCCGGGATATCAAATGACCTCGTGCCTCCCTTAAGGTCGGAATGGTTTTCTTTTTGCTTTCTTCACAACGTTATTGGTATGGATCGTACGAACTCGGGAAAATAACGACTGAAAAGGCATACGAAACAAGGCATCCTTTTGTTTGTTTAGTTCCAGAGGAGCAAAAGGGCTTAGATAAGGTACACCAAATGATTGTAAACTGTTCAAATGTAAAATTAACCCAAGAAGTCCCGCCAGTATCCCGAAAAATCCGAAGGAAGCCGCTAAAGCCATCAAGGGAAACCGCAAGATGCGAATGGCGTTCGATAAGTCATAAGAAGGAAAAACGAAGCTGGCTATCGCGGTAATGGATACCACGATCACCATCGCCGCTGAAACAATGCCGGCTTCGACCGCTGCTTGCCCAATGACCAATGTCCCGACGAAGGACAGCGCCGAACCGATGCTTCGCGGCATACGCAAGGCGGCCTCCCGCAGTACTTCGAAGGTGATTTCCATCAGCAGCGCTTCGATGAAAGCCGGGAAGGGAATGCCTTCTCGCTGCGCAGCAAGGGATATGAGCAGCTGCGTCGGGAGCATTTCCTGATGAAACGTCGTGATTGCCACATAAAAGGATGGTGCTAATAAAGCGATAAGAAACCCGGCATAACGGAGTATCCGGACCAACGTGCTGATATCCACGCGATGATAGTAATCCTCGGAAGCTTTGAGGAAGGTTTCAAACAAGGCGGGAGCGATCAGCACGAAGGGTGTGCCGTCGACGAGAATGGCGACTTTGCCTTGAATCAATTCAAGCGCGACAACGTCCGGACGTTCCGAGTTATAAACGGTTGGAAAAGGCGTGATGACTTCATCCTGGATAAGCTCCTCGATATTGCTGCTTTCGAAGATTCCGTCAATTTGGATCTGATTCAGCCGATTGCGCGCTTCGATAATAAGCGAGTCCTGGGCGATGCCGTGGAGATACATCAGCACGACGTCGGTTTGGGTCACATTGCCGATTTGAAAAGTTTCCACCCATAAATTCGGATCTTTAATTTTTCGGCGGATGAGTGCCGTATTCGTTCGAATCGATTCCGAGAAAGATTCGCGCGGTCCGCGGACAACAGTTTCAACATTTGTCTCCGTTACACCACGGTCTTTCCAGCCTTTCGTGCTTGCTGCAAGACCTGTCGTGTAACCGTTCATCAGGATGACTGAATCGCCGGACAGGATATGATGAAACAATTTTTTCATATCGGAAACTTTCTGAATTTCACCAATCGTCAACGTATGTAATTCCAAGACGTCAAAAGGGTTTTGAGCAGGATCAATGTCCATGGTATCTGTCATCATAGCTCGCATAACGAAATCGTTAATGACATTCCCATCCACAAGGCCATCAGTGTATAAAATAGCGACGTCCTCTGTTATCGAGTTATAGGTAAACTCTCTAATCACAATATCCGTGCTGTTTCCGAGAGCTTGCCTGACATAATCCGTATTTTCCTGGATGGTTGCGAATAAAGGCATGGAAGCCGACGGTTCTACGATGGTGTTTGGTTGAGGAAGACTCGGATGTTTTTTGGAGCTCAGCCAACGAGCGAACATATGGTATTTTCTCCAAGCTCTAGGATGTTGTGCTAGTAGCTTTTCCTTAAGTTTCCTGAGGTATGCGTGAGAGCAAAAAAGCGCGGCGTGAATATGTGGGTTTCAAGGAACACGGATTCGGGTATGTATGCTTAGGATGGTTCAGGCAACGATCAAAGGAGGAAAAACCTATGTACAACCATATTCTTGTTCCTATCGACGGTTCGCAGCAATCCGATCGGGCATTGGATCATGCGATTAAACTTTCCATGCACGGATATCCGAATGCGCGTATAACGATTATTCATGTGAGTCCTCAGATCATCTTGAACGAACCACTGATGAGTGTTCCGCTTAGCGACACACTGGCCGAAGAAGGACAGAAGATTATTGAACCTGCTTCGGCGAAATTGATGGAGAATAGGGTAGCTTTCAAAAGTGTGACGTTGACCGGTGACCCGTCAACGACCATCTGCCATCAGGCAGATACAGATGGCCACGACTTGATCGTGATGGGCTGCCGGGGTGTTGGCCTCATGTCGGAAATTCTCCTCGGCAGTGTAAGCCACGGTGTGATCAAACATGCGAACTGCCCGGTCTTGATCATAAAATGAAGAAAAGCTGCACCTTCGGTTTGATGGCCGAAAGGTGCAGCTTTTTTGTGCTAGATGCCGAAGAATAGGTGGAGAGAGCAGTAGGAAGAGAACTAGGAGCCTCTATTCTCTATGAAATCAGTGATTCGTGTTGGTTTGGGGAACTACGGTCCTTTATTTTGCCAGTATCGGCTCACATTTCGGCTTCCTAAGGGGAATAAGACCCTGTAGTTCTCTCGAATTGCATAAATCGCGCATTTCGTGTCAAATAACGGCGTTTAGTTCCCCTAAATCGCCGGGGGCACAATCCAGCATCAATTTGCGCTCCTGCGCGGCGGGTGAGAGGAGTGCCGCTCAACAAAACGGGTATCCACCCTGATTTTGGAGGTGGCCTCGACACCTTGCTCGATGGATTCGATCAGCAGATCAACAGCCAATTGAGCCATGCGTTTTTTCTCGACGTGAACAGTGGTTAACTCCGGTGAAATGATTCGTGACTCCGAAATGTTGTCAAACCCAACGACGGATACTTGCTCGGGCACACGGATGCCTAGCTCCGATAACGTCTTCATAGCGCTAATGGCGATGTAATCACATTCGCAGAAGATAGCGGTCGGCAGCTCTCGGCCCGTTTCCATATACGCCTTGATTTGTTTCTTAAGATCTTCCTGAGACGATAACATGGTTGGCGCTACAGCAAAGATATGATCGGGATGGATTTCGAGTCCCTGTTCATGCAAAGCCTCATAAAAGCCAACTTTACGCTCCTCAAAGTTCTGAATCCGAACATTGGAAGCTATATAGCCAATTTCTGTATGTCCGATGCTGCATAGATGAGCACCCGCTTGATAGGCTCCCATGAAGTTATTCATGCTTACAAAATGAACAGGCAGCTTATCAAAGCAATTGTCAAGCACCACGAGGTGAGGTCCCAGGCGATTTGAAATATCCAGAATCTCCTCCGGACTAAGGTTATTGCCAAGTAAAATAATGCCGTCGCTTTGATTATCCTCCGCAAGCATCTTAATTTCGCGTTCAAAATACTCCATATCTACCGAAGAGAAAAGCAAGGAATAACCTTTGGAGCGGCAGCGATCCTCAATATAATGAATCAGCTCTCTAAAAAAGGGCTGCTGGTAATACGCTTCAAGCACGATACCCGAGTTGGTGAAAACGAGAAATGAGAGTGATTTCACGGCGTTTTCGACAGCGGATGCCCGAGGCTTCGGAGAATAACCGCTTTCTCTGGCAATTTCAAGTACACGGTCGCGAGTCTCCGAGCTAATCCCCGTTTTCCCGTTTAGAGCCAGTGATACCGCAGATTTGGAAACCCCGGCCATTTTCGCAATGTCTTCCATTTTCAAATCAAACATTCCCCATTTACTAAATTAGTTGAGTGAGTTTAGTTTATATTTAACGACGTGAAAATGCAACAATCCATTTAAATTTCACTAAACTTTTTACATAAAAATAACTAAACTTTCGTAAAAAACAGCATTGACGTCTCAATTTTGGCATGTTAGATTAAGTTTATTCATAAAATCAACTAAACGTAGATGAGAAAAAGTATATGCATTTTAGTTTTGTTATTACTCAAAAATTTAGTTGTTTAGCTAAACTAATCAGGAGGCACATCCATGAAAAAATTAAAGCTGGGCTACGCACCAACTCGCCGATTCGTTTTTAGCGCGGAAGATGCGTTTAAGTACAAAGTGCTCATTAGGGAAAAAATTCAAAACTTCGGATTGGACATCGATATTGTCGATCTGGAGGGGATCAATTCAGAAGGTCTTCTCTATGACGATAACATTAACGCGGATCTCATCATCAATCGGTTCAAGCAAGAGGAAGTAGATGCGGTATTTTTCCCGCACTGTAACTTCGGTACCGAAGACACCGTTGCACGGGTAGGCAAAGCGCTGGGCAAGCCTGTACTGCTATGGGGGCCGCGTGATGAAGCTCCGCTTGAGGATGGCATGCGGCTTCGAGATACACAGTGCGGACTATTTGCAACAGGTAAGGTGCTTAGGCGCTTTAACGTGCCATTTTCCTATGTGACGAATACGCGTGTGAATGATCCTGTTTTTGAAAGGGGTTTCTCAAATTTCATCTCGGCGGCGAATGTGGTTCGCCAGTTCCGTTCGCTGCGCATCTTGCAAATCGGGCCGAGACCGTCGTCGTTTTGGACGATGATGTGTAATGAAGGGGAATTGCTGGAGCGATTCGGTATTGAACTGCACCCGATTACGCTCGTTGACATCCAGCGTGCTACCAAGCGCATCGAAAACGGCAAATCCTCAGAATTGGCGCAAGCGATGGACTACATCAAGGAGAAGCTGGACTGGTCGGAAGTGACGGAGGAGGACGTAAGACGGATTGCCGCACTGAAAGTAGCCATGAAGCAGTACGCACAGCAAACAGGCAGCACGGCGATTGCCATTCAATGCTGGTCAGCGCTGCAGGAAGCGATGGGCATTATGCCTTGTCTGGCGAACGCGATTTTGACGGATGAACAGATCCCGGTAACGTGCGAGACCGACATCCATGGCGCGATTACCTCCGTTATGGTTCAAGCTGCTGCGATGAATGAGGCGCCGACCTTTTTTGCCGATTTAACGGTACGCCATCCGGAGAACGCCAATGGTGAATTGTTGTTCCATTGCGGGAACTTTCCAGTTTCTCTCTCCATTGAAAATAAGCCTAAGCTGCGCAAGCATTTCTTGTTCGATGATCATGCGCCTGGCACTCACGAAGGTGAGATTAAAGGAGGCGGCATGACGTTGGCCCGTTTTGACGGCGATCATGGCGATTATCAATTATTCCTTGGGAAAGCCAAGGGAATTCAAGGGCCTTATACACGTGGATCTTATGTATGGGTTGAAGTGAACGATTGGCCGCTATGGGAAGAGAAGCTTGTGAAGGGGCCGTATGTGCATCATTCCGTAGGCATTCATGCCAATGTCATTCCTGCTTTATATGAAGCATGCTCCTATATCCCGGGACTATCCCCTGATCCTGTTGATCCGACGGAAAGCGAAATTCAGGCTTGGCTGCGAGGCAAAGGCCTGTAAATAAGGAGGATTTATGGAAATCTCAGCGCTTCAAGCGAAAGCAACGCAAATCAGGATGGATTTATTGCAAATGATTGCGCAGGCTCAAACCGGCCACACGGGCGGTTCACTTAGCAATACAGATATTTTAACCGCACTCTATTATCGTGTGATGAATATTGATCCTGCGAAGCCAAAGGCGGCAGATCGCGACAGATTTATTTTGAGCAAGGGGCATTCGGTGGAATCGCTATGGTCAATCCTTGCTGACCGTGGTTTTTTTCCGAAAGAGGAGCTGGCTACCTTCAGTAAATTCGGCACGAAGCTCATCGGACACCCGAACAATAAGGTGCCGGGCATCGAGATGAATACAGGTGCGCTTGGCCATGGACTTGCGGTGGCTGTAGGTATGGCGCTTGCCGCGAAAAAGGACGGCGCTGCCTATCGAACTTACTGCCTTATGGGAGACGGCGAGCAGGCGGAAGGTTCGGTATGGGAGGCCGCGATGGCAGGATCTCACTACAAGCTAGATAATTTGATTGGGATCATCGACCGCAATCGCCTTCAGATCAGCGGCTCAACGGAAGACGTTATGGGCTTGGATCCCCTCGAGGATAAATGGGCGGCTTTTGGCTGGCATGTTGTTTCGATTGACGGCAACGACATGCAGGCTTTGATCGAGGCTTTTGAGGCCGTACCTGCAATAAATGGCAAACCGACGCTTGTCATGGCAAATACGGTGAAGGGCAAAGGTGTTTCTTTTGCCGAAAATGTTCCACACTGGCATCATCATGTGCCTAACCAGGTTGAGTTGGAGAAAGCTCTGGCAGAGCTCGCCGCCACATTCGACAACTACGAGCAGAAAGGGCAGGTGGGTTAAGATGAACACCATTCCAAATCGGCAGGTCATATGCGAGACATTGCTCGAAAAGGCGCAGCATGACCGCTCTATTATGGTGCTTGCCAGCGATTCGCGGGGTTCGGCGGCGATGGGGCCTTTCGCCAAAGCGTTTCCGGAGCAATTCGTTGAGGTGGGCATCGCCGAGCAAAATATCGTCGGGATTTCCGCCGGGCTTGCCCACAGCGGCAAAAAGCCGTTCGTTACCTCGCCGGCCTGTTTCCTTAGCATGCGCAGCATTGAGCAAATCAAAGTGGACGTAGCGTACTCGGCAACGAACGTGAAGCTGGTGGGAATTAGTGGCGGCATCAGCTACGGCGCGCTTGGCATGTCCCACCATTCCGTACAGGACGTAGCCGTTATGCGGGCGATACCGGGCATCGCAGTGATAATGCCGGCTGATCGGCATGAAACGAAGCGGATGACGGAAGCGCTTGTGCAGCACGAAGGCGGCGTTTATGTGCGAATTGGCCGCAACGCAGTAGAAGATGTTTATGATTCGGACGATTATGAATTCATCATCGGCAAATCCGTGCAAATGCGCGAAGGCAGCGACATAACGATCATTGCGGCAGGTGAAACGGTACGCGTGGCTCTGGATGCGCATCAAGCCCTGAAGGAAGCGGGCGTATCTTGCCGAGTGATCAATATGCACACGATAAAACCTCTGGATGTGGAGGCCATTATTCAGGCGGCGAAGGAAACCGGGCACATCATCACAGTGGAAGAGCACAGCATTCATGGCGGGCTTGGCGCAGCTGTGTCGGAAGTGGTCGTTCAACATCAGCCCGTACCGATGCGGATTATCGGCATCCCGGACGAACCGGCGATTGCCGGGAAAACGGCTGAGGTTTTTGGCCATTATGGCATTAGCAGCAGCAATCTTAAGCGTGTGGCGCTTGACATGCTCGGCAGACAGGAGTAATGACGATGGAAAAATCCTATCTGCTCGCGATTGATCAAAGCACATCAGGAACGAAAGCGCTCATTATTGACCGCGCAGGACAGATAACGGCTCAAAGCGCGATTCCGCATCGCCAGTATTATCCCCGTCCGGGTTGGGTCGAGCACGATCCTATGGAAATTTACGCAAATTGCATTCGCGCTGCGCAAGAAGTTTTGGCGATAGCCGAAGTCGGGCCGGAGTCTTTAGCTGCCTTAACGATCACGAATCAACGGGAGACAGCCGTGTTGTGGGATGTAACGACAGGGCTTCCCGTGCATGCCGCGATCGTGTGGCAGTGCCAGCGAACGGCTGACCAGTGCGCCGCCTATCAGCAGGCTGGACACGAGGAGAGTGTGCGCAGCAAAACGGGCTTGATGCTCGATCCGTATTTCTCCGCTGCGAAATGGGGCTGGATCCTGGAGCATGCCGAGGGTGTGCGCGAAAAGCTGGCCGACGGCAAGCTGCTCGCAGGCACAATCGACAGCTGGCTGCTGTGGAAGCTTAGCGGGGGTAAGGCGCATGCAACGGATTACACGAACGCCAGCCGCACCTCGCTTTTTAATATCCACACGTTACAGTGGGATGAGGAGTTATGCGGCCTCTTTGGCGTGCCGCTGCAGCTTCTTCCCGAGGTCAAGGGCTCGGATGAGATTTTTGGCTACACGGAAGATAGCGAATTATTCGGCGATTGCCGTGTTCCCATCACGGGGGTCATCGGCGACTCGCAGGGAGCGTTATTCGGCAACCAGTGTTTTGAGAGCGGCATGGCGAAAGCCACCTACGGCACAGGTACTTCCGTGCTGATGAATGTCGGCGAGAGTCCGATTTCATCGGGCAACGGTCTTGTGAGCGCTATTGCCTGGGGCAGAGGCGGCAAAGTGACTTATGCCGTTGAAGCTGTTATCCGCACTTCAGGTGACAGTTTGACCTGGGTTCGGGATAATTTGGGCTTGTTTCGTACGTTCGAGGAGATGGAGATGATGCTTGAGCACACGCCGGATAGTGAAGGCGTATATTTGGTGCCGGCATTCGTCGGGCTTGGCGCGCCTTACTGGGACTCTTATGCCAGAGCATCCATCACGGGCATGAATCGGGGGACGACGAAAGCGCACATCATTCGGGCTGCCATTGAAAGCATTGCTTTTCAAGTACACGACGCTGTTAAACTGATGGAAAATGAAACGGCCGTTGCGCTGCAAGAACTGCGGGCAGACGGCGGTGCTTCTGATAATGTAAAGTTAATGCAATTCCAAGCTGATTTGTTAGGTAAAAGGGTCGTGAAATCGGAAATTGCGGAATTGTCCGCGCTAGGCTCCGCTTATTTGGGCGGTGTCGGAATCGGCTTTTGGCCTTCACTAGAAGCGATAGGTACAGCCCGAGAAGGAGCTATATCGTATCAGCCGAAAATGCGGCCGGAACTGCGCGAAGCCCATTGTTCAGGCTGGCAAAAGGCCGTTTCCTCGGTATTAACCCGGAATGCTTAGTTGCAAAAAAGGAGAGAACATAAATGCCGCATCATTTTATGCCGTATGAGGTTCCAGAGCAAAAGCAGGTTCGTGTCATTATCAATACCGATGCCAAATGTGAAGCGGACGATCAATACGCGATTGTGCATGCGATTTTATCACAACGCTTACAAATCAAAGGCTTTATCGGTGCCCACTTCGGTCCAAGAAGCGCCGCTCCGATGGAAGAATCCTATGAGGAAGTGGAGCACGTGCTCCAGCTCATGGGGATGAGAGAGCAATATGGCGTCTATCGGGGTGCTCCGCACAAAATTCCTGACGTGCATACACCCGTGCCTTCGGAAGGCAGTCAACTCATTATTGACGAAGCGATGAAGGACGATCCGAGGCCTTTATTCGTCACTTTTCAAGGGCCGTTAACCGATCTGGCCAGCGCTTATTTGCAGGAGCCGCGCATTGCGGATCGGCTTATCGCCGTTTGGATCGGCGGAGGTGCGTATCCTGAGGGACATGATGAATTTAATTTATCCAATGATGTCGACGCAGTGAATGTCGTTTTCAATTCGCCGATTCCGCTATGGCAGGTTCCTAAAAATGTGTACGAAATGGTGCGCGTTAGCCTCGCCGAGCTTGCTGTAAAGGTTCGTCCTCATGGCCGCATCGGCAGCTATTTGTATGATTATCTCGTCAATCACAATATGAACAACGGGCATCGCCCGCAGTGGCCGAAAGGGGAGACTTGGGTGCTCGGCGATTCGCCGGCCGTTTCTCTGCTGCTCGAGGAGCAAAGGTTCGATTATGAGTTGATCGAAGCGCCGAATGTAGACGCCGAAATGCGCTATATCGCGAAGCCGGGCAACCGTAAAATCCGTGTCTATCGGAGTGTGGATTCCCGATTTATTTTGGAGGATTTTTACGCGAAATTGGCGTTGTTTGCTCTCTTTGAGAAGGGGCGGGATTCACAGGAGTAGCGCGAGGGGGGCTATTTACGTGGCTAATGTAACCACTCCCCCCCCCGACTCTAGCTGAGAAAGCTAAATAGGCCGTCTCGCAGTCGTAAAATCTCCTATTCCCAAATGAGAGTACTAAAAAGGCCGTCTCGCATTGCAATATAGGCATAATTCCGCCATATCTCTGGCGAGAAGGTCAAAAAATTCGTCTCGTAGTCGTAAAATCCGGCAATTCATTGCGAGAAAGCCTATTAGGCTTTCTCGCACCTTCAAAAGTACCTAGAACCTGCTTAAGTGCTCGCCGCAGCTGCCTTCCACCACAAAGACATGCTGTAACGTTGTTTTATGTCGCTAACGTAGCTACAAACTGCACTCGTTAGCATTGTAGAACAAGCTTAAATTCTGCGAGAAACCCCAATCCACGCCCACGACACGCCGTAACGTTTTTTGTCGCCGCTAAAGTAGCAAAGCTTCCCCCGCACAACCATAAAATCTTTTACCCCTTCCGAGAAAGCCTGCCAGGCTGTCACGTATTCCACATTCCTTTACTCAAGGATCCACAGTTCCATCAAATCGCAATTTCCACTTCAAACGATTCTAACCGCGTTGAAATGCCAGGATTGGCAGAGTGAAAATGAAAGCGTTTCAGCGAAAATTACTTCAAGCTGAGCTTTTGCTATTTTCAAGCAGATAATGTGAAATACTTCAAATCTCCATTCGTTTTCCTCCCTCATAAGCTTTAAAACATAGGTTTTTAGCTCCTAGAAGGGGTTTTTATAAATTGCAATTCTACATATATCCAGTTTCATAAAAGCGTGGTATGATGTGTGATGTCACAATATTTCGTATACGAAAGATTTTGGTGTGTAGGGGGGGCGCGTTTTGGAAGAGGTTAAAGAACTTGTGGCTGAACTTACGAGGCTGCATAAAGTACGGGCTTCTTTACTGTATCGAGAACTTCAGCGGGAAGAGCTTACAGGACCTCAGTTATTTATCTTGCGTGAATTGTTTCAGAAGCAACCTAGAAAGCTTGGTGACCTTGCCCAGTCTGTGCAACTTAGCAATAGCACTGTGTCGGGTATTGTCGACAGGCTTGAACGTGATGGGATGGTGGAACGCAAAAGAGATGAACAAGATCGCAGGGTGGTCTGGATCGGTACGACGGATTTCTGCCAACAAATGAAGAAATCGAAGGTCGAGACGATGAATAATGAGTTTTATGCAGGTCTAGAAAACGTCTTTACACCCGAGCAGATTGCGACTTGCAAAGAAGTAGTGGGTACACTGATTAAACATTTGGAGAAAAAGCTGGAGGGAACGGAATGAAACGTAAATTAATTTTAATTGTTATTCTGGCTGTTATTGTGCTTAGCGGAGCCTTTATCGGCAGTTATTACTGGTATCAAGGCGCTAACTATGTAGCGACGGACAATGCCCGTATCTCTGCGGATATTTACCGTGTCATGCCTCGAATTTCCGGCAAAATCAATACGCTGGGCATTAAGATGGGCGATACGGTTGTGGCGGACCAAATCGTTGGGCAGCAGGATATTACGAACTTATCCAATAGCTTATTAGATCAAGCATCACTGCGTGCTCCGATTAGCGGAACGGTCATTCAAACTTCTGCCAAGGTCGGCGAAGTCGTGGCTCCTGGGCAATCGGTAGCCATGATTGTGGATAAAAATGCGCTTTTCGTATCCGCAGATATCGATGAAACGAAGATCAAAAAAGTCCATGTGGGGCAAGTGGTAACATTTGATGTCGATACATATGGCAAAACGGAATTTCAAGGGAAAGTAATGGAGATTGGTCAAGCGACAGCGTCCACGTTCTCTTTGCTTCCAACAACAAGTTCAAGCGGGAATTTCACCAAAGTAACACAAAGAATGAGTGTAAAAATTTCTATAGACGATAATAAAGGATTGGATCTAGCGCCAGGAATGAATGCTTCGATCAAAATCCATATCAAAGGGGAGTAAGGATTGCCCATGAAAAAACATCTTAACGTCGTTATATCTTTAAGTGTTCTGGCCGGTTCCATGATACTTGCGAGCGGTTGTACATCCTCGTCGGCTACTACTGTGCAGTCATCCGTACCTTCTGTCAAGGTGATTACGATCAACAGCGCGAATGCCGTAGGCGCAAGCGGTAAACTGGCATCGGATCAAACCGTTCAAGTCGTGTCCAAAATTGGCGGTAAAATTGCCGCAGTTTCCGTTGAAGAAGGCGCAAAAGTGAAAAAGGGCGATCTGCTTGTGCAGCTTGATACGGAAGATTTGCTCCAGCAGTTGGATCAAGCGCAAGCAGGACTAACGGCTTCGCAAGCCAAATTGGCTGATACGGAAGCCGGTGCCCGCTCGCAGGATGTGCAGGCGGCAATGTCAGGCGTTGATCAAGCCAAAGCAGCAGTTAACCAAGCGAAAGCAGGGGTAGCGCAAGCGCAAGCAGCCTATGATCTTGTGACCAAAGGCTACAATCATGCTAAGAACTTTTATGACCAAGGCGATGTAACTTCGGATGAATTGGATAAAGTAACGCTTGATTATGAAAAGGCCAAGTCAGCCAATGATGCTGCCCTTTCACAACAACAGGCTGCGAATGCGCAATTGACTGCGGCTGAAGCGAAACTTGGTTTGCTCAGAGAAGGTGCAACAGCAAATACGTTAGAACAATTAAAAGCCGATGTTACTGCTAAACAAGCTGCACTAAATCTCGTTCAGATTGCAGTGAAAAATGCGGGAGTCGTATCTCCCATCGATGGCGTCATTGTTAAAAAGAACGTAAACGCAGGAGAAATGGCGCAAGCGGGCGCTGCTTTATTGACCGTTGTAAATGTAGACAAAGTGAAAGTTGAAGTTAGCGTACCTGAAGGAATGATCAATTCGATCAAGGAAGGTGGCAAAGGTAACGTTGTTGTCCCTAGTGTTCCTGGTAAAACATTTGAAGGAACGGTTTCCTTTGTAAGCCCGGTATCTGACACGAATAATAATACATTTCCGGTTAAGTTGACAGTAAACAACCCGGATGGAACGTTGCATGCAGGTGCTGTAGCAAGTGTTGATTTCGGAGGCAGCAGCAGCGAAAGTCGCGTTGAAGTGCCTAAAGTAGCGCTAGTTCAAAAAGATGGGAAATCCGTCGCTTTCAAACTTAACGGTGACGCCGTGCAATCCGTTGTTCTTCAGACCGAAGACAAGAATCAGGATTGGGTATACCTTAAAGGAGACTCGGCTCTGAAACCGGGAGATAAAATCGTCTTGAACCCGGGTGACAAGCTGACAGACGGAGCTAAGGTTCATGCCGAGTAAAGGAGGCTGCTACAATGTCAACAACAACGGCAGATACAGCTACTCCGGCAGTTGAGCAAAAAGAGGAGCAGATTACAGTCTACCAGTGGTTAGCACTGTTAGTACTCATTCTAGGCACATTTCTAGCCATTTTGGACAATAGTTTAATGAACGTTGCGATACCGAAACTGATGGCTGTATTCGGTTCAACATCTACGGAAATCGAATGGGTTGTTACGGGATATATGCTCGCTTCAGCTGTCGTTGTTCCGATGGGTGGCTTCTTGGCGGACCGATTCGGTTACAAAACAACGTTTCTGACCACGGTGAGCGCGTTTATCGTCGGTTCGGTATTATGCGGGATCGCTTGGAGCGACACGAGTCTTATTATTTTCCGAATTATTCAAGGACTTGGCGGCGGCTTTATTATGCCGGTCGGGATGGCCATGCTTTACCAGATCATGCCTCGCAGCAAAATCCAAGTAGCGATGGGGATCTGGGGGATTTCGGCGATGGCTGCTCCTGCGATGGGGCCAACGTTAAGCGGATATTTAATTGATAATTTCAGCTGGCGCTATTTATTTTACATCAACGTTCCCATTGGGATTGTTGCCGTAGGTCTTGGTTTGATTATCTTGAAAGAGACGCCTAAACGTGCAGGGCTGAAATTTGATTACGTTGGCAGTATCTTATGTATGATTGTTTTCAGCACGCTGCTTCTTGCATTAACGGACGGTCAAGCAGACGGGTGGACTTCCTTCTATATCGTTAGTTTGTTCTTCATCTCTATTTCCTGTTTTATTCTATTAGTTTATATCGAGTTGGGTAAAGATAATCCGATTATGGATTTTCGCTTGTTTAAAAACTCCGTCTTTACGATCAGCTTGGCAGCTTCAAGTTTCGTTATGATTTCCATGCAGGGCGGGATCTATATGATGCCAATTTTTCTGCAAAATGTAACGGGGCTGACGCCTATGCAGACAGGGTTAGTCATGATGCCGCAGTCGATCGCCATGGCTTTCATGATGCCAGTTGCAGGGAAACTTGTTTCCAAATACGGCGTCGTACCTCTAAGTATCGTAGGTTTGGCTATTATTGGTTTTACAACGCTGGAAATGCATGTTCTTTCGCAGCAAACGTCTACACATTGGATTAGCGGTTTGCTTGTTATCCGTGGGATTGGTATCGGTTTGTGTATGATGCCGCTGTCTTCAGCCGGGATGAATACGTTGCCCAATCATTTGATCGGCAGAGCTTCCTCCGTATCCAACGTTGTGCGTAACGTAATGGCATCGCTTGGTATCGCCTTGCTGACCAGTATTATGAATAACAAATCTACGCAGTTTGGAGTAAGATTCAATGAATCCATTTCTACGAATACGCCTGCGTATGCTGATTTTCAGACAAATGTCGTTCATCGTTACTTAGAACTCGGAACGGACGCGAGTTCAGCTTCCGGCGGTGTTATCGGCGTTTTATATGGACTCGTACAGAAAGAGGCTTTGACAAGAGCGATTGCTGACACCTTAATGGTATCTGCGGTTCCTGCTTTCATTGCGATCGTCTTGGTCATTTTTATGCGGAAGAAAAAGAAAAGTGAGGCAGCCGAGCAGCAATCCGCCAAAGATTCTGATGCTCAGCACCATGTGATGATTGAAATGTAATCGCAAAACTCACTCTTGGGAGGAACGGGAAAAATGAAAATTCAATTTAAACAAGCAGCAATGACGCTCGTTCTGTCATCAGCACTGCTGATGACGGGACTTCCGGCATTTGCAGAAGGAACAGATGCTGCTGTTGCTCAAACAGTCGCAGCTCCGGTCTATCAAATAAGCGACAGCCTGCAAGTTGTCATCGAAGGCGTCTCTAGCGAGAAAACAGCAAACGGCGTGCGTCTTGGTTCTGTCATAAGAATCATAAACACCAGCAATCAGACCCTGCGCATCCCAGACTATGAGCTTAAAGTAAAAACGACGGATGGTACCATCTACACGCTGCGTCCAAGCAGCAGCAATGCACACGGGGTGCAGCCGGAGTCGGAAGTCGAATTGACTTATTTGAAAGTCATTAACCGTCAAACAGAAGTGGATTTAAGCAATCTATCACTGATTGATGTGAATTATGATGTGTATCCGAAACAAGAGACTTTGCTTCTTTCTGCTCCAATCGATGGGGTAGTATGGAACGGAAATCGCGGAGAGTTTAAGAAGGCTCCAGGTTCCATTAAGTGGGGAGAAACGTTCAGCATCCCAACTGTGGCATCGCCACTGCAATACAAAACAGTGGATATTACCAGAAGCAACAGCAATGAAGGTGCTGTGTATGTTGTGAAACTTTTGGTAACCAATCCGAATGATCAAGCCGAAACTTTGCCAGCTATTGAATTGGATGGCAAGTCCAAAACGAATCTGTATGCGGGCAAACAGGTTGAATCAGATCCTGTCGTGCTGGATGCAGGGCAAAGTAAATATGTTCATTATGCAATTCATGCCGATATGGATACTGTGCTGAGCAGCATCAATGTGCTGACATCCGAAAGCTTCACGCAAGCAGATGCAGCAGGCAATGTAAAAACTTCAGCATTCACGATCGGGAAACTGAATGTGGAGATGCCAGGCGCTGCTGGTGCTACAGGCAGTTATACGTACGGAACGCCGATTACTTTTGAGAAATGGAATGACGTTATTAATCAGGATCTTGATGTAGCCCTGGTAGAACTGCATGTTACGGACAACAAAGATCAAGGCAGCAAAGTCGCTTTTGCTAAGTTTACTTTGACGAACAAGGGCGTAAGTGACATTCCTGTTCCAGCTTTCCAAACGATGTTGTCTAGTCCGACCGGCTATGATTACACAGGTTCCCGACAAAATGATGCGCAGAAGTCGATCGCGCCAGGAACTTCAACGGTTGTCAGCTATGCATTTGTACTGCCTGTGTCTGAGACAAGCGATACATACACGATGAAGGTGCAAAACGAAATCAAAGGACAAACGGGCGGAGAATCCAAACCAGCGTTCAAGTCAACGATTGCTTCTTACCAGGTAGCTGTACAGGAGCCAGAGGATAGACACGAAATCTCTTTGTATCCTTATAAGGTTAATTTGAAAGACTATATGTTGTCTCAAATTACAGTGCCTGGACAAACGATTGCTCTCAATTACACCTACAAATTGCAGCTGTATATGGATCTCGTTCGTGATCCTAAGGTGTTGGTAGATAACAGCTTCTCCAAATTGAAATTTGAGCTGGTTGATCGATCGGGCACGATTCTGGGCTCTAAAATCTTCCCGTTCACCGGCACTGACCGCTTGGTTAATGGCAAACAAACGTTAACTTTCAGCAACTTAACGACAGATCAACTTCAAAATAATGTACTGGTTAATGTATATGAAGTGTTGAACACACCTTCAGGCGAAGTAGATCGACTGATTGCAGAGTTGAAATAAATAATAGAAGAGGGTGTCTCAATAGCCATGTACATGGTGAGGGCACCTTCTTTGTTTTAAATGCTTGGATTATCTGATAGAATGTCTGATATCATGTCTGGAGGGTTACCGCTTACCCTTCCTGTTATTTTTTTAAATACAGATAGGCAAACGATTCGTAAAGCCATATAATGAGGAAGGACAATCAAAGTTATTCAGGAGGAAGGGAATCATGTCATTAATTGGAGAAGAACGCAAAGACTATATACTGAACCTGCTTAACCTTGAAGGTAAAGTAAAAACGACAGACCTGGTTGACAATCTGAATGTATCTTCTGAAACGATTCGCAGATATCTGGAGGAATTGGAAGAAGAAAACAAATTGAAGCGGGTATATGGCGGCGCTGTGAAAATCAATCTCTCCCGTGAGGAACCCTCCCATCTGAAGAGAGAAGTTTTGCATGCGGAAGAAAAACGAATCATCGGCCGTTCTGCAGCTACTTTAGTGGAAGATAACGAGGTCATTTTCATCGATGATGGATCAACGACTTTGCACATCATTGATTATTTGCTTAATAAGAAAAATATAACAGTACTTACAAATTCAGTTCCTGCTCTTTACCTGCTTATTGATTACAAGAACAAGGAACTCCTTTCCGGCGACATCTTCTTCATCGGAGGGAAAGTAAGTTCATTACAGTCTCGTGTTGTCGGCTCTATGGCTGAAAAAATGATCGAGAACTTTTATGTGGATAAAGCTTTTATTTCGATTGACGGCATTATGTTGGACAAGGGGATCACAGCTTTTGATGAAGATCGCGGACAATTTGCCAGAAAATTAATTGACCAATCGAAGATTAGCGTTGTGGTAACGGACGATTCGAAATTTGGGCAAGTGCAATTTTACAAAATTGCGGACTTGAACAAGATTGATATTATCGTCAGCAATGTGGACGCTCCTAAAGAGTGGAAAGAACAGTTAGTACAAAAAGATATTACCTGGATTCAGGCAGAATAAAAAATAGGTAGTAAGAGAAGCATCTGAGGCAGCGGCCTTGGGTGCTTTTTTGTATTGCTTACAACCATTTATCGGTAATTTTTCGACTTTTATATGAAAATACTCCACTCTCAAGTGAAGCGTTTACAGCTAAGATGAAAGCAGTAAACGATATTGAGGTGAACAACCAAAGTGATACATCCACTTGTACAAATGGAAGGTATTGATAAGCATTTCCCCGGCGTACAGGCGCTTTCCGGCTGCCAATTTGAACTAATGCCAGGTGAGGTCCATGCCTTGGTTGGTGAGAATGGTGCAGGCAAGTCGACCATGATGAAGATCCTGACCGGCATTTATCAGAAAGACGGCGGACGCCTCCTGTTGAAAGGGAAGGAGGTTCAGATTCCGGATACCAAAACCGCTCAACAACTAGGCATCAGCATCATTCATCAAGAGCTCAATTTGATACCCGATTTGACGATCGCTCAGAATATGTTCATTGGGCGGGAGCCGCGGAAAAAACTGCGATTTCTTTTAGATGAAAAGAAAATGAATGATGACACGAAGGCGCTTCTGGAACAGCTGAACCTGAACTTGGATCCTCGAATGAAAATATCGGAGCTGAGTGTCGCCAAACAGCAAATGATTGAGATCGCCAAGGCGTTGTCTTTCCATTCCGAGGTGCTCATCATGGATGAACCGACTGCGGCGCTGACGGAAGCGGAAATAAACGAGCTGTTCCGGATGATTGAGAAGCTGCGGCATAACGGTGTAGGTATTGTGTATATTTCCCATCGCATGGAAGAGTTAAGAAGAATTAGCAACCGAATTACGGTCATGCGGGACGGGCGTTACATTACGACTGTGAAGACGCAAGAAACATCCATGAATGCGATCATTTCAATGATGGTTGGAAGGGAAATCGTCGTTGAGAAACGGCCAAGCTTGCAAGTCGGATCGCAGGATACGGTCTTGAAAGTCGATAATCTGAGCCGAGGGAATGCCTTCAAGGATATTCATTTCACTGTGAATGCCGGTGAGATCGTGGGCGTTGCCGGTTTAATGGGAGCAGGCCGAACGGAGATGGCGCGAGCGATTTTTGGAGCCGATCGTATGGATACTGGCGAAGTCTATGTGCACGGGGAAAAAGTGAAAATTCGCGGAACGCATGACGCGGTGAAACACGGCATCGGGTATCTCTCCGAAGATCGCAAGCGATATGGACTTGTCGTGGATATGGAGCTGGGTGCCAACATTGCACTGCCCTCTTTGAAGAAATTCCGCAACCGCTTCGGGTGGATGAAAGATGGTCGCATTGAACAAGTATCGGGCCAATATGTGGAATCTTTGAAAATAAAAACGCCGAGTGTGCAGCAGAAAGCGAAATTTCTGTCAGGAGGCAATCAGCAAAAGGTCGTCATCGGGAAATGGTTGCATCGCGATTGCCAGATTCTTATCTTTGATGAGCCGACAAGAGGGATTGATGTGGGGGCAAAATCGGAGATTTATGCGCTGCTAGAGGATTTAGCCAAGCAAGGAAAGGCGATTTTGATGATTTCCTCCGAGCTTCCCGAAATTTTGCGATTAAGCCATCGTGTGCTGGTGATGTGTGAAGGCCGAATTACCGGTGAGCTTCCAGGGGATCTGGCCAACCAAGAAGAGATTATGAAATTAGCAACAAGCCGCAATTAAGAAAGGATGGAATTTCATGCAATTAAGCAGCTTGAAATCTTCAAAGCCTATGCTTCCAAAGACAGCCGCTACACAGAAATTATTAGCTTTCGCCAGCTTAGCGCTTTTAGTTATTATTTTCTCGCTCTCCTCCAGCAATTTCTTGCAATTCACGAATATCGTCGGGATTCTTCTATCAACGGCTGTCATAGGTGTCCTGGCGCTAGGCTCAACGTTCGTAATTATTGCAGGCGGCATTGATCTCAGCGTCGGCACGGTCATGACTTTCTCGGCGGTGATGACCGGCGTGTTCATTACAAACTGGCATTTGCCGATCCCGATTGGGATTCTGGCAGGAATTTTGACAGGCGTCCTATGCGGATTATTCAGCGGTTTTGCGGTAGCGAAGATGAATATTCCACCGTTTATTGCGACACTGGCCGTCATGATGATGACAAAAGGTTTGTCACTTGTGATCTCGCATGCGAAACCGATTTATTTCAATGAAACGCCTGCATTTCGTGAAATTGTGATGGGCACCGCGCTGGAGAAGGTGATTCCCGGCTTTGCGGTTCCGAATGCGATTCTGATCTTTTTCGGTCTTGCCATTGTTTCAAGCCTGGTGCTGACGAAAACGGTGATTGGGCGCTATAACTTTGCATTAGGCAGCAATGAGGAAGCAACGCGGCTATCCGGTGTAAACATCCGTTTCTGGAAAATCTCCATCTATGTATTAACCGGTTTATTTAGTGGAATTGCGGGTGTCATGATTGCTTCGAGACTTGATTCCGCTCAACCGGCGCTTGGGATGGGGTATGAATTGGAAGCGATCGCAGCCGTCGTCATCGGAGGCACTTCGTTAAGCGGAGGCCAGGGTTCTATTCTCGGAACCGTGATCGGGGCTTTGATTATGAGTGTGATGACCAACGGGTTAAGGATCTTGTCCGTTCCTCAAGAATGGCAAACGGTTATCGTAGGTATTGTGGTTTTACTTGCGGTGTATGCAGACATTCTGCGTCGGCGCAAGGCGAGGTAATGACTTCAGGTGTTCCTTCTTTGTAAGAATTCCTATACCAAATTCCATGTAAAAGGGAGACGACAAAATGAAAAACAAAATGAGTAAAGTTGTCATGGTCACCGTTGCGCTTACACTTTCTGCATCTCTTCTCGCTGCTTGCGGCTCAAGCTCAACCTCCAGTACAACAACATCATCTTCAGCCAAGCCTGCTTCTTCGAACGCTTCCAAACCTTACATTCCTGTAATTTCCAAAGGTTTCCAGCATCAATTCTGGCAAGCGGTGAAGCAAGGCGCTGAAAAGGCGGCCAAAGAATTCGACGTGAATATTACGTTCGAAGGCCCGGAAACCGAAGCGCAGGTCGATAAACAGATAGAAATGCTGCAAGCTGCGCTGGATAAAAAACCAACGGCCATCGCCTTCGCAGCGCTGGACAGCAAAGCATCCGTTTCGCTTCTGCAGAAAGCGAAGTCCGCGAATATACCGGTTATCGGCTTCGATTCCGGCGTAGACAGCGACATCCCCGTCACGACAGCGGCGACGGATAACAAGAAAGCCGCAGCGCTCGCCGCTGACAAAATGGCGGAGAAGATTGGCGATGCCGGTGAAGTTGCGCTTGTTGTGCATGACCAAACGAGCCGCACCGGCGTTGATCGCAGAGACGGCTTCGTTGATCAGATGAAAGCGAAGCATCCCAACATCAAAATCGTTGATATTCAATATGGCGGCGGCGACCAATTGAAATCAACCGATTTGGCCAAGGCGATCATTCAAGGGCACCCGAACTTGAAAGGTATTTTTGGAGCCAATGAAGGCTCGGCGATTGGTGTCGTTAATGCGGTGACGGAACTCAAAAACGATAAGATTGTCATTATCGGCTATGACTCGGGCAAAGCGCAAATTGACGCCATCAAGAGCGGCAAAATGGCTGGGGCTATTACCCAAGACCCGATCGGAATCGGCTATTGGTCCGTCAAAGCGGCGGTAATGGCGAGCAAAGGCGAAAAAGTAGAGAAAACCATCGATACTGGCTTCCACTGGTATGATAAAACAAACATTGACTCTGCTGAAATTAAGGCGCTGCTGTATAACTAAGATTAGATGAGGTTGCTCTTAAGTGGGCAACCTCTTTCCCAAAAAGAAATTCCAGACCACTACAGGAAATGTAAGCGCTATTCTCGAATAAAGTTGAGGTTCAGATTTGTAAAACCTGAGGTGGTAAGGTGTATACCCTGATCATAGTTGATGACGAAGAAGCAGTACGGGAAAGTATTCGTGAAAAAATAGATTGGGAGGCCTATGGCTTTGAGTTAATTGGTTCTTATGGTGATGGGAGAGAGGCCTTGGATTCCCTCGAAATCCGTGTGCCGGATGTGATTATTACGGATATTTCGATGCCTCACATGGATGGACTGGCGCTTGCCGCAGCCATTGCTGATCGTTACCGGGATATTACCGTCATTATTATGACGGGGTTCGGTGAATTCGAATACGCCAAGCAGGCCGTGAAACTGAAGGTTTATGAATATGTGATGAAACCCGTTGGCCATCACGAATTTACGGGCATTTTGCAGCATTTGAGAAAAGAGCTGGATGAGAAGCGGTTAAGGAATGAAGATCTGTCCAGGCTCCAAAGCCAATTAAATATGAGCATGCCTTTATTGCGCGAGCAATTTTTAGAACGCATGGTCACCAGTGAAGTGAAGAAAGAGCAGATTCTGAATAAATTTGCTCTGTTTCATTTGTCACTCCCTGGGCCGCACTATATGGCGGCAACGTTAGATGTGGAAGAGTTTATGTATCCAATGGCTGCGAAAATAAGCTCGGAGACCGAATTGCTGCGGTTTGCCGTGTATAATATTGTTCACGAAATTTTTGAGTTAGAGCAAGGCGGTATTGTCTTTCGAACGAGAGACGAGCGAATCGGCATCATTTTCTCAGGGGAAATGCCTTATTTGATTCTGGCTGTCCAGAAATACGCCGAGCAAGCCCTGCAGTGCATAGAAAAGTATGTGAGAGTTCGCGTTTCGATTGGGATTGGCAGACCGTACCGAACGATGGAGGAGCTGTCCAAATCGTATTCCGAAGCGGGATCGGCGCTCGATTATCGATTTATGGTCGGCAAAAATAAGATTATTTCCATTGAAGATATCGTGCATGGGAAAGGCAAATTGCAGGTGCATCATGCAGAATGGGAGCGCAAGCTGATCGCGGCGTTGAAAACAGGGAATAAAGAGCTTTTTGCCAGGCTCTTGAATGACTGGATGCATGAGCTGCGCGCTTCGCAATCCTCGGTAGACCGCTGCTACATTTATGTGCAAAGGCTTCTTGTCGCCATCATTCAAGTATTTGAGGACTCCGGCCATGACGCCCTGGAGGCTGCGGATATTCTCGGACAGGTTCGAGCCTACAAAACCTTAGATGAAATAAAAGGGTGGCTGGAGTTGATATGCCTGCAGTTGTTTGAACAGGTCATGATGAAAATGGCGCAAGATGTAGACTCTTTGTTGATCCGGTCTGAAATGTATATTCTCGAAAACTATCATAATGAGAACTTATCGCTGAATGAAGTGGCCCAACACGTCTACATGAGCATGAATTATTTCAGCGGGCTGTTCAAGCAAAAGAAAGGCCAGTCCTTCATTGAATATGTCACATGGATACGCCTTGCCAAAGCAAAGGAACTGTTAACCGAGACGAATTTGAAAGCCTATGAAATTGCCGCGAAAATTGGATACAGTGACCCGCAGTATTTCAGCGTGATTTTTAAGCGGCATCATGGGATGACGCCCAAAGAATATAGATCAGCAAGCAGAGAGGGGAGCTCTCTTGAATAAAAGGCGTTTCTTTCGATTTAAAAGCATTCACACAAGCATAGCTGTCGCTTTCTCCTGTTTGATCATAGGCACTACGCTTATCCTGAGCTACAACACATACCGCCAGTCGTCGGACTCCGTTACCGAAAACTCGGTACAGTATACGAATGAGCTGATCAATCAGGTTGGAACAACGATTGAGACGTATATTGACAATATGAAGAGTATTTCGTCCCTGCTATATAACAATGGGCAAATCAGACAATATCTGACGATGACGGACCCACATTCAGAAGTCGGACAAAGCCTGGTCAACGCGATTGAAAGCTCCCTGCAAGTTATCGTTCAATCCAGAAATGACATTAGCGCAATTCTTTTTATAGGCTCCAATGGGGCTGTCATCTCCGACCGGGAGCAGAGCGCCCTGAAGAGTTATCCGGAGTTAATTGCGCAGGATTGGTATACGAAAGCGAAAAATGACGCCATCTATATTTCTTCCTCAGAAGTTGAACACGTCTATCACAACGAATATCCCTGGGTCATCTCCATGAGCCAGCAGTTTCGGGGCGACGATCGAATCAACAAGACCGGCGTGCTGCTGATCGATTTGAATTACACGATTATTAATGACCTCTGCAGCCATATTCAACTAGGCAAGAGAGGGTATGTGTTTATTGTCAATTCCGAAGGAGACCTCGTTTATCACCCTCAGCAGCAGATCATCCATACGAATTTGAAAAGTGAACCTATTAAAGCGATTCTGGCCTCGGGAGACGGGCAGTTATCCTTGAAAGAAAATGAGCATGAAAAAATCTTATCGATTCGAACGACGAATTTTGGTTGGAAAATTGTTGGTGTCACGTATCCCGAAGAGCTGGTTGGCAATAAAAAAAAGATGCAGCTGTCAACGGTTCTGTGGGGCAGCGTGTGTTTGATCATCGCGCTCGGCATTTCGATCGTGCTATCGTTTACACTCAGCCGGCCGATCAAGAAGCTGGAAGCGAATATGAAACAGGTGGAACAGGGCAACTTTGACATTCGGGCTGATATTACGCAAGCCGATGAGATTGGGAAATTAGCAAGGAGCTTCAATGTCATGCTGGTCAAAATAAAGGACCTCATGAAGCAAATTGTTCATGAAGAGGCGCTGCTCCGGACAAGTGAAATCAAAGCGCTCCAATCCCAGATCAACCCGCATTTCTTGTATAACACGCTGGAATCGATCATTTGGATGGCCGAAACGAACAAAATGAGAGAAGTCGTGAAAATGACCATGGCCCTCTCCAAAATGCTGCGTTACAGTATAGGCAAAGGGGAACAAGAAGTTTCCGTATCCATGGAAATGGAGCACTTGGCTAACTATCTAACGGTGCAATCCATGCGATACACCAATAAATTTTCGTACGCGATTGAGGTTGAACCCGAACTGCAAGGCTGCCGTATGCTAAGGATAATGCTTCAACCGCTCGTGGAAAATGCGATATACCATGGCATCAGGCGTATGGAAGAACGGGGGCATATCCGCATCGTAGGGCGGATGGTTGACGGCGTCATCCAAATTACGGTAAGTGATAACGGGTTAGGGATGGATAAAGCCAAGCTGCAAGGCTTGCTTGGAGCGGGACCAGGACAAGGACCAGATTCGGAATCTTCCAAGGATCAGGGGCTAGGTGTTTGGAATGTGCATCATCGTATTCAGCTGTTCTATGGTACAGCGTATGGCTTGTCTTTCGAAAGCGAACCGGAAGAAGGGACGACAGTCACATTGCGAATTCCTTGCTCCGAGTTGGAGGTGAAAGACGAATGAAGCGCTGGTTACTTTTAATTGTCATAGCGATCCTATCAATGGTTGTTTATGTGTTTGGTTTAAAAGCGGCAGGTAAAAATAATCAGCCCATCGTTTTTGTGCCCAAGACGATTGATAAGCAAATTGAGTTTTGGCAGGTCGTCGAGCAAGGCGTCAATGCCGCTGGCGCAGAGATGGGGAGCACAGTGAAGGTTGTCGGCACAGACACGGAAAAAGATGTCGATGGTCAAATTCGGTTGCTGCGTGAAGTCATAGCGATGAAGCCGAAGGCGATTGTCTTGTCGGCTTTAGATTTCGAGCGAACGGTGCCTATTGCGCACGAGATTGTAAAAGCCGGTATTCCCTTAATTACCGTGGA
Organism: Paenibacillus chondroitinus NBRC 15376; assembly: GCF_004000765.1. GTDB lineage: Bacteria > Bacillota > Bacilli > Paenibacillales > NBRC-103111 > Paenibacillus_E > Paenibacillus_E chondroitinus. Next base: position 335,367 of record NZ_BILW01000002.1, on the reverse strand, counting down.
TTCCGGTCTTAAGGGAGGCATTTCCAAGTCGTTTATCGCTACGGATAATGTGGAAGCGGGGAAAAAAGCGGGTGAAGCGCTGATCCAGACGCTGCCGAATCGCGGGCAAGTAGCCATTATAAATTTCATTAAAGGGTCATCTACTTCCATTGAAAGAGAAAACGGGCTTCGCTCTGCCATTCAGAGGGACACGGGCTTCCAAATCCTGAATACCTACTACAGCGAGGGATCTTCGGAGAAAGCGTACGACATTACGATGCAGCTGCTGAAGGATTACCCGAATCTGCAAGGAATAGTCGGATTAAATGAGCCTTCGACCCTTGGCGCGGCCAAAGCGCTTCACGATTGGAAGAAGCCAGGAGAGATCAAGCTGATTGGCTTCGACAGTTCTATGGAAGAAATCGGTTTCCTGGAAGAGGAAATCATCCAGGCCATGGTCGTCCAGAAGCCGTTCAATATGGGCTATGTGGCATTGAAGACGGCAGTTCAACTGAGCAGTGGGCAGAAGGTGGAAGGAAGGATCGATACGGGGTCGGAGGTTATCTGGAAAACGAACATGTATACGAAACCGAATCAGAAGCTGCTTTTTCCAATCCTGGATAAGCGTCCTTAGTGGACGCTTTCAGGATTTTTTCTTTTCGACAACATTTGACACCAAATTTTCCCAAAAAAAGTTGTTGCATTTTCCAATATTACACGGTACGATACAGATAATAGTTAAGCGCTTACATAATGAGCGAGCACGATTAAATCAGTTTAACATAATCCATACCATACGTTTAATTCCACTCAAAAGAGGAGATTACCCGATTGTTATGTACGTTGTTAAACCGGTTTAATATGTTGTTTATCGTTTTTTATTGCTTTGTTAGGAAAGCGCTTTCCCTAGTCCCCGCATACTTAAACCGGTTTAAGCTTGAATCTATCTAGGGGGTGGATAGGAATCAATTTCCAGCTCGTGATGAGGAAGATTGAAATACCAGATGAATGATGGAGGGGATAGCTTTGAAAACGAATCGCCTATTTTTGGGCATAATGCTGATGGTGTTCGCTGTTGTTTTTGCTGCCTGCGAGAGTGCAAGTGAAGTTAGTCCAACGGCAAGCTCATCTGTTAAAGAGGCAACGGCGGCTCCCGTAGCACCCGCTCCTGCAAAGACAGACGGATTCAAAGAAGCTCCTATGCTGACTAAGCTAGTAAGCGCAGGTACGTTAAAGCCGGTGGCTGAGCGTATGCCTGCCAAGGAAGATATTATGGTTGAAACCGTATCCGAGGAAATTGGTAAATACGGTGGAGATTGGAAGTTGCCATGGACCGGACCGAATGACCGGTGGACAGTAGGTCAGCCTACGGAGGAAGCTCTGTTCCGTTTTAAAAAAGATGGAAGCACGATTGAACCTAATGTGGCCAAAAGTTATGAGGTCAACAAAGATTCTACAGAATTTACGATTCATTTAAGAAAGGGTATGAAATGGTCGGACGGGGTGCCGTTTACCGCCGATGACGTGCTGTTTTACTGGGAGCACATGCTGACCAAAGAAACGTTTGGTAAAAAAATATATGACGCTTATTATTCCGTAGACCCTGTATCGGGGGAGAAGGCTTTGGCGACGGTTACGAAGATAGATGACTACACCTTTAAGGTTGTACATAAGTATCCAAGCGTACAATTCCTGGAACGTGTTGCGATAGACAACAAATGGTTCTTCGCGCCGGCGCACTTCCAAAAAACGATACTCCCTGAATTTGTAGGTCAAGAGAAGGCACTTGAGATTGCGAAAAAATGGGGCTTCGAAGACGTAAAAACATTCTTAGTCGCAACAGGCTACTATTATTGGGTTAATCCGCAAATCCCGACATTGCGGGCTTGGGTGGCCAAAAATGACCCCAACAGCGATCAGTTTATTATGGAACGTAACCCCTATTACTGGAAAACGGACAAAGAGGGTAATCAGCTTCCGTATATGGATCGTATCGTTGCAACCAAAGTACAGGATCCTGCTCAACGTATTCTAGGTGCGCTCGCTGGAGATTACAATTTGCTTGACTTCGATTTTAAAGACTTCACTGTGCTCAAGGAAAATGAGAAAAAAGCAGGGTTTCGCGTTTTGTCTTGGACGACGCCCAATTGGTCGAGCGCTGGCCTGCAGTTGAATCAGACGATTGCAGATCCGAATCTGCGCAAGCTGTTTCAGGATATTAGATTTAGAGAGGCCCTGTCGGTTGCTGTAGATCGGAAAGAAATTTCGGAAATCGTAACGAATGGCTTGGGTGCTCCTCAGCAGGCATCGGTTCCTGAAGGGCTGGTTGGCTATCAAGCAGGATGGGCAGATCAATGGAGTAAGTTCGATGTGAATCGAGCTAATCAGCTGCTGGATGAGATTGGCTTGACCAAACGCGATAAGAATAATTTCCGGCTCAATGCAGATGGTTCTGATCTAACCATTACGATCATTGAAGGCAGTACGAGTACAGCAAGCTTCCTTGAACTTGTCAAAAAGTATTATGAAGCAGTGGGCATTAAAGTAGACCTTAAAGTTGTGGATCAAGGAACTCATCAGGAACTCAAATATGCTAACAAAATTCCTGCGACGACTGAAAATATCTCACTGGTTAACGTAGCTTTCCGTCCGGATACGCTCGTTCCTCTGAGGGTGCTGACGCCTTGGTATGGACATTACGGGTTGTACTCGTCTTCCAATGGCAAAGAAGGGGTCAAACCGGAAGGCGATGTAGCTTTAATTCTCGACTACTGGAACAAAGTTAAAGCGTCAACAAGTAAAGAGGAGATCGAGAAGTGGAGCAATGAGATTGTGAAGCTGCATCAGAAAAATCAATGGATTATCGGTTACGCCGGTCCTACACCGCGCCTTGTAGTAGCTTCCAATAAAATGGGCAACGTACCCAAAGACTTAGTCTATTCCGATGAATTCCGCAGCTTGGGGCACGGTCATCCCGCGCAATTTTTTATCAAACCATAAGTAAGCTTTGGGCGAAAATAGGGGGATCCCGAATCCCCCTGTATCGTTTAGCGGTATTCTTGAATTAAACGGAGAGGATAGGGTAGAGATGCTTCACTATATTTTAAAAAGAATCGTCTTGGTTATACCGGTTATTTTCTTTATCTCCATGATTGTCTTCTACATTATTCAGCTTCCCCCAGGTGACTACGTGTCGACTTATGCGGCTAAAATGTCGGTTGCCGGTGATGTCATGTCAGACGCTGATATAGCTGCAATGCGCGCAAGTCTGAAATTGGATCAGCCCTGGTTTTTTCAATATCTGGCTTGGATGAGCAATATGATAACGAACTTCGACTTCGGCTATTCTTTCAGCTATAACAAGCCGGTTACGACGGTTATCTCGCAATATATGGGGTTAACGATTGTCGTCTCTTTGGTCACGATGGCATTCACATACGCAGTGGCGGTTCCGATCGGCATTTACTGCGCCGTAAAGCAATATTCGATTGGTGATTATATTTTTTCGGCTGTTGGCTTTCTTGGCATGGCAACGCCGCATTTCTTGATGGCCATCATCTTAATGTATTTGTCGTATGTTTACTTTGGCGATCCCTTATTAGGTCTCTTTTCAAGTGAGTTCGTTCATGCAGGCTGGTCGTTCGATAAGGTATTGGATTTACTCAAGCATATGATCATTCCTGTTATCGTCATTGGGCTAGCGAATACGGCAGAATTGATTCGAGTTATGAGAGGCCAGATGCTGGACGAATTGAATAAGCCGAATGTGGTGACGGCGAGAGCAAAGGGCTTATCGGAAACAAAAATATTAATCAAATATCCGACACGCGCAGCTATGAATCCGATCGTGAGCACAATTGGTTGGTCACTCACCTCTATATTTACAGGTTCTACTATTACGGCGATTGTTCTCAATCTTCCCATCCAAGGGCCGGTCATGTATAACGCTCTCTTAGCGCAGGATATGTACTTGGCGGGTACATGGCTGTTGTTTATGGCTGTTTTGACGGTTCTGGGTACATTGATTTCAGATATTTTATTGGCATGGCTCGATCCAAAAATTCGCACAGAGTTCAGAGGTATGTGACCATGAAAACGATTCCAATTGTCGGAAGACAGAAGATAGCGCCAGTAAAAGAAGCTCCCAAAAGTGATCTTTCCCACAGCTCACAATGGCGGCTCATGTATCGTCGTTTAAAAAAGCATAAATTGGCCCGGATTAGCCTGGCGATTCTTGCGTGCTTTTATGTAGCGGCCCTATTTGCACAGTTTATTGCGCCTTATGGCTTGCAAAGTTATGACAGTAAATACGTGAACGCTCCACCAGTGAAAGTGAGCTTTAAGGACGCAGATGGCCAGTTCCATTTGAGACCGTTTGTGAATGAGCTGAAATCAGGAAGAGATCCTGTGACACTCCGTAAAATATTTGTGCAGGACGAGAACGTTCGTCACCCTGTTCGTTTCTTTGTAGAAGGTGAAACCTACAGGTTTTTAGGACTGTTTTCTACAAATATTCATCTATTTGGCGTCGATGCTCCGGGACGTATCTTTTTATTCGGTACGGATGGTATGGGCAGGGATTTACTTTCCCGTGTATTTCTGGGGAGCCAAGTTTCATTAAGCATTCCTCTCATCGGCGTATCAATAAGCTTCGTTTTGGGATTATTTATCGGAGGGGTGTCCGGTTATTTCGGAGGTTGGTTAGACTCGATTATACAGCGGAGTATTGAAATTATTAGGTCTTTTCCGACGCTGCCTCTCTGGATGGCATTGTCAGCCGCCATTCCTGCCAGAGTTCCTATCGTTACGATGTATCTGTATATTGTTATCATTTTCGCCTTTATCGGGTGGACGGAATTAGCCAGGGTTGCGAGAGGAAAGTTCATCTCTTTGAAAAATGAGGAGTATGTGTTGGCAGCCAAAATTGCCGGCGTGAGTGACGCGAAAATCATTATTAGACATTTATTGCCTGGTTTTATTTCCTATTTGGTTGTGGCAACAACCTTAGCCATACCTGGCATGATTCTTGGTGAAACCGCAATGAGCTTCCTGGGGCTCGGAATACGCTCGCCTGCTACGAGTTGGGGCGTTCTGCTCCAAGAAGCACAACAGATCGAGAATGTTGCTTTGTATCCCTGGAAACTGATTCCTTTAGGTTTTGTCATTGTGACGGTTTTAACCTTTAACTTTCTCGGCGACGGATTGCGCGATGCTGCCGATCCATACAAGAAGTAATACACTCTAGTCCAAAGTGAGGGGATAATATGACATCGCAAGCCACCGTTTCACAATCTGAACACCCCCTTCTGTCAGTCCAAGACCTCAGGATTCGCATTCAAATGGATAATGGAGAAATGAAGGCTGTTGATGGCGTTGACTTTGACATAAAAAAGGGGAAGACGCTGGGCCTTGTTGGCGAGTCTGGCTGTGGGAAAAGCTTGACGAGCAGAGCGATTATTAGCATTAATCCCAAAGAGTGCGAAACCACCGGAAAGATCGTGTATCACTCCGAATCGGAGAAGGCTTTAAATCAGTTGGATTTGTTATCGTTACCTGCACGGAGTAAACAAATACGTTCCATTCGTGGCAGGAAAATAGCGATGATTTTTCAAGAGCCGATGACTGCTTTTTCACCGATGTACACGATTGGAAATCAGATTATGGAAGCTATATTAATTCACCGAACGAAGAACAAAAAAGAGGCTAAAAAAATAGCGCTTGAAATGCTTGGCAAAGTCGGAATCTCGGATCAGGAGAAACGTTTTGACCAATTTCCGCATGAATTCTCCGGGGGGATGCGTCAACGGGCGATGATTTCAATGGCCTTGTCCTGCAACCCGGAATTGCTAATTGCCGACGAGCCTACTACTGCGCTCGATGTCACGATTCAAGCACAAGTGTTGGAGCTTATGAAAGAGCTTCAACGTGAATTTGGTATGGCGATCCTGCTGGTCACTCATGATCTTGGGATTATTGCCGAAATGTGTGATGAAGTAGCTGTCATGTACTTGGGGAAAATAGTCGAACAGTCTACAGTGAAGGAGATTTTCAATAACCCTAAACATCCTTACACCAAAGGGTTGCTCAAATCCATGCCCAAATTATCCGGAAACAGGCATGCAAGGTTGGAATCCATCGATGGAACAGTTCCCATGGCAACCAATATGCCGCCGATGTGTGGTTTCTACGAGCGCTGTTCAGATCGAATCGAGGGTGTATGTAATAGGCAGAACGTTCCCAAAACGTATATCTCCGATAACCATATGGTGAGATGTTTTCTCTACAAGGCTGAGGGTGAGGGAGAATAAGGATGTCTAAACCAATATTACAAGTAAATCAATTGAACAAGGATTTTCAGGTGAAATCCAAAAATAAGCTGTTTAGCAAACCTTCCTCCATCCGCGTGCTGAATAATGTTTCTTTTGAGCTTTTGGAAGGAGAGACATTAAGCATTGTTGGTGAGTCGGGCTGCGGTAAAACGACATTAGGACGTTGTATTGTGAGAGGGATGGATGCAACATCCGGGCAAGTTCTCTATCGTCCGGAGGGAGAAGAGCAAGTCGACTTTTTGGGATTAAGGGGAAAAGCATTCAAGAAATATCGGAAAGATATTCAAATGATTTTTCAGGACCCTTTTTCGTCTCTTAGTCCTAGAATGAGCGTGTATGACATTATATCCGAACCACTTTTGGCCAATTTCAAGTTGTCGAAATCGCAATTGGATGAGAAAGTGACGTTCATCGCTGAAAAAACGGGTTTAAATGTCAGTTATCTCAAACGTTATCCTCACGCCTTCTCTGGGGGACAAAGGCAGCGGATAGCGATTGCGCGATCTCTCATTTCCCAGCCAAGACTCATTGTCTGCGACGAAGCGGTGTCGGCCTTGGATGTCTCGATTAAAGCGCAAATTATTAATTTGCTGAAGGATTTGCAAGAGCAGCTTCAAATTACGTATATCTTCATTTCTCATGACTTATCTATCGTACAAAACATATCCGATCGGGTCGCGGTCATGCACCTGGGTAAAATTGTAGAGCTGGCGCCTGTTGATTCGTTATTTACCCATCCGATGCACCCGTATACCGAAGCGCTTTTGTCAGCCGTACCAGAGCCAGATCCCGATACAAAGAAGGATCGGATTATTCTGGAAGGAGAAGTTCCTAATCCGGCTAATCCTCCAAGCGGTTGTCATTTTCACCCAAGATGCAGGTATAAAACGGACAAATGCGTGCAGCAGGAACCTGAGCTGCAAACTGTGGACAATGACAATAACCATTTTGCTGCGTGTCACTACGCAAACCAATTAAATTTGAGAGGTGTCATTCATGAATCCTAATACGACCAATAGTTCAGCACCAAAGAAATTGATTGTTTTTCTGGATTGCGGCGACACCATTATCGATGAAGGCACGGAAATTAGAGATGATCACGATATTGTCATTCAAGCTAATGTGATTCCAGGAGCCGATGTCATGGTAAAAACGCTGGCTGAACGAGGGTATACTTTAGCTATTGTAGCCGACGGCAATGCGCAATCCTTCAAAAATATTTTGACGCAAAATGGTTTGTACGATTATTTTACAACGATGGTGTATTCGGAAACGGTTAAAGCCTCCAAGCCGAGTCCTCGGATGTTCAAAGCAGCGATTGGCGCATTGGATCTCAGCGAGCAGGATTGCTACCGAATTGTCATGGTCGGCAACAACTTGAGCAGGGATGTCAAAGGGGCTAACCAAATGGGAATCACAAGCGTCTTCTTGAGCTGGACGCCACGTTATCCGAAGCTGCACGCAGACGAAAGCGAAATCCCTCAATATACAATTAGTCATCCACTGGAGTTAATTGAATTAGTCGAGCAGCTCAATGACAAATTAGCATAAATGGATGGTTTTCTGAAGGGATGTTAATAAGGATATGGCTAAAATAGATGACGTTGCCAAATTAGCTCGAGTTTCGAAGGGAACTGTTTCCAATGTTTTTAGCCAAAAGAGGCCTACAAGTAATGAAGTGAAAGAGCGGGTATTACGTATTTCCAAGCAGCTGAATTATGTGCCGAATCATATCGCACGCAGCTTGGTGACGAAGAAAACGATGGCGATCGGGTTAACCATTCCGCATGGTAACTTCTTTTTTAGCGCATTTCATACGCAATTTATCAATGGGGTCATACTCGAAGCCTCTTATTACGGATACCGGGTGCTGCTTGATATGATTCCTTTGCAAAAGGTTCAAACCCCTTTCTTGTCTAGTTATCCAATCGATGGGGCTGTTGTCATGCGACCAACTACCAATGACGAGCGAATACATCTGTTGGCTTCGGAAAATATTCCATTTGTTACGGTTGGCAGGGTAATGAATCCAACGGTACTTAATGCTTATAGTGTGGATAACGACAATCAAGCGGTTAGTTATCATATTTGTAAATATTTGATTGAAAAAGGTCACCGGAATATCATGTTTTTAAATGCCAACGAGTTAATGACGGTATCCATTGATAGAAAAGAGGGCTTCATCAAAGCGATGGAAGATCACGATCTTCACGTAGAAGAGCACATGATCCATCATAAGCCCGATTTAAGTTCAAACGTATACATGGATTATGGCTACGAGGAAACGATGACTACTTTAGGTAAGCTTGGGAAAGGGGTAACCGCGATCATTGCGGATGATGACCACGCGGCCTTCAGTGCCATCAATGCAATGAAAGATCTTAATCTCAAAGTCGCTGAAGATGTTTCAGTCTTCGTTATCTGTGGTGATCTTTCCATGATGGTTCAATCAAACCCGTCTCTAACCAGTATGGATTTGCAGCCTTCGGAATTAGGTGCTCAATCCGTCAGATTGTTAATGAAACAATTAGGCGTGCTGCCCAATGACTTCCAAAGAAATGTCATTATTCAAAGTAAAATAGTTGAAAGAAATTCTTGCTCCACGCCGGGGAACTTGGTTAAATGAATAAAAGGTCTGCTCCGAAACGGGGGCAGACCTTTTATTCATTCGTAGGGAATCTTCCAGCTAGTCCGTATAGTTCAGTGGCTTTGCGTGATGTTAATGTTATATTTCGTGACATTAAAGTATTGACACATTCGCAGAGGAAAGATTATAATTCTATTATAAAAACAACCAAAAACAATTAAAATCAATTAATTAAAGTTGTTTTTATGTTTGTTAATGAAGCAAACGATGTGGGGGGGATCTTTGATCGATTGCCGATCAGCGAAAACAACGTTTTGCATCCAGAGCATACAAAATTAAAGCAGAGAGAAGCGTGTGTATTATCGGAAGGAACAGATTATAACCAGGAGAGGAATCGGAACAATGAAAAAATTAACTAGAGGTTTAGTCGTTGCGGTGACATTTGTTTCTATATTATCGGCATGTGGCAAATCCGCAACCATCAATCAGTCGACACCTGGAGCAGTCACAAGTCCTGCTGGAACAGGCAGCGTAGATTCAGCCAGTAAGGAATTGACGGTATATACGGCACTGGAAGATGATGCGATCAAGAGCTATCTAGCTAGTTACAAGAAGAAATATCCTGATATTAAACTTAACATTGTCCGAGATTCGACGGGGGTAATCACGGCCAAGCTGCTGGCCGAGAAAGACAATCCGCAAGCAGATATCGTGTGGGGATTAGCGGCAACAAGCTTGTTGGTGCTCGATCAGAACAATCAGTTAGAACCTTATGCTCCGCAAGGGATAGAACGCATACTGCCTGAATTTAAAGATAAAAATGTACCGGCGCATTGGGTGGGTATCGATGCTTGGGAAACAGCCTTCATCGTCAACAAAACAGAGATGGATAAACGTAAATTGCCAATTCCTGAATCCTATGCTGATTTGATTAAACCGGAGTATAAAGGGCTTATTACCATGCCTAACCCATCCTCCTCAGGCACAGGTTTCTTGACGGTATCCGGATTGATTCAATTGGAGGGCCAAGACAAAGCATGGAACTATATGAACAAACTGCATGATAATGTTGCCATGTATGTCCACTCCGGGTCGAAGCCGGCCAAGTTGGCGGGTACGGGCGAGTACCCAATCGGCATTTCTTTTGGATATCGCGGCTTGCAGGAGAAGAAAAACGGTTCCCCGGTCGAGGTTGTGTTCCCGAAAGAGGGCTCCGGCTGGGATGTAGAAGCCAATGCACTGATTAAGAAGAAAACGATTAAACAAGTGTCTCAGCAGTTCCTGGACTGGGCAATTACAGATGAAGCTATGAAAGAATACAACAAAAATTATGCGATTTTGGCAATCAAAACCGACAATTCGCAGCTTCCTGAAGGCTACAAAGTGGACCCGATAAAACAATTGATCAAAAATGATCTCAATGAAATTGCGAAGAATCGGGCAAGCATTCTGGCTGAGTGGGATCAACGTTATAACACGAAGAGCGAACCGAAATAACTCGCCATCAAGTTAATAAAACGGCTGCTGTCCGGATCTGCCAAGGTCAGCAGTCGCTTCCTTCTCAAATCTAAGTTCAAGGAGGCAGCTTATGCCAGAAGCCTATTTATCCATTCAAGGTGTGAACAAAACATTTGACTCCTTTACAGCGCTTAGAGAAATAAATATTGATATTAAAAAGAATGAATTCATTTGCTTGCTTGGCCCAAGCGGCTGTGGCAAAACAACCTTGCTGCGCATTATCGCCGGTCTTGAGAAACCGACGCGCGGGCGAATCACGGTTGGAGGCAAGGACATCACAGATTTGCCGCCATCCAAACGAAACTTCGGCATGGTCTTTCAATCTTATGCTTTATTTCCAAATTTAACGGCTGCTCAGAATTTGGCTTATGGCTTGCAGGGGAGGAAACTTACGAAAAAGGAAATTAGCGACAAAGTAAACGAGGCGCTTTCACTAGTCGATTTACTACATTTGAAAGAACGTTATCCAGCCCAGCTTTCAGGAGGCCAACAGCAACGGGTTGCACTTGCCAGGGCTGTTGTTTTATCGCCTGATTTTCTCTTGCTGGATGAACCATTATCAGCGTTAGATGCCAAAGTGAGGACCAAACTGCGTGAAGAAATTTGCAGTTTGCAAGAAAAGTTGGGCATTACAACCATCATGGTAACGCATGATCAAGAAGAGGCATTGACCATGGCGGATCGGATTGTCGTTATGAATAATGCTGAAATTATGCAAGTGGGAAGCCCTCAGCAAGTGTATGATCAACCGGAATCGCCTTTTGTAGCGGATTTTATAGGTTCCATTAATTTCTTGGCCTATGGGCCTCGCAAAGGAAACTTGCCGCTCACCAATTTTGCTGTCAGACCCGAACATATTCGTATATCTTCTTCAGGTTCAGGATACCAGGCTGTCGTTAAGCATATGGAGTTTAGGGGGCCGTTTTATAGATTGATTTTGCAGCCCATTCGTGAGCTGAAAGATCTGCTAGGAAATCAGCTGCTTTCCGTGGATGTCTCTGCACAACATGCGCACAAATTGAACTTGATGAAGTTTGCTGAAGTATCGGTTGAGTTTCCGCAAGATAGAGTCATTACCTTTACGCCGGATGATGTGGTGACTGCGTGATGGAGAAGCAAAGCGCTGCCTGGACACCGTCTGTTCGCCGAAACTGGGGAGAAATCCTCAATTTGCAAAATTTCCTTATTGTCTTACTCGTCATCACTTTATCGTTCACGATTTTAGTGCCGCTCTGTTTACTGTTTAGCAAAGCTTTTTTTAATACGAATGCAGAATTCATCGGGCTCCAGAATTTCATCAAGTATTTTACGACACCTTCCTTGGCGCAATCCTTGTGGAATACAGTGTGGGTTTCCTTGCTTTCCACTAGTATTGCCGTCACCCTGGCTTTCCTGTATGCGTATGGGATTAGCCGGACGGCGATTCGAGGCAAAGCCTACTTGCATTATGTCGCCATGCTGCCGCTTTTTGAGCCGACCATGATGCACGGAATTGCTTTAACGTATCTTTTTGGCAATCAAGGGATTTTGACATCCGGTTTTTTCGGATTATTGCCCAGCGGTATTCGTATCCCGATTTACGGGCCTGTGGGGATTGTAATTTCTGAGGTCATTTATTTGTTCCCGCAAGCGTTCCTCATTTTTATTACCGCATTATCCATCACGGATCAGCGGCTGTATGAAGCGGCAGAGACTTTAGGGGCAAGTAAGCTGAGAATGTTCCTGACAGTTACATTGCCTTCTGTCAAATATGGATTAATCAGTGCAATCTTCGTTTGTTTCACGGCTTGTTTTACGGATTTCGGGGCCCCACAAGCCATTGGCGGTAAATTCAACGTACTTGCCACGGATATTTATAAGCAAGTCATCGGACAGCAAAATATGTCAATGGGCGCTACAGTGGGCATTTTGTTAACCATTCCGGCAATCATCGCTTTTGTTGTTGACCGAATGGTCGAGAGAAAACAGCGTTCCATGCTTTCTTCCAAATCAACTCCCTATCGGATAGCCGGGGGGAAAGTTCGAGACACCATCTTTCAATTGTTCGGAGTAGTCATTTCGATTTTAATTCTCATTCCTTTAATAACAATCGCATGTGCTTCGTTAATTAAAGTTTGGCCTTATAACTTAAATTTCAGCTTCAAACATTATGATTTTTCCGGTGTCGCAGGCTCAGGACTTGATCCGTTCTGGACCAGTTTGCAGGTGTCATTTTTTACAGCAATCGTCGGGACCATCGTCACGTTTTTATTCGCCTATCTCATTGAGAAATCGCGTCATTTGAACGGACTTAGGCAGATTGGTTATTTTCTGTCGGTATTACCGCTAGCGCTGCCAGGGATGGTCATTGGTTTAGCTTACATTTTCTTCTTTAATAATCCGAACAATCCCATGAACTGGATTTATGGATCGATGATTATCCTTGTACTCGCCAATATCACTCACTTCTATGGCGTGCCGTTCATCACGGCGACGACAGCCTTGAAGAAGCTGGATAAAGAATTCGAGCTCGTTTCTGAATCGATGCGCGTGCCATTTTACAAAACATTGCTGAGAGTCACGGTTCCTATGTGTCTACCGGCAATTATAGAAATTGCCATGTACCTCTTTGTCAACTCCATGGTTACGGTTTCTGCTGTAGTATTTCTGCGGTCAGCGGATTTGAACTTAGCGGCAGTAGCGCTGGTGAGTATGGAGGATGCAGGTGATGTAGCAGCAGCTGCAGCTATGGCGGTGCTCATCGTGATTACGAATATTATCGTAAGGCTGCTTTACACGCTCCTTTCCAAAAAAGTTAGAAAGAAAACGGAAGCTTGGCAAATTCGAAAGTAGCCGCTATGAGCAAACAATGAGGCAATTGTGCAAGGAGGTTCACGTTCGTGTCACTTATCGGGGAAGAACGTAAGGAGTATATCCTTAATCAGATCAATGCCGAAGGCAAAGTGATTACCAATGAGCTTGTCGAGGTGCTCCAGGTTTCTTCGGAGACTGTACGCAGGTATTTGGAGGACCTTGAAGAGGCTAACAAGCTGAAACGGGTCTACGGCGGAGCGGTGAAAGTGAATCGTTCCCGGGAAGAACCCTCCCATTTGAACAGAAAAGTACTGAATGTGGAGGAGAAACGTAAAATAGGCAAATGGGCCGCAGCTCTTGTCCAGGACAATGAAGTGATTTTTATCGATGATGGCTCAACGACAATGCAGATAATCGAACACTTGCTTGATAAGCAAAATCTCACGATCTTGACTAACTCCATTCCAGCGTTACATTTGCTAATTGAGTATAAGAACAGGGAATTGTACGCCGGGGAAATATTTTTTATCGGAGGCAAAGTAAGCTCTCTGCAATCCAGGGTTGTTGGCTCATTGGCGGAGAAAATGGTGGAGTACTTCTACGCGGACAAAGCGTTTATCTCCATCGATGGGATGATGATTGACAAAGGGATCACCTCTTTTGATGAAAAACGCGGTCAATTAGCGAAGAAGATGATGGAACATGCCAAAGTGAGCATTGTGGTCTCCGATCACTCCAAAATAGGCATGGTGCAATTTTATAAAATGGCGGATTTGCGGGATATCGATGTCATCGTCAGCAATGTTCCTGCACCGGAAGAATGGGAAGTTGAATTGGAACAAATGCATGTCGAGTGGATGACATCAGAATGAATATCGATTTACGAACTATGAGAGGAATGGTTATGTTGCCGAAAAATTATGAAGGTCATATTCAAGCTGTTATTTTTGATTGGGCAGGTACGATGGTTGATTATGGATGTTTTGCGCCACTGGACGTATTTCTGCGGATATTTGAGAAACGGGGTATTGCCATTACAGCTGAAGAAGCACGCGGTCCGATGGGACTATTGAAATGGGATCATATCCATACCTTATGCAGCATTCCGAGAATCGCTCAGTTGTGGAAAGATAAATTCGGGGCTTTGCCGACGAATGCGGATGTGGATGATCTGTATGCCGATTTCGAACCTTTGTTATTTGAAATTTTACCGAATTATACGGATCCGATCCCTGGCGCGCTGGACTTAGTGAAGGAACTGCGAAACAGAGGACTGAAAATTGGCTCTACAACTGGATATACGGCGGAAATGATGGAAGTGGTGAGCCGGGAGGCCAAGTTGAAAGGGTATGAGCCGGATTCCTTGGTTACTCCTTCCGAAGTGAAAGCCGGACGGCCGTATCCGTGGATGTGTTACGCGAATGCTGCGAATTTAGGGGTTTATCCGTTCCAGGCGATTGTCAAAGTAGGCGATACGGTCAGCGATATTCAAGAGGGTGTTAATGCCGGGGCTTGGAGTGTAGGGGTTGTAAAAGGAGGAAGCGAGCTCGGTCTTACCGAGGAGGAAGTCAACACGATGCCAGCTGCGGAGTTGGCAGCGAAAATGGCCGTTGTAGAAGAACGGTTCCGTCAAGCCGGGGCTGATTATGTGATTCCGACGATCGGCGATCTTGTGAAAGTCATTGACGATATTAACGCCCGGTTAACAAAATCCGGTCAATAGATGAATAAAACGAAGGAGGACGTAACGATGAATATTGATTTGATTGAGGATAACCCGTATTTGCTTTTGACGCCTGGCCCCCTCTCGACGAGCAAAAGGGTAAAAGCGGCGATGCTGAAAGACTGGTGTACATGGGATGATGATTATAATCGAATTGTGCAGGATATTCGCACTAAACTTGTCCAATTAGCGACCAAGGAGACTTCGCTTTATACCTCCGTTCTTATGCAGGGCAGCGGTTCATTTTGTGTAGAATCGGTGATCGGAAGCGTTATTCCACAGGATGGCAATATTCTGGTTATGGCAAATGGCGCTTATGGCCAACGGATGGCCCAAATGGCGAAAATGCTGAATATACCGCTCGTTCTCTTGGATAACGGGGAGGTTCATCCTCCAGACTTGGATCAACTTGAATATACGCTTCGCAAAGAAACGGATATCACACATGTGGCTGTTGTTCATTGCGAGACGACGACAGGCATGTTGAACCCGATAGAAGCTGTTGGCCGCATTGTCAAAAAATATAACAAAACTTATATCGTAGATGCCATGAGCTCCTTCGGCGGAATTCCAATGGATATCGCGGAACTGCAGATCGATTTCTTGATCAGCAGCGCTAACAAATGTATCCAGGGTGTTCCCGGATTTGGTTTTATTATCGCCAAAATTGATGAAATGAAAAAGTGCGCCGGATGGGCGCGTTCCCATTCCCTCGATTTGTTTGACCAATGGGATAAAATGGAGAATTACAATGGAAAATGGCGTTTTACATCGCCAACTCACGTTGTCCGTGCTTTCTATGAAGCATTGAAAGAACTGGCGGATGAAGGTGGCGTTGTCGCCAGATACAATCGTTACAAAACAAGCCAGCGGGCACTCGTCAAAGGAATGAAGGTCCTCGGTTTTGAGACCTTGCTGCCGGAGGCGCTGCAATCGCCGATCATCACTTCCTTCCTGTATCCGGAAAGCGATCAGTTCCAGTTCCAAACGTTATATGAGAAGTTGAAGCGCAGAGGTTTTGTGATTTATCCGGGGAAAATTACGAACGCCAACACGTTCCGAATCGGCAACATCGGTGAAGTGGAAGCGGTTGATATGATTCGTCTTGTTGATGCCATACAGCAAGAACAATTTTGGACATAGGCGAAGGAGAGGTGAGAATATGATTATTGGTGTGCCGAAAGAAATTAAAAACAATGAAAATCGAGTTGGGATTACACCTGCGGGTGTGGCCACTTTTAAACATTACGGACATGAGGTTTGGATTGAAGCCGGCGCTGGTTTGGGGAGCGGCTTCGAGGATGAGGAATATTTGACGGCAGGCGCCATAATCGTACCTACGGCTGCGGATGCTTGGTCGGCGGATATGGTGCTTAAAGTAAAAGAACCACTGGCAGAGGAGTATGGGTTTTTCCGGGAAGGTTTGATTCTGTTCACTTATCTGCATCTAGCGGCAGAGTCCGAGTTGACCCGGGCGTTAACGGACAAGAAAGTCGTCGCAATCGCATATGAAACGATTCAACTAAATAACGGTTCCCTTCCGCTTCTGACCCCGATGAGTGAAGTAGCCGGCAGAATGTCTATACAAATCGGCGCACAATTTTTGGAAAAGTCCAAGGGTGGAAAAGGTATTCTTCTTGGCGGAGTTCCAGGGGTAGCGCCAGCTGAAGTCGTCATTATCGGTGGGGGCGTGGTGGGTACGCAAGCGGCGAAAATGGCGGTGGGTCTAGGAGCGAGCGTTACGCTGCTGGATGTAAATCCAGAGCGGCTGCGCCAATTGGATGATCAGTTCCAAGGACGGCTGCGCACGTTGATGTCGCATGGCAGCAATATTGCCGAGGCGGTTAAGAAAGCGGATCTGCTGATCGGCGCCGTGTTGATCCCGGGCAGCAGAGCACCGCGCCTGGTAACCGAAGCCGCCGTCAAAACGATGAAACCGGGTTCCGTTATTGTGGACGTAGCCATTGATCAAGGCGGCTCGATAGAGACTATCGACCGGATTACGACACACAGCAATCCGACCTACGTGAAACATGGTGTTGTGCATTATGCAGTTGCCAATATGCCTGGCGCGGTCGCACAGACATCGACGGTTGCTTTAACGAACGTGACCGTAGGTTATGGCTTGCAAATTGCCAATAAAGGCTATCGCGAAGCCGGGTTGCAGCATCAAGATTTAGCCAAAGGATTTAATACAATTGAAGGGAAAGTCACGTATAAAGCTGTTGCTGAAGCGCATGGTTATCCTTACGTTGAAATTGACGCGGTATTAAACGGTCTTCCCGTATCTGTATAACAAGTCCCGCACTATAGACGGGGGCATGTTGAGAGGAGAAACACAGTGTTGATATCTCCCTTTGTTATTAAGTTAGGCATTGCTTTATTTCTTGGCATGTTAATCGGTATTGATCGCCAATTGAAACATAAGCCAGTAGGCATGAAAACAAACATGGTTATTGCTGTTGCCAGCTGCTTAATTACGATGGTTTCGATTGAATCCGTAAGCCGATTTTCTATTCCAGGTCATACCAACATGGACCCCATGCGGCTTGCTGCACAAATTATCAGCGGCGTCGGTTTCTTGGGCGCAGGCGTCATTTTAAGAAAAAACAATGATGAAATTTCCGGTTTAACGACAGCCTCAATGGTGTGGTCAGCATCTGCGCTTGGCATTGCAACCGGTGCTGGATATTATATGCAGGCACTCGTAGCCGTCATTTTCATCATTTTTTCTGTCAATTTTTTCCCAATTATAATTAAGTGGATCGGCCCCCGCTCTCTCAAACAACGTTATTTGGAAGTACGAATCATCTGTCATGAAAGTCAGGATCCCAACCGGATTTTCAAAAGGCTAAAAGAACTAAATATTCAGATTGAACGCGTGAAAGTAAAGGATGTAGAAGGCAGCTCTAATCAAATGGAATTAAAGCTGCTGACGTACGAAAAAGTGCAGGCAACAGATATCTATGCTTCGTTGAAATCTGTTGAGCATGTTACTTTTGTGGAAGTTGAAAGCAGATAGCCGTATGGCGGAGCGGAAAAACCCCAGTCCTATTTCGGAGGACTGGGGTTTATTTCGTTTATTCCGGCGAGGAGACTCCTGCCCAAGGGTTGGGGCTGCACTCCATTGACCTTCCTACCGGCATATAGATAGCCCCATCAACTTCAACTATTTGTGAGATGATTTGGCTTGGCAAGAGATTCCGACCGTCAAGCACATAAGGCCGACGCATAAGGTGAAGCAGGTAAGGCCAATCGAGTTCAGCGAACTGCGGCCATTCCGTCATGATCATAATAGCATCAGCCTGAGCGGCTGCAGCATAAGGGGAATCCATCACGTGAACGGTTTTGGCTCCAACTTGTCTGACGACAGGATCGAAAGCTTGAACCTCGATGCCATGGCGCTCACACTGAGCTAATAAGGTGAGAAATGGCGCGTCGCGAACATCATTGGTATTTGGCTTGAATGAGATGCCTAATACGCAGAGACGTTTGCCTAAAGGATTGCCCCAAAGCGAGATAAGTTTGGCGATCATCCTTGGAATGCGCTGGTCATTGACTTTGGCGACTGCTTCCAAAATCGGAAGCGAGCTGCCGATCAGCTTCCCGGTCGTCAGCAGGGACTGCAAATCTTTGGAGAAGCAGGAGCCTCCATAACCAACGCCTGCGGACAGGAATTCAAGCCCGATGCGCTGATCGGCGCCAACTCCGCTCATCACATGGCGGATATCTGCGCCATAGCCCTCACACACATCGGACATCATGTTCGCGAATGAGATTTTCATCGCAAGAAAGGCGTTCGATGCATATTTGATGAGTTCGGCGCTTCGCCTGTCGCAGACATGAACAGGAGCCTCGATCCCCTCATATAATTGGCGAAGCAGGGATTCGGCTTGCGGCGTTTTACAACCGAATACGATGCGATCGGGTTCCATGAAGTCTTTGAAGGCGCTGCCTTGCCTTAAAAATTCAGGGTTAAAGGCGACTTCTGTATGAAGGCCAGCCGCCAGCAAAGTAGCTTCCAGTTCATCGCAGGTGCCTACGGGAACGGTACTTTTTATGATCACAAGAGGAGGACAGGTGCCGGCTTGCATCAAGTGAGACAGCACTTCATGCACATGACCCAGATCCGCATGACCGTCTGATCGCGTAGGCGTGCCTACGGCAATCATCAAAGCGTCCGTGTCCGATGAGGCTCGGACCAGATCTGTTTCGAAGCTCAATAACCTTTTTGCATAGACATCGGCCAGCTCTGGCTCCAGCTGAGGTTCCCATACAGTCAGCTTATTTTCCTTCAGCCCGCGAATGACGGGCTCACGGTCAACGGCAATGACTTCGTGCCCCAGTTTCGCAAAGCACACAGCAGCAACCAAGCCCACATATCCTGTTCCGACTAATGTTATTCGCATGGATGTCCCCTCCTTTAAGCTGTATAGAATCCCAGTTTACTTCCAATTCGGCGAGCATCGATAATTTGTTCGTAATCCTCCAGCAATCTGTCGAAGATAGCGTCCCATGAGCGTCCAAGGGCAAATCCTCTTGCTGCTTTTCGAAAATCTGCCCATTGTTCCGGGGCATTGATGAAAGCATCAATAGCTTGAATGAAAGATTCCGGCTGGCGGGGCTCACATAAAGTTCCCGTCTGTCCGGGAACAATCATATCCCGCACGCCACCGCTATTTGCGGCAATAACAGGAAGGCCGGAGGCCATCGCTTCTTGGACGACATTGCCAAATGTTTCGGTACTGGAAGGGAAGAAGAAGAGATCGGATGAGGCATAGATTTCTGCAAGCTCTTCCCCTTGCTTGTAACCGGCAAATGTCACATTGTTCGGAGCTTGCTCGCGCAGTTCCTCCAGTTGCGGTCCGTCTCCTACGATGAGCCAGTGAACAC
Source organism: Paenibacillus chondroitinus NBRC 15376 (assembly GCF_004000765.1). Lineage (GTDB taxonomy): Bacteria > Bacillota > Bacilli > Paenibacillales > NBRC-103111 > Paenibacillus_E > Paenibacillus_E chondroitinus. The sequence goes on along the minus strand of NZ_BILW01000002.1, from coordinate 315,545 downwards.
GCTCTTTCAGTGAATCAGGCAAAGTACGCATGACGGCCGATAAGGTATCTATATCTTTCTCCGGGGCGATGCGCCCCACATAGAGGAGGAGGTAAGGGGCTGTAATTCCGTAACGCTCACGAACTGCGATCGTGTGCTTATCGGGGGTATAGAGCGCACAATCAACACCTCTGGACCACAAAAGCATGCGGTCAAAGCCTTGGGCATGCAGGTGCTGCATCGTATCGGTCGAAGGGACGAAAGTGGCGTCACAAGATTGGTGAAACCATTTCATGTATGTCCAATACAACGGAACGGCTCTTTTCATTCGATAGTAGGTTAAATAGCGATCAAAGTGGGTGTGATAGGAGGCTACGTGCGAAATCCGATGCTTGCGGGCATAGTGGAGACCGCACAAACCAATGTTAAACGGAGTTGCCATATGGAGCAGATGGGGCCGGAAGCGGTCAAGCTCAGAACGCAGAGAAATAATGTTGGGCAAGGCAATCCGGCATTCGGGGTAGAGAAAAAAAGGAACGGAAGGTACGGGGCGAATCAGTTCGGAGTAAGCCATTTCATCGGTGCATTTCGGCGTGAACACGAGGTGCTCAACACCACGGCGATTTAAATAATCCGTAAGACGTCCTAACGTGAGTGCAACGCCATTCATTTGAGGAACGTAGGTATCGGTAAACAACGCGAGGCGCATAAGAATCCCTCCTGTAGTTCCTAGATACCTTAAGGGTAACATTCGATTATTCGTGGAACGTTAACCGTGTGTTAATTCTTTTTTAAAACAGCAAGGGCTTGACTACAGGCGTAGAATCCTCATTTTGTCGAAAATCAATGGTGAAAGGGTTGCAGAAATCGACATACAGCAATGAGAGATTTGGAATATGATAGAAAGGAAGGCAGAGTTCACTCGTAGAAGGGGCTGATCGTTGTGGGCAAAATACAAATATCCTCAAAAGGGATCGAAAAAACGCTTCGTAAATTTGATTATTTGCAGGCGATTTCCGAATATATTTGGAACGGCTTCGATGCGCAAGCTACAGTGGTAGACGTTAAGCTTCATTTAAATGTGCTCGGCGGTGTTGATCATATCGTGATCTCGGATAATGGTTACGGAATTGATCGGCGTGAATTGGAACGGAAATTCACACCTTTTTTTGAGTCGGAGAAGCAGATAGATCCCGAGAAGCGGACAAGAACAACATCGGCGATGCACGGTAAAAATGGAATCGGCCGATTAACCTTTCATCGCTTTGCTTCCGATGCGACATGGAAAACGACCTATACAGACGGCTTATTGAAAAATACGTATACCATTCAAATTGGCGCGAACCATTTGGATGACTATAAGGTTTCGAGCATCAAATTGACGGATGGAGAGCCAGGAACGAGTGTAACTTTTCATAATATTATGCAGGACTTCATCCTTGAGGATTTGTCGGCTTATCTCTGCAAGGAATTTGGCTGGTTTCTGGAGCTTCATGCAGACAAAGATTTCGATCTTCGCCTGGATGGACAATCTCTGGATTATTCAAGTCTGATTGGGGAAAAAGAGTGCTTCGACCTCGTTCATGCTGGCAGCCAAACAGCCTTTCAAGTTAAATTCATTCGTTGGCAGGACCGGATCAACCACGAATATTCCAAGCTGTATTTCATCGACTCCCATTTGGAAGAAAAATATAAACAACCGACCACCTTTAATAATAAAGGGGACTCCTTTTACCATAGTGTCTACATTCAAAGCAAACTGTTCGACTACTTTGATTTTGAAAGTGATGATCAAAGCGGCCAACTCGAAGCAGCTTTTGGCGTGAGCAAGAAAAGCGACGCTTTCCAATTTTTGCTGGAAGAAATCAATGCGTTTATTAAGCAGAAAAGAAAGCCTTATTTAGAAATACTGTCTGACCATGTCATTCAAGAATTTGCGGAAGCGAAGGCTTTTCCGGATTTCACGGACGGCCCTGAGGACTCGATGAAGAAAAATGAGCTGGAATCCGTCATCCGGGAGCTCTGTCAGCTGGAACCCCGAGTGTTCGCTAGATTAAATGTGGAACAGAAGAAATTGATGGCGCATCTGATTCATTTGGCGATGGGCTCGGCAGAACGGAAGCGCTTGTTGGAGGCGTTATAAGAGCTTCGCTGGTTTATGACCGCTGCCGATTCCGGTACTCCGAAGGAGAGATGCCATAATACAGCGTGAATTGCTTGCTGAAATGGTGGATAGACGAATACCCCAGATCTTCGGCGATGTCAGTGACCGATCGTGCGCTCTCTTTTAATGCGGCAGCGGCTTGCTTCATGATAACGGAAGTCCAGTAGGCCTTGGGCGACATGCCTGTGGCCTGTTTGAACAGCTGATGGAATTGTGTTTTCTTCAGCTTGCATTGTTCCAGCCAGGCTTCATAACTGGCCCCCATATAGGCTTTCTGGTGAATATTATCGAGCAGAGGCTTGATACGGAAATCAATGAACGGCAGATAGGTATGCAGTTGAACAATTTTTAGCAGCAAGGCTTGGAGAAGGCTTTTGCCGATAGCGTCTGAGTAGGGGGCAGCATTCTGATGCTGCTCTACAACTAGGGCGAACAGGTCGGTAATGGCGCTTTGATGTTGGAAATGGAGCAGATTAGGCAAGTTGTCCAAGTCGGAATTCGGCTCCATAGCTGTCAACAGGTGAGGATCGAAGTCGGCTTCTTTCCAAACAAGATGCTTCTGCCCAGCGTCCGGGCGCGTAGCCCATATGTCGCAATAAAGGTTATAGGTCGATAGCGCATGTGCAGCATCAGAATGGAAGGAATGCTGGAGCTTAGGCGGAAAATAGAGCAGATCACCTTTGGCAATGGGGAATGTTCCTGTTGGGAGGGTAACGGTTCCTTTGCCGCCGGTCACTAGGTGGAAGGCATAACAATATCCTAATCGGAAAGATTCGCTGCCATTTTTCTCATAAGGAAAGCGGTAGTGGTGAGCGGTTCTTACGGATGGATTCATTGCTGTCAAAATTGGCATCGGACAGTCTCCCTTTGCTGGCAGGTTATCATCTAATTGTATGTCATAATGTTCTGGCTGAAAAGAAATAACCGGAAGTATTGATCAATCCTTGAACAGCCGGATAAATACGTTTTAACTCAAAGGTGCTAAATTTATAAGTGTAGATCAACTTTGAGGAGGAATGAACACAATGAACGTGAACCAAATCGGCGGAAGTTTGAGCAAAGAGCAAGTCGACTTTTATAACACGGAAGGCTATCTCGTAATTCCCAATTTGCTTCAGGAAGAAGATCTCGCGCAGGCGATTGAAGCGATGACGACGAAGGTCTCGGCCATTGCGGAGGAGCTTATGCAGGCTGGGCTCATTCAGGACAAATTAGAAGATCGCCCTTTTAAATATCGCTTGGCGGAATTGTTCAAAGATTTGACGGCTGAGCATTTCCTGAAATATGGGCGCAGCTGGCGGGACAGGATTCCAGGATATTTTCAATTAATGAGCAATCCCAAAATTTTGGATGCGGTTGAATCGCTAATCGGCGGCGAGCTGTTTTCCAATCCGGTCTATAACACGCGACCCAAAATACCAAAGGTTGCCGCAGGCGCAGTACCTTGGCACCAAGATAAATCCTATTGGCCCGATGCCAATTCCAATCCCGTGATTACGGTTTGGATTCCGCTTGTTGATGCAAATGAGATTAACGGTTGTCTGCATATTAAACCGCGCACGCACCGTAAGCGCTTACTGAAATGGCACCGGGAAGAGGATACAGGAACAGGATATACGGCTTTGCATGAAAGCCAATTGGGCAAAACAGAGACTGTCGTTCTACCGGTCTCTGCAGGAAGCGCAATCCTGTTTAATGACCGTTGTCTGCACATGTCAACGCCTAATTTATCCGATGAGGTGCGTTGGAGTGTAGACCTGCGCTATCAGCCCACGGACCAAGACCCGATGCCGGGACATGGAGCGGGATTCCTGGCGAGAAGTTACAAATATCCCGATCGCGTTGCGAACTTGGAGGATTGGCTGGAGAATCGGATGGAGCATATCCCCGTCACACCGGCCTAATCTGTTGGGCGGGATCGATTTTATCTGGGAATATATGCTCGTTATTTATACGATTCTGTCCCTAAAAAAGGAGTTGGCTCTTGCTGAGCCGCTCCTTTTTGTGCATTCGACATTATCCATGAAATGGAAAATCACTTTTTACCCTTTTATGGAAAGGAAAATGCTTAAGAACATAGAATTGTTACTAAAAACACATGCGTTTATTGATAGGGTGAGGACTAACAACATGGATAATAGGGTAGAGAGTAAACCAATACCGACAAATTGGATGCAGCAAATTAACCAACTATTCGACCTTTGCTTTCACCATACAAATGCCAGCATTGCGGTTATTGATCTTCAACATCATATTTTGCAGGTGAACAAAGCGTATGAAGAGATGTATGGTTGGACGAATGATGAGGTTTTTGAAAAGTGCTTAAAGACAGTTCCCTCATACGAAGTCGACCGAGTAAGAAATATCCATTCCCGTGTGATTTATCATGACCAGGCTGAATGTTATGAGACGCATAAACTTCGCAAAAATGGCGATTCTTTTTTTGCCAGCATGACCATATCCCCGCTGAAGGATAGCGAAGGCCGCATTTTTGCGCTGGTGGAAGTAGCGAGAGACATTTCCAGACGTAAAATGGAAGCGGTGAAGCTGAAAGAAAGCGAAGAACGCTATCGCAATTTGGTCGAACACTCACCGGAGCCGATTATTGTATACACGGAATCTGTTATCGTATATGCAAATCCTGCCGCATTAAAACTCGTAGGTGCTGAAAGTGAACATCAGCTGCGAGGGAAGTTAGCCATAGCATTTATTCATCCGGATGAAAGAGACGAGCTTCAAGCGCAGGTAGAGGATTTAATGAAAGCTGAGAAGCCTACGGATATTATTGAGAAGAAGTTGGTAAGGCTGGATCATCAACTGATCAATGTTGAAATCAGAGCCGTTCCGGTTGAATATTTGGGCAAACCATCGGTTCAATTATTGTGCAGAGATATTACACATAAAAAAGTGATGGAAAACATCGTTCGCGAACGGGATGAAGAGTACAGGCGTATGATTAAACTGCTCCCTGAGCCGATTGTTGTGCATCAGGAAGGCATTATTTGTTATATCAATGATATCGGCTTGAAGCTTTTAGGGGCGGTAACGCAGAATGAGGTTATAGGTAAAAGCGTGATTGAGTTCATCCACCCTGATTTTCATGAGATTTTTAAAGAGAGAGTCAAATCCGTTGAGTTCGTCGATCAATATATCCCATTTATTGAATTGAATTTGTTAGGTCTGCACGGAGACCGCATCGCCATTGAGGCATCATCTGTCGTACTTCATAAATATTTGGATCGTCCTGTTATCCAGACTGTGCTTAGAGATATCACCGAACGCAAGACAGCGGAGGAGATGCTGCTCCAATCGGAAAAACTCTCCGTAGTCGGACAATTAGCGGCAGGAATCGCGCATGAGATTCGAAATCCCTTAACCTCGCTTGTAGGGTTTTTAAAGCTTATCAAGTGTGCTCCTACCCAAAAAATTGTCGAGTATACAGACATCATGTTGGTAGAATTAAATCGAATCAACAGCATTGTAAACGAATTCATGCTCATTTCGAAGCCGCAAAGAAGCCGATTTGAAGATAAAAATATTTGCGAGATTATTGAGAACGTGGTCTCTCTGCTCCAACCCCAGGCGCTTCTGCATAATGTTGAGATTGATTTTAATAGGATGAACGGTGGCGTACATATGGTTAAAAGCGATGAAGGCCAGTTGAAACAGGTCTTTATCAATTTATTGAAAAATTCCGTGGAAGCCATGCCAGGCGGCGGAATGATTCATATCGCTATTCAACGTTTAGGAAATAAGAAGATGTTGATTAAGCTCAAAGACAATGGGATTGGGATCGCTGAGGAGCTAATACCTAGACTGGGTGACCCCTTTTTTACAACAAAAGAAGAAGGTACCGGGCTCGGACTGATGGTTTGTTATCGGATTATTCAAGCGCACCATGGGAATATGCAGATTCAAAGTAAACTGGGAGTAGGAACAGTCATCGATATTGAACTCCCTTTTGTGCTATAAAAAGAGTGCTTTCAACGTCTTTTTCATCTTGAAATAAAATTTCACAAATTCTTCAAAGCATGTCGACAAAGTTTTACAAACTTCTGCGGAATCATGATTTATAATAAAGACACTAACGATACTGAACAGAATTGGTGTGAATTGTTGAGATGGAACTATTGTTGCAGAAAATTGAAGCATTACGCATGAAGATGATAGAGGAAGCCGAGCGTCACGGCTGTTTTACCCATGAAAAGGTCGTTGCGATTAGCCAACAATTGGATGAATATATTATCCGATATCACGTGCTGAAATAACGAATCGGCAGGTTGACGATTAGACATCGTGGTGATAATATGGGATTAATCCAAGTGGTTAACTTGGTTTAAGTAAAGCAGTTTGACCGACCGTAAAAAACGGAGGCGATCCTTTGAGGGATTGCTCTTTTTTTTTAATACCAACAGACAGGGAGATGTGGATATGAGTATTGGACAAAGACGTCTTGGCCGAACAGGCTTGCGCGTTTCAGAGGTAAGTCTGGGCACGATGGCTTTCGGCAGATGGATCGGGGAGAAGGAATCTGCAGAAGTGCTGGATACGGCGCTTGACGCGGGAATTACCCTGATTGATACAGCTGATGTGTATGGCTCCGGGATGGACAAGGATAACCCGCTTGAAACCGGCGAGTCCGAAACGATTCTCGGCAATTTGCTTGGCGCGCGCCGCCATGAAATCGTGCTTGCGACCAAAGTTCACGGACGTGTCGGACTAGGCCCAAATGATGCTGGTCAAAGCCGATACCATATTTACCGTGCTGTTGAAAATAGTCTTAAACGATTGAAAACCGACTATATCGATTTGTACCAAGTACATAGATTCGACGAACAAACACCGCTGGAAGAAACATTGCGCGCTCTGGACGACCTTGTTCGCCAAGGAAAAGTTCGCTACATCGGCGCATCGAACTATGCGGCGTGGCAGATCGCCAAAGCGCATGGCATCTCTGCGCTGCAGCGGCTTGAACGCTTCGAAAGCGTTCAGCCGGAATACAGCCTGATTGCCCGAGGAATCGAGCAGGAGCTGCTGCCGTTCGCCATCTCGGAAGGCGTAGGCGTTATCGTGTACAGCCCGCTGGGGCGCGGCCTTTTGACGGGGAAATACGCCTACGGCCAGCAACCGCCAGCAGGAACTCGCGGCGCTGCCAATGAGAAACGGCTGCAAGTGCTGCTGGAGCAAGAGCGGCATTTCCACATTGTGGAGCAGTTGAAACCAATCGCAGCACGCAAGGGCTGGACGCTTGCTCAGCTTGCGCTAAGCTGGGTTCTGAGCACTCAGGGAGTTACATCTGCGATTCTGGGTGTATCCAAACCGCATCACATCACGGATATTTTGGCAACGGTTGCTGAGAAGTTGACTCAGGAGGAACTGAAAGAGCTTGATGCGGTGACGAAAAACCCCCAAGCGAATCTAGTTAGGAATTAAGACGGTGAATAGGGCTGCTCCAGGAAGATGATCTTCTGAGGGGCGGCCCTTTTTGTGCTGACTCTAGGAATAACACAAGTGGATCTAAAAAAAACGCCACAGGGGCAGGAAAAATTTAACTATAATGAACATTGTTAAGCGCTTACACGGAAATAAAAGTTAGTATTCAAACATGAAAGGAGGTCGCCACAGGTCAACTGCACCAAAGATTCCGTTCACCTTCAGCACGCCTCACGACTGTTTATCTGATGAACCGCATTGCGTACTGCTTCGAACACAGAACACAAAAGTTAATCATTCACTAGGAGGATTATTATGCGAAAAAAGATGCTAAAACCCATTCATTACTTAGTCATGCTTTCCTTGCTGTTGTCGACCGCACTCATTTTCAGCAATGTGACATCGGTAACAGCCGCATCCATTGCGATCACTAATCCTGGCTTTGAAAGCGACGCAACCGGATGGACGAAAGTCGGCTCCGCTGCGATCTCAACGAGCGATCATCACTCGGGTACTCGTTCGGCCAAATCCACAGCTAACGGCGGCGGTTATACGCAAACCATATCCGGTCTTACGGCAAACACCGATTATACGCTGAAAGCCTGGATTCTCGGCCAAGGGGTGATTGGCGCTAATACCTTTGGCGGCAGTGAAGTTACGGTTGGCGGCAATACCTCAACTTGGACGCAATTTACTGTCAACTTTACGACAGGGGCGACGAATACCAGCGCCGTCATTTTCACTAGAAGCACGGGCTCTTCCGATGTACGCTTTGATGACTTTACCCTTGACAGCGGCACTAGCTCGACGCCAACGCCTACCGCAACGCCAACAACGACTCCAACACCAACGCCACCTACAACTCCAACACTTCCATCTGATGTCCTATACTTGAAAAATTGGAAAATCACTTTGCCGATTCCGAAGCAATCCGGCTCCACTAGTCCATTAGAAGTTTTACAACCAGCGTTAAATACGTATTCCATCGACCCTTGGTTTAAAGTTGTGCATGATGCGGATGGCTATGCCGTTCAATTTCGCGCGAACCATGGCGCTGTGTCAACATCAGGGTCCAGCAACCCTAGAAGTGAGCTGCGCGAGATGAAGGATAACTATACGACTGGAGACTCCAGCAATCTGATGTCTTGGGGCAGTAATGACGGGAAAACACATACGATGTACATTAAGCAAAAAGTGACGCATCTGACAACGGTGAAACCGCAAACGGTCGTTGGCCAAATTCACGATGCCGATGATGATGTGACTGTCTTCCGTGTCGAAGGCAATAATCCTGGCGGCGTTTCTACGACGGCCAAAATTTACATTACAGACGGGAACAATACGCATGGTTATTTGCTCGACAGCAACTATACGCTGGGAACTTTATTTACGGTTAAAATCATTGTAGCCAATGGCGTCATTTCCTATGAATACAATGGTCAAACTGTACCATACACGCAAACGAAAAATGTAACAGGCTGTTTCTTCAAAATTGGAAACTATACGCAATCCAATGATTCAACTGCTCCTGGCGAAAGTCCGGACGCCTACGCAGAGAACTGGGTGTACGACTATTCGGTCACACACCAATAAGCTGCTATTGATCCGGTGTGTCTTTGAAAAGCGTAGCGCAAAATTGACTAAGACTCATACCTGTTTTTCGCTTGAAAATTTTCCCGAATGCATGGATATTCGTGTAGCCGACTCTATTTGCGATTTCGCCAAATGATTGCCCGGATTGAAGCGCCAGTTCCTTGGCCTTCTCCAATCGGACCCAGACCAAATATTGCACGGGTGACATGCCGAATGCCGTGCGAAATTGCGTAATGATGTAGTTCCGACTCCAACCGGTCAGTTTCTCCAGATCTTGATGCGTAAATCCGGCCTGCAAGTGGTTGGAGATATAGTTGCGTATCAGAATGAGCTTCGCCTTGTTAGCATCTTCTTTTTTCGAAGGGCTGACAGCGAGCTCTTTTTTTTGTCTGGATATCTGAAGCAAAACCTGTGTCAGCAGACTTTGACAGAGGAAGTGGTCCGTTACCTCCGGCATCCGGTAATGATGTACAAGTTCAGTCAGCTTATGCTCGATAGTGTGATTTTGGTAATTTCCCATGTAATGAGGGCCGATTTCACTGGAGTTATCCAGGATTTGTTGGATGGGGAAACCGGATTCGCCGAAATGGAAAACAAGTGAGATGCAGACATAAGGCTCGTTCGGGCGTGTTGTGACATAATGGGGCTCGTTTGGTCTGTGATAGATCAAATCCCCGCGCTCCGTTACATAATCGTGCCCGCTAATATGATAATCTGCGACTCCTTCAACCACATACTGAAGTTGATATTGCTTCAATGAGCGCGGTTTCAATTTCCAGCCGTTAGGAGCATGGAACATATGTGCAAGCGTAATATACGGCGGAAAATAATACTGCTTTAACTGTTCAAGCGTTTCGCTTGGCTCCATAAAATAAAGCTTGGTCGTCATCGTTCGCCTCCGCATGATCCGTCCGAGTGCCTATTTCCATTATACAAATTTATGGGAATCTACCATAGTGTGATTTTGGTAACCATTTTGTTACTTTGGGATAAATACTTCCGCAGGGCGGGTCTGTACAATGAAAGCATAATCATCACGGAGAAGGAGGCGCTCAGATGTCTTCAGCCAATGGAGGAAGAGATTACAGCCTTACAGGCAAGGAGAACCAGCGAGCCCAAGAGAGAGGCCTTGTGACCACCGAATGGTACACATCTCCTATTCCTCGTCAGAGGATGAAGGAATTAATGAAGCGTAAAGACGGGCCGGCGATACGGGATACCCTTATTTTATTCGCGCTTCTCATAGGCACAGGCATCCTTGCGTATTATTCGTGGGGAACGTGGTGGGCTGTTCCAGCATTTTTTATCTATGGCACCTTGTACGCCTCCCCGGGAGATTCACGTTGGCATGAGTGCGGGCATGGAACGGCTTTTAAAACACCTTGGATGAATGAAGTGATGTATCAGATTGCCTCCTTCATGGTGCTGCGGTCTGCAACACCTTGGCGCTGGAGCCACACGCGACATCATAGCGATACGTATATTGTGGGGCGTGATCCCGAGATTTTTATGGAAAGACCACCGATATGGCGCATTCTTGTTATGGAGATTTTTCATCTGTACGGCGGACCGAAGGAAATAAAACGCTTTTTTCTGCATTGCGCAGGGAAAGTGGATCGTACTGAAAATGAGTACATTCCCCTGTCAGAGCGCCCCAAAGCATATCTGGAAGCACGCATATACCTGCTTATTTTAGCTACTGTTATCGGACTTGCGATTTATAAAATGAGCTTTCTACCGCTAATGTTTATCGGCCTGCCGACGTTCTACGGTACCTTGCTGATGCTGCTATTTGGATTATCGCAGCATTTGGGACTGCATGAAGATGTCTTGGATCATCGTTTGAATACCCGCACGGTATATCTGAATCCCGTGTTTAGATTTCTCTACTGGAATATGAATTATCACGTTGAGCATCATATGTTTCCGATGGTGCCTTATCATGCCCTTCCTGCGCTTCATAAAGAAATGCAGGGAGATTGTCCGAAGCCGTGCAGCAGTCTGGGCGCTGCGCTCAAAGAAGTCATGATCGCGCTCATCAAACAGGGCAAAGATCCGTCGTATACGATTGAGAAGCCGCTGCCCAGCACGGCGCGTCCTTATTATTATGGACCGGCGGCTACTTCCGACCCCAATAAACGGAAAAGCACGGACACGAAACCTGCAATGACCGGAGGAATGACACATGGCGCCTGAGGAATGGATTGAAGCATGCAGAACGGACGAGATTGAACAGGAAGACGTGATTCGGTTTGATTATAGCGAGCGTTCCTTCGCGATATACCGAACGGATCGAAATGACTACTATGCGACGGATGGGTTTTGTACCCATGGGAAGTTTCACCTGTCAGAGGGGCTTGTCATGGGAAACATCATCGAATGTCCGAAGCATAACGGGAGATTCGATGTGATTACCGGGCAAGCGAAGCGGGCGCCGGTATGTATTGATTTGAAAACATATCCCGTAAAAGTAGAAGCGGGGAAAGTTTTCATTAGGCTCTGAGAGAGTAAGGGAGCATCGGGTAGTTTTGGGAGGAGAATGCGTGTGAAGGACAAAGATGCAGCGAAGGTTCAGGCAGGAACATATAAAGGGCACTTCTCTCTTGCCATTGAAAATGAACAGCTCAAAATAGAACTAGTCCCGCAGCTCGGAGGGAAGCTGGTCTCCATGCTGTATAAGCCAACGGGAAAAGAGTGGCTGCTTGATTCAGGTACACGTCCTCTCAGGCAGCCGGAGTTTGGCTCCACCTTCACGGATTGGGACATGAGCGGGTGGGACGAGTGTTTTCCAACCATTATTGCCTGTCCTTCCGGCGGAGATGACCCTATTCTCCTGCCGGATCATGGAGAGCTTTGGTCGCTTCCAGGAAGCTGTCAGATCGAAGAGGGGACGGTTAACTGTGTCATTAAGAGTCCGCAGTGGCCCTACCATTTTTCAAGACGAATATCCATAATGGACATTAACAAAATTAAGCTGGCATATCGCGTAGAAAATGAGGGGGATAAGCCGCTCCCCTTCCTGTGGGTCCCGCATCCTCAGTTTGCGATTACAGAACGGACACGCCTGCTTCTTCCAGACTCTATGGAGCGTATGTTGTGTGTTTTTGGAGGTGAAAAACTTACAGCCGGCAATTCCTATTCCTGGGAGGAGGTCTCACGGCTTATACCCGAGGCTACTGGAGATGCGCGCAAGTTTTATTACGAAGGGAAAATAACTGCTGGATGGTCAGGTTTGTATGAGGAAGTAAGCGGTAATTATTTCATTATGTCTGTATCGGCTGACCAAGTTCCCTATATCGGCATTTGGATTGACGAAGGTTTGATTAATGATCGTGTAACGTGTGCATTGGAGCCAAGTATCGGCTATTATGATTCACTGGAGAAAGCGATAAGTAATGGAACGGCACAGGTCATTCCGGCAAAAGGTTGTTTCGAATGGGAAATGGAGCTTTCTTTCGGTGTCGGTGAGTGGTTAAAGGCAGTTCAACCGTAGATTTATGGACAAAATGCCTACAGAAGGAGCAGATGTAAGTGTGGATACAACTTTGTTGCGCGATGCGGTATACTTCACTGGGCTTGTCTCATATAATGGAAATAGATGGAATGGGAGTTTGGTCAGCCTATTTATACATTTGTGAAATGAAAGCGTTTCCCCTATGCAAAAAATGATGAATGTTCCACGGATGTTCGAATGACGAAAGTGACATTTCAATTTTGGGAGGAATACGAAGATGACAGGAAACAGAGCGGTCGTTTACAACAAACCAGGCAGTGTTGAAATCCGGGATACGGCTTATCCGGATCTGATTTTACGCGATGGTCCGGGCGTGAATCCGTTGAACGTTGGACGTAAATGTGAACATGGCGTCATTCTGAAAGTTGTCACGACGAACATTTGCGGCAGCGACCAGCATATGGTCAGGGGCAGAACGACAGCGCCGTCAGGGCTTATTTTGGGACATGAAATCACGGGTGAAGTTATTGAGGTTGGTCGGGATGTGGAATTTATCCAAAAAGGGGACCTGGTCTCTGTTCCGTTCAATATTGCCTGCGGACGCTGCCGCAATTGCAAAGAGCGCCATACGAATGTATGTCTGAATGTGAATCCGGATCGTCCAGGCTCTGCTTATGGCTATGTGGATATGGGCGGTTGGGTAGGCGGTCAGTCCGAATACGTCATGGTGCCCTATGCAGATTTTCAACTGCTGAAATTTCCAGACAAAGCGCAAGCGATGGAAAAAATTCTGGATCTAACGATGTTATCCGATATTTTTCCAACGGGCTACCATGGTGCAGTTAGCGCCGGTGTCCGTCCTGGCTCGACCGTATACGTTGCCGGTGCGGGTCCAGTCGGTTTGGCGGCAGCGCATTCCGCACAACTGCTGGGCGCAGCGGTCGTTATTGTCGGCGATTTGAACGCCGAACGGTTAGCTCAAGCGAAAAGCTTCGGCTGCGAGACCGTCAATTTGCGTGAGCATGCCAATTTGGCCGAGCAGATCGAGCAAATTTTGGGCACACCGGAAGTGGATTGCGCGATTGACTGTGTCGGCTTCGAAGCCCACGGACATGGCAAGGCGCATGGCGAGGCGCCGGCGACTGTGCTCAATTCCATCATGGAGGTTACGCGTGCGGGCGGCAGTCTGGGTATTCCAGGGTTATATGTGACAGGCGATCCTGGTGCTGTAGATGAGGACTCCAAAATCGGTACGCTAAAAATCCGGTTTGGGCTTGGCTGGGCCAAATCGCATACGTTTGTCACCGGCCAAACGCCGGTCATGAAATACCATCGTGACTTGATGATGGCGATCCTCAGCGGTCGCGCGCAAATCGCGAAAGCAGTGAACGCGACGAAAATCTCTTTAGAGGATGCGCATAGCGCGTATCAGGAATTCGATCGCGGAGTTTCACGGAAATTCGTGATCGATCCGCATGGGCTTGTGAGATAGAAGGTTTTGGTTAAGACATCCTCAGTCGTTGGACTGGGGATGTCTTTTTGGGCTGCGGAAAATCAGGCAGGTTTAAACGTGCCAACATCGAAGTATTTAAGAGATGAAGTTGCATCCTATAGACTACGGAGGAAAGCAAATGAATACATTAAAAGAACCGCTGACGAATAAAGGCCGCAACGTGAGGAGCATCCTTGAAGTCGTCGATATCTATACGGGTGAGCGCACGCAGCTGGCTTATTACGATTACCTGATCGAAGCTCCGAATTGGACGAGTGACGGTAACCGACTCATTTATAATAGTTTGGGCCGCCTCTATTCTTTTGATATCTTGGAAAGTGAAAGCACGTTAATTGATTCGGGATACATTGATCATTGTAATAACGATCACGTGCTATCGCCCGATCAAACGCAAATTGCCGTAAGTCATCATACGCAGGAAGACGGCCAGTCTCGCATTTACATCGTACCGCTGGAGGAAGGACATCCGGTTCTCGTTACCCCTATGGCGCCGAGTTATTTGCACGGGTGGTCACCAGACGGCAGTGAGCTAGCCTACTGTGCAGAACGGAACGGACAATATGACATTTATACAATTCCTGCTGCCGGTGGTGTGGAAAGACAGCTAACGGATAGTCCGGGTCTGAATGACGGTCCTGAATATTCGCCGGATGGCAAGCATATCTGGTTTAATTCCGTGCGATCGGGTCTGATGCAAGTATGGCGCATGAACGTAGATGGCAGCGAGCAGACGCAGATGACGTTTGATGAAAGTAACAACTGGTTTCCGCATGTGTCCCCCGACGGCGAGCTTGTTGCTTATATCTCTTACAAAAAAGGCGATGTTGAACCCGGCGATCATCCCCCGAACAAGCAGGTGGAAATACGCTTGATGCCAAGCGGTGGCGGCGAAGCTAGAACACTGGTTCAACTGTTTGGAGGACAAGGCACGATTAATGTCAACTCTTGGTCTCCGGATAGCAGCAAGCTGGCGTTTGTCAGCTACGCATTGATTTGACCCTGATTTTGTATAACCATAATCCAATTAATCCCGTAATCACCATGCTAAACACTCCATCGGGACTTGGCATCATCAGAAATGAATAACCCTCTTGAATTACGATAAATTTTTTAAAAATTAAAGTATCGAAAAAAGCATTACCTATGGTATGCATGACTACGGCTGGTCAGACACTATTCGTCAACAGCCGTATTTCGCCATATACAACGGACAAGATGACGACGCCTCTCCATGTAAATGAAGCTGGGCAAGATCGCCATTCCAACCGCAGAGAAAAATAGGGGAGACAAGGGTGTTGTATCCAACAGTGTGCCATGGCCAATTAGAAAGCGGGGTGACAATCCAGATGAGCTGTCCCAGGCTGCCGTTGGCATCCGTGTCTGTTTTCAAATCGACAAGCCGACCTACCCACCCGCAGCTAGTTGCAAGGAATGAAAAAGTAGAATGTTCCTGAACCTTTTATCGGAAATGAACTTCATCATCGCTTCTCCATAGCTTGAATATATATGTAAAAACTTATTTTCTCATGGAGACAATTAGACTTTTTTTAGCTGTAAAAATGACGTTGGAAAATAATTGTTGAAGCATTTGAAATCCTGTAGTAATATCAAATTAAGCGCTTAACCTCGATGAGGATTAAGTGCTTAAAACAGGAGAGATTAAGCGCTTAATCCCTCGGGATAGCAAAGGAGATCGAGATACCCATGAGCACAATCCGTTTAACGATGGCACAGGCTTTGCTTCGATTCTTGGACAGTCAGTACATATCGGTTGATGGTAGAGAGCAGAAGTTTGTTGAAGGTGTTTTCGGTATTTTTGGGCATGGCAACGTGACGGGCATCGGCGAAGCGTTGGAACGAAGCGCGGGCAGTCTTACTTATCGGCAAGGTAAAAATGAACAAGGCATGGTACATTCTGCAATCGCTTTCGCCAAACAGCGGAATCGGCAGCAAATCTATGCCTGCACGAGCTCGATCGGCCCGGGTGCGTTGAATATGGTCACAGCCGCAGCAACAGCGACGGTTAACCGCATTCCGGTGCTGCTGCTGCCCGGAGACAACTTTGCCTCCAGACAGCCAGACCCCGTGCTGCAGCAATTGGAATCTATTCAGGATTACACCATATCGGCTACGGATGCTTTCAAAACAGTAAGCAAATATTGGGACCGGATCGTCAGACCGGAACAATTGATGACAGCTGCCGTTCAGGCTATCCGTGTTTTAACAGATCCGGCTGAGACCGGAGCAGTCACTTTGGCTCTGCCGCAGGATGTACAGGCGGAGGCCTATGATTATCCTTTAGCTTTCTTTGATAAGAAAGTCCATTATATCGATCGTCGGCCAGCCGCAGAGGGCGCGATCAAACGTGCAGCGGAGCTGCTGAAAGGCAAGCGCAAGCCGCTCATCATCGCCGGCGGAGGCGTGCTGTACGCTTCCGCTTCGCAGGAGCTTGCTGCGTTCGCCGAAGCTTTCGGCATTCCCGTAGCCGAAACGCAAGCCGGCAAAAGCGCGCTGCCTTGGAACCATCCGCTGCAGGTCGGTGCAATCGGCGTCACAGGGTCGCTGGCAGCCAACCGGCTCGCGCAAGAGGCGGACGTCATTATCGGCGTCGGAACGCGATATTCCGATTTTACAACATCGTCGAAATCGGCTTTTACGCATCCTGACGTGCAGTTCGTCAACATTAATGTCAGCGGATTTGATGCGGCGAAGTTAAATGGCGTGGGGATTACCGCAGATGCGAGAGAAGGTCTTATCGCCTTGAAGGAAGCGCTTACACAGTTTGCTTATAGAACCGCATACGAAAGCGGGGAAATTGACGGGCTCAGACAGCAATGGATAGCTGAAGTGGACCGCTTATACGCAGCTGAGCATGAGGCTGGACTGGCACAAACGCGTGCATTGGGTGTCATTAACGCGGCAATTGACCCATCCTCGGTGATCGTTTGTGCGGCAGGCAGCCTGCCGGGTGATTTGCATCGATTGTGGCGGCCGGTGGAGCCCAAAACCTATCACATGGAGTATGGCTTCTCCTGTATGGGGTACGAAATTGCCGGAGCCTTCGGGGCTGCCCTGGCAGAACCTGAACGTGACGTATACGCCATGGTAGGCGACGGCAGTTACCTGATGATGCATTCCGAGATGGTCACCAGCTTGCAAGAAGGACGCAAAATTACGGTTTTGCTATTTGACAACCACGGCTTTCAATGTATTCATAACCTTCAAAGAAGCCAAGGCAGTGATGGTTTCGGTAACGAATTCCGCTACCGCACCGAAGCAACAGGCGGTTTGACGGGTGCCTATATGCCTATTGATTTTGCCGCGCATGCTCGCAGTTTGGGGGCTAAGGCTTATAAGGCAAATACGGCTGAGGAGCTTCAGACAGCGCTGCAGCAGGCCAAACAGGAGAGTGTAACTACACTCATTGAAATTTCTGTTGTTCCAGGCACGAATACCGATGGGTATGAATCCTGGTGGAATGTGGGCGTACCAGAGGTTTCCGTCTCAAGCAAGGTGGTTCAAGCGCACGAAAACATGAAGGCCCGCATTCAGGCGGTCACGATTATTTAGCGAGAGGGGATACGCTGCATGGGAAAACAACCTTTTAAACTTGGCATACATCCAATTAACTGGGTTGGCGAAGATGTGAAAGAGCACGGCGCTGATACTACATTTGAGCAAATTGTTGACGACATCCAGGCTTTAGGGTTGACGGGAACCGAGATGGGACGGAAATATCCGACAGATCCGACCGTTCTAAAGGCTGAGCTTGCGAAGCGCGGCATTCAGCTGACATCGCAGTGGAAATCGGTGCTTTTTTCCGACCCGGCTTACCGCGAGGCGGAACTTGAAGCGTACCGCAAACATGTGGAGTTTCTTCATGAGATGGGAAGCACCGTCATCTCCACGTGCGAAGTGGGAGGTTCCCTGCACTTTGATCCGCGGCGTACGCCTAACGAGAAGGAAGTGCTGCGTTTCGATGAAGCAGCCTGGCATTCGCTGGCAGAAGGTCTGAATGCAGCCGGAGCCATCGCTCAGGAGTACGGTCTCAAACTGACGTATCATCATCACGGTGGAACGGCTGTCGAACAGCCGGAAGAAATCGATCGCTTAATGGAGCTGACCGATCCGAATCTGGTGTATTTATTGTTTGATACAGGCCACGCGTATTATGGCGGAGCCGACCCGCTTGCAGTTTTGCGTAAGCATTACGATCGTATCGCATATATTCATTTAAAGGACATTCGGCAAGAAATACTCGACCAAGCTCGCGCGTCGAACGCCGATTTCGTGACTTGCATTCGGCAAGGCGTGTTCACGGTACCGGGTGACGGATGTCTGGATTTTGCCCCGATTTTCAGGGAGCTGCTAGAGCGCAACTACAGTGGTTGGGCGATGCTCGAAGGCGAGCAAGATCCCGCTGAACATCCAGCATACGAATACGCGAAGAAATCACTTGATTTTATCCAAACGTTCATATCCCAAGAAAGCAGGTAGAGAAGCCATGACTTATGTATCTTTTCCGACGAATAAGCCGCTTGATTTTGTAGCTATTGGACGCTTGTGCATCGATTTGAATGCGAATGAAATTCATCGCCCCATGGAAGAAACGATGACGTTTACGAAATATGTCGGCGGATCGCCTGCGAATATCACGATTGGAATGTCGCGTTTAGGTCTGAATACGGCTTTCATCGGGAAAGTGGCCAACGATCAAATGGGCCGATTTATTACCGATTATTTACAGCGCAACAAGATTGACACCGCCGGTGTTGTAACGGATACAACCGGAGCGGTGACGGGGCTTGCTTTTACAGAGATTAAAAGTCCTACCGATTGCAGCATTCTGATGTACCGTGACAACGCAGCCGACCTGAAATTGACGCCTAACGAGGTGCAAGAAGAGCTGATCGGCCAGGCTAAAGTGCTGCTAATTTCCGGGACGGCGCTTGCCAAAAGCCCATCGCGAGAAGCCGTATTCCAGGCATTGAATTATGCGAAAAAGCACGGCGCCGTCATCGTTTTCGATCTGGATTATCGCCCTTATACATGGACATCACCGGAAGAAACGGCGGTTTATTACAATCTTGCCGCTGAAAAATGCGACATCATCCTCGGAACGCGTGAAGAGTTCGATATGATGGAATGCTTCGAAAATAATGAGTCCTCCGACGATAAAGTTACGGCTTCCAAGTGGTTTAACCATTCGGCGAAAATCGTCATCATCAAGCATGGGAAAGAAGGCTCCATCGCTTATACACAGGATGATGAGGGGCACCGGGCGAAAAGCTTCCCGGCCA
This sequence comes from Paenibacillus chondroitinus NBRC 15376, assembly GCF_004000765.1. Classification (GTDB taxonomy): domain Bacteria; phylum Bacillota; class Bacilli; order Paenibacillales; family NBRC-103111; genus Paenibacillus_E; species Paenibacillus_E chondroitinus. Next base: position 296,109 of record NZ_BILW01000002.1, on the reverse strand, counting down.
AAGTCGTCAAAACCTTCGGGGCGGGTGATTCCTATGCTGCAGGATTCCTGTATGGCGTTATGCAAGGCTGGACGCTTGAGAAAAGCATGGAATTCGGAAGCGCTGCCGCATGTATCGTTATTTCCAGCCATAGCTGCTCGGATGCGATGCCTACCGTTAATCAAGTAGAAGATTATATTGAGCGCTGCAATCGCAATGAAATTACTGCCTCATAGGCGATATTTAGATACCAGGCAATTTTGAAAGGGGAAACCACAATGACACAAGTATTGAAAAACTTGATTGGCGGAGCATGGGTAGAATCCGCTGCAACGCAGAACGAAGCCGTGATGAATCCGGCAACCGAAGAAATCATTGCTTATGTGCCGTTTTCAACAAAAGAGGATGTAAATCAAGCTGTTCAAGCGGCAAACGCTGCTTTTAAAACATGGAGCGCTACACCTGTTCCGCGCAGAGCCCGCGTTCTTTTCAAGTACCAGCAGCTCCTGGTTGATCATTGGGAAGAGCTGGCGCGCCTCGTAACCAAAGAAAACGGCAAAAGCTACACGGAAGCTTACGGTGAAGTGCTTCGCGGGATCGAATGCGTCGAGTTCGCAGCGGGTGCGCCGAATCTGATGATGGGCAAGCAGCTTCCGGATATCGCAACGGGGCTCGAGTCCGGCATGTATCGCTATCCGGTTGGCGTTGTTGGCGGCATCACGCCTTTCAACTTCCCGATGATGGTGCCTTGCTGGATGTTCCCGCTGGCGATTGCTTGCGGCAATACGTTTGTTTTGAAGCCGTCCGAGCGGACGCCGCTGCTGGCTAATCGTCTGGCTGAGCTATTTATGGAAGCCGGCTTGCCGGAAGGTGTGCTCAACATCGTTCATGGCGCGCATGATGTGGTGAACGGCATTTTGGAGCATAAAGACATTAAGGCGGTTTCGTTCGTAGGGTCACAGCCTGTTGCAGAATATGTGTATAAAACGGCTTCCGCGCACGGGAAACGCGTGCAGGCGCTGGCTGGCGCCAAAAACCATTCCATCGTCCTGCCGGATGCGAATTTGGACCTAGCGGTGAAAGAAATTATTAATGCTTCCTTCGGTTCTGCCGGCGAGCGTTGTATGGCTTGTTCGGTAGTTGTCGCTGTGGGAGATGTAGGCGATAAGCTCGTAGAGAAGCTAGTGGAAGCTGCGGATAAAATTACGATCGGCAACGGCAACGAAGAAGGCATCTTCCTTGGTCCTGTCATTCGCGGGCCGCATAAGGAGCGCACACTGCAATATATTCAGACCGGAGAGCAAGAGGGAGCTTTGCTGCTGCGCGATGGACGTAAAGATGCGGCTGCGGGCGGTGAAGGCTATTTCGTTGGACCAACGATTTTTGACAACGTGCAATGTGATATGAAAATTTGGAAAGACGAAATTTTTGCTCCTGTGCTTTCTATTGTGCGGGTAGACTCTCTGGAAGAAGCGATTGATTTGGCCAATCGTTCGGATTTTGCGAATGGCGCTTGTATCTTCACCGATAGCGGAAGCGCTGTAAGACAATTCCGGGATACGATTGATGCCGGCATGCTTGGTGTCAACCTTGGCGTACCTGCGCCAATGGCGTTCTTCCCTTTCTCGGGATGGAAGAAATCTTTCTACGGAGATCTGCATGCGAACGGCACGGATGGCGTTGAATTTTATACACGGAAGAAAATGGTGACCGCACGCTGGTAATGTAAGAAGAAAACGTGATGGAGACAGAGAAGGAGTGGAAGGTATGGCGCTGGTTTCGATGAAAGACATGCTGCAAAAGGCCCTTGAAGAACAGTATGCCGTTGGACAGTTTAATTTGAACAACCTGGAATTTACTCAGGCAATTCTGCAAGCGGCCCAGGAAGAGAAGGCACCCGTCATTCTCGGTGTCAGCGAGCCTTATATTCCTTACATGGGCGGGCTTCCCTGCATTGTAGGAATGGTCAATGCGCTCATCGAGCATTACGGAATTACGGTGCCGGTTGCTCTTCACCTGGATCATGGCACAACGTATGAGGTGTGTGTACGGGCCATTCATGCCGGGTTTACCTCTGTGATGATCGATGCTTCACACCACACTTTGGAGGCGAACATTGAAGTGACGCAGCGGGTCACTCAGATGGCTCATGTCCTTGGGGCAACCGTTGAAGCAGAGCTTGGAAGAATCACGGGACGTGAGGACGACTTGGTAGTGGACGAAGCCGAGGGGATGTATGCCGTGCCGGAGGATTGCGTCAAGCTGGTGTACGAGACCGGGATTGACTGCTTGGCACCTGCGTTAGGTTCCGTGCATGGGCCCTACAGGGGGCAGCCGAAATTAGGCTTTGACCGCATGGGCGAAATTCAGCGAATCACGGGCTTGCCGCTTGTTCTGCACGGCGGCAGCGGCCTGCCGGAGAGCGAAATTCGGCAAGCGATTGCTTTGGGGACTTCTAAAATCAATGTCAATACAGATAACCAATCGGCCTGTACAGCAGCGATTCGCAGCTATTTGCAAGAGCATCCGGAAGCTTACGATCCGCGCAATTATTTGATCCCGGCGCGGGAAGCGATCAAGGCTTCTGTGAAGGCGAAAATTCGTTTGTTTGGCAGCGATGGAAAAGCGGGAGGACATGCACAATGAAGAAGATCAGAGTTGGCATCATCGGAGCGGGACGAATCGGAAAAATCCATACCGATAATCTGTTGAAACTGCCGCAAGTAGAAGTTGTTGCGGTGAGTGATTTATTTGCCGGAGAGGAGCTTACAGCTTGGGCAGCGGAAAGAGGCATCGACCAAGTCGTACAGGATAGCCAGGTGCTAATCGCCAATCCCGACATTGACGCTGTGTTTATTTGCTCGTCAACGGATACGCACGTACCTTTGATTAAGCAAGCGGCGAAAGCCGGCAAACACATTTTCTGCGAGAAGCCGGTTTCCATGGACATTACGCAAACGGAAGAAGCGCTGGAAGTGGTGCGTCAAGCCGGCGTTCAGCTGCAAATCGGATTTAACCGCCGGTTCGATCATAACTTTAAACGTGTGCGCGAGCACGTGCAGAACGGAACGATCGGAGATCCTCACATCGTGAAAATTACATCGCGCGATCCGAATCCTCCGCATCCGGATTACATCAAAGTGTCCGGCGGCATTTTCATGGATATGATGATCCACGACTTTGATATGGCCAGGTTCGTAACCGGCAGCGAAGTGGAAGAGGTATATGCACAGGGGAATGTGCTGATCAATCCGGTTTTCGCTGAGCATGGCGATGTTGATACGGCGATTGTGACGCTTCGTTTCGCAAACGGTGCGCTTGGCGTCATCGATAACAGCCGCCAGGCTGTGTACGGTTACGATCAGCGAGTGGAAGTATTCGGTTCCAAAGGCAGTGTCGCTGTGACCAATGATCACCCGAATACGGCGGAGATTTCCACAGCCGAAGGCATTATGCGGGATAAACCGCTGCATTTCTTCTTGGAACGCTACAATGCAGCGTATATCCTTGAGACACAAATGTTCATCGATAGCCTTGTGAAGGGCCATGCCCTCCCGGTTGAAGGCTTTGACGGGCTGCAAGCAGAACGGATTGCGCTGGCTGCGAAATTCTCGCGAGAGCTGCAGCGTCCGGTAAAAATCAGCGAAATCAGCCAGCTGTTGTCGCAGCAGTCAGTAGCTCAATAATGCAGTAGGGAGGCAGGGATAACATGTCGGATTCCAATCTAATCGTTAAAGCCCATGAGGCAGATAAAGAGGGTGTCGTCCTTACCGTCACTCCCGAATCTGCAGGGTGGGAGTATGTAGGGTTTCAAGTCGTCAAGCTGGCGGAAGGCCAGGTTCTGCATCGTGAAACAGGCAGCCATGAAGTTTGCCTGGTCCTTTTAAGCGGGAAAGCGGACGTGTCCACCAAGCTCCAATCGTGGCAAGGAATCGGGGAACGGATGAGCGTTTTTGAGAAAATCGCCCCTTATTCCGTGTATGTGCCGAATGACGACGTGTACGAAGTTAAAGCTCTAACGGACGTGGAGTTGGCGGTTTGCGCCGCTCCCTGCTTAGGCACCTACCCGGCCCGTTTGATTGAACCGGCGCAGGTTGGCATCGAGACTCGCGGATATGGCAATATCGAGCGTCGGATTCATAATATCCTCCCCGAACAGGAGTCAGCAGACAGCTTACTCGTTGTTGAGGTTTTTACCCCGGATGGACATTGGTCCAGCTACCCGCCTCATAAGCATGACCGGGATTCACTGCCCGATGAGTCACTGCTGGAGGAGACCTATTACTTCCATGTTCAGCCTGAGCAGGGCTTCGCAATTCAACGCGTGTATACGGATGACCGATCTTTGGATGAGACGCTCGTTGTTCGTGACGGTCAAACGGTGCTGGTGCCGAGAGGTTATCATCCGGTGTGTGCGCCGCCTGGGTACGAAGTGTATTACTTGAACGTCATGGCAGGGCCAACGCGGACGTGGAAGTTCCATAATGATCCCGATCATGCTTGGCTCATGACCAAACCTCGCGAATAACGGCTGTACGACCGGGTTGCAACTTGGATGCCTTCTAAGCATAATAGAGACTAATGTGGAAGAAACAACGATGGGAGAAGCAAATGAAGGCAACCATATATGATGTAGCCCGTGAAGCCGGTGTATCGATTGCAGCCGTTTCGCAGGTAATCAACGGAAAAGGTAAAATCAGCGAGGAGCGCCGCAACGAAATTTTTCTCGTGATGGAACGGTTAAATTATCGACCGAGCGTTATTGCTGCGGCTTTGACCGGCAAAAAGACATACACTCTCGGGCTGTTGGTCCCCGATATTTCAAATCCTTTTTTTGCTGAAATCGCGCATGCGGTTGAAGATCAAGGACATAAGCTCGGTTATAGCATTGTCATTTGCTCAACGCATAACGAAGACGAGCGAATTGAGCGGTATTTAACGCTGCTGCAGCAAAAAAGCGTGGACGGCATGATCATCGGTACTGGCATGGACAATTTGGAACTTTTATCGCCCTTGGTCGATAAGTCGATTCCCATTGTTTCCATAGCCAGGGAGATGGCAAGTCCCTATGTACAAACCGTGCATGTAGGCGACTTCGAAGGAGGCAAATTAGCAGCGCAGCATTTGCTTGAGCTCGGACATACCCGGATTGCCGTGTTGGCCGAGCATCTGAAGGTCAGTTCCTCCCGGGAGCGCATTCGCGGGTTCCGTGAAGCGCTGGCGGGCGCGGGGCTCGAACTGCCGGAAGCCTCGGTGAAGTCCGGCGGCTACGATCTGCTTCGCGACGGCAAGCGCCAAACGATGGAGCTGCTCCAGCAGGAGGGGCGACCTTCGGCGCTCTTCTGCTGTAACGATCTGCTCGCCATTGGCGCGCTGCAAGCGGCCAAAGCTTTGGGTCTGCGCGTGCCGGAAGACGTATCGATCGTCGGTTTCGACGATACGATTTTGGCCTCGGTCACAGACCCGCCTTTGACCACGATCGCCCAGCCGATCGAGGCGATGGGGAAGCTGGCGGTTGATCTTGTGATCGCGCAGCTCGCGAACAAGGCGGACGCCAAGCCGGAGCAAGTGCTTAAACCGGAGCTCGTCGTGCGCAAGTCTACCGGAGCGATAAGCAAGTAAACAGGCAGGGACCAGTCGACGATTGTCGAATGGTCCTTTCTTGTTTACCTGGAAGGTGATATTCTTGTCTTATAACGTTGTTTTGGCATTCATGATAAAATGGGGGGGAGATTTTTATGGAAGCTAATAAGTCCTGTTGTTCAGCAAGTCGAGATTCAGCTACACAAGCTCACTCCGACGCTCCGACACCTGTTCAGGCTCAAGCTCAAACGGTTGACCTTAACGATCGTCAAGTTTCGGACAAGTCGGGTATGATCTATCTGGAGGGAGGCACGTTCCTGATGGGAACGGACGACCAAGAGGGTTTCCCGGCCGATGGTGAAGGACCGGTACGTGAGGTAACCATCAAGCCTTTTTACATAGATCCATGTACGGTAACCAATGCGGAATTTAAGCAATTCGTTGATCAAACGGGGTATCGCACCGAAGCGGAATCGTTTGGTTGGTCGTTTGTTTTTCATTTATTTGTCTCCGAAGCGACAGCTCAAAAGGTGAAATCCGCCGTGCAGCAAACGCCGTGGTGGTGGGTTGTCGAGGGTGCCGATTGGCAGCATCCGGAAGGACCGGACTCCCATGTGGAAGACAGATGGGATCATCCGGTCATCCACGTGTCCTATCAAGATGCGCTGGCTTATTGCAAATGGTCAGGCAAACGTCTTCCTACTGAAGCCGAATGGGAGTATGCCGCTCGAGGCGGTTTGGTGCAAAAGCGCTATCCCTGGGGCGATGAACTGAAGCCGGGAGGACAGCATAGATGCAACATTTGGCAGGGGAAATTCCCGATTAAGAATAACGCTAGCGACGGTTATGCAGGCACAGCGCCGGTTCGAGCATTCGAGCCTAATGGCTACGGATTGTATAATGTTTCGGGCAACGTTTGGGAGTGGTGCTCGGACTGGTTCAGCCCGGATTATCATGTGAAAGCCAAACGAGTGAACCCGGTTGGACCTCCGTCCGGTCAAGCCCGTGTGATGCGTGGCGGCTCCTATTTGTGCCACAAATCGTATTGCAACCGGTACCGCGTAGCTGCGCGAAGCAAAAACACACCGGACAGCTCGACAGGAAATATTGGATTCCGCTGCGCTTCGGATGCTGAATAGAGACGATGCTTCACGATAGGAGGTTCGGCTTACTGTGATCAAGTGTAGACATTGTTTCAAAATGACAGATCTTCAATTGCAGAAATGTACGCATTGCGGCGTGGTGCTCGGTTATTCCGTTGCTGAGAAATTCGATCTAATGGCTGAATCGGTTGAGCATGCACTGAAAAAGGAATTGGAAGCGAGAAGAAAGCTGAAGCATTGAAGCGTTTAAAGGAAATAGTCACATGAAAGGTCGCCTACAGGGCGGCCTTTTTTTGATTTGCATGTAGTTAGTTATAAGCGCTGATTACTCCAGTTATTTCATGCGAACAATCCATTTTTCAACCTAATAACTGGAAAATCATCCGCTAATTTCACGTGTGTATCAGTTTTCGGGCAATCATCGACGATTTAGCTGGAGCTTCCACCGTTATTTATCCATTTGTATTAAATCAGAAGGCTGTTGGCTGCTATTCAACCGCAAAATAGTCGTATTTTTGCACAAGATGTGTGCACATTTCGCAGGCGAATATTGGTAAGCTTGTACCAATAAGCTGAAGGAGGAAATAAGCATGCTCAAAGTAGCTATTATTGGTGCAGGAGCTATATCGAACGCACATATCGAAGCCTATTTGAAATTTCCGGAGCGCTGCCAAATTGTGGCGATTAGTGATATCTATGTAGACAAGGCGCAGGAACGTATTGACCAGCATGGGCTGAATGCCAAGGCTGTCAAGGATTATAAAGAATTGCTCACGGGGGAGATTGACCTCGTTTCCATTTGTACACCACCGTATACGCATGCTTCATTGGCTGTTGAATTTATGGAGGCTAACACGCATGTCATGGTGGAGAAGCCGATGGCATCTTCGCTCGAAGAGTGCGATACGATGAATGAAGTGTCGCAGCGCACAGGCAAGCTGTTGTCCGTTGTGGCTCAAAATCGGTTCAAAACGCCGATGATGAAAATGAAGTCTGTCCTGGAAAGCGGACTCATGGGGAATATTTTGCACGTGCAGGTCGATTCGTTCTGGTGGCGCGGCCATTCGTATTATGATCTCTGGTGGCGCGGCACATGGGAAAAAGAAGGCGGCGGCCCGACACTGAACCACGCCGTGCATCATATCGATGCGCTGCTGTGGATGATGGGCAGCCCGAGTGAAGTGCAGGCATTCATGAGCAATGTTGCGCATGATAATGCCGAAGTGGAGGATCTTTCGATCGGTATGCTGCGTTACGCCAACGGATCGCTCGGTCAATTGACCTCCTCTGTTGTTCATCACGGGGAGGAGCAGCAGTTGATTTTCCAAGGCGCTAAAGCACGCGTCTCCACACCTTGGAAGGTGAAAGCATCCAACTCAAAAGCGAACGGTTTCCCTGAGCCGAACCCAGCATTGGAGTCACAGCTGCAGGCTTTCTATGATGCCCTGCCAGACGTTGTGCATGAAGGCCATGCGGGCCAAATTGATAATGTGCTTACCGCCATTGAGACAGGAGCGCCTCTCTTAATTGATGGGAGCAGCGGCAGACAAACACTTGAATTAATTACAGCTATTTATAAATCGGCGAGCACTGGACAATTGGTAAAATTCCCGATCGGCCCTGAGGATGCTTTCTATACCCGTGAAGGTGTTCAGGCGAATGCAACCCATTTCTATGAGAAAAATAAGTCGATCGAGAATTTTGCAACGACTGCCATCTCGACTGGAAGCAGCTACAAATAAGAAGCAGCTACAAATAAGAAGCTGCTTGCCATGGCTGTCAGCGCTGCTTCTGCCATTGCAGGCGAAATTGATGGGGCGTGCTGCCCATACGGCTTTTAAACATTTTACAGAAGTAGGAACTGTTCGTAATCCCGATATTTTCGGCGATTTGTGCGATCGACTGCTCGGTTGAAGTTAAAAGCATAACAGCTTGCTGCATTCTGCGCGCGGTCACATAATCGGAAATGCTGCTGCCTGTACATTCCTTGAACAGATGAGAGAGATGGTAAGGGGACAGGTGGAGCTCGCTAGCCATGTGCTCAAGTCGAAGCGGTTCCGTGTAATGCCCTTCGAGCCAGCCGAGAATGCGCTCGGCCTGATGCTTATGGCGCTTGTGGCCGGAGTCGAACTGCACATCGCTTCGTTCCCATATTTGCCGCAAAGCTCGGAAAAAAGCAACGAGGAATAACGAGAATTCCTCCAGCTCGTCTTTCTTGGCTAACGTCGGAATTTTCTCTTCCAGGCTTGGAAAAAGCGAAAGCAGCGGCTCCGGCTCGCCGACATGGTAAATGCATGGCGCAGGCAGCTTGCTGGTGTGCATTTGCTTGAAAAACGTAAGCAGCTTCGGCCATCTCTCAAAATAAGATTCATAGAGATAGGGCTCGAAGTGCACAATCGAGCGGATGAAAGGCGTGTCGGGACTCACTTGGATATGGTGCAGCTGATAGGGTTGGAAAACGCAGAGCATGCCGGCGGTAACCTCATAGCTTTGTTGATCCACAATCAGCGTGCCTTGCCCTTCGTGTACAAACAAAATCTCTACGCCTTGATGAGCATGAAACGTGCCATGAAACTGTTCGTTGCCGATCGTTTGCCGGCGGTACGCAAAGTAAAGCGGGCTTTCGCTGAAGCTAAGATTCTGAATATACGTCATCTGAAGCACGTCCCTCTGCTGCCGCGGCAGCGTTAAAAGAGCTTAATCCCAGCTTGCTGAGGCTGAAGGATTAAGCTTTTTTGGTCTTCTTATTCCGCCGTTACCTTTTGCATTTTGGCAGGGTTGTTGATTTTGTAAGCTACAGGATGCTTGCTAAGCTTCTTGGCTACGATTTTGCACTCGAAGGTGACGGTATCTCCGACTTCAAGCTCCAGCTTTTTGAGCGTGTTGCTGTGACTGGACCAAGCTGTGCCGATCTCCATAGCGGGATCCGTGATGGAAACAGCCTCATAAATAATAACTTCATCATCATTATCGGAGAAGTTGTTAGGGACGGTTGTAAATTCCTGCACCGTAGCGATCATTTTAACTTTATCTTCAGGCAGCTCCAGCTTCGGCGCCTTTTCTTTTTTTGGTGCTTTTTCTTTCGGCTGCTTTGCTTTCGGAGCTTTCGCTTGTTCAGCTTCCTGCTCGACAGGAGCGGCGTTGTCTTCTACAGCAACGGGAGCTTCGGCTTCAGACTCTGCCGCGTCAGTTCCAGTCGTCTCGTCTGCAGCAGTCGTCAATCTTTGGCTGTAATTGGCCGCCTGCATCTCCTTCAGATAGGAGGGGTGAATGCAGTGCAGCTGTTTATTGTCGAATGCAATGACAGCGGTCATTTTATCTACCAGGCCAACGATGTCGCAAGACAAGTTCATGCCATTGTTTTTGTAGTAAAAGGTTTTCGTTTTGGCCGCTTTCTCAGAAAGCAAGCCCCATTCCTTACACTGCTCCAATTGTTCGGTTTCATCCTCGAAGGTTGTGTAGGTTTCGGGCTGAATGGTGAATGCATGTACCATGTTCGTGCCGCCTTTCTATGTATTTATGGTAGAAGGTTCTTTTATTGTTCTAATCGGAAGTCATCCGTTTTCTCGCCGTCTTCCCAAATTTCCACAAACAGAGCTTCGCTATTATCGAAATCAGCGGGCGTGAACGACAGCGCTTTCTCCTCGTCTGTGCCTACATAAACATTTTCCATTTCTTCGCCGTCGAAAGAGAGGATGACGTAAATTTTCATGTCAAAATGCCTCCAAATAAGTTGATATGGCTTATTATAACACAATCGTTCAAAAGTTCGCATGAGATGGCTTTTTAGGTTGACATAAAAAACAAGCTGCCTCCAGGCAACTTGTTTTTGGTCGCAGTTATCCGAAGAGATGAAGTGTATGGCGAAACTAGTAGTGAAGAGAAAGACCGTATTCTCCTGCAGCTGAAGACGTGTTATTCAGGAGAGCTACAAAACCAATGTCGCCGTAAGTTCTTGTAAATGTACTGCCCACTGGCACCGTAAATGAATCAATTGACGCTCCAATGGAGTTGCGAACGGTCACATCTACGTTCCCTCCACTTATAGCTCTCACAATAACAGAACCGCTAATTGGCAGTGGGGGAATTGCTGGAGCTGAAGAATCAATCGCGTAGACGGTTAATGACATGCCGGCAGTCAATAAAAACGTTCCGCAAATATCGTCATTGAAAGACTCCCTGTTGTTGCATAGACAAGGCATACAATCATCTCCTACGGGTCTGAGTTTTGAAAGTCATTACCTTACTATTAATGCAACAGGTTTATTATTGGTATAGATACTAACATAGCAACTTGTCTATATTCAGAAATATGTTCATATACCTACTAATTTTATGATGTACAGGTGATTTGTTCTGTTTCTTCTTTTACTAGATAAATTTCATCTTTAGGCGGGGTATCACAAATGATTTGCGGTCGAGGCTTAACGACGGTTATTTTCTTCTTAGGACGCTTACGTTTTTTTATCGTATAAAAATAATGTGCGGTGATAGAGTATTGGCCAACGCTTTTAATCTCTGCTGAACTTGAAGCGCTTATTTCCAAGCCTGCGACAGCTCCTAATGTAATGGATTTCGTTTGATTCAGCTCCGAAAGTGTAAACAAAGTGGTGTCGGAAATCCCGTCCCCTGTTGTATCTGCTTTAACCGTTAACGTACAATGCGGACTCTGGTTCCGTACCGTAATCGTTCCAAATGGCAGGCGGCGTCCTGTGTTGGCCGTCCGCCAGTATTGCACGCTTTCGCCGTTGCTTTCTTGTGAAATACTGCCGCAAATTTCATCCGTGACGAGTCGTTTTTGAAGCGGAGGTGCTTTCCTCTTTCTACAGATGAATTTTTTAGTTCGACAAATTTTGCATGATTTTCTAACACATCTTATATGACCTGGCAAAGAAACCACCTCCTATCCTATACACCAATCTATGGATAAAGCCCCGGAGATGGTTGGACGACTTGACTAATGAATACATCCATGTTTGTTTCCAGTACCTTTCGCACTGGCTTAAAATCGCGCCAAAGTTCATATACATCAATACAAGCTCGAACGCCAGAGTAGAGCAGGGAGTTACTTAGCAAACGGCTGCGGGGAATCGGATTGAGGGGGTTACTGGGATGTTGGTTGCGGTTATTTGCGTAGTCGGGTGTCTTTGCGGGTTTATACTGTTCAGGAAAAATGTGCTTCGGCCAGGTTATGTGCCAGGTGCAGATCAAGTGAAGCTGTCCGTCATTATTCCAGCTAGAAACGAAGCGTGCAATTTACCTCATCTGCTCCATGCGCTCAAAATACAAACACTGGAACCCTTTGAAATTATCGTCGTAGACGATTTTTCGGAGGATGACACGAGGGAGATCGCGGAGAGCTACGGAGTTACCGTTATCTCCAATCCCAGCCTTCCAGAGGGGTGGACCGGCAAAAATTGGGCTGTATGGAACGGCTACTTACAGTCCTCTGGGGATATGATCGTCTTTCTTGACGCCGACATTCGATTAGTGCCACGCGCACTGGAAATATTAATCATGGCCAGACAGCAAGCCGGAGGCGTCATCTCGGTCGTGCCATTTCACTATACGGTAAGTTTCGGTGAAAGGCTGGCTCTCATTTTTAACTTCTTAGGTGTGTTTGCTTTCACCTCACCCTTTGAGAAAGACAGTCCGAATAAGGGGCTGTATGGTTCCTGTATTTTAACAACTAGAGCAGATTACGAAGCCATTAAAGGTCACGAGAGCGTCAAAGGGGAAATGCTGGACGACTTGAACCTCGGAGCCGCCTTTCGCAAATCAGGTATCCAAGTGACGAATTTCATTGGTTATGGTCTCGTATCCTTCCGTATGTATGCGCAGGGGATGAAAAGTCGAATTCAAGGCTTTGGTAAAGGGGCCGCCCTTGGAACATCCAAACTGAAAGGCGGGACTATCGCGCTTATTGCCCTGTGGGTAATCGGTCTCGTTGCTTCCGAAACGTTCTTTTTATTTTTGAACACGTCCTGGTGGCTCCCTTTATTTATGGGTTATTTGATCTACATGATGCAGCTATTTTATTTTGTCAGGTATGTGGGGAAGTTTGGTGTCATCATGCCTATTTTGCATATTTTCTCAACGATATTTATGATTGTTGTCATGCTGTATTCTGTTTATCAAGTGGTGTTTCTGGGTCATGTAGCGTGGAAAGGAAGGAATGTCAAAGTAGGAAGCAGGCGGGAGCTATGACCATCGTATGGACGGCTTGCGCTTTTTTATCAGGCGCTCTGATGTTTTCTTATTGGCTTGGACTGTTGGCCAGACACAATCTCAATCACGTTGGCGATGGCAATCCAGGGGCATTAAACTTGTGGAGAGCAGCGGGGTATCGGACCGGGCTTGCGGGCATTATTCTTGACTTTTTAAAAGGGTACCTGGTGCTAGTTTGGATCCTGGGATTTAGCTTGGAGAATACGCGTATTCAAGGTCATGCATTGATTCCTGTTGCGCTGGCACCGATCGTAGGGCATGCCTTTTCGCCATTTCTGAAAGGGAGAGGCGGCAAAGCGATTGCCGTTACTTTCGGTGTTTGGAGCGCGCTGACGAAGTTTGAGGCTTCCCTTGCCTTAGCGATCATCTTGGCAGTTAGCATGGCCGTAACGAAGCTGGCGACAAGAGGAAAGTCCATTTCCTCCTCGGCGGATGGCTTACAGGTGGTATTAGGCACGCTGCTTTTAGGCGTGTATTTGTATATTGGCGGTTATGTGGGAGCCATAATGTGGGTGTGGTTGGGGAATGTTATGCTGATTGCGTATAAGCATCGAAAGGAGCTTGCCTTTTATTTGACAAAAAAGCAGCCCAAGCCAGGCGGTGAATAAATGCTGTCAGAAGACAGCCGATAAGGAAAAAGGGGTCACGACGATCTGATTACATACTAGTCCCGACTAAGGGTAAAACTAGGAAACAATCAGAAAGGAGTGACCCCTTCGCATGGATGAAAGCTTTCGTTTAAAAGAGGAACGCCTAAACGCTTTAAGCCACGGGATTGGCGCGGCGCTAAGCGCCTTCGGTCTCGTGCTGCTTCTTCAGCGAGCCGCCTTGTTTGAGGATTTTGCTTATACAATTAGCAATGCGGTTTACGGCTTATCCTTTTGCATGGTATATCTGTCCTCAACGCTCCTGCATTGCTCACGTTCGCGCAAATGGGCGGAGCGTTTCGAAATGCTGGATCATGCGGCTATTTTCATCGCCATTGCGGGTTCTTACACGCCATTTTTGATGATTACTCTTCAGGGCACGTTAGGCTACTCTATGCTGCTGCTGGTCTGGCTCCTAGCTTTGGGAGGCGTTCGCTACATCAAGTTCATCATTCGGCGATTTATTCCCTGGGGTCTGCTCCTCTACTTGCTGCTCGCCGGTTTCATGGCTTCGTTGATTGCTCCACTGCAGGAAAGGCTTCCTCTAATGGCTATTACTTGGATCGTCACCGGCGTTATTCTGTACAGTATCGGATTATTATTTTTTCTATGGCGGAAATTGCGTTATCATCATCTGGTCTGGCATGTGTTCGTTGTTGCGGGCAGCAGCTGCCATTTCATTGCCGTCTACGCGTACGTGATGCCCGCTGTACTTTAATTTACGGATGATGTGCCTTGAAAAATCAAGTAGACAACAGTCTCCTCCGAACTTCCGAAGGCGGGTAACTCTTATATTTTTTATAAAGCTTTGTAAAATAGTTCGCGTTCCCGCAGCCGATGCTTTCGGCAATCTCGGTTACGGTCCATTCCGTTTCACGCAGCAAACGATCCGCTTCGTTAATGCGCAGCCAATTGACAAAATCCACAAAGGTTCGTCCGGTCAGCTTTTTAAACGTTTTGCAGAAATGGTACGGATTGAGGTTGACCATCCTCGCAGCCTGTTCAACGGAGAGCGGTTCCGCAAGATGAGCCTCAATATGCTGGATTAACGGCTTAAATGACTCAGAATGCCGCAGTGGAGCCGGTTTATCCACGAACTTGTCCGGTAGAAATTGTCTGGAGAGCAACGCGAAAAGCAGATGAAAATTATGCTTAATGATAAGCTCGTAGGCCGCGGCAGCGTGCTCAAACTCATAGGTTGATTCACGAAGGAGCCGCCGGAATGGGGCTCCTTGTTCGTCGTTTGCCCCAATTCTGGCAGGCAGTTGCGCGCGTCCGTCCAAGAAAGGCAGCATGTACCGCTCGTAGACAGGATCGGGATGCAGCATGCGCAGCAGAGAAGCGTTGAAGACAACGGCTACGAACTCCACATCTTCGTCGGAGGCATTATAGCCGACATGCAGCGCCCCGGCAGGGACGAACAGCAGGTCGCCGGCGCTCGCCTCGTAAGGGCGGCTATCGATATGAAACTGTGCTTTGCCTGCCTGCATATCAATGATTTCGAAGTGCTCATGCCAATGGAGATATAAAATATTATCGTCCTTTTTGGCCGCGCGAGATCGATTTCGGTAAAACCGAATCGGATAGTTGCTGTCCCAGAGAGGTGTTTTCTCCCTTAAATCTTGGGGATAAGTCATGCGCAGCCTCACTTTCTAGTTGTCGGAGAAATAAGGTTACTTGAGCAAGATCAGATAGATTTATAGAATAAATTGCTGATTGGAGGAGATTGTGCCTTCATTTTAGAGCAAGATTGGTGTGGTTTCAATAGTAGAAAGGATTTGGGTCTATCTGAGAGAATAAGTACTCATCAAGGTACTTAGGAGGTAAATATGACCAATCTATTGGATGTTGAGAAACAGCTGGAGCTTTCTTGGCTGAATAAGCCAGAGCAGTGGGGGTTTACAGATGACGGGGGATTGATCGTTACGGCTCCTCCAGGCGCCGATTATTTTTGCGATCCCGCTGGAAAGCATATTTGTGCGTCGGCTCCTTTTTTGTACACATCAGTGAAGCAATCGTTTGAAATGACAACACAGCTGACTGTTGAAATGAAAAATAAATATGACTCAGGATGCTTAATGCTCCTGGTAGACGAAAACAATTGGTGTAAACTGTGTTTTGAATATAACGGTAAAGTGCCAACGATTGTTTCTGTCGTGACAAAAGATGGCATTTCTGATGACTGTAATTCAGAAATCGTTCATGTGGCTAACCCGTATCTGAGAATCCGTAAAGAGGACGATTGTGTATCCTTTTTTTACTCGCAGGATGGCGAAGAATGGACGTTAGTTCGTTATTTCGGGATGCGCACGCCAAGTGAATGTAAGGCTGGACTTGTCGCACAATCCCCACAAGGAACAGGGAGCACTACGCACTTTATGAACTTAATGGTTACAGAGGCTAAACCCGAGAGCAGATTTGGCCTTAAAGCCATTATCTTTGATTTTGACGGGTTGATTATGGACACGGAATCTCCTTGGTACCACGCTTTTAAAGACATCTACCAGGAACATGGAGTCGAACTTTCGCTTGAACTTTGGTGTAAAAATGTAGGAACTACTTTTGATGAGTTTAATCCTTATGTTTATCTGGAGACCTCCATCCAAAAGCCTTTGGATCATGGATATATCAAACAGTTGTCTCACGAAAAGTATGCCGTCTATCTAGGAGAAGCGAAGCTGCTTCCCGGTGTGCTTCATTTATTGGAAGCAGCCAAGTCGAGAGGTCTGCGAATAGGATTGGCGTCCAGTTCAACACGTGATTGGGTTCACAAATACTTGAAGCAACAAGGTATTTTCTCCTATTTTGATGTGATTCACACAGCTGATGATGTCAAGCGGGTGAAGCCTGATCCTGAGTTGTATACATTAACGCTGGAAAAGCTTGGCGTAGCAGCCGGGGAGGCTCTCGTCTTTGAGGATTCCCCTAATGGGTTGAAAGCCGCCAAGGCAGCCGGTATCCGATGCGTGATCGTGCCGAATGATGTTACGCGGAACTTGGAGTTTATCGCACACGATTTGAGAGTTGCCTCACTGGATGAAATCGATTTGGGTGCATTTTAAGTGGCTATCTTAGTTTTGTGCTAGCTCTGATTAAGAATGTCTATTAAGTATCTCATTTGATTTTTCTATAATAAGGGTAAGGTTACAGCATTCAAAACACGCCAAGGAGGCAGGAACAATGCAGGAGAAACAACCTTTACTATTGACGGATGAGCAAATGAGAGAGTTTATTACGAATGGGTGTCTAATTCTTAAAACGGATTTTTCCCATGCGTTTCATGACAATCTGCTTGAGCAATTAAATACGGTGTACGCGGAGGAGGGGAATCCTGGCAATAACTTGCTGCCGCGTATCCGAGAGCTGCAAAAAGTATTTGACCATCCCGTTGTTACTGGCGCATTAACAAGTGTGTTAGGGCCAAATTATATGATGCATGCGCACAGACATGGACATTTCAATGCGCTGCCTACGGCAGGCGGCTGGCATAAAGACAGCTATTGGGGTTATGACCGCGTACGCAATCATCACCCGAACTGGGCAATGATTATGTATTTCCCGCAGGATACACCGGTAGATTTGGGGCCGACAGGCATTATGCCAGGCACGCAAAATCACCAGAAGCGGGCATTCGAAGCGAATGAGCATCCGGCTGAAGTTTTGGCAAGCGGCGAGGCAGGCACTTTTGCGTTGATCCATTATGATATCTGGCATCGTTCCACTCCGAACATTCTTGGAAAACCGCGTTATATGCTGAAGTTTGAGTTCATGCGTACTGAGCTGCCTACAAAGCCAAGCTGGAATAATCAAGAGCGCGAATGGAAGAAGCCGGCGAACCTGCTTGCACCGCTTGCTGCGCACGACTTGATGTGGGAAGAGACATGGAACTGGTTATCCGG
The DNA here is from genome assembly GCF_004000765.1 of Paenibacillus chondroitinus NBRC 15376. Classification (GTDB taxonomy): domain Bacteria; phylum Bacillota; class Bacilli; order Paenibacillales; family NBRC-103111; genus Paenibacillus_E; species Paenibacillus_E chondroitinus. The sequence continues at coordinate 278,670 of NZ_BILW01000002.1, read as the reverse complement.
TGAACTCTGCTCTTTGGCGGGAACGGCTTCGTCCGATCCGCAGGAAGTTCAGGAACTGGCGGGGAAATTGAGCGGTGATGAGACAATCGCCATTAATGCGTCATATGATCTTGCACGTAGAGGGCAGGCCGGCGTGAATGCTCTGCTGGACGGACTTCGCAGCGATGATGTTCATGTATCGCGAATCTCCGCGTATGGTTTGGCTGTTGCAGGAAGCGAAGCGGTTGACGGGTTGATCGCTGCCCTGAACCATGAGAATGTAAATACAGTAACACATGCTGTGTTTGCGCTGGGTGAGTTGAGCAGCCTAGCGGCCAAAGCGGTTCCAGCGCTGACCGAGCTGCTTGACCACCCGGAGGATAAAATTCGCAGCGCCGTTGTTGATGCGCTTGGTTTTATGAACTCGCCTGTAGAGGACGTCGTTGCCAGCTTAACTCGCGGTCTTCAAGATCAGAACGCACAAGTTCGCTTCATGTCCAGCCTATCCTTGTCCCGCTTGGGCGCTTCGGCAGAATCCGCTGTTCCGCAATTGGAAATTGCGCTCGATGACGAGAATCGTTACGTTCGTGCACATGCTGCGGAAACGTTGAATTACATCGGCACAGATCGGGCCAAAAATTCGCTGATCCGTTTCCTGCTGAACAACCGCTGGTGCTCCACGACGACAAAAGCGAATGCTTTTTATCCGTAAGCTGCAAGAAATTGTATAGGCACGTTGATATACGACGAGGCCGTCTCTCAACCATATTCATGGTTTGGAGACGGCCTTGTCTTTTATTTATGGGCTATTTTCAATCGTTTTTGGTCTCAAATCACGGAAAGCCGTAGGCTTAAAACCGGTCTGCTCTCGGAACATACGGGAAAAATACGATAATTCCATCCCTAACACGTCAGCGATTTGGGAAACGTTCAATTCCGTCGTCATAAGCAAATCTTTGGCTTTTTCGGAACGCAGATGATTCATGTATTGGATAGGCGAGTAGCCCGTGAATTGCTTGAATGCATTGATAAAATAATTAGGATGGTAATGCGCCATGCGAGAAAGTGTATCCACGGACACATTTTCGGCAATATGCTGTTCCATGTACAGCAAAACTTTGTTCATTTTTTCAAACGTAGGCGTGGAGGTGAGGTTCAGCTTGACGGATTGATTTTGCTCAATAAAATCAGCAATAAACGTCATCAGAATCGAGTAGGCTCGAAACTCTGAGGTGATGCTGTCGCTCTGGCTATAAGCAATCAATTGCTCGAAAGCTTTCACGAGCTCTTCCGGATTCTGAACTTTCAAGCAAGGCGAGGTTTGCAAAATTTGAAACAAATCCAAATCTCCGATTTTGGCCGAAAAATGGCACCAATACTTGCCGAACGTATTGTCGCTTATCGTGCCATAGGCTTGGTCGCTCCCGGCTGGCAGCAAATACAGCTCCCCGGGTTTTGGGTAGTAAGTCTGCCCCCCGATCCTGACATAGCCTTCACCTTCGCGGATAAAATAAAGTCGGTTAAACGGACAGGCGGGATTCTCATCTGTCCAGGATTTTTGGACTTTGGTGTAGGCCGCGTAGGATAGATCCAGCTTCGCCTTGGCGAGATACTTCTTCCAGAACGTGCGTTCGCTATCGTTCATTCCGTTTTTCATAGCCTATATTCCTTTCACGAATATTCGGGCATCATATGAAATCCTCTTATGCAGCTCAACAGCTCAATTACTCGTTCGTTAATTTTAGCTTATCCAGCAGTTTGAAAAACAAGCTAAGCACAATAGCAACAATCGTCGCCAACGCCATGCCCTTCAATTCAAAATTCCCGAGCTTCAACGTTGCACCGCTAAGACCGATGACCAGAACTGCCGTTGTCAGAATCAGATTCATCGGTTTGGAATAATCCACTTTCGTCTCTACGAGCATCCGAATACCGGAAGCGGCGATGATGCCGAACAGCAGCAAGGAAACGCCTCCCATGACAGCTGTAGGAATCGTTTGAATCAAGGCCGAGATTTTCCCCACAAAAGAGAGCACAATCGCCAGGATCGCAGCTCCGCCAATGACCCAAACCGAGTACACACGGCTAATCGCCATGACGCCGATGTTTTCACCGTACGTTGTATTTGGCGTGGACCCAACCAAGGAAGACAACATCGTTGAGATCCCGTTTCCAAGCAAAGATCTGCTTAGACCCGGTTCTTTGGATAAATCTTTGCCCACCATATTGCTGGTTACGATTAAGTGGCCGATATGCTCTGCAATGACAACAAGTGCCGCAGGGGCAATAATTATTATACTTGCTAAATCAAACGTTGGTGAGTAGAAAGTAGGAAGCTGAAGCCATTGAGCGGCATTTAAAGTTTCTTGAATATGTACTAAGCCAAGCAATGCGGCAAGCACGTACCCCAGGACGATTGCTACTAGAATAGGGATGACTTTCAATAACCCTCGAAATACGATGGAACCAACCACGCCTACTAAAAAGGTAAAAATAGAAACCGTGATCACGGTCATATCGGGAACCCAGGCTTCCTTGGCATCGGCAGGGGCAATGATGCCTGCCATCGAAGCGGCTGTAGGCACTAGCTCCAGCCCGATAACGGATACGATAGCGCCCATCGCGGCAGGCGGGAAGACAACGTCAATCCAGCGTGTTCCTACGAAGCGAATCAATAAAGCAATAATCGTAAAGATCAGTCCCACGACGAGAAAACCGCCGAGTGCCGCACTATAGCCTTTTTGACCGAGGACAACGAAAACAGGCGATAGGAAGGCGAAGCTGGACCCCAGGAAAGCGGGGATTTTGCCTTTTGTGATAAAAATATAAAGCAGGGTGCCGATTCCATTCATCAACAATATCGTAGCCGGATCGACATGGAAGAGAATTGGTACAAGCACAGTGGAGCCAAACATCGCAAATAAATGCTGTAAACTAAGGGGAATGCTTTCGCCTATGGAGGGGCGTTCATCAACTTGAATGATACGAGACACGGTAGTAACACCCTTTCTGTTTCTTCTCGTTCGATATCTTATCACAAAACGTGCTCGTAGGTAAGCCTTACCAATCTTTTCGCAGGGCAAATAAATCATGCAGCTCTTCATTGGAGAGCTCGGTAATCCAGGCTTCGGAGGTGGAAATCACATTTTCGCTCAAACTCATTTTACTTTCGAGCATTTCGTCGATTTTTTCCTCAAGCGTGCCCAAAGAAATAAACTTATGCACTTGTACATTCCGTTTCTGACCCATCCGATACGCGCGGTCTGTCGCTTGGTTTTCGACGGCTGGATTCCACCAGCGGTCAAAGTGGAACACGTGGTTGGCAGCGGTCAAGTTGAGACCGACGCCGCCGGCTTTGAGCGACAGAATAAAGATGCCAGGTCCATCCGCAGCTTGGAACTTGTCAATCATCTTATCGCGTTCCTGCTTCGGCGTGCTGCCGTTCAAGTACAACACGGGTTCGTCCCGTTGTGCCTGCAAAATATCGGCCAGCAGCTTGCCCATGCTGACATACTGCGTGAAGATCAGGCAGGAATCGCCTTCATCCCTCAGCTCGCCAACCATCGCAACAAGCCTTTCCAGCTTGGCTGAACGCAGGATGAAGCCTTCGCGGCTGTCTTCGTTCAGCAGGCTCTCCTCGGAGAGGGGAGCTTCCTTGGTCAGCAGAACCGGGTGATCGCAAAGCTGCTTCAGCTGCGTTAACGCAGAGAGGATAGCGCCCTTGCGCTCCATACCTTCAAGCTTTTGCATGCGCTCCATGAGGTTTTTGACCGCTTGTTCATATAGCGCGCCCTGCTCAGCAGTCAAGTTCAAGTAGACCTTCATCTCCTGCTTATCCGGCAAATCGAGCTGGATGGCGGGATCTTTCTTTTTCCGCCGGAGCATAAAAGGTTTCACGAGCTTCTGGAGCTGTATCGTCCGCTCCTCGTCCTGGTGCTTCTCGATCGGATTCGCGAAACGATGCTGAAAGCCGCGCTGATTTCCCAAATAGCCGGGATTCAGAAAGTCATAGATCGACCACAGCTCGGATAACCGGTTTTCGATTGGTGTGCCTGTCAGGGCGATCCGATGTTTGGCTTTCAGTGAACGCACAGCGGAGGACTGCTTGTTTTGGGCATTCTTAATATTTTGCGCTTCGTCCAGACATAGAGAGCTCCAAACTGTCTCCTGCAGCGTTTCTTGCTCCATAAGAGCAGTGGTGTAAGACGTCAGCACGATATCGGTGTCCTTCAAAGCTTCAGCAAGCGCTTCGCCGCTTAGACGGCCTTTGCCGTAATAAAGCAACACCTTGAGATCCGGGGCAAAACGGACGAGTTCCTTCTGCCAATTGCCGAGTACAGAGGTGGGGCAAATCAGCAGAGCAGGCTGCTCGGACTCTGGCTGGTGATGGAGCAAATAGGTGATGAATTGAATGGTCTTTCCAAGCCCCATATCATCGGCAAGGCAAGCGCCAAGGCCGAATTTTCTTAAATACGTTAACCACGTAAAACCTTCATGTTGATAGCTGCGCAGTTCAGCATGCAAGCCTGCTGGAACAGGAATCTCCTGCAGTTCCGACGGCTGTGCAAGCTGACGCAAAAGGCCCATCAGATGCGCGTTTAGCTCAACTTCCAGTTTGATGCGTTCTTCGTTCTCAGCGTCATCCTCAGGCGATGAACTTCCCTTAGGCGCATTCTCTTTCTCTGCTTCATTCAGCAGGTGAAGCTGGAAAATATCCAGCAAGGATAGACCTTCTTGCGGGTCAACGCTGGCCATCAGCCTGCGAATTTGCTCCAGCAGCGCCGGGTCCAGGTAGACCCACTGGCCGCGGAAGCGGATGAGGCGCTCATTACGCGAAAGCAGCGCAGCGAATTCCGCTTCGCTTAGATCCGCTTCGCCAATGGCAATCCGCCAGTCGAAGTCGACCAAGGCGTTCAGCCCGAAGAGCGACTGCCCTTTGCCGCCAGCTTCGGAGGATACCTTCGCGCGCAGCCGCGGCTTTCGCTTGGAGGCAGCTTCCCACCAGCCGGGAAGCATCACATTCCAACCGCCGTCCAGCAGATGCCGGCTGTCTGTCGTTAGAAACGTCCAGGCCGATTCATCGCTTAGCGGCCTGGACAAGAGCGCCAAGCCGCTGCTCCCGCTGGGCAGGCTTTCGGCCAGGCTTGCTGCCCAGCCGGGCGACCGCTCCAGCACATAGGGACTCCAGCTGCTGTCCCAGGTTCCAGCTGCGGTTCCGTCCGCAGCAAGACGAATCGGCGCGAGCACGGATCGATCCTGCTTGTCCTGCAGGACAAGACGGAGGCGCCACGTGTCGTCCTCTTCGTCAGGTTCCAGCAGCTGCAGCGCAGGGCGGAACGGCGCCGTGTCAGGGCGCCATCCTAAGGAGGCTAGCCATTCTTCCTCCGTCAAGGTGACTGGCGAAGCTGAGCGTTGGAACAACGCGGGGTAGTCGCGGCGAAGATCGGAGATCGCCGCTTCGCTTGCATAGTGCTCCGCGGTGACAACGGCGGAGAACGCTGCGCGCAGCCCGGCCAGACCTTGACCAAGGGCATCGAGGTTTTGAGCTGCTGCCCAATTAAACGATTTCAGCGCATCGGATTCGGCATCCCAAGTCCACCCTAGAGTCCCTTTGCGGAAATCGTGCAAGCTTGGTACATAACGGCCAGCTTGTGCTTCTTGGTACAGGAGCGGTGCTAGCTCACGCATGGCCTTCATGCCTTCATTGCCATCCTCAAAGTGCAGGATTTCCATGAAATCTGGTTCCGTGAAGTAGGGAAGCACCATATCCGCAGGGAGCACGACGACAGAGATGTCACCAGCCTGCTGCAGGTCCAACACAGTGCCGTAATAGGAGGATTCGTGCCAAGCGAACATGAGATTTCGCAGCTTCTCGCCAGGCACATCGCGGTCGTCCAGAAATCCCCAGAATAAAGCGTCGCCGCTTTCTGTTAAGGTCATGCTCACTTGTAAATTGTGCAATATTGCGTTCATCCGAGCAGCTTTCCTTTCCTAAGTTCCTCTTGCAGCGCCCTCAATCGGCTGTGTCGTTCAACGAAACCGGCAAAAAATGCTTCCCAACGAACGGGCTGCTTCATTTTCTTGTACACTTTTTCGAGTCTTTTCAAAAGTCTAACAGCAGCTTTATAGTCGTGGCGGTTTTTTAAAGCAACGTAATGGTTCACGGCTTGATGATAATAGGGTAATAGCAGCTGTGGCGCTTCTTTTTCGATTGGCTGAAGCACGCTGACCCGGTGAAAAAGCGGGTCATGGCCTTGAAGGATCTGCATTTCAAGCCAAGCCTTCCATTTGCCTTGCTCGTAAAGGACATTTTCAATGAGAAAGTAAGAACGCGGCAGAAGACTCTCAAATGCTTGCCACATCAGCTCCTCGGCTTCAGGAAAATGAGCGACCGCTTTTTGCCAATAATTCGCGTAGGTATCGAGTTCACGTGTTCGCGGATTGTTGAAGAAGACGGCCGTTTCGGTCAGCCAGTCTACAAGCTCCTTCCAGTTTGCGTTATGCTGCAGATGGTCGAAGAACGTAACGAAAAGGTAGGCAGGTGTGTCTTTGAAGGTTGGCCCCTCTGCGAGTGCTGCCCAAGCGATCTTCGGTTGTGACATCAGCAGGTGCAGGTAGGCTTTCGCGGCTGAAACCGATGGCGTAGCGGCAGAGTCATCTGCAATCGATGTCTTAAGAGCTTCAATTTCCTTCGGGGCGTAGGATAAAGCCGCTGTGATTCCTGAAGCCATCCATTCGTCCCAAAGCGCGCAGTAGACGCCAAAATCTTGATAACTGTGCCCTTTCTGAGCGGCCATCTGCGTTCTGATATAAGCGAATGTTGTCTCAAGGCGCTCGCTGGACTCGGAAAGAGCTAATCGGCTACCCTTCTCTTTTAACCAGTCCATAATCTCATCGTAAATCTTGTAGGCTGCAGATGACGTAAAGAAGCTCGTCCCGCCTTGTGTGCTTTGCCCTTTTACTTTTCTTAGCAGGAATAACGCTTGATGCAGCTCGAAAAAGCCCCGATCCTGTTCAGAAAAAGGAATGGCAACGTTCATTAAGGCGCTTAAATGGCTGCGCAACTGCTGAGCGTAAATGCCTTGATCGTAGGTCGGTTTTATGGAGAGGGTGTATTGGTCCAAAAACTGCTGCCATTCGCTAACAGACATTGCAGGCAATTTCATCATGGCGGATTCCGATGTAGCTTGAGAAGCCGCGCGTTTGAGCTGCATTTTTGCATTCATAATCTGGGTCGCCGGGTATCCGAGACGGTCCGCCAGTTCCATCATGACAGCAGCTTGGTGCTTGCAAGCGCCATGAACGGGGCATGTACAGCTGCTTTCTTTCAACTTATTTAGATTAAGCGAAACCCGATAGGCTTCAGATCCATCGACTTTGGCTTGTACCAAACGAGTGTCAGAGATGCTAAGGGAAATAACTTGTCCTTGCTTAAAATAGGTAAACCCTCTGGAAAGGGTTACGTCCGTATAGGTTTCAGCCACATATTCGAGCAGCTTCAACCACTCTTCATCATTTAAAACAGTAGAAGTGCTCATAGGAAGGCTCCTTGCTAATGAATAGAGTATCTAATAACCTTCTTAGTATAAATAGTGCAGCTAATATTGTAAATTTTGTTTCTTGTTTAAAATGTTTTTTTGAAATAGGGAAGGTAAGGTGAATAAATGAGAAAAAGAATAGTCATAATTGGAATAGACCTATTTATGTGCAGACGAATGAAAAAGTTGTAGCGTTAACGTTTGAGGATGGACCGTCGGAACAAACAGCTTCAATTGTTGCCCTATTGGGTAAATATCAAGCAAAGGCTACTGTTTTTCTAATAGGAAGCGAGCTTGAGAAAAATAGAGAAGCCGGCTTATCCGCGAAGAAATTGAAAAAACGAATCAACTGATCCGCGAGACGGGTTATGAAGGTAAAAGTGATTTTCGGCCGCCAAATGGAAAAAAAGTTGATTGGTTTACCTTATTATTTACATAAGCAGCAGATTCAAACGATTATGTGGAATTTGGAGCAGGACACGAATTTTCGTACTCCTTCCGACAAGGTAAATGAAGTCGTTCAGCATTTGAAGCCAGGCTCTATCATTTTGCTGCATCCTAAGTACGATAAAACGGAGCTTCTTGCGATAGAAGGCATTCTGGATGCTTTGACGAAAGCGGGCTACACCTTTGTGACTGTCAATGACCTACAAAATAGATAATGTTCATTCAGCATGAGCCACATTGACAAAAGATACTGTAACATTTATAATTACAGTATAGCTAGTGAGTGATAAAAATAACGCTAAAGGCGGTGCTGGATGATGAACTATCAAATCAGTGATTGGGTTACAGCCACTACGAATCAAGATGAAATGTTGCATGGGTATGTAGAATCCATGGATGTGCTTGGAGGTTTGACTCGCATTTACGTGATTGCATCCGACCGTGAATCAACGATTGGGAAAGTCATGGAAGTCAGCAACCAAGACGTTAAAAAATTGCCGCCAAGTTCTTTGGATATAGAAGAGCAAGTGAGAAGCTTGATCGATGTCTCCCTCGCGGTGAGAGACGAAATGTGGTTCCTAGAATTGACGGGCAAACTGCTGGCGATTCAACAAAATGAATCCAAGCGCAGCGAGCGCGATCAGCTTCCGTCCCTAACTTTCAAAAACCGCTTAGGTGTTGATCAGCTATAATGAAAAGCCAATCCATGACATGTGAGACATGTCGAGTGGATTGGCTTTTTTTGGTGCCTTCGCTTGACCGGTTCCTCTTTGGCAAAGGGAACTACAGGGCGCTATTTCAATGAAATCAGCTCTTTTTCGCGCGGAGGGGACCTGTGGTCCTCTATTTGTCCGTTTTCTTAAAGAAAACGGGATCAGCGGTTAAATAAGGCCCTGTAGTTCCGCTTGAACGTGGAAAATAGCTGAAAGTACTGGAATAACGGACTGTAGTTCCTCAAGGGGGTTAGAAGGGAGCTCGCGTCCCCGCATTACTGCACAGGCGCCTTTTTCACAACCTGCGGCCCTTTTACCATTTCGGCTTCAAACAAGGCTTGCAGCTCGGTAATTTTCCTTGGATCGGTAAGCGCCATTTTATCTTTAAAATACTGTTCCACAACGAGCTCCCATGTAGGCACGATTTTCTGAGCCGTAATGGAGCGGATGGCTGTCTTCAGAAGCCGGCGTTCCTTTGCATTGCTGTAGACATCGACATATTGCTGCGTCCGTTCAAAATCAAGCTCCTGAAAGATCGCTTTGAACACAAGCGATGTCATCCGCGCATCATCCAGCGCTCTGTGCGCGGAGCCTTCCGCCTCGATCTGCAAATCAAGCAAGGCGGCCTCGACGCTGACGTCATTCGTTACATTTTTATAGCGGATAAACCCTTTTAATAAGTCAAAATAGTTGGCATTCATCCAGTATGCATCATCCAATTTGTGCATTCTTGTATCGAATACAATGCGTTTCAAATCTTCCCCGCCCCATGTAACAAGCAGAAAAGTTTCACTCCGGTTCAGCCAGCTGATGAAATCCGCAATGACACTGCGAAAGCCCGCGGCGCCGTCAATGTCTTCTTGCGGAATGCCGGTTTTCTTTTTAATAAACCCGTTCAATTTGGAGAAATAAACCGGCTTGATCAGAGAGGAGAACTCATCGACCGGCTGAAGGGAGTTATTAAGGCGAACAGCCCCAATCTCGATGACCTCCATGGGTAAATCGCTCGCAAATTTGCGGCCGTTAAATTCGATATCCAAAATAATGTAGTCCATGCTGCTTGCCCCCGTTCTTTCTATTCCTATCATTTTAGCAGAAAATGTTTAGGCTGCCATCTTGGCTTTTCCGTAGATTGCGCTTAGGACCAGGCTGAACAGCAGTCCGATAAAGGACATGCCGGAAATCCATAAGTAAAGTGATTGACCCCCAAAGCTTTCATAGAACCACCCGCCCAGATAAGAGGCAACAATACCGGATACGCCGAAGAACAGCAAAGCAAGAACGGTTTGACCGGTGGCTCTCCATTCCTCAGGTACAATACGGTATAAATATTGAATCGCCGCGGAATAAAAGATTGGAAACGTGAAGGTTTGCAGAAGCTGTAAGTAAACAAGTACATGAGGTTCTGTAATCCAAGAGGATAATAGAAAGCGAATGAAGTAAAAGAACGCAGAAAATGCGATGATTTGGAGTTCCTTCCCTTTACGCAGCCACCAGAAACTTAAAGCAAAGACAAGAATTTCACTTCCTGCGGCTAAAAACCATGCTTGTCCGACCAGCTCAGGACTGCCGCCTAATTTTCGTATATATACGCCTAAAAAGGTATCATTAATCCGTTGCGGAACGGCAACAATAAAGATTAACACCATAAACCAAATTGTCTCTTTATTTCCTAGGAAATTACGCAAGCTTTTTAATGTGATGGGCTTGCCAGTAACTGGAGCATCTGGGAGTGTTAAACAGATAAGAAGACTGATGACACCGATCGCTCCGAAAAGATAGCCTAAGCTGTTCAAGCCCAAATATTGAATCGCGTATCCAACGGCCAAGGACATGACGGCATAACCAATCGCACCGAAAGTCCGTATGGAGCCATAACTGACTCCGTTCGCTTCCGCTGTTTGAAAGTTCAAGCTTTCCGTTAATGGATCGAGCGGCATAAGGAAAAAGTACAAAAACATCGTAAACAGCAGCAGTACAATGAAGCTGTTGGAGGTATACAAAAAATACCCTACAAGACTTGAACACACTAATAGAAGCAGCATAACCTTCTTTATGGTTCTGGTCTTATCACTGATCATGCCCCAAAGCGGCTGTGAGAAGATCGTAATGATTCCTCCTGTACCGATGATCAGGCCGATTTTGGTCGCTGGAAGCCCTTGGGCATCCAGATAAACAGGGAGAAAAGAAACGAACATGGCAAGCAGGGCAAAGTACAAAAAATTAAATGAACGTAAAAGATTTGAAGAGCTCATTATGACCGTAACCTTCCTAGTTGAAATAACTTAAGTTTGTTGTAAAACTACATTCTAACATGATGCGCGAAAGATTCCAAAAAGAAAAATGTCTCAATTGCAAATGAGGCGCGAACTTCTTACGGACACAGGAGCCGTTATTTTGCTAAATTCAGCGGAAATTTGGTGCTAACGGACTGAGGGGACGTTATTTATGGAACTTTTCACTGTTTGGGGTGTTTCTATGACTAATAGCGACTCTGGAGTCCGTTAGATGCGAATCTTAATGCAAAAACAGCAAATAGCGTCATCTCAGTCCGTTAAGCGTCGTTAGGCGACGAAATAGGCTTTTTTTGCTGAGTCGGCTTTTTTTATGATCATGAATCGGCGTTTTTTATTTAACCAATTGCAAGAATTGAAGATTGCTTAGGAAGTTCGGTGTCTTTTATGCTAGAAAAGCTGGTATTAAGCATTCTCCAGAACTTCTTTTCTCGCATGAAAAAATGTCGATGAGGTGATCGTTTGGGAACAATGACAAAACTGCTATCTGTCAGTATGGTGTCGAGTCTTCTAGTATCTTTTGTACCCTTTTATGAAAGCGCTTATCCTAAAGCAGAGGCCGCCGCAGTCAACCTGCTCAGCAACGGCAGCTTCGAACAAACAACGACGACGCTGGATGCGAGCTGGAACGGCATTACAAGTCCTGCACCGGTCGGTTGGGGCTTATGGATTCCGACAGGAAGCGGGAAAGCACCGAATCAAACGGTGAATGTCTCCCTAGATTCAACTGTTTTTCATGAAGGGAGCAAATCGATTTTGTTTGACGCTTTTGCAACCAGCAGAGTTTCTGTCAATCAAAGCGTGTTGACGGTTACGCCAGGCAAATCCTATCGGCTGAAAGTATGGGTGAAAACCGATAATGTCACGGGGACTGGTGCTTATTTTAGAACACAGTACTATAATACAAGCAAAGTAGGTGACGGCCCTGCATCCGCGAAATTGCTCGGTACGAAGGATTGGACGATGCAGCAGGTTTTTATGACAATTCCGGCAAATGTGACGAAGCTGGTGATCGAGCCGTTTCTGGAAACAGGCAAAGGGAAGGTATGGTTTGATGATATGAGTTTGGAGGAATATAACGGAGTTACAGGAATTACCTTGGATCAAAGTGCGTTTTCTATGGCTCAGGGGGCGTCAGTGGCGTTAGCGCCAACGTTTGTTCCAGCGAATGCGGCGGACAAAACGGTGATTTGGAGTTCATCGAACCCCAATGCGGCAGTTGTAGATAATAACGGAAAAGTAACCGCTGTAGGGCTGGGCTCCACGACGATAACGGTATCGACACCAGACGGCACAATCAAGGCAGAATGTCTCGTAAACGTTGAATCTGCAGAGCTTTTTCAATCCTATGCGCAGATGCGGGCCAAATGGTTCAACAAGCTGACAGGCGGTACAAATTATGATGCCGCTGATCCAGATATTTCAGCGAACTTGGCCAAAATTGCCGATAGCGTTACGAATGCCGATGCGACCGGTATCTGGGATACGCTTAATAAATCCGCAGACCGAACGCTGGTCTGGAATGATCTGGCCAGCACGACAGATTCGGCGCAAGTCACGACTTCGTACAGCAGATTGAGGACGATGGCGCTCGCCTATACGCTCAAGGGATCGAGCTTATATCATAATGAGGCGCTTAAAATCGACATTTTGAACACATTGGACTGGCTGAACGCTAACCGTTACAACGAGTCCAAAACCGAGTACGGCAATTGGTGGGACTGGGAAATCGGCGCTCCGCAAATTATGAATGATATCCTCGTGCTGATGTATGAGCATTTGACACCTGCTCAAATTACGAAACATATGAAAGCGATCGATCGATTTGTCCCTGACCCGAAAAAGCGCACGCTGAATAACGTCGTTGAAACCGGCGCCAATCTGCTGGACAAAGCGCTTGTTGTTACAATGCGGGGCATCATCGGCAATAACAGTGCGAAAATTACGCAAGGCCGCGACCCGATTGGTCCCGAATTTGTTTATGCCAATCATGGAGACGGCGTATACGTAGATGGTTCATTAGTGCAGCATACGAATATTGCGTATACAGCTGGTTATGGCGCTGTTTGGTTAAGCCGAGCGGCTGACATGACGTATGTCCTTAATGGCTCTCCATGGCCTGTAACGGATCCTAACGTTAACAACGTCTACAAATGGGTTACGGACACGTTCGAACCTGTTATTTACAAAGGACTTTACATGGATATGGTGAATGGCCGGGGTATTTCCAGACAAGCTACAGGCAGCGCTAGAAGTACAATTACCACTTTGCTTCGTTTAGCGGAAGGAGCGCCGGCAGACGTTGCGCTTTCGATTAAGCGGATGGCGAAGGAATGGATTTTGAGCGATACGACCTACGCTAATTATGTGGATGGGCTGCCGATTTATGAGTTGGCGTTGATTAAAGAGCTAATGAGCGACTCCACGATTCAGCGCAGAGGAGAATTAGAGCGGAATCAAGTATTTGCCGGCATGGATCGTGTCGTTCATTTGCGTGACGGATATGGCTTTGGATTAAGCCTTTTCTCCAACCGGATTTCCGCATTTGAAAAAGGAAATAACGAAAATCTCAAAGGCTGGTACACGGGAATCGGCATGACGTTCCTGTATGATCAGGATCTTAACCAGTACCGCAATGACTTCTGGCCGACTGTGGATTCCTTCCGTTTGCCAGGCACGACGACAGATCAGTCGGGGAAAGGCGTAACCCCTGGCGAGTGGACCTCGTATATGAACGCTAAAAACTGGGTGGGCGGCTCCTCCATCGACGGCTTATATGGTGCCGCAGGGATGGACTTTTCGATGGATAAAGTGACGGGCAGCACGCTGCAAGGCAAAAAATCGTGGTTCATGTTCGATGATGAAATCGTCGCTTTAGGAGCAGGAATATCGAAAAGCTCAGCAGCGAACGCGCCGGTTGAAACGATCATCGATAACCGGAAACTAAATGACGCGGGAGACAATGTACTAACGGTTAACGGCTCAGCGCAACCGAATCAATTGGGCTGGTCAGGAACGCTAAATCAAGTGAACTGGGCACACATAGCCGGTAATGTGGCGAATTCGGATATCGGTTATTATTTCCCAGGGTCAGCAACCGTCTATGGCTTGCGTGAAGCGAGAACGGGGAGCTGGCAAGAGATTAACAGCGGCCAATCGAATACGCCGATTACGCGTAATTATGTAAGCTTGGCTTTCGAACACGGGCAAAATCCGACGAATGCCTCCTACGCATATGTCATGCTGCCACACAAGGATGCTGCGGCTACAGCGGCGTACAGCCAATCGCCGAACGTTGAGATTTTAAGTAATACAGCCGATGTGCATGCAGTAAAAGAAAAGCAGTTGGGCATTACGGCGGCAAATTTCTGGAACCCTGGTTCCGTGGCAGGCATTACCGCCAGCAAACCAGCATCTGTGATGGTGAAGGAATCGGAGTCCGAGCTTTCCATCGCGGTATCCGATCCAACACAAGCGCAGAGCATGATTTCACTTGAACTGAATAAAACGGGCCTACAGCTTGTTAGCAGCGACAGCACAATTTCTGTGCAGCAAACGGCTCCTAGCTTGAAGCTTGATATTCAGGTAGCGGGTTCGTATGGAAAAACGCATGTCATTACTTTCAAGAAAGACAGCGCAGCTCCTGTAACGACAGATGACGCGAAATCAGGGTGGCAGCGCACGGCGCAAACGGTGACCTTAACGGCTAGCGACGCAGGCAGCGGCGTACAAACAACGATGTACAGCCTAGATAACGGTGCATTCGCAGAAGGAAACACGGTATCCGTTACGGAGGATGGCGTGCATCAAATTCGTTATTACAGTGTTGATCAAGCCGGTAACCAAGAGTTAATCAAAACGGCTGAAGTCAAAATCGATACCAAGGCGCCGGTCATCTCGCCTTCGGTCACGATGGATGTTTATTGGACGGATGGCGGCAATTTGACCTTCAACGTGAGCGATGAAATAAGCGGAGTGGCTGCCAAGACAGTTAGCATTGACGGCGCTAACGTCAGCGATCCCTATACGTACAAACCTTTTTCACTCCGTATTGGTGAGCATCAAGTTAACGTAACGGCAACGGATGCTGCCGGGAATGAAGCGGCCGTGAGCTATGTACTTAAGGTGCATATGGACGTCATGCATTTGGATGAAGCGGTTCGTTATGCTTACCAACAAGGCTGGATTTCGAACCAAGGCATTTATAACAGCTTGTTAGTGATGGTTGAGGCGTTGCAAAAGCACTTGGATGACAAAGGTGTCAAGACGGCATTGAACGCTCTCGAACAGCATGTTCGAGCGCAATCAGGCAAAAAAATCGACAGCAATTTTGCAGCATTTTTCCTGGATGCCATTTCATTTCTGAAGGCATAAACAAGATCATCGGGTTTTCCCAAAAGTCATGAAGATGACGGAGGGAAAGCCCTTTCTTTTTTTGTGGAAAGGCATTCCTGCTTCTTCCAATTCGTACGAGGACGGTTTACAATAACGGAAGAGGAGTTGATGTCTAATGGATTCGAAGAACGTACAGCTGGTTCTGGACGCTAAAGCCACTCTAGGTGAAGGCCCGAGCTGGAATGAGGAAGAGAAAGTGCTTTATTGGGTTGATATTGTAGGAGAGAAGTTTTGCAGGTTTGATCTGGAGACCGGTCAAAATGAGTCTTTTCCTATTGGCGAATTTGTCGGTGCAGTTGTTTGCGCCGGGAAAGATGAGGTCGTATTGGCGACACAATCCGGTTTTCAATCCTATCACATGAAGCACCGTACTTTAACGCCCTCTCGTTGATCCAGAAGATCACTTGCCTTTCAATCGGTTTAACGATGGAAAATGTGATAGCCATGGCCGGTTCTGGGCGGGAACGATGGAAATCATTGAAAAAGTGGCGACAGGCTCCCTCTATGTACTTGAACCAGATGGCAGCTGCCGCAAAGTTCACGAAGACGTGGGTGTATCGAACGGGATCGCCTGGAGTCTAGACGAAAAAGAGATGTACTATATTGATTCGATGAGAAAACATGTGTTAGCTTTTGATTTTGACGCGGAAAAAGGAGAAATTAGCCGTCCAAGACTATTAATCGATTTCGCTGGCGAGCAAGGATTTCCAGACGGTATGACGATTGATACAGAAGGCATGCTTTGGATTGCTCACTGGGATGGTTGGCAGGTGTCACGCTGGAATCCCCGCACAGGCATGAAACTGGAGAGCATCGCGGTCCCCGCAGCGAAAGTAACCTCGTGTATTTTTGGCGGAGATGAGCTGGACACTTTATACATAACGAGCGCTCGAAAAGGGCTGGAGGAAGACAAAGCAGGAGATCAGCCTCACGCCGGTGGTATTTTTGCAGTCAAACCTGGCGTTAAAGGAACGAAAACACATGCATTTGGAACATCATATATCCAACAAAAGGAGTAGTTTTATGTCAGTAGAATCTAATCAATTAACCATTCAGTATATTGGACAGGTTGGCGTTATTTTGCGGAAAAACGACATTGCCATAGCGATTGACCCATATTTGACGGATTCTGTCGATCAACTCGGAGGATCTCCCGAAGGGTTCTGGGTGAGAAGATATGCACCACCGGTGAAGCCCGAAACTTTGACGGATCTGGATCTGGTCCTTTGTACGCACGAACATATGGATCATATGGATCCGGCGACGCTGCGGGTTATTGCGGAGGCATCTCCGGATTGCCGCTTCGGCGCTCCCAAGGTTTGCTTGCCGGCACTGGAGGCAATGGGAATTGCACCTAATCGGCTGCAGGCGCTTGGTGTTCAAGAGGCTTGGCCGTTCGCTGAAGGGCTGAACATTCAGCCGATACCGGCGTGGCATGAAGAGCGTGTGCAGGATGAAGCGGGCTGGGACCATTATTTGGGCTACATGCTCGAGTGGGACAACTTATGTCTGTATCATGCAGGCGATACGCTTTTGACGGATGAATTAGTGAACACGCTGTCGGGTTACACCATTGATGTAGGCTTCCTGCCGATTAATGGCCGGGATATTTTCCGCAACAGAGTTGGCGTCGTGGGCAATATGAATGCTTTGGAAGCGGCGGATCTGGCGGCGCATCTTCGTTTTGACATTGTCGTGCCAGTTCATTTCGATATGTATCCTAATAATAGTGAAGGCATTGCGCCGTTCGTTGACCGGCTGTATCAGAAGCATCTGGGGCAAAAATTTCATATTTTTCAACCGGGTGAGACGCTTTTGTATAATAAAGTTAGATAGATTTCCATTAGTAATTAAGGCCTCTTAGTGTCCGAGTTCAATGCGAAGGGGCCTTTGTTTCG
This sequence comes from Paenibacillus chondroitinus NBRC 15376, assembly GCF_004000765.1. Lineage (GTDB taxonomy): Bacteria > Bacillota > Bacilli > Paenibacillales > NBRC-103111 > Paenibacillus_E > Paenibacillus_E chondroitinus. The sequence continues at coordinate 261,406 of NZ_BILW01000002.1, read as the reverse complement.
GATCATTCGACATTGCCGTGCGTTGAAAATAGGCCATTAGGCTATTGCAATTAAGCACATCTTCATCTTCAGGTGTCCCATGTTATGTGATATGCTGAAGAGGCTGGTACGCACCTAAACAGCTGCTAACATGACCATTATGAATGGAGTGTTGTTCAGATGAAAATGTACCAATCTGTTGACTATATCCAGCAGGCTGAGAAAATCGCGCTTTACAAGCTTCATCAACAGGCGAATGAGCCGGAACATACGCACAATTTCATCGAGCTGGTTTATATCTGGCAGGGTGCCGGGTACCATCAAGTGAATGGGAAGTCATTTGCCGTGCAGCGCGGGGATTTTTTGTTCATGGATGTTGGGGATCGGCATGCGTTTGAAATTCAGAAGAACATGCAGTATATGAACATTTTGCTGGATCCTGAGTTCCTAAGCAATCGATTGCAGGTTACCGAAAGCGCTTCCGAGTTTCTTCCGCTCAAGTTGTTTCAGGAGTTCAAGTCCTCACTTGCGAATCCTTCGCCTCACGTCACGTTCAGAGGGAAAAACATGATTGAGGTCGAGCAGCTGCTCGAAACGATGTATGCGGAATATTGCGGCAAAAAGAGTGGTTATTTAGCTATGCTTCACGGCTATGCTACACTGTTATTGACGCGTATGCTCAGATCGATGCAAGAAAATCTACATAACTCCGAATTGCGCACGGCATATCACATGCTTCCTCAGCTGCTATCCTATATCGAGGAGCATTATGCGGGGCATATTACGCTGAATGATTTGGCGCGCGAGAGCTTTTATTCCCCCTATTATTTGAGCAAAATGTTTAAAGATTGCCTGGGGTTCACCTTCACGGAATACGTTCACGACGTCAGGCTGCGCGAAGCGAAGCGAATGCTGCTGGAAACGAAGGATTCTGTCGAATCCATCGGACGAAGCGTCGGTTACGAGGATAAAACGCAGTTTTTCCGCCTGTTTAAGCAGACCATAGGGATGACGCCTCAGCAGCTTAGGAAGCAGATGTGAAAGTATGCTGGAAGAGCGGCGACGAGGGATAAGTGTATAAAAGTAGTTACAAGCAATTAGATTTGTAAACGCTTAATATGGATGGTAGGCCTGCTCCGGTTTTGGGGGCGGGCTTTTTGTGTTTGGGGTTAGAGGTGGGGCAAGCAGGTATGAGCAGCACCCAGGCGAGAGTTAGCATGTTTAAAGCGCTAGAAGCTGTGCAGCCTCCTTGGACGAAATCCAATGAAAAGCACTAAAACACCTCTAAATTGCCCATTAAATTGGACAAAATCCAATAGAACAGCAATATCCAGCGCTATAGCGGCACAATTCACCGATGTCATTGGATTTCATCCAATAGAATGGGCAATCGAGCCCTCAAATTACTAGGTTCATTGGATTTTGTCCAACGAACCAACCAACCAGCCAACTAACCCGTAAAAAGCTGCGTTGGGATTGCGCACAGTCCATGCACTTGGCCACAGGCTTGAACCTCGTAGCTTCACGGCGGCAGCCTGCCGTCAAATCCCATGCCCTGTTGTGACTTTGTGGGACTTTCTTTGCGTTTGCCTGACTTAACCTTCGAGTACAGCATATGTGTCTCTAGGCTGGCTTCATGATGAGGCCACATTTTTTCATTTTCATAGCCGTAAATGATGTCGAGAAGGTGTTGGTAGCGGTTACATTTTATGCAAAAAGAGCCGAATCGGTCTAATCTTGTCGAATCTTAACGATGAGTAGTGTGTTTAGTGAAGATAGTGAATTTTCAGAAAATAAGGTTGATTATTAGGGGCAATCTCCATAACAATTAGGATGAGTCCACAAACTCAAAAACATTTTAGGAAATCGGAGGGTTGCAAATGAAGTCAAGGAGGAAGTCGATTATTTTACTCCTGGTTTCAGCACTCATGTTGACGCTTGTACTTGGGGGGTGTCAAGACAGTCCAGCTTCGACGACTCCAGCGCCAACGACAGCTGCAGTACAAGCAACGAAAGCGCCGGATCCAACAAAAGCACCTGCCGGTGGAGGCGGACAACCTGCGCAATTGACAGAGTTCAAGGATTCGCCGGTTTTGGCGTCAAAAGGACTGCCACCCGTGAAAGATCGCTTGCCGAGCGATTATAAATTCACGAATGAATTACCGGAGAGCCAAATGAAATACGAAATCGGTACGTATGGCGGTGTTTTGAGAACGGTTACATCCGCTCCGGACTGGGATGCTGACGTTTTCGTTATGAACAACGAACCGCTGCTGAACACGCCGGGTATTCTCGGTGATCAAATCACTGGTAACGTGCTCAAAGATTACAAAGTCAGCGATGATCAAAAAACATTCACATTCTCCATGCGCAAAGGGCTGAAATGGTCTGACGGTCAGCCGGTTACAACGGAAGACGTCAGATTTACGGTTGAGGATATTTTGAACAATACGGAGCTGACGCCAATCTTCCCTGTATGGCTGCGTGGCGGCGGTGAAGCCGATGCGGCTCCGATGAAGCTGGAAGTGATCGACGATTTGAACTTCAAGCTGACGTTCGACCGTCCGTACGGCGGTATCCTGATCCGCTTCGCTATTCAGGGCTGGCGCGGATATACAGAGCTCATCCGTCCTGCGCACTATCTCAAACAGTTCCACAAAAAATACACGCCATTGGATAAACTGGAACCGCTGATTAAACAAGCAGGCTTCCAACCTGGCGAATGGTTCAATCTTTTTAACGATAAAGACATTACGAACTGGGAACTTGCGAATAAGAAAGCTGTTGGTTTCCCTGTGCTTTACCCATGGATGATGACCAAATCGACGGAATCTGTTACGACGTATGAACGCAATCCGTACTATTTCAAAGTTGATACAGCAGGCAATCAATTGCCTTATATCGACAGCATTCAGAGTACGCTCGTACAGGACATTGAGATGGTTGGTTTGAAAACGATTGCCGGTGAAGTCGACTTCTCCAGGGAATCAGCAGCTCTGATCAAAATGCCGCTTTATCGGGAAAATGAGAAAAACGGCTACAAAGCATTGCTGGCCAACATGCACGTGACGCCAACGGATATTTTCTTGAACGAAACGTTCAATGACCCGAACTGGCAAAAAGTTGTTCAGGATGTGCGCTTCCGCAAGGCGCTCAGCTTGGCGCTGAACCGCAAAGAGATTATTGACACGATCTACTATGGCTTTGCGAAACCGGGCAGCATTGAAGATCCGACGTTTGATCTGGCTGCTGCGAACAAATTGCTGGATGAAATGGGCCTCACCAGAGGGGCTGACGGCAAACGTCTTGGGCCGGATGGCAAGGTGTTCACGATTCCGTTCGAAGTCGGAGCACAAGCGCCGGATATCGTACCGTTAACCCAATTAATCGTGGAGATGTGGAAACAGCTTGGTCTGAACGTCACGATGAAAACAATCGACCAAACGCTTTGGACGACGCGGAATACGAACAATGAGCTGCAAGCGACCATGATCTGGACGCATACGCCGCTCTGGTACATGGGCGATTGGGGCACGCAGCTTTGGGGAGCGCAATGGGATCTCTGGCGTACTTCAGGCGGTAAGAAAGGTCAAGAACCGCCTGCAGACATCAAAAACCTATACAAAATGATCAATGACGCTGCAGCTGCGAACCCAGAGGATGCGAAGAAAAAAGTAGCTGAAATTAAACAAGTCATGAAAGACAAGGTCTACTATTTCATTCCGATTTCGGAAGTGAAGCAGCCTCTAATTGTCAATGCAAAGCTGCACAACATTCCGAATGACACCAGCTTTGCGATTGGCGCGAACTTCAGCGGCGAGCAGTTCTTTTATAGCAAATAATTGAACAGGAACCAGTAGGAGCCCGGACGGCGGCAGGTCGTTTGATCCGGGCTCCACGGTTCGTTCAGAGACAGGGTACATTTTTGGAAGGAGGAATTACATGCTGAATTATATCTCCTATCGGCTTTTGCAGCTAATCCCGCTGCTGATTGCCATCAGTATTATTGTTTTTGTGATCATTCAGCTTCCACCTGGGGATTTCCTAACACAATATATTGCCACATTAAAGCAGTCCGGATCTGCGGTTTCAGAAAGTACGGTCATAAATCTTCAACAGCTTTACGGGTTAGATAAATCATTAATCGTTCAATACATCATTTGGATCAAAAATATTATTCTTCACGGTGACCTAGGTCGCTCCTTTCAATGGAATCAGCCTGTGACAGAAGTTATTGGTCCAAGACTGGCGTTGACAGTTATCATATCGCTCATTTGCTTAGTTTTTGTGTGGCTGATCGCGATTCCAATCGGCATTTATTCAGCGACGCATCAATATTCGGCACTTGACTATGTGTTTACGTTTATAGGCTTTATTGGTCTGGCCATGCCCGGATTTCTTATTGCTTTGATTATCGTGTATGTCATTTTCGCGCAAACAGGCGTTTCGATCACAGGCTTGTTTTCAGCGCAATATGTAGATGCCCCTTGGACGATGGACAAAATCTTGAATATGCTGCCAAGGCTCATTATTCCTGTTGTGGTTATCGGTATGTCGGGGACAGCATCGCTGATCCGGATTACACGAGGGATGCTGCTGGATGAGTTGTCGAAGCAGTACGTCATTACCGCTAGAGCCAAAGGTGTTCCTGAGGGTAAGCTGTTGTTCAAATATCCGGTTCGATTGGCCATTAATCCGTTGATTTCGACCATCGGTTGGACACTTCCGGCGCTTATTTCAGGAGAAGCTATCGTCTCGATCGTGCTGAATTTGCAGACAACGGGGCCGATGCTGCTCAAAGCTTTGATGTTCCAGGACGTGTACTTAACGGGAAGCTTCCTGTTGATTCTAAGCGTGATGACGGTTATCGGGACACTGTTATCCGATATTTTGCTAGCGTTCGTTGACCCGAGAATACGCTTCGGGGGTGTTGCGGAATGAGTGCGATAACGACGATTGCGAATCGATTTCGGAGGACCAAGGTGAATAGCCGAAACCGAGTCGGTGCCGATAATCAATACGAAGTCGCTTCCCAGTGGCAGCTGATGTGGTGGAAATTCATCAAACACAAAATGGCTGTTTTCTCTGCGGTTGTATTGATTTTATTTTATCTGGTGGCGATCTTCTGTGAATTTTTGGCGCCCACGCTGCAGGATGCGAGGTACTCCGATTATAAGAACGCAGCACCGCAAAAAATTCATTTTGTCGATCCGAATAACGGATTTCAGCTTCGGCCTTTTGTTTACGGGATGAGCGAGAAAGTCGATCCACAAACGTTCAAACGCACATTCTCCGAAGATCCGGCGAAGAAGTATGAGATCTATTTTTTCACAAAAGGCGAGCCGTATAAGCTGTGGGGGCTCATCCCCATGGAACGCCACTTGTTTGGCTTGAAAAATCCAAAGGATGCGCTCATTTTGATGGGGACGGATAAGCTGGGGCATGATCTGTTGTCCAGAATCATTTACGGAGCCAGAATTTCGCTCTCCTTCGGACTGCTGGGCATCGTGGTAACCCTCATTCTGGGATTGGTGTTGGGTGGAATATCCGGTTATCTGGGCGGCGTTTCGGACACCATCATTCAACGGACCATTGATTTGCTCATCTGTATTCCAACGATTCCGCTTTGGATGGCGCTTACAGCTGCGTTGCCAAGAGATTGGACGGCGCTGCAAACGTACTTCGGGCTGATTCTCATCTTCTCCATCATTGGCTGGACAGGGCTTGCTCGCGTTGTAAGGGGGAAAATATTGTCTCTTCGTGAAGAGGATTTCACCATGGCGGCCAGACTTGCGGGGGCAAGTGATTTCCGCATCATTCGCAAACATTTGCTGCCGTCTTTCGCAAGCTACATCATCGTAAACGTGACGCTTTCGATTCCCGGCACGATTCTGGGAGAGACTGCATTAAGCTTCCTTGGGATCGGGCTTCAGGCGCCGGTTGTCAGCTGGGGAGTGCTGCTGCAGGATGCGCAAAACCTGGAAACACTAGCCCATCACCCTTGGCTGCTGTGGCCGGCGGCATTCATTATTTTGACGGTCTTAATGTTTAATTTCCTTGGGGACGGATTGCGCGATGCGGCAGATCCATACAAATAGGAGGTGAAGTGAATGTCAAATAGGGATAACGTCATATTGGAAATGAAGGACGTGAAAGTTCACTTCCATCTGGATGAAGGCGTATTGAAAGCAGTGGACGGCGTTGATCTGCAAATCAAACGGGGCATGACGCTGGGCATCGTCGGCGAAAGCGGCTGCGGCAAAAGCGTCACCTCGCAGGCGCTCTTGCGCATTGTGCCCAAGCCGGGCCAAGTGGAAGGCGAGATTAAGCTGCAGCGAAACGGTGCCGGGAGCAAGGAATCGGTGGATCTGGTGAAGCTGGATCCGAGAGGGAAGGAAATTCGGGATATCCGGGGCGATGAAATCGCGATGATTTTCCAGGAGCCCATGAAGGCATTCTCTCCGATTCATACCGTAGGCAATCAGATTATGGAAGCAATCTTATTGCATGTGACACAGGATAAAAAAGAAGCATACCGCTTGGCGGTGGACATCCTGCGCAAGGTCGGCATGTCCAATCCCGAGCAGCGGCTTGCCGAATACCCGCACCAGCTGTCGGGCGGGATGAGGCAGCGGGCCATGATTGCCATGGCATTGTCCTGTAACCCCTCGATTCTCATCGCAGATGAGCCGACCACGGCCTTGGATGTTACGGTCCAAGCGCAAGTGCTGCAGCTGATTAATGAACTGAAAGCGAATCATGATACATCCGTCATTTTCATCACGCATGACCTTGGGGTTATTGCCGAAATGTCGGACGAAGTAGCGGTCATGTATCTGGGCAAAGTCGTCGAATACACAGATGTGGATTCCTTATTTCATAATCCGAAACATCCGTATACGAAGGCGCTGTTGAATTCGATACCTGCGATCGGCAGGGAGAACAAGAGGCTGGAATCCATTGAGGGGACTGTGCCGTTCCCGATGAATTTGCCGAAGGGCTGCGGCTTTTATACGCGCTGCAAAATGGCCATCGACGGCGTGTGCAACGTAGCGGACGTGCCGCTAGTCGAGGTGAAAAAAGATCATAAAGTTCGCTGCTTATTGGTTGAAACGGAGCTTAAAGAAGCCGAGGTGGTCTCATGACGGTACAAACAGACGAACTCATTCTTGATGTGAGCTATATGCGAAAATATTTCCCGATTAAAAAGGGGTTCTTGCAAAAAAATGTCGGTTATGTCAAAGCGGTCGACGATGTTCAGTTTCATATCCGTCCCGGTGAAACGTTCGGTCTTGTCGGCGAATCCGGCTGCGGCAAAACAACACTTGGACGCTGTATTCTGCGCGCTATCGAACCGACCTCGGGCTCAGTGCGCTTTCGCGACCGCCAAGGTCAGATGCAGGAGGTGCTGCAGCTCGACGCCAAGGAACTGCGATCGATTCGGCGTGACATGCAGCTCATCTTCCAAGACCCGTACTCCTCGCTCAATCCTCGGATGACGGTGCTCAATATTATTGCCGAGCCGCTCGTCTGCAACGGCATGGCGCACGGCGCCGAGCTCAAAGAGCGCGTGGCACAGCTCATGGAGATGGTGGGCCTCAACAGCCGCCATCTGGAGCGGTACCCGCATGCATTCAGCGGGGGGCAACGCCAACGGATTGGTATTGCGCGAGCTTTGGCGACGAATCCCAAGTTCATCGTTTGCGATGAAGCCGTGTCGGCACTAGACGTATCCGTGCAGGCGCAGATTATTAATCTGCTGCAGGATTTACAGGAAAAACTGAACTTGTCCTATTTGTTTATTTCTCATGATCTCGGGGTTATCCAGCATATATCTAACCGTGTCGGGGTTATGTATGTTGGCAAAATGGTAGAGACAGCGGCAACGAAGGATTTGTTTGCAGCTCCCAAACATCCTTACACCGAAGCGCTGCTCTCTGCGAAGCCGGTACCTGACCCCCGGAAGAAGTCGAACCGCATTATTTTGCAAGGGGAAGTCGCCAACCCGGCGAATCCGCCTTCCGGCTGCTATTTCCATCCGAGATGTGCCTATGCCCAAGACATTTGCAAAAAGCAGGCTCCAGAAATGAAGCAGGTTGGTGATGGGCATTACGCAGCCTGTCATTTTGCCGGAGAGCTTGACCTTAGGGGGGCCACGTCGATATGACGTATATTCTGCTTACGCTGCTTGTTTTCTTCGTCTGCCTCAGTCTCATTATGGTAGGCTCGTTATGGTATATGAGGGTGTTATTGGAGAAAATGGTCGGAGGCAAGCTGCGCGACTTGGAGACACTGACAGCGACGGGTACAATTCCTGAAGCATGGTCGGTCAAATTTAACGAGCGCATGATTCAACATCAAAAGCAGGGCAATACCAAACAAGTGGACCGTATTGAACGATTGGCACGGAAGTCCTATTTAAATAAAATCGGTAAACTGATTGCCTTTGTAAAAAAATCGACACTGGTAGAAAGTGAAGAAGCGCGAAAAGCTACGCTGCGTATCCTGCAAAGAGTGGAGCGGGAATGGAGGGATGCTAACTCGTATGGATCCTTTTCTTGAATTAAAACAACGTGACCCGTCGGCCGGGTATAAATCGGTGGGGATTACCGTTATTACTGCGGCGCTAGGCATTGTAAATTGGTTCGAATTAAGGAGCTTACTGCTGGTTTTGCTGACCTTTTTTGGCGTTAAACGTTCCTCTTGGCAGGGGATTGATAATCTCTCATTTCTGCTGATGGGTGTCGTTTGGCTAGCGTACGTATTCTACTGCCAATACTATTTGAAAAAGAAGGCGGAAGCCAAGCAGGTGCTGCAAGCTTCAGCGATGCTGCTGGCCATACAGCTGGGGATCTTATTTGTATGCAATCTCCTTTCGCACGTTTTGCTTGGCGTACCGTTTGAAACGTACATGTTGCTTTTTTTAATAATTGAAGGCGTTTTGACTGTCATATTGGGCTGGTTTGCCAGACGTGCGGCTCGCAAGAGAGTCTTACTATAATTTGTAGATAAAGGTGGGTATGCTCTTATGGATGTTGGTGTGGTTTCGCGCAGTTTTCCGCAATTATCAAATGAAGAGGTGGCGGCGCTGCTGGCTGAGCGCGGGTTCAGATGGACAGAGCTTTGCTTCTCCCAAACGGATTCTAACTATTGGCGTTACAACGGGCGGAGTGATCTTAGTGATCTAACGGATAAAAGAAGTCAAGAAATCGTAGAGACCTATCGCAAACATGGCATTGAAGTTGCCTCGATTGGCGTATTTACGAATTTGTTGGAAACGGATGAGCAGGAAATGGAGGCAAATTTGCAATATTTTGAACGGCATATGCAGATTGCTGCCGGGACCGGCGTGCCGATTGTTGCAACGGAGTGCGGATTCATTCCGGGAAAAAGAGGCATTCAAGCGGATTCGTATGAGAAGGACTTCGAACGTCTCAAACAGCAGATAAGCTGGCTTGGCGAGCGTGCAGGACATTACGGGATTAAGCTTGCGCTTGAACCCTGCGTCCTGGATGTTGTGCCCAGCGCCAAACGCACAGCGGATTTCCTGGCGCAGGTCGGATCGCCGCACGTTCAAGTGCTCCTGGATCCGGCGAATTTAATCGCGAACAGCTCGGAAGAGGAGATGTTCCAGTATTTAGCGCCGCATCTGGCCTACTTTCACGGGAAAGACCGCAAAGTCAATGATACCTACGGGCGCTGCGTTGGAGACGGGGATATTGACTGGAGAAAGCTGCTGAATTTGTATCATGAGCATGCGGAAGGTGTTCCTTTTATTTTGGAATATGTCAATATCCATAATTTCTGTGAAATTCGTGATCGGGTGATCGCGTTTGACCAAGCCCGCTAATAATCCTCTACAACGAATCGGAAATCTGAAGCTCAGGGAGGTGTTTGATGATGCTAGTCGCGGAAAGGGTTCAGCACATTCTACGGCTGGTTAACGAGCGGGGAAGCATGCGCGTCACTGAACTTAGCCAGATATGCCGGGTTACGGAAGAAACGATCCGCCGGGACTTGGACCGTTTGGAGAACGAAGGCCGGCTGCTGCGCAGCTACGGCGGCGCGATTCGTCTGCAGCCGCAAACGTCCGAAACGTCGTATGAGCTGCGGGAAACGGTGCATGTGACGGAAAAACAGCGTATTTCGGCTCAAGCTGCCAAATTTGTGGAACCGCATGATCGCATTGTCCTCGATGCGAGCTCCACGACATGGCATTTGGCAGAGCTGCTGCCCGACATTCCACTCACCGTCATCACCAACTCCTTGAAGGTGGCTTTGGTTCTAAGCGAGAAAAAGAATATCAGCGTCATCAGCACAGGAGGCATCCTTGTGCCAAATTCACTTTCTTTCGTTGGACCGCTGACGGAGCAGGCCTTGGAAGAGTATCATGTAAATAAAGCGTTCGTTTCTTGCAAAGGCGTACATATGGAGCGGGGCATCAGCGAGTCGAATGAAATGCAAGCCAGGGTGAAACGGAAAATGATCGGCATGGCCGAACAAGTATTTGTCCTCGCGGATTATAGCAAATTTGATATGCAGGCTTTTACGATGATCGGGGCCTGGAACCAGATTCATCATCTCATTACGGATGAACAAACGCCTCTTGATCACGTTCAGCTGCTCCAGCGGAAGTTCATTAATGTCATTCAAGTTTAAGACAAATCGAAATGGCGCAATCCCCTTGTAAGATGGCTGAAACCGCAATGAAAGCGTGAGTTGGATGCCTTATGATGAAGACAGAAGCAAAGAAAGGAATTGTACATATGGTTAATCTCCTGCGACAAAGTCAATTCATGAAAGACAAGCAAATTCCGTTTTATATTAACCGCTGCTTCCATCATCAAGATAATACGCCGTTGGTTCATTCACATGACTTTATTGAACTTGTTTATGTGGTTAGCGGTCAAGCGGATCATGTATTTGAAGGAGAATCCTACCAGATCCAAACGGGCGATGTTTTTATTATTAATCCCGGGGAAGTTCATACGTATCGTACGAAGCCGGGAGAGAACATCGAGATCATTAATTGTCTCTTCACGCCAGAATTAATTCATGAGTCTCTGCTGAAGGAATTGGGCGTGTCACAGTCCATGGATTACTATTATGTGCATCCTTTCTTAAATCCAAGAGAACGCTTTCATCACAGGTTGAATTTGATGGGGCAAGCATCAAATCATGTTCTTATATTACTTGAAACGATGATTTCAGAATGGGAGCATCACCGGCCGGGCTATTTAACGCTCATTAAACTGCAAATGCTCCAGCTGCTCATCCTGTTATCTCGCTGCTATGCGGATTCCGCAAGCAAGGAGAAAAAGAGCTCAAGATCAGCGAATCATACCATACTTGTGCGCCGGATCACCGGGTTTCTGGAGCGTCATTTTGATAAAAAAATGACCATCCCCGATTTGTGCGAGTTGTTTAATGTGAGCAGCAGGCAGCTTAACAGGGTGTTTAAGCAGGAAACGAATCAAACCGTAACGGAGCGTATTCATGACATTCGAATTGAACGGGCGAAGCAGTATTTGATAGAAGGCGATGACAAAGTGATTCATGTCGCCCAGCGTGTTGGCTATGAAGACCCGGCCTTTTTCACACAATTGTTCAGACGGAGGGTTGGATGCTCGCCAGGGCAGTATCGTGATTTGCATGGGGAACTGCTGGAGAATGCGCAGGAAATTCAGTAGAAGAAACGGGAGGAATAGGCGATGACGTTAAAGGTTGCGGTTGTAGGAGTTGGCAATATCGGTTCAATCCATGCGGGTGTGTACCATGAACATGCGAAAACAGAGCTTGTTGCTGTATGTGACATCAATAAGGAGAAAGCAGATGCGGCTGCGGCCAAATTCGGTTGCAGAGCTTTCTATAGCGTGCAGGAAATGCTGGCTAGCGGCATTCATTTGGATGCTTGCTCGATGGCGACCAAAGGGGAAGAGAATGGCGGCGAGCATTATCAGCCTACGATGGAACTGCTCGAGGCGGGCATTCCTGTTCTTGGGGAAAAGCCGATTTCCAACCGGATTGACGAAGGAGAGCGGATGGTGGCGCTTGCCAAAGAGAAGCAGATTCCTTATGCCGTCAACTTGAATCATCGTTTTACACCTGCTGCGCTACGTGCCAAAGAATGGGTAGAGGAAGGCCGTCTTGGCCAATTACATATGATTAATATGAAAATGTGGATCAACAACCCGGTCGAAACTTCGCCTTGGTTCCATTTGCGCGCGCTTCATCCGCACTCCTTCGATGTGATTCGTTACTTCTGCGGGGATGTGAAACGGGTAGCTGCCTTCATGATGAAAGGCGAAAATAGGAAAATTTGGTCCAATACGCAGGTGATGCTTGAGTTTGAAAATGGCGCCATCGGGAACCTCGTCGGCAGCTACGATGCTGGAGCCAGCTACGGTTTGGAGCGCTGCGAGGTTGTTGGTTCCAAAGGCCGATTCGTACTGGACGACGCTTGTGAGCACTTAACCTTTTATCCCCGTCATAGCATTGCAACGGAAAGTTACAGCTATTTGGGCGGCATGCGCCATTTCAACGAAACGTTTAAAAGCCGTATCAGCGACTGGATTGAGCAGCTGGATGCCAAGGTGCCTTACGATCAAATCAATGGCTCGGGCCAAGAGGCGCTAAAGGCGCAGACGATTATTGAAGCGGCTATTCGTTCATTTGAAACGTCAAGCATTGTTGAACTTTAACTTAGGGAGGCAGTAAACCATGATGCAATTAGGGATAAATTCCGTATTGTTCAAAGATTTCGATTTCGCTACGGCGGCGCAGCACATTAAGCTTTGCGGCTATGACGGTGTGGAGCTCTCGGCAATCAAAGGCATGTGCGAGCACCTCGAGCTTGACAACTGGCGGGAGCAGGCGCCGGAGATTCGTAGAATCGCCGAGGAGGTTGGGCTGAAGCTTCTGTCAATGGAAGTGGCTGAGCTGAATGAAACGAGGCTTCCGCTTGCTTTTGAAGCGGCGGCAGAACTCGGAATCCCGGTTGTCAATGTGGGGCCGGGCGGAAAATCGGACGTCGAAGAGGACTTGCAATTCACAATTGAAAAGTTGACAAGAATGTCAAAGCTTGCAAGTGAATACGGGGTTACACTTTGCGTAAAAGCGCATGTCGGCGGTTCCATTTATAATACGCCTACTTCATTAAGAGCAATCGAGGCAATTGAGAATCCATCTTTTGGCATCGATATGGATCCCAGCCATATTTATCGGGCAGGAGAAAATCCGGAAGCGGCTTTGCCGGCTGTGATTTCACGCGTGAAGCATATTCATATTCGCGACTGCAGTGGCAGACAAGCGGGACCAGGTACGATCGACAAACAGGCGTGCGGGCGTGGCGATATTGATTTAATCGGCTACTGCAAAGTGCTTGCGGATAATGGTTATGAAGGTCCTGTGTGTCTAGAAGTCATTGGCGCCAATGGGCACTCTCTCGCACAGGTTTCTATTGTAGCGGCTGAAAGCTATGGCTATTTGAATGCGGTACTGCGCTCTTTTGGAGCCAGATAAGTTGATTATAAACGGAGAAGGAGTAATTCCCATGACATCTAAAATGCCGAATTTACTGCTGCTTGGTATAGATAGCTTACGTCGAGATCATATGAGCGGATATGGTTATCACCGGCTGACAACGCCGCATATCGACCAATATAGCCAAGGGGGCGTACTGTTTGAACAGCATTTCTCCCCGAGTATTCCAACGACGCCAGGATATGCCTCCATGCTCACGGGTATGGATTGCTTCGGAACGGACGTTGTCGCGCTGCGGCACGGCGGACCTGTTGGCGACCACGTCAAGATGCTTTCCGAGCTGCTGGAAGAGAACGGTTACAATACAACGTGTATCGGCTTCACAGGCAACCCTTCGGCACGCGGCTTTCAGAAATATATCGATTTCGAAGGCTGGGGACCTGACGAAACGGGAAGAAGCCCGAAAGCGGACAACTTGAACCGTGTCGCCATTCCGGAAATGAAACGCCTTAAGGAAGAGGGTAAGCCATTTTTCCTCTTCTTGCGCCATATGGATCCGCATTCGCCTTATTTGCCGCCTAAGCCGTTTGAGCGGATGTTTTATGACGGCAATGAGTGCGATCCCGACAACCACTCTTTGGATGAGCTTTACGATTTTAAACCATTCGCGGACTACTTCAGCTCCTGGTTCCCTGAGGGATGTACCGACAGCAAATATATTGACGCACAGTATGATGGTGCAATTGCTTACATGGATGCGGGCATTCAGTCGATTTTCACGGCGCTTGAGTCCCTTGGCATCGAAGATGAGACGCTTGTTGTCATCACCTCCGATCACGGTGAAACCTTAAATGAGCATGATTGTTATTACGATCATCATGGCCTGTATGAAACGAATTTGCGTATCCCGCTTATTCTGCGTTTCCCGGGTAAGCTCCCGGCAGGTAAGCGAGTATCCAGTTCCTCGCAAATTAAAGATGTGATGCCGACCATTGTGGAACTTTTGGGTATACCATGTGAGATTCCATTTGATGGCCGCAGCTTGATTCCGCTTGTGAAAGGCGAGGAGCGGGTGCCGGAAAGCGAGATGTACATTACGGAATGTACATGGATGCGCAAACATGGCTGGCGGACGCCGGAATGGAAGCTGATTGTAGCGCTTGAGCCGGATCTGCATTTCAAACCTCCGGTAGAGCTGTACAATTTGGTTCGCGATCCTGAGGAGCTGCATAACCTGATTGATGAAGAGCCGGAAGTGGCGGCCCATCTCATGAGCCGATTAAATGCGCATATTGCGAAGCGGGAGCAAGAAACAGGGCGTGAGAATCCGATCTATACGAACTTGAACTGGCATGGATTGGGATGCGGTCCGTTCAAAACCTCGCAGCAGGCTTTTGACTCCATGCACATCGGTTCCCCGAGGACGGCACGATCCCTGCAAACGAAAGAGAAGGAAGCCGAGCCAGTGGCAGAAGCGGAAGGTGAACCTGCAGAAGTGGAAGCCGATACGACATGCTGAGAATAGCCGTTGTAGGCGTTAATCACATTGGACGTATCCATTGTCGTTGTTACAAGGAACACGCAGATAGCGAACTCATCGCTATCTGCGATTTGAACAAAGAGCTGGCGGATTCCGTTGCTGCACAGTTTGGCGTGAAAGCCTATTATGATCTGGATACTATGCTTGAAGCGGAACAGCTCGATATTATTAGCGTAGCTACTGGAGGAATCGATAACGGCTCTCATCACCGAGAGCCTGTTATGAAAGCCATTGCGGCCGGCAAGGACGTACTGGTCGAAAAACCCATTTCCAATTCGCTGGAAGAAGCCCGGGAAATGGTTCAATTTGCGAAAGAAAAAGGCGTTCGTTTCGCTTGTAATCTTAATCATCGATTCACGCCGGCTGCCAAGAAGGCGAAGCAGTGGATGATGAATGGCGATATCGGCCACCCGCTTTTTGTCAATATGAAGCTGACAATCGGCAATCCGAATGAATCCAGTCCCTGGATCCATTTGCGCGCGCTGCATCCGCATTCGCTCGATGTGATGCGTTATTTCGCAGGCGAGGTTCGCCGTGTTCAAGCTTTTTTGACGAAGGCTCCTGGTCGTGCGGTGTGGTCAACGGCTTCCATTAATTTAGAATTTGCCTCTGGCGCGGTAGGCCATCTGCTGGGCAGCTACGATATGTTCGGCATTCATCCGATTGAAGCTTGTGAGGTCGCAGGCGATCAAGGCAGATTTGTGTTGGATAATGTTTATGAATCGCTTACGTACTATCCGCATCGTCAGGAAGACCTGCGGGTTTACCGGAATTCCATCATGAGCGGCATGCGCGGTTTCGAGGATACGTTTCGTCTTCGGCTGGATGCCTTCATACAGGAAGTGAAGGAGGGAGTTCCTCCTGAGCAAATCACAGCTTCCGGTGCGGACGCCTTGGCTGTTCAAGAAATCATTGAAGCGGCGATCCGTTCCCATCTGGCGAATGGTGCCGTTATCCCCATTTCCTAAAGACCGATCCGAAGGAGGAAGGTTATGAGTAAAGATGGAGAGGTACTGTGGTTCACCGGTCTCTCAGGCTCAGGCAAATCAACGACGGCTCGTGCCTTGGTTGAGCCACTTCGCGTCAGCGGCAGGAAAGTAGAGCTGCTCGATGGAGACGAGCTTAGGCAGACGATTTCCCAGGGGCTCGGCTTTAGCAGAAAGGACCGCATCACGAACGTTGAGCGTATCGTTTTTCTTTGTAAGCTGTTATCGCGTAACGGTGTTACGGTCATCGTATCCGCTATTACGCCCTATGAAGAAATGAGAGCGCATGCCCGTGCCGAGCTGCCCGGTTATGTTGAAATTTTCGTGGATTGCCCCCTTGAAGAATGTGAGCGACGAGATGTGAAAGGGTTGTATGCCAAAGCCAGAAATGATGAGATTAAGCAATTTACAGGCATTGGCGATCCGTATGAAATGCCGGAGCAGCCGGACATCGTGATTCAAACGCATGTGGACGAAGTAGAGAGCAATGTCGCTTTAATCATGGACTATCTGATGACAAAAACAGGACGGAGTGAGGCCGTATGAACATTGTTTTCATCTCCATGGACACGATGCGCGCCTCCCGGCTGGGCTGTTATGGCTATCAGAAGCCGACTTCGCCCTATATGGATCAGATTGCGGAGCAAGGTGTACTGTTCGAAAGAGCATATGCAGCAGATATACCAACGGAAGTGGCCCACACCGGTATATTTACGGGAAAAGTAGGGCTGCGAACAGGTGTCGTTTCACACGGTTCACCGCTCACGCAGCTGCCCAAGAAAGAGTCGTGGCTGCCTTCTCTCTTGCAAAATCAAGGTTTTACGACGGCTGCTGTCGATAATTTGTATCAGTTAAAGGAATGGTTCGCGAGAGGTTACCGGTATTACATCAATTCGGTTCAAAAGACGCGCAGTATCGACGGGAAATCGGTGAATGAGCTTGCTTTCAAGTGGATTCGCGAGCATAAGGAAGATGATTTCTTCCTGTTCCTGCATTATTGGGATCCGCATACGCCATACCAGCCTCCGTCGAGTTATGTGCCGGCTTTCTATGATCAGGGCCGGGATCCTTATGATCCGGCCAACCGCAGTATGGATGCCGCATATAATCATGCGGCTTATCCGTTTTTTAAGCATCATCATTATGACTTGCTTGGCCCTATAACGGATGCTGCGTACGTCAATGCGCTTTATGATGCGGAAGTGCGTTATCTCGATGATCGTCTGCGTGAGCTTGATGAGCTGCTTATTGCGGAAGGGGTCTATGACGACACCTTGTTGATTTTGTTCGGCGATCATGGAGAAAGCTTGACGGAGCACGATATTTACTGGGATCACTGCGGTTTGTACGAAACCTCGGTGCAAGTGCCGATGATCATGAGATGGCCTGGACGAATTCCGGAAGGACGCCGAGTTAAAGGTTTAGTTCAGCAGGTCGATATGCTGCCGACCATCTTGGAAGCAGCCGGTATCCTGACACCGACGAACATTGACGGGCGCAGCTTGTGGCCGAGTATACGCGGGGAAGCGGATGGGACACATGATGCCATCTATTTAAGCGAGTGCGCTTGGCAAGCGAGCAGAGGGATTGTGACGAAGGATTATAAATTTATTCGCACACTGGATGCAGGACCTTTCGTTCGTCCGCCAAGGGAACTGTTCGATTTGCGTGTTGATCCGGATGAAACAGTGAATATCGCCGAAAGTTCTCCGGCCATTGCCGATGAGTTGGCTTATCAGTTAGACGATTGGACGGAAAAAATGCTGAATGGGCGGGCGGATCCCATGCTGAAACAGATCGAAGCGGGCCTCCCGTTTCGCAATCGCATCCATGAGATTTTGCTGCAGTATGGCTTGACATGGGACGAATGGATACAGGATCCTCGGCGAGACAGGTTCGATGAAGCTTCCGCAGCCAGACATGCGGGGAGGTAATCACTTTGACGGAGATGGTTCAAAAGCCTAATTTGCTTATTATCATGGTCGATCAGTTGCGCTATGATTGTCTTGGCTATAGTCATCAGGCGCCTGTTTTGACGCCCAATCTCGATAAGCTCGCATCCGAGGGCATGTGGTTCGACCGTGCCTATAATCATATTCCCATCTGTGGTCCCGCGAGGCAGTCTTTCGTCTGTGGCAGGAGGGCTGAAGCCTTCGGCGGACTTTGGAACTTCTCTTTGGGGATGCGGATCGGCGCACTCGAGCCCACGAGCTACTCGTGGGCCCGTTCTTTGCAAGGGGCGGGGTACAGGAACGGCTATATCGGCAAATGGGATGTCCATCCGACCTATGATCCGACACATTATGGGTATGATCTATTCGTTTCCAGTGATGAGAAGTACCGGGAGCGGACAAAGGCACGGTACCCGGAGCTGGCGTATACGGGAGGGTTCTTTGGCGAAATCGACCCTTTGCCGCTGGAGGATACGCGCACACACCAGACAGCCGCAATGGCCACGGCTTTGATGAAGCAGCTGTCGGAGGAGAGTGCGGGCTCACCTTGGCAGCTGCGGGTTAATTTCCAGGAGCCACATCTGCCCTGCCGCCCGGTTGCCGAATTCGCCGCTATGTATCCGCCGGAGAGTATTCCTGAATGGGGAAGCTTCCGTGAAACGTTCGCGAATAAACCCTATATCCAGAGCCAGCAGCTTAGGAATTGGGAGATCGAGCATTACGACTGGGCGGATTGGGCGCCGATCGTCGCTCGTTATTATGCGATCATCTCGCAGTTAGACGATGCGGTTGGGAAGCTGCTCGCGGGGTTAGACGCGCTCGGACAAAGTGAGAATACGGTTGTCATTTTCACAACCGACCATGGCGACATGTGCGGCGGGCACCGCATGCTGGATAAACATTACGTCCTGTACGAGGACGTCGTAAAGGTTCCACTCATTGTTAGATGGCCTGGAGTTATTGCCCCAGGCAGCCGCTGTGAGCAATTCGTCCAGACCTTGCTGGATTTGCCGCCGACACTGCTGGCCATCAGCGAAACGGAACCGTTAGTGGAACACCGGCTTCATGGGGAATCCTTGCTGCCGCTGCTTCTGGGAGCTGAACCTGCGGGGTGGCGCGAAGAAGTTGTCGCCTCTTTCAATGGCGCACAATTCGGCCTTTACACGCAGCGAATGATTCGCACCCGGGAGTGGAAATACATCTGGAATTGTACGGATGTCGATGAACTTTACGATATGCGTCATGACCCGCATGAGCTTCATAACGTGATTCATCATCCCGTGAACAAGACGGTTCTGGCCGAGCTGCGGAAGCGACTCTATCATATTTTGTACGAGGATGGCGATGGCATCGTGCAAAATGATTGGATGCGGGATCAACTGCTGGAGGGGCGGAAGGGGTAGCAGGGAGGATATGCCCAGCTTGCTTATCTTTCATGGATCTTATGGAGTTTTCATTGGATGAAATCCAATTAGGATGCCCTCCGTCGAGGGAAATTTTACTTGTCATTGGACGAAATCCAATGAGATACGAAGAAATCGCTTTATTTAACTCGAATTCCAGCCTCTCGTTGGATTTACTCCAACGAAAAGTACATTTGCACGTCCAATTTTGACATCTCGTTGGATTTCATCCAATGAATTGCCCAGGTTCATCTCTAAGATGAACCTATTTCGTCATGTTAACAGAGCTTAGTCCCCTTTTGCGACAAAAAAGCGAAGTTTCGGTTCCCGAGCTGATTTCGGTAAGTAGCTGCCTTTTATATCCTTTTGCAAAAGGAATAGAGTACAGTGAAAATAAAGTAGACTGAAAAATAAAGTATTAGACCGAAAATAAAGTTGTAGACTGGCTGTAGGCATTAAGCTAATGGGTAGATTAATTCCAATATGTGGTAAAATAAAAATAAAGGCATACAGGAGGCGTTTACCGGTAACTTTTTAATTTTCTCCATCCTTGCCAAAGCAACATTGTAACTGAAACTATTATAGTAATAAGCATGCTTTCGCTGTGAAGGTAATTAAAAAAATCATTTCGAACTGTTTCAGGAGTAACAACTATTCTGTATAAAGTATTAAAAAGTACCCATATCCAAAATAACATTAAAAATGCAAGGAAGTACTTTGTTAAAAAGCACTTTATAAATATCTTGTAGACGTTTAAATGGTAGTAATACTAATATAATTACCAACGCAATAATCAAGTAAATCAATATGTTTTTTATAAAAAAGTCCACTTTGCCCCTCCCACTAGATAGAATGCAGTAGTATTTTATTTCTTTATTCTGTTTCCTTTTTATGTTTGTTACAGGAATGATCCAAAAGTAATTAAAAAAATTGAATGCAGAATTTGTACAATTATAAATTCTCTTGTATATTTACCCGTGGATAAGATTGAAAAAGGACATAAAGCGATATGTGTATTACAATTTAACCCAACGACTAAAGAAAGATTTCAACTTCCTGTGATTGATGGGTTTCATATGAATAAAAATGGCAATGAAGTAATTATGTTCAATAAATAGCTGGATTTGTAAAGACAACTCGTTTTTTTTAGGGCATTGAACTAACGGGAGAACTATAGTTTAACAATCAGTGAGCAGATTGTCGGTCGGCAGCGGCTCTCTTTTTCATTTAAGAAAAGGGTAGTTGAATTACTTCGTGAATAAATTAAGTCAAGACGAATTTATGAAGTTTACAAAAAAATGTAGGTAAAATCCCAATAAATATTGTAAAGGAATAAGAATTATATGAAAATCTTAAATTACTTAGAGGCTAGACCTGCAAGTCGATATGATGAGTTTGACCCGAATCAAAATGGGGATAAAAACACTAAATTTGCTGATTTAATTATCGATGGTAGATCGCTATACCAAATGCTTAGAAAGCATGATATGGTTCCATCTCTAGGGTGGGGGAGTGAAGAACATCAAAGAAACATGATAGATTATTTTCTGTTAAATAAACAACATGACTATTTATACTTTCGATATCCCATACTTGTTTGTCCATGGTGCGGGGACGAGGAGTGTGGATTCATTTCTGTTTATATCCAGAGGGCTGACGATATTATCATATGGCAAGATTTTAAAGTGGAGCCCAGTGCTAAAAATATAAATATTGGCCCCTTTTATTTCAAGTGGGATAACTATAAGAGAGTGATAAATAATACTTTCGGAACAGCAGGAATTCAATGATTTCTTGATTACAAGGAGCATTCGCTCGCCGCAAGTAGCGATATCGGGGTTAAAGGGCTCTCGGAGACAGCTAACAACAACAACAGTAAAAATTAGGAGTAAGACCTATGACAATGTTAGATTACATTAAGAAATTTAAATTACTAATAAGAGGCTCTTACATCAACCGAGCTAATGAGCTTGATGAAAATAAAGGAGTATTTCTAAAGGAGATTACATTCGAAGTTAAAGCCAATAAAGAGGATTTAGATACTTTCCCTAATGGACTAATCCCTTGGATCAGTATAGAATCACCAGAAGATGAACTTGCACGATTGAGGAAAAAGAACGAAGTAGTTTTAAATTATAGAAGTATCTATATAGTCATAGACTACCCATTAAAAAAGCCCAAAGTGTTTGAAATAAATAATTCCAGATTATTAAGATCAGACTTAATCAATCAGATCAGTAAAATATATCATAATATTTATCAGGAAGAAGAAGATACAACCAGTATTAAAATAATTCCAGTGAAGGAGAGAGGCAAGCTTAAAAACAGGAATGAAACAAACGGCAAATACGGTATCTGGGGTCATGATCTTCGAGATCTAGATTTAGGTTCAGTCAATGTCGTTAAGAAACATAATGGAGAAATTTATTTATACCTTAATATTGAATCTTAAAGAAAAAATAAACTTTAGTGAGAATCGTAGTTGAGTAATATCTTAGGAGGAAAGATGATTAAAGCAAATGTTGAATTATTCTTAGAGTACATTGAAGAGATCTTTGGTACCGATTATAAAATCAGTAAGTTTAATGCCAGGGATAATGGAAAACCTATATACCTATTCACATATAAAAATATTCCTGAGAGAGGAATGCTTACTTTTATTACGTACGGGCTTTCAGAAGGTGAGCATCCCGAATGGTCAGAGGGCAAACCGGAATTAATATTAAGTCTTGAGACAAGTGATCCCACTTGGGGAGAGGCTATTGCATATCTTGCCTCGGAAAGAAGAGGCATAAAAAGATTTTCATACGGAGATTTTTTCACCTTTGAAGAACCTATAAGTGTGGAATCTAAAATGGGAGGATTCTTAGTTTTTTCCCCATCAATACTAGATAAAGATAGAATAGAAATTAAAACAAACGGTAAATCAATATTTTTAACTGGAATGTATCCAATTTATATCGAAGAAGTTCAATTAATTCAGGAAATAGGAATAAAGCAATTTTGGTTTACTCCCGGATTTGATTTATATAAAGTTGATAGAATGAATCTTGTGCTTTATGTTTAGATACATTGTGGTGAAACGTACAAAGATGACAGGTCAGGATTACTCTAACGGATACGATAGTTGAACAAAGACAGCGACAGTCTAAGACTTTATTTTTCAAGTCTCGGGCCGCCGCTGTTTCATTTTTTAGTCAGTCTAAAACTTTATTTTCACTGGACAAATAGAGCGTTGCAGCCAGATTGTGTGCTTGCGTCAATAAAGAAGAACTATCCACAAAGTCATCAATGATGACCTTGTAGATAGTCCCTTTTGTTTACCGCTGTCTGACCAGCTTCGTTACCCGGCCATCGGAAATCCACTCAGCCAAATAGACGTTGCCCACGGAATCTACACAGATGCCGTGCGGGGAGCTGAATCGATCCGCTCGGTAATAGCTCTTGGGAAGATTCGGCCAACCTTGCTGTTTGTAGGCTTGTTGATCCTCGCCCAAGTGCGTGATCAAGCGGTCGTTTGCGTCCAAAATGGTCACCCGGCTATGCAGATCGGGCAGATAGACCTCATCGCCGAAGAAGTAGAAAGAGCATGGAAGATCCAGATTATGCTCAACGAAACGTAGATGCTCCCCCTCTAGAGTGAAAACTTGAATACGGTTGTTACTGCGGTCAGCTATGTAGATTTCCGGTTGTTCTCCGCGCAGATTGATGGAGATGCCATGAGGCGAATTAAGCTTGCCTGGCTCAGATCCTTTTCCGCCCCATGAACGGATGTATGTGCCCTCTGCATTGTAATGATGGACGTAGGATTGGCCATAACCATCGGAAACATAAATGTCACCGTTAGGAGCGACACAGACATCCGTTGGCACATATTTGCGCTCGGCATCATACAAATCAGGCCGATCCGGCGGCGTAATCCGCAGGAGTACTTCACCGGATAACGTCGTTTTGACAATCATGGAACGTCTGGTGTCTGCAAAATAAAGGTACTGCTGTCCATCCGGGTCGCGATGCAAGTAAAAGCCATGGGCCCCGCCTTCAAATTCACTTCCCCAGGAGGTGAGAAAGGTGCCGTTTTTGTCAAATACAACAACGGATTCTTTGCCAGTGTGATGGACATACACACGATCTTCATCGTCTACGACGATCCCATGGGTGTAACCATACTGGATATCTGCCGGCAGTTGGCCCCAGCCTTCTTGTACGGCATAAAGATGTGAAGCGTTTCCAATAATAAGCTGCTCAGACATATGAAACCTCCTTAGTGGTTGACAAGCTTCTTTACCATCATACACCATGCCTTTCCAAAATAGGCCGGTTAATTTCCAATAGCTGATATATCTGTGAAAAGTGCAATTTCAGGTTGGAAATATCTAACGACTCGGAGGCTTGCTGACCTTACAATAAAGGTATATCAAGCGAGGAGGAATCAATCATGCTAACACAAGAGCAGATCAAACAATTCGATGAATTGGGATTTCTGAAAGGCGATGTCGTTTTATCCGATGAAGAAGTGGAGCAACTGCGTGAAGAACTGGAAAACGTGATGGAAGGGAAATCTGTCAAAAAGCCAATCCTCAACCGAAATATGCTCGATAACTCCCATTACGGGATGACGATAACGAAGAAGGAAACGGTTGTCCAAATCGTGAATATATGGATGGCAAGCGACGTGTATTTACAGCATGCGTCCAACCGTAGAATATGTGAAGATGTGGCGCAGCTATGCCGTACGGATACGCTTCGGATCTGGCACGATCAAATTCAGTACAAACCGCCGGTCATGGGAGGACCAACTCACTGGCATCAAGATCATCCGCTATGGCCTGTGATTCAACCCGCTGATCTCATCAGCGCCTGGGTTGCGTTGGATGATGCCGTCATAGAAAACGGCTGTATGTGGATGGTGCCGGGCTCCCATAAATGGGGCAACCATCAAAAATATTTAGGCTCGAACGATGAATTCATGCCGGTTCACAAACAACCGGATTTGCTTCCGGAAGGAGCAAAGGTGGAAGCGGTCCCTTTTGAAATTAAAAAAGGTCAAGTCGGCTATCACCACTCTCTGACATGGCACGGCAGTCCGAATAACCGTTCAGAATTGAAACGCAGGGCGATTGCGGTTCACTATATGCCAGGTCATACGTATTATGCTCCGACAGGCGGCCATCCGATGGAACCACATATTCATGTGGCGCCAGGCGAAATCATGTCAGGAGAAAGTTTCCCGGCGGTGTACCAAAGATAAAGATAGCCCTTCGTTAAGAAAGGGGAACTGTTTTATCCCTAACCAGAAACCTACGCCTTTTCCAGATATCAATGAAATGTTAGTGCAACTTGTTCTTGGCATCCTACGTGTGCTCGATCAGGACGTTGTTGCTGTCTATGTTCACGGTTCCTTGGCGCTGGGGGACTTCAATCGTGAAACGAGCGATGTTGATTTTCTAGTGGCAACCCGAACTGAACTGCCTGCGGAAAAGCTTCCAGCTTTGGAAAAGATGCATGCCGAGCTGCGGGACCGGGGGTTCACATGGGCTTGCAACATGGAAGGCTCATACATTTCGCAGAAATTGCTCAAGCGCTATGATCCTGAGCGGTGTTGGCATCCGTCATTACGCTGTGACGGCAGCTTTGGTTTAGACGGGCATGGGAGCGATTGGATCATTCAGCGTGCCATCCTTCGTGAATATGGCATTACGTTGTTTGGCCCAGCACCGGAGGACCTGATTGAACCTGTTGCGCCGGTTGAGCTTAAAAAAGCTGCGCAGGCGATTTTAACCGAATGGTGGAGCCCGTTATTCGAGGATGCGTCACGTCTTGATTCGAGTGAATATCAGGCGTATGCGATTCTTACGATGTGCAGATGCTTGTACACGATCGAAGAGGGGCTTGTCGCCTCCAAACCTGCCGCAGCCCAGTGGGTGCTAGACACAACACATGGAAGCAAGTGGGAGCCGCTGATTCGGCAAGCCCTGGCATGGCGCAAGGGAGATGAGCTGAACGCAATCGATGAAACGTTGGCTTTTGTCAGGTATACCCTTGAGCAGGCTGGTAAGTAAAAAAATCCCTTTTCCATCTGGCTATGGAAGGGGATTTTTACTTTTATTTTTACTCCATATGAAATTCCTTCATTTTGTTATAAAGGGTGCCTCGGGAAATGCCGAGCAGCTTGGCGGCTGCGCTTTTATTTCCTGCTGTCTTGGCTAGCGCTTCCTCAATGAGCATGATTTCTTCCTCGTCCGATACTTTCGTTTTCAACAATACGGCTGCGGAATCTCCTTCAAAAGAGGCGAGACTAGGTTGACCTTCTTGCAAAGCTGTAGGCAGATGCTCAAGCTGGATGATATCCTCATCACTTAAAATGACGCAGCGCTCAATGACATTTTTTAATTCCTGGATATTTCCTGGCCAAGCATAGTTCGTGAGCGCCAAAATAACTTCCGGTGAAAGCACGGGAACCGGCTTTTGATAATTCAAAGAAAATTGCTTCAAATACATATGGACCATGGCGGGAATGTCTTCCGTTCGATCGCGTAAAGGCGGAATCCGGATGGAAATCACATTAAGCGCATAGTACAGATCAGAGCGGAACTCCTGGGTAGCCAGTTTAGCTGCCAAATCTTGCGTAGTTGCAATAATAATCCGCGTCCGAATCCGGATAGGCTGACTTCCGCCCAAACGGACGATGGTGTGCTGCGTGATAGAGTGGTAGAGTTTGGCTTGAAGATCCAGTGGAAGCTTTTCGATTTCATTAATAAATAGAGTGCCGTCTTTGGCTTGTTCCAGCTTCCCGGCTTCCCCTGTTTCACTTCCTGTAAAAGCCCCGCCTTGATAGCCGAATAATTCAGCCTCAAGCAGTCCCGCGGGTACAATGCCGCAATTGAGCGTCAAGAAAGGATGCTCGGATCGCGCGCTGGACTGATGAATAATATGAGCAAGCTGCTCTTTGCCAACACCCGATTCTCCGATGAGGAGGACGGGTGTTTCTGTTGCAGCCACTTTTTTGGCCCACTGAATCACTTTGCCGATAGCAGGGCCTTTGCCTTTGATTAACGTAAATAAATCTTCCGTTTGTTCTTTATTAGGAATTCCGAAAGAGTCCGCTGCCGTTAACTGTTCATTTAACCTCACCAACTGTGTAATATCCTGTTCAGTCGCAATACCGCCAATGATCAGCCCTTGGGCGTCCCGAATCGGCGAGGCGTTGATAAGGACATGTGTGTCTGGGCGTGGTCGGTGATACGTATTACGAATCATGCGGCCTTCGTCCAAAATTTTGAGCACCATCAGTGTTTCCACGTCAAAATGCTCACCAATCCGCTTTCCTAAAATGTCTGCGCTAGGAAGCTGATAAAGCTCTTCGGCAACCGTATTCCAGTAGATCACAGAGCCGTCTCGATCAACGACCGTGACAGCATCGGTAACGGTGTCAGCAAGGGCAGCGAAATAAGACGCCGATTTTTGCTGTTCAAGCGTTGCAGCACGCAGCAAGTCTGATAAGGAAGAGTATCCCCGAATGTTCCCTTCTTTATCCTTGATCAGAAGAGGCCGGTTCGATGACAACGTCAGTGGAATGTGGCTTGCCAGGTTTTCGTTGTCGTCCCATTGCACAGATTCAGCAAGGAAAAAAGGACTCTTTTCCAATAAATCCTGGATGTTCGCAGCCGATAATGCAGGTAAAAGCGCGGCGTCCTCCGGTGTAAATAAACAGGTGTGGCTATCCGAATGCGTAATAACACCCGTGCCTTTATTTAAATAGAAGGAAACTTCCTCAAGCGTTGTTTCTAATGGAACAGTAACAATTGCGGTGTTTAACAGAAAGTGTTCATTTTTGAACATAGTCGACCTCATTTATGGAGCGTTGATTTGCTATAAATTTACCACGAAGCTAATGGCGATTCAACACGTTCTGGAAGGGCGGCGAGTATGATAGGAGTATAGTTGATAATGTGTTCAAAATTATGAAAAATATACACATAAACAAATAGTGTTCAAAATATAATTTATAGTGTACAATTAAAGCATAAATTAAACACTATTGTACAAATTCCTTTGGAGGAATAACACAGATGGAACTCATGATGAGAAACATGTTTCAATCTTTAGGGAAGAGCCGGACCGCGAATCGCTTAGCGAAGCGATATGGTTTACGCTTTGGCGCCGCACGTTTCGTTGCCGGTGAAACCATTCAGCAATCAATCGAAGCTGTGCGCGGACTCAATCAGGATGGCCGAATTGCCACATTGGATCATTTAGGGGAGTTTGTTTTCAGTGAAGCGGAAGCCGTGGAATCGGCGGATATGTGTATCCAAACGTTGGATGCCATCGCTCAAGCAGGCGTCACCTCCAATCTATCTCTCAAAATGACCTCACTTGGTCTGGACATAAGCAGAGAATTGTGTGTAAGCAACATGAGACGGATTCTTGACCGCGCTCGGATGCACGGCAATTTTGTCCGGATTGATATGGAAGACTATGCGCACTGCCAAGTATCGCTCGACATCTACCGCGAACTTCGAAAAGACTACGATAATGTAGGCATCGTGATTCAAGCTTATTTGTTCCGTACGATGCAGGATATCGATGATTTGCATGAGCTTGGCGCCAACTTGCGTCTTGTGAAAGGGGCATACAAAGAATCCCCGCAGGTTGCTTTTCCAGAAAAAAGCGCTGTTGATGAGAACTATAAAAAAATAATTCAAAAACATTTGTTAAACGGCCATTATACGGCGATCGCCAGTCATGATGAAGCAATTATCAATTTTACGAAGCATTTTGTTAAGGCAAACGGAATCTCGGGCGATCAGTTTGAGTTCCAGATGCTGTATGGAATTTGTGAAGACCTGCAGAAGCAATTAGTGAAAGAAGGATACCGGGTACGCATCTATGTTCCTTATGGTGTGGATTGGTTCGGTTATTTCA
Source organism: Paenibacillus chondroitinus NBRC 15376 (assembly GCF_004000765.1). GTDB lineage: Bacteria > Bacillota > Bacilli > Paenibacillales > NBRC-103111 > Paenibacillus_E > Paenibacillus_E chondroitinus. The sequence goes on along the minus strand of NZ_BILW01000002.1, from coordinate 233,139 downwards.
TGAGAAGGCTAGCAGAACGTCCAGCCAATGTCTGGTTTGTTCTTAAAAATATGTTCAAATAAACTTCCCACTCGGAGAGGAGAAATAACATGACAACATTTACAAAGGTGAGCCCTTACGCGAACGAGCCATTTACGGATTTTAGCTTAGAGGAAAATAAAAAGGCCATGCAGGCAGCTATTTCGAAAGTAAAAGAGGAATTAGGCCGCGAGTATCCGCTTTATATTGGGACGGAGAAAGTAACGACGGAAGCGAAAATTACGTCCATTAACCCAGGTAACGTGGATGAAATTATCGGGTATGTCAGCAAAGCGGACCAAGCACTTGCTGAGAAAGCGATGAACGTTGCGCTTGAAACTTTTGAATCTTGGAAAAAAGTTCCGGCAAGAGAGCGTGCCGAATACTTGTTCAAAGCTGCGGCGCTGATGCGCGCTCGCAAGCATGAATTCTCAGCGCTGATGCTGCTGGAATCCGGCAAAAACTACGTGGAAGCCGATGTCGATACGGCAGAAGCGATCGATTTCATCGAGTTCTATGCGCGTGAAATGATTCGCCTGAGTGAAATCAACGAGACGCAGCCACTGGTCAAAATTCCTGGCGAAAATAACAAGCTTACGTATATCCCGCTAGGCGTTGGCGTTATTATTCCTCCATGGAATTTTCCGCTCGCCATTTGTGTTGGGATGACGATGGCGGCCGTTGTTTCCGGTAACACCGTTTTGCTTAAACCAGCTTCCACGACGCCGGTCATTGCGCATAAATTTGTTGCCCTCATGGAAGAAGTGGGTCTGCCAGCAGGCGTCATCAACTTCATTCCAGGCAGCGGCGCAGAGGTTGGGGACTATTTAACGACGCATCCGAAAACGCGTTTTATTTCCTTCACAGGCTCCAAAGAAGTAGGATTACGCATCAACAAACTTGCTGCTGACACCGTTCCAGGGCAAATTTGGATCAAGCGTGTCGTGGCTGAAATGGGTGGAAAAGACGGTATCGTCGTGGACGAAACAGCTGATCTTAACGCGGCTGCAGCGGCAATCGTGGCTTCGGCTTTCGGCTTCCAAGGGCAAAAGTGCTCCGCGGGTTCCCGGGCCATCATTGTAGAGTCCGTATATGACGAAGTGGTCGAAAAAGTAGTTGCCTTAACGAACCAGCTGCAAAGCGGTTTGCCTGAGCTTAATTATGCGGCAGGTCCGGTTATCGATAAGACATCCTACGAGCGGATTCTTGATTACATCGAAGTTGGCAAAAGCGAAGGAACACTTCTTGCTGGCGGCGGCAAGGCGGAAGGGAACGGCTATTACATTCAGCCTACCGTATTCGGCGATGTGAGCGGTAAAGCTCGCATTATGCAGGAAGAAATCTTCGGGCCGGTACTCGCCATCGCCAAAGCGAAGGATTGGAAAGAAGCTATCGTAATGTACAACGATACCGAGTTTGGTTTGACGGGTTCGTACTTCTCGACAAACGAAGAGCGTATCTCCGAAGCGCTTGACACTGTACATTGCGGCAACTTGTACATCAACCGCAAATGCACGGGCGCGCTTGTCGGTGTTCATCCTTTTGGCGGCTTTAACATGTCGGGAACGGACTCCAAAGCAGGCGGCTACGATTACCTCCTGCTCTTCACGCAAGCGAAGCTGACATCTCGCAAGGTTTAATAATGGGAAAGACGGACGATGTGTCCGTCTTTTTTTTGTTTGTGGCGGTGTGCTTTCCTATGGAACCAGCCCCACTACCCGTCCAACGTATCCTAATCCCCCACATATTGCTCCTGAGGACTGGATTTGAGATAATGCACATAGGAAATTTATAGATAGGAGATGGTTATTATGTCTAAATCCCAAAAAACGTTAGCATTTATTGGTTCCTATGCGGATTCAAGCAATCCAGGCGTGTATACATGTCAATTTGGAGAAGGGAATGGAAGTCTGGAAGTCCTTCATGAAGTGGATGGCTTGCAAAATCCAACGTTTCTCTCCGTTGATAAAGAAAATTGGAGGCTTTACGCGATATCGGAAGGAACGGATGCAAACGGTCAACGCTGCGGAGCAGCAAGTTCCTATGATATTGACACGGTCTCGGGGAAATTAGCTTTTTTGAATAATGAGATTACGCTTCCAGCGACGACTTGCCATATCCAGCTTGATCATTCGAATCAAGTCGTTATGGTTTCGAGCTATCACGGGGGCATGGTGGGCTTGTCGCCTGTGCTGGCGGACGGACGAATTGGCGAGAATGCAGATATTCAGCAGCATGAAGGCTCCAGTCTTTTGGAGGTGCAGGATAGACCGCGTGCTCATTCCGTTTTCTTGGATCGTACGAATACCTATGTAGGCGTTTGTGATTTAGGATTGGATAAAATAAAGCTGTACAAGCTGGATCTTGCTGCGAAAAAGCTGCATCCTCACAGTGAAGTGTCCGTCGCTCCAGGCTCAGGCCCGCGTCATTTTGCCTTTCACCCATCCTATACATATGGTTATGTCATCAATGAGTTAGGCTCAACTGTGACAGCTTTCAGCTACAGAGAGGAGCAGGGCGAACTTACTGAAATTCAAACGATTTCTACGCTGCCTGAGGCGTTCGAAGGTGAAAATGCTTGCGCGGATATTCACGTTTCTCCGGACGGCAAGTATCTTTACGGTTCGAATCGCGGGCATGACAGCATCGTTGTGTACGCCATTGATGCGGATACAGGTAAATTGTCTCCTGTTGAATATGCACCTACGTTAGGGAAGCATCCACGCAATTTTGCCCTTTCACCGGACGGGGCACATCTTTTAGTCGCAAACAAAGACTCCGATAACATTGTATCGTTCGCAAGAAATGCAGCAACTGGGAAGCTGTTGCCAACGGGAAGCGTGCTGACGCTGTCCAAACCGGTATGCATCAAATTTGCCACCATTGTAGGCTAACATGACACCGTACACGGAGCGAGTGATCGAAATTATCCGATCCATCCCGGAAGGCCAAGTGATGACCTACGGGCAGATTTCGCGCCTTGCGGGAAGCCCTAGAGGAGCCCGTCAGGTCGTGCGGATCTTGCATGCCATGAGCAAAAAGTACAAGCTGCCTTGGCATAGAGTCGTGAATGCGAAAGGTGAAATTGCAATTGCAGATGACGAAGGCGCCTCGCTGCAAAGCTTCCTGCTTCAATCAGAGGACATTGAACTCATTGAGGATCGCTTAGTCTCGCTGGAGCGCTACCAAGCTCACATGGAAGAAAATACGTAAGCTTTATCATAAGGAGCCTCATTTCTTGCCACAATAAGAAGTGAGGCTTTCGTACCGTGTAAAGCACAAAGCTAAGCATTATCGGGGGTTAATCATGAGTCAACATCAAGCGCTGCCTTCGGCGGTATATAATTTAATAACGATGCCGTCTAATCGTGCGCAGCGGCGGTTTGCTTATATCATTGGGGCTTTAGTAACCCTGATCTCTTTATTTTCCGTCCCCTTTGTCCGCGTTCAACTAGGAGAAATGCCGGCCTTCCAGCCGGCTATTTTTTCTACGGTTGTTTGCTTTGAACTCATTACGGCTTATGTGATATATAGTCAGTTTAAAATCTCCCGCCAACCCGCCGTGCTTGCTCTTTTTGCGGGCTATTTGTACTCGGCGGGCATGAGCTTGGTTTACATCCTCGCCTTCCCCCGTGTTTTTGCTGATAATGGGTTGTTCAACTCGGGACCACAGACCTCTGTGTGGCTGTATGCGCTTTGGCATATCGGCTTTCCGCTGGCCGTCCTGATTTATTTGCGGCTTGACGCCAAACACCAAAATGTGCGGTACAGTGCTCGCAAGGCTAAGATTGCCGGTTGGTGTACATTTGTAGGTACAATTGTAGCGATGACCGTATGTACGTTGTTCACGACGCATTACGTTGAGCAGCTGCCAACCGTTTTGTCACAAGGACAGCTGTCTCCCTCATTTGTTAAGTTTGTTGGGATACCGATCGTTATACTTACGTTCATCACATTGCTCATCTTTTACATCCGGACTAAAGCTAGTACGGTAACCTCAACATGGCTTTGCGTAGCGATTCTAGCGATGATGCTGGATGTAATCATTGTTCTTTGCGGGGGCGGACGTTTCAGTCTAGGTTGGTATGTGGCGAAGTTGAACTCCTTTGTCTGCTCGAATGTCGTGCTGGCCGGCATGATCTATGAATTTACGAAAATGTATTTGAACATGGCGGATCTTTATAGAAAAGTCAAAGAGAGCGAGTTTAGCTATAAAGTGCTCCTTGGGGAAAGCCAGCAAGCGGAAAGGACGATCTCCGAACAGAACACGATTATCGAGCAAATGCTGGAGTCCAGTCATGAAGCTATCATCATGTGTGATACCGTTGGCAGGGTTATTTTTGCAAACCGCCGTGTGGAGCTTTTTTTTGAAAATCCGATTCGCAAAGGGGACTGTTTGTCCACGTATTGCGAAGGCATGCGAACGTCAGACACTACTTTTAAATCCCTCGTTGAGGCCTATTTCAACCAAAGTATACCGCCTTTTTTGAAAAGGATCTCAAGAGTATCGCTTTCCGGTGAAATGAAGCATTATGAATGTTATGTCAATCCCATTGTGAACGAGGGGGCTGACACGCTCAGAGGTCATTTGTTCGGATTCAGGGACCGGACCGAAGAGGAGCGGATCGATGAGATGAAAAATGAATTTGTCTCCATCATTTCCCATGAAATCCGAACTCCGCTATCTTCCATTATGGGATTTAGTGAGATTTTGGCGACTCGGAACGTTACGGAGGACAAGCGAGTCAAGTACGTAGAGACGATTCATAAGGAATCTATGCGGCTGTCCAATCTAATCAACGATTTTTTGGACTTGCAGCGATTGGATTCAGGACGGCAGGTCTTTCATTTTCAAACGCTCAACGCAGCACATTTGGTAGGTGAAATCGTGGAGCAATGGCAGGGTAGAGACAATCATGAGATTGAACTGCATGTCCTTCATGATTTCCCTTTTATTCACGGGGACGAAGAACGTCTCAAACAGGTATTTCATAATTTGATCTCCAATAGCATCAAGTACTCTCCTGATCGATCGAAGATAGATGTGTATGTGGAACGTGAGAATGGCCGTGTGCTCATCAAAATTCAAGACTATGGACTCGGCATTCCGGCCGATGCGTTGGATAAATTGTTTGCGAGATTTTACAGGGTAGACAATTCGGATCGCAGGAAAATCGGGGGAACGGGACTCGGGCTGTCTATTGTTAAAGAGATTGTAGAAGCTCATCACGGTAGGGTGTTGGTGGAGTCCGAGTTAAGCAGGGGTTCGATTTTTACGGTTCAATTTGATGAGCACATAGATAGGTAGCCTGCTTATAAAAACCTAAATGAATCTGGCCCCGTGCCAGGTTCTTTTCTTTTTCGCCCAAAAATAAGCAAAAACAATCAAAAGTGTTACAAAGTCCTTCTGTCGGGAATAGACTAACTGTATCATAGGCCATAGGACAGGAGGCATTTCGATGAATGAAAGAACCTTATATCTATTCGATGGCATTAATAAAAGCTCTGTGAAAACGATTGTCGAGCAAATCATGAAAATAAACCAATTTGATGATGACAAAGATAAGAAGGAAAAAGATTTTAAACGCATTCCCATTGACGTCATTATTAATAGCAACGGGGGGAGCGTCTACGATGGTCTAGGCCTCATTAATGTGATCGAAAATAGCAAGACGCCTGTACACACCTACGTGTATGGACTAGCTGCCAGCATGAGCTTGCTGATCGCTGTGAGTGGCCACAAAAGGTATGCCGGCAGGCTCAGCACCTTTATGTATCATGCTGTTTCTACGCATATTGACGGTCATCTGGAGTATTTGAAGAATAGAGTGGATGAAACGCAGAGGCTGCAAAATATTTATGATGAATACCTTTTATCTAAAACAAAGCTAACCCAAGATGAGATCCTTCGTGTTCAGGAGCATCAGCGAAACTGGTATCTGAGTCCTGAGGAGGCTTTATCCTACGGTGTGATTGATGAAATTGTATAGAAATTGGGGAGAGAAGCCTGGGGGATTCTCTTTTTCTTTGTTTTTTATCTCTTTTTGGTGTTTAATGAGAGAAAGAGAGAAGGCTGGCAGCGACAGCTGCCGCCAAGTGCAAAGGAGACCCAACTGTGTATAAAATTGTGTTTTTTGATATCGACGGTACGCTTGTCAATGAGGAAAAGCAGGTTCCAGCTTCCACAGTAACCGCTATTCACCAATTAAAGCAGCAAGGCATTGAACCGGTGATTGCTACCGGACGAGCCCCATACTTCATTAAGCCCTTGGCTGAGCAGCTCGGGATCGATTCCTATGTTTGTTTGAACGGCGGATATGCCGTGTATCGTGGGGAGCCACTGTACAGACGCATCATTGCCAAAAGCAGCATTGAAGCTTTGGTCAAACTTGCCGCGAAGTACAAACATTCTCTCGTATTCGAGGGGGAGCATCAGTTTTTTACGGACACGGAAGATCATCCATTCGTAACAGGATCCGTTTCATCGTTGAAGGTGGATTTGCCAGGGTATGACCCGGATTTCTGGAAAACGAACGATATTTATCAGATTTTCCTGCACTGTGAAGATACGGATGAACATTTGTATGAAGAGCTTCAAACGGAATTTAAGCTGATTCGCTGGCATCAGCACGCGATTGATGTTTTACCGGCTGGAGGTTCCAAAGCACAAGGGATTGCAGCACTGCTTGAGCTTGTAGGCATTAAACCGGAAGAAGCAGTTGCATTTGGCGATGGCTTGAATGATATGGAAATGCTTTCCTTTGTTGGGATGGGCATCGCGATGGGGAACTCCCACAAGGATTTGCTTCCTTATGCCGATCATGTGACGACGCATGTGGATGAAGATGGCGTTCGCAATGGACTTATAACAGCAGGATTGCTCTAACATCGAAAGAACGAGATCAGGGTGAAAACAAATGAGAATAGCTTTTTTTGATTCAGGAATAGGCGGAATTTCCGTCTTACACGAAGCCATGAAGCAATTGCCTCATGAAGACTTTCTTTATTTTGCAGATACGCTGCACGTGCCATACGGAACGAAATCGAAGGATGAAGTCCTTTCTTTTGTGAAACAAGCGGTGGAAACCATCAGCAAGGAAGAGGTTAGTGCACTCGTTATTGCTTGTAACACGGCAACGAGCATTGCGATCGCAGAACTTCGCAACATCTACGAAATGCCGATTATCGGCATGGAACCTGCGGTGAAGCCGGCGCTTGCCATGAACCGTTCTTCGGGAAAAAGAGTGCTTGTGCTCGCTACACCTTTAACGCTCAAAGAGTCCAAATACAGGGAGCTTGTTTCCCGTATCGATGACATGCACATGGTGGATTCGCTGCCAATGCCGGAATTAGTTCAATTTTGTGAGCAATTAAACGTGGATAGCCAGCTAATTATTGATTATTTTCATACCCAGTTTGCTTCGTTCGACCTGAGTATGTATGGTACGTTAGTCCTTGGATGTACGCATTTTCCCTTTTTCCGAAGCGTATTGAAAAAGATTCTGCCGGATCATATCCAGATTGTTGATGGAAGCGCAGGCACAGTGAACCGGCTGACTCAGCTGCTAAGTGATCGAGACCAGCTTCTTGGCAAAGGACATTCCAATCTGAAATGGATGTGCTCGGATGGTAATCCTGAGTACTTGGAGAAGATGCGGAAAGCACTGGAGCTTTTTGAAGTCGTTGGGGTATAAGAGTTGAAGGAGAATACCAAATAGGGCTGTCTTCCGGTAGATATATCTACAAGGAGACAGCCCTTTTTTGTTACCCAGACTATACGCGAATCTCAAGCAGTTCGTAGGAGATAACACCCATTGGCGCATTGACGCTGATCGTATCGCCAACTTTTTTGCCCATGAGCGAGACGCCAAGCGGGCTTTCGTAGGAGATTTTATTTTCATTGACATTTGCTTCAGAGGTACCTACAATCTTGTATTCAATTTTCTCGGCGAATTCCACATCATTAAGGACCACCGTCGATCCTACTTGAACGGTAGATGTATCCAGATTCGTTACAACGCGCGCCTTTTTTAACATTCTTTCGATGGTTAAAACTCTCGTTTCCATGAAGCCTTGCTCTTCTTTGGCCGAATGGTATTCGCTGTTCTCTTTCAAGTCACCGTAACTAATGGCTGTCTTAATCCGGCTTGCCAATTCTTTGCGTTTAACGGTTTTCAATTCCTCAAGCTCAAGTTCTAAACTGCGCAATCCTTCGGGAGTTAGGATGATTTCATCATTGGACATTTTTACAGCTCCTCATGTATTCGATACTTGTTATAGTACTAAAGTAGCGAGGTCAAGTAAAGTAATCGTAAAAAAGCAACTTATTAACCAGGAGAACGTCTAAGTTGTGGAAGTATTTTCCTTTAAATAAAATGCGGAAGCGGTGAGTTTACGATGATGAAAATAAAGCTGTACACATTCACGGTTATTGCAGCAGCGATGGGTTTGGCTGGCTATGTGTCCCAAGCGGCTGCGGATACAATCTATGGAGGTTCTTTTGCTCCAGAGGGGCTTCGATTCCCGGCCGAGATAGAACTGCTAGCTGACACACCTTATTACGCTGCGGCGGATACGTACAACACGAATCCTGAAGGAACATTTGCTCCGCAGACCGTGCATGTACTGGAAACCGAAAGCGGCTGGTCGATCGGCGAGGCGACTTGGAAAATCGAAACCATGTTCGGACCTCGTTGGATCAGGCCAAAACCTTGGGAAATTGAGATTGCACCGCCTAAGCGGATCACGCTTTTAGATGAAACACCGCTTTATCGCAGTCCAAGCACGAAAAGTGATCCTGTCGCCGCTTTATCTCCCCAAGAGGTGGAAGTGACAGATGCTGAAAAGATGTGGTTCTATACCAACGATCCCAACCGCAAATCTTGGATTAAGGTGCATACAAATTGGTTAGGCGATCTTTGGGCGTTTATTCCAATTAATCAAATTGGCACTGTTCACGACGTTCAGAGCAAAGCACATTATAATAATCTTCCCGTAAAAAGCGACCTTGGCGCGGCAATGGGTATAGATCAGCAGTTGATGGACTGGTCTTCGACGACAGCCGGAGATTTCACGATTATCCATGAATTTACAACGATATATGATCGCGCTTTCGAAGTTCAAACCGATCAAGGGACAGTCTGGACGCGGGACAAAGGTGTGACCATTCTTCCGGCAGATGAAACACTGAAAATTGCGCGAGAGACGCCGTTATTCCCTACTGTTTTCGCGGGGTTGGCGAAAGTTGATGCGGTGCTTAAAGACGAGACGGTCATTGCTTTTGAGAAAATCGTAGAACCTTTATGGACGGGTAGAGGTCCATACGAAATTTGGCATAACAGCACCTGGTATCATGTGCGTTCCTCGAAGGGAACAGGATGGATTAACAAGCTGGTCGGAGACCCGGATTCTGCCGTACCTGTGCACTGGAAGATGTTGGTTAAGGATGCAAGAGAACTGTCGCAATATCCGGAAGTGCCGTTTAACGACACGACATTGCTGCTGCGCAATCAGACAGTGGAAGTGACAGAGGCTTGGAATCCGCCGAATGGCGGATCTATGTGGCTGAAAGTACACGTTGATAACCGATCGGGGTGGATTCCATTTTGGAACGGTACGCAGGATACACTGTGGGATGAGGATTCTCAAACGATAGCTCATGTTGCCAAGACGGAGACCAATGGTGTGAATATTCTATCGACTGGCACTGGAGATTTACAGCTTAACACGGGTGTAAGGATAGGCTACACGGACAAAGGCCAATCTTATTTAAACGTGAACCAGCTGGCCGATCTGTATCACTATGAAGTAAGCACCGCTTCGGGTAAGAATGAGATTACGCTTACCAAGGGCGATTACTCCTTCGATTTGCAAGCAAATCAAGCCAGTGCTGTTGTGCATTGGCAAGAAGAGGCAGGCGGGAACGTGCCTCTGGATAAGCCTGCTCAGCTTATAGAGGGAGGCTGGTATATAAATTTAAAAGATGTGCTGGCGCTCTTTGGGTTAACGCAAGTAGTTGCCGGAAATGAGTACAGTTTGTTTGAGAAAAATTATACCGTAATTGCCGAAAACATTCCGCCAAGTGTGAAGAGCGGACGGCTGGAACTACAGGCATTCGTGAATGACTGGACCAGCAGGGAAGATTACGATGCCGGGCAAATGCCGCTTCAACTGAGCATCGAAGAGGGAGAAGACCGCGGAGGAATCGAGCATAATTCCGTGAACAAAGGAATTGTGAATCAGCCGGATCAAAGTTCAAGTGTTGCCCTGTTTAGCTTGAAAACATCACGTCCGTTAGCTATGGGGACACATCAAGTCGATGTTGTCTTGCGCATAGGCGAAAGAATCATTTGGAAGAAAAGTGCTGAGATAGCGGCTAAGTAACCTAAACATGCAACCTAGTTCCTGAGGGTTGCATTCTCTTTTTGGCAGCTTGAGAGGAACTACAGTCAGCTATTTCGGAGAAAAGCGGTGTTTTGGCGGCGCGAGAGGAACTACAGGGCAACTATTTCTTTGCGTTTGGCTGTTTTATAGCCAAAAGAGAAGAAATAGCGTCCCCTGGTTCCCCGGCGCAAGTGAGAAGGTGCTTTTTCAAAGAAGTAGCGCCCTGTAGTTCCGTTTCCGTGAGGAAGAAACCAACGAGAAATCCCCCCTCTAGTTCCCATCCTGTTTCTTGGTAATTTTCCCTATCTTACCAACGGTTTATAAACCGCAATATTAATTGATAGACAAGGCTTTCCTATCCTACTATACTACTGAAAGGGACAACTAATTTCGGATAGTGTCGAAAAAAGTTTTACATAAGTTTTACATAGTGTCGACTTTGTAATATTCATTTTACAAAATATAGAAAGTGTGAACATCTTCATGAGAATAAACTCCAAAGTCATCTACATCACCTTAATTATCGTTATTCTGTTGCTGGTGACGAATAATACCTCTTATTACTGGTATACGAAATCACTGTTAACGGAAGCCTTATCGATGAGGATGGAGTCGACGGCCAACCAAATCCGCACATCCATTGAACTGTCAGAGGAAGGATCCTTCTTCGTGGAAGATTTAGTTGGAGAAAAGCTGCGCGCTGTCGCACTTTTCGCCGCGAGCAAGCTTGATCCGGATGCCGATAAAGTATCCAATGAACAACTGGTTCAACTCGCCAAACAAGCGGGGGTCGACGGCTTCTCGCTGATGAAGCGCAGTGGTGTTGGAAACGATATCATGGTCGCCAAATCATCGGAACCCAAAGAACTTCAAATCAAAAGCACAATCCCTTTCGGCTATTGGTTTACGGCCTTTGATCAATTAATGACAAATTACCAGGTCTCGATTCCTGAAGGTCAGAAACTGCCGAATTTCTGGTCCGGCATTTACGAGGTTCCTGCTTCGGGCTCCAGCAATGTAAGTAAATTTGGGTACTATTACGACGGTTCGACCAATTATATTATTTGTGTGTTTGTGAACGCCGATAAAATTCAGCGGTTTAAAGAAATCGTCGGTGCAGACACTGTTGTAAAGAAAACGCTTGCGGCTAATCAGGATATTTTGGAGATTTCGGGCCTGCATGGGGTTACGTTCGGCTCTAAGCCAATTGAGTACAAAGGCAATGACGGCACATCTTTCATTTCGGTGTATGATCGGCCGCTGCTGTTCGGTTCGTACAACATTACGAATGACAAAGATTTGAAGTATTACAAAGAGGCCATCCAAAATAATAAACCGGTTAGCGTTGTAGAGAGTTGGAATGGGAAACCGATTCTCAAAACGTTTATGTACGTCCCTGTCAAGAACAAACTGACCGAAATTCAGCGAGAAGTTCCTTATGTCATTTCCATTACGTCGGATTATCAATCGATTCAAGAGACTTTAAACAAACAGCTCGTTCAGCTTATGCTTGTCGTTGTTCTGTTTACGGTTTGCAGCTGCATCTTTATTTATTTTGTCTTCCGATTTATTACCAAAAGCCGTGAAACCGCGGTTCAATCCACACAAGAAATGTACATTCAAAATGTGGATTTGATGTTTGCTACGATTCGCAGCCAGCGGCATGACTTCTTAAATCATGTGCAGACTATGTACGCGCTGCTTGCAAATGGCAAAAAAGAAGACCAGATGAAGTACATGAAAGAGTTGCTGGAAGAAATCAATGAAGTGAACGATATTATTCGTATTGGCCATCCGGCGATCGCCGCTTTGATTCAAGCGAAGTTTGCGCTTGCTATGCGGACGAAAATTGATTTTACTTATGAGTTTACAGGCCTTGATGGCTTAGCTTTAGGGGTAAAATCCGTTGATCTCGTGAAAATTATCGGAAATTTGATTGATAATGCTTTTGACGAGGTGAATAAATTCCCGCCAGGTGAACGGGAGGTCATTGTGAACGGATGGTCGGAGTCGAATCAAGTGACGATCTCTGTTTCCAACCCTGTGCTGCCGGATTTCCAAGTAGAGGACTACAATCAAATGTTTTCGATCGGCTACAGTACCAAAGGTGACGGCGAGCATCAAGGATTAGGCTTGTCGGTCGTGAAGGAGCGGATTGAGCACTACAAAGGGACAATCGAAGTATGTGTGGAGGATGGCTGGATTTGCTTTAAGATATCCATTCCTATGCAGTAAATGTAAAGCCCCTTCCTTTTCTGTTTCAAGCAGAGAAGAAGGGGCTTTTATTTATTTTAGTAGCATGGGATATACATAAAGCATAAAAGGGATCAGTAGGGTGACGGCCAAAAGCAGCCAACGGAATACGGTTTCGCTAGTAGATCCCGTATCAATTGCGATGAATTTCGGCAATAAACGAATTTTCATCGGGAGCGGCCAGAATAGTTGAATGCCTCGTTCGTTGAGCAAATCAATAAGCGGATGCGATGCATAAGCGACGATGAAAACCCAGAAGTACAAGGGCGACATCGGCAATGAGATCATCATTAGCAGGAGGATAAAGACAATCGAATGGGTTAGCGTCCGATGCTTGACCTTCAGAATGCGAAGCAGGGCAGATAACGGGAATAGAACCTTGGCCATCGTCGAGCCTGGCTTGTCGACATCGGCCAGTGTTCCTGCCAAGCAGCCCAACAGAAGAGCTCCTGCCGTGTCCCATGAGAAAAAGCTTACATGTTGCGAAGCGAGTACGAGTTCTGCCGAGATGAAACCGGCAATACTGTGTGTTTTTTGCAGCATAAGTTAACCCCTAAGTCTAATTTATTTATAACTGTATAGCATTCGAAGCAGGAACGTATTTTCAGTCGGAATCCGCTCACACCAAGCATATGCAACAAACAGCGTATCACATTCTAGTGAATGTTGTGGTCATTTCTTTGAAATTGGGATGAGAAATAGGGGATTAGGGTGCTTGGAACTAGGAGAAGTTACCTACCAAGAGTCAATAATGATGGGTTAACTAGTCTATAAGCACTTTTTGAATATAGGTTTATACGTTATAATAGACATATAGTTGAAATAGTGAAGGAGCTAACTCCGATGCCAGTCTTTAATGCGATGGAAACGATCGTCGTCAATATGTTTGATGAGTTTCAGAAAAATTACGAATTGAAATGCGATTGTAATAAGTGTAAAGATGATATGCTAGCACTTGCTTTAAACAAAATCCCGCCTAGATACACGTCAAGTGAAAAGGGCGCATTGTTTGTTAAAGGCATATACATTAACCCGCAATTGCAATCCGATGTTATGCGTGAATTAATGGAAGCTGCGAATATTGTGGCCGATCATCAGCATCACGAAGTCTAGTTACATACAAAATTTGAACAGAGCTAGTCTCCATCTGAGGAGGCTGGCTTTTTTATATAGCATGTCATTCGACAATATAGTATAATTATCGACGAGTTTCGTATATTTCTAACATAATTCGTTAACATTTGTCGAGCAAAAAAATACTTTGACTAAATCCGAGTTATTTAGTAGGATATACAAAAGAATGTTGTACATAAAATTTCATCATTAAGGGGAGAGATACACATGAAAAAAGCTTTAATTTCTATGTTTGCTGTTACAATATTGCTAACTGGCTGCGCAACTGCAAAAACAGACACAGCAGCACCGGCTGCGGAAGCAACGAAAGCTGCTACAGCTAAGTCAGATAAGAAAGTCATTCTGATCACACCGGAGAAAATTGGTTTGAACCCATTTTTCGCCCAAGAGGATGAAGGGGTTAAGAAAGCTGGACAAGAGTTTGGCATTACGGTTAAAACAGTAGAATCCACAGATGCAAGCGCCATTGAACAAAATTTACGCGCTGCCGTTGCCGATAACTATGATCTCATCATCACCAGCTCTTTCGAGTCCGAAGATGCTCTTAAGAAAGTAGCTGCTGAGAATCCGAAGAAATCCTTTGCCATTATTGATACGGTTGTCGATCTTCCGAACGTTCGCAGTGTAGTTTTCCGTGAGCATGAAGCTTCCTACTTGCTGGGTGCGGCAGCTGGTCTTGCTACTAAGAAAAATGTCGTAGGTATGGTTGCGGCACTTGATATCCCACTGATCAAGAAGTACACCGTTGGCTTCCAAGAAGGTTTGAAAGCAACGAATCCTAATGCTAAATTCATCGTTAACTACGTAGGCAGCTTCACGGATCCAGCCAAAGCAAAAGAATTAGCATTAACGCAATTCTCACAAGGTGCTGATTTCATCGCTGCCGCTTCTGCTGTTGGTGACCTGGGCGTATTCGAGGCTGCGAAAGAAAAAGGCTTCTTCACATCGGGACAAGATATTGACCGTACAGTAACGGATCCACAGCATATCGTCCTTTCACAACTAAAAGGAACAGATGCCGTAGCTTACCAAACGGTGAAAGACTTCGTAAACGGCTCGTTTAAATTCGGTTCCGTCGATTACGGTTTGAAAGAAGACGGCGTTGGTCTTACTTTCGTAACCAAAGACAGCAAATCTACGCTTAGTCCTTTCATTGGACAAGACGTTGTTACGAAAGTTAAAGCGATCCGCGATGATATCGTTTCCGGCAAAGTGAAAGTTGAAAATCCAGTTAAATAATTAGCACGATCATTTCATATCGACCATGGGAACTGTTTACGGAGACGTAAACAGTTTCCTCATGTCTAGACAGAGGAGCGAAAAACCGTTATGCTGCTTCAAATGCGTCAAATTACGAAAACGTATGGCAATTTAACAGCGAATTCAAATGTTGATTTTTCGCTGCGTCAAGGTGAGATTCATGCATTAGTCGGGGAAAATGGAGCTGGAAAAACAACGCTAATGCGTATTTTGTACGGCATGGAGCAGCCAACGGCAGGCGACATTCTTTTGAATGGCAAAGAAGTGGCCTTCTCGAATCCTACGGATGCGATCCGTCATCGAATCGGCATGGTGCATCAACATTTCATGCTTTTTCCCTCTTTTACAGTGGCTGAAAATATTGTTATTGGGAATGAACCTAAGTCAGGGCTCAAATTTGACCGAAAAAAAGCCGTCAAGCAAGTTGAGGCATTGTGCGCGCAATATCGGCTGCCGATTGACCCGAACAAGAAAGTGGCGGATATTCCGCTTGGCATGCAGCAGCGTGTGGAAATTTTGAAGGTACTGTATCAGGGTGCTGACGTTATTATTTTGGATGAGCCTACAGGGGTATTGACGCCGCTTGAGGCGAAGGAACTCCTCGTTATTATGAGAAACTTGGCCAACCAAGGGAAAAGCTTTATTATCATCACGCACAAGCTGCATGAAGTGATGGAAATTGCTGACCGGGTTACGGTGCTGCGTGATGGGAAAGTAACAGGAGAGCTGGATGCAGGAGCAACCAATGTCGAGGAGTTATCCAAGCTAATGGTGGGCAGAGATCTGCTTCCTACGAACAAAAGTGATGTGAGACTTGGTGAAACCGTTCTACAGGTCAAGGATGTCTCGATCATGGGGGGCAAAGGCAAACCCGTCCTGGATAAAGTCAGCTTTCATGTCAAAGCTGGAGAAATCGTGGGTATCGCAGGTATTTCAGGGAATGGTCAATCCGAGCTGATTCAAGCTATTTCCGGTCTGCAATTTATTGACCATGGGGAGATTCGATTGCTTGGCGACAATCTGAAAGGACGTTCTGTGCGGGAAATCAGAGACATTGGTCTTTCCCATGTTCCGGAGGATCGTTATCAATGGGGAGCAGCGAAAGAGGGCACCGTCTTGGAAAATGGCACGATGGGCCATCACAGAACCACCAGCCGTAAAGGGTTTTTACAGGGGAAAGAATTGCGGCAAATGGTGGACGGCTTCATTCAGCAATTTCAGATTAAAGCAGGCTCGCAGGATGCGAAAGTGAAGTATCTGTCTGGCGGTAATCTGCAGAAGCTGATCGTAGCCAGAGAAATTGCGCAGAAGCAACCCTTTCTTATTGCAGCAGAGCCCACTCGTGGCGTCGATATTGGCGCGATGGAGCTTATTCACGAAGAATTGCTTCGCAAACGTGACGAGCAAGGCGCAATATTATTAGTTTCCTCGGAGCTAACAGAAATTCTCAAGCTTTCAGATCGTATTATCGTCATGTATGAAGGACGAATCGCAGGTGAGATTTCTGCCGAGAACGCAACGGAGGAGCAGATTAGCTTGTGGATGGCGGGAGGAGTTTCTCATGCTTAAAAGTCGTTTCCCAATAAGCGCTTGGGTCCAACCGCTGCTTGCCGTCATCATCGGCTTAATCGGCGGTGCGATTGCCATCTCATTGATTGGCGGATCCGTTATTGATACTTATGCACAGATGTGGAAGGGTGCTTTCGGCAATTTCTTTTTCATAACGAATACGCTGACCCGAGCCACACCGCTGATTCTCGTAGGTTTAGGCGTATCGATTGCTTTCCGTGCAGGTTTTTTCAACATGGGATCGGAAGGTCAAATGATTCTGGGCGCATTATCCAGCGCAATGATCGCTATTTATTTGCCTGGGCCAGCCTTATTTAAATTGTTGGCAGCTATACTCGGCGGAATTATTGCCGGCGGCATTTGGTCGGCTTTTGCAGGTTGGCTGGACGCCAAGTTCAGAATGAACTTGATCATTACAACACTGCTGATGAATTACATAGCTGCTTTATTTGCAGGCTATATGGTTGCCTATCCTTTTAAGGATAAAACAGGATCAGCCGCTCTGGCTCAAACGATGATGATTGAGAAAGGGGTCTGGCTGCCCAAACTATTTCAAGGGATGAGCATTCACGGCGGATTTATTATTGCGATTGCGCTCGCGGTTCTCCTGTATCTGTTTGTTAAATATACGGTTGCCGGTTATGAAATTCGGATGTTAGGATATAATCCGCTTTTTGCCGGATATGGAGGCGTCAACAGAGGGAAAGTCATGCTGGCCAGTATGTTTGCCAGTGGCGGGTTTGCCGGGTTAGCCGGCGCAATCGAAGTTCTTGGCATGCAATATCGATACACAGATGGGATGATAACGAACCCTGGTTACGCCTGGTCCGGCATCATGGCAACACTGCTTTCAGGAGCTCATCCGCTAGGTACGGCAATTGCGGCCGTTCTGCTTGCAGCTTTGCAAACTGGAGGTATGGGGGTTGAACGGAACACGAGCATCCCTTTAGAGATTTCAAGTGTTATTCAGTCTTTGCTTATCTTGTTCGTGACTGCGAAATTCAGCTACACCCTTTGGAAACGACGGAAAGGAGGCAAGGGCGATGCAGCATCTTCTTGATGTATCCTTATTCAGTTCAATGATTCGGATGGTGGCTCCGATTCTGCTTGCGGCACTCGGCGGGGCGATTTGTTCCAGAGTCGGCTTGTTTAACGTAGGTTTGGAAGGTTTCGTGTTAGTCGGCGCATTCTCGGCGATTGTGGGCAATTTTTACACAGGAAATGTATGGGCTGCTGTTCTTATTGCCGTTGCGGTTACGATGCTCTTTTCCTTGATATTTGCTTATATCAGTATTCATTTGCAAGCGAATGTCATCGTTGTCGGTATCTCGTTTAACTTCCTGGCGTTGGGTTTGACTGCGTTTAGCTTACGAGCAATTTTTCACGTCAAAGGCGCTTTCTATGATAAAAATATGATTGGATTGCCGAAATGGGATATTCCGTTTATTAAAGATATTCCCGTCGTTGGCGACATTATTTCCGGTCATTCGCCGCTTGTATATTTGGCCTTTATCCTTGTATTTGTCCTTCAGTATTTTCTGTTCAAGTCTGTTCTGGGATTCCGATTGGTCGCGGTTGGCGAAAATCCGGTTGCCAGCAAAAGCATCGGAATCAAGGTAAATCGGATGCAGTACTTGGCGGTTCTTATCTGCGGAGTGCTCTGTGGACTCGCTGGCGCTCAGCTTTCGCTGGGGCAGGTGACGATGTTTACGGAAGGCATGACGGCGGGAAGAGGATTTATTGCTCTGGTCGCAACGATGTTAGGCCAAGCGAATCCAATCGGTGTCATGGCATCAAGTTTGCTTTTTGGATTGATGGATGCGTTCAGTATCCGATTGCAGGGCTTCTCCCTGCCTACTCATTTTACACAAATGCTGCCTTACGTCGTGACTTTGCTGGCGATGCTTTTCTTCCGGAGAAGCAATTATTTGGCTGATGCACAGAAAGCGAATGGCAGTTCCCGATAAGGAAGAAAAGGAGGATGACAGATGAACAAAGATAGCAAAGCAGAGCGCATCAAGCGAATGAATATTCCAGCTGTAGATGTTCCGCAGGAGATTGCAGACAGAGTTCCACCTGGACAGGCTGTCACAGAGAGATTTCCGATTCTTCACGAAGGTGAAGTGCCGAAATACGATATGTCCACATGGTCGCTGCGTGTGTTCGGTGAGGTTGCGGAGGAGAAGTCGTTTAGCTATGAAGAATTGCTTGCATTACCTCGGACACAAGTCGTCTGCGACATTCATTGCGTGACGCGTTGGTCTAAGCTGGATACGGTTTGGGAAGGCGTGCTCTTCCGAGATTTCCTTAAGCTTATCAACGTTAAGCCAGAAGGTAAGTATGTTATGCTGCATGCTGATAATGAATATGAAACGAACGTTCCGCTCACAGACCTTATGGGAGATCACATTTTGCTGGCCATGAGCTATGACGGCAAACCGCTTACGCCTAAGCATGGTTGGCCGCTTCGTCTGCTCGTACCGCATTTATATTTCTGGAAAAGCGCCAAATGGATTCAGGGTATCGAATTCATGAAGGAAGACCGTGAAGGATTCTGGGAGCGCAATGGTTTCCATAATGTTGCAGACCCGTTTCAAGAGCAACGATTCTCTGGGGAAGCGATTCCGATTCCGGAAGACGAGTGGGTTAGAAAGGAGTTCGATTAAATTGAAATTATCCATTTTACAGGTAAATATAGAGGATTTGAGTCCATACGCGATTGTTTGCGGGGATCCTTTCCGAGCAGAAGCTATCGCGCGCAAGTTGGACAATGTTCGCGAGCTGGCTTTTAGCAGAGAATACCGGACTTTCGTTGGTGAAGCGTCTGGCGTAGCGATTACCGTTGTCAGCCATGGCGTTGGATCGCCAGGAGCTGCTGTATGCTTTGAAGAGTTGATCAAAGGCGGCGTAAAGACGTTGATTCGTGTTGGAACCGCAGGCTCTTACTCGGCAGAAGTCCCTCCGGGGAGCTTGGTCGTGAGCACGGCGGCGGTTCGGGAAGATGGCTTGACCCGTCAGTTAGTACCGCTAGGCTTCCCGGCAGTAGCCGACTCAGATGTTGTACGGGCACTATTTGAAGCTGCAAGCGAGACAGATGGTCTTGTGAAAAAGGGAATTACCGTCACGTTGGATGCCTTTTTCCAAGGCGTGGAGGAATTCCCCCATCGGAAATACAAGCAGGCGGGCGCCTTGGCTGTTGAGATGGAAATCTCTGCGTTATACGTCATTGCAGCACTCCGCGGAGTGCGGGCAGGCGCGATAGTCGCATTGGATGGTTACGCAGATGCGGATCTTAGAGAAGTATATGACCCACATACAGATGTGGTTTCTGGTGCTGTTGAGCGGGAGATTAATGCTGCTATACGTGCTATAGTCAAATTGAACCAGTAAGATGTACAAAATAGAAAAGAGGTCAATCAGCGTTAGCTGTTTGACCTCTTTTTGCTACTGCGTCTGACTTATCTGTGCTGTCAGCCGCTCGGCGGAAGCATCCCTTTCCTTACCTGCGGTTAACATCGAAAATGTGCTTGAACTGATTGAATTTATCCACCGCTTGCGCACGGGATTTGACGCCTAATTTCTCGTAGATTTTGCGAACATAATTATCGACCGTACGTTTGCTCATATGTACTTCATCCGCCATTTGTTCATTGGTTAAGCCTTGAACAATCATTGTCATCATATTCACTTCATCATCGTCCAATAAATCCGTCTGGTGCAAATTCCCGCTCGATACTCTCATCTTGTGGAACACAGGAACAGGTACAACTGTAAAGTTCTCCATCAACAGAGTGACCAAGCTCTTGATGAGCGTCCCGCTGGACTCCTTAGAGATGACCGCGCTAACCTCCAGCCCTATCAAATGGTTATAGAGATGTGATAATTCGATACCGGAGAAGATAACGAGATGTGTCGTTGGATATTTACCTTTAATGATTTTGGCAACTTCATCTCCGTACTGATCCGGCAAATTAAAATCCAGAAATACAATATCCGGCACATGCAAGTCCACGAGTTCCAAGCATTGTTTGGCATTGCCTGCAATCCCGACAATTTGCACGCCGTCAATTTGTTTGAGCGTACTGGAAGTTGCCTCAGCCATTAATGGGTGATCATCTACGATTAAAATTTTTGATTGCTTGTTCATGCAGTACTTCCTTCCTGAGTAGGTATGGGTATCCGAATGGTGAGTTCAACGCCGCTTCCCCGATCGGAGAGAAGCTCAAGATGTCCACTCAAATGTAAGACACGGCTTTTCATCTGTTCTAGTCCAAAGCTGGTGTTGGCAATAGTTCGTAGTCTTTTGTCCTTAGCGACTGCCTGCGGGTCAATGCCAACCCCATCATCCCGATAAAATAAACACAAGTTATTATCAGCGACAGCCAATTTAATGATGACTTTGGAGGCGTTTGAGTGTTTCTTGGCATTGTGCATAAGTTCTTGAAAGATACGGAATATATGCTTTTTAATATCAATATCGAGCCTTTCAATGATCAACGCGCCATCCACGTGGAATTGCGTTTCATATTCGTTTAAGCCAATATCCAGATCCAATGTTGCTTGTATGGTTTGAATTAACCCAATATTTTGAAGCAAATGAGGATTTAATTCAAAGCAGCTTTGACGCAAGCTTTCATTAACCAGATCCAGGTGTTTGATCGCTTGAACCACTTGTTGTTGATCTTCGTTATTATTGATAAAGGAAATTAATCTTCTACGTACTAATAAAATGTCCTGCATCGTCGTGTCATGCAGATCCGTAGCAAGCCTGTATCGTTCTTGTTCCTGTAGTTCAAAAAGCGATTTGCGAAGCCAAACAACGTCCTGTCCGGCCTCCTCATTCGGAATTTGCGAAGCCAGATCATGCAATTTAACCGTTAATTTACGGATCAGATAGATGTTTTCCAAGCTTACCGCCAAATAAGAAATGATCAGGCTTAACCACTGGCGTTCCTCCAGACTTAGCAGTGTGTTGGTTTTTTTTCTTGCTGTGACTAAGTAGCAGGAGTACTCTTCGTTTTGATTAATAACAAAAATAGAATACTTCGAGTCATCCAATCGATTTTCACGCAAGTACTGTTCGATTTCGTTTAAATCCAAAACGCCCTCGCCAATGGTTTCCATGGAATGCGGGTATTGAAAAACGATGGCCCCACCGTAGACGTTGAGAGTACTTACGATATCTACCAGAATAATATCTTTTAATTCGCGAAAACTCGTAATGGTCCGCAAGTTTCTTGCAATTTTCTTAAGGGCAAGCTGCAAGTAAAACTTTTTGGGAAACATGATGGCATCCAGCTTTGTGACAAAATATTCAAGTACATAAAGCAAAAAGGAAATGGTTGTTAAAATAAATAAGAAGCTTAACGACATGTTTTTCACAGTGACTTCATTGCTAAAGATCAAAGCGATCATGAGCACGATTAATGTGGTTGGCACCATCGAAATAAGCGACGTGTATAGAATGCGGCGAAGCAAGATATGAATATCAAACAATTGCTTGGTGACGATGATATAAGTAAACGATAATGGAAAGAACACGACAAAGTATCCTGTATAAAGCGATTTAACGAGCGGCGCTCCTGTGAACAAAATGGGCAGGAAAGATAGAAAAGCTAACGGCGCAGTCGAAATAAAGAGGGCGAACCAGACAAGCTTGATAATGGCCTGTATGGAAGAATTCTCCCGTCGATATTTGAAAAACACATAAAATAATAATCCGATATTCAGTAAGAATCCGCACAAAAATAAAAGTAGGACACAGCGATAGTCTAATATATAAAACTTATATGTGTCCAGCGGCGTGAAATAGATGCATCTTCCAATAAAAGTGAGAAACATGAAGCTATAGACATATTTCAAATACGCGGTTGGCAGTGAGACACCGCTTTTTTCTTTGAAAAATAAAGTTAGAAAATGAACGAAGACAAATGGCATGATCATCACAAGATTACTGATCAGCACTTTCGCCAAACTATCTCCGCGAGCGGAAGGGGGGATGCACATGAAAATGATGCCTACAATGAGAAAAACAAGCGATAGCAGACGAGCTGATTTGGAATGGGGAATTTTCCACAAGATCATAAAGGAAACACAAAGACAAATAATTTCTCCGAACAAAGAGATAAAGTCGAAAGCAGGTTGAACAATCTGTTCTAATGAAATCGTTATTTGCCGGTCATTCCTGGCGATGGTAATCGTATCCGCTTGCTCGATCGTGGCCCATTTTTGGACAATGTTGTTTTCGTTAGGGGCTTTTCCGTTTACAGCAATAATTTTGTCGCCAACTTGAAGTTCCAGCTCCAGTCGGATGTTGTCATCTTGAAACGATTTGATATGCCATTCCATAAGTTCATTTCGTTGTAGTTGAATTCCGAAGAATGTGTACTGAAAGGTGACGAATAAAAACCAGATCTGCAAGCCTACTAAACAAAAAGATAGAAGAATTTTAAATAATTTGTGATTCAATCACTATATCTTCCTCTCATTCACTGCTATAATAGCAGTTGTTACTTAATTTGGGTGAATTAGGGGGTATGTGTATGATCAGTGCAACATGGTCACCGGATTTATCAACAACCATTGCTTCTTTGAAAAAGTTGGGTTTGAGCGAAAGATTGTCCGCACTTCAAGGTCTGACTGGTGTTTCGGGTAACGAAAAACAGGCAATTATGAAAACGTTTACCAATTCTAGAAAAAATGAACCGAAAGAAGAATTTTGGTTCTAGTTCATGAACATCGTTACTTAATTTTACCAAATCTCTCAAAAAGATTGCAATTAGATTTTTAAAATCTAGCTGCTATCTTTTTTTTTGCGCAAAAAAATGTGCGTTTATTTGAGAAACGGAGGTGTATTTACGAAAATAATTATTGCGCTGATATTTAGAGCGCTTCGATATATGATGTAAGTAGATGATTTTCCAAAATCATGTAAATAAGGAGGGATTTCATAATGAATAACGAACAGTTTGAATTTATGTTTGATACGGTGTTAACGGATGTTGTTAAACAAACTTACAGCACGCTTTCCCTGCCCTCAAAAGAACAAATCCAAATTTCCATGAAAAAGATGATGGATATGATCGAAGCGAATCACCGGTGGAATACTGGGAATGAGCGATAAGAAGATGAATCGGTGGAGTACTTACGAACCTTTGGCTGCTGAGCTTGGCGGTAAACAAATCGCCGATCTCGTCGTAACCGGTCATGCTCATTCCCGATTTGGCGAGCGTGTTACGCATGAAAAAGCGAATCTCGAAGAGGTTAACTTATTTGTACGGAAGAAGCTTGAAGATGAGCGAATTAAGCCTAGTAACCGCAACGAACCGACGATGTTTATCATTGATGATGATGTAGAGATGGTGGCTGAATTTGAGCTGATGGAAGAAAATGAGTTTCGAGCGGGCCATTCGCGGTATAAAATGATTGTCGTTACCTTCCTAGGACGCTTGTCTGATAACAGTGAATATACGGATTTACAATCTTAATATAAATTTCAAAATGGTTGGACAGAGCAATTCTGTCTGATCATTTTTATTTTATAAGGACCTTTGAACTAAAATCGTGTTCATAGAAGAAGGATTTTCCATGTCATTGTCGAAAATCATTGTCGAAAACAATCGAAATAGATGTTGAGGATAAGGGGAATATCATATGTTACATAGTGTTCGATGGTTCAGAAAACACCTGGCAGTTCGTATTGTAGCCGCTGTTATGATAGTTGTTTTGGCACTGTCCGCCGGCTATATCACCATGGAATTCCGCAATGCCAAACATGCGGGGAAGGAAGCGATATCCAGTTACGGTATTCGGCTTTCAGATAGCTATACCAAAGGAATGGATATTGGCCAAATCGAACAATTTTTGAAAGACCCCAAGGAAGATGATCTCTATTGGCAGATAAGACAGCAGCTGGATACATACCGTACGCAAATCGGAGCGCTATATGTCTATTTGGTTCGTTTCGATGACCAGCACAAACCTCTCATTATGATCGATGGACAGCCTAAGGGGTCGGACGTCGCATCTCCCATCAATGAGGAGACGGACATCGCGGCAACGGAAGTTGAAACACTGTTGAAAGGCTTTTCGGCAAGCTCGGCGATTATCGATAATCCGAAATACGGGAAATACATTTCAACCTATACGCCTGTGAAAAATGCCGAGGGCAAAGTGATTGCTGTTCTTGGCATTGATACGGAGGCGGGCGTAACGGAGCAAATTTCCTCCAGTGTTATCAAAAGCAATCTGCCGATTTATGGATTGATGCTTGTTCTCACCATACTTGGACTTGGACTTGTTACGCTCGTAGTCACCCGTGCCCTTCGTCCTTTGCAGTGGATTGGGGCAGGTGCGGAGAGCATAGCAAAAGGAGACTTCTTAAGCGCAAGGAAGCAACTAGCTGCTAATCCGGTTCGCTCTATCGATGAAATCGGAGCGGTATACCGCGCAATGATGAAGATGTCCAACGACATTAATGATATGCTGCGAACGATTGTATCGCAGGTCTCGCATACGTCGGAGCAGTTTGTAGTGACCACGCAGCATTTCAATGTGCAAGCTCACCGTTTGCTGGAGATGAATACGAATGTGAATACATCCCTCCAAGTGGTGGCTGACGGCGCTAATACCGTACAGTTCAGCACCAACGAGAGCGCTCGGTCCATGGAAGAAATGGCGACGGCTATTCACCGCATATCCGAGGCTTCCTTGACCGTTGCCGATGCATCCAACAACGCGCTGCAAAGCGCGCAATCGGGGCAATCGATCGTTCAGAACATGAACGGGCAATTCGTGACGATTACGACAGCTACGCAAGAAGCGCTCGATCGTGCGGCCTCCCTTCGCGGCCACTCGAAAGAGATCGGTATTGCCTTATCCGCCATTTCCGATATCTCGGAGCAAACGAAATTGTTGGCCTTGAACGCGTCGATCGAAGCCGCAAGAGCTGGCGAACATGGAGCGGGCTTCGCGGTCGTAGCCGGAGAAGTGCGTAAACTGGCGGATCATGCTGCGGAGTCGGCGAAGCTGATCGCGTCCTTATTGCAAAATATTCATCGCGAGACTGAGCGTATGGGAGAGGCGATGGAAGCAGGTCGGAGCGAAATTCAAACGGGCGCTGATCTTTCCAGAAAAGCCGAAGACTTTTTCCGTCACATTGTGGAACAATTCCGCTTTGTTTCCCACCAGATCCAGGAGATATCTTCGGTAACGGAAGAAATGTCTGCGGGTTCTGAGGAAGTTGCAGCTTCCGTTGTCGATATTGCGCATATTGCGAAATCATCATCGGACGGCACAACGAACATCCATAAGCTGACCCATGAGCAGCTCAAAATAGCGCAAGAAATTGCTGATTCGGCAGATGCGTTAAGTGGGCTTACAGATGAAATGCGTAAATCTATCGATCAAATCAAGGTATAGTTGAATGAGAAACAGCCTCTCTGGATGAGAGGCTGTTTTTATTTCTTCCTACCTTTTACTGGCTTTGCTTGCTCACCCAGAACGTTACACTATCGCCCTGGAATCCTTTGGTCCCAGGCTGAGGGTCTTGCTTAAAGACCGTGCCGTCGGGAGAAGTGCTTGCTTCAATGACAAAATTATAACGCAGTCTTAAAGCTAGGGCTTCTTGTTCAGCATCAGCAAGAGCTTTCCCAAGCAGATTGGGGATCTCTACCTCCACTGGCTGCTTATTGGCATCCCCAACAGTTTTCGTTGGTACAGGCGTGGGGGTTGGGGTACTTGCCTGTGGAGTTGGCGTAGCGGTCTGCACAGGCGTATTAACAACAGGCTGCTTCTTCTCTGAAGAAGGCCAAAGGATCCAACCAGCAATAGCCACAACGAACACGGCAGATGCTCCGATACCAACTTTACGTAGCCGGTTCTTTGTGTAACTTTGCTCGGTTTCTTCTTCTTCCTCGACATCCTCTTCCTCGTGGGCGACCACCTGCGCCTTCTGGGATCGGGATGGGCGATGAATGGGTGCAGCGAAAGCTTCTTCCTTGAAGCTGGAAGGCTGTAAGCTGCGCAAACCAAATACGAAGGAGGATAGGGAAGCTTGGCCTTGACAGATGAGCTTCACAAGCTTGATAAGGGCAGCTTTCTGCTCGGGAGTAGCCGAAGGGATAGGTGTACGCTCTAACTGCGTATGGATCACTTCAAATGGGGTTGTACTCGGCTGCGTGCCGCTAAAGAGCTGAAGCATCAAGCGGCAGAGCCCAATCGCGCCTTGTGCCTGCGCATCCCCCTCGTCCCAATAATTGATAACAGTAAGCTTAAGATGATCATCTAGCCACAGGTTTTCGGCGGCTACGGAGAATCCGGTAATCCGTTCCTCCAAAGCATCAAGCAAGGAGACTCCCAGATCTGCGATCATCGTAATGATTTGATGGAATGTCCACGGTTGTTTATGGATGACGCGAGAAAATAATGCTCCTGGCTTAGCTTGTAAAATAATGGTTACAGAATCTTCTTCTACGGAAGTGTCCAGAATATGCTGAAAACCGTCATGGATGAAAGCAGCCTTGTGATGAAGAGTTCGCATATAATCTGCGCCAATCTGTCCGGGAACAAGCTTTATGTTATAAAGAAGAACTTTACGAGTCAGAAATACATCTTCTCCATCATGAAGAGTGCCCTGAGGTAAACTGATGATCCGGGTTCCCGGTATGTATCGTGTACCCATCTTGTTATGCATGGAATATCCATCCTCTCTTGATGGCATCATATGAGCATTGCCTATATTATATATGATTCGGTGAGATATAGGAATTTTGGTATCTTGTTTGCTTCAATAACAATAGAAAAGCGAATTTTTTAGTTAAAGATTATGATGATCGTTCGGAATAGGCGGGGTGAAAATAGGAGTAAAGTCGAGTTAAGATCCAGAGGTGAAGCTAATTCCTTCATAGACTTTACTGTACACCTTTTTGCTTGGTTTTGGAACAAGGCTTTAGCAAATTAAACGAGATTTTTATATTTCATAGCTTATCTAGGCTACAATACATGCCAAAATAATAACAAGACCCAATTTTTCTGAAAAACGGTAACGTTTTTCAGTTTTTTTCTGTTTCTATTGAACTAAAAGTCTATGATTCGAATTGCCTAGATGGTATGATAGTTTACAGATAATTTTACAATATGATCCAAATCGAGGGGGAATTATGGTGAAAAAAGTCGCAATTTTGGGTGGCGGCGTCGCTGGAATGAGCGCAGCGCATGAATTAATCACAAGAGGTTATGAGGTATCGGTCTATGAATTTAAGACTATACCCGGCGGGAAAGCAAGAAGCATGCCTTATGTAGGCAGCGGAACTGACGGGAGAAGAGATCTCCCAGGCGAACATGGCTTCCGATTGTTTCCACGTTTTTACAGACATGTGATTGATACTTTACAACATATTCCCTATGAAAATGGAACCGTGTATGATAATTTAATGGAAGTGACGAGACTCGATATTGCGACTTTCACGGCACCTTTGCTCCCATTGCTCGCGAAGATTGAGTTCAGCCTTGATAACTTCCTGGTTGTTATCCGCGATCTTTTCGATAATAATCTGGGTTTGACGATGGACGACATGGAGCAGTATGGACGTAAGTTATGGCAAGTTATGACCTCCTGCGAGGAGCGTATCCGCGAGGAATATAACCTGATCGATTGGTGGACATTCATCGAGGCCGAGCAGCAATCCCCTGCTTTCCAGAAAATATTTGCAGGTTTTACCAAAACCCTTGTGGCCTGCCAGTCCAAGATTGCCAACACGCAAACCGTAGGTCCAGTAGCTACTCAGATGACACTGGACATTACAACGCCAGGGACGAGCTTTGTCCGACTTCTGAACGGTCCCACGAATGACAAATGGGTGAACCCGTGGTTATCCTTTTTAACAGAAAAAGGCGTTGACTATCACTTGGCTGCAAAAGTAGAGAGCATCGAGTGTGTTGACGGAGTCATTCGCAGCGCGAAAGTAACGGAGAACGGACAAACGTTTGACGTTGAAGCGGATTACTACATCGCTGCATTCCCGGTAGAGGTGATGGGGAAATTCATCACTGGCGCTATGCTAGAAGCAGATCCGAAGCTTGCCGGCGTTCAAAAGTTGGTTGATTCTGTGGCGTGGATGAACGGGATCCAGTATTATTTGAAAGAGGATGTTACAATTACGCACGGCCATGTTATTTACTTGGATGCACCTTGGTCGCTCACATCCGTTTCGCAGAAACAATTCTGGCCTGATGTTCATCTGAGCGAGTATGGCGATGGTACGGTTAAAGGTATACTGTCCGTTGATATTTCCGATTGGGATACGCCAGGGATTCTATATGGTAAACCAGCTACACATTGTACGGCTGAAGAAATTAAAGAGGAAGTCTGGGCACAGATGAAGAAAAGCTTGAATGTGGACGGCGCCGTCATTTTGGCGGATGAAGTTCTGCACTCTTGGTTCCTGGATACCGATATCCAATTTGATAATCCTGATCACGCCTGCACGAATATGGAGCCGCTGCTGATTAATCGCGTAGGAACTTGGGATTACCGTCCAGAGGCTTATACAGCTATTCCGAATTTGTTCCTGGCGGCAGACTACGTTCGTACGAATACGAACCTGGCCACGATGGAAGGCGCCAATGAAGCGGCGCGCCGTGCGGTGAATGCAATTCTTGAACGAGACGGTTCGAAGGAAAAGCCATGTAAGATATGGGAAATGTACACCTTTGAGCTGGGGCACCTCGACATATTGAAGCCGTATCATATCCATGATAAGCACCGTTTTGAGAAGGGACTTCCTTGGGACGGCAAGATTTTAGGTTGGTAATACATAGCAGATCACATATCATTCCAGGCCAACACGCTCCTTGATTGTTAAGGGGCGTTTGTCTGTGAAAGTACCTGGCAGCAAGTTTTACTAGGAGGATTTTATGTTAATTTTGCCGGAATATGAATTGATCAGACAGATTTATCAGGGCGACCGGACCGTGCTGTTCCGAGCCATCCATAAGCCGACTATGGAAAAAGTCATTATCAAAACCCTTCGGTCGGATTTTCCGGTTTCTGCGGATGTAGCACGACTGAAGCGAGAATACGAAATTGGCAAAATGCTCGACATAACCGGCATTGTGAAACCGCTGGGGCTGCCTAAATATCAGAACAGCATCGCGCTTGTTTTGGAGGACTTTGACGGCGACACCTTATCCGCTTACTTTCCTTTGTTTCGCCAGTCGCTTCAGGCTTTCTTAACGGCTGCGATTCAGTTGGTCAAAATCGTCGGGAATATTCATCAGCGATATGTGATACACAAAGATATTAAGCCAAGCAACATTATTACTAATCCTGATAAAAAGATTATGAAACTGGCAGATTTCAGCATCTCCTCCTTTACCAGAGAGCGTCAGGAAATGTTAGAACCACATCAGCTTGAAGGAACACTGAGTTATATGTCCCCGGAACAAACAGGCCGCATGAATCGGATTATCGATTATCGCTCGGACTATTATTCGTTAGGGGTTACTTTTTACGAAATGCTCACGGGCCGGCTTCCTTTTCAAACCGAAGATCCGGTGGAGCTGATTCATTGCCATTTTGCCGTGACGCCGATTTCTCCTGACAACATTAGGATGGACATTCCGAAGCCGCTTGCCGAGATTGTCATGAAACTCTTGGCTAAGAACGCCGAAGACCGCTATCAAAGTGCTTACGGGATCATTCAGGACCTTGAGCATTGTCTGATGATGGTCAATGCGCCGGACGAAATCCAAGACTTCACCATTGGTCTCTACGATATGACCGATATGTTTCAAATCCCGCAAGGGTTATACGGGCGTTCCCAGGAAATTGAAAAGCTGCTGCATGTCTATTCGCGCGCTATTCATGGTTCTGTAGAAGCCGTGTGGGTGACGGGGGAGTCCGGTTACGGCAAATCGTTCCTCATCGCGGAGACGATGAAGACGGTGATGAAGGACAATAGCTGGTTCTTGGCCGGGCGTTTTGAACCCGGCAAACAGCATGTTTCCTACCATGCGCTATCGAGAGCGCTTCGGCAGCTGGTTCGTCAGCTTCTGACGGAGAAGGATCAACAAATCGAAGAGTACCGAGGACAGCTGCTCAAAGTGCTGGGAACGAGCGGTAAAGTATTAACCGATCTCATTCCAGAGCTGGATCTGCTGATCGGTGAACAGCCTAACGCGAAGCAGCTCCCGCCGCAAGAAACGCAAAACCGCTTGCATTTCTTATTACAGCAATTTTTGCTTATCTTTTGCTCGAAAGACAGGCCTATCGTCTTGTTCCTTGATGACTTGCAATGGGCGGATGCAGCCTCCTTGCAGTTTATCGATCTGCTTTTAAACGATTCACAGATGAGGCATTTCCTATTTATAGGGGCCTACCGAAGTGAACACGATACCAATTGGTTATCCTCCACACATGTTCAACTGCTCGATAAGCTGCCGGAGCGGCTGGTTGCGGAACGCATTGTGCTGAAAGCACTGGAAATCGGCGATGTCAAGCAGCTGGTTGCGGAGTCATTAAAGACGGAAAACCATCAAGTAGCCGAGTTGGCTCAGCTGATCCTGCAGAAAACTGGAGGCAATCCCTTCTTCGTCAAACAATTCCTAACAGCCTTATACGAGCAAAATCTGCTTACCTACAGTTACGAAGCCAATCGGTGGATTTGGGATATGAATGAAATTCAAAAGTTGCGAATTACAGACAATCTTATGTTCCTTTTGGCGGAAAAATTGCTGCGCATGCCGTCCAGGACGCAATATTTATTGCGTCAGGCAGCCTGTTTAGGTGCAACCTTTGATCTGGAGGCGCTTGGCATCATTGCGATGACGTCATTCGAGGAAGTTTTACAGGAATTGGAAGTTTCTATTCAGACAGGTTTGATCATCCCTGTAGGTACGGATTATAAATTTTATACGGATTCACAAGGCGATTCCGCCGCTCAAGACATTCGCTTTATGTTCGTGCATGATTCCATTCAGGAAGCTGTATACGGTTCGATCGAACAAGCCGATCTGCCTGAGACCCATTTGCATATTGCACGCAAGCTGCTGGAGTTTTTGCCAGAAGCACAAATTGAGCAGCGCTTATTCGATATCATCAACCATATGAACTTAGGTTCCGAGTTGTTGAAAGAGCGCCAGGAGCTTGTCGATCTGCTTGAGTTTAACTTGCGAGCTGGCAGGAAAGCCAAATCTTCAAATGCCTATCGTTCTGCGCTGCAATATTACAACAAAGCTTTGACGTTATTGAATCTGGTAGAAAATAAGGAGCTTGAGGATCTCAGCTTCTCGATTCGGCTGGAAAAGTCCGAAGTCCTGTATTTGAACGGACAAGCGGATGAAGCGGAAACTTCCTATGAGCAGCTGCTCCTGGATGCCCGAACGAATGAGTTGAAGCTGGAAGTGTATAACTTACAGGTTATTTTGTACACCAACGTTGGAAAGCAGCGTAAAAGTGTCGAGGTTGGCTTAAAAGCCTTGGCGGAACAAGGGATTCGGATTCCGAGCGAACCGACGAGCGCGAATATTTTTCTGGCTTATCTTAACCTCAAAGCAAAGATTGGGCGCAAAAATACGCTGCAGTTGTATGATCTGCCCATCATGGAGGATGAATACCGCTACAAATTGATGAGTTTGATGATGAGTATTGCGGTTTCGGCTTATTTTGTTAATACGAACTTATTCGTGCTTTTCATGTTCATCATGACCAAACACGCGCTAAAATACGGCAATACACCGGTTATGGCATACGTATACGGTTCCTATGGCTTAATCCTTGGCTCAGGTTTCGGTGATTATCAGTTAGGCTACCAGTACGGTCAGCTTGGCGAGAGATTGAATGCCCGTTTCCAATCCCATCAATACCGCAGTAAAAGCCACTTTTCCTTCGGGTTGTTTGTTACACCGTGGGTCAAACCGCTGCAAGTTAGCTTGGAGCATTTGAATGAGTCGTTCAAAAGCGGAATCGAAGACGGAGATCTGGTTTTCGCAGGCTACGCACTGACCTACCAGGTGTTGGTTAAGGATTTTCAAGGCGTGGCGCTTCCGGAAGTGCAAGAAGATCTGAATAAGCACTATCGCATCCTGGAGCAAACCAACCATCATGACACTTTACTTATGTTAGAAATGCTGCGCATGGTGATTCAGAATCTGGAAGGAAAAGCCGGAAACCCCTTGATCATCGGTACGGACGAAGCAGAGGAGGAACGGTTTGTCCAAAAGCTGATTATCCACCCGAATCAAGTCATTTTACATGAGTATAAGGTAAAAAAAATGATGCTGTATTTTTTGTTCGGTCAATACGACGCTGCTCTAAAGACCGGCAAAGAAGCAGAGCCGATGCAGTCTGTCTCTTTCGGATTGTTCCACATTCCCGAGAACTATTTCTATTATGTTTTATCCCTTGCCGCTGTGTATAAGGATGCAACCATCTTTGAGCAGAAGCTTTATGCCAAGCAGATAGGTAAAATGCTGCGCAAAATGGACAAGTGGGCGGCTCACTGTCCGGAAAACTTCTTGCATCTCAGCTCCTTGATGCGTGCCGAGTGGAGCCGTGTCACGGGGAATTTCCAGAAAGCCGAGCAGGACTATGAGCTGTCCATCCGGCAAGCAAGGGAGCAGGGCTTCATCCAACATGAAGCGATCGCCTGCGAGTTGGCGGGAAGGCTCTACAAAGATGCCGGCCGCGAGAAGATCGCTAAGACCTACTTCATTGATGCTTATTATGGCTATTTAAGCTGGGGAGCTAAATCGAAAGCCGATGAATTGAAGCTGCGTTATCCGAATTATTTGACCTCCCTGAAGGAGCAGCAGGACTGGAGTACGACGAATATCAGCGACTATTCGCTGCAGGCGCTGGATTTTATGACGATTATGAATACGTCAAGGTCCTTATCCAGTGAAGTCAATCTGGAGCAGCTCATTAAACGGTTGATGGAAATCGTTACTTATTCATCAGGCGCAGAGCGAAGCATCCTTGTACTGAAGGAGAAAGAAAGCCTGTATGTCGAGGCGGAAATGCTTGCGACGGAAGGCAAAGATTCCTGCACGGTGAGCTCGGTCGCTCTGGAAACACGGGAAGATCTTCCGGCCGCTGTGATTCATTTCGTTGCCCGGACCAAGGAAGGCGTCGTGCTGGATGATGCCGCGAATAAAGGAATCTTCACGCATGATCCTTACATTCGCGCCGCTGATGGTAAATCGATTTTCTGCGAACCGATTCTGCATCAGGGCAATCTCGTCGGCGTCTTTTATCTGGAAAATAATTTGATTCGCAACGCGTTCACGTCGGATCGCCTCGATATTATCAAGCTGCTGTCCGCACAGGCGGCGATTTCCATTGAAAATGCCAGACTGTATAACGATTTGGAGTCCAAAGTAAAAGAGCGTACGAATGAATTGATCCTGATGGAGACTTCGCGACGCGATTTGCTCTCGAATATTTCTCACGATTTGGGTACGCCGCTGACTTCCATTCAGGGCTACGTCGAGGCGATTCTGGACGGCGTGATTCAGGAGCCCGAAGAACAAAGAAAGTACCTTTCGGTTGTTCATATGCGCATTGTCGGTATCCAACGATTGATTACAGATCTTTACCAGCTGAGCCGCTTGGAAACCAAGCAGTTCCATTTCCAGCTCGCGCCTACTTCCTGTCAGACGATGGTGCGCCAGCTTTTTGCCAAATATGAGCTGGACTGTGCCAATGCAGGTATCACCTACACGCTCGATATGGCGAAGTCGGAAGATGAAGAGATGCTCTTAACCGTTGATACGGATCGGATCGAGCAGGTGTATGCCAATATTATTTACAATGCCATTAAGTTTTCAGCCAAAGGCGGCTTCATTCATGTGCATGTGGACATCAAAGGCGATCCGCGCCAGCTTGTGATTCGGGTAACCGACACAGGCGTGGGGATTAGCGAAGAGGATCTGCCGCACATCTTTGAACGGTTCTATAAGGTTTCCAAATCACGCAGCACATCTGGCGGAAGCGGGCTTGGCCTTGCGATTGCCAAAGAGATTGTCCAATATCATGGCGGACAGATCTGGGCGGAGAGCCGTCTAGGCAAAGGCTGCAGTATCTCGTTCTCTTTACCTGTACACCGAATTTAATGAGGCTGATGTCCCGAAAAAAATCAAAAAGAGGCTGTCCCTCGGTCATTCTGATGACTGCCGGGACAGCCTCTTAGGGTCGTATCGTTACACGGGTATGAATGGGCACGAGTGCGGCCAGCTCAAGCACGTCTTCGTTGTACATACGGATACATCCGTGAGAGGTACGTTTGCCAATGGAGGAGGGGTCGTTGGTGCCATGAATACCGTAATGCGGCCTGCTCAGCCCCATCCAGAAAACGCCAAAGGGACCGCCGGGATCTGGCTGCTTATTGATAATCGTATATTCGCCTACGGGTGTTCTGGTGACCATTTTGCCAATCCCTACGGGGAAACCGCGCACAACGCGATTAACATCAAGCAAATATAATTGGAAATCGGACAGGTCTATAATAATGCGGTAATTAGGCATGGATATTCACCTCGGTTTATCTTATGTAGGTACATGAGAAAGGAACAGGGCGCCAAACCTTTTTCGAAATTAAAACGGACTTGTGGTATACTGCTTTAGTTAGATATCAGATATCAGTCATCCAAGGGAGCTACAATCATGCAATCTTTTTTACAATTCAATCCAACGAAATTATGGTTCGGCAAAGGGCAAATTGAGCAGCTGGCGCAGGAACTTGGTACGCCTGGCAAGAAGGTGCTGCTTGTATTTGGCGGCGGAAGCATTAAGAAAAATGGCGTTTACGAGGCTGTTAAACAGCAGCTTGACCATATGCAAGCGGACGTGTATGAAATGTCAGGCGTTGAGCCGAACCCGCGGCTTACGACAGTGAAGAAAGGAATCGAGCTGTGTCGGGAGCACGGTATTGAGCTGATTCTAGCTGTAGGCGGCGGTAGTGTAATTGACTGTGCCAAAGCGATTTCAGTCGGCGTTTATTATGAGGGAGATGTTTGGGATATTATTACACGCAAGGCTGTCCCTGCTAAAGCACTGCCGTTCGGAACGGTGCTAACGCTGGCGGCTACGGGTTCCGAGATGAACAACATTTCAGTCATTACTCACTGGGACAAAAACGAGAAGCGCGGTTGGAGCAGCCCATTGGCTTATCCGGCTTTCTCCATTCTGGACCCGGAGTTTACGTATTCGGTGCCTTTGGACCAAACGGTATACGGCATTGTGGATATGATGTCTCATGTGCTTGAACAATATTTCCATCTTACCGAAAATACGCCAATGATGGATCGTTTCATGGAATCGGTTCTCTTGACGATCATCGAAGCTGCGCCTAAATTGCTTGAGAACCTGCACAGTTATGAGCATCGCGCAACGATCATGTATGCGGGAACTACTGCCTTTAACGGGTTATTATCAAGCGGGACCGATGGCGGAGACTGGGCATCTCACCAGATCGAGCACGGCTTGTCCGCGGTGTATGATATTCCGCACGGCGGAGGTCTCGCCATCATTTATCCGAACTGGATGAGACATTGCGCCGAAGATGATCCTTCACGGATGACCAAGCTGGCGCTGGCTGTGTTCGGTGTTGATCCTACAGGCAAAACCGATCACGAAATTGCATATGAAGGCATTGAAGCACTGCGTCAATTCTGGAATTCCCTGGGCGCTCCGAATTGTTTAGCGGACTACGGCATTAGTGATGCCAGACTTGAGGAATTAATTCATAAGTCCTTCATGAAGGAGCAAGTGGGAAGTTACAAAATCATGACGCGTGATACGGTCAGAGATATTCTGACGAAATCGCTATGATGAAATATTATTTGTTCGTGCTGGCTGGCGCGTGCAGCTTCGGATTGTTATCCACATTTGTCAAAAAAGCGTATGAGTCGGGCTTCCATGTGGGGGAAGTCGTTGGCAGCCAAAATTTGTTCGGCGTGCTGATGATTTGGACCCTGGTTCTTGTTACTGCCAAATCCAATCGAGGCGGCAGCGCTGAGACCAAGAAGTATAAAGTGGCGCCGCGCCAAGCCTTGTCGCTCATGGCCGTCGGAACAACCTCAGGCTTAACGGGCATTTTTTATTACGCAGCTTTGCAGTATATCTCGGCTTCCTTTGCCATTATTCTTTTGTTTCAATTTACCTGGATTGGTATTTTACTTGAGGCGATAACAGAACGGAAACGGCCTGGGAAAGATAAAATATTTGCGCTCATCATCCTGTTTGTCGGAATTATTATGGCAAGCGGATATTTGGGTGGCGGGCAAGAAGCGCCGTCATGGATTGGCATCAGTCTGGGGCTTCTCTCTGCGCTAACTTATGCCTTATTCATTATGTTTAGCGGCAAAGTTTCCAACGAGGTTGCGCCAATTACTCGCAGCGCGATCATGCAGTCAGGATCGTTAATCCTGGTTATGCTGGTGTATCCGCCGCATTTTCTGTTTAACGGCTCTTTACATGAAGAACTTCTGCCTTGGGCGCTGCTGCTTGCATTCTTCGGCGTCGTCATACCGCCGTTGTTTTTCGCGATTGGCGTTCCTCGGATCGGTGGGGGTATCGCCACCATTATGAGCGCGGCTGAATTGCCGACCGCCGTCATCATGTCCTTTGTCGTGCTTCATGAAACCGTCCATAGCATACAATGGATCGGTGTTATTATTACAATGGTTGGTATTGCTTTGCCAGAATTGATGAAGCTGTGGAAGCGGCGGAGTCAAATGGGTGTAAACTAGAATCAGGTGAACTCTGCATCGTGATGATGAGGGAGTTCACCTTTTTGTTATGTCGGAGGATTGGATAGGCAGATGGAATAAAAACATAACTCCAAGCCCGTGACGGACTATATGAAAGAAGTTAAAATAAAGAAAGCTGCTGAAATGCTGGGAGGTAGCGAAAGGCTCATTTCTGAAATTTCAAGATAAACAGGATTTGACAGCACGAGCTACTTCGGGAAAGTGTTTAAGAAGATGGAGGCGATGACGAATGATATCGCAATCGGGTGCAGACATCATACGCAAAACAGCGCTTGTCACAGGCGGCAGCCGTGGAATTGGCAGAGGCATTGCTTTCGTGCTCGCAGAGCGTGGGTACGATCTGGTAATCAGTCATTGGCAGGACGAAGTGAATGCGAAAGAGACCTCGGAGCTGATCTGGCATACATTTGGCCGAACCTGTGAGGTGTTTGAAGGAAACCTGGAGGAGGAGAACGAGCCGATTAAGCTTGCAGAGCAAGCGATTCATGTTCTGGGTCGCATCGATGTTCTGGTGAACAATGCAGGGATCACGCTTTTTAAATCCATCGAACATATTGATATTCTGCACACGAACCGGCTTCTTCATCTGAATTTTCGAGCGCCGGTTCTTCTTATGCAGGCCATTAGCCAACACATGATAAAACAGGGCATTCAAGGAAATATCGTGAACATTACCTCAACTCGTGCAGAACGTGCTTATGCGCAAGATGCTGTTTACGGCGGTGTGAAAGCTGCGTTGGCGAGGGCGACGGCATCTGCTGCTATTGATCTTGCGCCTCACGGCATCCGCGTCAATTGCATCGGGCCGGGAGCGATAGACACTAGAGACGGCAGCTTGGAACCGCTTCATGTCGCCAATCCGGGTGTACCGCTTCATCGCTCCGGAACACCCAAAGATATCGGCCGAGCCGTCGCTTGGGTGGTGTCTCCGGAAGCATCATACATGACAGGCACGACGCTGCGTGTGGACGGCGGACTTATTCTGCCTGGCACCCCTCACTAGCTTAATAACTTAAGGGAGATGAATGAGAGTGTCGCATTTACAAATTCGCGATGTACGCGTAATCTTGACCGCTCCGGATGGTATTAATCTTGTTGTTGTAAAAGTAGAAACGACCGAACCAGGCTTGTATGGCATCGGCTGTGCTACGTTCACGCAGCGGCATCTGACTGTTGCTAATGCTGTGGAGCAATACTTGAAGCCGTTTCTTGTGGGTAAAGATCCGCGCCGTATCGAAGACATATGGCAAACCTCCATGGTCAGTTCCTATTGGCGCAACGGACCTGTACTGAATAATGCCATCGCCGGCGTCGATATGGCGCTGTGGGACATTAAGGGCAAGCTGGCGAATATGCCCGTGTATGATCTGCTTGGCGGCAAATGCCGCGAAGCGGCGGCGGTCTACCGCCATGCAGATGGACGCGATCCGCAGGAAGTCGAACATCATGTTCGCGCTTTCATCGAGCAGGGCTACCGCTACTTGCGCTGCCAGATGGGCGGTTACGGCGGTCGCGGCCATCAACTGCATTCGCCGGAGAACGCACAGCCCGGCGTTTATTTTGACCCGCAGGCTTATTCGCGCAGCGTGGTTCAGCTCTTCGAGCATATGCGCCTGCAGCTGGGCGGCGAGATCGAGCTGCTTCATGACATCCATGAGCGGCTTGTGCCAATTGAGGCTGTCCGGTTGGCGAAGCAGCTCGAGCCGTACAGGCTTTTCTTCCTCGAAGATGCGCTGCCTCCTGAGCAGCTCGATTGGTTTGAAAATCTGCGCAGCCAGTGTGCCACACCGCTTGCGATGGGGGAGCTGTTCGTCCATCCGGCGGAATGGATGCCGCTTATTTCACGGCGGCTCATTGATTTTATCCGCTGCCACATCAGTGCCATCGGCGGCTTGACGCCGGCTAGAAAGCTGGCCACGCTTTGCGAAGCTTTTGGCGTGCGGACGGCGTGGCACGGACCGGGGGATCTTTCTCCCGTAGGTGCAGCAGCTAATATTCATCTGGATTTGGCCAGTCCGAATTTCGGCATACAGGAATGGACCGAATATTCCGAGCAGGCGAGAGAAGTATTTCCCGGATCTCCGGAAGTTCGGAACGGCTATGTCTACATAAACGATAAGCCAGGACTTGGCATTGACCTAGACGAGAGCAAAGCTGCACGGTATCCTTGTCATGACAAGCTGCCGGCTTGGACACTGGCTCGAATCCCGGATGGAACGGCCATTCGGCCGTAAGAGTTTGCCTGAGAACCATTTTCGTGTAAAGTTAAATGTGAGCACTCTATTAGATGTCCATGTATATGAATCTGCTGAAAAGGTGAGGTTGATGAGCTTGAATTTGAAAACGGAGAAATTGAATCTGCAGATGGCGGATATCACGGGTTCAAAATTTGAAAAAGTGAAAGCGGAGGAGCTTGTTTTTGACGATGTGAATCTTGCCAACACAAAGATTCATAATGCGAATATGAGCGGCATGGTATTAGATGACATCAATATGCAGAAAACAAAGTTTTCGAACATCAACCTTTCGAATACGAGCATTCAGAATGCCAATTTCAACAACGCTCAGATCGAACATGTTCATCTGGTTGACACCTCATTTACAAAATGCAAACTAGCCAATACCAAGATAGCCAACTGTGATTTGACGGATGCCGAGCTTACAGATTGTGAACTCAGGGGCATGAAAATCAATGGCATTCTTGTTGAAGATTTACTCAAGAACTATTCAGCAAATCAATAAGTCATGTGCAGCAGGAGGCACGAATGCCATTTTTACAGCGAATTACCTTGAATTGGTCCGAGTTGTCCGAAGCGGATCAAGCGGCATTTCCGTTTAACATTAGGCCCATTCGCCAAATCGATGAACTCAGATTCCGCTCGAATGTCACCTTTTTTATCGGAAATAATGGTTCGGGGAAGTCAACGCTGCTGGAGGCGATCGGAGTCTCCTGCGGCTTTAGTGTGGTCGGAGGCCGGGATTTAACGATCAAGAAAGAAAAAGATGATGAATCGCTGGCGAATATCATGAGATTATCGTGGCTGCCCAAAGTCAGCCATGGACTCTTTTTCCGTGCGGAAACCTTTGATACGTTTGCCGGATATATCGATGAGCTGGCGAAAGATCCGTATATTGGATTTCAAGCTTACGCCCCATATGGCGGCAAATCCCTGAATGAGCAGTCGCATGGCCAAGCTTTTTTGACCTTTTTCCGGAACCGGTTCGGGCGAAAAGGTTTATATCTGCTGGATGAGCCCGAGTCGGCGCTTTCGCCGCAGAATCAACTGGCTTTTCTCAGTATGATTCGGGAATTGGAGAAATCAGGTCAGGCGCAATTTATTATAGCTACGCATTCCCCGATCATCATGGCGTATCCAGGCGCGCAAATTTTGCAGTTTACTGAAACCGCCATCGAGCCAATCTCGTATGAAGATACGGATCATTTCAATTTAACGAGAGATTTCTTGAATCATCGGGAGCGGTATTTTCGGGCGCTTTTTGATGAGGATGAAGCGGAGGAATAATTATGTCTTTTTTTAAGAAAATGATGGCTAAAGTAGGAATTGGCAACATTGAAATCGATACGCAATTCCATACGGAGACTTTCGTTCCCGGGGAGCTTGTAGAAGGAGTCATCGTTGCCAAAGGCGGCAGTGTTGAGCAGAAAGTGGATAGAATTTATTTTCAGATCATGACGGAATACCTCAAGCCGGCGAATAACGATGCGAATCGGATGAACAGAGAAACGGTTGTGATCGCCAATATTCTGTTAGGTGAAAGCTTTGTTTTTGAACCCGGAGAATCGGTGGAAATTCCTTTTCATTTCGTGCTGCCGCATGAGACGCCTATTTCAATTGGCGTGAGCCCGATATGGATCCGTACAGGTATGGATGTGGACAACGCGGTTGATCCTTCCGATCGTGATCTTATCGAAGTGTTGGCTCACCCGTACACGTCGGTTATTTTTGAAGCGTTGGAGGAACTCGGTTTTCATTTGCATAAAGCAGAGAACGAATATTATCCGCAGCGCAATTATCATCTGCCATTTATCCAAAATTTCGAATTTGTACCATATCAAAATGGGGAATACCGCAGCTCAGTGGATGAGCTGGAGCTTGTTTTCTACCCGGATGAGAACGGGGTCGAAGTCCTCCTGGAATTTGACCGCAGAACGCGTGGTTTTGGCGGCCTTTTATCGGATATGCTGGATACGGATGAGTCCCATCACCGTTTCTTCTTCAGCGTAGATGAGCTTGAGGAAGGTGCTGAATCCATGGCGGATCAGTTCCGGGGCATTTTTGACGATTTGCTGGATCGGTAACACGCACGCATGCACGAAAGGGACTGTCTCAAAAGATCATGTGATCTTTCGAAACAGTCCCTTTTGTTTCATCGGAAGGCGAATGATCACCGTCGTACCTTGCCCTGTTTGGCTGTACAAGGTCAGGCCGTATTGTTCGCCGAAGTAGAAACAGATACGATCATGAACATTTTTAATTCCGATATGAGCCTCGTCTAACGGACTGGAAGGCTGCGCGAGTCTTAATTGCAGCTGTTGCAGCTTTTCTTCGTCCATGCCAACACCATTGTCTTTGATCATGATGAGCATATCATTGCCGGATTTGACCGTGGACACTTCAAGCAAACCTGGCCCGCTTAACCGCTCCAGCCCGTGCACGATCGCATTTTCGACGAGCGGCTGGAGGGAGAAGTGAATGACTTGCAGTTCGGCGCTCTCTTCCGCAAGCTTCTCGGAATACTGGATTTTATCACCGAAGCGGAGCTGCTGAATTTTCACATATAACCGTATATGCTCAAGCTCTTCACGCAAGGATACGGTTTCTTTGCCAGTCTGGATCTGAATGCGGAACAGACGGCCGATCATGCCGACCATCTCACTAATTTCCCGCTGTCCGTTAATGACGGCTTTCATTTGGATGGACTCGAGCACATTGGCGAGAAAATGGGGATTAATTTGGCTTTTTAACGCGCCGAATTGAGCAATTTTTTGCTGTACCATCGCCGTGGCCGAGCGCTCGATATAGTTTTGCAGATCTTCCACCATTTTACGGATGCCCTGATACAGCACACCGAATTCATCCTGACGGTCGCTGCTTAAATCAACGTCGAATTTCCCTAACCCGACCAATTTAACTTGCCTGCTAAGCAGAATGATCGGTTTGGTCACACGCGCGGACAGGATAAACATGAAGAGAAGCGCTGTGCCCAGGGAGAGGAAGGCTAAGGTCAGAACTATTTTAATCAAAATATCGGCTTGCTTGGTCATTTCTTTCTCATCGATATATTGAATGACTTTCCAACCGGAGTACGAAGAAGTTACAAAGTTAATATACGAGTCAACGCCAGAGAAATTGGCATAAAAACTCCCCGTTTCGTTACCCAGCACGGATTGAATGGCTTGCTCCTTGAGCGTTGCCGACAAATCGCTTATCGACTGATTGCGGTTGGAATTGTAAATCACGCCGCCTTTATCATCAATAATGATGAAATTCCGCTTCCGATCCTCCGATAGCTTCAAAATTTCCCTTAGAGAATCCAGACGAATGTCAATGAGCATGACACCGATAGGCTGTTTGCTGCCTACTTTGTTAATGACTCTGGCGATGGAAATAACCGATTCTTTGGCGTTGACCCGATGAAAAGGAAGATGCGCGCCGAAAAGTACGATTCCGCCTGCTTTCTGCTGTGTCTGGATATACCAGTCTTCATGCGTAAAATCCTTCACATCGTAGTCGGAACGATTGAAATTCATCGAGTAAAACATTCTTGATCCTGCGTAAATTTGAACGCTGTCCACGTTTTTGATCGTCATCTCGATAGAGCTGATAAAATGCTCGATAATGTTGCCGTATACAATCATCTGATCGTTGCCGCTGTCCTCGCCAGCTAGGGTCCAATGCTCCAACGCTCCTTGCAGCTGTCCGTCCATTTGTGCGTTCAGCGTGCCTTTTTCGATACTTTGCAAGTACTGATCAATGTTGAAGGACAAATTCGTAAGAATTAAGTTGGAGCTGCTTTGATATTCGTTTTTGACGGCTTGTATGGAAAATAAGTAGATGATAACGGAAATGATTAACAAAGGAATTGTAATAATCAGGATCATCAGCACAAAAATTTGCTGGTTGACGTGCTTCATCCGCCATTTCAACATTTAGGACCAACCCCATTTTTTTCGGTATTCGGTGGGTGTCATTTGGGCGATGATCCCAAAGGTTTTGACGAAATGTTTGTAGCTTTTGTACCCGCACATCGTACAGATGTCCGTTACTAATAAGTCAGGCCTCTTTAACAGCTCCTGAGCATAGGTTATTCGGATTTCCGTGACAAACCGCATGTAATTTTTATCTAATTTTCTTTTAAACAGGCGGCTTAAGTAGGAAGGGTTGTAGAAAAAGCGGTCGGCGACCATTTGCAGCGTCACATCTTCCGCAATGTTCTGTCTAATGAAAGAGGCGATGTGCTCAAAAATAAGCACGTCCTGCTGCTGGTCCGATAGCGAGCCATCCCGTGATAAGGTTCCGAGCTGCGCCATCCAATCGCCGAGCCATTCAAAAAGAGCCTCGAATGTTGAGAAATCATCCACAAAGGCAAGGCTTAACAGCTTGTCACTGTAGACGCTTTCAAACGGGATGCTGTTTTTGTTGGCAAACGGTATGCAAACGCCGATGAGTTCCTGCAAAAAGGCCAGCCAACGTGCAGGCGCCATCTGCGGCATATGTGCTAGATTGTCCTTCTCAAATCGGTGCAAGAGTTTTTTGATTTCCTCTGCATTAGCGCTTTCCAAGCAGGCATAGAGCTGTTTTTTATCTTGATCATCCAAATGAATGGCGGATGATTTGCTTGCATGTGCCGTCTCGCCAACGGCTGCAAGAAACACGTGCCGGCCCGTTTCATAATAACGCTGCCATAATGCTTTATCCGTCTGGTGCAGCAAATGGCCTAATTCAGGCAGCTTGTCTGTTGGTTCCCCGATGGCCATAAATATAGAAGTTTGACTCTCATCTCCGGCCTGCTTCAACAAACGCTC
This sequence comes from Paenibacillus chondroitinus NBRC 15376, assembly GCF_004000765.1. Lineage (GTDB taxonomy): Bacteria > Bacillota > Bacilli > Paenibacillales > NBRC-103111 > Paenibacillus_E > Paenibacillus_E chondroitinus. Next base: position 188,705 of record NZ_BILW01000002.1, on the reverse strand, counting down.
CTGTTGTTGAATAGCAAGTCTTTGATCGACCTCCGCATAGGGGTTATTTAAAATTGCAATCCCGTATATCTTCGATCTATACATATAGGTAATAATTTGACGTGCCGTTTCAGTCGAATACAGCGACGAAATCGTATCATCGATCCAAGTGGCCGCCATCTGCTTGATGCTATTTTTGGCAAGAGGAGCAGCTGTTTTCATAGGTAACCACGAGATAACAAAAGGGGCATACCCATAGTGGTCGCTTTGAAATTCAAAGAGCTGCTGCAGCTTTCCCTCTTGGGCCACAGCGAGATCAGGTTCCTCCAGCAAAAGCTGAACCCATTCGCTGCCCTTGGACAGCTTGCTTTCATGGATGAGCTCGGAGTGGGTTTCCCGCTTCTTCTGCCTAGCTACAATTTCTTGTAGACAGCTTTGGATTGTGGCCAGACTTTTTTCATATTCGAGCGGTTTAAGCAAAAAGGCATGAACGCCGCCCAACCGTATGGCTTGCTGCGCATAGGCAAATTCATTGAATCCTGTCAAAATGACAAACACCGTATCCGGGAGCTGGGGGCGCAATTGCTCAATCATCTCAAGCCCATCCATCTCCGGCATGCGGATATCCGTAATGATGAGATGAGGTTTCTCTTGCAAGGCCATTGTTAGGCCAGTTTTGCCGTTGTCCGCTTCTACAATATGGGAGACCTCAAGATCCTGCCAGTTAAAATAATGCTTGATGCCTGTGCGAATGAGTGGCTCATCCTCGACAATGAGTAGTTTATACATAAGATCCCCCGAAAGATTATGGCCTGCTCTGTTCTTTTTCTAAATTATATACTAAAATCGCTACAAAACGTGTTTGAAAAAGATCGAAAAGCAAATAGGTCAGAATACGACCATAGATGTAAAACCAGTGGGATTTTGCCATGGATGGATATGTTTTATGCTTAAAGCAAGGAATGAAAGCGAAATCATTCGTTCCTATAACGATAATGGGGGTACTTAGATGAGAGCAATGAAAAAAGGGCTGATGACCGTTTTAGGCGTAGCGCTAGTAGGATCCCAATTGGTTGCATGCACCAGTAATTCCGAGGTAAGTAAACCGGCCTCAACGCCGGACGCGTCAAAGCCTGCAGCGACTCAAGCGGCAGCTAAGCCTGTCGAAATTACATGGTGGAACTTTCCCAACTTCCAAACGTTGGATGGTGAAGTCGGCAAATACGAGAAACAAATCATTGCTGCATTTAATCAAAAGTATCCGGAAATAAAAGTTAATCTGGAAATGATTACGTTCGATGGAGGACCGCAAAAGCTGAATGTTGCGATTGCGTCCAACACGGCGCCTGACGTTATCTATGATGCTCCAGGACGCATTATCGATTGGGGCAAAAAGAAATTGCTCGCGCCATTAAACGACATGGTGACCCCGGAAGTTAAAAATGACATTGCACCGGCTTTCTGGAAGCAATCGACCGTCGGCGATCAGATCGTCATGTATCCGCTGAATACGGGGCCGTTCATGATGGCTGTGAACAAAACCGTATTTGAGAAAATCGGCGCGCTCGATCTGCTTCCACTAAACAGACCGGACAGAACGTGGACGGTAGCGGAATACGAAAAGGCACTGCAGGCTGTGAAAGAGAAAGCGCCAGATATGATTCCAACGGGCTTCTTCGCAAAAAGCACAGCAGGTGATCAGGGCACTCGCGCCTATTTGGCTAACATGGGGGTTTCAAGATTCCTGTCTGAGGATAACTCGAAAGTTGCCATCAATACCGAAAATGCCGGCAAGGCGCTGGATTGGGTGGTCAAAGCCACCAAAGACAAGATCAGCGTAGCGGGAGCAGCCTCGCTGGCGGCGTCTGACGTCAATGACTTGTTTTTACAAGGAAAGCTGGCCTTTACCCTGAACTATTCGCCGGTATTGAAAGCGCAAAATGTAGCGAATAAAAAAGTGCCGTTCGAGGATATTTTGCTTCCATTCCCGACGTTGGATGGTTCGAAACCTAAGCTTGAGCCGTTCCTTGGGGGGCTCGCGATTTTCAACAACGGTAATGCTGACAAAATTGCAGCTTCCAAGAAATTTATCGATTTCGTTGTCAATGATCCCGTTTGGGGCAAAAAGAACGTCATTCAGACCGGTGGTCTGTCCGCACGTACGTCGGTAACCGGCTTGTATGACGACCCTGAGTATAAATACGCGGACTTGGCGCGTCAATTTATCACAGATCCTCCGACTATTGCAGACGGTTATGCGGAAATCCGCACGTTCTGGTTCCCTGAGCTGCAGCGCGCATTGACAGGAACGGCAACGGGGAAAGAGGCGCTGGACGCCTTTGCGGCCAAAGCCAATGAGGCCATTGCCAAAGCGAAAGCGCAAGTTCAAAAATAAGCAGCAATAAGCAGGAGGGGCAGCGCAGCAAGCGGCGCTGCTCCTCCACTAAACACGAGAAATGGGGAAAAAGGAATGGAAGCAACGGTTAGCAAATCGAGAAATATGGTCCTGCGCGACTGGCTGATGAGCTATCTCTTTTTACTTCCAGCGTTTGGATTTTTTCTGATTTTTGTCGCATATCCGATGCTAAAAGGTATTTACATCAGCTTTTTCGATTATTCTTTGAGAACTTTTGATTTTATTGGCTTAGATAACTACGTTTCCTTGATGCATAACGAAACATTTCTTAAGTCCATGCGAAATACGATTTTGTTGGTTGTTATTGCGGTGCCGATCGTCATCGTATTTTCCATTTTTGTAGCCGTCAATATTTATAAAATGAAAGAGTTTTCCAGGTCGTTTTTCCGTGGTGTATTTTACTTGCCTGCCGTATCCTCGGTTGTCAGTATTACAGTCGTATGGGGCTGGATTTATCATCCCAACTACGGAATTTTGAATTATATCATCGGTTTATTCGGTTTCGATCCGATATCGTGGTTAGGCGATACAAGAACTGCGCTGCTCGCGATCATTGCTGTTTTGATTACAACGTCTGTCGGACAGCCCATCATTTTGTATGTCGCTTCGTTGGGTAACATTCCTACCTCCTATATTGAAGCAGCGGAGATTGATCGTGCAACTCCGTGGCAAATTTTCTCCAAAATCGTATGGCCGATGCTCATGCCGACGAATCTATATGTGATTGTCATTACGACGATTAACACATTCCAGTGTTTCGCTTTAATTCAATTGCTAACCTCGGGAGGTCCCGTTTACAGCACATCGACGGTTATGTATGGCGTGTACGAGCAAGCTTTTATGCTCGGGCATTTCGGCCTTGCTTCCGCCATGGGCATTATATTGGCGATCGTAATTGGCATCATATCCGTGATTCAATTCAAATATTTTGGCAGCGATGTTGAGTACTAGGAGGTCATCATGACAGCAAATACACATGTGCACGCACACACCGGCAGTGTCAGAAAACAACGATACACCGGAAAAAAACGTACATGGACGCCGACGAAAGTGGTCTCCACCGTGCTTTTAATTCTTTCTACGATTGTGTTCATTTTTCCCTTCTATTGGATCATGACCGGCGCATTCAAAATTCAGACGGTCGCCACAGCGATACCTCCTGAATGGTTTCCGCTTCAACCGACGCTCAGCAATTGGCTTGAATTGTTTAAGAACCCGATTTGGCGTTGGACGCTGAACAGCTTCATCATCACTATCGTGGAAATGATTGCGGTTTGCCTCGTTTCTTCGACGGCCGGCTACGTGCTTGCGAAGAAGCTTTTCCCTGGACGGAGAATCATTTTTACGCTGTTCATCGCGGCGATGGCGCTGCCGAAGCAAGTTATTCTCGTTCCGCTTTTTACGATGTTGGCGGATTTTGGTTGGGTTAATACTTATTATGGGCTTATTTTGCCGGCGATCGGCTGGCCATTCGGTGTGTTCCTAATGAAGCAGTTCGCTCAGACCATTCCAGGAGAATTGATGGAAGCGGCCAAGATGGACGGTTGTTCGGAAATCCGCTTGTTCTCCACGATTATTTTACCCTTGCTCAAACCCGCACTCGGTGCGCTTGCCATCTTCACATTCATAGCATCATGGAACGATTATTTCAGCCAGCTCATTATGATCCGCTCGACGACGATGATGACATTGCCGTTAGGTGTCTCTATGATGACGACGCAGAGCGAGTTTATGACGAATTACGGTGTACTTATGGCCGGGGCTGCACTTGCCTCCGTTCCTATGATTGCCATTTTCCTGGTGTTCCAAAAAGCATTCACACAGGGCATTACAATGGGTGCCGTAAAAGGATAAATAAAGACAAAACCGGAGGTAAATGCAGCATGAAATCCTACAATTTAGATAGTTTTAGAGGGATTATAATTGCGATGTATTCTTGTTACGATGTTTCGGGTGAAATTGATTTGGCAGCAGCTCGCCGTTTAGCGAGGTATTACGCCGATTCAGGCGTCAAAGGCTTGTATGTAGGCGGCAGTTCCGGCGAAGGTATGCTGCAATCTGTGATTGAACGCAAGCTGATGCTGGAAGCTGTTATCAGCGAAGTCGGGGATGAACTGACAGTCATCGCGCATGTCGGTGCACCTGCTACGCGTGATAGCGTGGAGCTTGCCATTCATGCGGAGACAATTGGAGCGCACGCGGTTTCCGCTGTTCCGGCCATTTATTACCGATTGTCGGCACCAAGCGTAGAGGCGCATTGGCAGGCGATCATCGACAGCACGGATCTGCCTTTTATCATCTATCATATCCCGCAAACGACGGGCTTTCAGCTATCCGTAGGCCTGCTGTCCAAAATGGCAGCCCAAGAAAAAGTCATCGGCGTCAAAATCTCCGCAGAGAGTACATTCGAGCTGCAGCAGTTCAAAGCGGCCGGGGGCGAAGATTTCCTTGTTCTTAACGGACCGGATGAACAATATTTGGCCGGCAGAAGCATTGGCGCAGACGGTGGGATTGGCGGAACATACGGCGTAATGCCGGAGCTTTTCCTCCACATTGAGAATTGTTATGCGCAAGGAAAGATGGCGGAGGCATTGAAATGGCAGTTTATTGTGAATGCACTGATCGTGGAGTTATTGTCATTCCCATCCTTGTATGGCGCCTGCAAAGCGATTTTGAAGCTGCGTGGCTATGACACAGGTGAGCCGAGAATGCCGCTGCTGCCGGTTGCGGAAACGGATTTGCCCCGTATTCATGCCTTGAACGAGCGAATTCTAGGTTTTGCTGCGCAAGTGAAAGGAGAAGGGCTGTGACACAGAGATCAGGTGAGCTGTTCCCTGCAAAAGGCTTGATCGTATCTTGCCAGGCGCTGCCTCATGAACCGCTGCGGGGTGGAGATACGATGGCCAAGATGGCCAGAGCAGCTGTGGAAGCAGGCGCTGTCGGCATCCGGACGAATGGCGTGTTTGACATTTTGGCCATTAAGCAGGAAGTGTCTGTGCCGGTTATTGGCCTTATCAAACGCGATATCGCCGGCTCGGATATTTTTATTACGCCTACAATAAATGAAGTGCAAGCAATTGTCTTGGCCGGTGCGGACGTCGTGGCGCTTGATGTGACGGATCGCGAGGGCCGTCTGGAAGCCGTGAAACCATTGATTGCTCTAGCCCACAAGATGGGTGCTGCGGTCATGGCGGATATTTCCACGCTGGAAGAGGGAATTGCTGCAGAGCGTCTTGGTGTGGATTTGATCGGCACCACGCTTTCGGGGTATACCTCTTACAGCCGGCAGTCGGATGAACCGGATTTTGAGCTGCTGCGGCAGCTAAGCGAGGCGGTCAAGATTCCTGTTGTCGCTGAAGGGCGGATTTGGACGCCGGAAGAGGCGGTGAAAGCGCTGGAATGCGGAGCGGCCAACGTCGTTGTCGGCAGCGCGATTACCCGGCCACAACTGATTACGGCTCGTTATATCAAGGCGATGAGCCGGCGATAGGGCAGGGGGAGAAGTTATGGAATCAGTCCTATTTGATCCCCATTCGGACTATGCCATCGGCGTTGACATCGGCGGCACGAAAATGAATGCGGGCGTGGTCAGCTCTAGTGGCGAGGTGTTGTTTACAGTTAGTTTGCCAACGTTGGCAGGGCGTTTGAATACGATGACCCGTGTTACGCAGACGATTCAGCGCTTGCTCACCGAGGTTGAGGCTGTCAAACCTGGCTGCCGATATAAAGGAATCGGTGTTGGCAGCGCAGGACAAATCGACTGGGCGTCCGGGCAAGTTCGGTCCGCCTCCGAACTGCTCCCGGGCTACGCCGGGACACCGCTCAAGGTGCTGCTGCAGGCGCGGTTTCAGCTGCCCGTCACAGTGGACAACGACGTGAATGTCTTGGCTTTGACGGAGAAACACCTTGGCGCAGGCAAAGGAGTTCGTCATTTCCTATGCTTGGCGCTGGGGACGGGAGTCGGCGGCGCCGTTGTTGTTGATGGCCATCTTGTGCATGGCTGCTGGGGTGCAGGCGGGGAATTAGGCCATCTCTCGGTGGATTGGAACGGAGCCCCTTGCTTATGCGGGGGAAGAGGGTGCCTGGAGCAATATGCGTCAGGTACCAATATTGCTAACAGAATGATGCAGAAGCTGGTTGCAGCGGGTGAGGCTCCGGTTGCGATTGATTCGCGGGAGGTTTTCTCGCGCTGGCAGTCTGGCGACTGTGTGGCATCGGAAGTCATGGAGGAAACGATTGCAGTCCTCGGCTCGGCGCTGGCGTCGCTTGTTCATATCTTTAACCCGGAGTTGATCATTATTGGCGGCGGCGTTGCTGAAGCTGGCGATAGATTCCTGGATGCCATAAGGAAAGAGGTGGCTGCCAGAACCATGCCGTCCATGCATGATGGGGTCAGGATCCAGAGGGCTTATCGTGGGAACTGGAGCGGGATGATTGGGGCTGCTTTGCAGGTGTGGGAGTATTCGGATCCTGCGACTTCATAGGATTGAATGCCGTTGATTATTTAGTCCTCCACACGAAATAGATGGAATTGCTAACGCTAATCTGTGCCGTTCCGTGGCTGGAAATAGTTTAGCGGTAGACACTTCATCTAAATCGTCGATAGTTGGGCCAACCCTGCTACTTTCAGCTCAAACAACGGGAGCAACTCCCGTTATTTGAGCATAAGCGGCTTTCTCGCGCTGAATAGCTGTAAGCATCGGCGTTAAAGAACTCCGTTTAAGAACTACGATCCGAGACGGCTTTTTGAGTTACCTAATTACCGTAAAAATCAACTTCCGTTATGGAGTTCCACCCGTTGCCGGATGAATTGCCGTGACCGACGATGCGGATATAGCGACCCGCCGTATCCGTGAAGTCATAGGTCACTTGCGATAGGGTTGTGGTGCTGATTTTATTCGTTAGCAGCGATGTCCAATTCGTATTGTCCGATGAAATCTGGACATCGAAGGTTGTCGTGCGAATGTCGCCTTGATGAAAGGCGATTGAAGCATAGGCGACGGTTTTGCTGGCGCCCAAATCGTATTTAATCCATTGACCATCACCTTGCGAGGACCAGCGTGTGCTTAAGTTGTTGTCCAGCGTATTCGTGGGGACATTCCCGTCATTGCCGCTATCGCTAACGGTTGAAACCGTCAGAAGGGATGGCGTCGGCGACCCGCCCGTGCAGGATGTATAAGTTGTAACGCCGGCGGTATACATGTTCCCCGCAGGCGTGCGGGTATTATTGCAGGCTTTTGCAGAACCGCCATTCACCAGCACGACATTAGGAGTAGCATTATCCAAATTGGCTGTATTGTTGTAAAAGTCATTGTTATAACCCCAACCTGGTGAACGTTCATGCACCTGAAAGGCGTCGACGATAATGGCGTTGCCATTGCGGTTTACGACGTTATTGCGAATGATGGAATTATTGCCCTTGACATCCATGAAGCTGTCGGCCGCATTGGCACCGCTGATACCAGTACCGTTGAAGGTGCTGTTCTCTACGATGGTGCCCGTCGTGCCTTCTTTGATGTCAACGGATTCCGCTGTTACGTTCGGCCCAATCGTTACATTCGTAATGCGATTGTTATCCGCTTCCTTGACGTACGTTTCCCATTTACCGACATCAGAACCCACATAAAGGCCTTCGCCATAATCGGCAGTAACTTGTCCGGTATCATGCACGCTTGAGTTTTGAATGACGTTATTGGAGCTTCCATCGCGGTAATGAACGCCTTCTTCGCCAATATTATACACTTCGACGCCATCGATTAAGCCGTAGTTGGCATTGTCGATCATAATGCCTTTTTTGGCGTTGGTAATCTTCAAGTTTTTCACTTGGGTGTAATCACCAGTCAGATAAAGCGTGTAGCCACTGGAAGTTCCTCCGCCATTCAATACAGCTTTGTTAGTGGCGCTGGCGCTTTCAATGGTGATCGGATTCGCTGCCGTGCCGTTTACACCTGACACAAAATTGCCTGTGTAAGTGCCTGCGGCAAGAATGATCCTGTCGCCGGGGGCGGCATTCGCCAGTGCGGTTGTCAGGCACGAAGCTGAACTGCAGTTAACTGTTGCCGCACCAGCTTGTGCCGGCAGTGCAAACGCAGCTACTAGCGTTGAAACGAGCAGCAGTCGGGACGATCTCCTTCTCAGAACGTTGGATAGGTTGGTTGTCCTCATTGAAAAATAAGTCATTATTTCATACCACCTTTCAACTATATGTAATCGCTTACAACAAAAAAGATAGCATATCGCCTTGGTTTTATCAAACATTTTCGTACATAAACAATAAAAAAAGAACATTTCGTTTGATAAAAGGTAGCATGGCGGAATTTAGCTATCAAAAAAAGAGGCCCTAGGGCCTCTTTTTCGTGTTAAGCATGTGCAGCTTGTTTAATCTCAAGCCTTGTCGTAGTTAAATATGTAAGCTCCGGCGTCGAAAACCTTTCCGCTAACTGCCGAAGACGCATATAAATGGTTCTTAAAAGTACGCAATCCATCTGAGTAATCAGACAGCGATTTGCGATGAAATCGTCCATGCTTACTTTGATCAGGTCGTCACTGCTGCGAAGATCGGTGACCTTTTGTTTGGTTGGATGGCCGAGGTGAGCGACATATTGCGTTTGGAGGATGGCCTTTTGAAACAAGTCGACGCAACGTTTGGATACGTGTACCTGTCTTTTGGCTCCGAAGGCGTCCGTGACAGTAAGCAGCTGCTTTTTAGCGTCTAAGGAGCTCTTTTTTAAATAAACGATTTCGTGCGCCTCAATGCCCTCGACCAACAGGCGAATAATGATGGCGTCCTGCGGATTTGTACAGCCAACCTCAATGTGTTCGATTTTCTCAAGTGTAAGAATACGAAATCAACTTCCCTTCCCAAGTAAAAATAATTTTCTGTAAAAGTTTCATGCGGCTTTCAGTAATAAGCAACTATATAAACTATGCAGGGGCAGGGAAGATTTATGCCGGATTACAAAAAATATAAATATTCAGAAAATAAGCAGGGAATGTCGGCTGCATGAAGAATTGGGTTGTTAACTTTGTGAATACAGTTGTGAGGGGGTTGTCATTGTGGCGAATGAAGCAGCGGATTTAAAAAAGGTATTAGGGTTAAAAGACGCAATTGGCATTGCAATTGGCCAAATCATTGGAGCAGGCATTATGTCCATTACCGGGATCGCCATTGGCTTAACCGGGACGGGGGTGCCGCTTGCATTCCTGCTTTCCTCGATTTTTATGCTCATTATTACGATTCCACTTGCGGTACTAGGATCTGTTCTGCCAACAACAGGAGGTATGTACACGTACACAAGCCGTCTGCTGTCACCGAATGCAGGGTTTGTTTATCTGCTTTTATTCACTTTCGGCCATTTGACGATAGCGGTGTATGCGATCTCATTTGCTCAATATTTACAAGGACTTATGCCAGAGGCGCCAATTATGCTGGTTGCCTTCATTATTCTCACGTTTTTCTATCTGATTAATTTGTTCGGCGTGAAATTCATGTCATCTTTGGGCAAATGGCTGGTTGTAATCAAGCTGCTTTCGCTGCTTGTTTTCATTGTGTGGGGAGTGACGGAAGTCGATTACTCGGTGTTTCATCCGAAGGAGATGATGCCAGGTGGCTGGACGGGGCTGCTAACGGCTGTAGGGATGACCTCCTTCGCTTCCGGCGGCGCTTATGCGGTTGTTGAAATGGGAGGGGAGATGAAACGCCCTCATCGGGATATTCCGCTTGCCATACTGATTAGCAGTGGTATCGTTGCTCTGTTGTACATTGGCATTGGCATTGTGGCGACTGGTGTTTTGCCGGTGAGCGAGGTTGCGGGAGAGTCGCTTGCTGATGTGGCCAGAACAATATTGCCCCATCCGTTGTTTTTGTTTTTTATCGTTGGGGGAGCCATGTTCGCGCTAGCTTCAACCCTGAATGTGACCTTCTCTTGGGTGACGAGAGGAATGCTGGTCGCCTGCCGGGACGGTTGGCTTCCTGCCGCATTCGGCGCCGTCAATCGCAGATTCGGCACGCCGCATTGGCTGCTGACGTTCTACTATTTACTCGGCGTCATACCGATCGTGACGGGCGTATCCTTAACGACGATTTCTCAGCTTGGTGTCGGCATCTTGCTTTTTTCCAGCATTTTCCCTGTCCTCTCGGCACTTCAACTGCCACGCAAACATACGGAGCTTTACCGTAAAGCTCCATTCACCATGAAACCAACCTTGCTATATATCATTGTCTCCATAGCTGTTATTTTACTAGTGTACCAAGGGTATTTACTGCTAAGCCGGTTGTCCACGCCATTAATTATTGGGAATGTCCTGCTGTTCAACGCTTCGATCCTATATGTGAAAATGGTTGGCAGACGAAAAGATGACCGCTTAGAAATTAATTTAACGCAATAATCGCTTTTAATTCTTTGGCAAATTCTCTGGAGGCGATGGATTGGTGCCGATTTCTTAATCGTATGGAGCAGAAGGTGACATCCATGTCTTCTCCGGTGATCTCCAGGGCAATCGTGTTGCCTGTAAGAATATAGGGGTCATATTTCAAGCCGAGTTCGGTATAAAAGCCAATCGCAATTCCCTCGGCGATCACGCGCTTTGCTGCTTCCGAGTTTCCGAGTTTGAATAAAATATTCGGTTCCCCGTATTTTCTCAGCTTTTCAATTAAGTGTTCAGAATTGAGCAGAATAGGTTGATTCGCCAGTTCCTCAATGGAAATGCTTGTCCGATGAGCGAATGGTGAATTTTTGCCTACACACGCCATGACTCGGTTATCCATCAGCTTTTCGACCGTTAATTGTTTATTGTTTTCTTCGTGTTCTTTGGACAAAGCGATTAACCCCATGTCAACGTTGCCCGAAAGAACCTCTTGTTTGATCTGCTGGTAATCCAGTTCAAGCATCTCTAACTCAACCTCAGGGTGTTTTTCTTTAAAAACCGCTAACGCTCCTGGGAGAACGCTTAAGCATAGGCTGGGTATGGACGCAATGGAGAGGAGTCCAGAGAGTTCCTTGTCATGATGACTGACAGACTCCCGAAGCTCCTCTACTTTGCTAATGATTTCTTCTGCTTTACTGATGATTAGCTTGCCTTCTACGGTAGGTGCAGCACCAAAACGGGATCGATTAAAAAGTTTCACGCCAAGTTCCTCCTCTAAAGAGACGATGGCTTGTGAAATATTAGGTTGGGAAACATGCAGCTTCTCAGCTGCAAGTGATATAGAACCTGTTTGGTTGATTTCAATCATATACAGCAGTTGTTCGATACGCATAATTCACCCTGCCCCTGTAGGATATCTTGGTGTAAATATATCCCATACATCAAGGGAAGGCAATGATAATGAAGGCCTATTTTAATAAGAAGGAAGTTCTGCGCTTAGTTTGCTGCTTTCGCGGATTTGCGCGTTAAACACGAAGCGGGAAAGCACGACACTGATTTCATATAAAGCAAACAAGGGCACGGCAACCATCAGGTGTGAAATAAGATCAGGCGGTGAAATGAGGCTGGCCGTGATGACGAGAACGAGGTAGGCGTACCGGCGAAATTTGTGCAGCAGCTTCGGATTGAGCAGCTTAATTCGCGTCAGGAACATCACGACGATCGGCAATTCGAATGCAATGGATAAAGGGAGCACGATGTTCAGCATAAAGCCGAAATATTGAGCGACGCCATACGTTTGAGTTAAACCAAGGTTTTCCGTGATGCGCACAGTAAATGTCATACACATGGGGAAAACGACAAAGTAAGCAAAGGAAAGGCCGATGATAAAGCAGAGAAACGTATAAGGGATATAGCGAAGCGTTGCGCTTTGTTCTTCCTTCGTAAGACCTGCTTTCACGAAGCCCCATAATTGAAAAAGGATGAAAGGCAGCGTGATCGTAAGCGAAATGACGAAAGCGATCATCATATAGATACGAATGCCGTCCATGGGAGAGAACACATGCCAACTCATCGTAGATGCTGGTGGTGTTTCTTTGAAGTAAAGGAGAATTTTCTGTGCTGCGAAAAAGCCACCGATCATTGTAAGAACCAGTACGACCAAAATTCGAATGATGCGGGTTCGCAGTTCGGATAAATGGTCAACCAATGACATCATTTCTTTTAGTTGCATAGAAGGCGCCTCCAACTCTCAGTTTGCCTTACGAACCTGCCAGCATGCGCTTGAGCTCAAGGGTGTGGAAGCCGTCCGACATTTTCGTATGAATGTCCATAATCATTTGAATATCCTCAAATGAATATTTGCGAACGCCGCCTTTGCTTCTCTCCGGAAAAATAAGCTTCCGATCCTCGTAATAGCGAATTTGTCTTTCTGATAATCCGGTTAATTCACTGACCACTCCGATTTGTATCACTTTCTTTTGCGTCATCTTCGTTATCATCGTTATCCAACCTCCGATTATGTAAGTTAAACTAACATGTAAGTGACGTAAACATAAGTAAACTCTATCATTTCGGCAAAAACAGATCAAATAATCCCTTTTTATCCTAGTATAAGTTTAATTTATGTAATGTTATCTTACACAAACTAATGACGAAACCATTTTCCGTTGGTATGTTAAAGGTGCGGTTTATCCAAACACGAACGAGGAGATGGGAGCATGGAGAAGACACCGATCAAAGAAGATCAAATTACACGTAGACAATTTTTGACCACAGTCGGAAAAGTAGGAGGGTCAGCCGCACTTTTCAGTGTAATGGGTACATTAGGTTTGTTATCCCCAGAGACAATGAAAGCAGCCGACTATACGCCTCCTTCAGGCTGGGATCTCACATCTACCAATCGCAATGGTAAGAAAGTCATCATTTTAGGCGGAGGGATTGCAGGTTTAACAGCTGCCTATGAACTAGGGAATGCGGGGTATCAATGCACCATTCTAGAAGCTAGAGCTCGTGCGGGTGGTAGAGCATGGTCGGTTCGCAGAGGAACGTCGGTCACGGAAATTGGCGGTACCAAGCAAGTGGCGCGCTTTGATAACGGGATGTATTTTAATGCAGGACCAATGCGGATTCCACAGTTTCATGTAACTTTGGATTATGCCCGTAAATTTGGCGTAGCGATCGAGCCTTTTAATAATGTGAATGAAAGTGGTTACTATTACAATGAAAATGTTGGCGAATTATCGGGTGTGAAAATTCCTAAGCGCCAGGCCAAAGCGGATGTAAGAGGGTATGTTGCCGAAATGTTGGCGAAAGCAGTGAATCAGAAGGCGCTGGATCTCCCTCTAACAACAGAAGAGAAAGCGAAACTTGTCGCCTACTTGAAATCCGAAGGGGATCTGAATGCGGATCTGTTCTACAAAGGCTCGGAGCGGGCTGGCTACACCGAGGAACCGGGCGGTAAATTCGACTCCGGCGTTCGGAAAGACCCTTTTAGCTTAAAGGCCATCATTAATTCCGGTTTTGGGCAATTTTTTAGCAGTGAATATTCCTATGATCAACAAATGATGATGTTCCACCCGGTTGGCGGGATGGATATGATTGCCAAAGCTTTTGAAAAGCGTGTCAGCGACAAAATTGTCTTCCATTCCGAAGTGCAAGAAATTAAACAATCGTCTGACGGCGTAACCATTCTGTACAAGGATTTGAACACGGGTGCCGGTAAAGAGATTTCAGGAGACTACTGTATCTGTACCATTCCGCTTCCTGTTCTCACTAATATTAAGGCTGATTTCTCTGCTGAAATGAGGACGGCGATTTCCAAGATTGCTTACGCATCTGCTGGTAAAATCGGTCTTCAATTCAAACGCCGTTTCTGGGAGGAAGATGAATTCATCTACGGCGGAAGTACATTGACGAATATGGATATTTCCAGCATTTATTACCCGCCTACCGACTATTTTGCGAAAAAAGGGCTACTGCTCGGTTACTACGCCTTCGGCGGAAATGCAGATAAACTCGGCAAAATGACGCCGGCCCAGCGCGAAGATTATGCATTAAGCCAAGGTGCTAAAATCCATCCGCAATATTATAAAGAGTTCGAAGCTTCGTTCTCCATCGACTGGAAGAAGATCAAGTATAATTTGGGCGGATGGGCGTCCTATACGGCAGATGACCGTAAGAATTACTATCCGACGTTATGTAAACCGGACGGCCGTATTTATTTGGCGGGAGAGCATATCAGCTATATTACCGCTTGGCAAGCAGGGGCTATCGAGTCTGCAAGAAAAGTGGTCACCGAGATTCATGAGCGCGTCATGAAAGAGTAGACAAAGAGGAGCGATGAACGATGATCTTAACTAAAAAAGTGAAAACCATAGCAGCTGCCACCATAGGTTCATGCCTCATTTGTGTTAGCGCTTATGCAGCAGGAGCTGAGAAGACCAATAAATATGCGGCGGAGCCTATTAATGAAGTCGAGTTCTATGGCAATCCGAGCTCTTCGATTTCTGCGGGCGTATCCGTCCCGGCTGGCTCTTCCTATTTGTTTACAAGCGGTACGGTGCCGCCGGTTATTAATAAGGATGGCAAAACCGTTTATGAGCGTTACGGGGATACCAAAACGCAAGGTATCGGAATTTTGAAGGAAATTGAAAAACAATTGAAGGAGAAAGGCTTAACGCTTGCCGATGTCGCTTATCTGCGTGTCTATGTGACAGCCGATGCTGCCAAAGAGAACAAGTTTGATTATCAAGGCTGGTTTGATGCTTATGCTCAATTTTTTGGGACGGAAGCCAATCCTGTGAAACCGGCGCGTTCCACAGTTGGCGTAGCAGGCCTCGTCAGCTCTGACTGGTTGATCGAAATCGAAGCGGTAGCGGTATATCCGAAACATCATAACCAAGACTAATGAAACGGAGTTGATGATCTATGCTGCAAAATATCGGGTTTCCAGGTCTTATGTTAATCTTAGTTGTTGTGCTGGTGCTTTTCGGGCCTTCCAAGCTTCCGGAGCTGGGACGCGCTGTTGGACGTACGCTGCATGAGTTTAAGAGTTCGGCGAGGGAGCTTGTTTCCGAAGGTAAAGAAACAGCTGACCATATTGAGAAGGATGATAAGCTGCTGGATAAAGCAAAAGCTTAATTTGACGACGTGAATAAAAGAAACCTGTACCTGCGATCCTCCTCATGTGCGAGGGAGCAAGTGCAGGTTTTTTTGCCTATAAAAAACACTGGCAAACCTAGGTTTTACACAATTGCAGGAAGGCTGGATGTGATATAGTGTGCTCACGCAAAAAGCTGCCATTTCATTCCATCAGTTGGAGGGATCGCGATTGAAGCTAAGCACGAATGTCGATGTGAGAAAAGAACCGTTTCACCTGAACCATTACAAGATCAGCCGAAAGCCCGCGTGGGAAATTTACCATGCTCATCCTTGTATGGAATTTCTGTATGTCTACGAGGGGTATGGCCATGTCGAGGTGAATAAGCAGGTTTGCCCTGTTGAGCCTGGCACGCTGCTCGTATTTCAGCCGTTCCAATTGCATCGGCTGCAAATCAAGGGGCCGTTCGTCCGCTCCATCCTCATGTTTGATCCCTATAAGCTGGATGCAGCGCTGCTCGCTTTCAGTGGAATACGCCAGTGGTTCAATATCCTCTGGAAGCAGCCCTTACAATGTCAGGCCATTGGGGAGCAGCAGCATGTGGCAGCTTTATTTGAGCGGCTTCACGAGAAACTGGCGCGTACGCTCCTTCATAAACAGGAGGAAGAGTTCGTTTTATCGCTTTTAGCCATTCTTCAGGGGATTGAGCCTGTCAGGAAAAAGCTGTATAGCGGTTTTGAAGAGAAGCTCAGACCACGTTATTCGCATACCGCCATACAGATGATTGAATGGATTGAACTTCACTATAAAGAGAAATTCGATTTAAATCGGATGTCCGAGGATTTGCACTTATCCACCTATTACTTGTCTCATACTTTTCGGCAGTCTACGGGCAGTTCCATTACGGAATTTATCGTGGCCCGCAGGCTAAAAGAGGCTTGTTTGCTGCTCGAAACGACGAATAAAACGGCCAGCTTCATCGCGCAGGAGGTCGGCTTTCTGAATGGATCTTATTTCTGCCGGGTGTTTAAAACAGTGCTGGGGATCACTCCGAAGACATACCGTCTGCAGCTTTAGAAATACCGCAATACAGTGCAACTTCTAGACAATAAATGGACACATGCTGGGCTGGCAATCTTTTATACTTTCATATGTAAGCGTTGCCAAGCTGGTAAGAATGTGTGGAAAAGAGGAGCGTGTGAACCTGTCTGCTGCTAATTTACCGCTGGTCATCTGGGCAACGAGGAGAAGATTTGAACATTTAGGAGGAATGGTGTAATGGTTACAATCGTTCGCAAACATGCAGGGAAAACATGGGCTGCGGTTCTGCTCTCATCTTGGATGCTGATGGCGCTGCCATCGTTCGCAAGTGCCGCAACGTCGACGCTCGCTCCGTCTGATGACGCTTACGTTCATCAAAGTAACGGGGATTCCAATTATGGGACAGCAACTTCCTTGTATGTCAAAAATGATGCAAGCGCATCACGCTACTCGTATCTTAAGTTTGATCTAAGCGGTCTAACCGGTGTGACAAGCGCCAAATTGCGCGTGTACGGGAGCGCGTCAGCAGCAACGGTTCTTTCCGCTTATCAAACGGCTGACAGTTGGACGCAGTCGGCGCTGACCTGGAACAACAAACCTGCGGTTGGCAGTTCGGCTGGAAGTGTTTCGATCAATACGACGAATACGTATAACGAAATTGATGTGACCTCCTATGTGACTGCACAAGCTGCAGGGGATGGCGTTGTTTCTTTTGCACTCCAGGAAAGTGTCGGCAAGTACACAACCCTGAACAGCAGTGAAAATGCGGCCAATAAACCTCAGCTTGTTGTCGTTAGCGGCAGCGCCGGCGGGGGCGGGGATACACAGGCGCCTACTGCGCCTTCGGGTTTGACGGGATCAGCAGCCTCCAGCTCGCAAATCAATTTAAGCTGGAACGCATCCACGGACAATGTGGGGGTTACGGGCTATGATGTGTACCGCAACGGCACATTCCTGAAAAACGTAAGCGGCACCTCGACCAGCGATACCGGTTTGACGGCTTCGACGACATATAGCTATTATGTCAAAGCGAAAGATGCCGCAGGCAATGCCTCCGCGCAGAGCAGCACGATCAATGCGACAACGAGCGCGGGGACACCTCCGGCGGGCTGCACGAATGCGCTGAACACAACGGCTGCCATACAGGATGCCATGCTGAATGCGTCAGCAGGCAGTGTCATCTCTATTGCTCCAGGCACTTATATCGGCAACCGATCGACGAGCGGTGATCCAGGCGGTCAAGGGTTATTCTACTCAGGCAAAAGCGGGACATCTGCCAATCCGATTATCCTGAAAAGCTGCGATGCCGCGAATCCGGCGATCCTCAAAGGCGTGAATGTGAACGATGGTTCCTATGGCATTCACCTGACAGGTGATTATTGGCAAATTCGCGATATGGAGATCACCAATGCCCAAAAAGGAATTATCATAGACAATGGAAACCGCAATCTGCTTAACAATGTTGAAGTTCATTATGTTGGAGACGAAGGTGTACATTTCCGTGACGGCAGCTCGAACAACACACTGGAGTATTCTTTGATCTATGATACCGGCAAATACCAAGCGGGTTATGGGGAAGGAGCCTATGTAGGTTCGGATTCCAGTTCGGATTATGAGCATGTTGTGACAGGAAATGTGATCTCGCATACGAATTTTGACGGCGGGATTACCGCTGAGCATATTGACGTAAAAGAAGGGGCCAACGGGACGATTATCGAGTACTGTACGTTCAACGGGACTGGTATAAGCGGAGCTAACAGTGCAGACAGTTTTATCGATATCAAAGGTGTAAATACGATCGTACGCTATAATCAAGGGTTCCGAAACGGCAACTCCAATGTGGTGGATGCGTTCCAGGTTCGTACCCACGGCACGGAGTATGCGACAGGTACGAATAATGCTTTTAACAATAACACGGTGAATTTGGACAGCTCAACAGGTTATGTAGTGTATGCGACAAGCGCTGCTACGGGGACGACGGCACAAAATGACACCCGTACGGGCGGAGGCAACTTGTATAACTCCAATGTGAATAAATGATGGTGAAGAAGGAGAAGTCCCTGATGCGGGGCTTCTTTTCGTTTGAGGGGAAGAGGGATTAAAACATCGGGCTTATGGGCATGCAAGAGAATAATGGTGCTCGCTGCATCACTTTTGCATATCGACATTGTGAGGTTTGTGTGGGATTATGTAGGGTAGTGATTGCTAGATGAGGGGCGGTGGCGGCGATGGGGAGTACACATGGAATCGCACTGGTGACAGGTGCATCCAGCGGTTTCGGCTTGTTAACGTCAATTACGCTGGCTCAAAAAGGGTACCATGTGATCGCGACGATGCGGGACTTGAGCAGGAGCGACTCATTGCTGCTGCAAGCTGAAAAGGCAGGAGTAAGCTCATCCATCGACACCTTACGCTTAGATGTAACGATTCAGACATCGATTGAAGAGGCTGTTTCTGCTATCATGAAGAAGTATGGACGAATCGATGTGCTGATTAACAATGCCGGCTTCGCTGTTGGCGGCTACGTGGAAGATGTCCCGATGGAAGCCTGGCGGTCCCAACTGGAAACGAATGTGTTTGGCGTCATTGCGACGACCAAGGCCGTTTTACCGATCATGCGCGCTAACCAGTCAGGCTGCATTGTCAATGTGAGCAGTGTGAGCGGGTTGTCGGCCTTTCCCGGGTATGCGCCGTATAGCACATCCAAGTTCGCGGTCGAGGGATTTAGCGAATCCCTTCGTTTGGAGATGCTGCCGTTTGGCATCAGGGTACATCTGGTTGAACCGGGAGCTTACCGCACGGAGATTTGGCGAAAAGGTTTCGAGGCTATTCATACGACGGAAACATCGCCATACTGGCAGCAGCTTGGCAAGGTGTTGGCGTATTCGCGGAAAACGGCCATGACCGCACCCGATCCGCAGGAAGTTGCAGACGCAATCGCGCGGCTGGTGGACAAGCCGGGAGCGAAGCTTCGTTATCCGCTTGGCCGCGGTGTGCAGATGGGGCTTTGGGCTAGAAGTTTTTTGCCATGGAGATGGTACGAAGGCCTCTTACATCGATTGTTGAAATAACAATGTCGGTGGTAGCGGTAGAGGTAGTAACAGTGATAGCAACAGTGACAAGGAGTCCTGAACGCAGAAAATCAAGGAGTGAAATGAATGTCTCGCAAGTGGGAACGAATGGTCAGTAAAAATGCTAAGAAAATCAATAAGGATAGGTCCAAAAGAGGGATTGCCCCTATTTCTACAGATCCTGATCGGGCTGAAGTGTTTAAGGGCAGAAGCATTATGTTAGCTTTGTTTTTCGTTCTGATTTCCGTCTTTCTATTGTTGACTTTGACTAAAACGAGTGGGGACACCATGTATTGGTACACAACTTGCGCATACATGGTAGTAGGTTTGTTCGTTTATTTCATTCGCAGACCTTATCTGAAGGTGAGTAAGACGAGCTTGTCGAAGCGTGGATTTGCCAGAGAGCTGGTACTGGGTGCGGATAACATTAACGAGATCGTGTATGCGCCAGGACAGGTGGTTATTCATCTGAAAGGCAAATCCCCGCGCTGGGTGTACAACAGAACGCTGAATCGTTTTGACGTGGCGGCCATGGCGGGCAGATTGAAGAAATTTGCTGAGCAGAATCAAGTTGCTTTTGTGGATAAAACGGTATAGGCATAAATGAAGCTGTCTTCGTGGGTCGGATGAACCATTGGAGACAGCTTTTTTGTTTGCCGTGGAGATAAGGGGACACCAGGGTGCTATTTCGATGTAATTGGCCATATGCGACATTGTAAGGGAACTGTGGGTCACTATTTTTGTTGTATTTGGATAAAATGAGGCAGCTTTGCTGGAATAAGGCCCTGTAGTTCCGCTTCTGATGCCAAATCGTCTGTTTGCCAGAGCACAGCGTCTTGTAGTTCCGCTAAATGTTGGCCGCCGTACTCAAGCGGATGCCGGGTTTAATCATATTTATCCTCGTCAACTCGGAGAACATTGTCCATGATCAACTCGGCTTCCGTCTCAAAGTTGAGGTGGAGCGGCGCGGGGAGGATGTCCAGGATGTCCTGCACCATCTCCAAATTCATCAGATCGTCGATAGATTGCGGCTGCGGCTCCAATACTTGGACCCATTCACGGAAAACATCGATGAATAGGTAAAAAGAGGACTGGAATTGGTCCGCTACCGCTTCCTGCTCATCGTTACGCGAGGCAGACATGGCGTTCCAGTTGTCGATGGTCATTTGCAGGGCTTGTTTAACGGTTGGATTCATGTGATCTCCTTTGATAACCTGTTGATTTTGCTGAACGTAAGGCGCAAGGGCATAGGGCGATTTTCTACTCACGCCAAAGCTTGCGTAGATGAACGAATGAGCAGCTCCGAAGGCAGGATCATCTTCCGATGCTCCAGCGTTGCTTCGCCTTCAATGCGCTCGATGAGCAGCTGCATGCCCAACGCGCCGAATTGATAGGCCGGCTGCGAAGCTACGGTCAGAAAAGGATTTAAAGCATCCGTGGGTCCGAAACCATCGAAGCAAACGACCGAGAGATCGCTGGGGACCTGCAGGCCGCGTTTTCTCAGGGCTTGAATGGCGCCAATGGCCAGCATGTTGTTGGCTGCAAAAATGGCGGTAGGCGGATTCTCGTGATGGATCAGCGCATCAAGCGCAGATTCATCTTGAAAATCCCGGAAGTTCCGGTGAATCACGAGCGAATCCTCGACAGCGAGTCCGCTGAGCAGATGAGCTTCGCGATAGCCTGTATACCTTAGCCGAGCGGTGGAGACGTCAGGGGAACCGTTAATCATGGCAATCCGGTGATGCCCGAGCTCAATCAAGTGCTCTACGAGCTTTCTTGCGCCTTCCTTGCTGTCCCCAAGCACGAGATCCGCTTCAATGCCCGGAATTTCACGGTCGAGCACGACAAAAGGAATGTTATGTTTTTGCAGCTGCAGTAAATTCTCGAGCGAGTGGTCCCCGGTAGGGGCGAACAGGACGCCGTCCACACGGGTAGACAACATCATATCGACATAACCTTTCTCCTTCGCGTAGTCCTCATCGCTATTTGCGAACAACAGCCGGTAACCGGCCCGAAGTGCGGCATCCTCAGCCCCGCGGGCGAGTGTCGTATAAAACGGGTTCGTAATATCTGTTATAAGCAGTGACAGAATTTTCGTCTTTTGTAGGACGAGGCTGCGAGCCATTGAGTTTGGAATATAGTGAAGTTCTTCCATAACCTTCTTAACACGCTTGCGCGTGGCTTCGCTGATGCGGCCCGTGTTATTGATAACTCGGGAAACGGTCATGGCCGAAACACCGGCTTTTTCAGCGATATCATAAATTGTAATCAAATAGCGTCACCTTTTCATTCATGTATTTGTCTATTGTATAGAAATTAAAGATTGACAGCAAGGTTTAAAGTTGATAATTTTGAGTTATCGATAACACACATTTTTAGAGGAGGGCTTGAATATGCTAAAAGGAATACCGCCTATTTTGTCGCCTGAGTTATTAAAGGTACTTATGGAGATGGGCCATGGAGATGAAATTATTTTTGCGGATGGAAACTTTCCGGCAGCAAGCCATGCGAATCGTCTGCTGCGCTGCGACGGCCATGGCGTTCCGGAGTTGTTGGAAGCGGTTTTATCGTTGTTCCCTCTGGATACATACAGTGAACAACCGGTAGCTTTAATGGCCGTTGTCCCCGGTGATCAAGTGGAAACGCCGATCTGGGGCGTATACGAAGAAATCATTCAAAAGCACATGAAACCGGAGATTGAATATGTTGAGCGCTTTGCTTTTTATGAAAGAGCCAAGAAAGCTTATGCCATTGTAGCAACAAGCGAGAAAGCTTTATACGCCAATGTCATTTTGAAAAAAGGTGTCATTAGCTCGTAATTTGAATTATCGATAACTCTAAAAGTTGACGTGCGATAGAACCTTATAAATCTCAATAACCCATTAATGAGGAGGTTAAAAACATGGCATACAGCAATCACAGATGGAACCAGGATTTTCCGAAGATCGGGATCAGACCAGCGATTGACGGCAGAAGAAAAGGGATTCGCGAATCCCTGGAAGAAATAACGATGAACATGGCTAAAGCCGTAGCGGCACTATTAAGCGAAACTTTGAAATATCCAAATGGCGAACCTGTTGAGTGTGTCATTGCGGACACTTGCATTGGCGGGGTAGCGGAAGCGGCAGCCGCAGCCAACAAATTCTCGAAATCCGGCGTAGGCGTGTCCATTACGGTTACTCCTTGTTGGTGCTACGGAACAGAAACAATGGATATGGATCCGTCCACACCGAAAGCGATTTGGGGCTTTAACGGTACAGAGCGTCCCGGCGCTGTTTATTTGGCGGCAGTTTTGTCTGGTCACGCACAAAAAGGGATTCCTGCCTTCGGTATTTACGGAAAAGATGTGCAGGATGCCGGTTCAGCGGACATTCCTCAAGACGTTCAGGAGAAATTGCTCCGTTTTTCTAAGGCCGGTCTTGCAGCCGCTTACATGAAAGGCAAATCGTACTTGGCGATCGGCTCCGTTTCCATGGGGATCGCGGGTTCGATCGTGAATGAGGAGTTATTTCAGAACTACCTGGGTATGCGCAACGAATATGTTGATATGTCGGAGCTGGTTCGCCGCATAGAGGAGGAAATTTTTGATCCGGAAGAGTACCAATTGGCGCTAAACTGGGTCAAGGAGAATTGCGCAGAAGGGCCGGATAATAATCCAGCTGCCATCCAAACAACACGTGAAAGAAAAGATCAAGACTGGGAGACCGTTGTGAAAATGTCCATGATCGTCAGGGACTTAATGATAGGCAATCCGCGCCTGGCCGATCTTGAATTTGGAGAAGAAGCGCTTGGTCACAACGCGATCCTTTCCGGCTTCCAAGGCCAACGCCACTGGACGGATCACTTCCCGAACGGCGACTTCATGGAAGCGATCTTGAACACATCCTTTGACTGGAACGGCAAACGTGCGCCTTATTTGGTTGCTACCGAAAACGACAGCCTTAACGGGGTTGCGATGCTTTTCGGTAATCTTTTGACGAACACGGCGCAAATTTTTGCAGATGTAAGAACATACTGGAGTCCTGACTCCGTTAAACGGGTGACAGGGCACACATTAAGCGGTGCGGCAAAAGACGGCATACTTCACTTAATCAACTCGGGTCCAGCAGCACTTGACGGTACAGGTGAGCAGTCGCGTGACGGTCAGCCTGCCATGAAACCTTATTGGGAAATTACCGATGAAGAAGTGGGCAAATGTCTGAAAGCGACATCTTGGCGCCCGGCTTCCCTCGAATATTTCCGCGGAGGCGGGTACTCGTCGGACTTCCTTACCAAAGGTGGAATGCCAGTAACGATGTCTCGAATCAACCTTGTGAAGGGCTTGGGACCTGTCCTGCAATTGGCCGAAGGTTACTCCGTGGATCTACCTGAAGATGTTCATAAGACATTGGACGATCGTACGGATTCAACGTGGCCGACAACTTGGTTTGCTCCGATTTTGACAGGTGAAGGGTCATTCACGGATGTGTACTCGGTTATGGATAACTGGGGTTCGAACCACGGTTCCATCAGCTACGGCCACATCGGCGCAGATTTGATCACACTAGCGGCGATTTTGAGAATTCCGGTTTCCATGCATAACGTGGCCAAAGAGCAAATTTTCCGTCCGCGTGTTTGGAGCAATTTCGGAACGTCCGATCCAGAAGGTGCGGATTTCAGGGCTTGCAGCTCCTTTGGTCCTTTGTACAAGTAAGAGGAATTGAGGTGCCGCCTCGTTAGTGAACTTAGTGCACACCCTTAGAATATGCTGGTCGTCGATTTCGGGGCTAGCAGTGGCAGAACGATACTTGGCGGTTGAATGGTTCAAAGCTTAGGGTTAAAATTCATGGTTTAGAAAGTGAAGCATATCATGTGAATTTATTGCAGAAGAGAACCTGTACTCATCGGTATTTGATGGGGGGTGCCCCCTCTCAGTTCTTTATGCCAGTTTATGAGTGCGCTATCTCCTACTTTCGGAGTGGGGAGAGCACGGAATATTGATTTCATCAACGTTCTAGTGATGTGTCTTGGGACGTGTAACCTCAAGGGAAGAAGGGGGCTGCAAAAAGCTGAGCCGAAGCATAATGACTATTATAAAATGTAAATTAAAGGGGACTCTAGGGCGCCAAATATTACGTTTCAGCAGCGAGGATTGTTGTGAAAAGAGTTACAAATATTATTATATCTACCTGAACGCGAACGAGCCCCTAGAAGGAATTTTAGAGGCTCGTTTTTAACTCTTTTATAGTTGTGAAATTATATTTTGACTTTACTGTTTACTTACTCGCTTTTCAATCTCATCAAGCTTCTCTTTTATTTCATTTAAGGTTCTTTTACTGTATTTTACATATCGCATAAAGATCCAACCACCAACAAGTAAAATTATTAACGGAATAAACTGTAGGAAAAAGAAAAAGAAAGATATGCCCGCAAACGTTGCCCAAGACGAACCATTATCCATCATATACAATCATTCATTTCCAATTTTTAGTATTTATCTTCAAATTCAGTGATATTATATTATTTTAAGGTGTCTATTAATATAAGAAGGCTAAATAAAGCTTTCAAAAAAATTTTTGGAGGGATTTTTGGATGAAAAAAGTAAGTTGTTTTCTTGTGTATTATCTTTATCTTTGATGGAGGGACGGTATATCCGGACGGATCTGTTGGGGCTAGTAAAGTGGGGGCTGCATCTGTCAACGAGCCAGGAACAATAAGCACATTCTCTCTTACTCCAACGACTGTTTCTTGTGGTTCAGGATATTGTAATTATTCGAATGTTCAAGTAAAGGAAACTGCTTTTGGTTTTATCACTGCATATTTCTATGCAAACTACACTATTGTAGATGGTGGAAATGATTATATTGGTGAACTTTATCCTAATTATAAGATTACCGTAATTGGCGGTTCCTACGATAACGAAACCCTAAGTTTATATAAACCCACTGAGAGTTTGCAAGGACCTGCTAATGCATTTTTAAGGTTTCAATATAATGGCCCTGGGAGTAGTGTAAGTACTACATTTTATGTTTATTTAAATGTAGGAAATAATACCGCATCATCCTCTCAAGGATAAAAATTTACTAAAAAAACAGCCCCCACCTTGTCATTAAGTTGAGGGCTGTTTTATGTTTTATTAAAATTTGAACACTAAATGATAGCGATTGTAATGGCGACCACGGTAGTTTCTTTATGGGAGACATCAGAAGAGTAGTTGAGAGTACACTTGCAACCTATTTAAGCAGCGATTTTATGGGTGAAATAAATGTTATGAACATCCTGAGTACATCGCTAAACGAACGTTTGAAAAAATGTCAAACAAAGCAAATATGAACTACAAGCCGCTATTTCCCAGAAAAGCGGCGATAGAGCTGTTGCAGGGGAACTACAGGGCTCTATTTCAAGGTCTTGGGCGGAATATCCGCCGAAAACCTTGAAATAGCGCCCCACAGTTCCCTTTCTTTATAAAAAAGGCGCATTTCGCAGAAATAGCGCCCAGTAGTTACCATCTGCGGCTGGCCAGAGCCGGCAGAGATATTAAGAGGGGCAATCGATCCCCTCAATTGTTTATGCTAGTTTAAGAGCGAGCTATGAGCGACTTTCGGAGGAGTTGAGTGTTAGCGCTGGTGAAATCAGCGTTCTAATGATGTGTCGTGGAGTAATGAGAGATGGTGATGAGTGTTAAGTGGTATTTAGTTGTAGATTGCTTGAGCTAATGATACGTAGTGGTGGGATTAGTGGTGATGAGTGATAAATGATAAATGATAAATGATAAATGGTGTTCGTTGTGAATTGCTAGCGCTAGTGCTGCATTGGTGATTCAATGTGAAGCGCAGCAATGTATTGGTTGTACTAGCGCAACGCCTACATGCCCAACTCATTGGAGGTCATTCAATGGGAAATGGAGGCAAGATGCCAGTCACCAAAAGTAGTTTAAGTATGAAGTTTTAGCAGCAGCAGCAGTCAACTCCAAGTAGAACAAAAAGGGAATGGATATGGGGTGGAAAAGCGTAGCGCCCGTATTTGAAATCGTGTTTAAACCATAAAAATAAATTCAAAAGAAACACGATTTCAAGAAACGGTTGGAACCCCATATCCAATTCCCTCCCCGTGTTCTAACGTAGGGGTTTATGGCAATTATTTTCCCGTACTAGGTTTCCGTACTCAGGTTCCCGCACTTTGGTTTCGAGTACTCAGACTCCCGAGGGTTTATGGAAAGTTGCGCATAGTTACATCCGACACAATAAACGTAATAAAAACCATAGGAAAGCCAATTGTTGTACAATAAAATGAAGAGGATGCATGAAAAGAATACCGAGGTGAACTATGGTAAATATTTTAGTTGTCGATGATGAGCCGATGATTTGTAAGGGTGTTGCAACCATTTTGAAGCAGTCCAAGCTGGATATTGGCGAGGTTTTTATTGCATATAACGGGTTTGAGGCGCTCGATTTTATCCATTTGGAGAAAATTGATCTCGTGTTTACCGATATTCAAATGGAAAAGATGAACGGCATTGAATTAATTGAAAATATATTCATGGAAGACCCATCGATTCCGATTGTCATTTTATCAGCTCATGGCGAGTTTGAATACGCCCAGAAAGCGATTCGTTTCGGAGCCAAGGAATATTTGGTGAAGCCGATTACGCCGCCGCACCTGATTGCGGTTACAGCGAAGCTGCTCAAGGAAAAGGAAGAACGGCAGCAGCATTTTTCCAATTGGGAAGGCAATCGAACGCTGGCGGACATTACGACGCTGGAAATGAACTATTATTTGAGCGAGATTGTCACGGGAACCGTCCATGAATCCGAAGTGCCCGACATTAGGGAGAAGCTCGGAAGTCGTGCGTCCGGCACCCATTACAGCATGCTGGTGATCAAGCTATTTCTAAACCGGGGGGGCATTAGAGATGAGGAGATTGCGACGCTGAAAGACCGTAGTCTTCTGAAATACGCCGCTTTGAATATTATTGAAGAGACCGCAAGCCAGTGGAGCCACCTTGTTTTTAACACGCACAATTCCACGTTTTCCTTGTTGATGCAAATTCCTGAGGAAGAGAAACAGGGAACGCTCAGTATTAATCAGATGCTGATGGTCGCTCAAATGATTCATGCGAATTTGCAAAAATATGTGAATGTCAAATGCCAAATCGGCATCAGCCGCATTCAGGAAGGCATCATCAAATGGCCCGTCATCTACAAAGAAGCGATGGAGAGCTTGACGTGGGGAGAGACGCAGAAAGACCATTATATGTTTTACATAGAGGATATCGGGAAAACGACGAATGAGCAGAATTTAACGATCACGCAAGTGGACGAGGCGAATAATCGCATTGTTTTTGAGACGAAAACGTATATTGAACATCATTTTTGCGATAAAGGACTGAAGCTGCAGGACATCGCAGACAGTGTGCATTTGAGCCCCAATTACTTGAGTTATTTGTTTAAAAGAGTGATGGGCCAGGGGATTTGGGATTATGTGACCCAACTGCGTATGGAAAAAGGAAAACAGCTGATTCTCACAACAGATAAACGCCGATACGAGATATCGGAGGAGATCGGGTACGAATCGCCGGAGCATTTTAGCAAAATATTTAAAAAGCATTTCGGGGTAAATATTTCGGAGATCAAAGTGGCGGGACCGTAATATGCGACATGATTAGCGTAACAAGGCACATCGCAAGGCTGCCGGGGTACCCCTTATAATCGGAATTGTAGCAGCAAACGTAACTAACATGATTTTGAAAGGGGAACCTACTATGAGAGGTAAGAAGACATCCGCAATTACGGCGATTGCCCTGACGGTCTTTTTGGCAGGATGCGGTACATCATCCACAACAACAAGCGCGCCAAGCGCGAGTCCTGCCGCAACGGGAGCAACCAACGCTTCCACCGCAACGCCTGCAGCCAAAAAGGTGACCATCACCGCCCAAGGCTTCAAGCCGGACCAAAAAGAGAAAAATGATCAACTGGATCAGCGGATCGCCCGTTTTAAAGCGAAAAATCCGAACGTTGAATTTAAGAAAGACGACTGGCAGTATAATCCGCTTGAAATCGGGATCAAAATGGCTTCAAACAGCGCTCCGACCGAATATACAACGTATGCAACAGAAGGCAAGGTGCTTGTTGATAAGAAATGGGTAGCGGACATCACCGATTCCATGAACGCCTGGGAGCATTCGAAAGACATGAATGATCTCCTCTCCAAACCGTTTGTTGTGAATGGCAAAACGTACGGAGTGCCGATCGACGGCTACGTTATGACGATTACCTTGAACAAAAAGTTGTTCAAAGAGAAAGGTGTCGAACTGCCGCCAATGGATTGGACGTGGGATGACCTTCTTGCAGCTGCGAGAAAAATCAACGACCCGGCCAAAGGTATCGCAGGATTTATCCCAATGGGCAAAGGTCCTGAAGCGGGCTGGAACTGGACGAATTTCCTCTATGCAGCGGGCGGAGATGTGCAAAAGCTCGATGGCGGCAAAGTCGTAGGAATCTTCAATTCAGACGCTGGCTTGAAAGCGCTTGAATTTTATAAAAAGCTGAAAGATGAAAACTTGATTCCGCAAAACTGGGCACTCGGTTACGGGGATGCATTAAGCGCATTTTCTCAAGGACGCGGCGCGATGGTGATGTGCGGAAGCGGAAATGCAGCAGATGCTGCGATTAACGAAGGCGGTATCTCCAAAGAGGATATGGTGGTGTATCCGATGCCTGCGCTTACCAAAGGCGGCAAACATACGGGCGTTCTCGGCGGCAACTACCGAGTGATCAATCCGAAGAGTGACAAGGATCAGCAGACGGTGGCTTTCAAATGGATTACGGATGAGTACTTCACGGACGATTTCTTGAACTCCACGAAAAAAGAGATCGAGGACCGTAAAACGAAAAACCGCGTCTACATTCCGCAGCCAATCAACTACTGGAAAGATTCCTCCGATTTCGGTAAGAAGTATACGGACTTATTAGCTAAATATGACAACGTCTTCAAATACGATCCGCAGCTGCTCAGCCTCTGGGACGGCAAGCCGGAAGCCCAATATGAAGCGCAAAAGTATTACACAGAGATGGCCAATGTAATCCAAAAAGTGTTCACAACCAAAGATGTAGATTTGAAAAAGGCTCTGACAGACGCGTCGAATAAAGTGCAAACGGAAGTCTTTGATAAAGTGAAAGTCGAATAGCGACCGGAACAATCGGATCTAAGCTGCCTTTGCGGTTTAGGTCCGATTTCATAAGGAGTGTTGGAGATGGATGCAGAACTAAGTGTTCAGCCTGTCGCAGCGGCAAGCACCGTTAAGAAGAAGATCAATTGGTATTTGTGGGGAACGTTATTCGTCATCCCGGAGATTGTGTTGTTTATTATTTTCTTGTGGGTGCCCATTATAAAAGGGATTTTCTACAGCTTTTACAATATTGATTTTGTGGATGGCAATCATTTTATTGGCCTTGCAAACTATCTTCGTATTTTTCAGGATGAGCTTCTGCTGATATCTGTCAAAAATACCTTGTATTATATGGCGCTGGGTATCGTGATCGGCTTCTGGGTCCCACCTCTTGTTGCGATCGCAGTCACGGAATTAAAGTGGTTTCAGGGAGGAGCGCGCATTATCGGATACTTGCCCAGTGCGATTCCTGCTATCGTTTTGTACGGCATGTGGCAGTGGTTTTATGATGCAGTAGGTCCGATTAACTCCTTTTTGCAAACGTTGGGGCTTCCTCAACTGCAATTTTTCAGCCCTAAGCTCGCTATGGGTTCCATCGTTCTGCTGGAAACGTGGCAAAGCTTCGGGGCGGCTACACTCATCTATATCGCCGCTATTGTAGGAATTCCGAGGGATATCTACGAAGCGGCGGAGATTGACGGGGCGAGCGTGTGGCAGCGAATCCGCTACATCACATTGCCCAGTATCCGAACACTGATGCTGCTCCTGCTGCTTCTGCAGGTGATTACAACGTCACAGGGCTTCCAAGCGCAGTTATCCATGACCGATGGCGGGCCGAACAACGCAACGTTAACGTACCTGCTATGGCTCAATCATACGGCATTCCGGGATCTTGATTTTGGCAAAGCAAGCGCGATGGGCAGCTTAATGTTTTTTGTCTTAATCCTGTTGTCTGTGTTATACAATCTGCTGCAGCGTAGAGGTGAGAAGGCATGAAGCAAGAAGAACGCGGTATTATTTCCAGATTTGATATGAAAAAAGGCACGGTGCGCACGGGTTACACCATCATGGTGGTGTTGATGCTTTTGATGGGTGTAACGATGCTGTACCCGTTTTTCAATACATTTTTTGGCTCATTAAAAACGCGGGAGGAATTTTTCGCTTTCCCTCCGACCTTCTTCCCGGAGAGCTGGGTTTGGACCAACTATAAGGATGCTTTTACCGGATTCGATCTGCCCTTGTTGACATTTCTCAAAAATACCGTGTTCATCTATGTCGGCAATGTGATCGTTTCCCTGCTGTTGATCGGATTAGCGGCATACGCGCTGTCTCATTTGAAAGTTCCTTTCAAACGATGGGTGACGCTGTTTTTCTTTTCTACACTCCTCATTCCGCCAGCCACGTACGTTGTGCCTAACTTGCTCAATTTGAAAAGCCTCGGGATGCTGAATACCTACTGGGCGTTCTGGCTGCCGGCTGCGGCGAATGCGTATTTCATGCTGCTGCTCAAAAACTTTTTTGACGGCATTCACAAAGAGATTTTGGAAGCGGCGAGGATAGATGGCGCAACCGAATTCAGCTCCTTCATCCGGATAGCTGTTCCTCTTTCAACACCAATTATAGGTACACTTCTGATGTTATCTTTTTCGGCGACGTGGAACGATTTTTACTGGCCTAGTCTCGTGATGTCGGAGAGAGGGATGTATCCTCTGGCTACCGGGATTTATCTGTACGTCGTTTATTCGACATCAGTGATCCCGTGGAGTGTCCGCTTCGCAGTGCTGACGATGGCGATGCTGCCGCCGGTGGTGTTTTTCCTCGTTTTTCAAAAATTTATTATTCGTGGCATTTCAGTTTCCGGTGTAAAAGGATAAGCAAATAACGTCCATCAGAAACTATTTCTGGTGGCGTTTTCTTTTGCTTAAAGGAGAATGTCGCTGAGATCGCGAAACTAGGTGAAAGCAAGGGATATCGGGAGTATGACCTGATGAAACGGCTGGAAAGGAAGGGGGAATCAGTATGCGAAAAATGCTGCGTAATATGAATCTGATGAAAAAGCTGATCGTCCTGCTCATCTTATTCGTTGTCATCCCGATATTGGTCTTGGATCTGGTTGTCGCCAAAAAGCTGGAGTCGATTACAGAGGAGCAGGTGGGCAACGCCTTGCTGCAATTAGTGCGGGGCAGCCACTTAACGTTGGATAGAGAAAGCAGCGATTTCGAGGAAAAGACGGAGAAAATCATGATTTCTCAGGAGATTCAACAGCTCGTGAGCATCCCCTCCTCATCGGAATATGAGCGGTTTGAAATCTTCAAGACGCTGGATAAATATTTGAGTAATTATTCAACGAATGCGATTCGTTATTCCATGTTCTTTTCAGACACTGATAAGCAGTATTCGTTCGTGCCGAATTCGGATATTTTAAACAACGGAATCTTTTATGCCACGGATTTGAATGCGCTATCTTGGTACAAATCCGTTAGTCAAGCTAAGGGGAAAGGGGTTCTTCGCGTTATAGATAAGTTCGGCTATAATCCGAATAACGTGAAAACCGTTGCTTATTTGCGGCAGCTCAACAGCATTTATAATGGAGAAACGGTCATCGGTTACTTGCTCGTGTCGGGCATTGAGACGCCTTTGCAGCAGGATTTTTCGCCTTTTGATAAATATGCGGATGGGCAAGTGATGCTGCTGGACCAAGAAAACACGGTGCTTGCCACCAACACGGATAAATTCCAGATCGGTTCTACAGTGCCCGCAGCTGCGGATAAAGTGGAGGGTGTTTATAAGCTGAAGGAAGCCGGCGTGGAGTACATGCATGTCATTCATACAAGTGAAGCTACGAACACGAAACTGCTCATGAGGGTGCCGGTTCAATCGATCATTATCGATCATATTAGTGTTCAGCGTCTCGTGGATTGGATTATGTTTATTTACTTTTTGATTTTATTTTTGGCCAGCATCTACTTTATTCAATCGATCTTGAAGCCGATTTCGAGGCTGGCGCGTATTACCAATTCCTATCATCCAGGCAGGCCGCTGGCCATCTCCATGCATTCGGAGAGTAAAAATGAGATCGTGCTGCTCAGCAATCATTTTATCCGGATGACGGACCGTTTGAATCAGACGATTTATGATCAATATGAGTTGGAGTTAAAGCATAAGGAAATCGAATTATCGATTCTTCATACGCAAATTAATCCGCATCTCCTGTACAACACACTGGAATCTGTTTATTGGCATACTTTCATGGAAGGCGCGACGGAATCTGCTGAAATGATCAAGGACTTATCGCTGATTATGCGAATTGGGTTAAGTAAAGGAAAGCTGCTGATTCCGGTTATGGAGGAAATGAATCATGCGGAGGCTTATGTCCGCTTGCAATTGTTCCGCTATGAGTACGCTTTTCAGGTGCATTGGGACATTGAGGAGGAGGCCAAAAAGTACCTCGTACCGAAGGTCATCCTGCAGCCAATTATTGAGAATGCCATCCTGCATGGCATCAAGCATATGAGTCAAGACGGGGAGTTGTGGATTACGGTACGCGTGCGGAATGGTCTCGTCATGATCAGCGTGGAAGATAACGGTTACCGGCAGGCGGATATTGAGATGCTGAATGGGATTCTAAAAGGCAAAGAAAACAATCGCGGGTTCGGCATTATTAATGTTCAGAAGCGGATTCAGCTGCATTTTGGCAGCAGCTACGGTTTGCGTTACAGCCATAGAGAAGATCAAGGCGTACGCGCCTTGATTGAGATTCCGGCTGTCCTTGACGAGAATGAATGGAAGCAGCCTCCGGCGTGAGGCTTGGGAACTACTGCGGGTGGAGTTGTCCTGGCTCGGTACAAATGCAATCGTCCAACCGCTTAGCCTCAGGGAACTACAGGCCTCTATTTCCCGGAAAAGGCAGACGTTCTGACTGTGACGGGAACTAGCGTCTGCTATTTGGCCGTTTCCACCCGGAAAAT
Source organism: Paenibacillus chondroitinus NBRC 15376 (assembly GCF_004000765.1). GTDB lineage: Bacteria > Bacillota > Bacilli > Paenibacillales > NBRC-103111 > Paenibacillus_E > Paenibacillus_E chondroitinus. Next base: position 155,116 of record NZ_BILW01000002.1, on the reverse strand, counting down.
GTGCCAAGGAGGAGAAATAAAGCCCTGTAGTTCCGCTCGGGAGGGGATAGATCGATTTTCACGAGAATAGCGGACGCCAGTTCCCTTTGACTGAAAACTAAGCGGAAATTAACGCTAGGTTTTCTGAAATTTAACACGTGAAAGAACCTAGCGGTATAAAAAATACCACTAGGTTCTTTCACGTGAGGCTATGTTTAAGTTTAGTTTTGCGGTAAACCAAACTCGCTATTCGTTGATGTATTGGGATCCATGATATCCACATATTGATCGACCGTGTCCAGGACCTGACTCAGCTGCCAGCGGCTAAAAATAACATGGTCTGAAGAGATAGCATTATAGGTGCTTTCTTCTTTACTAATTTTGAAGCCTCGGTAATTCTCATAAATGGTTCTCATTCTGATCTCTCCCTCGCTTTGATGTATATCTTAAACTATCATCAATCGCAGATTTTTGGTAGAGGTGTAAATTGATAGATATTGTCAATTCTTGGCTTATTTCATGGAAATATCATGAATTGCTTCTATTTTGCTGCCTATAGAGGGTTGGGGGCATCCCAATTTGCTTCTTAAACGCTTTAGAAAAGCTAAATAAATCAGGATAGCCAACGGAATTGGCAATTTCGGAAAGTGTATACGTTGTTTGCTCCAAAAGCAGCTTGGCTTCATTCATTTTCAAGGTTTGGAGGTACTCCATCGGGGTGACCCCGTACGTTTTGCCGAATTGTTTGGTAAAATGTGTTCTTTCTACGCCAACATGTTCCGATACTCGCTGTACCGTAATTCCTTCGGCATAATGGATTTGCATATAAGAGAGGCCCATTTGCAGCCAGGTATCGGCGCGGTTTTCGTGAGGGGCCGCGGGTCTGTACATGCCGGATAACGAATCAAAAACACGATACAGATGATTCAGTCTCGTCAAATCCGTTGCTTGGCGTTCTCCTTCGCTGACAGCGCTTATGAAGTCCCACATCAGGCTGAGAGCTTGTTCGCTTGCAGCGCCCGAGAGATGAGGCGAGTGAGGACTCAGCCCGATTCGTTCCAACAAATGAAGCGACTGCTTCCCGTCAAAAGCTACGAAGATTTTACGCAGCGGATGGCTCGCGACGGTCACATACTCATGCGTCACCTGTGGAAATAAACAAAACATATCTCCTTTGCCTAGTGGGAAAGTCCGATTGTTTTGATGAAATGTCCCTTGGCCGTCCAGCACGAAAATCAAATAATAATAAGGCGTCGTCCTGGGACCGATATGATAATTGGATTTCGCAATATTATGGCCGATGCGGATGGGCCACACATTGCCTGCTTTTTCAAATTCGGAAGGGGTAAAATAGTAAATCTCCAAATACTCATGATGATCTTCACGCATGTTTTTCCTCATTGACTACACCTCTTTTTCACATGCCCAGCCCAATGAACTTTCATGAAGCAAGCAGAATGACAATTCCATCATAAGACCAAAAACCACAAATTGACAAGTTGAAAATAACGCGAAATGACATTGACCACGCCCGTGGTTCGTTGTTATGATACAAATACATTCTATTCCTACCTATTTTGTAGGATTTTGACCAGACAACTGGAAATAACAAAAATAAAAATAACATCAAGTCGACAGGAGAGCCTGAGATGACACTTCATAAAGAGATTGAGTTTGGTTGGTTTTTGCCGACATCCGGTGATGGTAAATATGTTGGGGTAGCCCCGGAGAGGGAAGCTACGTTAGATTATTTAATCGATGTCGCCCAAACGGCAGAACGATCCGGATTTGAATTTGTCCTGATTCCAACCGGGGGAGCTTGCTTGGACGCTTGGGTTGTGGGCTCAGCCGTGATGAGCCACACGACGACTTTGCGGCCGCTAGTAGCCGTACGTCCCGGACTCGTCGCCCCTGTACTGGCAGCGCGGATGGGAGCGGCATTGGATGTGCTTTCCGGAGGGCGGGCCATGATCAATGTCGTAACCGGCTCGTCCGTGCAGGATTTGGAAGAATTAGGGGATCCACTAGCACATGCCCATGATGAAAGATACGAGCGTGCTAGAGAGTATGTAGAGGTTATGCAGCAAGCTTGGACGCAAACCGATGTCCTCGCGGCATCCGAGTTTGCGGATGCATCGAAGAATGAAAAGGTGAAAGAGAGCCAGCTTTACCAAGGGAAGTATTATCAATTCAATCGTCCCGTTTCTTCCCCGTTAACGGTTCAAAAACCTCATCCGCCTTTTTACCTGGGAGGAAGCTCGCCTGCTGCGAAGCGATTGGCGGTTGAAGTTGCTGACACCTATCTGATGTGGGGAGAACCTCATGATTGGATTCGCGAACAGATCAGTGAGATTGAAACAGTTCGGGCCGAGTATACGGCAGAAACAGGAGTAGACCGTCCTCTTCGTTACGGACTGAGAGCGCAAGTGCTCGTTCGTGATACGGAAGAAGAGGCTTGGGCAGCAGCTTGGGAGAGCATCTCCAAGGTATCGCCAGAAGCGATTGAGAAAGCGCAAGCGGCGTTTGCCAAAACCGATGCGACCAATCAGCAGCGGCAGAACGATTTGAGAGAGCTTTCCAAGGATCAGCAATTCGTCGTAGGACCTAATTTGTGGACGGGTTTATCCCTTGTCCGGTCCGGTGGTGCAATCCTCCTTGTAGGCACAGCCGATCAGGTTGCGGATCGTTTGGTTGAATACGCCGAATTAGGCGTCTCGTCGTTCATCCTTTCCGGGTACCCTCATCTGGAGGAGGCGGAAACATTTGGTCAAGCTGCACTTCCGTTATTCCGTGAAAAATGGCAATTGAAACTGCAAAAGGCCGGAGTGCCGTCTAACGCATAAAGCAAGCAGCATCATAACGAAACAATTAATCAGGAGGTCTTTCCATGAACAAACATAAAAGAAAGAGCGGGTTCCTTGTTGCAACAATCACATTGCTGTCCATCCTTACGGCAGCTTGCGGATCGAATACAGACACCGCATCAACACCAAGCGCATCTGCCGGAGCTGGCGCGACCGCTGCTGCTTCAGGCAAACCTGTAACCATTAGCTTCTTGCATTGGCGTGGAGAAGACGTGAACTCCTTGAACGGCATTATTGCCAAATTCCAGGCCGAGAATCCAAACATTAAGGTCGAGATGCAAACAATGCCCTCGGAGCAGTATCAATCCACTGCACAAGCCAAACTGGCGGACGGTTCTGTAGGTGACGTGTTCACAACGTTCCCTGGCGCGCAGTTCGAAGCGTTATCTAAAGCAGGCATTTTCACGGATTTGTCTTCGGAAAAATTTCTGAGCAATTTTAACGATACCCTTATACAAGTAGGCAAAAAAGACGGTAAACAAGTGGCGGTGCCCTACCAGCTGGTTTACAACGATCCGATTTATAACGTCAAACTGTTCCAAAAGTTTAATCTGACTCCGCCGAAGGATTGGGAAGGCTTTCTGGCTTTATGCGAAACGCTGAAAAAGAACGGCATCATTCCCATTGCTTTTGCAGGCGCGGATATTGGTCCGGGGCAATTTATGAATACGATGGTGATGAACAATGAACCAAGCGCCGATATTTTCACCAAAGTCGAAGCGGGTCAAGCGAAATTAACCGACGAGTTCTGGGTCAAAACCTTAACGCAATTCAAGGAGCTTAACGATAAAGGTTATCTCCAGCCTGATGCGCTGGGCACAAAAGACGCGGCGGCAGGGGCTCTTTTTATCCAAGAAAAAGCAGCCATTCTGGCCAGCGGATCCTATCAATTAGCGCAAAATAAAAAGCAAAATCCGAACTTGGAGCAAAAATTGCTCGCTCCTATCACAGTTGCCGCTGACCAGGCGAAATATGAAGGTGTCCACACAAGTACGTTTATGCTAGCCGTGAATAGCAAATCCAAGCATCCGGCTGAAGCTAAGAAATTCATTGAATTTTTGAGCCGTAAGGAGATTGCGGGTACGTATGCGAATGAGACGGGGCAAAATGTAACGGTCAAAGACGTCCAGTACACATCGCCTGAGCTTCAGGTAGCGACAGAGTGGGCAGGAAAGAAAACACTCTTCCAGCCACGCTTCAGCATCACGAATGCTGATAATCAGAAGGCGGTTACGAATTCCATTCAGGCTGTGCTCAGCGGTAAATCGCCTCAGGATGCTGCGAAAGAAGCGCAGGCTATTATCGATCAGCATCTAGTCAAATAAGATGACCCATAATCGCCGTGTGTTATGGCTGTTCCTTCTGCCGGGAACGCTCCTGTACTTGTTCTTATTCGTAGCACCGACATTAACCGGATTGTTTTACTCGTTTACAGATTGGGACGGCGTATCGCCGTCCTATCAGCTTGTCGGGTTGAACAATTACGCCAAAACGCTGCATAACATCGTCTTCCAGAAAGCGCTCTGGAACAATACGAAATTCATGCTGACGGTTGTGATCGCGCAAACATTGGTGTCTTTGGCACTAGCCATGCTGCTCGTAAAAAATAGTAGAATTCACGTGCTCCTGCGCGCGCTTTACTTTTTCCCGACCATTCTCTCGTCGGTGGCGGTGGGGTTGATTTGGTCGTTTATGTACGATCCATCCTTAGGATTGATCAATACCTTGCTCAACCAAACGGGGCTTGGGGCATGGGGGCAAAATTGGATTGGCGGCGTCAAAATCGCGCTTTACGCCATAGCCGGCGTTCAAGTCTGGGCGCATGCCGGGCAAATGATGATTGTATTTATTGCTGGCTTACACGCGATTCCGGAAGAGTTGTATGAGGCGGCGAAAATGGATGGGGGTACCAGGTGGCAAGTGTTCCGCAAAGTAACCTGGCCGCTGCTGGCTCCGTCAGCGACGATTGTAGTTGCTTATACGACGATTCAATCGTTTAAAGCCTTCGATTTAATCTTTACCATGACGGACGGCGGCCCCAATTATGCGACTGAAATTTTAACCACCTACATTTATCACACGGCTTTTGCTAATTATTCCTTTGGCATGGCTTCCGCCGGTTCTGTTTTGTTCCTTATTTTGTTGTCTGTTTTGACGCTTCTACAGTTCAAAGCGCTGCGTGCAGACCGTGTTTCGTATTAATCCAAAAGAGGTTGACCAATATGGGAATGAAATGGTTTGGTCGCGTTGTGCTGCTGCTGTATGCAGTTATTATTGCAGCGCCTTTATATTTTGTATTTATTTCGTCGTTTAAGTCGACGCAGCATTTTTTTGCTTCACCGCTGGGTTGGCCGAAGCCGTTCACAGTATCTAACTTTACGTCCATGTTCAAAGGCCAGACGATCATCAAGTATTTTTGGAACAGTGTAGAAGTGACGTTAGGCACGGTGTTGATTGAGCTGCTGCTGGGCAGCTTGGTCGCCTATGCGATTTTTCGATTGGGTGGCAGACTCGCAGCCATTTTGTTTGCTCTGTTCCTTGCCGGGCTGATCGTTCCCTCTCAGGTGAACATGCTGCCCATCTATTCGCTAACGCACAAACTTGGCTGGTCGGACAAATTATACGGCTTGATTCTTGTATCTGTCGCCATGCTGATGCCACTAACCGTCTTCATGCTGAAAGGCTTCATGCAGGTATTGAGCAAAGAGATTCTGGAAGCCGGCAGCATCGATGGGGCAGGCGAATGGACATTGTACTCGCGTTTTGCTCTGCCTTTGTCGGCGCCTTCATTGGCCGCTACGGCAACCTTTTTGTTCGTCATGGTATGGAATGACCTGCTCATCCCGATGCTGCTCATCAACAGTAAGTCGAAGCTCACGCTTCCGCTTGCTATGCTGCAGTTTCGAGGGGAATACGTGACGGATTACCCGATGTTATTAACCGGCGTAGTGATCACCGCGGCGCCGATGGTTGTGCTGTTTTTATTTCTGCAGCGTTATTTTGTAGCTGGTGTGATGGCGGGGTCATTGAAGGGATAAGTGGATGGCAGCCGTCAGTTTTCAGTTTTCGCTAAGCGCAGGCTGTGCAGTTGAAGAGACGAGGGTTGTCATTGGATGAAATCCAATGGTAGCCCGATTTTTAAACCTAATAGCGCTGTTTTTCACGAAGCCGTTGGATTTGATCCAACAAGAAGGCGATATTTCGCCTGAAAAGGGTGTTCATATTGGATTTTGTCCAATGAAAACGCGATGGCACAGCTATTCCATATCGTTTTGGAGCCAGTCAAAGCATGATGCTTGACTGTTTTTTGCTATTCTGTGCTTTCTTGTGTTACAGTTAGAGGTGAGGTGATCGACGATGTTTAAATTGGGTATTTTGGACCAATCACAAATAGGGGAAGGCCGCACCGCGGCAAGTGCGCTGGCCGAAACGACGGAGTTGGCGCAAGAAGCGGATAAATTAGGGTATTCGCGGTATTGGGTTTCGGAACATCATGCGTCACAAGCGCTTGCGCACTCAAGTCCAGAGGTGCTCATCGCACATTTGGCTGCCAAAACGAATCGCATCCGATTAGGATCCGGCGGCATCATGCTGCCTCATTACAGTGCTTATAAGGTGGCGGAGAACTTCCGGTTGCTGGAGGCCCTTCATCCGGGGCGGATTGACGTTGGTCTTGGCCGCGCACCAGGTGGAATGCCGATATCCACGCGCGCTCTGCAGGAGGGGAAATACACTAGTGTAGATCAATACCCGCAGCAGGTTGCTGATCTAACGGGTTATTTATATGATTCTCTGCCGCCGAGCCACCGTTTTGCGGCTTTGCACGCCTCTCCAATTATTGAGACTGCGCCGGAAATTTGGCTGTTGGGTTCTTCCTATGACAGTGCCCGAATCGCTGCTGATCAAGGGGCTGCTTTTGGTTTTGCGCAATTTTTTGGCAATGCGGATTGCGAGCAGGCTTTGCGGATTTATCGTGAGCACTTTAAGCCGTCGATTCTGAATGAGAAAGCACACTCGCTTGCAGCGATTATGGTGATTTGCGCGGATACGGAAGAAGAGGCCAAACGTCTGGCATCGAGTTCGGATTTGTTTTTCCTGTCACTAGGCCGCGGCGCATTGCTGCCGTCTTTTCCTTCGGCTGAGACGGCAACGAATTATCCTTATACACCGGGGGATTTGGCGTTGATCCAAGACCGTCAGCATAAACGGATCGTGGGTACACCGGAGCAAGTTAAAGCACAAATGATTAAGCTTAACGAAGCTTATCAAGCTGATGAATTAATGGTGGTGTCACCGATTCATGATGTGGCCGCGAGAATTCACTCCTACCGGTTATTGGCTGAAGTATTTGACATGCAGGGCTGATCTTGTTAAGTTCCGCTTTGCAGATTCCGTGAATAAATATTTGCGTTTTTCTGCTCTTGCCCTTACACTTAAACAAAAAATGGAGTGGTGAGATGAGCAAGAACAGAGTTTGGAATAAAGGTAAGCGCAATGGGGGCGGCGGACCGGCACCTGGAACGGGTTATAAAGAGAAGCTTGCTGAGGCTGCAAGGGCTGAAGGCAAAAATCCGGAGATTGACTATAATAATCCGATTAATCAAGTACGGCCAATGAAACGCGAGAATTGGGTCGAACGGCCTGCTCGCGTCGTACGGGAGCAACCTAAAACATAAATAAAAAACCTATTCGATCCTGTGAAGATCTGAATAGGTTTTTTTAGTTTGTTTTAAGGCATAAGGCTTCTAACATAATGGAAGGCATCGTTCATCGTTTCATCGGTAAGCTGCTCTAATGAAATGTCAACGCCCGGTTTTGCACGATGAAGCTTTTCCAGAAATGATTTGGTTTGGAAAATGCCTTCGCCCGAACGGACAGACTTCAGATTGCCGTCTTGTACGATAACATCCTTCAGATGTGCCAGAACAATGCGATCACCGAAAGCGGCAAATGCTTCATCCAGGAATGTCTCTTGTGCCTGAATGGCCGTTGGAGGAAGCAAATTTACGGGATCAAAGACAACCCCTAAATTGCTCGATGGGACTTCTTCCAGAATACGCACCATTTTCTCCGTACTGGATAATGTGTGCGTGAATACGGGTTCAAGTCCTATATGAACGCCCCAACGCTCCGCTTCCTCTGCTAGTTCCTCAACGGTTTGCTTAAGAAGTTCCCAACCGATGGCTTCATAACGCTCGGGATCCTGCGTGAGATAAGTCGTCAAATCCGCCGTTTCCGTTGCGACGATGGACGTTCCGAGATCTCTGGCATAACGCAGATGCTCCTTGAATCTGTTGATTTCATGGCGACGCTGCTGCGGATCTGGATGAATTGGATTGATGTAGCAACCGAGTACGCCGATACGGATGCCAGCGCGCTGGAACTGTTCGCCAATATGATTGGCGAGTCCAGGGCTGAGCTTGCCCAAACTTGTGTCGATATCGCTGATAGCTTTGCTTAGAGCCAACTGCACGAAGTCAACGCCTCGTCCACGCAGTTTCTCTGTTAATTGATTCAGTGGAAGATGACCGACCGTGTGAGCTAGCGTCCCGATACCCATCTATCTCGCCATCCATCCGCCGTCCACGCATAATACGTGTCCGTTCATATAATCCGAAGCATTGGAGGACAAGAACACAACAGGTCCTTTGAGATCTTCAGGGGAGCCCCAACGGCCAGCCGGGATACGCTCTGTAATCGACTGTGTGCGCTTCTCATCCTTCAGGATTGGCGCAGTGTTGTTCGTTGTCATGTAACCAGGTGCGATGGCATTAACTTGAATGCCTTTGCCGGCCCATTCGTTCGCTAATGCCTTCGTAACACCAGCAATCGCGTGTTTGCTAGCTGTGTAGCCAGGCACGTTAATGCCGCCTTGATAAGTCAGCATAGAAGCAATGTTGACGATTTTGCCGCTGCCGCGCTCGATCATGTGACGGCCGATTAACTGGCATAAAAAGAAAGCGGAGTTCAAGTTCAGGTCGATGACATCGTGCCAGTCTTCACGGGAATGGTCAACAGCCGGTGTACGACGGATGATTCCCGCGTTGTTCACAAGAATGTCGATGCCGCCATAAATGCCGACAGCTCGGTTCACGACATCCTCAAGGATGTCTTCGTTGCTCAAATCAGCTGCGATCAGCTCAGCTTTACCGCCTAATGCGCGAATCGCTTCAACGGTTTGTACGCTTTCGGAAGAAGAGACAGCAATGACGTTAGCGCCTGCTTCAGCAAGTCCGATGGCCATTGCTTGTCCTAGACCGCCGGAAGCTCCGGTTACGAAAGCTGTTTTTCCTGCTAAGTTAAAAAGTGTCATGAAACATACTCCTTTTCACTAGTGAGTGACGATTTGGATGCCGGCATCACGGTATTGCTTGGCCGTTTCTGCAGGCAGATTACTGTCGGTAATAATCAGGGCAACCTCAGACAACGAGGCAAAAGTGCGCAGGGCGCATTGGCCGAATTTGTAGTGATCGGCAACGCCATAGACGGCTGCGCTGGATGCAATCAATGCGCGTTTGTAGTCGGCGTGATCGCTCGTATAAATCGTAAAGCCGTGCTGCAGATGAACGCCGGTTGCAGAAATGAACGATTTCTGAATGTTCAGCGAGCTCACATAGGCAACAGCTTCAGGCCCGGCAAGCATATTCCGCGTTCGGTACCCGCCAGGAACAACAAGCCGGATTTCTTCCTTATGAAGGAGCTCGGAAATAATGTACAAATCATTGGTCACGACAGTAAGCGGCTGATTGTCCAGCCGCCTAGCAATCTCAAGAGTTGTACTGCCGCCATCGAGGGCAATAATGTCTCGAGGCTGAATGTAGCGAAGGGCAATCGTCGCGATTTCCGATTTTTGATCGGCATGTTTGACAATCGGCTCCTTCGCCGAAAGAATGCCAAGCTGATCGCTTTGAGCGAGCATAGCGCCGCCATGAATGCGGACGAGCAGCCCTTTTTCCTCCAGCTTGGCCAAGTCTTCACGAATTGTTTTACCTGTTACATCCAGTCGTTCACTTAGTTCGTTAACCGTGACTTCTTTCTGCGCCAGGAGTATTTCCATTATGGTTTCGTATCTGCGTAAAGGGTTCATCGATGATCATCACTTTCCAAAAGAGAGATTACCGATTATTTTAAATCTTTCATAGCCACGGCGTCCATATCATCGAACATTTGATTTTCGCCAGCCATGCCCCAGATGAATGTATAGTTATTAGTGCCTACGCCGCTGTGAATCGACCAGCTTGGGGAAATGATTGCTTGCTCATTGCGCATAACAACGTGACGTGTTTGTTGCGGCTCGCCCATCATGTGGAAAACAACCGCATCTTCCGGCATGTCGAAGTAGAAGTAAACTTCAGAACGGCGGTTATGTGTGTGTGAAGGCATTGTGTTCCACATGTTACCCGGTTTAAGAAGGGTCATACCCATAACTAGTTGACAGCTTTGAATGCCATCCAAGTGGATATATTTGTAGATTGTACGCTCATTGGATGTATTGATGCTGCCCAGATGGGCTGGAGTCGCTTCGCTAATGGCCGCTTTTACCGTTGGGTATGTTTTGTGAGCAGGCGTTGAGTTGAAGTAATATTTAGCAGGATCAGCCGCATTTTCGCTGGCAAAAGTAATGTCTTTGGAACCTAGTCCGATGTAGATGCAATCTTTGGAATCCATGTTGTAAACCGTACCGTCAACCGTAATTGTCCCGCGTCCGCCAACGTTAATGATACCGATTTCGCGACGCTCCAAGAAATAATCAGCCGCCATTTCTTTCTTATCGGCTTGCAGCTGCAGGGAACCTGTAATCGGAAGAACGCCGCCAATGATAAAACGGTCAACGTGGGAGTAAACTAGTTTAATCTCGTTTGGAACAAATAAAGCGTTGATTTGAAACTCGGATTGCAAACGCTCTGTGTCAAATTGTTTAACTTCGTTCGGGTGTGATGCGTAACGGATATCCATGTGATAATCGCTCCTTGGAATGGTTTATTTGTGTTGATATGGGTTCATATAGGTTTAATTTACTCCAATCAGCCAGATTAAGCAAGTGTTTTCGGAGGAGGTTACAAATCGTTCCATCGAAGTGAATAAAGGAGCAAGATTTAGGAAAAAACAACCCTACAGGAGGTTATGTCTATGGATAAAAGTCATTATTTCGACCACGTCTGCAACGATACAATCCCGACGAAGCCAGAGGAAGAAAGTACGACGCCAACCGATTTGGTCAGTGAGGCGGTCGAGGAAATTATGGACAACATCAAAAGCGCCTTCTCGACGAACGAGCGGGATTAAAAAAAGAACGAAGCGGGTTGCTGCTTCGTTCTTTTTTTTGGTTCACTGTGGGGGAGGCTTGCCCCTCTCAAAAATCCCCTGCGGCTGAGCCCAGCCGCAGATGCGAACTACAGGGCGCTATTTCTGCGAAATGCGCCTTTTATATAAGGAAGGGGAACTACGGTCCGCTATTTCAAGGTATTTGGCGGAAATTCCGCCTAAAACATTGAAATAGAGCCCTGTAGTTCCCCAGCAACAGCACTATCGCCGCTTTTTTGCGAAATAGCGGCTTGTAGTTCCGCTAAGGTGTCGGTGTCAGCCGCCTTAGCTCTGTTCGCGATATCCCCACCCTCATCGCGACATTCGCCACTGCACAGGCGTCATCCCAATGATGCGCTTAAACACAGTGGCAAAATGCTGGGAAGAGGCGTAGCCAAGCGAATTTGCGATTTCGGTAATGGTACCGGAGCTCTCCGCGAGCAAGCTGCAAGCTTTTTTGATGCGCATCCGTTCGATATAACTCATGGGAGGCAGTCCTGTATACGACTGAAAAGTCCGAAAAAAATGGGAGGGACTGACGCGGACAATGCCCGCCAATTCCTCCACATCCGGCCGCCATTCAGGCTCATCCTCGATGCGGCGGAGCAGCAGGTCGAATTGACTGGCCAGATCGTCCGCAAGCGCAAACATACGCTCATTCGCCTGCACGATGGCAAGCAGCAGTCCCATAACCGCCTGGCGAACGGCGGTGGAGCGCATCGGGCTGCTGCTGTTTATTGCATCGCCCAGCTGCCTGAAGCCTTGAATGGCTTGCAGGCCGATATGGCGAACTCGCGGAAGCATCTGCAAAGCGCTAGCGATGTTTTCGCTTTCTTCCAAAGGGAGTCGGAGCCAATCTTCCGTATGGGGAGGCGTGACGATGAACCACCAAAACCGGCTCGGTTCTATGACGTTGAAGCCACCGCGATGCAGCTCGCCAGGGCAAGTGTGAAAGACATCGCCAGCTTTGGTTTCATAGACTTGCCCGTCCAGCTCCCAGCTCGCTTTCCCGCGTTCTACCAGTACAAATTCATAGCCGTCATGCTGATGATAGGAAAGGGGGAGCGCCGATTTGATCTCATCGAAGCCGAAAAGGACCAACTCCGGAACATCAGGAATCGATGCTTGTAGCTCGGCATCATAGGTCCAGCGGGGACTTTGTTTGGCAGCCACAGGCAAGCCTCCTTTTTCAAACATGTTCTTATTTATCTTCTATGTTTCTCATACTACTCAGCAGGTCTATGAACGTCAATAACCGGCAGAACCCGTATGATGAAAGCAAGACGAAGAAGGAGGCATGTTACTATGACTATGCAGGCAGAAAGAACTTACAAAATTACTACGCAGGATAAGGAGATTTTCGATCGGGACGGCTATTGGATTTCACCGAAATTGCTGGATGATGGACAGATTGAACGACTTCGTGAGGCGCACGAACGCATTTGGAGCGGTGATTATGATGGAGACGGGCTGCCGATGAACCATTATCGGCCAACTTCCAACCCTGACGCCCTGCGCAAGCTGGACAACGGTTGGTGGATTAATGATGAGGTTCGCCGCACCGTCACGGATCCGTTGATCGGGGAGCTGGCGGCAGACTTGCTGCAAACAGATGAAGTTCGACTGTGGCATGATCAGGTCATCTATAAGCCGGGTGTTGGTGACAAAGTGACGGCCGTAGGCAATGTGGGCTGGCATCAAGACTATGGCTACTGGCAGTGTTCCAGCAATCCCAACATGGTGACAGTCTGGATTGCGCTTCAGGACACAGACCTGACTAATGGCGGGATGAAGACGATCGTCGGTTCGCATAAATGGGGGCTGATTCCGGACAGCGACACGTTCTTCAATCCCAACATGGAAGAGCTCCGGGATAAATATGCCGCAGGCCGCGATTGGGTGGAAGAGCCCTGCATTTTGAAGGCAGGGCAGGCTAGCTTTCATCACGGACTAACGTTCCACGGGTCCGGTGCGAATACAACGGCGGAGCCTCGTTTGTCAATCGTAGCGCACTTGATGCCGGGTGGCACAAGTTATCGAGCAGGCGTTCAGCGGCATGACAATATCCGGCTGTTGGGGCCGCGTCCACAGCAGGGTCAGCTTTTTGCGAACGACTATTTTCCGGTTTTGTTCCAAAGATAAGTCAGTCCAGTAACGCTACATCTTTAAAGATTCGATCCATCACGCCGCACAAAAGAGTCATCATCTCGTCGATTTCCGCTTTCGATACAATCAAAGCGGGCATCAACCGGATGGTACTTGGACCCGACGAGTTAATCAGCAAGCCGGCTTGCAGGCAAGCGGCTGCCAGTTCGGCGCCACGCGGCTCAGGAAGATCAAAGGCTAGCAATAATCCTTTTCCGCGGATACCGGTCACGCCGTATTGCTCCTTAATACCATGCAGCTTTTGCAGCAAATAAGCTCCATGCTCTGCGGCTTGCTGAGGAAGCTTGCGCTGAAGCACTTCGCCAACGACAGCAAGGCCCACGGCCATGGCAAGCGGTTGCCCGGTATAGGTGCCCCCTTGGTCGCCTGCTTCAAAAAGGTTATATGCTTCTTTCGTAAGCATCGCCGATAACGGAAATCCGCCGCCAATCCCTTTGGCAAGTGTGAGCACATCAGGCATTACGCCATAATGTTCGAAGGCGAACATGGTTCCAGTCCGGCCAATTCCTGTTTGCACTTCATCGAACATGAGCAAAATCCCCTGCTCATCGCATAGGGTGCGGAGTGCTTGAATGTAGGCGGGATCAGCTTCATACACACCGCCTTCACCTTGGATGAGCTCAACGAAAATAGCGCAAGTAAGCGGAGTAATCGCTAGTTTCATGGCTTCAATATCATTATAAGGCACCTTCACAAAGCCGGGCAGTTGCGGAGCAAACATGTGCTCCCAGCCGGCTTTTCCTGTTGCCGCCGTAGTCGCCAACGAACGCCCGTGGAAGCTTCGCTTCGCTGTAATAATTTCGTAAGCGCCATTTTTACGGACAGCCCCGTATTTACGGGCAAGTTTAATCGCACTTTCATTGGCCTCCGCACCTGTGCTGCCAAAAAATACTCGCTCTAACCCCGATAAGCTTGTCAATAGACGGGCAAACTCAACCATCGGCTTATTAAAAAAGCCAGGACTGGCATTCACAAGCTTGCCTGATTGCTCCAGCAGTGCATCAGTGATGACTTTAGGCGAATGGCCTAAACTGGTAACCGCCCAACCCCCGATAAAGTCCAAATATTTGTTCCCGTTCGTATCCCAGAGATACATCCCTTCGCCACGTTCCATAACGACCTGAGGTCGGTTTGCAATGAATAGAATTGAGGCATTCGCCTCAGCCAATAATTCATCTGTGCATGATTTTTCCTTGTTCACATTGACACATCCTTTTTAATAAAAATAAGAAATAATGAATAATTATACATAATATCGTATTTTTATTCAATCTCAAAATTAGCAGGCTTGTCCATTTTTATTTGGTTTGGGTATGTTCTGCTCCAGGGTGTACGCAATTGGCTGCCAGACGATTTTCTTTTTATGAATAGGCGGTTACAATGACGATAGGAATGACAACGTTTTGTGGAAGGGAAAGATGACGTTTATGCCTGATAACGAATCGTTATTTCCGGCTCTCTTGATGGAATCAAACGGTCACCCGCATGTGATGGCGTACTATTTTAAACAATGGCAAGGCTTTGAAATGCCTTTTCACCGTCATGATGCCACTGAAATTATGTATACAATTCAAGGCTATTGCGAAATTGAGGTTCAAACTGAGCCGGCACATACCGAGAAGGTCGCGCTCAAAAAAGGCGAATTTATGATCATAAATGCCAACGTCCCCCATCGTTTGCTCGTCGATGCAGCTAATCCATGCAGAATGCTCAATGTAGAATTTCGATTTATTCCCAATAAAGGGGTATACCCCTCGATTCAACAATTGGCTGGCGAAGATGATCTGCTGATCGCCTTACTGGCATCAGAAGCTCCCTATTTGGTGCTGCGGGATGGGGATGAAGTGTACCATATTATGAAAAGCTTGGTGCTGGAGCTGGATAAAGCAGCGAATAAAAGCGACTTGATGGTTCAGCTCCTGATCACACAACTACTGATACGTATTGCACGGCTTTGGCGTGAAACGGTCAATAGCGGTGAGGCACAGAGTGAAAGATATGTCAAGATTTCGATGGAGTATTTGCATCAGAACTATGACCGTGATATTCAAGTGAAGGATATTGCCGGGGCTGTTAATTTGCATCCAGGGTACTTGCAGCGGATTTTCAAAGCTTTGACTGGACAGACATTAATGGCTTACTTAACCGGCATTCGGATGGAAAAGGCCAAGATGCTGCTCCTCGAAACCAATGTGCCGATTTCTGATATTTGTGAGTACATCGGTGTTGGAAGCCGGCAGTATTTTCATATGCTTTTCAAAGATTATACGGGTCTGACTCCCACCGATTTTCGTAAATCCATGTATGCGGAGAAACGAAACTATCCCAAAGAAGTTAGGATTTTTGACAAAAGTGAGACGAGGAAGTTAGAAATTTGATAACGGTTTCTCTTTCGTGCTTGATACAATGTGAAAGGTAGAAAACACGATAGAGAGGGCGATAAATATGTCATTTAAAGTGGCTTTTATTGGAGCGGGAAGTATTGGTTTTACACGCGGATTACTAAGGGATTTATTATCAGTTCCTGAGTTTAAAGATATTCAGGTCGCTTTTACAGACATCAACCAACATAATTTGGATATGGTAACTGAGCTGTGCCAAAGAGATATTGTGGAGAATGGTCTGAACATTAAAATTCAAGCAAGCACGGATCGCAGGGAAGCTTTGAAAGACGCAAAATACGTGTTATGTACGATTCGCGTCGGGGGTCTGGAAGCTTTTGCAACGGATGTCGATATTCCGCTTAAATATGGCGTTGACCAGTGCGTCGGGGATACGTTGTGCGCCGGAGGCATTATGTACGGACAGCGCGGGATTTCGGAAATGCTGCGTATTTGCGGAGACATTCGCGACGTAGCTTCGCCGGATGTGCTGCTGTTAAATTATGCGAATCCGATGGCGATGCTGACATGGGCTTGCAATACGTACGGCGGCGTTCGGACGATTGGTTTATGTCACGGCGTGCAGCACGGGCATCGTCAAATTGCTAACGTGTACGGTTTGAACAAAGAAGAAGTCGATATCATTTGTGCAGGAATTAATCATCAAACTTGGTATATACAAGCTCGTCACCAAGGCAAGGATCTGACGCAAGGCCTGCTTGAAGCGTTCGAGAACCATCCGGAATATGCTCGCACGGAGAAAGTGCGCATCGACATGCTACGTCGCTTCGGCTACTACAGCACAGAATCCAACGGACATCTTAGCGAGTATGTGCCTTGGTACCGGAAACGCGCGAGCGAAATCCAAGATTGGATTGATCTGGGAAGCTGGATTAACGGGGAAACCGGCGGTTACCTGCGCGTATGTACGGAAGGGCGGAACTGGTTTGAGACGGATTTCCCGAACTGGATGAAGGATAAGGCAATGGAGTACAAAGCGGAGAAGCGCAGTGAAGAGCACGGCTCCTATATCATCGAGGGACTTGAAACCGGCCGTGTATATCGTGGACATTTCAACCTGG
Organism: Paenibacillus chondroitinus NBRC 15376; assembly: GCF_004000765.1. GTDB lineage: Bacteria > Bacillota > Bacilli > Paenibacillales > NBRC-103111 > Paenibacillus_E > Paenibacillus_E chondroitinus. The sequence goes on along the minus strand of NZ_BILW01000002.1, from coordinate 138,340 downwards.
TGAATAACGGCGTCATCTCGAATCTGCCAAACGATGCTATCATTGAAGCACCGGGTTATGTGGATGGCAACGGCATTTCGATGCCGCATGTAGGCGATCTGCCATTAGGCCCTGCTGCCGTATGTAATGTCAGCATTTCTGTGCAGCGTCTTGCTGTGGAAGCGGCTGTGCATGGGGACGATAAACTGCTTCGTCAAGCGTTTATGATGGATCCTCTCGTTGGAGCTGTCTGCAATCCGAAAGAAATTTGGCAAATGGTGGATGAGATGTTGGTTGCCCAAGAGAAATGGCTGCCTCAGTACGGATCTGCCATTGAAGAAGCCAAAAATCGCCTTGCCGCCGGCAATCTCATTCCTACCCGAGACTATGAAGGCGCAGCGCGCTTGAAGGTGAAAACAGTGGAAGAAATGAAGCAGGACCGGCAAGCCGCTAACAAAAATGCGGGCGAAGCAGACAAAGGGAAAGACCGTGCGGCTGTTTCATCCTAATAGGAAACGTAATGTTCGTTTGTTTTCAAGTATGTTCATTTTGGTTCTTTTGGGTTATAATTAGTTTTGTAAGTGAAGGGCCGCTTGCGGCCCTTTTTTATTTTTCTAGGATCGTTCAAATGGGAGAGGGGTAAGTTAGATGTCGAATATTGGCGTATGGGAACCGGCTGAACCGGGCGTGAAACGCTGCATTTTGAAAGCTGAAGTCGGGTTAATGATGATGGAGGTTCACTTTGAGCCAGGAGCCGTAGGATATCAGCACAGCCATGTGCATGAACAAATGTCCTATTGCCTAAAAGGCAAAATTGAGTTTACGATAGATGGTGTTGTGACGGTCATCGAACAAGGGGAAACGGTTTACATACCTAGCGGAGCGCAGCATGGCGTAACAGCCTTGGAAGCATCTGCTTTGCTGGATGTATTTACACCGATTCGTGAAGATCTTGTGAAACGTTAACCAGTTGCTCTTGCAACTGGTTTTCTTTCTTTTAATGTGAATGCGTTTACATTTGTAGGCGGGAGGAGGCAATTATGGGTAGAAAAAGCCGCCGGGCTTGGACGTGGTTTTATAGGAGTCTATTTTTGCGCGATCGGCCGTTGACCGTCAAACTGCTTGTCTATTCCGCTATGTTGGTCGTTATTCCGCTTGTTATCGTTGGGCTCATCTCGTATCAGAAGTCGTCGGAAGTGCTGCGCGAGGAAGCGAGTTTAAGCAACGAACAAATCATCGAGCAGGTGAAGCTGCACATCGAATATTACATTCGGGATTTCGAAATCGACTCCATCCGGATGCAAAATCATCCCTCCATGCAGCAGTTTCTTCGTATGACGAGTGAGCAGGAAGTGCGGGATTCGGGCATTCGGGAGCCGATGATGCAGCTTCTGAAAGATACGGCTTACTCCCGCTCGGACATTTCCCGGATCATGCTGATTATGGAAAATCAAACGGTGCTCGACACGAGTATGGATAAAAATGTGACACCAGCGCTGCAGCTTATCGAGGAGCCATGGTTTGCCAGCGTGCCGTCCAACAGCGACATTATGCTCATTATTCGTCCGCCTTCGGAGCGGTATGAGCTGGAAGATGTGCCGGTCCTCTCCATCGTGAAGCGATTGGTCAGTCCCAATACCTTAGAACCCGTGGCCACTCTTATCATGGAAGTGAATTTCAAACGTATTCAAGAAATTGCTGAACGTGTAACGATTGGCAGAACAGGGTATTTATCGATTCTAGACCCGAACGGCAGGTATATTTATTCCCCGGAGTACGCGGATATTGGCCACTTGGCGGCGTGGGATCAGCTGGACTATATTTTGCAGCAGGAGAGCGGATCCTATCAGTCGTTAACCGGCGATAAGCCCTTTTATACGTTTAGCCGATCTTCCTATTTGAATTGGCGGCTGGTAACGACCATTCCTGAGCATGAATTGACGCACGGAACACAATATATTCGGCAAACCATTTGGTGGACGGTAGCTGTGACGCTCGTGATCGCTTATCTAATCGGGATCGGCTTTGCGACAAGTATCGTTCGGCCGGTCCGGGCTCTGCAGTATTTTATGAAACGGGTAAAAGAAGGAGATTTTCAAGCTCGGGTGGACATCGAATCGAAGGATGAGATCGGGCAGCTGACGAATGATTTTAATAAAATGGTGGAAAAGCTGCAAATCCTGCTCGACGAGATTTATTACTCCCAGCTGCGGGAGAAGGATCTTCAGCTTCGCCAGAAGGAAACGGAGCTTAAGGTGCTCCAGTCCCAAGTGAATCCTCACTTTCTTATGAATGCTTTGGAAACGGTGCGGGGGATGGCGCTGGACAAAGATATGACCGACATTTCGGTATTAGTCGCCTCCTTGGCGAGGCTGCTGCGCTACAATTTGAATCATGCGGGTGCTACGAGCTCTGTGCAGCAGGAAATTCACATTTGTGAGATGTATTTGCGGATACAGCAGTACCGTTTTGAAGAGAAGCTTAGTTACGAGTTTCGAATCCCGCATTGGGCGGAAAATCAGCTGATTGCGAAGTTTGCGCTGCAGCCCTTAGTGGAAAATTGCGTGATCCACGGCATTGAGACGAGCGACCGTCAGGTTCATATTACTATTTCCGCTAAAAAACTGGATGAGCAGCAATTCGTCATCGAGATCCAAGATACCGGGACGGGGATTCCGGCAGAAAAGCTGCGTGCTTTGCAGCTCGATTTGCTGCAAAAGGATATGATTGCTGCTGTTTCACAAATTGGGATCGTGAATGTGCATCGGCGCATCGCCTATTTATTCGGAGAAGCTTACGGGTTAGAGCTGGAAAGCCGTGCAGGCACAGGGACGACCGTTAGCTTGAAATTGCCGCTGGGACTTGGGATGCGGGAAGGAGCGTAGGGACATGTACAAAATTATTCTCGTCGACGATGAAAAATGGGTTCGGGTTGTGCTGCGCAAGGCTGTGGAGCAAACAAAGCTTCCCGTTACGATTGTGCAGGAATGCGCTAACGGCCTGGAAGCTTTGGATGCGGTGCAGAAGCATGCGGCGGATCTGGTGATTTCGGATGTGAAAATGCCGATTATGGACGGCATCGGTTTGGCTGAGCAGATGGCGGCGATGACAGCCAATCTGGTGCTTGTGAGCGGTTATGACGATTTTCAATTTGCACAGAAAGCGATTCGCTACGGGGTCAAAGACTACTTGCTGAAGCCGGTGGAAATGGAGGCGATGGCGGATTGCTTGGAGCGATGGATACAAGGCAGAGCGATGTTAAAAGAGGCCATAGGAGGAACGGAAGGTTCACTCGCAACGGCTGAAATGTCAGCTATTGAGCAAGTGCAGCAGTTTGTAGCAGCTAACTTAGCGAAGGAAATTACATTAACCGATGCGGCAGCTTTGGTTCATCTGAATCCCAGCTACTTGAGTCAGTTGTTTAAGCAGCAAACGGGCGGGAAGTTTGTTGACTATGTTATCCTCATGAGAATGGAAGAGGCGAAGCGGCTGCTTATCAAAACAGCTTTGCGCGTATCTGAAATCGCCGAGAGGTTGGGCTACGGCGATATTGCTTATTTTAGCAATACGTTTAAAAAGCTGACTGGGAGCTCTCCTCTGGAATATCGGAAAAGTGGAGGGAAGCTGCAAGAACCAAAAGGAACCTGAGCTGATCTCAGGTTCCTTTTGGTTTGTTATCATTTTCTCGCCTTTTCAATAGCTTCCAACGTTTCTTTGTACTCTGCGCGGTACTTCTCGATAACCGGCTTTACCGCGTCCTGCCATGGCTTGAGATCAGACACATCGGTGATCGTGACTCCAGCCGCTTTAACTTTGGCCTCGGAGTCTTTTTCGAATTTATCCCATTCGGCTTTTTGCGTTTTGACGGATTCGAGGGCTGCTTTTTTGATCAGCGCTTTGTCGTCATTACTCAGTTTATCCCAAGCTACTTTGGAGATTAAAAGCACTTCCGGCACACGCTGATGCTGGTCAAGAATGAGATTTTTCGCCTGCTGAAAATGATTGGATGAGAAGTAGCTCGGATAGTTGTTCTCTGCGGCATCAATGACGCCAGTTTGCAGGGCGTTGAACACATCGCCGTATGGCATAGGCGTTGCATTCGCGCCTAGCGCGTTCATGAGATCGATGTTCACTTTGTTTTGAATCACGCGAATTTTAAGTCCTTTCAGATCGGCAATGCTTTTGATCGGCTTCTTGGAGTAGAAATGACGCGCTCCGGAGCTGTAGTAGGCAAGCCCTTTCATACGCGAGGATTCCAAACTGTCCAGCAGCTTTGTGCCTTGTTCACTCTCTAGAAACTTCCATTGGTGATTGTCATTGTCGAAAATATAAGGCAAACTGAACACTTCATATTGTTTGTTGAAGCCGCCAAGCGCTCCGGTGCTGACGCGAGTGAACTCAATCGCACCCAATTGCACCTGTTCGATAACAGCTTTCTCTTCACCAAGCTGGGAAGCTGGGAAGACGTCGATTTTGATGCGCCCATCGGAGGCTTGATTGACGAGTTCGGCGAATTTTTTATCGCCAAGTGTTGTCGGATAGTCGGCGGGATGTGTTTCAGCCAAGCGAAAAGTTAGTTTCGGTCCTTCCGCTTTCTTGGCTGCTGCAGGGCTGGCTGCTCCCGGAGCTTTTGTCGAGCTGCCGGTTGTCGGAGTGCTTCCCCCGCCGCAAGCGACTAGCAGCAGACTTGCACCGAGCATCGTGCTAAGTGCGGTTATATATGATTTTTTCATTTTCATAGTGGTGATCCCCTTTTTCATAAAATTAGTTGGTCATTTCATAAGATTTGGCAGCCACATCACCAGTCCAGGGATATAAGTCAGGATCATGAGCACGACGCACATGACATAGAAGAAGGGCATCATGGCTTTGGTGCCTTCCGAAATTGAGATATTGCCGATGGCGGAGCCGACGAATAAAACGGTTCCAACAGGAGGCGTCAGCAATCCGATGCCTAAGTTTAACATCATAATGATGCCGAAGTGAACAGGGTCCATCCCAAGCGCGGTGACGACAGGCAGCAGAATCGGCGTCATGATCAGGATGAGCGGAGCCATATCCATAGGTGCGCCAAGCAAGAGCAGCAAGACGTTGATGATCAGTAGAATAATAATAGGGCTGTCGGTGATGCCAAGCATCCAATCCGTCAGCATGCCGGGAACTTTGAGGAAGGCGAGCACATAACTGAAGGTAGCGGAAGCGGCAATGAGGAAAAGCACCATCGCGACGGTTCGGAACGTGCGTTTCAAGATGACCCACATGCGGCTGATCGGAATATCCCGGTATACGAGAAAGGTGAGGATAAAAGCGTACAAACAAGCTAGCGCGCCGCTTTCTGTAGCCGTGAACCAACCGGTGAATATACCGCCAAGAATGATGACCGCTGTTAAAAGAGAGAGCAAACCGTCGCGCACAATTTTGGGAATGTCCCGCAGGGGAACGGCCTCGCTTTTGGTATAGCCGCGCTTAATGGCGATAAAATAGCTTGTAATCATAAGCGATACGCAGAGGATCAAGCCTGGAACGATGCCCGCGAGAAAAAGCGAAGCAATCGAGATTCCTCCTCCAGCTGCCAGAGAGTACAGCACGAGATTGTGGCTTGGCGGAACGACGACGCCTTGAATGGCGGCGGAGACGGTGACACCTACGGCATAGTCGGTGTCGTAGCCTTTTTTCTTCATCATGGGAATCATGACGGAGCCGATCGAGGAAACATCCGCAATGGCGGAGCCGGAAATGTTCCCGAAGAACATGCAGGCAACGCAGTTGACCATGGCTAAGCCCCCGCGAATACCGCCTACGAGAACTTGGGCGAGATTGATGAGGCGCAAGGCCATCTGGCCTTCGCTCATGATTTGGCCGGCCAGGATGAAGAACGGGATGGTCAGCAGCGAATACGAATTCATCCCTTGAATCATCGTCTGGCCAACGGTAGCCAGCGGCACTTTCAAATAAAGCAAAGTGAGCAGCGATGAACCGGCTAAAGCTAGCGAGATCGGAAAGCGCAGGATGATCAGGAGGATGAAGACGACGCAAAGAATGAGTATGGCAATGGTCGGATCCATTAATGATTGCCTCCTTCTTGAAGATTGACATGCCGCTTCGTCTCGATCCCGAACAGTTGCAGCAGCGCATAAGCACAGGTCATAACGCCGGTGATCGGCATGATGACATAAAGTGTGCTGTTGGGCAATCCGGTGGCCGGCAGCTCGGATTCATTCATCATGACGGTGAAATCCCAGCCATAGAACACCAGATAGATTCCGAAGGCGAGGATGACCAATTCGATCACTTTATCCAGTGCTTTGTTGATGGATGCTGGAAGCTTGTGCGTGAAGGAATCAATGCCGAGATGAAGCTTTTCTCGAAAGCCGATCGCAATGCCCATGAAAGAGAACCAAATGAGCAGCAGCATGGTCACTTCTTCGGACCAGAAGAAAACGAAATCGAACAGCTTGCGCGTCATCACCTGGACAGTAACGATAATAATCATGCTGAGCAAGCCGATCAGTGCGGCTGATTCGATAAAAGTATCGATGCCTAGCGCTATTTTGCGAAGTAACCGCATCGTAAAGCGACCTCCCTTCTCTTATTTTGTAAGTGCTTTCATTTGGATTGACTTAAGTATAGCGTCCCAGCGTTTGGGCTGGTACGCCATTGCTTTTAGGTTTTTTTGTAGTATTTTTAGGAGATTGGGGGAGGACAAGAGGAGAGAAGTTTTGGAGTGGAGTGAGAGGAGGAGTATGTAGAGAAGTGATGGGATGAGTTTGGAGTAAAGTGAGAAGCGGGATGGGGAGTTGTGTGATTAGAGTCGTAGTGGCGCAGAATGTGGGGGGAATAAGTGGAGTAGCGAGAAGCGGGTTGGGGAGTAGGGTGAGTAGAGTAGCAGTGGTGCAGAATGTAGGGGGAATGAGTGGAGTAGCGAGAAGCGGGTTGAGGAGTAGGGTGAGTAGAGTCGTAGTGGCGAAGAGTGAGGAGGGGAATGTGTAGAGTAGCAAGAGGAGGGTTGAAGAGTAGAGTGAGTAAACTAGTTGTGGCGAAGAGTGGAGAGGGGAAAGAGTAGAGTAGTGAGAAGAGAAGCGAGGTAGAGAGGTGGCCATACAGTGGAATAAAGGCAGTGCTCCTTGGTGCCACACTGCACTACATTGCAGTTTGTACAACCAAATGGGTGTCTATCTGGCTTTTTACTCGTCTATGTTGTAGTTTATACAACCATTTCGCATGAAATGGGCACTTTTTTGTCATTTCGGGTTCAAATGATTGTATTTTGTGCAATGAAGATGAGTTTGCAGCGTAAAAAGCGTCTGTATGTTGTAAAAAATACAACGGGGAGTGGGCTTTAATGTGTTCATCGGGGTGGAGGTGAGGTGCAACGCTAAATAAAGCGGACGTACGGCTCATTACTCGCTCGCCTACATTTACTCAGCTACTCTCCTTGACTTCTACTCAACTGCACTTCTACATTCCTACTCAGTATTACTCCTACTCACCTTACCCCAACACCCCAACACCCCAACACCCCAACACCCCAACACCCCAACACCACCTCAGCAGCTGCTTTCATTGGACAAATTCCAATGAAATCAGCCTAAAAATGCGCAAATCCCACGTTTCATTGGACATATTCCAATGCGAGGTCTAATTTCAGCGCTAATTGAGGTGAATTTCACAAGCCCGATTGGATTTTATCCAATCAACCGGCGCATTGTGTGGCGAAATTGCAGTTTTCGTTGGATTTCATCCAACGGAACTGCTGCGCCAGCATGAGATTCCATCAGCATCCGGATGCTACAGTTCTCGCATATCGGCTGAGTCAGCCATATGCATTGAATTGGGTAGCATGCATCTTTTCCCCGCAGCTCACAAAAACTGCAAACCCATATACACGGCCACGCCCCATATCATGCAAGCCGACACTTTATTTAATCTCGCAATAAAACGCCCGCTTGTATCGTGTTTACCAATGAGCCGTCCTGCAAAGGCTAATCCAAAAAACCACAGCCATGACACGCACACGATGCTGATCATGAACACCCATTTGTCCCCGCCGGCATAGTTCAATGAATTTGTGCCAATAACTCCAATCGTATCTAAAATAGCGTGGGGATTCAGTAAGGAGACGGAAGCCGCGAATAAAATTTGCTTTTTCGGCTGCGGCACCTCCTCCGTTTGCCGGGTAGAAGAAGAGCTGCTCGGGTTACTGCGCCAAAGCACCCAGCCCATATAGAGCAGGAAGACGCAGCCGATTCCATACAATGCCGCTTGCAGCCACGAAAAAGTTAACACGATAAGGGAAACTCCGAATACCGCTGCGAGAATAAGGATGGTATCACAGAGGGAAGCTGTGAGAATAACGGGCAATGCCCCAAGGAAGGTGCGCTGGGTGGCGCCTTGATTAAACACAAAAACATTTTGCACCCCAACCGGTAAAATAAGTCCAAAGCCCAAAACAACCGCATGTAAAATCGTTTGAAACAAAATCATCACTCCAATCTAGCTGTCGAATTCTTACTTAGTATAGAGGGATTTTGATATTTGTCTCCGTCCAAATGGATGGCATCGACCCCAACCAAATGATATAGTGGAGCTGTAAGGAAGGAGGAAACGATGGATTGGCGACCTGATTTATCATCTGAAACTCCGTTATATCAACAGATCAAAGAGTTTATTATCCATAAAATATCGCTGGGTGAATGGGCGGTGGGGACCAAAATTCCATCGCAGCGGGCTTTGGCTGAGCATTTTGGCGTGAACCGCAGCACGGTGGTCACGGCGATCAGCGATTTGATTGCTGATGGGCTATTAGAGGGCAATACCAAAGGCGGAACGAGAGTTATTAATAACTCTTGGAACCTGTTAACGGCTTCTCCTCCTCCAGACTGGAGCTCGTATGTACAAGCTGGAGCACACTATCCCAACCAGCCGACGATCCAGCACATTAATCGGGCGGAATTTCAAGAAGGTATCATTCGGCTTGGAACCGGGGAGCTTTCGCCGGATTTGCTGCCATCGGAGCGGATGAAGGAGATTTTCGCCGAAAGCTCGACGAATTCGTTCCTCTTAGGATATGAAGAGCCGAAGGGGAATCTTTATTTGCGCAAACAGCTGGCAGCCTACCTGAAAGGCATTGGCGTCCATACTTCGCCATCGAACATCCTGATCGTCTCCGGGGCTCTTCAAGCTTTACAGCTCATCTCAATCGGGCTGCTGCCGCGAGGTTCTTCGATTCTTTTAGAAAAGCCGTCCTACTTGTATTCTGTCCATGTTTTTCAGTCGAACCATATTAAGCTTGTAGGGTTACCCATGGATGAGGATGGCCTGCTTACGAACCAGATTGCGCGCCACAAAAAGGGCTATAACGCTTCGCTGCTCTACACAATTCCTACTTTTCAAAATCCAACCGGCATTTTGATGCCCGAAGGAAGGCGCCAGATGCTAATGAATGCTTGCGCGGACGAAGGTCTCCCGATTATTGAGGATGACGCGTATAGGGAGCTATGGTTTGATGAACCGCCTCCTTTGCCACTTAAAGCGAGGGACCCTCATGCACTTGTCCTGTATCTGGGGACACTGTCCAAGACGTTAAGTCCAGGGCTTCGCATTGGTTGGGTGGTTGCTCCGGAACCTGTTATCGAACGATTAGCGGATATTAAAATGCAGAATGACTACGGTTCGAGTTCTGTCTCTCAATGGGCTGCAGCGGAGTGGCTGGGAAGAGGGTTGTATCAGGAGCATCTTCTGACGATCAGGATACAGCTAAAGTTGAGAAGGGATAGGACAGTGGAGCTGCTCCAAGCTTTTTTCACTGGGATCGCCACTTGGTCAGTTCCGAAGGGAGGTTTCTACATTTGGGTACAGCTAACAGTCGATGTTCCGATGCAAATCCTGTTCGAGCGAGCTTTCAAAGAGGGTGTTTTGTTAAATCCGGGTTCGATTTATAATCGACTTACAGGCAACTATTTGCGCATCTCGTACGCCTATGCCAAGCTGCATGAGCTGGAATGGGGACTTGAGCGAGTAGCGATTTTAATTCGAGATTTGGTTGGGAAAAAAAGATTGGAAAGGTGAGCGAGGTATGTTAACGAATGACACGCAGATGAATAAGGAAGACGAGCAATCAGACCTGCCTAAGCTTTCAAATCCTGCCCTTCGTGCACTCGCAGGCGCCGGATATCACAGGCTTGAACAACTTAGCAAAACAACCGAGAAAGAGATTATGAAGCTGCATGGCATGGGACCCAAGTCGCTGGATCCTCTTCGCCGTGCGCTTGCCGAGAAGGGACTGACATTTGCAGATGAATCATGAGAGTAGTAATCCCAAGCGAACTGCCGCCGAAAAAGCAGTGGAGTATATTCAGGATGGTATGACAGTAGGCTTGGGCACGGGCTCCACAGCTTATTGGGCTATTCAACAAATTGGCAAGCGAGTTCTGAGCGGGCTGCAAATCAAGGCAGTGGCAACTTCCGTACAATCCGAGAACTTGGCTAAAGAGCTTGGAATTCCCTTGATTCCTTTTTCTGAACTAGAGGAGATAGATGTAACGATTGATGGCGCTGACGAAGTTGACGGTGCGTGGAATCTGGTCAAAGGCGGGGGCGGCGCGCTGCTCCGTGAGAAAATCATCGCTTCATCCAGCAAACAGCTTATTGTCGTTGTTGATGAAAGCAAGGTTGTCGACCAGTTGGGGAAATTCCATTTGCCGGTTGAAGTTGTGAAGTTTGGTTATGAGCTTACACGCAACAAGCTTAGCGCGCTTGGATGTGAACCAAAGCTGAGAATGATGGATCAGCAGCCTTTTACGACGGATAATGGCAATTACATCCTGGATTGTGATTTTAAGCAGATTAAAAGTCCAAGTGAATGCCATGATGCCATCAACCATATTCCGGGCGTCGTCGATAATGGGTTATTTATTAAGATGGCAACGAGAGTCATCGTTGGTTATCAAGACGGATCTGTGGAAGAGCTAAAGCTTGTCTAATAACTAGGAATGATGGGAGCTGGGGGATGTTGTTGAACAAAGCAGTTTGTGTAACCGGAACGGACAGAGGGATTGGACTTGCGATTACTGAAGCTTTACTTCATCAGGGATACACCGTTTTTGCTGGCGGCATTCTGGGCAATAACGAGGAGTTGACCAAGCTTGGAGCTCAATTTCCGAGTCAACTGCACGTTTTCAAACTGGATGTGGGATCTGACGAAAGTGTCAAGGAAGCAGCTCGTTATATCAAAAGCAAGTCCAATCAATTGGAGTTTTTGATCAACAATGCCGCCATTCTCGGCGATACGGTGAAGACGATTGAAGATGACCTTGATTTCGAAGAGATTCAGCGAGTGTATAATGTGTCAGCGCTTGGCGCTATTCGCATGGCCAATAACTTACTGGAGCCGATCATGAATGGCGGCAAGCTGATTGTTAACATATCCTCCGAAGCGGGCAGCATAGCGAACAGCCATCGGGATGCATGGTTCGGTTACTGTATGGCCAAGTCGGCTCTGAACATGGGGTCCACGGTCATTCATAATAAAATTCGCAAAGAAGGCGGGCGCGTCCTGCTGATCCACCCCGGCTGGGTCAAATCATATATGAGTGGCGCATGGAATCCGGCTGGCACCTATACATCGGAAGAAGCCGCCGCGAATATTTTGAATCGAATTGAAGAGCACAAGGACAAGCTTATGGCACTGCCGCTTTATATCGAAGCCGACAGCGGAAAAGAGCTGCCTTGGTAAAGGAAGGAGGAGAAGGACATATGAGGGAGATCAAAGTCATGCTGATCGGCGATAACACGGATGCTCCTTGGCATCCACTGGAGCCTGCCAGGCAGCAGCTTGCAGCCATTCTTGGCGACGAGTTTGCGCTAACCGCTACGGAAAACTATCAAGTCTTGTCGGAGCTGGATCACAACCAGTTTCCACTGTGTATTTCCTATACGGACTGTTGGAAACGAGACCTGACACAGCAGCAAACGGCAGGACTACTGCGCTATGTGGCAGGAGGAGGCAGCCTGCTGGTTATCCATAATGGTATTTCACTTCAGCGGAGCTATGAGCTGCTGCAGATGATCGGCGCCAAGTTTACGGGGCATCCTCCTTACCAGCCACTAGCTTATTATGGATCAGCCGCCGAGCATCCTTTACTGGAAGGTGTCGATAACTTCAACTTGGACGAAGAGCCGTACTTGTTCGAATTTGATCCTTTTACGAAGAAAACGGTTTTTATGGAGTTTGAATTTGAAGGGAAACGGTACCCCGCGGCATGGGAGCACGCTTATGGTTTAGGAAAGGTTGTGTATTTGCAGCCTGGACATCATGCTCCTTCTTTCCAACCTGAAGCCTACCGACGTCTTGTGCTAAACAGCGCACGTTGGTTGAGCAGGCAGGCGTAGAATAAAGCTGTTTTTCCATATACTTCCTAATGGGGATGTGTGCTACAATAGGCCAAAAGAGTTAAAGGAGTGAGGATTTTGGAACATTTCTTATTCAGGCAGTTGGCATTCGTTAGAAATCAAGTTCTTCAAGCGGTTGAAGGGATTTCGGAAGAGACGGCGGACCAGATTCCGAATGGATTCCGCAATTCAATCCGTTGGCAGTTGGGACACATTTATGTCGTCATGGAAAGGTATGCTTTTCAATACATGGAGCTGCCTGTTCAAATACCACAGGGGTTCAAGGAGCAATTTGAATACAAGACATCTCCTTTAACTACGCCATCGGACATTGTCGTTCCTACTCTCTCAGAGTTGAAATTTCTGCTTAAAAATCAGATTGAGAGAATTAGCGGTGAACTGGGTGACCGGCTGCAAGACAACGTGACGCCTTATACAACTTCGGCAGGAATGAAACTCGAATCCTTAGAGCAGTTCCTCAGCTTTAATTTATATCATGAAGGCATGCATTTTAGTGTTATTAAAATTTACAAGGTATTATTATCCCAATAAATTATTCAACGAAATGAGATTTTGACGAATGGAGGAGATCCTCAAGTGATGAGGTTCAACAAGTTCGCAAGGCCTCCCTGTTAAGACGTAACGTTTCGTTGTTCACGAGCACCTCCCATCCGGTTGAGTTCATCTACCCAATCAGATTTCGGAGAGGATCGTTCGGCAAACAGCTTTGCGGGAGCCTGCTCGCTGGTAAATTCGGTCTTGAGCTGAACTACTGGCTATCGCTTCTCAGTTCGGGTATTGCCCTAATGCTGGAGTTCCTGCTGATTGAGCCGCAGAAATGTGCGGATGGCACGGATGCTGAGAAAGCTATCCCTTTTAAAACGTATGTCGCGGCATCGTTGCGTTTTTTTAGAAAAAATCCCAATGTCTCGCTGGTTATGCTTTCCGGTATGGTCACGGGTGCTTCAATGAACTATGTGGGAGAGAGCGTGCTATGATGTATTTGGCGGATATGGGTTTATTGCTCTGCTTTGTTTTGCTTCTTTTGTTTGGTTTGTATATGCATCTCGTAGTCTCAAACAAATGTAAAAGCGAAAAAACGGAAGTCCTTGTGACTTCTTTTTTTTTGTTTATTTTTATTTTGAGGGGGATGAGCATTGACGGGACAGACTTAGCGCGGTAAAGTAAAAGTAATCGGTTATCCAATAAATGGGGAGAGGGTGTAACGCATGACCACTAGCGGGAAGTTCGCATGGACATGGACGATTCGGGAGGAAGATCTGGAGGAATACGTCCGAATGCATTTGGCGCCTTGGCCAGAAATTATGGAAGAACACAGCAAAGCAGGAATCAGGGATTACTCCATCTTCCAAAATGGCAATCAATTCTTTTATTGCTTTTTATGCGATGATTTGGAAACCGCTTTTGCTTACTTGGCTGAGAGTGAGGCTTGCAATCGATGGAATGCAATTACGAGCAAAATGGTCGTTGGCTCCTTCGACTTCCGTGAAGCCGTACCGATTCAACCGATGCGCGAAGTTTTTTATTTGGCATAGTACATAAATTACGAACAGGCTGTTCCAGAAGTCATGAGAATGACGGAGGGATAGCCATTTTTTATGGACTCAGCTGCCGTTATTCTGCCGAATTCGGCTGAATTTGAGGTGCTAACGGACTGAGGCGGCGTTATCTTTGGATTTTGTCGTTGTTTTAGGCAAATTCACGGCCAATAGCGGCACTGGAGTCCGTTAGAAGCTAAAACCCTCCCAAAAGCGGCGATTAGAGTCCACTCAGTCCGTTAGCCGACAGCTTCTGCTCGCAAGAGGCAAGCCGGTGGAGGACCGCGTACTCACCTATGCAGCAGGCGTCTTCCCTTATCCCCCTACGAAGATTTCGCTTGTTGGATGACATCATCGACGTAGGCTCTAAGCGTTTTAATAAAAGTACGCATCGCATATCCGACATACCTGTCACTGCGGTAGACGAGACAAATGTCCTGGGAAGGTGTAGGCTGCCTCAGGCTAACCACTTTTATCTCTTTGTTTGGAAGGGTATCGAGCAGCAGGCGTGGCAGCACACAGGCGCCAACTCCGCTCTGCACCATTTGGAGGAGGGAGGATAATGTTGTAGTCACCATATGCGGCTGCAGTGTAAACCCTTTCTCCATGCAGAAGCGGTCAATCAGCTTACGGCATTGATGTTCGGGAGGAAACATGACCATTTTTAAGTTATTCAGCCGGCTTAGTGGGATGAAATCCTCAGTAGCAAGGGGATCATTCCTACTTACAGCCAGTGAAAATTCTTCATGGAATAGAGGGATAGCGGTGAGCCTTTCATCGCTGACAGGTCCGATTGTGACGCCAACATCGATGCTTCGGTCCAGTACTTGTTCCGTGACTCTCGTGGTTTCCATCAAAGAGAGTATAATGGTGGGATAGGTTTGATGGAAACTCAGCAGCAAGGCGTTAAACATGAGATCCGCATCACCGGGCAAAACACCGATCGATAACGATCCGCCTTGCATTTGCTTCAGATCGGCAATGGCATCGTTCGCTTGCTTCAGATGCCCGAACACAGCAGCACCATGTTCTTGCAGAATGGCTCCTGCTTCTGTGAGGACGATTGTTTTGCCTATGCGATCGAAAAGGAGAACGCCTAATTCTTCCTCCAATCTTCTGATCTGTTGGCTGATATTGGGAGCGCTCACTCCCATTTTATCGGCGGCTCTCGTGAAATGACGCTCCTCACAAATCGCCATAAAATACTGCAGCTGCTTTAACTCCATAGCTCACACTCGCTTTCAAAAACATCGCTGAAGTTGGAAGGCATTTTCAATCTTTTATGGAAGGCATTTCTAATCCTTATTGTTGCGTCATCTTATATCTCTGTCAATGCATGATCATTAACTTAGACTTAACGTTTCGGTAATTTGCACTGCATTGATGGTACCTCCCGTGAAATCTATACTAAAAGCATACCAAATGCTTCTCACCCAAAAGGAGGAAATCAAATGTCAGAAACCATTATCAGCACGGCAAAAACAGTACGTCAAGTGGTACTTCACAAGGTACAGGGCATCCCGGAGGAACTATTTGATATTCAAGCAGATTCCTACAATAACACGATTCGCTGGAACGTTGGACACATGATTTATTGGATGGACGCTTATATGAAGATCGGGTTTGCGAAGGATTCGATCATTCCCGAAAGCTATGCCACATTCTTCAATTCCGGGACATCGCCGGCAGGCTGGACCCACCTTCCACCATCAAAAGAAGAACTCATCGTACAGTTATCCGCCCAGCTAAACCAAATAAGCGAGTTATCCCCAGAGAGCCTCGAGGCTACATTCGAAAATCCATTGCCATTTGGACCGCTCACATTTTATAAAGTAGGAGAGTTGCTCAATTTCGGAGTCGTTCACGAAGGGATGCATCTAGCAACCTGTGATTGTTTACTCAAGGTAATCCAAAGTAAAAGCATGTAAGCATAAACAACATAAGCCGGGGCATGGCTCAACCATGCTTCGGTTTTTTTAAATGAAAAATGAGGTTGCACTAGTAAGCGATGTCATGGATACTTATGGTATGAAATTGACAATTCGATCAACGCCACTAATATCCAAGAGGTGAACAGCTTGCCATACAAATTTCCGCCTGTTAGTCCTAAGCTTCCTGTTTTCATGCATGGCGCCGATTATAATCCCGATCAATGGCAGCATGATCCGCAGGTGCTTGAAGAAGATATTCGTTTAATGAAGCTTGCCAAATGCAATGTCATGGCTGTCGGCATTTTTGGTTGGACTGCTCTTGAACCGGAAGAAGGGGTGTTTACCTTCGAATGGTTGGACCGCGTGCTGAATACGTTTGCCGAGAATGGCATCTACGCCTGGTTGGCTACCCCAAGCGGGGCAAGACCGGCATGGATGGCGGAGCAATATCCGGAAGTGCTGCGCGTTGGCGCCAATCGTGTGCGCAATCTTTTTGGTGCACGCCATAACCATTGCTACACCTCCCCTGTTTATCGTGAGAAAGTAACGGAGATGAATCGAAGATTGGCTGAACGCTATTCTCAGCATCCAGCCGTTGTAGGTTGGCATATCTCCAATGAATATAGCGATGATTGTCATTGTGATTATTGCCAAGAAGCATTTCGCGGATGGCTGCAAAGCAAATACGGAACACTTGAAGCGCTGAACCAGGCATGGTGGACAAGCTTCTGGAGCCACACGTATACAAGCTGGTCGCAAATCGAATCCCCGGCACCACACGGCGAGAAACTTGTGCATGCCATGAATCTCGATTGGAAACGCTTCGTGACAGACCAGACGGTTGACTTCTGCCGTCACGAGATCGCTCCACTGAAAGCCATCAACGCAGAACTTCCTGTGACAGCTAACCTCATGGACGCTTACGAAGGATTGAATTACTGGAAGTTCACAGATGTGTTGGACGTGATTTCATGGGATGCTTATCCAACGTGGCATCATGCCAAGGATCAAAGCAGCTTGGCCGCTTGGTTCTCGCTCAATCATGACATGTTTCGCTCCCTGCGTGGTGGACAACCGTTTCTGCTGATGGAGAGCACGCCGAGCACAACGAATTGGCAGCCCGTTTCCAAGCTTAAGCGGCCGGGTATGCACCTGCTGTCCTCTTTGCAGGCTGTCGCTCACGGCTCGGATTCTGTGCAGTATTTCCAGTGGCGCAAAAGCCGTGGCTCCAGCGAAAAGCTGCATGGCGCAGTAGTCGATCATGTCGGTCATGAGCACACGCGCGTATTCCGTGATGTTGCAGAGCTGGGCGGTCATCTTGAGCAGCTGACGGAAATTTTGGGTACGACAGTGCCGGCGGAAACAGCCGTCATTTTCGACTGGGAGAACCGTTGGGCCGTGAAAGATTCGCAAGGTCCACGCAATATGGGAATCAACTATGAGCAGACGGTTCTAAGCCATTATCAAGCTTTTTGGGATCAGGGCGTTCCGGTTGACGTCATTGATATGACTGGCGATTTTAGCAAATACAAGCTCGTTGTCGCTCCAATGCTTTATATGGTTCGTCCAGGGGTCGGAGAGCGGATTGAACAATTCGTTGCTGGTGGAGGCACTTTCGTAGCTACCTACTGGTCGGGCGTTGTCGATGGGAACGATCTATGTTTCCTTGGCGGATTCCCAGGGCCGCTTCGTCAAACGCTTGGCATTTGGTCGGAAGAGATTGACGGGCTTTACGATCAGGATGAAAATCAAATCATCTGCACCGAGGGGAACCCGCTTGAACTAACAGGGGCTTTTAAGGTTCGTGAGCTGTGCGAGCTGATCCACTTGGAAGGGGCTCAGGCCCTTGCCGTCTATGGTGAAGATTTCTATGCGGGCAGACCAGCCCTGACCGTTAATCAGTTTGGTCAAGGAAAAGCTTACTATATGGCAGCTCGTGCGGAGCAGTCATTCCAGAACAGCTTCTATAAGCAGATTATAAAAGAGGCCAAAATCAAACCGGCATTACAAACGGAATTGCCTCATCAAGTTACAGTACAAATCCGCACGGACGGGGTGCATGATTTCATTTTCCTGATGAATTTCAGCGACCAAGATCAGACGGTTTTGCTCGATGAACAATCCTATTCCGATATGCTAATTTCGGAGGGGACAGCGGGGTCAGGTACCGTCAATCCAAGCATAGTACTTCAACCTTACGGGGTGCGAGTTCTGAAACGAAGCAGGTCTTAGGTCGATAAATGGGGTGTTGGGAGTTAATTCCAGCATCCTTTTTTTATGAAGTTAAAGGGAATGGCGCCCTCCACCGCGAAGAATCAGTGCTACAAGACCTTACACAGAAAGAAAAGTGGTGAACTTTACATGAAAACAGGCTTCCGCCTCTGGTTCGATGAAATTCGGAATATGCGGATTAAAGCGAAGCTGTTTCTGCTTATTACGATTACAATGGCTGTAAGCTCCAGCATTTCGCTGGTAGGTTTACAGATCGCCTTTTCGATGTATGATCAGCAGATTTACGAGAAATCGTCCCAAGTTCTGAATCTTTCCTCCACATTGATTGAAAATGAACTGAACAAAGTGGAACGGCTGACGTTCAGCATCATGTCGGATGAACAAATTCAGCAGCACTTGATTGTGATGAATTCGAATGAATCGGATTATATCCGCATCCAATCCCGCGCCAAGCTCGTAGACCGCTTGGTCCAGTATATCAACTCGGAGACGTATATTTCAGCCGCGGATATTACCGACGTGATGGGAAACAGCTACTCCAGCGGAAATTTGACAACGCTTTCTCCTGAGCGGAAAGCTCTGATCCAAGAAACTTCGGATCGCGGAGCGGGCAGCTTAGGCTGGGTAAATCCGGATGAGCAGGATTACAGCCTTATTGCAACGAGGCAAATCCGATCCTCCGACAATTTGGAGCTGAAGAAGCTTGGCAGCCTGGTGCTGCATGTCAATTTGGACAAGATGGTGAATCAATATGCGAGAGAAGCTGTGACCCGCGACGGCGAGCTCATTATTGTCTCCAAGGGGACTTTAGTGTACCCGAGGTCTGTGAGCATGAAGTCATTGATTAGTGAAAACAGTCCGGTAGGAGCATCTGTGAGGGGATTTCGCATAATTGAACAAGATGGCGAGAAATATTTCGTGTCGCATATTCATTCCGATTATTTGGGTTGGACCTATTACAACACGCTGCCTTTTCAAACGATTTTTTATAATCTGACATTGATGAAAAATTGGATGATCGCCGCATTCCTTATTTCATTTTTTCTGCTGGTTGGATTCGGTATGGCGGTTGCGCGAAGCGTTACTCGTCCCATTGAAGGCTTAATAAGCAATATGCGGGGGCTGCAGATTGGCGATCTGGAAAATTCGGAGCTTCCGCCCATTGCACCGATTTCGCAGCAGATGGATGAAGTGGGACTGCTTCAGCGGACGTACCGTATGATGATTGTGCGCATACAGGAATTGATCAAAGAGAACTACACGAAGCAGCTGATTATCAAAGAAACGGAGTTTCGCTCCTTACAAGCGCAGATCAATCCGCATTTTCTGTATAACACATTGGAGTCGATCAACTGGATTTCCAAGATGAATGGGCAGCAGCAAGTTTCGCAAATGGTGGAATCACTGGGTTATCTGCTCCGTTCATCGATTAGTTTGAAGCAGGATATGATCCCGATTGAAGACGAGCTGA
This sequence comes from Paenibacillus chondroitinus NBRC 15376, assembly GCF_004000765.1. Classification (GTDB taxonomy): domain Bacteria; phylum Bacillota; class Bacilli; order Paenibacillales; family NBRC-103111; genus Paenibacillus_E; species Paenibacillus_E chondroitinus. The sequence continues at coordinate 118,778 of NZ_BILW01000002.1, read as the reverse complement.
AGCTTGTGCAGCATTATATTACGATTCAAAAGGTGCGTTTCGAGGAGCGGTTGGATTTCCGGCTCGACGTTCCGGCAGCTTTGCGAGCTCATTGCATTCCGAAGCTGACGCTGCAGCCTTTGCTCGAAAATGCGATTAAGTATGCGGTCGAGGTTATGCTGGAACCTTGCATCATCCACATTTGGGGGCGGGAGGAAGGCGATGCTGTCTTTCTAATCGTTGAAGATAATGGCCCAGGGATTGATGAGGCTTATTTGGAAAAAATTCTGACAGGGGAGCGCCAATCCAAAGGCACAGGCATCGGCCTGAAAAATATTGACGAACGGATTAAGCTGACGTTTGGCGAAGAGTTCGGTATTCAAGTAGAGAATCGCACGGATGGCGGTGCACGCATTACCATTCGAATTCCGATGACGAAAAGAGGGTAACAACGATGTATAAAGTGTTATTGGTTGATGATGAACGGATGATTCTGGAAGGGATTTCATCCATCGTGGATTGGCAATCGGTCGATACCGAGCTGATAGGAACCGCCCGCAACGGGATCGAAGCTTACGCCTTTGTCTGTGAATACGAGCCGGATATTGTGATCAGTGACATCCGGATGCCTGGCATGGACGGCTTGCAGTTAGTCGCCAAAGTCAAGGAAACTCATCCCCATACGCGCTTTATCATGCTTTCGGGTTTTGATGAATTCGAATATGCGCAAATTGCGATGCAGCATGGCGTTAAACACTACTTGTTGAAGCCGTGCAACGAAAACAGCATTTTGAAAGCGCTTAGTGAAATTGCTGCCGAGTACAAACAGGAGGAGAGCAAAGAAGGCTTCATTCAGTCGATGAAAGCAAATTTGCAGAAAGTGCTTCCGCATGTCAAAGAGCAATTCTTGAAGGAATTCGTGACGAATAAATCGTATGGCAGCCGCGATTGGGAATATTATCAGGATTTATTCGGACTGCATGTCAGTGGAAGGAAAGTTCGATTGTTGTTATTCCGGCTGGAAGACAAGTTCGAATATGAGCATTTATTTGCCGTAAAAAATATTGCCGAAGATATTCTCGATGAACCGCTCCTGAGCTCTACCATTGCGGAGCAAATATTGGTTATGATCGAGGATCAAGATGATATGACTCGACTGCAGGAGCAAATTGAAGAAATCCGGCGTATTTTCATGTTGTATTACAAAATCGATACCACGGCTGCTCTAAGCGAGTCCGGAGAAATCGGGGAAGCCAGAAAACTGTATCTGCAAGCGATAGATTGCTTGAGCCACCGTTTTTATCTAGGCGAAGGCGGCCTTATCACGATGCGCGACATTTTGGGATCTGCGCAGCCGAGTCAAGCCCAATTTGTTTTTGATGAAGATCGCATTCTATTTCCGATCCGCGCAGGAAACTGGGAAGAAGCTGAAGCTAGTATTGAAGCGTTTCAAGAGCTTCTTGTGAACTCCCGATTGGATATTCAGACGACCAAATCGTATGTCATTCAAAGCTTTATTTCCATGACAAGGTTATGTGCAGAACCGCAAATGCACCAGTATATGGGCCTTATTGGCCATATCTCACAGATGGAAACACTGCAGGCAAGCATCCAGCTGCTGAAGCAAACCGCCTCAGAAATTACGCACGCCATTTTTGAACAGAACAGAAATAAGCATTCCCAGGTCATTCAGAAGGTGATCGATATTGTGAATGCGGAGCTCGCGAACGCCGAGCTGTCGCTCAACTGGGTAGCGCACAAAATGCTGTATATGAACCCGGATTATTTGGGCAAATTGTTCAAAAAAGAGACGGGCGAGCGCTTCTCTAACTACGTTGTCACGGTGAGAATCCGAAAAGCGATGGAGATGATCAAATTGAATGATGACGTCAAAATGTTCGAATTAGCGGAACAATTGGGCTTCGGCGATAATCCGCAGTACTTTTCGCAGGTGTTCAAAAAGATTGCCGGCTGCGCGCCATCCGAGTATAAGAAGCTGACGACGTAGGCCCGTATTCACTGTTTTTTGAACATTTAACGCGGTAAATTAGATTCAATTTTTGCTCCTGCGAGCCCATAATAGGAGATGTGGCGCAGGGTACACAGGAGGACGCTAACAATGAAACGCAGACGATTACCGGCCATGCTTCTCATTCCATTGATGTTCGCCATCATCGGATGCAGTGCCAAACAGCCATCTGCGGATGGAAACCCGAGGAACATGGAGTCTGATAGAAGCAGTTCCAAGCAAGAAGTTAAGCTGCGAATTGCCTGGTGGGGCGGTCAGTCCAGACATGACTACACGTTGAAACTGATTGCCATGTACCAGGAGCTGAATCCTAACGTGAAAATTGATACGGAATATGCCGGCTTTGATGACTTCTGGAAAAAGCTGGCACCTCAAGCTGCGGCCAATCAATTGCCCGATATTATCCAGATGGATATCTCGTATCTAACCCAATATGCAACGAAGGATCAATTGGAAGATTTGTCCGAGCTGACGAATAACGGAACGATCGATGTGCGATCCGCTTCGCCCGAGACGATTGATTCCGGACGAGTGGACGGGAAGCTGTACGGCATCCCGCTAGGTGTTAATGCGATGGGGACCACCTATGACGCCGCCATGCTGAAGGAGGCGGGGATCTCTGCCATCTCGAAGAGCTGGACATGGTCCGATTTGGAGCAAATCGCCAAGCGGATGAAGGCAAAAGGGAAAGTGCTCGATCATATGCGTTTTGATCAGTTTTTCCCATACTATCTGCGCACGCAAGATCAGCACTATTTTAGCCAGGATGGTACGAGTCTTGGATTTAGCGATCCCCGCTATTTTATAGATTATTTCACTATGTATCTAGAGTGGTATGAGGCGGGCTATATGCGCGACTGGGACAAAGAGTCATTGTCCAAGCTGATGCCTGAGGAGAATCCGATTGCGCTAGGGGATGGCTTCATGACGATGGCGTGGTCGAATCAATTCACATCGCTGCAGGAAGCCGCCAAGAAACCGCTCAGCTTAACCGGATTGCCGGGACCGAACGGGAACCAAGGGCTATACTTAAAGCCCACTATGCTGTTCTCCATCGCCAAAAGCTCCAAACAAAAGACGGAAGCGGCCAAATTCATCTCATGGTTTTTAAATGATGTGGAGGCTAATAAATTGATCAAAGGCGATCGGGGGATCCCTATTTCCTCGAAGGTCAAGGACGCTTTAAAGCCGACGCTCTCTGAAGAAGAAATGAAAGTGTACGACTACGTAACTTGGGTGGAGAAAAACAGCAGCCCCATGGATCCGCCTGATCCGATAGGGTCTGCGGAAGTAAGCAGGCTGCTCCGTGATATGCAAGAGCAAATCTTGTTTCGCAAGCTTACGGTGGAAGAGGCCGCTGCCAAATTCATGAGTGAAGCCAATGCCATTTTAGCGAAAAATAAGAAGTAAGCATGGATGGTAGGACACAAGTTACAGGTATAAAAGGGTGGCTCTAATCCGGCTGCCCTTCCAAATACACAGAAAATGATTGCATAAAGGAGTGGAATTATGAAACTACGTGAAAATGATCACATAGTCGGCTATGTGTTTGTCTCACCTTTCATTCTTGGTTTTTTGATCTTCACGCTGTTTCCCATGTTTTCTTCGCTCTATTTCTCATTTACGGAGTATGATTTATTGTCTCCACCGCGATGGGTAGGGTTTGCGAACTACGAGAAGATGTTTACAAGTGATGACAAAATCATAGATTCAATTCGCGTGACGCTAATCTACGTGCTTACATCTGTTCCAATGCGTCTGATCATTGCCTTATTGGTAGCCATGCTGCTCAATCGTGCTGCAAGAGGAATTGGCTTATACCGAGCTACCTACTACTTGCCTTCGTTGATTGGCGGAAGCGTTGCAGTATCTATCATGTGGCGTCAAATTTTCGGTGACAAAGGGTTAATTAATGCGTTCCTCGGCAGCATTGGTATCCACACCACCACTTCTTGGATTGGCTTGCCGGCTACGGCGCTGGGCACGTTGGTGCTCTTGTCGGTCTGGCAGTTCGGTTCATCAATGCTTATCTTTCTAGCTGGACTCAAAAACATCCCAGGCACTTACTACGAGGCGGCAAGCGTGGACGGAGCAGGACCTGTTCGCAAATTTTTTCACATCACACTGCCTTTGTTAAGTCCAATTATCTTGTTTAATCTCATTTTGCAAACGATTTCGGGCTTCTTAACCTTCACGCCGGCCTATATCATTTCGAACGGTGAAGGCGGTCCGCTTAACAATACGCTGTTATATTCGCTGTATTTATTCCATCGCGCATTTGTCTTCTTTGAAATGGGTTATGCGTCAGCAATGGCTTGGTTCATGCTCATCTTGATCGGGCTCATCACCTTGGTTATTTTCAAAACATCAAAATATTGGGTTCATTACGAGAGCTAGGAGGGATCTGACATGGTTTTTCGAGCAAAAAATTTGAAAACAGTGCTGTATCATCTGTTCGTCTGCCTCATCGCGCTTACTGCGATTTATCCGATTCTCTGGCTGGTCGCCAGTTCCTTCAAGCCAAATGATGAGATTTACACAACGGCAACCTCTCTGATTCCCAGCCGGCTGGAGTGGAGCAACTATGTATCCGGTTGGAAGGGATTTGCAGGCATCACGTTTGCGACTTTCATGAAAAACAGCTTCATTATCGTGATTCTTTCAACGATTGGCGCCGTGGCTTCTTCCGCTCTTGTCGGATATGGCTTCGCTCGCATCAAGTTTGCAGGAAGCAAATTCTGGTTCGCCATGGTGATGTTGACGCTGCTGCTGCCTCAAGATGTAACGATTATTTCGCAATATATTTTGTTCGCCAAAATTGGCTGGTTATCAAGCTTTAAACCGATTATTGTGCCGCAGTTTTTCGGAATTCCGTTCTTTATCTTTCTTATTATGCAGTTTATCCGCACGATTCCGCCTGAGCTTGATGAAGCTGCGAAAATGGACGGCTGCAGCAAATACAGCATTTTCTACAAAATTATTATCCCGCTTATCGTCCCGGCTCTCGTGACATCGGCAATCTTCTCCTTCTACTGGAGATGGGACGATTTCTACACGCCGTTGCTCTACTTAAATAATGCCCAGCTGTATCCAGTATCCCTAGCGCTTAAGCTATTCTTGGACAGTGAGTCCCTAAATAACTGGGGCGGTATGTTCGCGATGTCGACGTTGTCGCTAGTTCCGATTTTCGTTGTGTTTATGATTTTTCAAAAATATATTGTTGACGGAATTTCGACGAGCGGTTTGAAAGGATAATGAGAATGAATGCTCATTTGAACAATCACCAGCTACAGGGAGGAAATGAAGAGATGCCAGCTTTACAATTTGATCCGGATGAGATTCGCGAAGTCATTGACAGTGTTGTGCATAGAACGTTCCGGATGGACTTTAATTGGGATTGGCCGGGCGGCGTAGCTTTTTATGGGGTAACTGAAGCCTATGAAGCAACGGGAAATAAAGAGTATCTTCAACTGTTAAAAGAATGGGTCGATGAAAAGCTGGAAGACGGGCTGCCCAAGCTATCCGTCAACGGCATCTCGATTGGTCACTCGCTGTTAACCTTGTACAAGGAAACCGGGGAAGAGCGGTATATGGAGATCGCTACGCAAATGGCAGACTTCCTGAAGCATGAAGCGGAGCGTTTTGGAGACGGCATTTTCCAGCATACTGTAAACTCGGAAACGTACAATTTCCCAGAGCAGGCATGGGTGGACACGATGTTCATGGCGGGGTATTTCCTGGTGCGGATCGGTTCGATGCTGAATCGTGAGGATTATTTTGAGGACGGCTTGAAGCAGTACCACGGCCATGAAAATGTGCTGCAGGATGCTGCGACAAACTTGTATTACCATGGCTGGGACAATCTGGCGCAAAATCACATGTCAGGCATTTATTGGGCACGCGGCAACTCATGGGCAGCCATTACGATGGCACGCGCTTTAAGGCTTGTGCATGTGACACATCCTTCTTTTATGATTATTGAAGGTTCTCTGCGTGATCAATTAAGCGCACTCGTGCGGTTGCAGGATGAAAGCGGACTATGGCATACCGTTCTGACGGATAAGGATGCGTATTTGGAAACGTCCGGTTCCGCAGGTATCGCGGCCGCGCTCATCGGTGCAGGGCCGTTATACAATAAATATACAAACAAGTCGATCAAGGGGATTCTTTCGCGCATAACAGATGATGGTACGATTACAGGCGTGTCTGCCGGCACAGCGGTGATGCGGGATATTGACGGCTACAAAGGAGTCCCGTACAAACGGATTCAAGGCTGGGGTCAAGGATTGGGACTGATTTTCTTATCCTCGTTGCTTAACCGCAGGGACTGGTAGAAGATGAACATACATTTGAAATTCGACTTTGGTCCTGAACAAAGTGGTGCGAAAGAGGGTTTCACCAAAGTTAGCCGTGATTCTTTTTATCATGAAAGTAGTGGCGGCTATGGGTTTAGGGTTGGCTCAGAGGTCTATGAAAGGGATCGCGGGAGACAGGGAGCGCTCCGTCAAGACTTTTGCATTCCCGTGGGCGCTGTGTTTCTTGTCGATTTGCCGAATGGCAATTATACGATTCACACACTCATGGGGGATCTGATTACCGCAACAGTTACGGGCTTAAAAGTAGGGCAGGGAAGGCTGCTTTTATCGGAATGCCGAACGGCGGCGGGCGAGTTCGTGTCCAGCAGCTTTAGCGTCCATGTAGCAGACGGGCAATTGAGGCTTGCCTTCTCAGGCGCTGCACCGCGCATTAATGCGCTCGAGATCATTTCGGCGCCTCAAGCAGCTACCTTATATTTGGTTGGCGACTCCACGGTAACCGATCAGCCGGAGGATGGATATCCGTACACAGGCTGGGGGCAAATGTTGCCGCAGTTCATCAAAGCGGACGCCGCTGTATCGAATCATGCGATGTCCGGCCGCAGCTCCAAGAGCTTCCTGAATGAAGGGCGGTTTACGCCGATTCTTGATAGGATGAATGCGAATGACTATTTATTCATTCAATTTGGGCATAACGATCAAAAGTTGGATGAGGAGCGGGCGACCTCCCCTTTTACCACGTATAAAGAACATCTTATGCTTTATATTCAGGAGGCTCGGACGCGGGGAGCTGTCCCGATTCTAGTGACACCAGTGCAGCGGAGATTTTTTGATGAAGCTGGCAAAATCGTCGACACCCACGGCGAGTATATCACGGCTATGAAGCAGCTGGCCGAAGAGGCGGATGTTCTTCTCATTGATTTGGCGGAAGCTAGCAAGCAATTGTTCGAAGCGCTCGGTCCTGAGGAAACTAAATCCTTGTTCATGTGGGCCTGGCCCGGGGAGTTTCCTAACTTCCCAAAAGGAGCAGAGGATAATACGCATTTTCAAGAAAAAGGCGGTATCGCTATCGCCGAGTTAGTCGTTGCGTGTATTCGAAAGCAACAGATACTGCCGCTTTCGCGTTATCTGCGATAAAGCATCTAATAGAACCAGGTAGACCCGTCTGATACAGACGTGGTTTGCCTGGTTTTTCTGTTTGGGCGGGATACGTTATTTTCTGGAAAATAACGTGCTGATGGAAATTCCGCTAGGGCAGATCATAAGGGAACTGGAGTCCTCTATTTCGAGGAAATCGAGCAATCTCCACGATGAGCGGAACTACAGGGTCTTATCTGACCCCTGCGACAGTTATTCCGGTTGAAATTAACCGAATAGAGGCCCACAGTTCCCTTTACACTCAGAAAACATGCGTTTTCCGAGAAATAGCGCCCTGCAGTTCTCGAATATCAAATCCGTAGGTCCAGTAGAAGTCAAATGATTGGACGGTTTACCATGAAAAAGCCGAGCTCCTGCCTGAGGGTATGCGCTTTTTTGCACGCTCCTGCCTATGGGTGAATACACTGGAGTACAATTCCACAAACGGGCAATGGGGAGGAAACCAGATGAGAAGAAAGTTAACGGTAAAGAGGGACCAACGTGACTTTCGAGACTATTTTTACCGAAGTGTCAATTATGTCCGTGAATCTCAGCTGCCCGGCAAAGTCGACCTGCGGAGCAAGCTTTCTCCAATTGTCAATCAAGGGAATTTAGGATCTTGCACGTCGAATGCCATTGTAAGCGGATTACGTGAATATTGGCTGCGTCAAGAAAGCGATTCAGCGCCTCGATTATCCCGGCTTTTTCATTATTGGCATGAGAGGCAATTAGAAGGCACGGTAAGTAGGGACTCTGGCGCAACGGTCCGCGACGGGATGAAAGTGCTTCAGAAAATCGGTGTTTGCCCGGAAAGCGAATGGCCGTATCAAATTGCCAAATATAAAGAGAAGCCGGATAGAGAGGCTGAACAAACGGCAGGAAATTATCGTATCGGCAGTTATCATCGCATTCACGATCTGGCGGGAATCAAAGCGGCTTTGGCAGACGGTCAGCCTGTTGTCTTCGGCATATGGCTGTATAGCTCTTTTGAAAGCCTGCCGGTTATCCGAACAGGACGTGTTCCTTATCCAGACCGAAAAAAAGAAATGCTGCTAGGCGGGCACGCTATGCTGGCTGTTGGGTATAGAGACGGCAAGAAGAAAGGTCAAGGCGTAATGATCGTTCGCAACTCTTGGGGAAAAAGTTGGGGAGATCAAGGCTACTGTTATTTGCCTTATTCCTTTTTCAAAAACAATGTGCTGACCTTCGATTATTGGACCGGAAAATAAAGTGTGCTTCTAGGAGGGAATAAGCTGTGATAAGTGTTGAAGATGCCAATAAAATCATTGCCTTTTTATCTGCGGCATACATGGCAACAGAGGACCCGCAGGCAAGAGATGAGTTTCACCGACTAGCGAATGAATTGAGAAAAGCTTCCGGCCAACCGACACAATAGCAAGGGGCGGCGCACATGCCAAAAGAAGATCATCTCAAATTGCTTATTTTAGTGCTTTATGTACTACTTACACTAGTCCTCCTCATGATGTATTAAAAAGCAAAACAGCCGGTACACGAGAGTTTCTCGTAAGTATCGGCTGTTTTTGTGGTCAGACTAGAAGCCTTTGTATTGCGGCTCTTCGTTTTCCAATTGCTGAACCCTGGAGGAAACTTGATTCACAATGTCTTGCGCAGCCATCGCGGCAGTTTCATACAGTTGTTTAGCTTCCTGATTCTGCGTTGACAACGCAAAGGTCTCTAGGCTGGCTTGCGCGCTTTTGAGGGAGGCCAGTGTTGTTTTTACTTGAGCAGCTACAGTCATGGTAGACACCTCTTCATTTGAATTTGGATTGCAACCAAAGAGAGCATTACGATTTCACTTGTTTGCGCTCATTAATATACCCTTTCTCTCCGTTCTCATAATTGACAATTAAATACAAACCAATTCAATGATAGCACTCGCTTATTTTGCACATAATGACTTTGTTTGGAGCACTAAGAAAGAGAGGGGAACGGGCCCGTGGCAGATTGGCTACATATCGTTATTAGAGCATTTAGCGCGCTAGTTATTCTGTTTGTACTGACACGAATCCTTGGGAAGAAACAAATATCTCAACTGACGTTCTTCGAATATGTGATAGGCATCACGCTTGGTGACTTGGCCGGTGTCATCTCAACGGATGTTGAAAGCAACTTTATGCATGGGGTTATCGCCATATTGGTCTGGTGTCTTGTGCCCTTTGTCCTGGAGCTTCTGACACTCAAGAGCAAGACGCTGCGCACGTGGTTTGAAGGGAAAGGCACAGTGCTCATCAAAGATGGGAAGGTGCTTGAGGATAATTTGAAAAAGGAACGGTACACAGGGGACGAGCTTCTTGAGCAGCTGCGTACGAAAAGTGTTTTCCGCGTGGCGGATGTGGAGTTTGCGATGCTCGAATCCAGCGGTGATCTGAGTGTTTTGCTCAAAAGCGAGTTTCAGCCTCTGACGCCCAAACATCTGGGGATGAAGCTGGGAACGGAAAAGCCGACCCAGACGGTCATTATGGATGGTGTGATCCTAAAGGAGCCGCTGGCTGCAGCAGGGAAAGGAATAGGATGGCTGCAAACGGAACTGGATAAGCTAGGAGTAACGAAGGAAAATGTGTTTCTTGGCCATGTAGACACCAACGGCGAATTAACCGTTGATCTCTATGATGACAAGCTGCAAGTGCCTCAGCCGAGAGAAAGACCTGCGCTTCTTGCAACTCTGAAGAAATGCGAAGCGGATCTTGAGCTGTATTCCTTAACAACGAAGCATCCTGATGCGAAAAAAATGTATCAAGACAGCTCCGTGGTGATGACGAAGGTCATTCAGGATCTTCATACCCTGTTAAGATCCTAATCAAGCAGGAGGGAAAGTATGGCCAACAATAAGAAGAAAAATCTAACAATGACCCAACAGGAGTATCAGGAATTAGCAAAACGGATTGAACCCAAGAGACCTGTTTTGAAAAATTGCCTTAGAGCTTTTTTAGTTGGCGGCACGATTTGCTTAATTGGTGAGTGCTTTATGCAAATGTTTATCAATTGGTTCGGGTTTACTGAGAAAACAGCCGGCAACCCGACCGTGGCTGTTCTGATTATCATTTCGGTCATTTTAACAAGCTTTGGCATCTACGATAAAATTGCTCAGTGGGCTGGCGCCGGCAGTGCAGTTCCTGTTACAGGATTCGCGAACTCGCTTTGCTCTGCTGCGATTGAGCACCGGGCTGAAGGATTAGTCCTTGGTGTAGGCGGGAATATGTTCAAATTAGCGGGCTCTGTCATCGTTTTTGGCACCGTGGCTGCTTTCATTGTGGGACTCTTGCATCTAATCATAATGGGTGGGGGCTGATTCTATGCTGAAAGGGCATCAAAGCTGGGTTTTCGAGAATCGTCCGGTCATTCTGTCGACTGGGACTGTAGTTGGACCTGATGAAGGCGAGGGTCCACTAGCGGAAGACTTCGACATCGTGCATGGCGATCTGACGGTAGGCCAGAAGACGTGGGAGAAAGCGGAGAAAGCGCTGCTTGAGGAAGCCGCGCAGCATGCCCTTGATAATGCCGGGCTCACGGGCGGCCAAATTCAGTTCTATATTGGAGGCGATCTGATGAATCAGATCATCTCCAATACGTTTGCGGCACGCACGCTGGGCATGCCATATCTTGGCATCTTCGGCGCTTGCTCGACCTCGATGGAAGGGCTGGCGCTTGCCGCGCAGTTAATGGATTCAGGCGCAGCCAATTATATAATGGCAGGCACCTGCAGCCACAACTGCACGGTAGAGAAGCAATTCCGATATCCGACGGAATACGGATCGCAGAAGCCGCCGACCGCGCAATATACCGTGACCGGCGCTGGAGTGGCCGTGCTCGGGAAGACGGGTGATGGCCCCGTCATCACCTCGGCAACGATCGGCAGGGTTGTGGATATGGGGATCACAGACCCTTTCAATATGGGTGCAGCGATGGCTCCGGCTGCGGTGGATACGATCCAGGCTCACTTCCGCGATTTGGGCCGCGAGCCGGGTTATTATGATCTCATTGTAACCGGGGATCTGGCAGCGGTCGGTTCCGAGATTGCACGTGAACTGTTCGAAAAGCACAAGGTTCCAATTGAACAAACGACGTATGATGATTGCGGTTTAATGATCTATCAGCGGGACACGCAAAATGTGCAAGCCGGAGGCAGCGGCTGCGGCTGCTCCGCAACCGTCACCTACGGGCATCTCCTCAAACGCATGAAAAAAGGAGAGCTGAAGCGCATCCTTGTTGTTGCTACAGGAGCTTTGCTGTCGCCGCTCTCCTTCCAGCAAGGGGAAAGCATCCCGTGTATCGCGCATGCAGTTTCTATTGAGTCTGGAGGGTTGTACGCATGAACTTTTTTTGGGCTTTTGTCATTGGCGGTGCTATCTGTGTCTTCGGGCAGCTTCTAATGGATGTTGGGAAGCTGACGCCTGCTCATACCATGAGTACGCTTGTCGTCCTTGGCGCTATTGCAGATGGTTGCAATTTATATGACCCATTTATTGAATTTGCGGGTGCGGGTGCAACCGTACCGATTACCAGCTTTGGTAACGCCCTCGTGCATGGAGCGCTGGAGGAGCTGCACAAGGACGGTTATATCGGGATCATAACCGGGATCTTCAAAGTGACCAGCGCGGGTATTTCGGCCGCGATTATTTTCTCGTTTATTGCCGCCGTATTTGTTAAGCCTAAGGGATAGAAACGATCTGCCACAAGTGCAGCAAATTGATTGGTGTAATCCCCTTACACCTTCAACTTGCTGCACTTTTTTCATTTTCAGCGGCGCTAAATGCACATGGGTAATTTTAACAAATAAATTTAGAGGAATTACAAGTATACGGACGAAAAACTTTGCTGTAAACTGGATTTACGCACTTTTTCTCTTCTATTTTAAGAATTACGGTCATTTTGGCGTTTTTTTGCGCCTGGCGGTCGTGACAAGATGAGGTTTTAATGCCGCGCAGCATACGCTTACGAAGTAAGTTTTCTTACGAAAACTCTAAGGAGGATTAAGTCATGGAAACTGCCACCCATCATCATGTAGAAGTTTTAACTAGACTGAAAACGAATTTAGAATCCTGCATACTCGGCAAGAGCGCTGAGATTGAATTACTGCTGACTGCGATGCTGGCCGGCGGACATGTGTTGCTGGAAGATGTGCCAGGTACTGGCAAGACCGTGCTTATTAAAGCCCTCGCCCGTTCCATCGACGGCCAATTCCGTCGCATTCAGTGCAATCCCGATTTATTGCCTTCGGACATTACCGGTGTTTCTATATATCATCCCAAAGAAGAAAAGTTCCTGTTTCGCTCAGGACCGATCATGGCGAATATTTTACTTGTCGACGAAATCAATCGCGCAACGACCAAAACACAGTCGGCGCTGCTGGAAGCCATGGAAGAGCAGCATATTACGGTAGACGGCGATATCCATGAGCTGCCTTCTCCTTTTCTCATGCTGGCCACTCAGAATCCCATTGATTTCGAAGGCACGTATATTCTGCCGGAAGCGCAGCTTGACCGCTTTATGATTAAACTTAGTTTGGGTTATCCGAGCGAAGCTGCCGAGAAACAGATGATTGCTTCGCAAATCAAAGCGCATCCGATGGAAGCCTTGCATGCGGTGATGGATACGTCGGAAGTACTGGCAGCACAAGAGCAAGCGCGCAGGGTACATATGGATGACGCGGTATCGGATTACTTAGTTAATATCACCAGGAAAACGCGCGACCATCACGCTGTATTTCTGGGTGCAAGTCCACGTGCCACGCTTTCGCTTGTTTTAGCGTCCAAGGCCTATGCGTTCTTAAAAGGCAGAGACTATGTCATTCCAGATGACATCAAGTACCTTGCGCCTTTTGTGCTCGGTCACCGAATGATCCTTCATTCCGAAGCACGCATGGATGGAGCTACCGTTAACTCCGTGCTCGGTTCGATTTTCGAGCAGGTTCGCGTGCCGGTTCGATTGGAGAAGTGAGCCTATGACTCGACCGGTATTCAAACGATTCGGGGAACGTCCCCGGTTTCCGGCTCCTTTATGGCTACTGATCTCCTGCTTTACGGCTAGCTTATTCTTCATGCTATTCCAAGGAGGAAAGCTGGCCTCCATGCTGTTTATTATCATCACTCTTTTGGCGATCTACTTGCTCGCAGGCAACTGGAGCGGTATCAGACGCACTCAAGGGACTCGCAAGCTTTCCATTCAAGGGCAGGATGCACAGCTTGAAGCGGGTCAATCGCTGCAAATCGGCATTGGCGTGCAGATTCCCGGTTTTTGGCCGATTCCTTATATGATTATCAAAGATCAATTCATTCGCCAGAGTGGAGAAGAAACCATTTTTGAAGGTTCGCTGATTCCGGACTGGAAGCGCAGGGGGGAATTGCTGTACAGCACGCCTCCACTGCGAAGGGGGTATTACCGGTTTGGCGATACGGAATGTCTGACCGAGGATATCTTTGGCTTCTTCCAGCACAAGGGACGCCTGGAACTGCAGCAATCCGTTACGGTATATCCGCAAACCGTGGCCATCCGGGAATGGGCGCAATTCCATCAAATGCTCAAAGGCATGCAGCATCATTCCACGACGACAAGAGCACACCGGGAAACGACGCAAATTAACGGTGTTCGTGAATATATTTACGGGGACCGCTTGTCCCGCATTCACTGGAATGCCACAGCGAAGACGGGGACTTGGAAGTCCAAGGAGTTCGAACGGGAGTCGCTGCCCAAAACGATCATTTTATTGGATCGCTCGGCTCGCGCCTATGGTGACGCGGCTGAATTTGAACTAGCTGTCTCTGTGGCGGCATCCTTGTTCCGCTATGGGTCCGGCCGCGACTTAGCGCTTGGTTTGTTGTCCATCGGGAAAGAAGCCACCTATTTTGAACCGAAACAAAGCCAGAATCACCACAAGCATATTTTAAAACATTTGGTCGGGGTCGAAGCTGATGGCTTTCGCTCTTTGCAGCAAATTTTGAAAGAACATTCGCGGGAACTCCCCGCCGGCTGCTTTTTTGTGCTAATTTCCCCGCAAAAGGGTTCGGTCATGATGCAAGTGCTGACGCAACTCGAACATCTGCAAATGAATCCTTGTCATATGTGGATTCATGCTGAACCTTCGCATGCGTTCAAACTGCAGGGTGCGGTTCAGGAAAACGCAAAAGACGATTGGATTAAGGCGATTCGCTCACAAGGCTATATGGGGTACGAGGTCAGTCAATTAACGGACTTGCCTAACCTGTTGGGAGGGGCGAAACGTTATGCTTAGCTCACTCTGGAAGCGAATTGTTTTTACGGATTGGGAACAACGCCTTAGTGCGATTCTTACTGGTATTTATTTATATCAATTTGTGATTTGGATTATGAAGGAAGACGGCTTGTGGCTCCCTGAAACAGTTGTTTTTGTCACAGGAACATTAAGTCTAGCAGCGGTTACGTATCTGATTCCGCATCTTCGCCGCATATGGCGAGTTCTCATTCAATTTGGATTGGTCATTGCGCTTCACGTCATCGGGATGGGTTACCACTTCGTTGCCGTAAAGGTGACGACATGGCAGACTGCACTCCGTTGGGTCGCTTTAAACGCCGGCCAGCTAGAGCCGTATATTTGGTTTAGCTTAGCTGCTTGGATCACCTATTTATTTGCTATGTGGTCAGTAAAATCGAGGCTGCGTATTTTCGTTCTCATTGCTGTCAGTATATTGTTTTTCGCCATAAGAGATTCCTTTAGCACGATTTTTCTGTGGCCGCAAGTAGCTATGGTCATCTTCTGCGGATTTTCGCTGCTGATGGTTCGCCACTTCGCCAAGCTGAAGAAACGGGCACCTGTTATTTGGGAGACGATTACCGATTATCCCTCTTCGCTTCTGCTTCCAGTGGGGCTGATCGTAGCTGTTATAACGCTTGTTGGGTTTCTGGCTCCAACCGTAGAACCGGTCTTAACCGATCCATACACCGCTTATAAGGTGAGTCGGGGAGAATCCGTACCTCTATTAGGAAAAGGCGTAAGCGTGACGGCGTCTACCGCCGATACTTCATCGGGCTACAGCAGGGATGACAGTCATCTGGGTGGCGGGTTTCAATTTGATTACACACCTGTCATGACAGTTGAAACGAGCAAACGCACCTACTTCCGCGGTGAAACGAGAGCTCAGTATAATGGAAAAGGATGGGAGCTTAGTCCAAATGAGAAAAAGCTTCCGATGAATCGGGTCAATTTGAATACACTTCCTCTTGATCCGAGATTTGATCTCTCACTGTTGAAAACACAGGAAGTCACACAAACCGTTGTTATGCAGAGAGAAGATGTGTTTCCGGTTCTCTTCGGCGGATATGCCGTTCAGCGTCTGGTGGAAGTGAATCAAGGTGAGAATCCGTTCCAGCGTATTCTATGGTCGCCTCGACAATCTGAGCTGCGGTACACGGGCAGAACGAATTATCCGAAAGAGTATGCCATTATTACGCAGGAGCCTATTTTGGATGTAGCCCAGCTGCGCGAGGTGAAGAGTGACTATGCGAATAAGCCGGAATGGGCGGAGTATTTGCAAATCCCGGAGGATCTTCCCGAACGTGTCAAACAACTTGCGATCGACATCACCAAATCAGCCGCCAATCCTTATGATAAGGCCAAGCTGATTGAGGCTTATCTATCAGCGCATTACCCTTATACGAACACACCGGACGAAAGCAAAGGGAAAAGCAAAGATTTTGTAGATCGATTCTTGTTCGAAATCAAACAGGGATACTGCGATTATTATTCCACATCAATGGCTGTGCTTACCCGTTCCATCGGACTTCCGACCCGCTGGGTGAAAGGGTACTCATCAGGAACTTCTCCGCAATCGGATCAGATGCGAGAATTTGGTATTTTGAGTCAATTCGGTGAAGACATCGACGCTGACGCTGCCGGCACATATACAGTCCGGAACTCGGATGCTCATTCCTGGGTTGAAGTGTATTTTGAAGGGTTCGGCTGGATCCCATTCGAGCCTACTTCCGGGTTTGCGCTTCCGAATGTGTTTCCAGCGGAGACACCTCCGCCTGTTGATCCCACGACAGAAAGTGATCCGGTTACACTGCCTGAAGAAACGAGTCAAGCGCCTAGCTTTACTTGGCTATGGTTGACGTTAAGCGGTGTTGGTGCTGCTCTAGTAATTGCTGCTGGCGCTGTATTTTTGCTCAAAAGCAATTATTGGCGGACATGGCGGATGCACAGAAAGCAATTGAAAGCCGTTAATTTTAATCAGAAAATTATCGTGGAATTCGAGAAGCTTCTGCGGATGAGCCGGCGTAAGGGCTATACCAGATTAGAGCATGAAACGATGAGAGAAGCGACGGCCAGGTGGTCAAGCCAGAGCAAATGGATGAAAAAAGATCTGGAAACAGTGTTAGAGCTGTTTGAACGAGCAAAATACAGTCAAAATGTTTCGACCGAAACCGATTATCAAACCGTGAGTCAATCGATTATGAAATTAAAAGAACAAATGAAATAGGTGATGAAAGCCACTTTCCCTTGTTGGGGGGTGGTTTTCCCTATGAGAGGAGCATATTCACATGGCTTTTATCGATTGTCATTTTTACTCCGATTCCCTTGGTGTCTCAGCTTCCATGTACGTGATTTTACCTCAGCCGGCACAAAGCCAGATCGGGATCGCCTCAGCGAGCTACGGCACGACCAAGCATCCTACGCTGTACCTATTGCACGGTTTATCTGACGATCACACCATCTGGATGCGGAGAACATCTATCGAGCGGTATGCGGCCAAGTTGGGGATTGCCGTTGTTATGCCGGCTGTGAATCGCAGCTTTTATACAGATATGGCGGCAGGTCCGAAGTACTGGACGTTTATTAGCGAGGAACTGCCGGCGATTGCCAGATCTTTTTTCCCGCTCGCAGAGGAACGAGAGTTGAATTATGCTGCGGGCTTGTCGATGGGCGGATATGGC
Source organism: Paenibacillus chondroitinus NBRC 15376 (assembly GCF_004000765.1). Classification (GTDB taxonomy): domain Bacteria; phylum Bacillota; class Bacilli; order Paenibacillales; family NBRC-103111; genus Paenibacillus_E; species Paenibacillus_E chondroitinus. The sequence continues at coordinate 101,390 of NZ_BILW01000002.1, read as the reverse complement.
GCGATGAAGCTTGCCCTCAGACATCCGGACAGGTTTGCAGCTGCCGCCAGCTTGTCGGGTGCCGTAGATATTTCGCAGCGAGCATTAAACTTTCCGGATGAATTCAAGCTGATTTATGGCGATGTGACAAGGATCAAAGGCAGCGAAAATGATTTATTCTATTTGGCAGAGCAAGTGAAGGCCAGCAAAGGACCGAAGCCGGATTTATATCAGTGCTGCGGCACGGAAGATTTCCTATATGAAGACAACATCCGTTTCCGTAATTATTGCAGGGAACTGGGTCTGAACCTAACCTATGAGGAAGAGTCTGGAGAACATGAGTGGGGTTATTGGGACCGTAAAATCCAAAATGTCCTGAACTGGCTGCCGCTTCCAGCCCGCGGCTAGTGGGAAAATATGTTCTTTTCTTTTTGCAACAAACGGGTCACTATGGTATAGTTTCTCGTATATGTCGAGGAAGCAGTGGAGGGAAATGGTTTGCTGAAAAAGCTCGTACCCAGACAGTCCGTGCATACAATCTATGATATTGATGCCAATCATCTATGGGGATTTGGTGTTCGCGGTATCATTACCGATCTCGATAACACACTCGTAGGCGCACGCGATCCGCATGCGACTCCAGAGTTAATAGAGTGGTTGAACCGGTTGCAGAAGATGGGCTTCAAGGTCGTCATTGTGTCCAACAACAATCATGGACGCGTATCCGCCTTTGCGGAGCCGTTAGGCATACCATTCATTCACAGAGCCAAGAAACCATGGAACGTTTCATTTCACAAAGCTATGAAGCTGCTTGGTACGAATGCGAGACAAACAGCGGTCATAGGCGATCAAATGCTGACGGATGTGCTTGGCGGCAATCGAATGGGGCTTTACACGATTCTGGTCAATCCGATTTCTATCAATGACGAAGGTTTTTTCACACGAATTAACCGGCGGATTGAGAAATGGGCGAATGCCAGGATGAAGAATTAGGAGGTTTCATGAGTATAGAAACGATTAATCATTGTGCGGGATGCGGCGTATTGCTGCAAACAGAAGACAAAAGCAAGCTCGGATTTATTCCGGCAGAAGCGCTGCAAAAGGAGCCGGTTATTTGTCAGCGCTGCTACCGAATCAAGCATTATAACGAATCTTCCAGCATCACGCTGCAGCAGGACGACTTCCTGAAATTGCTTGGACATGTCGGCCAAACCAAGGCGTTAGTTGTAAAGATTGTGGACATTTTTGATTTTGAAGGCAGTATGCTCAGCAGTCTGGGACGGTTTGTCGGCACGAATCCGGTGCTGCTAGTCGTCAACAAAATTGATTTGCTGCCGAAAGTGACCAATGCCAACAAGATCATCAACTGGGTACAGCGCAGAGCCAAAGAGGCCAACCTTAAGGTTGTTGACATCGTGTTGTGCAGTGCGAAGAAAAACATCGGCTTTGATCGCGTGATTACGGCTGTGCAGGAGCATCGCGGCGACAGGGATGTGTACGTTGTTGGTGCCACCAATGTCGGCAAATCGACGCTTATTAACCGTTTAATCAGCGATTACAGCGATTTGGAAGCGGAGCTCACGACATCCCAATACCCGGGCACGACGCTGGATTTGGTCAAAATCCCGCTCGACGATGGCCGGTTTATCGTAGATACACCAGGGATTGTGCACTTGCACCGTCTAACCGAGGTTGTGAAGAAACGTGACTTGGCACGTATCATGCCGGACAAGCCGCTCAAACCGGTTGTTTTTCAGTTAAATGAACAACAAACGTTGTTTTTTGGCGCGTTAGCTCGCTTTGATTTTATAAAAGGCGAACACCAGTCGTTCACCTGCTACACGTCCAACGCGATTCAAATCCATCGCACGAAGTTGGAGCGGGCCGATGATCTGTACGCCGATCACAAAGGCGTCATGCTGGCGCCTCCGAATGAAGCGGACTTGGACGAGCTGCCTCCACTTGTGAAGCATGGGCTGAACATTCCAAAGGGGAAACAAATGGATGTGCTCATCTCCGGTTTAGGCTGGATTAAAGTGAACAGCCTGGCTGGTTCACAGCTTGCCGTTCATGCACCGAAGGGGATCAAGGTTATCACACGAGAGTCATTGATATAGGGGGACCAGAGGAAACCATGGAGAAGAGCCGGGCGATTGACAGTCATACGATTCTATATGGAGTATTCGGAGATCCGATTCGGCATTCCCGATCGCCTATCATGTTGAATCGTGCTTTTCAGGAAGCGGATATTAACGCGGTTTATGCTGCTTTTCATGTACGTCCTGACGCGCTTGGAGATGCGGTTCGGGGGATTCGGGCGCTGGGGTATCGAGGCATTAATGTCACTATTCCACATAAAGTTGAAGTTATGCAGTACCTGGACGAAATTGACGAGGGAGCTCGGATCGTTGGCGCGGTAAATACTATCGTGAATGAAAACGGCAAGCTTATCGGTTACAATACGGACGGTATTGGGTATGTGCGTTCTCTCAAAGAAGAAACGGGCATCGATTTGAAGGGGAAAAGCGTTCTTGTCCTTGGAGCCGGCGGAGCTGCGAGAGGGGTTGCGTATGCGCTCGCCAAAGAGGGTGCAGGCTGCATTTACATCGCGAATCGGACAAAAGAGCGTGCTTTGGAGCTGGCAGAGACGATCAGCGCTTTTACGAAGACCGTCGGTCTTGGACTTGACGAGATCGCGAATGTCGTGGATGAGGTCCAGTTCGTACTGAATACGACCTCAGCGGGGATGCATCCTAACACAGAAGAGCTGCCGATGCAGGTTGAGCTTCTGAAAGAACATCATCTCGTGAGCGATTTGATCTATAACCCGCGCATTACAAGGTTCCTTCGAGAGGCGGAAGCCAAGGGAGCCCGCATTCATGGCGGACTGGGCATGTTTATATATCAAGGTGCTTTTGCTTTTGAATACTGGACTGGGAAGCCTGCGCCCGTTGCGGCGATGAGACAGGTGGTAGAACAGTCGTTAGCTGAATAAGAATGAATAGAGGGACATCCATGTTAACAGGCAAACAGAAACGTTATTTGCGCTCACTGGCGCACCATGTAGATCCGATTTTTCAAGTAGGTAAAGGCGGCGTGAACGAACACTTAATCCGTCATATCCAAGAAGCGCTGGAAGTGCGTGAATTGATTAAAATTACGGTGCTGAATAACAGCGGAGAAGATCGGGATGAGGTAGGCGCTGAATTGTCCGAGAAATCCGGCGCCGAGCTCGTACAAGTGATCGGTAAAATCGTCGTGCTGTACAAAGAATCGCGTGACAAGAAAAAGATTGAACTGCCGAGCTAAAGAGGTGTAAGCATGCTTGTCGGAATTATGGGTGGAACCTTTGACCCGATCCATACCGGTCATTTGATCGCTGCGGAGCGGGCGAGGGTGGAAGCAGGATTAGACGAAGTGTGGCTGATGCCGGCCAATGTGCCGCCGCATAAGTCCCACGCGCCGAAGGCCACAACGCAGCAGCGCTGGGAGATGGTTTGCCTTGCTGCGGAAGGGAATCCTTTTTTTCGTCCGATTGATATCGAAATCAACAAAGGCGGCGTATCTTATAGTATCGATACGATTGAAATGCTGCGCAAACAATATCCCACTACCGAATTTGCTTATATTATAGGTGCAGATATGGTTCAGTATTTGCCGCAGTGGCATCGCATCGATGACATCGTGCGGCATATTCGTTTTATCGGTTTAGCCAGACCTGGCTATGAACTGGATATGGCGCATATGTCGGCTAACATCCGTGAGCGAGTAACCATTGTTCCCATGCCGCTTGTTGAAATTTCATCCACGGCCATTCGTGAAGAACGAAGACAGGAACGATCGGTCCGATACCTTGTTCCGGAAGTCGTGAACGGTTACATGGAGGTGAACCGATTGTATGAAGCGTGAGAAGCTAATCGCAGCCGTAAAAGAACAAATGCCCGAGAAACGCTGGCTTCATACACTTGGTGTCATGGAAACGAGCGTCATGCTTGCAAAGCGATTCGGTGGAGATCCTGTCAAAGCTGATCTTGCAGCTATTTTACATGACTATTGCAAGTATTGGCCTGTGCTGGAGCAAGCTAAGATTATTCGCGAGAATGCATTGCCGCAAGATTTATTGGATTTTGACAAAGAGCTTTGGCATTCTCATGCCGGGGCGTTCATTGCCCAGTCGCAATTTGGGATTCAGGACGAAGAGATCTTGGATGCGATCCGGTACCATACCTCTGGGCGTGAAGGCATGACGCTGTTAGACAAAATCGTATGTTTAGCGGATTATATGGAGCCAGGCCGTGAGTTCCCCGGTGTAGAGCTCATCCGTGAGGAAGCCAAGACCAGCTTGGAGAAGGCGCTTGTTGTCGGGTTTGATTCTACGATTCGGTTTTTGATTGAAAAAGGAAAACGAATTTATCCGCTTACCATTTTGACACGGAATGATTTGATTCAACAAATAAACAACTAACTAATGGAGGTTGATTGAATGAGTAAAAGCCCAGAAGAGATTTTAGCATTTGTCGTAGAGGCTGCAGAGGATAAAAAAGCGGCGGACGTTGTCACGCTTAATTTGCAAGGTATTTCCTTGATTGCGGATTATTTCGTCATTTGTCACGGAAATTCAGAAACACAAGTGCAAGCGATCGCGAGCGAAGCCAGAAAGAAAGCACATGAGTATGGCGTTACAATCAGAGGCTACGAAGGTATTGATACAGCTAGATGGGTTCTGCTTGATTTAGGTGATGTTGTTCTGCACGTTTTCCACCGCGATGATCGCGAGTACTATAACATCGAAAGACTTTGGTCTGATGCCAAAGTTGTGGAGCGCGTATGAGACTGGAAGCAGGATCCCTCGTTACCCTTGAGGTAGCGAGGGAAGTTCCGCCAAACGGTTATTTCCTGAGTGACGGCTACCAGGATGTGCTTTTACCGTATGCGGAGATTGTGGGCAAAATCAAGGCCGGTGAGCACGTGGAAGCTTTTTTATTCCATGATACGCAGGACAGGCTCATGGCTACTATGAAACGTCCGCTAATCCGGATGGGCGAAGTCGGGCTGCTCGAGGTTGTCGATATTCATCCGAGATTTGGCTACTTTCTGGAGATGGGATTAGGGCGCAACTTGCTCCTTCCTTATCGTCATGTGCCGGAATTGGAGGAATTGCGACCTCAAGTAGGGGACAAGGTGTTTGCAACATTGGCGCATGACCGTCAAGGCCGCTTGATCGCGAAGCTGGCGCTGGAAGACGATCTGGCTCCGCTTTGTGTGCGTGCTCCTTCAAGCTGGAGCAATCGCTGGTTGAAAGCGCGTGTGTATAGGCCGCTGCAGATGGGCACTTTCGTTATTTGCGATGCCGGTGTTCTCGGTTACGGTGTGATCGGACTCATCGCTCCTACGGAGAGAACACGATTGCTTCGTGTGGGTGAGCTGGTGGACGTACGAGTTGCCTTCGTTCGCGAAGAAGACGGCCGCGTGAACCTGTCGATGAGACAGCCGAAGGAAAAAGGCCGCGATGAAGACGCGGAGAAAATTCTTAGTGTGCTGGAGACGCGTCCTGGAAATGCGATGCCATTTTCAGATAAAACGTCTGCGGACATCATTAAGGATCGATTTGGCTTGAGCAAAGCGGCTTTTAAACGTGCGTTAGGCAAGCTGATGAAAGACGGGCTCATCTATCAGGAGGACGACTGGACCTATCTGAAAAAAGAGGAGAATCCTAGTTAACATGAGCTATGAGAAATTTGCCTACACGTATGACCGTCTGATGAACAGCATGCCTTATGAGGATTGGCTTCGTTTCGTCAGAGAAAGCTTTGACCGGTTTGGCGTGAAGCCGGTTTCGGTCGTTGATCTCGGCTGCGGTACCGGCAATTTGACGATTCCGCTGGCATTGGAAGGATATCGAATGACAGGCATTGACTTGTCGGAAGATATGCTGGCTGTAGCGGAGCAAAAAGCAGGAGAACACCCTCAGCTTGCGCGCAGCGGAGCCGTTCGTTTGTTTCAGCAGGATTTGCGGGAGTGGGAGCTTGGGGAACCGGTTGATGTCGCTTTATCCTTCTGTGATAGTTTGAACTATTTGCTAGAGGAAGAGGAGATTGTAGATGCATTTCGCCAAACGTATGAAGGGCTTAAGCCGGGCGGTTTATTCCTGTTTGATGTGCATACGCCCCAGCAGCTGTTTGCTTATGCGGAATCTCAGCCCTTCTTTTTGAACGAAGAGGATGTAGCATACATTTGGACAAGCGAGTTGGATGAGGAAAGAGTTCAAATTCAGCACGATTTGACCATCTTTGTCAAAGAGAAAGGCGGCAAGGAACTGTTCCAGCGCATCGATGAAACGCACGAACAGCGAGCTTATGCACTGGAGTGGCTTGAGCAGATGCTGCGGGAGGCAGGCTTTCGTGAAGTGTACAAGGCTGCCGACTTTACATGGGAACAACCTACGAAGCTGACAGAGCGGGCTTTCTTTATTGCAAAGAAATAAGCATAAGGAGCCCCGCCCTTGACAGTGCGGCATTATTTTACATATAATCAAAGCTAATCAGATGATCACAAAGCTTGGAAGAGGATTAGTAGCTTGCACAGCATCTCGCAGAGAGCCGGTTAAAGGGTGAAAGCCGGTAGATGTCCGTCTAGTGAACTCGCCTTGGAGCTAGAAGGTGAATCGCCACGCATGTTGGCGTTAGCCGGATCGTTTCACCCGCGTTAAGGGGCAGAGTGAACACAGGCAAAGTATGCCTGGTGTTAACTAGGGTGGTACCACGGGAATCTAACCTCTCGTCCCTAGCGATATCCGCTAGCGATGAGGGGTTTTTTGGCGCTTATAGCCGTAAACAGGGAGGAAATTTCACATGACACAGGAAACGAAAGAAACCAAGGAATTACAGGGTTACAATCCGCAAGCGATTGAGCCCAAATGGCAGGCTTACTGGGATGCCAAGAAAACATTCAAAGTGCTGGAAAATTCGGATAAGCCGAAATTTTATGCGCTGGATATGTTTCCATATCCTTCAGGAGCAGGTTTGCATGTAGGACATCCGGAAGGTTATACGGCAACGGATATCGTCTCCCGTTTCAAACGGATGAGAGGCTACAACGTTCTTCACCCGATGGGCTGGGACGCGTTCGGGCTTCCAGCTGAGCAATACGCGCTGGATACAGGGAATGATCCACGTGATTTTACGCAGAAAAATATCGATACGTTCCGCCGTCAAATTAAATCGCTCGGATTTTCCTACGATTGGGATCGTGAGATCTCCACAACGGATCCTGAGTACTACAAATGGACGCAATGGATTTTCATCCAACTGTACAACAAAGGCCTTGCTTATGTAGACGAAGTGCCTGTTAACTGGTGTCCGGCACTGGGGACGGTTCTTGCAAATGAAGAAGTTATCGACGGCCTAAGTGAACGTGGAGGACACCCGGTCATCCGTAAACCGATGCGTCAGTGGATTCTGAGAATTACGGAATACGCTGAACGTTTGCTGGAGGATCTGGAGGAGCTTGACTGGTCGGAAAGCATTAAGGATATGCAGCGCAACTGGATCGGTAAATCGACAGGGGCTGAAGTTCAATTTGCGATCGAAGGGCATGAAGAGAAGAGCCTGACTGTCTTTACAACGCGTCCAGATACTTTGTTCGGAGCGACTTATTGCGTGCTTGCACCTGAACACGAGCTTGTGCAGCAAATTACGACAGACGGACAAACGGCCGCAGTGAAAGAATATCAAGAAAAGGCTTCCCGCAAAAGCGATCTGGAGCGTACTGACCTGGCTAAGGACAAAACAGGCGTATTCACAGGTGCTTATGCGATTAATCCTGTAAACGGCGGGAAAGTGCCGATTTGGATCGCGGATTACGTGCTTGGCGGTTACGGTACTGGCGCCATCATGGCAGTGCCTGGACACGACCAACGTGACTGGGAGTTTGCGAAACAGTTCGATCTGCCGATTATTGAAGTCGTGCAAGGCGGCAATGTGGAGAAAGAAGCTTACGCTGGAGACGGCGCTCATGTGAATTCCGGACCTATTGATGGCATGAACATTGAGCAAGGCATCAGCCACATGATCGCTTGGCTTGAAGAGAATGGCAAAGGTCAAGGCAAGGTCACTTACCGCTTGAGAGACTGGCTGTTCAGCCGTCAAAGATACTGGGGAGAGCCGATTCCGATTCTTCATTTGGAAGATGGTACGATGAAGCCTGTACCGGTTGATCAACTTCCGCTTCTGCTTCCTCAAGTTGACGAAATTAAACCTTCGGGAACAGGGGAATCACCGCTGGCGAATGTATCGGAATGGGTGAATACGATCGATCCGGAAACGGGGATGAAAGCACGCCGCGAAACGAATACGATGCCGCAATGGGCTGGCAGCTGCTGGTACTACCTGCGTTTCATCGATCCGCGTAACGATAAAGAGTTCTGCTCGCATGAGCTTCAACAGCAATGGCTGCCAGTTGATTTATATATTGGCGGAGCCGAGCATGCGGTACTTCACTTGCTGTATGCCCGTTTCTGGCATAAAGTGCTTTATGATCTGGGATTTGTTCATACGAAGGAGCCGTTCCATAAGCTGGTCAACCAAGGGATGATTCTTGGCGAAAACATGGAGAAAATGAGTAAATCACGCGGCAACGTTGTAAATCCGGATGATATCGTGAGCGATCAAGGCGCGGATACACTGCGTATGTACGAGATGTTCATGGGACCGCTTGAAGCGACAAAACCATGGAACACAACGGGTGTAGACGGCATTTACCGCTATTTGAACCGTGTGTGGAGACTGTTTGTGGATGAGAACGGTCAAGTTCAATCCAAAATCAGCGCGGATGAGACGCTTGGAAGCGATACGTTCAAACGAACATGGCATCGTTCCATCAAGAAAATCACGGAGGATTTCGAAGCGCTGCGGTTTAATACGGCGATCAGCCAAATGATGATTTTCGTCAATGAAGCTTACAAAACGGAGCGCTTGCCGCTCGAAGCGATGAAAAACTTCGTTCAGATGTTGTCTCCGCTTGCACCGCATTTGGCGGAAGAGCTGTGGGAGAAGCTTGGCGGTACAGAGTCAATTACGTATGCGCCATGGCCGACTTATGACGAAGCTTGGACCGTCGACAATGAAATTGAGATCGTAGTACAAGTCAACGGCAAAATTGTGGACCGCGTGCTGATTTCAAAGGATACGGACGAAGCTGCGATGGAGAAAATCGCTTTTGATCTTGATAAAGTCAAAGAAGCGACCGCCGGAAAGGCCGTTCGCAAATTGATTGTCGTTAAAGGGAAATTAGTGAACATCGTTGTAGGCTAATCAAAAAAAAGACTATTGAGAAGACTGTTGCTTTATGGTTAATTGCTGCTCAGTCTTCTCAAGGTCTTCTTGATATTTGTCGTGGGTAGCGTGGATCACGCGGGAGAATACGCCGGAAAGCTCTTCATCCAAAATACGCAATCCTTCGGCCGTAATACCGCCGGGCACGGAAACGCGTTTTTGCAAGGTCATAGGGTTAAAGCCGCCCGTCGTCAGCAGCTTGCCTGTTCCAAGCGTCATCTCACTGGCCAGAAGCGTTGCTTCTTCAGGGGAGATGCCTGTGACTTCAACAGCTGCATCGATAAAGGATTGAATGAAGTTGGCAAGAAAAGCAGGGCCGCAGCTGGATAGGTCTGATGAGATGCGTGTGTAATTTTCAGATACCCGTATCGGTGATGAGATATGGGCAAATAAATTCTCAAGCCATTCTTTATCCTCAGGCTGCATCCGATTACCATGAATGCAAAGTGTAGGACCGCTTAATACATAGTTCGTAATACTTGGAATGATTTTACTTATTTTTGCTGGCAAAAGACTTTCCAAATGCTTAATCAGCACAGGACTTGTGATGGATACGATGAACTGGGAGGGAAGCACGTCCTCTTTAATTTCATCAATAACCTTTTTAAATTCAGAAGGCTTTACACAGAGGAAAATAATATCGCTCTTCAGCACGACTTCTCTATTCGATTGGGCTACCAGAAGCCCAGGATATGTCTCCGCAAGAAGCTCAACTTTACGAATCGTTCGATTCCCTGCAATAATTTGCTCCGGATTGAAAGCCCCAGAATGAATGAACGCTTCAATCAGAATACTTCCCATACTCCCAGTACCGATGAACCCTGCTTTCATCTAGTAATCCCTCCCGAAAAAAATCAGTCACTTTCGTTAATATTTATAGAACGGGGTCAGTTTTGGATGCCATTCGGATGCTTTTTCATGTATATGCATGCTTCTCTGCCGTTATGAAGGATTAGTTTGTTTTTTTACTTTGAATTTTTATTTTTAACTGTCAGGAGGGAATTCGTGGCTATATTTCGCTATCGAAAATTTCTATATGTAGGTGGAATTGTTTGTTTTGTCGTTTTTGTCGTATGGCCTTTTGTGACTGAGGGACGGTCATCGATGATACAGACGGAGTTTGAACCGGTGAATGTACAAATTGAAGCTCTTATAGATAACGGAGAGGAGACAGCTCTGGAACCCCTCGCAACACCTGGAGTTACTTCTGAAGCCATTGGAACCTCCGAACCCTCTACACCTGATGCTTCTCCGGCCGCCCCTGTTCCAAGCATCACATCCGAATCGCCTTTACCTAAGCTAAAAGAAAGCCCTCCACCAGCGCCTGCAAAGGGTCTATTGGATTTGAATACCGCAACGCTTAAGCAATTAAATGATTTGCCTGGAATTGGCGACAGCAAAGCAAGAGCCATACTGGATTACCGTTTGAAAAAAGGCAGATTCAACAGGGTTGAAGAACTAACTGAGGTGAAGGGGATTGGGGATAAAATGCTCGAAAAGCTGAAGTCATTTGTTTACGTAACTTCAATATAGTCCTTTCTTTCATTTTGAGATGAAGTATGAGAGAATACTAGAAATGAAAAAAAGGAATATAAAGGACAGGGGAGGGGAGCTACGATGAGTAACCGCAAAGACTGGGACACTTACTTTCTTGATATCGCCTATATGGCTTCGACACGTTCCAGATGTAATCGACGGCATGTTGGAGCTGTGCTTGTTCAAGGGAAAAAGCTGCTCGGAACAGCTTATAACGGGGCTCCGATGGGAGTACCTGATTGCACGGAAGCCGGTTGTATGCTTGTTGAAGAAATTGAACTGAAAGTGGTGGAGGATGTTGAGGAAGTAGTGCGCAAGCAGCGCTGTATCCGCACCATCCACGCTGAGCAAAACCTGCTGCTCTTTACAGATCGCGAGGATCGGGAGGGGTCTACGGTCTATGTCACCGATCAACCTTGCTGGACTTGCGCAAATATGCTTGCAAATAGCGGTGTGACAGAGATCGTTTTCCATCGCGGTTATCCGAAGGATAACGAGAAAGTCAGCCAGTTAATGTCGGCCAGAGGCATCACCTTCCGCTCTATGGAAGGGTATGAGCCTCCGCTTGGCACCGTATCTGACGTCGTGAATTAGATCAATTCAATCGGCATTGGGGAAGAACCTCATTTCAGCAGCAGCCTAAGATTAGGGCTCATCTGGAATGAGGTTTTTTGCTTTGCCGGAGGGGAGGAATAAGCTTAAATGAAACGACCAGTTGTTATAGGATGCTGTCTGTGGATAACTGGCTATGTGCTTGCACTCTACAGCCATTTGCCATGGCTGTCATTGACGACGAGCGCGCTAATGTTTGCCGCGATCGTCGTCATCCGCCTGCTGCGGCTGCCCGCCGGACAGCCGCTGTGCGCGCTCTTGCTGGTCGGAGCAGCCTACGGCTACTTCCAATGGACCGACCAGCGCAACATCACGGCCCTGCTGCCCCTCACGCAGCAGGAAAACCCGGAAGGCCGCGAAGTCACATTGCGCGGCCGATTCAGCTCCCCTGTCACCGTTGACGGCGACAGGGCCAGCTTTACCGTGGAAGCGGAGTCCGTCCGCTTCCAGGACCGCGCTTTCCCGCTGGGCGGGGAAAGCGTGCAGGTCTCGCTGCGCTTGCTGGCGCAGGCGCAGCAGGAGGTGGCGTCGGCGTGGCGCCGAGGCGACGCCCTGACGCTTACGGGGACGCTGCGCAGCCCGTCCCGGGCACGCAACTTCGGCGGCTTCGACTACCGCCGATATTTGCGCCTTCACCACACCCATTGGCAGCTTGTAGCCAAAGGGGTGGATCAGGCGCAGGTGCAGCCGGCGGCTGCAAGCGTCAGCGTCACGCAGCTGCTGCGCTGGAATGACATGCTGCGGGAGAACCTCAGCCGCCGCATGGACCTGATATTCCCCGCGCAGCAGGCGGGGTTCATGAAGAGTATGCTGATCGGATTGACGGACGATCTCGATCCCGAACGCTTCCAGCAATTTTCGGAGCTGGGGCTGACCCATATTTTAGCCATCTCAGGCTTGAATGTTGCTGTATTTCTAGGCGTCTGCTTCTGGGGCATGCGCCGCTTAAAGCTGACCAAAGAAACCTATTTACGCATATGCTTGTAGGTCACCAAATAGTTTGTTAAACACGCCAAAAAGATTGTTAAAAAAACAATTGAAAAACCTTGATTTTAAAGGGTTCTTTGAAGGTGATTTGCAGAAAGATTGAACAATATATAATAATCAAACATATGTTCGTAATGGTTAGGGGGGGACTAATTTGCACTGAGGCTGTTAAAAACCGGATTTCTCCCTTTTCAGGGTTTAGGAATTCTCAGAGGCATGAAAAAAGTTTTTTCATAATGTGGTTTTTACTAAAGATTGAAAAAAACGCCATATATGTTGTTAAAATGAAAGAACCAGAACGTTGATATTACTGCGTCTTTGCAAAAGTATAGAAAATGACCTTCTAATATTCTCAAAGAACATGAAATTACCTAAACGTAAAAATAAAAGAAACGACGTATTTCATATATGTGACCGAATAGGGTGAATGTGTTGCGAGCAAAATATGGACATATTCTTTAGGGAGGTACGTTTATGGAATTTAATAAGCAGTACAGGTTATACGGTGGTGGGGCGGAAGTATTAATAAAATATCGTATAAAAAAGCGTAAGAAGTTGAGAATGAAGTTTGAGAAGCTTGAAGAAAAATTCAATGACATAAATGCTTATTTTTATGTATTTATTTTCGATGGAAAACGAAACCCAGTTTATGATCGAATAATTCAATTTAAAAAAAAGGTTCAGAATTTTATTAAGGAAATTGAGCCTCATTGCAAAGGGAAATCAAAAGATCGTGATTTATTTTTAAAATGGAAAACGGAAGCGGAAGTATGGTTTGTAGAATTGCAGCAAATAATCGCGTGCTAGCTATTTTTAATTTTTTAGGTTCTGTTATTCTTGTTGTTGACTTATCACTACAAGAAAAAACCACTAATGGCGGTTTTTTCTTGTAAAAACGGTTAGTAAATTAAGGGGAAATCCTTATTTTTCGTTATTCACTTTATCCATACAAAGGTCAATCAGCGCTATCATACGATAGAACAAATAATCGACTTGTTTCATAGAACCGATCTGAATTTTGTTTGTTTCGAAGTGTCGGATTTGGTACTTATTTCCGATATCGGTAAGGTGTCTGAATTCGGTATCAAGCAGGTCGTCAAATTCGGCGGTTCCTGCTGCTATATTCAAAACCAATGTTTGTACCGAAGCCTTTTTGTTGTTTGGGTCATAAAAAGTCTTGACTCTTTCAAATGCGTCCCAAAGCTTTTCAAGCGCGAATTGACGGTCGATTTCTTTTGGTTTACGAATATTTTCTATAGCTAAGTTCACCAATTCGTTCAAACGGTCGTCTTTCGATTTTACGTTTAGGTTTTGAAGAACTGTATCTAGTTGGGTAGGTAAGTGACGTTTGACCATGCTGTCACTATCTAGATAGAACACGATTCCGTTCCGAGCAAAGATTTGATTTACTTCGGCGCGGAATTTTTCTTTTTCGTTTTCCGTGTCTGGAAAGAAAATGTGATAATGCTTGAAGTAACTATGATAGTCACTTTCGTTGATATCAGAAATTTTTGAATAGCAGAATTCAACAAAATCAAGCAGGGCGTATTTATCAACATCCTCTTCTTCATCCCATTTCACGTTGACGGGCATTTCCATTTTGGGAATTTGTGCTTTAATAGCGGCATTGAGCAGTTGAACGTCCGTACCGCACACCATTCCGTTATCTGGACAGGTATCGGGAAAATCATTTGAAAAGTTCTTTTGGAATCTTTTATATACCCCGACTATTCCGTTATATACGGAAACTGTTATTTCTTCGGATTTCAATTCCTTCTTTCCAAGTTCTCTGTCACTAAAATACTCGTGTGCCATACTTCGTCTCCTTCGCTGTATATGTTTAAATAACTTCCAAAAATATACATTTGATTATATTTCTATATATTAATAGAATAATCCTCCCCAATTTTTCAACAGGGTACCGTCATTTTAAAATATGTCCTTAAGACGAAGGAATAGTTGCACAATTTTCTGTTGGAGCCCCAGCTCTTAACTTCTAGTAAGCAAAGGGAGGTGACTCTCGCTAAATTGAGACAGGTGAGGCTCAGAAGTAGTCTTCGTTAGCACTCGACGACAGATCCCACGTTAGATAAGTTAATTTTCTTCTGATTTGGACACGACCACTAATACGGATGATTTGCTAAATACGCCATAAAGATTTCTAAAGAACATGGTAGATCTATAGGTTCAAGTGAAGATAAAAAGTCTACTGCTATTACTAATAAGCAATAGACTTTTTTTAATAATTTAAGAATGGAGAAAATCAAAAATTTCTTTAAATTTATTTTCGTATTCTAAAATATCTTTGAAAAATACTTTATCTACACCGGAGTTCATTTTATTTTTTCTTAAAAATTGCTCTCTTGCTCGTAAGTCATCTGCATTATTAATACCTAATTCAGGACGAGCAAGTTGAGTTACGTGATATTCCATTAACTGTGAATGCCTTAATACATAATATTTATCTTGATAAATTTCGTCTTGAATTGCATAGGAATGTACCAGAACCCAAAATTCAGGAGATGGAATGTTGACGTCAAAGTAAGTCTGAAAAAACCTAGTAGGTACTGAATCTTCTTTAGTTGCTTTAACCTGTATTTTAATGCTTTTTTTATTAGCAGTAGCTACAATGTCATATGATTTTTTATTTCCATGCGTTAAGAAAGCATCTATGCCATATCGGGACAATTTAGCAATAGTCCCAAATTCACCGACGCGATTAATAAAATAATTTTTCTGATCTGAAAGGTTTCCGTTCTTATCAAGAATGTCCTTGTATACAGCTTTTTTACTCTTTGCCATCAATTGTACATCTCCATCCCATACAAAAGGTAATCTATCTTGGTTGATTTTTCGACATTAGGTAAATAATTCCTTCTGATCAGCAGTAAAGACAGCCAATTTACTTTAAGAAAGGAGTTAAGCAATCAGCAAGGATATAACGTTTCTTACTAAGATTTGAGAGTATTAGTCAATTCTTTTGTTCTCATTAGGATCATATAGTTTGCTACTAGAAGTTAATGAAAGACCGTATTGTTCCATTGTGGTATAATTAGCAAACATAACTTCAATTTTTTGGCTTTAATTATAGAAACATAAAATTTAAAAATGAATTTTGAAAAAACATCTTCGGGGGAGTCAGCAACGATATGCTTACAGGTGACGCACGCAACAGAGTAAATTCAATATGGGAAATGTTTTGGACAGGTGGTATTTCAAACCCACTGTCTGTTATCGAACAGTTTACTTACCTGCTTTTTATCAAACAGCTCGATGATCAACAAATTAGGCAAGAAAAAAGAGCAAGATTGAGCGGAAAACCATTGGAAAACCCCATTTTTTCTTCTGAGCAACATAATTTTCGTTGGTCCCAGTTTAAAAACTACGAAGCCGGAATTATGTTTGAAACGATTAAGGATGAAGCTTTTCCGCATATGAAAGCTTTGGGAGATGAAAGGTCACAATTTACTAAGCATCTAGAAAATGCTGTATTTATTATTCCTACTCCGCAATTATTACAGCGCGTAGTCACGGGGATCGATCAACTCATTACCGAAATTTCCGAAAAAAATAAAGACACAATGGGAGATTTGTACGAGTATTTACTTTCTAAAATTGCAACATCCGGTACAAACGGGCAATTCCGTACGCCGCGGCATATCATCCGTATGATGGTTGAACTAATGAAGCCGTCACCACAAGACACAATAGTTGACCCTGCTACTGGAACTGCTGGTTTTTTGGTCGAAGCGGCAGAATATGTTCGAGAACATCACCGAGATGAGCTATTTGTCAAATCAGGTAATGAAGAATTACAAGCTCACTTTAAAAGCAGTATGTTTCATGGCTTTGATACAGACCTAACGATGTTACGCATTGCAGCAATGAATTTGATGCTACATGGAATTGAAGATCCGCAAATTCTGTATCAAGATTCACTTTCAAAAGGCAACACTGAAGTTGAGAAATATTCATTGGTGTTAGCCAATCCTCCATTTAAAGGTTCTCTTGATTACAGCGAAGTGGCAGATAATTTGCTTAAGAAGGTAAAAACAAAAAAAACGGAACTTCTGTTCCTGGCACTTATGCTCCGCTTGCTAAAAAACGGGGGGCGCTGCGCAGTTGTCGTACCTGATGGCGTACTTTTTGGCTCTTCCAAAGCGCATGTTGATATCCGAAAAGAAATCATCGATAATCACAAGCTAGAGGCTATTATTTCCATGCCTTCAGGCGTATTTAAACCGTATGCTGGGGTTTCGACGGCTATTATGATCTTTACTAAGACCAACTTTGGTGGTACCGATCAAGTATGGTTTTACGATATGCAAGCTGACGGTTACTCCTTGGATGACAATCGTCGTGAGCTTGATATGGATAAACATGAAAATAACAACATTCCTGATATTATCTCTCGATTTAGTAATTTAGATTTTGAGAAGGATCGAACCAGATATGAACAATCTTTTTTTGTTAACAAGGAGGCACTTCGAGCAAATAATTACGATCTAAGTATTAACCGATATAAAGAACAAAAACATGAAGAAGTGGTGTACGCTCCTCCGAAACAAATCTTGCAAGAGGTTGCAAACCTAGAGAAACAAATCACTGCAGGTTTGCAAAAACTGGAGGAGATGTTAAAGTGAGTGGAATTGAAATACTACAACTTGGTGATGTCTGTGATTTCGTCTATGGTAAAGCACTTCCTTCTGAGATCCGATCAGGGGAGGGTTTTCCTGTATTTGGTTCAAATGGAGTTGTTGGATTCCATAAAGAGTATTTAATAAACGGACCTGCAATTATTGTTGGTCGAAAAGGTTCTTACGGTGAAGTCAACTGGAGTAAAGAAAACTGTTGGGCTATTGACACCACTTACTATATTCGACCCAAGAAGCAAGTGGATCTCAAATATCTTTATTACTATTTAAAAGTATTAGACTTAAAAAAAATAAATCGGTCAACAGCAGTTCCTGGATTAAATCGTGAAGATGTATACCCTTTAAAGATTCATCTTACTTCATTTGAACAACAACAAAAGATTGCTACCATCTTGGGTGCAGCGGAGTCATTGATTAAGCTGCGAAAACAAGCGATCGCTAAGTTGGATGAATTAATAGAGTCGGTATTTATAGAATTCTTCGGTGATTTAAATATAAATAATAAAAATTGGGAATTCAGAGAACTTCAATATTTTGCCGATCTTTCATCAGGAGTGACTAAGGGGAAAAAATATAACGATTCAAAAGTCCTTTCACTTCCTTACATGAGAGTAGCGAACGTTCAGGATGGATTTCTTAATCTTTCCGAAATTAAAGAAATATCGGTGTCGGAAAAAGATGCAGCACGCTATCAATTAAGAAAAAGAGATCTACTTTTAACCGAAGGAGGAGATCCTGATAAACTTGGAAGAGGTGCTGTGTGGGAAGAAGAAGTGAATAACTGTATCCATCAAAATCATATTTTTAGAGTCAGAATTGAAAATGAAAACCTATTGAATGCGTATTTCCTAAGTAAATGTACTGGTAGTAGTTATGGAAAAAAATATTTTTTGAAAATGGCTAAACAGACAACTGGGATAGCTACAATTAATATGACACAGCTCAAGAATTTCCCAGTACCATTACCGCCTATAGATTTACAACGAAAATATGAAACATTAATTCATGAAGTACAGGAGCAGAAAAGATTAATGTATGATCATTTGTTGAAGCTTCAAGAAAGTTTCCAATCTCTGTTACAACGTGCTTTTAGGGGACAGCTAGAAATAAAATGAGGAAGGTGAACGGTGTTGCCATTAAACATTGATTTTCTAAAACAATTCCCGCAATGGCAATCACTTCATGAATCGGCATCAGAGGCGGAAAACAATGTATTCACAAAACCACGTACATCTTTGTTTTACAGCCGTGTCACATTAGAACGGGCTGTAAGGTGGCTATACAGTAATGACGATTATCTGCAATACCCTGCAAAGGATAAACCGATGCTTGGCGATTTGATCCATGAACAAACGTTTCAGGAGAACCTCTCGCCAGGTATGTTAGGTCCAATAAGACTGATCATTAAACTTGGTAACCTAGCCGTTCATACTGATGATTCCATGGATAGTGATAAATCACTACTCATTTTCGAGCATTTGTTCATGTTCTTAAATTGGCTTCAACGCTACTATGGTGAGCCGAAAATAAAAGATTTGGCATTTAATATTTCAGTTATTCCGAAAGCTTTGGGTCAAGTTACACAAGAATCGTTAGTTGAGCTTACGAAACTGGAGCAACAGATTTCGGAAAAAGAGGCGAAACTTGCTGAACTTGAGGCGGAAAATATACGATTACGTCAAAAGTTAAAAGACGCGGGACTCATGAAAATGCTACCTCGCGAGCCTAAACCTCGTATCGAAATCTCTCCGAAAAGCGAAGCGAAAACTCGACAGATTCTCATTGATGTCATGCTTCGCGAAGCAAAATGGGATCCTCATGGTGAGAACGTGGAGGAATTTGAAGTTTCAGGTATGCCCAATCGATCCTCTGCTGGGTATTGCGACTATGTACTTTGGAGCGATAGTCGAACGCCTTTGGCTGTAATCGAAGTGAAAAGCACCGTTCATGATGCTAAAAAAGGCAAGAAACAAGCTGAGATTTATGCGAGTGCGCTTGAGAAAATGTACGGGATTCGTCCACTTATTTTTTATACAAATGGCTATCATACCTACCTGTGGGATGATACGTTCTACCCGCCACGGGAAGTTGCTACTTTTTATCGTAAAGAAGAATTGGAATGGGTCATTCAGCGACGAATTAATAAGAAGCCGTTGATTAGTATTAAGCCTGATCAAGGAATTGCCGGACGGGTGTATCAAATAGACGGAATACGACGTGTAGGCGCAGCTTATGAAGAAGCAAGACGACACGCACTAATGGTCATGGCAACAGGAACTGGTAAAACGCGTACTGCAATCGCTCTAATTAAATTTTTAAAACGTGCAGGATGGGTTAAAAATGTCTTATTTCTTGCCGATCGCCGCGAACTTGTTAAGCAAGCGTACGGGGAGTTTAAAAAGCACCTTCCCAATGAAACAGTTTGTAATTTGTTGGAAGATAAGCGGGATACATCGGCTCGTCTTTATTTTTCCACTTATCAAACAATGCTTGGGTTTTTACATCCCAAAAAGGGGAATGAAGTCCCATTTGGAATAGCCCACTTTGATTTGATAATTGTAGATGAAGCCCATCGCTCAATTTACAACAAATTCGGATTGGTGTTTCAATATTTTGATGCGTTACTTCTCGGATTAACGGCAACGCCAAAGGCGGAAGTGGATCGTGATACTTACGACTTCTTCAAGATTCAGCGGAATTTACCTACCCATGCTTACGAGTATGAACAAGCCATCGAAGAAAAGCATCTCGTTCCCGTCAAACCTGTTAAAGTGAAATTTAAGTTTATGCATGAAGGTATAAATCCAGAAGAATTAAGCGAAAGTGAACTTGAAGATTACAATAACCGGGTTCGTCCACTTAAAGGCAAAAAGGTTGAAAAAGATGCTTTAAACAGTTGGCTGTATAATGAAAATACTGTTAAACAAGCGCTTGAACTACTGATGCAAAAGGGAATCAAGGTTTCTGGCGGAGATACACTTGGCAAAACCATTATTTTTGCCAGAAATCAAAAACATGCAGAATTTATACTCGAAATTTTTGATGAGATGTATCCTAATCTTCGAGGGAAATTTATGACAGCCATCCACAATAAGGTGGATTATGCAGACAAACTGATCGAGGAATTTAAGCAAGGTAACGAACTTCCACAAATTGCTGTTTCAGTGGATATGCTAGATACAGGAATTGATGTTCCGGAAGTAGTTAATTTGGTACTATTTCGTCCAGTATTTTCTTTTTCGAAATTTTGGCAAATGATCGGTCGCGGCACACGACTTTGTGAGAATTTATTTGGACCTAATCAACATAAAACACATGCGCTGTTGTTTGATATGTGTGGCAATGTGGAATATTTTGATGCGTTTCAAGAAGGAGATGATGAAGGTTCAAAGGTCATCTCATTGAGTGAACAACTTTTTGAACAACGTAGCGAAATCATCTATGAATTACATAAAACCCAGCAGTTTCCGGACCTGATGAATGCAACTATTTCATATGTGACAAACCAATTAGAGCAAATGGATGAACATCACTTTACTATTCGTCCTCATTTGTCAGCTGTAATTAAATATCGGCAACCTGAAAATTGGTTATTACGTACAGAGGGAAGTAAAGATGAAGTAATTTCAACCCTTGCCCGTATCGTGTATGAAGATGTGTCGGAAGAGAAAAAGCGTTTTGATTTATTAATGCTGCGTCTTCAACGGTCTGTTCTTGGTGTTACTCAGCTAGGAAAAACGAACTCGTATATTAATAAATTAATACGAATAGCGACACAACTCCTCACGAAACAAAATATCAAGGAAATTAAAGATCAAATATCACTCTTAAAAAAAATAACGACAACTGAGTTTTATAACCAAACCAATGTTTCTGAGCTAGAACATGTTAGACTTGTCGTTCGTGAACTTTTAGCTTTATTAGATACCGAACAGCGAACAATTTTGTACACAAATTTTACCGATGAATTACAAAGTGATGAAGAAGCAGATCTTCCAAAGTCAAGTGATTTTTCAGCGTATCGAAAGCATGTATGCGAGTATATAATGAAACATCAAGATCACATTGCGATTCAAAAACTTCGTAAAAACAAACCTATTACAGGTTATGACGTTAGCTCGTTCGCTGGCATGCTGTTTAACGAACAGATTGGCACTCAGGAGCAATTTGAAAAGCTTTTTGGTGGTAAAGGTGCTGCCTCTTTTGGGTTCTTTGTAAGAGAGCTTATAGGGCTAGAACAAGACGCGGCGAAAGAAGCGTTTGCAAATTTGTTAAGTAAAACAAATTTGAATCCTAATCAAATACACTTTATAAATTTGATCATCGAATATTTAACTAAAAATGGAAATTTGGATCCTGGTAAATTAATGGATGAACCTTTTATCCATCTTCATCAAGAAGGTGTTTATGGGGTGTTTGAAGAGGCTGAAGTTGATGAGATCGTTCAAGTAGTGCGATATTTGCAAAATAACGCAAAAGTAAACGATGTTTCGTGAAAAAAATTTATATATTAAATTACGCGCTGCCAAATAAGAATCTTAAAAAAGAAAAGCATACTGGATTTTTCCAGCATGCTTTTCTTTTTTGTTGGCTTTGTTAAACCTTGTTGTTGATATTTGATTATTACGAACAAATGTTCTATAATAATGGTAATATCACTGTTCGGAGATGATTTGCCCATGGATTTAAAGGAATTGAAAAAGCTTGCTGATACGTTGGACGATAATGGTAAGCGAGAGCTTATTTACTTTTTGCAATCACGAACCAAGGGAGTTTCGGTTCCTGTTCGAGCAATTGATGGAAATCAAGAGCAGAAGCATAAAGATGGACTTGTTTGCCCGCATTGCAAAAACCTTTCTGTCGTGCGATTTGGAAAGTACGCTGTAAAAACACGCTCTGGAGAGGTTAATCGTCAACGTTACCGTTGTAAATCCTGTCGCCAAACGTTCAATGACCTTACAAACACCCCTCTACAACGAACGAGGAGACCTCATATTTGGGTTCGTTTTATCGAATGCATGATTGAGGGCTTTTCTCTGAGAAAATGTGCAGAGCAGTTAAACGGTGAAGTCACGCATGTCACCTTGTTTTACTGGCGGCATAAGATTCTTGCCGCTCTGAGTCAGGTTCCTACCGAAGCATTTCAAGATATAGTTGAAATGGACGAGACCTACTTTCTGTACTCGGAAAAGGGCAAGCGGAATATTGCCGAACGTAAACCACGTAAACGTGGAGGAAAAGCCAAATATCGTGGCATTAGTAATGACCAAGTATGTGTACTCGTTGCCCGTGACCGTCAGAAAATGACTTACTCTGGCGTACTTGGGCGTGGGAGAATTCGGACTACAAAATTGGATGAAGCGATTGGTGGTCATCTATCTGACTCAAACGTGCTTTGCACGGATTCGTGGAGGGCATTCAGTTCCTATGCGAATTCAAAAGGCTTGGC
The DNA here is from genome assembly GCF_004000765.1 of Paenibacillus chondroitinus NBRC 15376. Lineage (GTDB taxonomy): Bacteria > Bacillota > Bacilli > Paenibacillales > NBRC-103111 > Paenibacillus_E > Paenibacillus_E chondroitinus. The sequence continues at coordinate 78,840 of NZ_BILW01000002.1, read as the reverse complement.
TCATTACCGATTTAAGTCTGACGGAAAACAACGTGTGAAAGGCGTGTACCATATTCAAAACGTAAACAGCTATCACAGCCGCTTGAAGAAATGGATGGACCGCTTTAATGGTGTTGCTACTAAATATTTGCAACATTATTTGGCTTGGTTTCGTTACTTAGACAGCAATGAATATGAGAATACCGCATCGAATAAGAAAAATATGTTGGTCAAATCGTGCCTATTCACTGTGACCGTCACGAACACCAAACTTCGGCTTTCTGCTTATTCTTGTTAAGCTAACAAGCAGTTGAATGTAATAATTTCCCATATTTCTGTGCCGACCTTGCAGGAAAATGATGGGCAATTGAAGAATTCATACGCATTATAATTATGGAGGAGTGTATCCAGTGCCACTTACTGAAAAGAAAGTATTGGACTCGAAAAATGGGTTGGAATTACAAGATTTAAGAGACCAGAGAATTCATATGGTTTGTTTTAAAGAATCAGATTTTCACGGTATTGATATGCGATACACATCATTTGCTCATACAAACTTTGTAAATTCAAAGTGGGAACATATTTATTTTTCAAATGTACATATCAATATGATTCAGATGGGTGGAACCATATTCGAGAATATTGTTCGACCTAATGCCGAAAAAAGTCAGTTGTCCGAAGAACCTGGAACTGACGGTTGGGTAAATATTGAGCCAGTTGTATTCAAAAACAGTGATTTAAGCACTGCTATATTTGACTCATGCAATCTTTCAAACGTGGAACTTAGAAATTGTAATATTGATGGGTTAAGAATTGATGGAATCTTAGTAAAAGATTTATTAGAGCGTTATAAAGATAAAGGCGAAATTAACATTTAGTTCACTTTTTTATTCCGCTAAGAGGAAACAATCGCTCAGTAGACCGCCTTTTCAATCAAGGCGGTTTTCTTATGGTCAAATATCAACATTGAAGATTAACATAGCCTTTTTGTTTAAATTCCTTGATGTAAGGGTATTGTTACATTAAAACAAATTTCATAAGTATAAGAAAGTGTCATAGTATTATTGAAAGGAATGCAAATAACAGTTTCCCGCTCCGTGAATAGATTATACAACTGAGCTTTTGTCGATAATGAAATTAATGGCAGGGCACGTTTTTTTTATTTATGTAATAAATCGTTACAAGTCAAAATAGGAGTTGAAATATGATGAAAAATCCAAGAGTTGTATTAGCACAAGTGTCGGTAATTTGCGAGGTACTCGTTGACGATGACTTAGTAGATGGAATTGCTGACCAGTACCAAATACCTAAAGATGATCAAGATGCTGCAACTCAGTTGTTATATGCCTTGATTAATCCCAAAATACAAGGAGCATCTACTGAAGGTCATTGGGATGGCGTATGTGATTTCACGGGGAGGTTTAAAAACTTGAATGTTTCAAATATATAATACTTTTTGGAGGGGGGGGGGGAATTGCCCGCCTTTTTTTATTAGTATATATCCGACACAGGGAATTTGTGGTAAATTGTAATCAACTGCTTATTCTCAGGGGAGAGATCATAAATTGTCCTATATAACAATTGAAAAAATGATTGCACATGATTTAAATTTAGGAAACGCAGCTCCTCTTTTTTTTCCTCAAGTAATTAATTTAGCGGATACCGAAGTGACAAACTTTTTTAGTAAGCATATAGAAAACGCATTGAAAACAAAACAAATAAGAATGTGCACTTTTACTTACGAGAACGCTTCAGTCCTTGTAGATACCATTGAAATCTCAAATGATGTGACGAATGATAAATTATTTGTAGATAATACAATTAATATGACACAATCATTATTTAACAACATGAGCGGCGCTGCGTCGAACGGAGCATTGATTTTTATTTTGTATATTGATTCACGAACAGATAATCGTTATTTAGCAATTCTAAAAATGGATCCGAATAAGGCAATCCGTCTTGATCGTTCCACATTTTCTTTTACTGTACAAAAAGATATCTTGCCAAGTGTAAATGAGAGGCTGCATAAATGCGCATTTATTAAAGTAGATAATAATCTTTGGAATGAGGAAGTTCATCTTCGCGTACTGGATAAGCAGCAAAATACGGGCGAAATATCAAAATACTTCCTTTCAAATTTTTTAGAAGCAAAAATATTCGTTGATGATAAAGTAATGACTGAGTTGGTGGACTCAACAATTATTGATTTTGCCGTAGAAGAAGGAATGCTTTCCACAACAGCAGAGAAACTGGATTTTGTCACTAAAGTAGACCGGCTATTATTCTCTGGAAAAGTTGTTGACTTAGATAGAGATTTGGAAAGTTTATTTGAAACATATGTACACGGTGAAGCTGACCTGAGACAAAAAATTGATCGATATAAGGACAAGCTCTTGGAAAAGCGAGAGAATCTTCATTTTATATTTACTGCAGATAAGAAGCCTACGGTTGCGGTTTATGCTGACGAAGATAATGATATTAAAATTCAGTTCCCAATTAGATACAACAACAATAAGGTCAAATTGGATTATGAATTTGAAGATAATGGTACTAAAACAACTGTTATTCGAATCGTAGGTGTTGAATTAAAAGAAAAATTTAAGCATTAGGGAGCAGTGTTATGAATGAATTGTTAAATACTTTTTTAACAATCATGAAAGAAATGGAAGCCTCCGAGATTCAAGCAATTGAAAACCCGGAGGTTTTTACAGTACATTATGAGGTTACAATCGATGCGATAAAACAATTATCGCGAAATTATGCGAGTGTACTGCACAATTCACAAATTAGCTTTGAAGTTAACTGTGAGGGGAAAAACTTAGGTTTCGAAAATTTTAACCGTGTATCTGATTTCCTTAATGTAGATGAAAATGCCCAATTAACACTTGCCATTAATAAAAAACAGCGTTTTCAACTGGATGAGAACACATTTGTATTTTTTAAGAGAGAGTTTTTTTTCAAAAGTTTCGATGTGTTAAATACAAATTTTATAAAAAATATTAACTTTCGCAAAAGTATTCATTTTTATATTCCGATTGAGAAAGAATATTCGAATTCATACGTAAAGCTTTTTCCGATTGAAAATAACAAGATAAATTATGCTGCCGATCTCGATGTTGACAGCGTTTCAGAACTAGAAAGATTAATAAAAATTCGGGAAGACACATCTCGCGTAACTCGTTCTTTTTTTATTCCTAATTTTTACGAATTTCTAAATATATCGGATGATTTTAAGGAATGGTTTGATAGAAATTTATTTTTAGCTAGCTTGATTTATTTATCCAATAAATTTTCCGATACTAAGGTAATTATTCGTGGGCATAAAAATTCTGAAATTGATTTTTCTACGGAATTTTGTGTAAAACATGCCAAAATATTTTATAAGAAAATATTTCAATTTGCATATGAGGAAAAGCATTATAACGATAAAATTGAAATCGCCAGGAATATTTTAACCATTTATTTAGGAACAAGCGATTCAACGGAGAAATTAGACGAACTTATTCCTAAAATTGAAAAAACAATATCCAGTCATTTTACGGCATACATTCAGGATAGTATTAAAAAGTTTTTCACCGATCGGAAAGATGTAGTAAAAGAAACACATAAATATGCAACGGATTTAAAAGGGGAATCGGACAAATTACTCGCCTACATCAATACATCACTAATTGGTGTTGTGACTGCGGTCTTTTCTGGTGCTTTGGGGTTATCAAAAGGAGATCGATTGTTTTTAATAGTTGCATTTACTCTACATGCGGCAGTATTTACGATTTCATATTTTTATAATAAGAATTACGTCCAAGAAAGGATCGAAGAAATTGAACGTGTTTATGGTGAATATACAAAAGAGTTTGTTGTAGTTGCTGAAAAAGATCTTACAGACATTAAGGATATATATATATATCCAGCAGTTAAAAATGTTGAAAAATATATAATCAGATATCGTAATTTGATAGCTGTTTTAGTTTTATTAATGATTGGAGCCGCTGCCACATCTTGTTTTCTTCCAGATTCATTATTAAATAACAAGCCAGAAGAAAATAAAGTTAAAACAACAATAAGTAAAACTGGTGAAAATGATCCTAATACTCAGAGCGTCATTGATAGTATATATAAATAAACAGTATTAAATTTTATTTAAGCTAACGGCTTTGTCCTGGAATACGAAAAATCTCCTTTGTCTGACGTGCTGATATCACTAGACCATTCACGACAATAATTCGCCGCCGAGATTTGTCACAAGAAAGAGTTTCATTTACAAGCTGTCCAAAATCGCAGGGAATTGACTCCGATTTTCCGCTCATTCGGTATCAAGCAATAAGGCAGCACTTTAACATAATTGCCGATGCCAACCCAATGCTGTGAATCCTCAGAAGAGATAAAAAATGAGAACACAATAGAGGGGCTGCCACTTAATTGGCAGCCTCTTTACGCTGTAAGTAGGATACACATCTAAGGTGTTAACAATAAATTACATATGTAGAATTGTCCAAAGTATGTTGCTGGTATAAATTTATTTATCAGCATATGGAATTGGTTTACTATTTGAATATTTCAGCTGAAGAGAGCCATTGGGTTAATCTGTGAGAGCCACCTTGTTAATAAAACAGAGCCATGATGTTAATGTTCAGAGCCACTTGGGGGACTAAATTAAGAGGCAGAAGACTCGGCAAAAGACAAACCCCCTAGCTGTTTACAACAGCCAGGGAGTTTGTCAATTTGTGTTTAATGTAAAAGGATTTTATCTTTATACCAATTGATTATCATTAGGCAAAATCGCACTAACTATATAGCTAATTTCAAAAAAAATAGAAACTTTTTACAATTTGCTCGCGTCTAGTTATGTGAGAGGAGAGGAAGCAACGATGAGAAAAAAATTATTTGGATATTCGGTTGTTTTTTCATTATGCATGAGTTTATTGATGCCTGCGGGGAGCACTCAAGCTGCAGATGATAGCGTGAGGGTTACGCTGCCAGACTTCGAGGTAAACTTGAACGGTCATAAGGTTGAAAATCAGTTCCGCGAATACCCACTCTTGGTTTATCGCGATATCACTTACTTTCCGATGACGTGGTATGATACTAGACTGCTTGGCTTGGAAGCCAAATGGTCACCAGATGAAGGTTTGAACATTAAGCAAAACCAGGTGACCTCCTCATATGTGCCATATAATTCAGATCATCGTAATGCGGCTATCTACACAGCCGAGGTCCCCGCATCGACCGTTACGATCAACGGCAAGGAAATTGATAACACAAAAGAAAAGTATCCCTTGTTAAGTTTCCGAGATGTCACGTATTTCCCTATGACATGGCGCTTCGCGCATGACGATTTCAGATGGGATTACAATTGGGACAATACCAGCGGACTTAGCATCACTTCCCATAACCCACAGATGAATAATGTCGGACTTCCCACATATGCTGGTGAGAACGATGTCGCCCTTTTCAAGGGGTATTACTATTTTGTTGAGACAACGGACACTACGAACCATGTATATCGGGCTCCCGTGCAGCAGCCGTCCAACAAGGAAGAAATTTATTCGTATAACGTCAAAACCTATCAAGGGCTGCAAAAAGATTTATCCTTTCAAATCCGTGACAACACGCTGTGGTTTACCTATCACCACGGGGGAGCTATTATGGGTGGGGACGGGTACGTGAAAATCGCTGACGATGGGAAAGCGGAGATATTACATGACGGGTATCTCGATTTCCGCGATACGAAATATGGAACATTAATCGTCCAACTTGGAGCATCGGTGTTCGAAGGTGGCAACTTGTATTTGTTACCACCAGGGCTAGATGAGACAAACCATATGAGTGTCGGAGATCCAGGCGTGAAATACGGTGCACATGCCACGTACAACGGCGGCGAGGGATATAGCGCTGATTCCTCCACAACCGTCATTGGAGATGATGTGTACGTGCTGGCTTCACGCGACCAATCGGACGCAAATAAAATTTATAAAATCAATCTGAAAACGAATAAAAGCACTAAGATCGTCGACACAAGTGTCAACTGGTTCCGAATTATCAATAACAAGCTATACTATGTAAAAGACAAGGACAAAGTCTTATATTCGTCTGCGTTGGACGGGGCGGGGGAAATGAAACTGTCCGAACATGCGGTGTCATGGTTTGATAGCATCAACGGCAACGTATTTTACACAACCAAGAAGGAAAATAACTTATACGAGCTTTATAAAGCGGATTCGAACGAGGAAGATCCACTCGTATGGACAACTCCTGTCGTAAGCATACAAGTGTTGAATGGACAGCTCGTATGCAAGCTTCACGAAAACGATGACTACGGACTTGCACTGCTAGACGCTTCGGGCAGCTTGGTCCTTGAAGTAGCGGACCCTATTTCGGGCATACTCACGTCCGATAATGGGGTTTTAATCAAATCCCTTAAGGATTCCTCGTACAAATTTATTCGTTGAACGAAGCGAGTTCCACTAATGGATAACGATAGCTCAATTTTACAGGAAGGGAGAGCCACCTCAGATCGGGGTGGCTCTCTTCGCTGTGAGTGTGGCTCTATTTCTTTAACATTGTGGCTCCCACTCATTAACCGAGCGGCTCTGTCGAACGGAAATACTCACTATTAGTGAGGGATCTTCAAAAACCAATTTAAATGCCAATTTTCAGAGGATGGATTAAATCCTAGCCTACGCCAGAAACGACGACCTTCATCGTCACGAGTATCCAAAATAACTCGTTCATAAGACGTTTCGCTTAGAGTCCGAAGAAAATGTTTCATCAATTTTGTCCCTAAACCTTGATTCTGCGGTTGAACTGTAAACCAACATATTTTAATTATGGGTTCGGGATAATCAAAGAGATATGACTCTTTATTTAATAAAATGGTTAATTGAAACTGTTTGGCTTGATAGAAAACATTAGTGCTGCTCCTATCCTCAAAACGTATAGGCAAATCATTATTGATCCGGACATTTCTATTTAGTAGGTCTGAGAACTCAGTTGCTAACTGATAAAATATCTGTTCTTCTAATTCATGAGTCAATTTCTTTGACGACATTGCCGTCGGAAAATGCCATGTAATTCGTTCCAAAATAATTCCCCCTTTTCGGTATGTAAAATAGTATTCAAAATTAATTAATTGTATGAATTCCTGCAATTCTAAGGTCCAAGGAGCAGCGATTTCATTCAAATATTCTTAGCTATTTTATGAGCTGATGCAGCACATGATAGACTCAAATGCTGGATTTTTACGCAAACGATCTCAAAAAGTAAGATGGAAGAAGGAAAATCGGAATTTTTAAAATTTTATCTCAAAATGAGAAAGTTAGTTATTGATGATAGGATTGCCGTTGCCGCGCGGTAGCACTGCACACAACCATCGATGCATTTACATATATTGTTAAACAAAAGCAGGGGAGGAATGCGCTTCTTTCGTGCTTTTTTTTGTAATTTAATCATAAAAAACGCTCGCCTGCTTATATTAGGTTGAGGTGATCAGACAAATGAATGCTATACCCGATATAAAACCAGGTGAAAGTTTAGCTAGTTATATTTACAGGTTGGCAAGAGCTAATTTTTATGCAAGTATGGAAAGCCTATTATCCGAGTGGAAGATGAGAGTTAGAGAATTAGAAAAGAATGTTTTTGCCGATTCCGTGATAGAGATAATCAAGGATATTACTGGTATAGGTAAGGATAGACTTCGTAAAATGAGTAACCAATATTTCAGTAATCAGTTTGGCGACATTTTTTACAATAAGTTTGTTATTCGTAATCAGCATAAATATTGCCCAGAGTGCTTTCAACAGCACGCATATCACAAGATAAATTGGATGCTTGAACCAGTAACAATTTGTTTGGATCATGAGCAGCTGCTTTTGGATGCTTGCCAGGGATGTCAAAGAAGACTTACTCTGGGAGGCTTGATGACTGGTGCTTGTGAATGGTGTGGTTTTTGTCATTATGAAGCATCTGGTAATAAAGTTAGTGATCCTTATCTTTTAGAATCCCAAAAAATTATACAAAATGAGCTTTTGAATAATGAGTTTATTTGTAGGGGGGCATTAAAAGGACTGAATCTGATTGAATTTTTAAAATTAGCCAGAAGCTGTAGCTACTTCCTTCAAGGCAATCTTAGTTTTATTGGAAAACCAATTGTGATTGAACCGTTTTATAAAAAGAACGTAACATTAAATAATGAAATGTCATGTTATAAATACGGAAATGTTTACTGGATATTTGTTGATTTTCCCAAAAATATAAAAATGGTTAAAAAGAAGTTTGATCAATTACCAAATCGGTATAAGCATGCAAAGATGCAAATGGCTAAAAAAATATCGTCCAATTCAAAGTGCGAAATTCTTCTCCGAAAAGTCCAAAATTTTATGGACAAACCGACAAAAGCGCGCGTTAGGCATGCTAAAAAGATGGTTCCAGTTTTAAAAAAACAACGTAAACAGAGGCAAGCCTGTGCCGCAAATGACAATGTTGTATTAACAAATGACGTGGCGGATCAAGATTGTATTACACGAGATGAGGCAAGTTCAATCTTGGGGATAATAGGAAAAGAGCAAATGAATAGAATCATTGATTCTGGCTTTTTGATTCTTAGGAGATACCCAAAGGCGCGCTGGTTTTTAAGTAAAAATGAAGTAGTAAATTTCCTTGAAAAATATTCTGGTGAAATTAAATCTATTGACAACGGCATTACTTTTTACAGTGCATTAAAAAAATATTCCCAATGTGGACTGAGCATGGTGAGATTGTTGATCTTCATAAGAGAAAGCAAACTGGAGCCGTTTAGAATAAAAAAGGGAGGTAATTTCACCGATGTAATTTTCCAATCATGTGAATTGGAAAGATGTATGAATGATTTGTATAAATTTCAGTATGAAAGGAAGGGATATACGAAAAGCGAATTGTTAAAATTATTACGAATGGATTTTTCTACAATAGATGCGCTTGAAGAGAGGGGGGTTATTAAGGCTAGTTTTGAAAAATCCAAGTTAGGTAATAGAAAAATCAAAATGTATGATAAAAAGACAATTGAAGATTTTCAAAAAAGATATATTGATTTAAAACAGGCAGCCTCAATGTTTAAGGTTACTATTCTCCATCTGAGAAAATTAATATGGAGTGGAGTTCTTCATGAAGCGCTGCCTGGAATTACAAAGAAATATATTGTAGATGTTAATGAAACTAGAGCCTTACTAGTTTCTAGCTGAGACCGTGCAAACGGTCTTTTTTATTTGAACAGATTTTTTAAACGATGCTTTTTATTTACTTCTTCTAAGGTCACCTTATAAAGTAAAACAAACCAATCTGGTTCTAAGAAAGAATGGTTTTTTAGTAATGTGTACTTGCTCACTATACCCTCTTCGAAACTTATAGAAATATACCCAATAAATTGATTAATTAAAGTCCTTTCAGCAAACCAAAAATTATAAATTTTTCTGTTGTAAATAGGTATTTCCAGACGAATAAAATGCTGATTGGATTTCAAAAAGTTTAATAAATTCATATTTTCACCTCCAATCTATTTATTTCCTTAAATATAAGTTTAATTCAAATGAAAAACTATCATACTACTAATAATAAGTATGGAGAGTGATGACTGTTGTTAAGAGTTGGGGGAAATTTACTATTATCTGTTAACGATTTGGTTGAGCTGATGAAAAAAGAAAGTGCACATATATATGTTATGTATCCAGCAGCATATGAGAATGATTTTAATGGGGTTATAGGCTCTTTTGAGAATATCATTTTGAAAATTGATCTATTCTCAGGTAATAATGATATGCGTCATGAAATGGAGGCGAATCATATCCATGAATTATTTCAAGCTGATAACAACGAGCAACCTCAGATATTATCTTTTGGTACATATGAAGAAATAAAAAAGGATATTGGAAAAAACTTACGCGCATCATTAAAGAAAAGAGGATTGAGCCAGGCTAATGCCGCTAGTATTTTGGGAATTTCAGACGCGGCAATTTCAAATATAATTAACGGGAGTACCTCCATAAAAATAGAAACAGTAGCTATGATAGAAGCACGGTTAGGCATTAAAAGGGATGAATTATTTCACGGCATCAAGTGGGATGAGCAAGCGTACAGTGACCAATACAGTGATAAGGACGCTGCCCCCTTAGATGAAGCATTAAACAAAATAATTGTCGCCATTACCCGAATTTCAAAAGAAGATGAAAATAATCATTTGAATTCCATAGTATCGTCCATTGAACGAATATCAGATAAGATTGGCATCGAGAACACAAATATTATTCTTGGGAAGATTGAAACGTTAACGAAAAGACTCTTGAATCCAGAAGATTTTCCAACTGCATGGTTTGTCGAAGAATACATTAATTTACTTGAGAACATAACCAAAGTATTCACTTCATATAAGCCCGGATATGAAACGAGCATGAAGCGAATTTTAGATTTTCTGAATTATTTGCAGTATCAGAACAAAAAAAATAAGGATCATGATTAACCAAAACTAAATCATATTTTGAAGGGAGCGTAGTAACTACGCTCCTTTTTTGCATTTCCATAAATATTGGCAGAGAAATTGAAAAGTTGTTTTTCAATATCCGGATGTATGCTGTTTATGAAAGCTGATGCGGTCAAAAAAAAAATCTTGTAATTCATTGGATTTGTCCGCGAGCCGCATATAGTAGGAGGGAACACAATTGAGTCAACTACAGCTGATTCCAGAAGTGCAACCTGGTGAAAGTTTTATGAGTCTTGCGCAACGACTTGCAAAGGCAAACTTTCATCAGACTTTACAGACATTCATCAATCGAAAAGGTAGTCATTTCGACTACAGGTCGAACCTTAACTATTACCAAGAGAAAAACCGTTGGAATAGTGAGATTGTGAATATCTTGAAAGAGCAAAATTATGAGAATGTGGACAACCTTACCCTAAATCAGTTTGATGGGTTGTTATTTGGTGGTTCATCCACGCTTCTACAAAGGCGGCAACACTATTATCAGTCAAAGGTTAAGTTTTGCCCGCATTGCCTAATGGAAGCTAATTACCATCGACTTGTGTGGGATGTGAGTATGGTGGGGGTATGCTTGAGACACGATTGTTTCTTAATTGAGAATTGTACTGGTTGCAATCGAGTTATCAGAATGAATGATTTGATAGGAGGTGGATGCATATGTGGGGTTAAATACGCCGACATTTGCGAAGTTGATAAGCCAAATGAAGACATTTTATCTGCGCAACGAATTATTCAAGGCTTTATAGCGGATGAAATTAACGAAGTGGTGACGGAAGAGGGCATTACACTTACAGGGAGGGACTACTTTAATGGGCTCGATTTACTATCAAAGCTTTTGGATGGCTTGCCGTTTGCCAACATGCAATTCGTATACTTCTCTGTCACTTTAGGAGAAGCGAACTACAGCTTACTAAGGGGAGATAAACGCAACCTCCTAATGATTATTTATCTCTCTACTGTAGCACATCACTTGTTAATGTCTCCAAATACGAATTTTGCCGCGGTCATTAATGAAATTGAAATTAATCGATCAAGCAATAGGCATATGCGGATAAAGAGGGAACTTTTCGGCAAAATCATTTGCTTAGAAAAATTTGCAGCGCACAAGAAAATTTATATTGATTTTCACAATACTGTAAATTTGGAGTTCACTCGAATGAAATACATTTTACAGCCAGAAGAATTTCGCTACTGTTCCTTGTTAGCGGCAAGGAAAATATTGAAATGTGATGACGTCATCTTGAAAAAGCTAGTGGATAGTGGGGTATTCGAAATTATGTCTCGAAAGGTGGGGCGGCGCAAGCTAACGTTAGTAGAAATTAAAAGTGTTGAGAAGTATGCCAAGAGAAGAGAAGAGTTTATTACAAGTATAGAAGCAGCTATGATGCTTGGTGTTACAGGTGACATCATTAGAAAACTAAGTGATATGAAGTTACTGCCCATCGAGCATGGTCCAGGGAAAGATGTGTTTGGAAGACGTCAATTTCATCCAAGTGCTATTAACCGATTGCTAAAGGAACTCGAGGAAGTATGCGTTAAGGAAACTTCAGACAAGTCAAAAGGGGTGCCTTTTGATTCTCAACTCTTAAGGGAAATGCACTATCACTCTAGTTTTGCTAACGTCCTAAAGCAAGTTTTGTCCGGTAATATCAGCTGTTGTTGTGACACTGAGGTCAAAAGGTTCGCAGATGTAAAACTCAACCGTGTAGAGCTTATGAATTACATTGGTTCTAAAAAGAACAAATAACAAAAGAAAAGGGGTATTTAAATGCAAACTGTGATGATTGAAAAAGGGGTCCGTTTTAAGATGAATGAAAGCGTATTTGAGATTTCGAGAGAGCATCTGCCAGGTAAATTTATTATCAAGAACTTAACTGGTAATAGCGAAGTATTATATGACCTGAAGGATTTGATGCTGTTACATGAGAATGGCTCATTAAAGTTCGAGCCAATTGGTCCGGCAACAAGCTTGTTGGAGTCGTCAGGGGTACGTGAAAACAAAATCGTTGATTACTCGATGCTCCCCGAATCTGAGAGAAAGACTGCTGCTGCGCGATATGATGCAATAAAACCGCTGCTGCCTTTTGCAGGTCAAAAAATGTCTCGTTATTTTGATGCCAGGGAAAAAGAACTTGAACTCTTTGGGAATAAAGTATCCGCAATGTCACTAAGGCGGTGGTTCAATGCTTTTGTATTTAGTGGCGGAGATATCACGGCACTGGTTCCCAATACTGCTGAATGTGGCACGGGAAATCGTATGTCGAACGAGGTGGAGGAGAAGATCGATGGCATATTGGATAGTTTTTACGCAAAAAGAGAAAAACCGTCCGGTAAAGATGCTTATGCGATGCTTGGAGATTCAATTGAAAATATTAACAAATTTCGAACGGAGGAAACGAAAATCAAGATGCCTTCCTACAATACAGTTCTTAGGCGTATTGCGGCAAGAAACCCGTTAGAATTGTTAGAGAAAAGAGAAGGAAAGAAATACGCATTTGATAAGTTAAGTTCTGTTAATACAAGGGTGAAACCGACAATCCCTTTGGAAGAAGTAGAAATGGATCATACCAAACTTGATTTGTTTGTAGTTGATGATGATACCAGATTACCTCTGGGTAGACCTTGGATTACAATTGCAATAGATAAAGCGACGGGAAACCTAATTGGCTTATATGTAGCATTTCACTCACCTTCTTATGTGTCGGTGATGAAAACTATGAGGCATATGATGACATCCAAGTATTATGTTAAGGAATTATACCCAGAGATTAAAAATGAATGGGTAGCGTACGGGGTGCCAAGATTGTTAGTGCTGGATAATGGCAAGGAGTTTAGGAGCCGTTCATTGCTAGATGCATGCAAACAGCTTGGAATTAATGTGAAATTCTGTCCACCGCGCAAACCTTGGTTTAAAGGTCAAGTGGAGCGCACTTTCCGAACGCTTAACCAGCAACTTATCCACCAGATGCCGGGTACTACATTTTCAAACGTAGTAGATAAGAAAGATTACGATCCAAAAAAGAATGCGATTGTGGGTTACAAAAAACTTATTTATCTTATTCACCGCTGGGTAATTGATGAGTATTCTCAACAATACAACAAGGGTGTTAAAGGTTCGCCTGCAAAGCTATGGAGGGATCATATTGAGAAACATGGGCGTCCAGCATTTCTCGACGATTCTGAAAAATGGGATATCGTTTTAGGGAAATTGAAAACAGGATCCACTATTCAACGTCCTGGTATTCAATATCAATACCTTTTTTATAACTCCCAAGCTTTACAAGAATTAAAGCTTGAGTTAATGAAGAAACGCATCAACACCGTTGATTTTAAGTATGATCCTTCAGATCTATCTCAAATTCATGTTTATAATGAGTTGAATAGAACGTTTATCACGGTACCTTGTTCTGACCAAGACTATAGCCAAGGATTGCAAGAGTTTACCCATAAACTTCTTGTGCGTGATATTAACAAACGTAAGAAAGAAGTAACCTGGAAGGAGTTAAACAGCTCAAAGGCAAGATTGATGGCTGAACTTAAAAGTGAGTCGAAAAGAACGAGTGGAGCTAGAGCTGCTGCCCACTTTCAGCCTTCGTCAGCAGAGATTGCTTCATCTAATGCAATTGATGCCCTGAAGGAAAATGTGAAGATGGCGAATCTAGTTCGTAAGCATTTCAATTACAATGAAGAACAAACAGAATGGGGGGCGGTAAACAATGCAAACATTAACGCGTGAGGACAAGTTTAGGTTTATTGAGGGATTTCGGATTATTCATCCTCAATTCCAAAAAGCGATGAATTTTATCGAAGAGGTTCATCATGAATCCACCTATTCGTCAGATCCGTTGTCTGTGCTTATCTATGGGGATTCTGGTGCTGGAAAGACGACCATTTATGAGACGTATATCGCCAAGTTTAATAAAGTGGAAAGTCAAACGGTAAATGGAATGAAAACTTCAACTCGTGTAATTCTTTATGCCAGCGTTCCGAGTCCGGCATCTCATATCAATTTGACTGAAAGGCTACTCACAGAGTTAGGTGATCAGTATCCTAACAGGGGTACGTCATCACAAAAATATAACAGACTCGTGAATTTGATTAGTCTTAATAGAGTGGAGCTCATTTTACTTGATGAGTTCCAGCATTTTGTTGATCGCGACAAGGAGAAAGTGATTTATAAAATTTCCGATTGGTTCAAATCTTTGATCAATCAGACAAAAGTACCCTTTGTCTTGTTTGGCTTGGAGGATTCAAGTTTGGTACTAGATTACAATCCTCAATTAAGTCGGCGCTTTCCCATTCGACTCAATTTAAAGCCATTCGGTTATCATAGCAAGAGTGAGGTAGAAACATTTCGCAGATTGATGCATGAAATTGATCTACAACTTGCAGAAATATTTGTTAGTCCTGCAATGCTCGCAGATGAGTTAATGTGTGATCGAATGTACTACGCCACGAGGGGATCCATTGATTCCATTATGAAGCTGATACGAAAAGCAGCCAAATATGCAATTGATCGTGAAGCGGAATGTATTGAACTAGCCGATTTTGCTAGAGCATACGAACTTTACACACACGTAAGTATGGGGAAAACAGTTAATCCCTTCCTTATCGAAGACTTCTCATTATCAAAATTTCCTTTAACGTAAATCGGTGAGGGTCCCTTTCAAAAAGCCAAGCTTAATTGCTTGGCTTTTATATTTGTGCGCCAGGAATGGACGTCATCATTAGGGTGGAAGTCCCGAACGCCTACTGTTAGCCAAGTGTAAGGGGGGTTGTCGCGAGGTAGATTCTGCAGGCTGAAAGATATCGTTCCTATCTTTGGAGGCTACAGAAAAAATGTGAAGTAACTTCGTAATCGTAGCCCAAAGGATAACGTCGAACCTGTAGGAGTCAACAGACGCCATAGTACGGGACGCTGAAAACTGGATAAGCTGACTTAAAGAAGAGGAGAAACCGATGCGTCTGAACAGTGAGCAACGACTGCAGCAAACTTCACATGAAGCCTCGCGGCAAAGAGAAGCGGATGCTTAAGGGACTTAACCTCAGAGCCGCGTTCAAACGCGTTAAACAAAACGATGGAGCCCCTAGCACAGACAACATGACGGTAGCTGAGCTACAAGTGCACGGATGGGAACGATGTGAAATCGGGAAGAAGGAACTTCAATCAGGAACTAACAGACCGATGGAAGTCAAACTGTTGGAAATCCTAAATCAAATCGGAGGCGGATGATATTCAACCGTATGGATGACCGCTTGATCCAGTAAGCCCTGATGCAAGTGATAACGCCGTTATTCGATTCGCAATTTCACCGAAGACTACGGATGTGTGAAGGCAATGGATGTTAAGAAATCCGTACTTCGAATCTTTCGTGTTCTTATAGAATGATGGCTACTTACGGTGAGTATTTATATTTTTTGCTATTTTGATAGGTATATCTTGCAGTTCATACGCAAAAAATTAATATGATCTGCAGAAATAACGTTTTCATCAAAGGAGCTAATACAACCTACATATTCGTTAGTTCCTGCAACGTTTATTTCAAGCTTAACTTTATTAATAAGACATAGATGTAATCTGCTATCCGTTTCAATTGCAATACGTTGTTTTTTTATCCTCATCAAATATCATCCTTTTTCTACAAAATAATAAAAGCACCGATTAACCCTTCTTCACGGTTAATCGGTGCTTCCGATAAGCTAAAAATAGCATAATATCCTATAAAACGCAATATGGATGGAAGCTAGGTACATGAAGATCTATTTCAATAAAATACACTACAGGAGGAATTTTGGTGAGTAGAATATGTTTCCCTAAAGAAATTATGTCATCTCCAAAGCGATATTATCTCAGAATTTCTTGGGATAAAACAAAACCGATATTAACCGCTTTGCTTCTAAATCCTAGTAAAGCCAATCATATAAAGTCTGATGCAACCTCAAATTTTATGGTTGATTTTGCTAAAGCAAATGGGTTTGGGACGTTAATTTTAGTCAATGTTATTTCCTTTATTGAGCCAAAATCAACTAAATTAAGATTGTATAGTTCAGCCTTTGATGAAATAAATAAGAAATATGTCCGAAGAGCTCTTAAGCTGGGAAGCGAAATCATTGTTGGTTGGGGCGAAAAGGGAGAATTTGCTGCATTACAGTTATCGGATTTAATTGAAGAGTTCCAATATAAAATGGTTTGTTTTAGATACAATCAAAACCGGAGTCCAACTCAAGCAACATATATGCTACGAATTATGAGAAAGGAGAAAAAGGAGCCTCAGGATTTAAAAGTAATTAAATTTGAAAAATAAAAAAACAAATTTTACAGCTGCTGTGGCAATTTTGACTGGATGTTTCTTTTTATGAATATCAACACTTATAATTTTCATTCTTTAAGGATTTATTTCCTAAATATGCCGCAAAAAAGAATAAACCACTATTAAATGGCACAAAAATCAATAAAAAACAAACCGTTTGTTCACCAGACGGTTTGTTTTTATTTGAATTTTTATGTTTTTTTATTATTCATGGAAGGAATTTTGCTGACTTGTCAATTAACGACAAATTTCGACCATTTGATTATGTTATGTTTTATCGTAGGTGAAAAATAGTCATATTTTCTTATTATTTATCGAATATTTTTTATAGAATGATTCGAATTAACCACGAGAATTTACAACTAGGAGGACTTTAGATGTCATTACCCGTACCAGAAGGTTTACAGTCAGAGGTTTTGTATTTGCCAGAAAAGGGTCACTTTGTAGTATTGGGTACAGCAGGAAGTGGTAAAACAACGTTGGCAATCTTACGATCAGCTTATTTAGCGTCTACACATTGCAAACCAGGCGAGCGAGTAATGCTCGTTACTTTTAATAAAGCACTAGTTACTTACTTGAAGTCAATTTCTGATAGTAGATACTCTAATGTGGATGTCTTAAACTATCACAAATTTGCACGTGGATATCTAAATTCAAGAAATAAAATGGGTTGGGGAGTTATCGCCTCATCAGATACTAAAAACGATTTAATAAAAAAAGCATTGACACGTGTGAGATTTGAAAATCCAAATGTTAGTACGCTTGAAAGAAATTCCGAGGTCTTTATCGAAGAGATAAGCTGGCTTGAAAAGATGGGGATTCGAACTTTAGAGCAATATGAATCAGTAGAACGTATTGGCAGAAGCGGGACGTGGATAGCTAGAGCTAATCGAAAATATTTCTTTTATGTGTATCTCGAATACTTGGAGTTGCGGGCAGAAGAAGGACATAAATATGATTTTGAAGATTTAGCACTTCATGTATGCGACGAATTAAAAGTAGATAGTTCCAAAAGAATGTATAAGCATATTATTCTAGACGAAGGTCAAGATTTTTCGCCAATGATGCTCCTTTCGTTGGCATTAGCTGTACCTAAAGATGGAAGCTTAACATATTTTGGTGATGTTGCTCAACAAATTTACGGTAGCCGTATTTCTTGGAGATCCGCAGGTTTAGTTAATCCCAGAATATGGAGATTTGAACAAAATTATAGAAATACTCGGGAGATTGCTTCACTTGGATTAGCGATCTCAAAAATGAAGTATTTTCATGAAGATACAGATTTAATTGAACCTAAATTTTCTCGAGCTTCTGGTCCTAAACCTGCGTTATTGGAATTCAACTCTGAAAAGGACGAGCTAGACTTTTTTATAGAAAATGTAATTCGTAACAATAGAACAAGAACGATTGCGATATTAGTGCGAGATCGTGAAACGGTTAATCAAATTATCAACAAAGTAAGACAAATATATCCGATTCAGGAGTTATACGGCGAAATGAGTAGGTGGCTCTCCGATCCAAGAGTATCTGTGGGAACGTATCATTCCGCTAAAGGATTAGAATTTGATACCGTCATCCTACCATATTGTAATTCTTTACGGCTACCTGCCGAAGAAAGAATTCTAGCTTTAGAAAGTTATGAAGAAGCGCTTAGTGAAGAAATAAAGTTACTTTATGTTGGAGTAACCAGAGCAAAATCAGAACTATACATTTCATACTCAGGTGCATTAACTGAATTGCTCCCTAGAGAAAGAGAATTATATCACGAAGATGATGAGGACAGCTATGACAACTAATAAACAACTTTTAGAGCAAAAGGGTATAACCAGACTTTGTCATTTTACCAAATCAAATAAGTTACCTCATATTTTGTCCAAAGAATCAGGCATCGTTGCAAATACAGAACTAGATGATCAGATAGAATTGTTGAGTAAAAATGACCCTTTAAGATTGGATGGAAAAGAAGATTATGTTTGCTGCACAGTTCAGTATCCTAACACATGGTATTTAAGAAATATAAAAAACAATGACCCATTATTCACTGAATGGGTTATAATTTTGATTAACCCCTACCTAGTTACGAATGATACCACTCTTTTTTGTCATAGAAATGCTGCAGCCGGAAGAGGAGTGTACATCAAAGAAGGTTATGAAGGATTTTCAGGAATGTTTAATCAAACGGTTCAAGGACAAAGACCAATGAATAGAACACAAAGAATGCTCTCTTGTTGTGCGACAGATGACCAAGCTGAAGTTTTAATTTATAAAAATGTTTCTCGAAGTGATATATTAGGTTTGGTTGTACCAAATGAAGAGCAAGCTAGGAAGGAAAAAGCAAGATTAAAGTTTATTAAAGGTGTGCCGGATGATCTAACCTTTATTATTGCACCAGATCTTTTTGAGGTTTCTTGGAGTGCAATGGTTCGAAATGGGCAAGTACCTTCAGAAATACTCTATAGAGAGGAATGAAGGAATAATGCATTCACAAAATAAAGTTCAAACTATTGATAAATATATGGGTTCCATGCTAGGGGCAATGATTGGAGATGCCCTTGGATGGGTGTATGAAGATCGTGGAATGAATACAAACAAAAAAGATTTTATACAGAAAAACTTTATTTCTTGGAATAGAAAAAGTGGAGGACGTTATCAGCCTCATCAAGAAGAAATTTCTGCTGGCTCTTATAGCGATGATACTCAATTAATATTTGCTACAGCAAGAAGTTTGGGATATAAAAATTGGTTTTCACATTTCGTCAAAGTCGAGTTGCCCGCTTGGCTGGTTTATGAAAGAGGTGGCGGCGGAGCAACAAAAAGGGCTGCTGACACTTGGAGTAGTGGGAATCCACCGTGGAAAGTTGATAAACAAAATCTAGATGATGTTAAAAGATATTTTGAAGCGGGTGGAAATGGCGTTACGATGCGTATCATGCCGCACGTGTTTTTCTGTAGAGGTAGAATAGAAGAATTAACAAATCAAGTGTTTTTAAATGGAATTGCTACCCATGGACATCCTAGGGCATTATTAAGTGCAATTGTTTATGCCTGGGCATTACACTATTTAGTGGAGAAAGAGAGCTCATTGGATTATGGGGAGTTAATTGCATATTTAATTGAAAATAAAATTAGATGGTCCCAATTTCCTAAAGTGAATAATATAAAGGAATGGCAAGATACAGCTTTTAACATCACTAACGGTCAATATATGAAAACTTGGGAAGAAACTGCTAATGAAATAGTTGTGGGATTAGAATTGTCTCAAAAAGCTGTCAAAAGAGGGCTTCTTGATTCGAAAATGGATACCTTAACAAAATTAAATTGCTTTGACAAGAAAACTCGTGGAGCAGGTACAGTTGCAACGTTAGTAGCCATTTATATGGCTTCTAAGTACGCGGCTGACCCAAGTGCAGCCATTATGGATTTGGCATCAATGGACAATGCAGACACAGATACTAACGCTTCAATGGCTGGTGCTTTACTTGGAGCAATACATGGAACGGAATGGATCCAACCCGAATGGTTTCTAGTTCAAGATTATAGTTATGCGAGAACATTAGTAAATAATATGGGAAAAACAATTTACGAAGACGTAAATGAGAGATTATGGCATTGGTCAGATAATAAAAAGTTCAAAGAAAAAATTACTAACTTAAAAAATGAAAAAGAGGAATTTTCATTTGGACCGTTTTCTTCGTTAAAACTGATTGAAAAAATCAATAATAAATCATCAACAAATAAAATTGATGTAAATACATATAAGTTCTCATCAGTCGAAGGTCAAACTTTTTATGTTAAAGTAATAAAGAAAATCGACGTTAATCATGAATTTAAAGCGGATAAGCCGATTGTGAATGTAAAGCAGAATGCGGAAGAAATATTTATAAATTTAAACGGGAAAGATTTTGAATATTTAAGTAAAATCCTACCTCCAAGAGTAACAGTAAGTACCGTTTTTAATATTTTTTCTGAAATTTTAAAAGAAGAGTCGGTTTCTTCCGATGTAACTTCGAGCGATTTGAATTTGATGGTTACAAAATATGTAAGTAAGAGCCTTGGGGAAAAATCAGTACAAGATTTAGTTGCATTCATAAAATCAAAAATGAAATAGTAGGAAGTATCTAACTATAAAAGCGCAGATAAAACCTGCGTTTTTTATTTCTTTAGATGTATGACAAATTGATTACTGTAATATTTGAATGAGCAATGACAGTAGTTTTGATTAGAAAGGGTTATGTGAATTTTTATTATTGAGAGGTGTCTTAATGAGTTTGGGAAATTTCGGTGACGTATGGAAGCATGCTGTATTGATCGAATTAATTGATCAAATTTTTAAAAATAAAGGGAAACTGCATTACGTTGAAACGCATGGTTCTGTTATGAAAGGGAGAGTAGGCTCCTCTAATAGCGGGAAAGATGGGATTTACCAAATATTGAAGAACTTTGAAGTTAATTGCTTGAACACTAATTATATAAATTTGCAAAATTTCCCCACTAAAATATCTGATGATTTTGATTATTATTCGTCTTGGGGACATATTTACAAACACTTGAACAAGATAATTAATCTAAAGCATAATATTATTATGGATATTTGTGAAATAGAAAAAGAAAAATATACAAATGTAATAAATGATATAAACAATGCTAGCTGGAATGTGAATTACAAAAATATCGATGGTTTTAAATATTTGGAAGAGTTAATAAGTAGGAAATGTAAACCGGACATTGTCTTTATTGATCCATTTTGGAAGAATATAAAATTGGAGGGAGAGTTCAAGGATCCTAATAATAACATTCTTCTATGGGATTACGTATATGTTGCAAATGCCATAAAAACCATGAATGATGCTAAAATTGACTTTATAATATGGTATCCGCTTTATAAGAATAAAATGAGAGATGAAGTTAGTGAATTTAAAGAGATGCTATCAAGTTTAACTCTGGTGAACTACCAATATGATAATGGTGGGAAACCATCTTCTCAATTTATGTATGAAACAGGAATGCTTTTCTCAAAAAATTTAGCCACTTTCATTCCTAATATTAAACAAGAATTAAGCTATTTTAATAATAGTATTAATTCTTGGAGAGTTGAAAAATCATTTGCCTAAAGTGCAAAAAAACAATTAACATTACAACACGGTGATTTAGGGTCATTATGCATATTTCAAAAAAACAGTGGATGAAACTTGATTTATTATTTGATTTAGTGGGTTAACCAAACCAGTGCATTCGCACTGGCTTATTTTTTAGGAGATGTGGGTGAGAACTAAATCATTATAACGTTCGTTGGGATAATCCGTCAGCGCCGTGCAAGTAAATAATTAAAGTTATCTGCGGATACAGGAATGTTAAGAGGAGCTATTTGTGCTGATTATATTGAGACAGACAATTTCGATATCTTTCCTGAAATGCAATGCTGTATAGTAAAATTGATCGCTTTTTGAGTTTCAAGTTATACAAGGTTGAAGGAGACGCACTATGTCAAACGCGCAAATGGGTATATTGATTCGTCTATCGTGCCATAGTAGGCAATGGTTGATGAAGCTTTCCAAGCTCTCCAAAACCGCAAGGAACATCAAACCAATTTACCTGCACCATTGGGTGTCTGTAGCATGCTAGCTACGAGAAAATTCTTTTGCGCTATTAAATCACTTCTGATATATTTTACTTTATCGAATAAAAGGAGGATTTTGTAAATGATCAACGGGGATACTGAAGTTAAAAAATTTCACATTGTAAAAGATCTCGATGAAAAGTTAAATGTTATTCATATTAAAGAGGACTTATCCATAGACGAACTAAGAGCTTTGGTGGTGGAGTTCAAAACTATTAATAAAGCAGATCTAAATGAAAAATATTTAGTAAATCGATTTGTGGAATTCTTGAATAATAAAAGCTTTAACGCAAAGGACGTAGTTCTCGGGGCAACAATCGACTTACATATGTAAATTTAAATGATTATATACATCCTTCCTAAATATATTTATTGGGGGGAGATTTATGGACAATTTTAGTGAGAGTTTTAATGAATTATTAGTTAATGGATTATCGGTAAAAGATTTCGTTTCCTTAACTAAGGAATCACAAGCTAAGACACTCTCTTATATCAGAAATGATGAATTGCTTGCACTTATTAATGATAATATGTATAAACCATTTGTCCAATCTGTAAATAGTGCTTTGCCAAACGAAAGATTAAAAGAATTGTCCCTAATTGCTCATATTTATTTTAGTGATGATTTTTTGATTAATACAAAGTCAACTTTTATTAAATTAATGTTTGATCTTTTGGTGAGAGAAGAGATTCAATGGGAAAGCGACATCATTTTATAAAGAACAGTCGACATCTTGTATGATGTCGACTGTTCTTTAGTTAAGCTTTAACAATTAATATCCGTTATATTTAAGGATTAGGCTATGTTAATTATAAATGTTGTTTTAGCCCAAAAGAAAACCACCCTATGAAAAGGCGGTTAATTACTTGCGTTCTGCGTTAATTGAATCGCGATTATTCCGTTAAAAGACAAGAACTAATATCTCATAGCGAAGCGTGACCCCGCGGTTTTCCGACAGCCGCTTCCTGCTGTCAAATTAAATAAACGATAGCCATTTAGCGAAAGGATACTTACTTTACAACTACCTGACGATCACTTTAGTTCAAAATCAGGTGTATTGATTCTTTCTGACACATTTTTACCGCTAACGCTATCATCAAAGCTAATTTCTTTAATTAGATGGTACGTTCCCTTAGACAGCCATTGTAAAAGCCAGACTTGCATCGTTAGTGATTCACCTGGCTGTAATTGGTATCCGACCGCAGCGAAAGCGAAGTTACTTTGTGTCAAAGTATATCATGTATGCTTGCATGGTTTCTTTTTTTGCCATAGCTGCTTTTGTCTATGGTTATGGTAAAGTCACTGCTGTACTGATTATTCCGAATGACTTCACTGGCTTCCACTTTACTACTCACGGGTGCCACAAAGACATTTTTTCGTGTTCTATTGGATACTTAATATTACATCCAGAAATCCGCAAGCACTTTTGTCAAAGCAAAATGTCTTTCTTCGAGAGTGCTTGGGTTCCAATCATTATACTTCGATAATTCCTTGGTAATAGTAAAGTCGGTCATGCCTTTGGATAAGTAGGTCTTTACTTTTTTATCGAATGAACGGTTGTTGGCAGATGAATTTTTCATCCGGCTAAGTAACACCAAATTGCCTAAACGATGAGTCCAGAATTTGCGTGTCTCATCATTGAAATCAGCGGACCATTCCGATGAAGGATTCTGTGGCAACACGTGCTCAACAGTTATGACGCCGGTATAGGCTTTCATAATGTTATGATTTTCACTAAGCAACATGTCCAATCGAAGTAGAACATACTTACAATATTTCTTTTTGTAGAAATTTGGGGAGTCTATAGCTGCTACGACATCACCTTCATATTGTGTTATATCAAAAAGATCATCATCAAGTATTTTTGTTACATCATTTTCTATCTCGATGATTTGTAAGAGGCGATTCATCTCAACAATTCTTGCCGTTGGTGTGATTTCGAGAAGCCAGTTTGTAGCAACAAGCTTTTCTAACTTGACTAAAAAGGTATAAATGTCGTTCTCATCTGTGAATTTTCTTGCAAAACTTATGTAGACTGGGATCCAATCGGAATTGGGGATGTAATCTCTCATAATTGACATTAAATTATAAAGCTTAGGATTTCTAGTCCGAACATGTGCATTCATTAAATGTTCCTTATAGATATCCGCTATTTCCTCAATCATTTCAATGAACTGCTTTCCTCTAAGACGGGAATTTTTCTTAAAGATAATTTCTTCGTATTCCGCGATAATGGATTTTTTGGCTTTATCTTTTACCAAGATGGTTCTGATGTGTCCAATTAGTTCATCAAATTTATCCCGTCCGAGTTCTTCTTCAACGTCTTCCCATTTTTTCTGATATCGTTCTTTTGCAGTATTATCGGCTACTTCGCCAAGGTTGGAGCTTTTTAGCAAGTCAGCAGTCGATAAAGGCATTCCTCTATCATTTAAAATAG
Source organism: Paenibacillus chondroitinus NBRC 15376 (assembly GCF_004000765.1). Taxonomy (GTDB): domain Bacteria; phylum Bacillota; class Bacilli; order Paenibacillales; family NBRC-103111; genus Paenibacillus_E; species Paenibacillus_E chondroitinus. The sequence goes on along the minus strand of NZ_BILW01000002.1, from coordinate 53,988 downwards.
AAAACAGTCTGTATGCCGATGTAAAACTACCTGTTTTTACATATACCAATACGCAATTGTTAAAAATGAATTTAATCATTCGATCTAGTAATTCATTATGAAGTTGGTCATTAATAAAAAACTTTTGACTGAAAGTCGATATGGCTTCAACCATGTTTATCTGCGATTCGCTTATAAGTCTGTTATCCAGAAAAGTAACAGATTCTGTTCCTTGTATTGTGAGAATATGTTTTTTGAAAAAGTCGCGATCTTTTTCTCTTACCAGTAAACGCACTTTTTCTGGAATATTTTCATAGACATTAGCCATTTGATATATTTTTTCTTGCAAGAACTTTTTTGCTTCGCTAACTTGTACTAAATCGCGCAGAACTGCGAGCAAAATGGTCAATGTCGTCAGCCGCTGCTGACCATCTACAACATCATATATGCCTGCTCCATCTGGTTTTTCTTCTTTAACCTGAAGAATGATACTTCCTAGGAAGTAGTTATCTTCAATCCTGTGAAGATCTGCATACTCCATGGCATCTTTTATATCTTCGAACAATTGGTCAAAGTTATCTTTTTCCCACGAAAAGGGGCGTTGGTAACCAGGGATTTGAAAAAGGAATTTAGCAGAGAAGAGGTCTTTTAATAGTATTTCTTTTGCTTCAATTTTTCCGTCGATCATATGAACAACCTCCCATTACTTGGAAACTATGAATATCTTATCATGGAAGAGTTTGGTTGTAAAAAAGAAACTAGTTCAAAAGATTCATGTAAATCTACGCATATGTATCCGAATTTTCAATCGGGATTTTTATTATCTCCATAAATCGCGTCCTTTTGTGCGTTTACTGCAAATAAAATCCTCCTTTACGATATTTGTAGTCAAGCGGATGCGTGAAGCTACAAGGGGTTAAATGAAGAAGACAAAAAATACGGATGCTTTAAAGGGGAGCATACGGCGGCTTGATGAAATCTTTATCTGGGATGATTGAACCAAATTGGAATTTACCATTAACGATGAGATAGTATTCAAAATCCAAGTAGTTCAACTTTTTTCAACGACGTCCTGATTTAGATTGATCTCTACGAAAAACCGCTTAACGCGGGTATAATTATCGCCTCGGCTTATAAACCATTCACGTAACATCACGAGTCCAAATTCGGTGACAGGACGACTTGGAGAACCAAGTCGTCTACAGCAATCGATAAAATGAATGAGTATAATTTCATCTCTTTGCTTCCACCATTTTTCTAAAAATGAACATGCCATGCTTATGATATGCTTCTTGTTGATCTTCATTTTTGCTTGACATTATCTTGCATCTAACTATTACCGAGATCAAGCAATAATTTCTTCAGTCTCTTCGCCTTCATCTTCCTTAAAATAATTCTATTGATGGCTAACTCTTCTGGGTACTCCTCGCCAATTTGTTCTAGCATTGTAATGTGCCGTTCTAGGTTCTGAACTATACGCTCCAGTCTTTCTAGTTCCATTTTATTATTTCCCTCCTAGGTTGTTAAGCAAGCTTGCTGAAATGATATCGACTCAGTAGTCAATGCTTTTAATGAACTTGTAAAGTCCAAACCGAGCTGAACAAGTGAGTCATTTTCATTTGCACGTTTCATACAATTTGAAATCGCTTGTTTTTTTGAAATTACCCATTTGAATGAATCAATGAATTCTCCCAAATTACGGTTTGACTTAACGAGATTTATTAACCAAATACACAGCACGATATTTCCTTTTGTATACCCCTTTTCAGGATCGAGCCTTTCGACTGACATATGAAAAAAAGATTTAGGACCTTTTACATTCCAATCCATTTCCACGTCAGTATAAAAACATTTTTCCTTTTGGGCAAAGTATAGTTCTTCTAAATAAGTTGCCAGTTCAGCAGCAGGTAGGCATTTAAACGATTCTTCACTTTTTTTGTACCTACTTCTTGCCGATACTGCCAGTGCATAAAACTTGTTTTTCTTCATTTTCTCAGCAGTTACTTTGGATGTACAAACTTTGCATCTCGAATTAAATCCATAAACACCGCCACTTCCTTTCGTATTCGAATAAAAGTTTTTTCGGTTAAGTGGCTTGTAAGCTCTACACATTGAACACCGTTTTTGAAGTTTACTACCGACAACACGATATGGGCTATTTGCCCTTTTTTTATGTAATATTTGCACAAAAACTAACCACCTTTGTATTTTTGGGCTGAGTGTATTGAACTAAGGAGGACTAGGTGAACAACTTTTTCAACCTCTCAACCTGATACCTCTTCAAGTATCTTAAAGCAATTGAAACAATTGGACTAGAGTCACCGACTTGCTCAGAACTTTTAATAAAAAGTTCTAGATTTTGAACTACAAGTTCAAGTTCCTTATATGTACTCGTAATTCTTTCTTTTCTTGTTATCAACAAACTGGTCAGAATCTTGGTTTCATTTTTCACTTTAGTAACTCCTTTTGTTTTTTTGCTTTGTTAAAATGCTGCTAGCTAGCAGCATTTCCGTTAATTGGTGAAAATAAACATAGAAATACAAAAAAACTTTTTCATTATCATGGTAATGAAAAAGTTTTTCTCAGCATTTATGATTTTTTTTTCGTAAATTATCAAGTTTTTTGGTAATAAAAAAGAATTCTCAATTTATCTGCGAATTTGTATAAGAAATATCATTTAATTTGCAATTATTGTATCAACATTACTGGCAACGCCCTTGATGTGACGCGGGTTACCGGAAACAATTTTTTCAATCTTTTTGGGGGCTTACAATGCTTTTGGCTGCTGCCCTTCTACATACTGCTTACGGGTGCATCTCCTTCCATTGTAAGGGCTGGATTGATGGCCATGGTGGCGCTGTACGCGGCAAGAAAAGGAGTAACGAAGGATGTGCTGCACAGCATGGCAATCGTGGCTTGGGTCATGCTGGTGTGGAATCCGTATTTCTTGCTGGATGTCAGCTTTCAGCTTTCTTTTCTGGTTACTCTCGGACTCATTCTTGGCGTACAGCGTGTAAATGATTTGCTTAAAGGTTGGATAACTTCCTCCGTCTTAAGAAACACAGCGTCAATAACCCTTGTTTCGCAATTCGTTTCCTTTCCTGTTTCCATCTATTATTTCAATCAATTTTCCTTGCTTTCCTGGCTGGCGAATGCCGTTCTGGTGCCTGTTATCAGTTTAGCTGTATTTCCTGCTGGTATTGTGGCGGTCGTTGCGGGACTATTGTATTTGCCGGCTGGCCAAGGAATAGGGTGGTTCATTTCGTGGTTGAATGATGCAATTTTTTGGGTGACAGACAAGCTGCAGCAGTTATCCCTATTCAAACAGATCTGGCCCACCCCAAGCTTGCCGTGGATTGCTTTTTATTATCTGCTGTTGATTGGGATTTATGGGTTATGGAGGCGCTGCATGCTCGGCAATATGGATGAGCCCCCGATTAGGCTGGAAAGTTTACAAGACAGAGGTGGAGCGAAATACGCGGTAGGGTTATGGCTTGCCGTAGGGGGGTTCCTTGTCCTATTATGGATCGGCTATTCCCCTGACAGACTGGAGAGAACCGGACTTGTTCAATTTATAGATGTGGGGCAAGGGGATGCCATCTTTATTCGAACGCCGTATGGGCGAAATCTTCTGATAGATGGCGGAGGCACAATTTCGTTCAGCAAGGCCGGCGAAGGTTGGAAAACAAGAAAAGATCCTTATGAAGTAGGGAGAAAACTGCTGGTTCCTTTGCTTAAAAAGCGTGGTGTCCATCAATTGGATATGCTGGTGCTGTCTCACGAAGATACCGACCACAGTGGAGGGCTTCAGGCTGTTATGGAACAAATTCCTGTTAAGCAATTTATGTTCAATGGTACCTACAATCCGAATAATGGCATAGAAAAACTATTCCAAACTGCTCTAGATCGCAAAATCCCGATACTTGCCGGGGAGCAAGGCGGATGGATTCAGATCGATCCTGTGACCCGACTGCGGGCTTTGTATCCTTTTTCAGAAACAGTGGATCATGTTGAGGTTGTGAAGGAACAGAATGAGTATTCTATTGTACTCCAGCTGGAAATGATGGGAACGAAGTGGCTTTTTACAGGAGACATGGGAAAAAATTCGGAGCTGGCCCTTCTGAGTCGTCTGAAAGAAAACAAAGAGGAGCAGGGCCGACTCGATGTTCTGAAAATAGCGCACCACGGCAGCAAATACTCTACTTCGCAGGAGTGGCTGGATTATTGGCAGCCCCGAACGGCTGTGATTTCAGTAGGAGTTGGAAATCTATACGGCCATCCTGCGCCCGATGTCATAGAGCGGTTAAGAAATTTTGGTTCACACGTATTTCGAACAGATCGGATGGGAGAGGTTCAGTTGGAAGTTCGCAAAGATGGGCTATTTTCGCGTACGAAAATCGTCTTGCCTTAATGTTTTAAGTCTTGGCCTCCGGGGGCTTCGATTGCTGCTGAGCTGTTTCGTTCTGCTGCTTCCATGGCGGGTCTCCGTTTTTGTGAAGGAGTTGATTGATCAGATATGTACCGAGTGGTACAACAAAAGAAAGGATTGTACAGATCAAGACCAGGCCGGAAGGCATTAAGCCTAAAAAAGTTGACCACATGGCTTATTGCTCCTTCGTTGATTCGAAAATATTGCCGATACGGCGGATAATCACTTTGGTCTGCACGTCGACTTCTGCTTGGGAAAACAAATTTTCTCCGTTATCCCAATTCTCCGCAATGGGCTTCCACATTTTATAATGATTCTGAAATAGATAGGGGCCGAGGCCCAGAGCGTCTTTTTTGTAGGAATGCTGCAATTTTTTGATCGTCTTATTGGTTGTGGAGGCCAGTTTATCTTGCAAGCTTTTCTCAAGTGCTTCTACGGTTTTTCCTTCAGAAGGATCGATGTTGGTGATGGATTTGTCAAGAGTGCCTTCGACTATGATCTTAATCGTAAATTTCATATGTCCCGGACTCGTTTGTTGGACATAAAACTTTCTATTTGAGCGTTCCACTTTAAAGCCTACGACTTGATCATCGATGTGAGATTCAATGATCCCGCCTTTCACTCGCTGTGTAATAAAGTTTAATCCTTGCGTTTCTTCTCCCGTTAGGAAGCCGAGTAATTGCTTGGTTGTTCCATCGAATAAGGCACTTCCATTTAGGGTCACTCCTCCGTCTTCCTTTTTAATTGTTTGTAGAACAAAGCTTTCATTTTTGATTAAATATTCGTGCACATCGCCAATCCTCGATTCAGGCAGCATGAAATTCGTTTTTTGATTGTTTTTGGCGATGGAGGAGATATAATCAATTGGCGTTGATTCATTGTTTGGGTAAATGCCGAGGACATCCGAAGCTTTCCCATCTGCGATTAAAATTTGAACACCACGCCGCATTTCGCTGTTTCGCAGAAAAAAATCAAGCACATTGGGAAGGTTGGCTTTGTTTTTCGCCACATCACTAGAAATGATGATGATTCTCAAGTGTTCAAAATAAGGAGATCGGCTTGTTCTGCCTGCTATTCTTGCAGCAACAGCCGGCATCGAGTTTTCTGTTGTTGAGATATTGAAATAAGCCTGTCCGGCATGAGGATTCATGCTGTTGCCTTGTCCGGTGGTACTCCCGCTGCTTTGTTTTAGTCCGCCGGGCACTATCATTTGATAGGTACCTTTGTATTGATTTTTTCCGTTATCTCCCTCGGGTTTGTCGATGGCGACTCCAACAACGAACCCCCGTTGATTAATTTCCACACGGTCCCAGCATCCTGTCAGCAGCAACAACGTGCAGCCAAGATACAGCGTGCAGAGAACTTTTCTAGGAAGCATCGCTCTTCACTCCTCGAAGCTTGGCAACCATATGAATGAGTATTGGAAACAGAATGCTCACCAGGAGTCCTTCGTAACTGATAAAGGTGCTCATTTTACTAAAATCTGAGAGATTTTTCGGATACATACACAACAAATAGATGATCGGGCTGAGGATAAATACCCATGTTCTGTGCTTTGGTTTGGGAAACAAAGAGCGAAGTCCATAAATCGTACAATCATAGGCCATAACAGTTGTCGTAAAGACAGCCATGATCCAAATCGTAAAAAATATGGATTCAAACCGTTCAAAGAATTCGCCAGGGATCTGCATTTCCTTAGCAAGCTCAACAGCAGGATAAGTGATTTCCGGCAGTGCGAGCTGTGAAAAAACACCTACACAGACAAGATAGATGGCCGTATATAACACGAGAGGAATAAGAACACCGATGGCTACAGCTTTTGGGGCATCTTTCGGTCGGTTCATCATTGTAATATAGAACAGGACGACTTCAAAACCCAAAAGTGAAAAAGCGGTCGTTTTCGTTGCAGCGGCTAACGATTTCCAATTCGTGGTGAAAAAAGGTTTTAGTTCTTTCAGATCGACCATACCAAGGCTGCAGAGAAGAACGAGCACGGCGATTAAGAGTACGATCGGAATGAATAAGATATTTAAACGAATTAGACCTACGCGGCTGCCGCTAACGGCATACACGTTTACCATCAAGAAAGCAAAGGCAATGACCTCAACAGGCGTTGTTTCAAATAAGTATTGTTTGGCAATATTGGCGATAGCCCTGACTTCGTAAGCGCAAAAGGATAAAAAATAAAGCGAAAGCAATAAAACGGCAGCAAAGGCAAGGGGCTTTGTGACCGCAGCAGAAGCATAGACGTAATAGCCTTGTGTGCTAAAATGCGTAGCAATTTTGGCGAGTATCCATCCGACCCCAATGGCAAGTGTGCCTGCTGCGAGCATAGATATCCAACCGTCCGAGCCATTGACGGTTTTGGCTAATTCACGTGGGAGCATCAGAATGCCAACCCCGATAATCATCGAAGTTACGGTAATCGAAATATCTAAAGAGCTGATCTCTTTATCCCCGTATTCAAAAGATTTCATTCTTTATTTCTCCTTGGTTTTCATTCTGTCGTCATTGTTGGTTTGGAGCATTTGCGGCCGCTTTTTCATGAAGTGAAGAGGGGCACGCAGGACGAGATCCTTCCAGTCACGAATGAACATAGGTGCAAACGGTGTAGAGTACGGGATTCCAAAGCTTTTCAGATTAACGATATGAATGTTGATCATGATATAAGCCAGAATGATTCCGTAGAGTCCAAGAAATGCCGCGAAGAGCATGATGCCGAACCGCATGACGCGCAAGGAAATGGCAAATGAGTAGGAGGGCAGGGAGAAAGAGGCAATGGCCGTGACGGCAACCACGATAACCATAACGGGACTTACCATGCCGGCTGCTACCGCGGATTCTCCAATAACTAAACCTCCTACAATCCCAATTGTTTGCCCAATGGGCTTAGGCAGACGGAGACCTGCTTCTCGAAGCAGCTCCAACGTGAATTCCATAACGAAGGCTTCAATAACCGCTGGAAAAGGTACACCTTCCCGCGCCCCGGCGATAGAAAAAGCGAGCTTGGAAGGAATCATCCCATGATGAAATTCAAGCAATGCAATATAGAGAGCAGGCAGGAATGTGGCAATGAAGGCTGATATGAGCCGCAGAATCCGAGTCAGCGTAGAAATCAGCCAGTTTTGATAATAATCCTCAGGTGATTGTAAGCTGGAGGAAAATGTAATCGGCAAAATGAGGGCAAATGGATCACCGTCAACTAAAATGGCTACGCGTCCCTGGAGGAGGGCTCCGGAAACTTTATCAGGCCGTTCTGTATTCAAAATGACAGGGAACGGGCTTAGAAAGCTATCGGTGATCCATTGCTCCAAATAACCGGAACCTTCAATATCGTCCATATCGATACTATTGATGCGCCGTACAACTTCCTTCACTAGATCCGGATGGACGATATCGGCGATATACGTGACAATGACTTTTCTTCTGGCTCTTCGGCCGATTTGATAAGTGTCAAAAACAAGATTGGTTTCCTTTATGCGTCTTCTAAGCAGCGCGGTATTTGTTCGTAAATCTTCGGTGAAACCGATTCGTGGTCCGCGAATGATGGATTCTGTCTGCGGTTCTTCGATAGCTCTGGATTTCCAGCCGCTGCTCGTAACAATAATGTATTGAGATAGATTATCCAGTAAAATCAATGTGTTTCCGGACAGGATCTCTAAGAGTGCCTCGTCCAGAAGTTCACCGGTTTCGATTTCGAAGCTAGTTAAAACCTGCTGCGTTAAGATGTTTAAAAGCTCCATGGCTGAGCCTACAGGTTGTAAGGCGGAATGAAGCATCGGATTAATGAGCTGCTCGTTAACGAGCGTTGTATCTACAAGGCCATCAATGCAAACGATTGCGCAAGGGTACTCTTCCTGGCCAACCGTAAACTTTCTGATAATGAGGTCGCTGGGTTGATGAAGCAGCGTTCTAATGGTATTCAAGTTATCCAACAGAGTCGGCAGCATGACTTTGGTTTGGTCTGATGATGAAGATTTTGCTTGAGATTTCGTAATGCTGCTGTGAGACATGCGTCTTCTTCCGAATAATTGTTTGAACACGGCAAGCCCTCCGCTTATAAGTAGCTTCTGAGTAATATTTACCACTTTAGTAAGAAATAAACGTTTTTTTGTAAGGTACTACGCAAACATAGTACTTTCCGAACGATGGAAAAGGTTTAGAATGAAGAGTAATTTGACCGAAATCAGAAAGGGGAATGAACAATTTCATCCAAATGGATTAAACTAACACGCTTCTCTCACGTCTAAGATGTGTATTTATTCACGAAAGTTTGTTATTCTGGAAGTTGCAAACAGCCTTTATATTTTTTATTCTAAAAATATTGCAACATTATGAGACGTCGTTGCGTCTGTAAGATTGCAAGAGGGAGGGATCCCAGTGGTAGCACCCGAACTGGTTAAAAGAGCTCAGGCCGGTGATCGTGATGCACTCATTACCCTATTGCGAGAAATTGAGTCTCACGTCTATCGAACCGCTTATTATATTTTGAATAATGAACAAGATGCCCTTGATGCTTCACAGGAGGCGCTCCTTCGGATTTATACCAAAATTAACTCATACGAAGAAAAAGCGTTGTTTAAGACGTGGGTGCAGCGGATTGTAACGAACATCTGCATCGATAAATTTCGCAAGGCGAAACCTACGGTTTCTATTGATGAGCATGATATGACGTTTACTGCAGAGCAAAATGTTGAATATGAAATTATGTCTGGCTATTTAGCCAAAGATATTCGAGAAGCAATCGATAAGCTTCCCGAGCACCATCGGTCTGTTGTTGTTCTCCGTTATTTGCAGGACTTTTCGTATCATGAAATTGCCGAATCGTTAAATTTACCGCTAAATACGGTTAAGTCTTACTTATTTCGAGCTAGACAGCAGTTACAATTGTTGCTCCAAGATTATCAGAAAGGAGGTGTTCGGGGATGAATTGTCAAGAGGTGATGGAACTTATGCAAAGGCAGCTGGATGGAGATCTGAACTCGCAAGAGGAAGATGAGCTCCATGCTCATTTAGCCTATTGTCTAGACTGTGTACAAGTGTTTGAACGTTTACAAAGATTGTCGGGTGAACTCGCCCAATTACCGAAGGTTGTCCCTCCATACAGCTTGGTCGATGCCATTCTGCCGCAGCTAGATGAGATTGATAAAGGAGCCGCGGCGTCCATTACCGACAAGGCAGCTGTCTACAACGCAGAAGTTGGCCATATCGAGCAAGGACAGCGCAAGAAACTCCCTTGGACACGCCGATTAGGATCGCAGTTCTCTTGGAAATTTGCAAGTGGCGTCGTTGCCGCGGGTCTCATTATTGGATTCTTTGCTTTTAACATGAACCATCCTGTGATGGATAATGCTGATGGCTTGCTTCCAATGGCAGCATCCAAGCAAGAGGCTGGTCATCAGGAAGCGGCTTCTCCAGAGCTGAAGTTGAATCGAGAAGCCCAGGATCAGATGAAAGGTTCCGGCAATTCTGGCGCTACCGAGTCACCAACGCCAAGTGATGATGTGTCTGGTTCTACACCGGCAGCGGGGGCAGAGTCCCGGTCTACAGGCTCTATGGGGTCCAATGCAGTGGAACCGCAGGTTACAACGAATGCCCCACTGGAAAAGCCGGGTGCGATTAGTCCGTCAACATCGGTGGACTCCAAAGCTACAACGCCTACGGTCCCTTCAACTTCGGAGCCAGCACGTATGAAAGATACAGATACAACTGGCGGAAATGAGCAGAAAGCTGCGGATCAGAATCAAGTGAATCCGAATCCGGCGCCGCCTGTAGCTCCCAATAAAGCTGACAATGATCAAAAAGCCGCAACCATACAGCCCTCACCAACTCCTTCGCCTAGCCCATCTGCAAAAAAAGGGATAGAGAGAGATGCGGGGCCTGGTTTCTATGCGATGACTGTACCGGTCACGGATAATTTTATGAAGTCAGCGACGGGGGCGTTAACGGCGGCAGTTGAAGATCATCACGTCGTGATCCGTAATAGTGAAACTTTGGAGATTATTTTTGAGTCCAAGCAAGTGTGGAAGCCGGAGGATCAGATCACATTGGTCGAGTGGTCCAAGGATGACAAATTATTTTATCAAGTGCAAAGCGGGGGCACCCTGCATACCATTCGCGTCGATGTGAAGCTCAAAACGGAAGTATCACCGTAAAAAACTTAAAATGAGCGCACCATTAGAGGGGCTCTTGCGTATGTTATACAAAAGGGAAGCGAAAGTATGCCAGGGGGTTCGCCCACACGGTCTAAGGTTTCTAGAGCCTTTAACCGGTGTTTAAATAGACAGACAAAGGGATTGCTTCAAGGTCGAAGGACTTTGACGTAATCCCTTTGTTGTTGGTAAAATGAAGGCGAGGAGTGAACGCCAGCTATGGACGCAAAGAGAGCTTTGAAAGACATACAAGCAGGGCGGCAAGCACCCGTGTATTTGTGCTACGGTCCTGAGAAATATAAAATGAGAGAGTTTATTCAGGTGTTAACAGATTCACTTATTGAGCCGGAACATAAGGAATTTGCTGTGAGTAAATTCGATTTAAGCGAAATCTCGCTTTCATCTGTACTTGAAGATGCGGAGACGCTTCCATTCATGGTGCCCAAGAAGCTTGTCATCGCCAAAAATGCGCTGTTTTTTACTGGGGCTAAGGAAAGCACGAAAATTGAGCATCACTTAGACCGTTTAACCGACTATTTAAAATCGCCCGCCGAGCACACTGTCGTGGTGTTTACTGTAGACGCTGATAAATTGGACGAGCGCAAAAAAATCGTCAAAGCGCTCAAAGACATGGAGGCGGCCGTTCCCTTCCTATCCCTAAGCCCAGAGGAGCTGCAGCAATGGGTGGCTGCCAGGGCGCGTCAGCGGGGGTTCTCGTTTACAGGGGAAGCTACGGACCAACTGATTCTCTATACAGGTGGCAATTTGCAATCGTTATCCGCAGAAATCGAAAAGATCTCCTTGTATGTGGGGGCTGGGAGCGAGGCAACCACAGGTGTAATTGACCAGCTTGTCGCTCGAAGCACGGAGCAGAACGTTTTTATACTTATTGAAGACATTGTGAACGTGAGGCTGGATCGAGCCTTTGTTATTTTAGAAGAGCTGCTGAAGCAACGGGAAGAGCCGATCAAAATAGCTGCGCTTATTGCAAGGCAATTTCGCATTATGCTGCAGGTCAAAGAGCTTAGCAAGCAAGGCTACTCTCAGCAGCAAATGGCTTCTCAGATCGGTTTGCACCCCTTTGCGGTGAAGGTGGCTGAAGGTCAAGCGCGGAAATACAATATTGAGAAACTGAGCGATATCATGTCCCAGCTAGCTGATCTTGATTTTCAGATGAAGACCGGGAAAATTGATAAAGTGCTAGGGTTAGAAATGTTCCTTCTTAGGCTGGCTGCCTAAGGAGGTTTTTTGTTAAACGGAAAAAAGTCCAATTCTCGGAAGAGAACTGGACTTTTGCTTTATGTCCTGTATTACGCTTGGGCCGTAAGAGCGTTCAGCTTTTTAGCCAGACGGGACTTCTTGCGGTTAGCGGCATTTTTATGGATTAAACCTTTAGAAGCTGCTTTATCTAACTTTTTGGAAGCGTTAATTAGAGCTTCTGGGCTTACAGCTGTTTCGAAAGCTTTCACAGCAGTACGCAGAGCGGACTTTTGGGAAGCGTTACGAAGACGGCGCTTTTCGCTAACTTTTACTCGTTTAATAGCGGATTTAATGTTTGGCATGAAATTCACCTCCTACTTACAAAACACGGTTCAACGTTACATTTGTATGTTTGCTGACAACTTTAAGTATTCTACCATGCAACTATTGAAAATGCAAGACCTGTCAATAGGTTTTCAGTGGCTATTCCATTTGCATAACGGCCTCATAATCGTCACACACTAAGAGATGCAAAGCACCTCAGAAAGGGGAACTTCCATGGACTTAAGCTCTTTTACCACCCATACGGATCTTGCGCTGGATGCAAGGGATATGGCTCATGCAGCGAATCAAGGGCAGCCGATACCTGGTATCGAACAGGAGTCGACTCGTGAAAATGGCATACGCGTTACCAAAATTAACGTAAAAAATGAAGAAGGCTCCAAAGCCCTTGGCAAACTCCTTGGTCATTATATAACGATAGAAGTTCCTGCACTACGCGAAAAAGACAGCCAATTGCAGGACCGTGTAGCTACGAAGCTGGCCCAAGAATTCGAGCAGTTTTTGCGGGACATAGGGATTCCCCAGAATGCCAAAGCGCTTATTATCGGGCTGGGCAACTCCAATGTGACGCCGGATGCGCTCGGTCCACTCGTCGTTGACAATGTCATGGTGACGCGCCACTACTTTGAACTGATGCCGGAAGATGTGAGCCCAGGTTATCGCCCCGTCAGTGCGGTAGCTCCCGGGGTGCTTGGGACAACGGGGATTGAAAGCAGTGATATCGTGCTCGGGATTGTTGAAAAATCCAAACCTGATTTCATCATTGCCATCGATGCGTTAGCTTCCAGATCGCTCGATCGGGTAAATACGACCATTCAAATTGCGGATACAGGCATTCATCCGGGCTCCGGTATCGGCAATAAGCGCAAAGGGTTAACAAAGGAGAATCTTGGCATACCTGTAGTGGCCATTGGCGTGCCGACGGTTGTTTATGCTTCGACCATTGTTAATAACGCCTTCGATCTCATGCAAAAGCATTTTAGCGAACAGACGGCCAATACGGGACAAATACTTGGGCTGCTGGACAATATTCATGAGGAGGAGCGTCTTCAACTCGTAAAAGAAGTGCTAAACCCTGTCGGCCACGATTTATTAGTCACTCCGAAGGAAATTGATCAGTTTATCGAGGATATCGCCAATATTATTGCCAGCGGTTTGAATGCTGCCCTGCACGATGCCGTTGGCGTTGAGAATGTCGCGGCTTATACGCACTGAACATATCGGAACTGTGTCTGCGATTTTCGTGGAACAGTTCTTTCTTTTGCCCATTGTTAGGACGATCTGGAAGGAAAAAGATGGCAGGTGTCGAAGTAACAGACAATCACCATAAATAAGGAAGTGGTACTGTGAGCAGCACACAGCTGGCAAAGCTATTCATTGGGTCATCCGCTGAAAGTATTGAGGTAGCAGAGGCTTTACAGTCAAATCTCCATTTTTCCTGTGATGTTACGGTTTGGAACCAGTTACTATTCCCGCCTTCACATACAACGCTAGCCCCGCTAATTAAGCAGGCTCAAGCAAGCGATTTCGCTATCTTTGTTTTTCAACCAAATGATTTAACGCTTTTGAGAGATTCGGTAGTCAGCACCGTTCGCGATAACGTGATCCTGGAGCTTGGATTATTCATCGGACAGATCGGCTTAGATAGAACTTATTTTCTCATCCCGGAAAAAGAAGACTTACATATTGCCACGGACCTATTGGGATTGACACCGCTTACTTATAAAGCAAATCATCCATCCGGCTTGATGGCGGGACTGGGGCCGGCCACTTACACCGTGAAACGAATGTTGAAAGAGTTAGGATTGAGAATCAAATGAAACCTAAAATGTTTATCGGTTGTTCGCCTGCAAGTCTACTTTGGGCGGAATTCTATCAATCGCAGCTAGCTTCAACGGCTGATGTCACCGTCATTAATCAAGGTGTCCTGACGGCATCCCAGCATAAATTAAAGATGCTTAAAAAGCATATTGAAGAAACAGATTTTGCCCTGCTGATTCTGAGTCGCGAGGACATGCAGCATAAGGTGACTTATGCCAATCTCTTGGTACTCATTGGTCTATGCATTGGTGAGCTGGGGCACAGCAGAACATTTATTGTGATGTCGAGTGACAGTGAACTGCCTGAATACCTCGAAGGCTATAACCCTCTGCGGTTCGATGACACGCAATTGAATCGAGAGATCGGAGAGTTGGCAGGTCCTCATCTTTATCCAATGAAAAGCAGCATTGCTGCACATAAGAAACGTATGAAACCTTCCGATATGAAAAAAAATGATGCCATTCGCAGTTTCCTCTTTGATGCGCTGGACTCGCTGAGTGTCTCAAACGTGGATTATGACCGTGTTCTAGACAAATTCCATAAGACATTTGATACCAATTGTGGTATAATTGAGCTTCAAGAAGTGACGGCTGCAACGTTGTTTGAGCTTCTTGACGACGGAGTTACTTTACAGCAGTTTGGCCGTGCAGGACAGGTTAGCAACAATCACAGTTTTCATGTGAATGATCCTACCAGTTACCTGGCGGAATGTTACCGCGGCAAAGATACGAACATCTACCTCGGGCGAGCCAAGGATAAAGAAGACGGCGAGTTTGAATATATATATTGCGTAAAGCTGCATCCAACCATCGTTTCTTCCATACATTTCAAAACAAGAGCGGATATTCCGCAGCGCAATCACCATCAAGTTATGATGGAGTTATCGGAAAGAAACGCGAAGCTCGTGTCTTCACTCAAATCCATTGTGAAAGGAAGGATTCTCTATGCTGAAGCACATGAAGAAAGTTCGTAACCGACTAACCGCCAAACATGCCCACAAAGCAACCGATAAGACCAAACTATATAATGGCCCCACAGTTCTTAACAAACCAAGCGGGATAACAATTGTAGCCAAAGGATCATTCGATTTCGAATCCCTGGCTTAAAGCTAAATAGAATGTGCTAAGAACCCCTGATGGGGTTCTTTTTTAATATTTAAGAACTCCACCACATGAAAACTTGCTGCTATGGCATGAGCGGTTTGACCATGGCCAGGGAGGAGATCTACAGAGCGCTATTTCATCGAAATAGGCTCTTTTTTTCGCGGAGAGGAACTGTGGGCTGCTATTTATCCGTATTTCTGAAGAAAACGGGTTAGGCGGTCAAATAAGAGCCTGTAGTTCCGGATGAACGCGGAAACGAGTTGGATTTGCTTGAATAGAGGCCTTTAGTTCCGCAAAGGTGCATCGTTGAGTCAACAGAGTCCTCGAATGAGGTCCCACTAAGCCAAGTGACTAAGTAACGCTATTATTTCCTTCTATCAAAAAATTCTATCGTTTCGGGTTCTATCGACGGGGCTCGTTTCATAGATTGAATTAAGATAGTTTAGGAGGAATCAGACTATGAAATGGACTTCAGCCACTCTCAATCTCAGCCACGTTCGAAAAACCTTTCAGAGCGCCAGTTCCGTCGGAAAAACGTTCTTTATTCTAAGCGCAGCAACATTAGCCATTTTTGTTTTAGTTGGCGTAGGAGGTTATCTGCAGAATAAAGTCATAACGACCTCGCCGGTTTCGTCGATGAAAAGTTTAGCCGCGTCTGTCACGAATCAGTTTTTTATCGATATGCTTGGCATGGAAGTGCCTCATCTAAATAAAGACCAGAAGAAGTTTACATTCTCTCAGCACAATGTCTTTCATTTTGCTTTCCAGTTCCTGACGGACATTAATCCAAGCGACCCGAAAAGTTTGGTAGCGAGCGAAGTTCCAGGTATGGATGCCAACAAGTCTACCGTCCTGGTCAAAGGAAGCGAAGCAAACCCGAGCGATCCAGTTGACTACAACCCCGTCTCTACGGATCTGGAAGCCGAGGCCAAGAATCCTCCGAGCCCGACGCCCGAACCCACGCCAACGGGTACTACAACGCCAGTTGTGAGCCAAACAGGCCAGCCGCCAAAATCAGCAGGTGACAATGTAGCTTTCATTTACCAAACGCATAGCAATGAATCTTTCCTGCCTGAGCTCAAGGGAGTCACGGATCCGGACAAAGCTTACAGTGATAAAGTCAACATCATTTCCGTTGGCCAACGGCTGGCGCAGAATCTGGAAAAAGACGGAATTGGAGCTGTCCATTCACAAACTATTTATCCAAGCACGGTTAAAAATTTCGAATATCCATACTCTTATAAATATTCCTTAAAAACATTGCAGGAAGCAGCCGCCCAGCATCCGGATTTACAGTATTATTTTGATCTGCATCGGGATTCCGCGGCTCGCAATAAAACAACCGTTACGATCGATGGCAAGGATTACGCACAGGTGTACTTCATTATCGGCGGAAAGAATCCAAATTGGAAAAAAAATGAGGAGTTCGCCAATAAGATTCATCAAGTGCTGGAAGCCAAACATCCTGGGATCTCCAAAGGGATCCATGCGAAGGAAGCTAGTGAAGGCAACGGATTGTATAATCAGAACTTTTCGCCAAACAACATATTGATTGAGGTAGGCGGCCCCTACAATTCATTGGAGGAGTGCTACCGAACAACGGATTGGCTGGCCGATGCCATTTCAGAAGTGATTTTGAATGCGAAGAAAGTTGACGCTCCGGCTGCAAGTCCTAAGCAATCCTAAGTCATTTGAAGGATGAAGAAGTTAGAGCAACATTATGAAATTTAAAGGAGGCTTTCTCATGAAGCTGAGGCACTTTTATATCAAGGTGAGCTTGTTCGGATTGCTGCTGCTGTTCTGCATTTTATTCGGTGTCAGTTTAGCGTCCAGCGGGATGGAACGAATTCAAGGTCCTCAACCTTCTGCGAAAGCCGCTGTACAAGACCCGGTGAAGCCAACTGGGAAGGGGACAGCTGCAGCTGCGAGTGCCGGAAAGGCAACCACGTCTCCAGCCCCCAAAAGTGACGCCGGCGCTAAAACAAATGCAGGTTCAACCGCGAAACCTGAAACCGAAAAGCAAGATCCCGTAGCCGACCACGACAACTCTCTGAATCATGTGGGAAATAAACTCGGAGACCTGCTGCAAATCGCATCGCATCATGGAATTAAGCTGTTTGTGTCGATCTTTGACGCTATATTGGGCAAAGGATAAGGGTGTACATTGCTGCAACTTCCCACAACTGCTATAATGAAAATTATTTGCATGTTGTGGGGGTTATTACGTTAGCATGACTGACATTCGCGAAAGACAATCAAGAATTCGAAACTTTTCAATCATCGCTCATATCGATCACGGCAAATCAACACTTGCTGACCGCATTTTGGAATATACAGGTGCGCTGTCGACCCGTGAGATGCAGGAGCAAGTACTTGACCAAATGGATCTGGAGCGGGAACGCGGGATTACAATCAAGCTGCAAGCGGTAAGACTGAATTACCGGGCGGATGACGGCATTGATTATATCCTTAATCTGATTGATACTCCAGGACACGTCGACTTTACTTATGAAGTATCCCGAAGCCTTGCGGCTTGCGAAGGCGCTTTGCTGGTCGTGGATGCTGCACAGGGTATTGAAGCTCAAACGCTGGCTAACGTGTATCTGGCGCTTGAAAATAACTTGGAAATTTTACCTGTTATTAATAAAATCGATTTGCCAAGCGCTGATCCGGATAAAGTGAAGCAGGAAGTCGAAGACGTGATCGGGCTTGATGCCAGCGATGCGGTGCTCGCTTCTGCGAAAGCAGGGATCGGCATTAAGGAAATCATCGAGCAAGTTTGCCAGAAAGTGCCGGCACCACAGGGCAATCCGGACAATCCGCTCAAAGCGTTGATTTTCGACTCTCACTATGACGCATACAAAGGTGTTATTGTTTATGTGCGTGTTGTTGACGGCTCGATCAAGGCAGGTTCCAAAATTAAGATGATGGCGACCAACAAAACGTTCGAAGTCATTGAGGTTGGCGCATTCAAGCCAAGAATGTCCTCGGTTCCATCGCTCGAAGTCGGAGATGTTGGTTTCATCGTTGCTGGTATCAAAAATGTCGGAGACACGCGCGTCGGGGACACGGTAACCGAAGCGGATCGTCAAGCGCCAGAGCCGCTGCCAGGCTATCGACGGATTAACCCGATGGTTTTCTGTGGATTGTATCCAATCGAAACAACGGATTACAATGATTTGCGTGAAGCCCTGCAGAAATTGGAGCTCAATGACGCATCACTTCGTTTCGAACCTGAAACGTCGACAGCGCTAGGATTTGGCTTCCGCTGTGGTTTCTTGGGGCTGCTGCACATGGAAATCATTCAGGAACGTATTGAACGTGAGTTCAACATTCCGTTAATTACGACGGCGCCAAGCGTTATCTACCGCATCACGTTAACGAATGGCGATGTGATTGACATTGATAACCCGTCGAACTATCCGGATCCGCAGCGTATCGATTTCGTTGAAGAGCCATACGTGAAAGCTTCCGTCATTGTGCCTAATGATTATGTAGGTACGATCATGGAGCTATGCCAAGGCAAACGCGGCGAATACTTGAACATGGAGTACTTGGATACGAACCGTGTCACGTTGACTTACGACATCCCATTGTCCGAGATCGTCTATGACTTTTTCGATATGTTGAAATCCAGAACAAAAGGTTATGCATCCTTTGATTACGAATTGTCCGGATACAAGAAGTCGAATCTCGTGAAAATGGACATTTTGCTCAATTCCGAGCAGGTCGATGCGCTCTCTTTCATTGTTCACCGTGACACCGCATATAACCGCGGCAAAATCATCTGTGACAAACTGAAAGATTTGATTCCTCGCCAAATGTTCGAGGTGCCGATTCAAGCGGCAATCGGACAAAAGATCGTAGCCCGTGAAACCGTTAAAGCCATGCGGAAGAACGTCCTTGCCAAGTGTTACGGCGGTGACATTTCGCGTAAACGGAAATTGCTCGACAAGCAAAAAGAAGGTAAAAAGCGCATGAAGCAGGTCGGCAGCGTGGAAGTGCCGCAAGAGGCGTTCATGGCTGTACTCAAAATAGACGAATAGTTTGCAGTGAATAAGAAGCTGGGGTGGCAGAGTACTCTGTCCCTTGGCTTCTTATCAGTTGATAACCTAGACAAACGCGCTCGTCCACAAGGACGACGAATTAGGCTGTCCAGGATAGAAAGGAAATACCCTTATGTTAGTTACTTATGCAGCTCCAACTGCTGTGTACATTCATATCCCGTTTTGCACAAATAAATGCCATTATTGCGATTTTAACTCCTATGTGCTCAAAGGCCAGCCTGTTATGGAATATTTAGACGCGCTGGAACGTGAAATGGAGCTTACCGTAAAAAATAACCCGCCGGCTAAAGTTGAGACAATTTTCGTAGGCGGAGGAACACCGACTGTTTTGCTTCCTGATCAAATGGAACGATTTTTGCGGATGGTACGCACGTATTTTCCGGCTGACGCGGCGGAAGTCGAATTTTCCATGGAAGCCAATCCGGGAACGACGGATGAAGATAAGCTTGCGGTAATGAAAGAAGGCGGAGTCAACCGTATAAGCTTTGGCGTACAGTCATTTAACAATGATTTGCTTTCGGCAATTGGCCGTATTCATAATACAGATGATGTGCATAGAAGCATTGAGAATGCCAAAAAGCTTGGCTTTGACAATTTGTCCATCGACTTAATGTTTGGTTTGCCGAAACAAACCGTTGAGATCATGCAGGCGACCCTGGATGAAGCTTTATCGCTTGATCTGCAGCATTACTCCATCTACAGCTTAAAAGTGGAAGAAAATACGTTGTTCCATACGTTATTCAACAAAAATCAGCTGCCGCTGCCAAGTGAAGATGAAGAGGTCGATATGTATGAGCTCATTATGAAACGTTTGGAAGCTGCAGGTTACAAGCAATATGAAATTAGCAACTTTGCGAAGCCAGGGCGGGAAAGCAGGCACAATACGATGTATTGGCGCAACCGATCTTACTATGGGCTTGGCGCAGGCGCGCATGGCTATATGAATAGGCAGCGTCATGTGAATGTAAAAGGGATTCAGCCATACATTGATGCCACTAAAGTCGGCTTGCCAATCATGGAACAATTTGAAGTTACGCGGCAGGAAGCCATGGAAGATTTCATGATGGTCGGCTTGCGTCTGTTGGAAGGCGTTCGGAATGTCGATTTCCAAGAGCAGTTTGGAGACACGATTGAAGCGCATTTCGGAGAAACCATTCAAGGCTGGGAACAGAAAAAGCTGTTGGAGCGAACGCCGGACGGGTATCGGTTATCCAAACAGGGCATTCTGCTGGGCAACGAAGTGTTTGCTTCCTTCTTAACTTAGGCACTTCTTGAATTTGACCCGGAATCGGGCAAAAAATTCCTTGTGCAAATATACGGTATGTTGTATATTTATACATGAATCCACAAGCGTTGCAGCAGTTAGGCTGTGAAGACGCTAGCGTGGGTTTTGTGCATTTTTGTTGCGATTGGTGGGATGACAGTGAATTCATCAACTACAGTGTCCGTTAGGAAAGCATCGATCATCGATATCGATAAGCTTTATGAAATTATACAAGGCTATGCGAAGCAGGGCATTATGCTGCCGCGTACCAAGGAAATGCTGGAGGAGCAAATTGACTCTTTCGTCGTTGCTGAGCATGATGGTACATTAATAGGCTGCGGCTCCCTTACAAGGCTTGGACCAGATCTTGTCGAGATTCGCTCGCTAGGGATGACGCCAGGCTTCAAAGGGCAAGGAATTGGCGGCAAGCTTGTTGATTTCCTGGTTGAAGAAGCAAGAAGCCAAGGCATTGTGAAAGTCATGGCGCTAACGTATGAAGTTGCTTTTTTTCAAAAAAATGGTTTTACCCTTGTACCAAAAGAGATTTTTCCGGAGAAGGTTTGGAAAGATTGTATGCATTGCAAAAAACAGTATTGCTGCGATGAAATCGCCGTACTCAAACGATTGGATTGACTTGACAACAGACCTTAGGGTCTGTTATTTTTGTATTAGGATTTAGCACTCACTAAATACGAGTGCTAACGAAAGTGATCATAGAGCGATTGTGAAGAGGAGGGGTACTTGATGTTGACGGATCGGCAACGCATGATTTTGAGTGCTATCATAGATGATTATGTTCGTTCAGCAGAGCCAATTGGTTCAAGAAGTATTTCTAAACGAGGCAATGTCGGATTTAGCCCGGCAACGATTCGTAACGAAATGTCCGATCTCGAAGAGATGGGTTACTTGGAGCAGCCCCATACGTCCGCAGGCCGTATACCCTCGCACAAAGGTTATCGTTACTATGTCGATCATCTGCTCCAGCATGGCACTTTGCATGAGAATGATTTGAATTCAATGAAGGGCACTTTTGCTCAGCGCATTCAAGAGATGGAAGGTGTTATCCAGCATGTTGCCGGTGTACTGTCCTCCTTGACGAATTATACATCGATTGTGCTCGGGCCTGAGGTATTCAGTACGACGTTGAAACATCTGCAGATTATCCCTCTTACCGAGACGACTGCTGTTGCCATCATTGTCATGAATACAGGGCATGTGGAGAACAAAACGATTACGATTCCTGATGGTATTCGAATGTCCGACATCGAGAAGGTTGTCAATATTCTAAATGCCAAATTGCAGAATGTGCCGCTGATCCAGTTTAAATCCCGACTTTATAATGAAGTCGCGAGCGAGCTGGGCAAATATGTGAATGGTTACCAGGAGCTGCTTTCGGTTGTGGAAAGTGTGCTGCAAAGTGATGAGAAGGATCGCGTGTTTCTTAGCGGTATGACCAACATGCTGACACAGCCTGAATTTAAGGATGTTGACAAGGTGAAAAGCATTTTTGATCTATTGGAAGAAGCACCTACACTTATCAAATTGTTTACTCCAACAAATGAAGGCATGGAGATCAAAATCGGTGCTGAAAATAGTATTGAAGCCATAAATAATTGCAGTTTGATTACGGCCTCCTATTCGATTGGCGGCCAGCCTCTGGGTACCATAGGCATCTTGGGGCCAACGCGAATGGAATACGGCAGGGTCATTAGTTTAATGAATCATTTATCGAAGCAAATGGAAGACGTGCTGGGACGTTGGTACGGCAAATGAGCGGTATCAAGACAGGACACAGCGAGGGCGAAGAACGCTACTCTACATTAGTTAATAATGCAGCAGCCGTTAGGGCTATTTGTTCCGCGGTTGAGGGCACACTGGGCCCTAAGGGACTGGACACCATGCTGGTTGGAGGACAGGGCGATGTCATCATCACCAATGATGGAGTCACCATTTTAGAAAAGATGGACGTCTCCCATCCAGCAGCCAGATTGATGATTCAAGTCGCAAGGAGCCAGCAGCGGCAAATTGGCGACGGCACGACGACAGCGACGGTTCTTGCCGGCGCGCTGGTGCAAGAAGGCGTCGCGCAAGTCACGCGCGGCGTACCGGTTGCCAAGGTCGTCAGCGGGATGCTGCAAGGCATCGAGCTGGCGGTAGAAAGCCTTGAGCGCCGCAGCCGCGCGATCACGGGTCTCAACGATGATGCGCTGAAACGCATCGCGATTACGGCAGGCCGAGAGCAGACGGATATCGCGAGGCTCATCGTTCAAGCCGCCGAAGCGGTCGGCGAGGCGAAGCTTCGCGAAGACGGCTATCGCTTCGCAGACAGCGTGATCGCCCATGAAGAGGCGAGCAGCGAGGTCTGGACCGGCATTCTGCTGAACCAGAAGCCGATGAACCTGCATCTCGACCAAGAGCGGCGAGATGCCCGCATTCTTGTGCTGCATGATGCCTTGGAGCCTGAGGCGGTCAGCGAGGAATCGCTGGTCACCGAGGCAGGCTTCCAGCGCTACATGCAGCTGAGAGAGCTTTTCCGCAGCAACCTTGCGTCGCTGCTGGAGCTTGGGGTCGGACTCATCGCGTCCGACCGCGGGGTTGACCCCGAGGCGGAGCAGTTCTGCTCCGACCATGGCATCATCGTGCTGCAGCGCTTGTCCCGCAGGGACTTGCAGCACCTGAGCGAGCACACCGGCGCTCGGCCGGTGCGTCGCACGGCGCTGCGCAAGAGCGCGCCGGAGCTTGACGCGGCGCTAGGCTGCGCGGGTTATGCCGCGTACGACGAGCGCCTGGGGCGCGTGCGCGTAGCGGGTGGTCACGGCGAGCAGCACGTGACCGTGATCGTCGGCGCGGCGACGCGCGAAGCGGCGCATGAGCGCTCGCGCATCGCCAAGGATGCCGCCTCGGCCGTGCAAGCCGCCGTGCGCGGCGGGTACTTGCCCGGAGGCGGCGCCGCAGAGATGGCGGTCGCGCATGATCTCGAGCGCGTCCGCGAGACGATGAAGGGCATGGAGGGCTTCGGTGTGGCCGCTGTCGCGGGAGCACTGCGCAAGCCGCTGGCTCAGATCGTTGTCAACGCGGGTTATAATCCGCTTGAGAAGGTTGAAGAGCTGAAAGCGGCGCAGATCGCGCTGGAAACCGACAGCCTCGGAATCGATTGCGACACCGGTCAGGTGACGGATTTCGTTGAAGCCGGCATTGTAGACCCCGCAGATGTGAAAATTCATGCATTGCAGGCTGCAGGAGAGGTTGCTGCCGCTGTACTGCGTATTCATACCGTGATTAAGATGAAGCAGCCTTTTGAAGAAGAGTAAAGCTGGGCAAACTGACGATAACGAAATTTTGTTGTATTATGTTGAGGAGGTGAAGGACAATTGAGTACTGATAACAAAACAGAAGAGCAAGACGTGAACACTACATACGCAGCCGACAACGAGCAAACCGCAGAAAACCAGGAAGATGCGGCAGCTCAAGACACTCAAGCTGATGCTTCTGCGGAGGCAAGTGAATTAGAGAAGGCGCGTGTGCAAGCCGAAGAAAACTACCAGCGTTTATTGCGCGTTCAAGCGGACTTCGACAACTTCCGCCGCCGCGCTAGAGCGGAGAAGGAAGACTTTGCTAAATATGCTTCACTTAAATTGATTGAGCAGCTTTTGCCGATTGTAGATAACTTCGATCGCGCGTTAGCGTCAAGTAAAGAGACGAAGGATTTCGACGCATTGGCCAAAGGTTTGGATATGACGTACCGCGGCATGGATCAACTGCTGACGGCTGAAGGCCTGAAGCCGATCGAAGCCGTTGGTCAACCGTTCAACCCGGAATTCCACCAGGCTGTCATGCAGGTTGAATCTGACGAGCACGAGGAAGGCATTGTCGTTGAGGAGCTTCAAAAAGGTTATATCCTTAAAGATAAAGTCATCCGACCAGCTATGGTGAAAGTTAGCTTCTAGATCTTATCATTTTAAACAATAAAAATATCGAATCTATTCAAATGTTCCCTAGGAGCAAAAGGAGGAAGCTTTAACATGAGTAAAGTAATTGGTATTGACTTAGGTACTACAAACTCTTGCGTAGCTGTTATGGAAGGCGGAGAAGCTGTCGTCATTCCTAACCCGGAAGGTAACCGCACGACGCCGTCCGTTGTTGGTTTCAAGAAAGATGGCGAGCGTGTTGTTGGTGAAACAGCAAAACGTCAAGCGATCACAAATCCTGACAAAACAATCAGCTCCATCAAGCGTCACATCGGTACGAACCACAAAGAGCACATCGATGGCAAAGACTATACGCCACAAGAAATTTCAGCGATTATTCTTCAAAAGCTGAAAGCTGACGCAGAAGCTTACCTGGGCCAATCGGTAACACAAGCGGTTATCACAGTTCCCGCTTATTTCAACGACAGCCAACGCCAAGCAACGAAAGATGCTGGTAAAATTGCTGGTCTTGAAGTACTTCGTATCGTCAATGAGCCTACAGCTGCAGCGCTTGCATACGGCTTGGAGAAAACAGAAGACCAAACAATTCTGGTCTATGACCTTGGGGGCGGTACGTTTGACGTGTCCATCCTTGAATTGGGCGATGGCTTCTTCGAAGTTAAAGCAACAAGCGGTGACAACAAACTGGGTGGCGATGATTTTGACCAAGTCATCATTGACTACCTCGTAGCTGAATTCAAAAAAGAGCAAGGCATTGACCTTAGCAAAGATAAAGCAGCGGTTCAACGTTTGAAAGATGCTGCTGAAAAAGCGAAAAAAGAGCTTTCCGGCGTACTGACGACAACGGTTTCCCTACCGTTCATCACAGTAGCTGACGGCGTGCCACAGCACTTGGAGTTAAACCTTACTCGTGCGAAGTTCGAAGAACTTTCCGCTCACTTGGTAGAAAGAACGCTTGGACCAACTCGTCAAGCTTTACAAGATTCCGGGTTATCCACTAGCCAAATCGACAAAGTTGTTCTTGTCGGCGGATCCACTCGTATTCCTGCGGTTGTAGAAGCGATCAAAAAATTGACAGGTAAAGAGCCTCACAAAGGCGTTAACCCGGATGAAGTTGTTGCTCTAGGCGCAGCAGTTCAAGCTGGTGTATTGACTGGTGAAGTTAAAGACGTTGTTCTTCTTGACGTAACGCCACTTTCCCTTGGTATCGAAACAGCAGGCGGCGTGTTCACGAAAATGATCGATCGCAACACGACGATCCCAACAACGAAATCACAAGTGTACTCCACTTATGCAGATAACCAAACTAGCGTAGAGATTCACGTGCTTCAAGGTGAGCGCTCCATGGCTAGCGGCAACAAAACACTGGGCCGTTTCATGCTTGGTGATATTCCTCCGGCTCCTCGCGGCGTTCCGCAAATCGAAGTTAGCTTCGATATCGATGCGAATGGTATCGTGAACGTATCCGCTTTGGATAAAGGAACAGGCAAAAGCCAAAAAATCACGATCACTTCTTCCAGCGGCTTAAGCGATGCGGAAGTTGAACAAATGGTGAAAGACGCGGAAGCTCACGCTGAAGAAGACCGCGCTCGTAAAGAGCTTGTAGAAGCTCGTAACGAAGCCGATCAACTTGTATACTCCGTTGACAAAACGATCAAAGATCTTGGCGACAAAGTAGACCAAGGCGAGATCGATAAAGCAAATGCTGCCAAAGAAAAAGTAACAGCTGCTCTAGCTGGCAACGATCTCGAAACGATCAAAGCGGCAACGGCAGAGCTTACAGAAGTGATCCAACAGCTTTCTGTGAAGCTGTATGAGCAAGCTTCCGCGGCGCAAGGAACTGAAGGCGCAGCTGATGCAGGCGCAGGCGAAGCTCCTAAAGGCAGAGAAAATGTTGTTGACGCGGACTACGAAGTGGTTGACGAACAAAAAAAATAAACATATCCTATAGTAATGCTGGATGTGTAGAAACGAATGAGTCAAAGCCAAGGGGGTTCCCCGTGGCTTTGACTTTCCGTTTGTAGTCTTGAACATGGGAGTGGAACAATGAGTAAACGTGATTATTACGAGGTGCTTGGGGTCGGCAAGGATGCTTCGCAAGAAGACATCAAAAAGGCTTACCGTAAAATGGCGCGTCAGTATCACCCTGACGTGAATAAAGCTGCGGATGCGGAAGATAAATTCAAAGAAGCAAAAGACGCGTATGATGTGCTTAGCGATAATCAGAAGAAAGCCCAATATGACCAGTTTGGTCACGTTGATCCGAACCAGGGGATGGGCGGCCAAGACTTCAGTGGCGGCTTTGGCGACATTTTTGATATGTTCTTTGGCGGTGGCGGCGGTAACCGTCGTAATCCGAATGCGCCGCAGCGCGGAAACGATTTGCAATACACAATGACGATTGAGTTTAAGGAAGCGATTTTCGGTAAAGAAACCGATATTCATATTCCGCGAACTGAAAATTGCGATACGTGTAACGGCTCTGGCGCCAAGCCGGGAACGAAGCCGGAAACTTGCGGCGGCTGTCACGGCAGCGGTCAACAAGAAGTTGTACAAAATACGGCATTCGGCCGCATTGTGAATCGCCGCGTATGTACGCAATGTAATGGCTCCGGTAAAATCATTAAAGAAAAATGCGGAACCTGCCATGGCGCGGGTAAAGTGAAAAAACAACGCACCATTCACATCAAGATTCCAGCTGGTGTGGACGACGGCGCACAACTTCGCGTATCAGGCGAAGGAGAAGGCGGTACTCGTGGAGGCCCATCTGGTGATCTTTACGTCGTCATTCGCGTGAAATCCCATGAATTCTTTGAGCGTGAAGGCAATGATGTCTATTGCGAAGTACCACTTACTTTTATGCAAGCGGCACTTGGTGATGAGATCGAGATCCCGACGCTGACAGAGAAAGTCAAGCTCAAAATTCCGGCTGGCACGCAAACCGATACGTATTTCCGCTTAAAAGGAAAAGGGGTTCCGCACTTGCGCGGCTTTGGTCAAGGTGACCAACACGTGAAAGTGATTGTGGTAACGCCTACGAACTTGAGCGAAGATCAGAAGGATTTGCTGCGCCAATTCGGCAAACAAACCGGTGAGCATACGCATGAGCAGAACCAATCGATTTTCGAACGTATGAAAAGAGCTTTCTTGGGCGACTAAATTCATATTTTCAATAAGAACCATGAACACTCCCTTGACGTTTTCACAGATTTTGATCTGTTGAAAAGGCCAGGTGGAGTGTTTTTTTGTTTGGCTGCAGGATGCACGTTCACAACTTGTTTACATTCAGCTAACAGTATATGGAATCTTTTACATAGCGAATACGTAACGATAACTTCCTCTTAATCTATGAAAGTTATGCTAGATTACGTGAGATACTTAATATTTGGAGGGAATACACCTTGAAAAAAAGCTTGAAACAAATCATGGGATCCGGTCTAGCCATTTCCTTACTGGCCTTAAACGTAGCTGGCGTAGCATCAGCTGCTGAAACAACTCCGACTTCTGTTCCAACCGAGAAACCGCAGTCCAAAAACCTGATCGTACTGATCGGTGACGGCATGGGTCCGGCTGAAGTGACGGCAGCAAGATACTACTCCAAAAAGTTTTTAAATAAAGACCGCTTAGAGCTTGATGGCGGATACTATGTTGGTAAAGCAACTACATACTCGCAACCAGGTCCATACACGTCGGAATCCGGTGCTGTAACAGACTCCGCTGCAGCTGCAACGGCCTTCTCGACTGGTAACAAAACTTATAATAATGCTATCAGCGTGTCTAACGGTGACGTTGCCAAGCCTTTTGGCTCAGTCATTGAAGCAGCAATGAAGCAGGGCAAAGCAACCGGACTTGTTACTACAGATAATATTACTGGAGCAACACCTGCGGTATGGGCATCCCATGTTCGCCAGCGCAGCAATCAAAATGCAATTGCTTCGCAATACTTAGCAAGCGGAGTGAATGTTTTTTTCGGAGGCGGTAAAACGAACTTTGTAACAAAAGACGATAAAGGAAAACGTACTGACAAAAATATCATTCCTGACTATGAAGCAAAAGGCTTCAAAACAGCGTTTGATAAAGCAGGTTTAGATGCAATTCCAGCTACAGCTGACCATGCACTTGGACTTTTCGCAATGAACGAAATTCCATACGTACTGGACCGCGATGCGAGCACACCAAGCTTACCGCAAATGACGCAAAAAGCACTTGATATTTTATCCCAAAATAAAGATGGTTTCGTGCTATTGGTTGAACAAGGACGTATCGATCACGCGGGCCACGCAAACGATCTGCCAGCTAACGTTCAAGAAATGCTGGAGCTGGATGCAACTTTCAAAACGTTGGTTGATTTCGCGAAAAAAGACGGAAATACTTCCGTTGTTGTCACGGCTGACCACGAAACAGGCGGATTGTCCTTGGGAATTAACAATGTGTACGAATTGAATGTTGATTTGTTTAACAAGGAGAAGCACTCCTATGAGTATTTGGATGCAATTTTGAAAGCAGCTCAAACAGCTGAAGACGTTCGTAAAATCGTTGCTGATAACGTTGGTTTCACAGACTTGTCTGACGAGGAAGTTGCTTTGATATTGAAAGGTGACGGTTCATCCTACGGGCGTGCTGGCGGGTACAACGCGGTAGTGTCCAAGCGTTTGGCTATTGGCTGGACGGGACATGGACATACTGGCGTAGACGTTGGGGTATGGGCATACGGGCCGATCGCTTCTTTGGTTAAAGGCGACATCGATAATACGGATATTGCCAAAAGCGGTGCAAAAGTAATTGGCGCTGACCTTGCTGCAGCAACAAAAGAATTGCAAGATAAGTACTTGTATCCATTGTTTAAAGTGACTCGCGATAACAAAACATTGTTTACAGCGAAATCGCTTGCTGAAGCATTAGATATTCAAGTTGTTTGGGACGAAGCAACGAAATCCGTTACACTTTCCAAAGACAACCAAAAATTGTCCGTTCTTGTTGAAACGGGCGCTA
Source organism: Paenibacillus chondroitinus NBRC 15376 (assembly GCF_004000765.1). Taxonomy (GTDB): domain Bacteria; phylum Bacillota; class Bacilli; order Paenibacillales; family NBRC-103111; genus Paenibacillus_E; species Paenibacillus_E chondroitinus. Next base: position 24,710 of record NZ_BILW01000002.1, on the reverse strand, counting down.
TCACTGAAAATGGCAGCGAAAGCACACTTGTTGGCAATGTCGACAATGGCAAGCTATACCTGCCGCTGGAAGCATTCAATAAGCTGACTGGCAAAACGATGACATGGGATTCCTTCAACGAGCGCATCGTGAAAAACTAAAAGCAAAGGCAAAGAAAGGACAGGGGATCACGCTTCCCTTGTCCTCTTTTCCTATCTTGGACCTATGAATTTGGAGGACAGCTATGATTGAGTTGAACAATATTTCAAAGTCATTCACGATGCATGGGCAAAAGCTGCAGATACTAAGCGTTCCTTCGTGGAGCCTTGCGCAAGGGGAACGCATTGCTTTGCTCGGCCCGAGCGGAAGCGGTAAAAGCACGCTCCTGCACTTGCTCAGCGGTGTTATGGTTCCAGACGAAGGGGAAATACGTGTGAACGGCTTACCGCTCCATACGTTTTCGCAAAGTAAGAGAGACCGTTTCCGTGCGGAGCATGTCGGTTATATTTTTCAAGATTTTCATTTGATTTCGTCACTGACCGCCAGACAGAACGTTGAGCTCATTGTTCCGGATACCTGGTCGAAGAAGATGACCAAAGACCAGCTTGACGACTGGTTTGAGAGAGTCGGCTTGAAGGATCGTCAGCATCATATGCCGAATGAGCTGTCGAGAGGTCAGCAGCAGAGAGCCGCCATAATTCGAGCTATTCTAACTAAGCCGCAGCTTGTGCTCGCCGATGAGCCTACAGGCAGTTTAGATTGGGAAACAGCTGGTGAGGTCATGTCGCTATTGCTGAACATTTGTGAGACCGAGAAGCTCACGCTCGTTACCGTTACTCACGATTTGCATCTGGCGGAAATGTACCCGACACGTATTCATATCGGGGAAATTAATGAGCTATCGAGGAGAAATGCCGTATGAGATTAGTGGCTTTAGTCTGGAGAAATATGCTTCACCGTAAAACACTCTCACTGCTAACCATTTTATCTGTAACGATTACGGCCGCTTTGGTTGTGTTTTTACTGCTTTGCAGCGAAGGGCTTGAGCAGGGAGCTGAGAAGGGCTACGGTCCCTTCGAGGTAACGATTGGTGCCAAAGGCAGCGCGTCGCAGCTTGCTTTGAACACTTATTATCATGTAGGCGCTCCTACAGGGAATGTACCGTTTTCACTGCTCAGCCAGCTTCAAAAGGATGAGTCCGTTGATCGTGCCTATGCAATGACGACGGGAGATAATTATAACGGATTTCCTATCGTTGGGATTGAACCCGGCTATTTCGCTTCCCGCTATGGAACAGAGAAGCAGATGGCGGGAGGGAAAATGTACGGAAAGCTTGGCGAGACCATTGTCGGATCGCACGTTGCGAGCTCGCTAGGGCTTCATATCGGAGATAAATTCCAGGGCGCGCACGGCTTGATTAAAGGGCTGGAAGAAGCGGAAGGCGAAGATCACGGAGATGAATCGGTTGAAGAGGAGCATCATCATAATTTTACATATACCGTAGTTGGTATCTTACCGCCATTATTTACTTCCGATGATCGTGCTGTTTTTACTACTTTGGATTACGCTTGGGCTGTGCATGAGGGGCAGGATGCTGAACATCGGGAAGTTACTTCCATTCTAATCAAGCCGAAGACGCTGCTCGGTGCGCAATTGATCAAAACGAAATACGGTCAAATAAACAATGTTCAAGCGATTTATACAAGCAAAGCGGTTGCTGATGTTGTGAACGTCATCGATAAAGGAACCGGGGCGTTAACGGTTGTAACGATCATCTGCATTTTGCTTGCTGCAGGCACCATCCTTCTTTCGCTTGTCGCAGCTGTGAATGAACGGAAGAAAGACGTCGCTTTACTGCGTTTAATTGGAAAATCCAAAGGATTTATTTGGTCCTCGCTGATCGGGGAGGGATTATTGCTGACGGTGATCGGCCTTGTTCTGGGCATGCTGTCAGGCCATCTCGGCGGTTATTTAAGCCGCGAAGCTGTATTTGAATATACAGGTTTGCAGCTGCAATCCTTTCAGTTCATGCAAGGAGAATGGCTGTTAATCGCAGGAACATTAGGAATTGGTGTTCTTGCTTCAGCAGGACCGGCATTGCAGGCCTATCGTGTAGATCCATTGCAATTATTCAAGTCATGAAGTCTGAGGTGATGAAAATGAGAAAAATGCTGTTCACGTCCGTTTTGGCTGTCGTCCTACTCGTTTCAGGATGCGGTCAAAAGAAAATGGACACCGCAGGTCAAACGTTCGGCAGTATGGATCAGACCACGATCGAAAGCTCTGTGCCTTCTCCACTTCCAACTGTAAGTGCACAGCCAGTTCCATCTGTTACACCGGACAAAGCAGTTCCGTCCGAATCGCCAAAGCCTACTGCAGAACCTGTGGCGACAACAACCGTTACAGAAACGCAGCCTACACCGGTACCATCTCCAAAAGTATCGGAGCCTCCAAAAGCTGTGCAAAGCACACCTCCACAAGTTGACGCAACAAATGTCAAAACGGATGCTGCGCCGCCCTCCAGCCCGCAACCGAAGCCTACGGCCACGGAACCAAGCAAAACCGTAAAGCAGTCACCAGCGTCCAACGAAATAAACTGGGATCAGTTTTTTGACAATGAGAAACAGGATACCCCTTCGGATCGCTTCTGGGATATGAGTGGTAAAACCGTGCAAATCAAAGGCTTTATGGGTGAAGTACTCTCCTTTGAAAAGCATTGGTTCCTGCTGATACCAAAACCGGGAGCAGAATGCCCTTTTGATAATGGGGATGAAACCTATTGGAATAAAATTATGATCGTATTTGTGCCGGATGATGTCAAACTTCGATACACTTCGGGTCCACTGCTCATCACAGGCAAGCTCGATGTAGGCGTGAAGCTGGATGAATCGGGTTACAAGACGATGTTTCGGCTCTATGATGCCTCTTTCGAGAAAATAAAGGAATAGGCTGTTTCGTATAATAAAGACTCGTTTTGGCAAACTAAAAACTGGATTTTACTATGATAGCTTTTAGGAGGTTCAACGATGAGTGCGAAACAAAATCAAGAAAAGCAAAGTCATTTGCCAGTTGCCAAAAATGAGGATGTAGAATTTTCGGCTGAGGTTGCCGATCGGGACGATTTCGAGGCGGCCGAACGGGCGAAAGCCGCGGATCATAGACAGGAAGACAATTAACATGGCGGAAAAAGCAATTCTTGCTTATTTCCATTCTCCTGAGCAAGCCGAAGGTGCGGCAGCCAAGCTTAAAGCGCTAAGAGCTGCTGAAGTTCAGGTGGACCGGTTCAATAATGAGATTGGACGCGGTTTTGAATCTGCGATGGCGGATAGTATGATGAGCGTAGACGGGGACATGAAGTCAGTAGGCTTGGATATCATCCTGACTGCAGTCATTGACGACTCTGTGTACGATCAAGCATGCCGTGTTATTGAGAGTGCCGGCGGTTCCATATAAACGAACAAAAGCATCGTTACCCGTGTAATGCGCGAGTAATCGATGCTTTTATATTTTTGCAAAAGATAAGTTAATTATGAACGTTCATTAAATGAATGAGTTGATCGGGAGCATCTGTAATAATACTTGTGACACCGAGCGCAAGCATACGCTTCATCACCGGTTTGTCGTTGACCGTCCAAGCGTAAACTTCTTTGTTGTGCGATGCGGCTTCTTTCATGAATTCTTCGTTGACTAGCGGGTATGCCGCAGAGACGACGTCGTAATCTTGACTTTCCCAAAGGGAGGAAGTTTCTGATTTCTGACTTATTATAAGCCCCGTTTTAATACGAGGGTTCATTTTTTTTACGGTGTGAAGTAAAGCGGCATCAAAGGACGTGACCGTGCATTGCTTTTCAAACTCATGAGCGCCAATGATTTGAACCGTCTTCTGAGCAAGTTGTACACCATGCCCATTATTTTTCAGCTCTATATTTAGCTTGATCCGGTCTTTGGCCAGCTCGATCACTTCATCGAGGGTAGGGACGCGGTCGCTTTTAAACTTTGGGCTGAACCAATTGCCGGCACTGGCAGATTTAAGCTCAGATGAGGTGACTTCCCACATGTTTTTGTTGATGCCCGTCGTGCGTTGAGCACTGTCATCATGCATGAGCATAACAACTCCGTCCGACGTTTCTTGCACGTCTAGTTCGGCGAATCCAGCTTTATCCGCAATGGCTTGGCGGAACGCGCTCAAGGTATTCTCAGGCGCTTTCTTGGAGCTGCCGCGGTGAGCGGTCACTTGGCTGTAGTTATCAGCCAGCAGGGTGGCACTGGCAAAAGGTGCTGTGAGTTCCAACCCAACAATAATAAGAAAAATGAGGAAAGTTCTTACCATGCGAAGACTCCATTCTGGGATAGTATAAGTGAGGTAATAGCCATTGATAACTGTTGTTCACCTGTTATTAAATGTACCACGAATGTATTAGGAGATTATTAAGAAAATAAAAAAATATAGCGCTTACATTCAGGTTATTTTACCCAAGAAGCGAAGTGTAGTACAATGATCCTTGTAAAAATAGCCCTGATGGGCTTATTTTCGCGAAGGTGATAACAGATAGGAGGAGCACGACTGATGCTTTGGCAAGAATTAACCGTACATACGACAGAAGAAGCAATAGAAATGATTACGAACTTTGTTCATGAATTAGGCGCTGGGGGCGTCTCTATTGAAGAGTCAGGGACATTAAACAAAGAACGGGATACGTCATTTGGCCAACTGTATGAAACGCCTTTTAACGACATTCCCGAAGGAAGAGCTGTGATCAAAGGCTATTTCTACCATGGGACGGACATGGAGCCGGTGATGGCGAATTTAAAGGCTTCGGTCGAACAACTGAGCGAATTCGACATTGATACGGGCAATCCAACTTATGAACTTAGAGAAGTGGATGACGAGGATTGGGCGCACGCATGGAAGCAATATTTCAAACCGATTCGCATCACGGACCGTCTAACGATTAAACCGACATGGGAAGAGTATACAGCTTCACCTGGTGAACTGATTCTGGAGCTTGATCCTGGCATGGCGTTCGGAACAGGCACACATGCGACAACGTCACTATGCTTGAAAACGCTGGAGAAGGTGCTTCAGCCAGGGGATGATGTCATTGATGTTGGAACGGGTTCCGGCATTTTGTCCGTTGCAGCTGCCAAACTCGGAGCCAAGCATGTTTTAGCCGTGGATTTAGATCCTGTTGCTGTTACCAGTGCTGAGGATAATACGAAACAGAATGGGCTCGAATCTAACATTACGGTAAAATTGAGTGATTTGCTTGGTGTTCTGAAAGAAAGCGAAACAGAAGGCGCTAGCAAGCTTGGCGTCACGATTCCAGTGCAACTCGTTGTTGCTAACATTTTGGCAGAGGTTATTGTTACTTTCGTTGATGATGTTTATGAAGTTCTGCAGCAAGGTGGCTATTACATAACGTCCGGTATTATTACCGCTAAGGAAGAGCTCGTCGAAAAAGCGCTGGTTGCTGCCAAATTTACAATTGTAGAGAAAAACTATGATTCGAATTGGGTTGTAATCGTAGCTAGAAAGCTGTAGGTGTTCATCCATGGGAGGATTATTGTTTTATGACTGGAGTACGCTGCCTTTCGTTATTCTGGTCCTCGTGCTTTCATTTACGATTCATGAATTCGCACATGCGTATAGCGCTTATAAATTAGGAGATTCTACGGCTTATCAATTCGGCAGGGTTTCCTTGAATCCGATGGTGCATTTGGATCTTTTCGGGACCATTATGCTGCTCATTGCCGGGTTCGGTTGGGCGAAACCGGTCCCTGTCAACCGCGGGAATTTCAAAAGCCCCCGTTTAATGGGGATTATCGTTACCGCCGCAGGGCCGATAAGCAACTTGATTCTTGCATTTATCAGTTTATTTGTATTTGTGCTCTTCCAGAAATACGGCTGGCTCGAAGGCATGTCAACGGGAAGCGCCAGTGCAATTCTAATCTTTTTAAAATTAATGGTGAGCACGAATCTGACTTTGTTCTTGTTCAACCTCATTCCAATTCCGCCGCTCGATGGGTACCGTATCATTCAAGATCTCGTGGATTTGAGATACACGGAGTCTTTACAAAAGTTTGAGCAGTGGGCATCGGTCATTTTCCTGCTTGTTGTATTCGTTCGACCGCTGCGCCAGGTGACATTAGATCCTTATTTAGGATTAGGGAATAATATCATAGAGCTATTTTCCAAGCCAATTGCGTTCATTCTTGGTTTGTAGCTGCCAGTTTCATCCCTTTGTAGCTTTTCTGGTTCAAAAAGGGTATGATGGTGAGTGGAAGATTGACCTAGGAATCCAATTGACATGGAAATGAACGAAGATAGAGAGGCTTGGACTATGCAGCGTTATTTTCTCCCGCCCGAGCAGTTTCACCTTGACAATCAGACTGTCACCATTGAGGGAGACGACGCACATCATCTGATGCGCGTGATGCGGGCAGACATCGGCGACAAGGTGATTTGCAGCAATGGCTTGGATCGCGAAGTGCTCGTACGGATTTCTCAGTTAGACAAAGGGCTGGTAACCGCGGAAATCGTGGAAGAACTGCCGATGGACGCTGAGTCGGCGGTTCAAGTCTGGATTGCGCAGAGCCTGCCCAAAGGCGATAAGATGGAAACGATCATTCAAAAAGGGACCGAGATCGGGGCAGCCCGGTTTCTTCCTTTTTTATCGGAGCGTACGATTGTGCAATACGACGCCAAGAAGGAAGCGAAGCGGACGGAACGTTGGCAGAAGATTGCCAAAGAAGCCGCTGAGCAAGCACATCGCAATCGTGTGCCGCAGGTAGAAGCCGTTTATTCGTGGAAGCAGCTGCTTCAGCAAGCCAAAGAAGCGGATGCTGCGTGGATCTGCTATGAAAAAGAAGATGGCCAGCAATTGAAGCCAGCCATCCAGGAAGCGCTCGCCGCGGGTAAATTGGGACAAGGAAGCAAAGTCGTTATTGCAGTGGGGCCGGAAGGCGGATTTACGGAACAAGAAATCAGGCAGGCCGAAGAGGCAGGCTTCCGATCCGTATCCCTAGGGGCTCGTATTTTACGCACGGAGACTGCTGCGATGGTAGGTCTTACGTGTCTTTTCTATGAAACCGGAGAGATGGGAGGATAAGCGTTATGGCAACGGTAGCGTTTCATACATTAGGTTGTAAAGTTAATTTCTATGATACAGAGGCCATATGGCAGCTTTTCAAAAATGAGGGATATGAACAGGTTGATTTCGAGCAAACGGCAGACGTTTACGTGATCAATACTTGTACGGTAACGAACACGGGGGATAAAAAGAGCCGCCAAATGATTCGCCGTGCGATTCGTCGCAATCCGGAGGCGATAGTTGCCGTAACAGGCTGTTATGCGCAAACTTCCCCGGCTGAGATCATGGCGATTCCGGGTGTCGATATGGTTATCGGTACACAGGACCGGGACAAAATTATTCCGATTGTGAAGCAATTTGAAACGGATCGCCAACCGATTAATGCGGTTCGCAACATCATGAAAACACGTCAGTTTGAAGAACTGGATGTGCCTGATTTTGCTGATCGGACAAGAGCTTTTCTGAAAATTCAAGAGGGCTGCAACAATTTCTGTACATTTTGTATCATTCCATGGTCGCGCGGGCTAATGCGCAGCCGTGAGCCACAAAGCGTTATTGCGCAAGCGGAGCAATTAGTGGCTGCAGGCTATCAGGAAATTGTCCTGACGGGTATTCATACCGGCGGATATGGCGAAGATATTGAGGATTACAGCTTGGCTAAATTGCTTTGGGATTTGGACAAAGTCGAAGGCCTGAAACGTATTCGGATTTCTTCCATCGAAGCAAGCCAAATTACAGACGAAGTCATTGAGGTTCTGAAATCCTCGGACAAAATGTGCCGTCATCTGCATATTCCTTTGCAAGCTGGAGATGACCGTGTATTAGCTCGCATGCGCAGAAAATATACGACAGCTGAATTCGCCAGCAAAATTGAGCGCCTGCATGAGATTATGCCGGACGTTGCCATTACGACGGACGTGATTGTGGGCTTCCCCGGTGAAACCGAAGAAATGTTCCGTAACGGCGTAGAATTCATGGAACGCATGAAATTCTCCGAGATGCACGTCTTCCCTTATTCCAAGCGGACTGGAACACCAGCGGCGCGAATGGAAGATCAAGTGGATGAGGAAATCAAAAATACGCGCGTTCACGAGCTGATCGATCTTTCTGAGAAAATGCAGCTTGCTTATGCGCAGCAGTTTGTAGGTCAAGTACTGGAAGTAATTCCGGAACGTGCTTACAAAGGCGCACCTGACAGCGGTTTGTACATGGGCTACTCGGATAACTATGTTCAGCTTGTTTTCCAAGGTTCAGAAGACATGATCGGCCAAGTTTGCCGTGTGAAAGTGACGGAAGCGGGCGTGAATGAAAGCAAAGGCCAATTGGTACGAGTGCTAGAAACAGCAGCTGTTGTAAATTTGTAAGCCAAATCTTTAGACGTTAACATGTACCTCTAAGCGCGGTCGCTTCCTGAGTTGGCCGCGATAGAGGTTTTCTCTATTAGCAGCGAGGCTGGACGAAAAATGAGGATGAGGTGGATCTAATGACTTTACATGCCAAAGAAATTGCCAAATATATCGATCATACCCTTTTGAAACCAGATGCAAGTACAGCGGCTATCCACAAACTATGCGAAGAGGCGGCTGAGCATCAATTTTTCAGCGTGTGCGTGAACTCACAGTTTGTTGGAATAGCTAGCAAGGCGCTGGAAGGTACTGGCGTGAAAGTTGCAGCAGTTGTTGGGTTCCCGCTTGGAGCAAGCTTGAGTGAAGTGAAAGCTTATGAAGCTGCGAAGGCAGTTGAACAAGGTGCCGCTGAAATCGATACCGTGCTTCCGATCGGTCTGCTTCTGGAAGGTCAATATGATGCCGTTCGTTCGGATATTAAGCAAGTCGTCGATGCAGTCAAAGGCAAAGCGATTGTTAAAGTGATTATGGAAACCGGCTTTTTGAACGATGAGCAAAAAATAATGGCTTGCAAGCTTTCGGAAGAAGCTGGCGCTCACTTTGTCAAAACATCCACAGGGTTTGGTCCAGGCGGTGCGACAGTAGAAGATGTACGTCTTATGCGCGCAAACGTATCGGATACGATTGGCGTCAAAGCATCGGGCGGCGTAAGAGATCTGCAAGCAGCGGTTGCGATGATTGAAGCCGGAGCAACTCGTTTGGGTACTAGCTCAGGCGTAGCTATTGTGAACGGAACTCAAGGCGCTTCCACATATTAAGATAGCAAAAAGGTAAGGCGATCAGCGAACAGACGACATTGAAAATCGTTTGTGAACGAGCGATTTGCGACGATGCGTCATCTGCGAGATGAGCCGAAAGACTGACAAGCTGATGGATGAAGGGGTAAAAGAGGATCGCTCCTCCGACGTTGAGCAGGATGTGCGACCAGGCGACGTATCGCCCGGCGCGTGAGGAGCTCATCCCGGCGATCAGTGCCGTCACACAGGTGCCGACATTGGCGCCAATTGTGATGGCAATGCCCAGCTCGACGGGGATGCCCTGGATCGCGGCGAGGCCCATGGCCATCGCGATAACCGCTGCGCTGCTGTGCACCAGAGCCGTAACGGCCGCGCCGGCGATAATGCCCCACAGCAAGCTTTGCTTGGCTTCGGTGACAAACCAAGCGAAGAGCCCCCGGGACTGCAGCGCAGGCCCGATGGTTTGCATGATCTCGATGCCGAGCAGCACGAGAGAAAAGCCCGCCACCGCCAGCGATCCGTAGCGGACGCTGCGCAGCCATTCGCGCCCGCCGGCAGGGGCGGCTGGTTCTTGCCCTTGCGCCGTTGATGGCGGCAAGGGGCCGGCCAGCCAGCTCGCCATCCAGATGGCGGCGCTCACAAGCAGGATCGGCACACCGATCCCCCCGAGGCTGAGTCCGATCAGCTCGGTGGTGAGGCAAGTGCCGATGTTGGTGCCGAGAATGACGCCGAGCGTTCTCGGGAAGGTTAGGACGCCGGCGCCGACAAGGCCGATGGCGATGACCGTAATGGCGGTGCTGCTTTGCAGCGCCGCCGTGAGCACGGTGCCGGTGACGAGGCCGCGCACCGGCGTTCGGGTAAACCGCTCCAGCCACAGCTGGAGGCGGGGGCCGGCCCACCGTTGAAGCGCTGTTTCCATGAGCTTCATGCCGAAGAGAAATAAAACTAACCCTGCAACCACGGGTAGGATAATGGTATTTATCATCATAGCATTCTCCCTCGCAAATGAACTTTTCATTATCACTCAATATATGTGACCGTACAGACAAGCATGACAAGCACCAAAGAGACGGAACGGCATCACACAAAGGACGGCTAAAGGATATATGGCAGCAGTATTTTTACATAAGAAACGTAAACCTCGTTTAGAGCAAGGTCACCCATGGGTGTACAAAAGTGAAATTGAGCGTGTAGACGGAGAAGTTGTGCCAGGACAGCTTGTTCCGGTGCAAACACATCTGGGCCAGTATTTAGCGACGGGTTATTACAATGAAGCTTCGCAAATTACGGTCCGAATTGTATCTTACAAGCCGCTTGAAGCCATGACGACAGACTTTTTTGTAGAACGGTTCACACGCTGCTTGCAGCATCGCAGCCGCTTCGTAAAAGAGGCGAAATCTTACCGGTTGGTCTATGGTGAAGCGGACTTTTTACCAGGGCTTATTGTAGATAAATTCGAAGATACGCTCGTTGTGCAGATTCTTACCTTGGGGATGGATCGCTGCCGTGAGCAAATTGTTGCTGCACTCGTTCAGGTTGTAAAGCCTGCAGGGATCTATGAGCGCAGCGACGTGTCGATACGTGAGTTGGAAGGATTGGAACAAACCAAAGGCCTGTTATATGGTGAGTGTCCCAAACATGTGGACATTCTTGAAAATGGTCTGCGCATTCGGGTAGACATCGAAGAAGGCCAAAAAACCGGTTATTTCTTCGACCAAAGAGAAAATCGTGCAGCTATTGCTCCATTGATGACAGGTTGGGGTTATCGCAGCGGTATTGAGCTTCGTGAAGTCGAACATGAGGGAGCCATGCAAACACTACCAGTTAATGCGAACGGCAAAGTCGTGACATTCCCTTACTGGGATGGTGCTTCCGTACTGGAGTGCTTCTCTCATACCGGCAGCTTTACCCTCAATGCTTGTAAATTCGGCGCGAAAAAAGTGACCTGCCTGGACATTTCCGAGCATGCCATTGAGAGCGCGAGAACGAATGTCGGGTTGAACGGCTTCGAAGACCGTGTCGAGTTCGTAGTTGCAGATGCATTTGAATACTTGCGGACCCAAGTCAAAGGCTTGGATGAACGGAAAGTGCGCGCCAACGCCGGCAGCGGCGGACAAGGGAAGAAGATCGATACATCCAAGCCGGTTGCTGAAGGCGGCAGGACTTGGGACGTTGTCATTCTGGATCCGCCTGCTTTTGCCAAAACGAAAAGCGCAGTTGAAGGCGCATGCCGCGGCTACAAGGATATTAACCTGCACGGCATGAAGCTTGTGAATGAAGGCGGGTACCTTGTGACGGCGAGCTGCTCGTACCACATGCATCCGGAGCTTTTCCTGGAGACGATTCATGCGGCGGCGACGGATGCAGGCAAAATCCTGCGTTTAGTTGAATTCCGCGGAGCAGGCATGGATCATCCGCGTATTCTCGGCGTGGATGAAGGACATTACTTGAAGTTCGCGATTTTTGAGGTGCGAAGCAAATAAGCTGAGTGGAGCGGGGCCAATGTGGCCTCGCTTTTTTTGGCTAGATGGGCTTACAGGGAACTAGGGTCCGTTATTCACTTGAAAAAACGGATTTCAATGGATGAAATCCAATGAAAACGCCAAAAGTAACTCGAAATTGCTCATTTCCTTGGACAAAATCCAACGTAATGGCATCGTCTGGCGCTACAACACCACGATTAACCGATCTCATTGGATTTTATCCAGTGAGATCAATAATTGAGCTGCTAAATCACTGTGTTCGTTGGATTTTATCCAGCGAATCAAAGGTCAGCACTATTTTCAACATAAATGAATATAATCACTCAACTTTAAGTGAAAGATTTCATTTATCATAACGAAAGAAAACGCGAATTGGATGAACATCTCATTTCCGAATATGATGAAGAAAAGCGATTTCAAACTTCACAGCGAAAGGAAAATGACGAGATGGCATCCGTAACCGGTTTGGACGGCATTATAGCGGCAGAAACAGAATTGTCCATGGTTGATGGTCAGAATGGCGTTCTTGTGTATCGCGGATACGAAGCGAAGGAGCTCGCGCTGCACAACAGTTTTGAGGAAGTCGCCTATTTATTGTGGCATGGTGAGCTTCCTTCCACGGACATACTCAACGAGTTCAAAAAGAGATGGGCGGAACAACGCAGCATCCCTGCTGAACTAAAGGCGGTATTGGATTTGCTCCCCAAGGAAAGTGAAATGATGAGCGTGCTTCGCACAGCTACCTCAGTTCTAGGTACAATCGTCCATCGGGAGGCTGAATGGCCGCTGCATTTTGAGCAGATTCTTACGAATACTCTCATGCTCCCAACGATCATTGCTTACCACTATCGGAGGTCGCAAGGGCTATTGCCCATCGAGCCTGACCCGCAGTTAGATCATGTGGCCAACTATTTGTACATGCTGACTGGTTCCGTGCCGCAGCAGGTTCATGTGAAGGTGCTAACAGCTTATTTGATTTTAGCTATGGAGCATGGGATGAACGCTTCCACCTTTGCCGGACGTGTTGTGTTATCCACACAATCTGATCTTGCTTCTGCGCTCTGCGCTTCAATAGGCGCAATGAAAGGACCCTTGCACGGAGGAGCGCCATCGGAAGTGCTTCATATGCTTGATGCGATTGGAGACAAAGAGCAGGCGGAGGCATGGCTGCGTGATGAGCTGAAGGCTGGTCGAAAACTCATGGGCTTTGGTCACCGCATTTACAAAACAAACGATCCCAGAGCGGAAGCGCTTCGCCAGCTCATGACCGAGTTAGCTGCTGAGGATCCATGGTTCGATTTGGCCATCCACGTAGAAAAGGTAGCTGTCGAGCTGCTAAATGAATATAAACCTGGCCGGAAATTGTACGTGAACGTAGAATTTTATGCTGCAGCCGTGATGCGGGCTATTGCGCTTCCGACATCTCTCTTCACACCTAGTTTCACGCTGAGCAGAATGGTAGGGTGGACGGCTCACTTAATGGAGCAAACGAGTTGTAATCGTATTTTTCGGCCACAATCCGTTTATATCGGCGAATTGCCGCCGTCGCTGCAAAATCATGTCTAACCAACTGAAGACTTATAAATAAAAGCCTTTCTCCCTTGTCATGAATTTTCAAGCCAAGGAGGATAGGTTTTTTTGTTATACCATCTTAAGCCCATCATCTGCCACGCCTCTTTTCTACCAAAAGTATGATAGAATAGATAAGATTGATATCTTTTGAAATCAGCTTGAAGGAGGCCCTGTATGTCTATTCGTTTCGTGATCGGCAGAGCCGGCAGCGGAAAAAGTGAACGTTGTTTGATAGAAATGAAACAGCAGTTGGCGGTAGAGCCGGAGGGTGACCCGCTCGTGCTATTAGTGCCGGAGCAGGCGACCTTTCAGGCTGAGCATGCCATTGTGTCCGATCCCGGCATTCGGGGAATGATTCGCGCCCAAGTGTTAAGTTTTCACCGGTTGGCATGGCGTGTCATGCAAGAAGAGGGCGGTACAGCGAGACTGCCGATTGATGATATGGGTAAAAAATTGCTGCTTACAAGCATTTTACATAAACAGAAAGAAAAACTCCGCTTATTTGGCCACTCGGCTGAGCAAATGGGTTTTGTAGATCGGTTAAACCAGCTTTTTACGGAGATGAAAAGGTATTGTGTAACGGCTAAGCAGCTCGAAGAGCATGAGCAGAAACGGGCTTCCGTGCTTGGGGAGAGCGGTTTGCTGCGAGATAAAATGCATGACATTCAGCTGATTTACCGCCAATTCGAATCCGAGCTGTCCCGTCAATATTTGGACGGTGAGGATTATTTAACTCTGCTGGCGGAGCAGATTCCGAATTCCGCTTATTTGCGGTCCGCTTCGGTTTGGATCGATGGTTTTCACGGTTTTACGCCGCAGGAGTTTGCCGTGCTTGGCGCGTTATTTTCGACTTGCAAGCAGGTGACGATTACGCTGTGCCTCGATCGGGAGCTGCAAGCCGGGGATGCGCCGGATGAGTTGGATCTATTTCACCCTACGGCAATGACGATGGTTCGGCTGCAGGAGCTTATTTGGCAGCTTGGACTGCCGTCAGCCGAGGTTCATCTACTTGCGCCGGATCGCTCGCCACGTTATGACGATAGTCCGTTACTCGGATATTTGGAGCGCAACTTCGACCGTCGGATTGGCGGTGGAGCTCAGCGTTATAAACCGGCAGCGCATGAGAAAATCAGCGATCAGCTCGTAATTGCAGAAGCTGTCCACCGTCGTGCTGAAGTAGAAGGCGCAGTCAGGGATATGCTGCAGTTGGTTCGTGAGCATGGCGTACGTTGGCGTGAAATTGCCGTCATGGTTCGAAATATGGAAGGTTATCAGGATTTATTAAAAGCGGTACTGACCGACTACGAAATTCCGCACTTTTTTGATCAAAAGAGAACCGTTCTGCATCACCCGTTGGTTGAATTTATTCGTTCGGCGTTGGAAGTGGTCCAACACAATTGGCATTACGACGCCGTATTCCGCTGCGTCAAAACGGATTTGCTGCTGCCGAGCGAGGCGGCTGATCAGCGAACCGAGTTGGATAAGCTGGAAAACTATGTGCTGGCTTTCGGTATTCAAGGCTACAGGTGGACGGATGGTAAGCCATGGAGCTACAAGTTCCGGGCCAATCTGGAAGAAGCCGATGAAGGTGTACAAGAGCAAACGGCTGAATTAGCCGCTTTGAATAGAAGCAAAGAGTGGGTGGTTAGGCCGCTTCTTGCTTTTGCCAAACGTCTGCAGCAAGCCGGGTCAGTGAAAGCGCAAGTTGAGGCTCTATATGAACTTCTCATTGCCGTTCAGGCTCCCGACAAATTGGAAGCCTGGAGTCAGCAAGCGATTCAGGAAGGCAAGCCGGAGAAAGCCCGTGAGCATGGCCAAATGTGGAACAGTGTCATGGAGATGCTGGATCAGCTTGTGGAGACGATGGGGGACGATGAGCTGTCTCTTGAGATTTTTAACAGCCTCGTGGAGACGGGCATGGAAAGCATGAAGCTAGGGTTAGTGCCGCCTTCCATGGACCAATTATTGATCGGAAGCATGGATCGTACCCGTTCAAGCGGTATTCGTTATGCTTACATATTGGGTGTGAACGATGGCGTAATCCCTGCCCAAATGCCGGAAAAAGGGGTTCTGACGGAAGCGGAACGGAGCGTTCTGATGGAATCCGGCCTTCCGATGGCGGATGGAAGCAGACGCAAGCTGTTGGATGAGCAATTTATCGTCTATACGTCGTTAACCGTCCCGGGTAAAAGACTGTGGATGAGCTATCCGCTGGCAGATGAAGAGGGCAAATCTCTGCTGCCATCCGAGCTGATCAAACAAATGCGCCAATTATTTCCCGGAACTGAAACCCCGCTGTTGCTCGCTGAACCGGCTGCTGAATCCTCGGAAGATGAGCAAGCTGCCTATATGGCGCATCCGAATCAGGCGATCTCCTATTTGGCTGTGCGCATGAAGCACTGGATGCTTGGCGGCCGCATGGCGGATTTATGGTGGGAGACCTACAACTGGTATGCAGATAAACCCGAGTGGCAGATGAAGCTGCAATCCGTCGTTCAGGCGCTGGGCTATACGAATAAAGAGAACAAAATATCTTCCCGAACGAGCAAGCTGCTATACGGTCAAAATCTGCGGGCGAGTGTGTCACGCATGGAGAAATATGTGGCATGTCCCTTTTCCCACTTCGTATCTCACGGCTTGAGATTGCAGGAAAGACGCGTTTACCGGCTGGATGCCCCGGACATCGGGCAATTGTTTCATGCGGCATTAAACCAATTTGTCCAAAGATTGCAGCAGGATCAACTGGATTGGGGATCGCTGTCCGCAGAGGAGTGTATGGAGCGTTCCGCACAGGTTGTGGACGAGCTTGCCCCGAGACTGCAAGGGGAAATTTTGCTCAGTTCCAGCAGATATGCCTATATCGCGAGAAAATTAAAGCAAGTTGTGGGCAGAGCGGCTGTTGTTCTAGGTGAACATGCGAAACAAGGTCAGTTTGAACCGCTAGGTCTGGAAATCGACTTCGGACCGGGCAAAGAACTGCCGCCTTTAACCTTTGATTTAGAGAATGGCTGTACGATGGAAATCATTGGACGTATCGACCGGGTGGACCGTGCGGATGGCGAGCAGGGCGTATTACTGCGAGTCATTGATTACAAATCAAGCTCAACTTCCTTGCAGTTATCCGAAGTGTATTATGGACTGTCCTTACAAATGCTCACCTACTTGGATGTCATTATTACACATGCGGAACGTTGGCTGGGTATTGCGGCGAAGCCGGCGGGCGTGCTTTATTTCCATGTGCATAACCCGATGCTGCAGCAAAAAAATGCGCTGGATCCTGCAGCCGTGGAGAAAGAACTTCGGAAACGTTTTAAAATGAAAGGTTTGATCACGGCAGATCCTGAAGTTGCTGGATTGATGGATCGTGAGCTGTTAAAAAGCGCAGGGCACTCGCAATTAATTCCAGTTGCTTTGAAAAAGGATGGAAGCTTCTATTCAAGCTCCTCCGTTGCTACGGATGAACAGTGGGACACGCTCAGGAAATATGTGCGCAAGCAGGTAAAAGGAATCGGAACGAGCATTACTGATGGTCATGTCGACATTGCTCCTTATCGGCTTGGCAAAAAAACTGCCTGCTTGCACTGCTCTTATAAATCAATTTGTCAGTTTGATCCGTTGTTTGAAGGCAATGAAATTCACGTTTTGAGACAGCGGGGGAAAGACCAGCTCTGGTCCGAATTGGAGCAAAATGTTAGCCCGTGATGAAGACGGAAAGGAGTGCAACGAAGTGAATAAACAACAACAGCCCAAGCCTCCCGGCAGTACGTGGACGGACGATCAGTGGGACGCGATTACGCTCAAAGGTCAAAATATGCTCGTTGCCGCTGCGGCCGGATCAGGCAAAACCGCCGTACTCGTGGAGCGAATTATCCGGCGAATTTCCGATGAGTGGGAGCCCATCGATGTAGACAGGCTGCTGGTCGCAACCTTCACCAAAGCGGCGGCCTCGGAGATGAAACATCGCATACGCGAAGCGCTGGAGAAAGAGCTGATGAAGCAGCCGCACTCGCAGCATTTGCGCAAGCAGATCGCGCTGATGGGGCGCGCCTCGATTACAACGCTCCACTCCTTCTGCTTGGAAGTTGTGCAGCGTTACTTCAGCCTCATTCGTCTTGATCCCGGGTTCCGGATTGCGAATGAGACGGAAGCGGAACTGATGCGCCAAGATCTGCTTGGCGAGATGCTTGAGGAATATTACGCCGCAAGCGGAGAGAACAGCGCCTTCTGGCGGCTGGTCGATTCGTTTAGCGGCGAGCGGAACGACGACGCGATCATGCAGCTTATCCAGAAGCTGTATGATGTGTCGCGCAGTCACCCGTGGCCGGAGCATTGGCTCAGAGCGACGGCTTCGATGTTTGGAGCGCCGGAGCCTGCGCCGCAGGAGGTGCCGGATGAGGCGGCCGCCGTTATACAGGAGGCGCTGCCGTATGTTGCCGCTGCGTCAGCGCCGGCGGACTACGGGATTTGGGAGCAAAGTCTGATTCGCGACCTCGTTTTGGAATTGGAAGGAGCCGCCGACTTATTGCGGCAGGCGATAGAGATCGCCGATTCGCCAGGCGGGCCAGCTCCTTATTTGGACAACTTGCGAGAAGATTTACTGCTCGTAAATAACCTGCTGGAAACGACAACTTATCCGTGGTCCGTACTGTATATGGGTTTTCAAACCGTCGAGTTTGGCAAGCTCAAAGCTTGCAAAGGCGACGACTACGATAAAGCGATGCAGGAAGAAGTGAAAGAGCTTCGCAATAAAGTCAAAGAGCAAATTAACAAAATGCAAGAGGAGCTGTTCGGCCGAACCCCGGAGCAATTCCATCAGGAGATTGCCGACATGGCGCCACTTTTGCATACGTTAGTAGATCTGGTTGCGGATTTCGGGCATCGTTATCAGGCAGGTAAACAAGCGAAAGGCTTGATCGATTTTGCCGATTTGGAACATTACTGCTTACAAATTTTAAGTGCGCCTGGCTCTATTCCGGGTGAATTGGTTCCATCTGAGGCTGCACAGGCATATCGGAAGCAATTCGCTGAAGTGCTGCTCGACGAATATCAGGATACGAATCGTGTACAGGAAGCGATTGTGGAATTAATTTCGAACGCTAACCCTGGAAATCGATTCATGGTTGGCGATGTAAAACAAAGTATTTACCGATTCCGGCTTGCGGAGCCGGGCCTCTTCCTTGAAAAATATAAAGCTTACCGCTCCAAAAAGGATGAGTTTCCGGAAGGATCGTCCGCAGGCGGCAGAATTGATTTGGCGCGTAACTTCCGCAGCCGTATCGAAGTCGTGGACGCGGTCAATTTTATTTTTAAACAAATGATGAACGAAACCGTAGGCGAAGTCGCTTATGATGAGCGCGCTGAGCTCGTGTATGGAGCGGGTTATCCGCCATCTGCCTCGGATTGTTCCGTTGAGATGCTGATCATTGATCGAGGAACAGATGCGCCAGACCCGAGTGAATCCTATTCGGCTGATTTGGAAGAAAGTGAAGAGATAACTGCCGAAGCTTCACCCGAAGGTGCTGCTGTTGATCCTGTTTTGGAAGCGCAGGAGCTGGAAACCGCGCAATTGGAAGCGCGAACCATTGCCCGCCAAATTCAGGGGCTGATGGGTACCGGAGGCGAGGAAGCTTTTCAAGTATTTGATAAAAGAACCGGCGGTGACCGCCCTGTCACGTACCGGGATATCGTCATCCTGCTGCGCGCCACGCAGATGTGGTCGCCTATTCTCATCGAAGAACTCAAAAAGATGGGCATACCTGCTTACGCAGAGCTAAGTACAGGCTATTTTTCCGCAACAGAAGTGGAAGTTATGTTATCCCTTTTGAAAGTCATCGATAATCCGTATCAGGATGTACCGCTTGCGGCTGTACTGCGGTCACCGGTGGTGCAGTTAACGGCCGAAGATTTGGCACAGATTCGCATCGCAGATAAATCGGTACCCTTCTACGACTCTGTGCTGCAGGCCGCTGGGAGCGAGAAAACCGAAGAAAATGAGGTTTTGCTGCAAAAGCTGAACTACTTCCTGGAGCTGCTGGAAACGTGGCGGACCGAGGCGAGACAAGGCTCTTTGGCGGATTTAATCTGGCATATTTATAGACAAACAGGCTACTACGATTTCGCAGGCGGTTTGCCGGGTGGCGTGCAAAGGCAGGCTAATTTAAGGGCGTTGTACGATCGTGCCAGACAATATGAAAGCACATCCTTGCGCGGGTTGTTCCGATTCCTTCGTTTTATTGAAAGAATGAAAGAAAGCGGCGGGGATCTGGGCACAGCGCGTGCGCTCGGAGAACAGGAAGACGTTGTAAGGATCATGTCGATTCATAAAAGTAAAGGGCTGGAATTCCCTGTTGTTTTCGTGGCGGGGATGGCCAAAATGTTTAACCAGCGGGATCTGAATGATTCGTTTCTTTTGCATAAAGAGCTTGGGTTCGGCCCGCGTTTTGTAGACACGACATTGCGTGTGAGCTATCCAACCTTGCCTTCTCTTGCGATTAAAAGAAGGATGAAACTGGAGCTGCTTGCGGAAGAAATGCGGGTGCTCTACGTAGCATTGACAAGAGCCAGAGAGAAGCTTTATTTGCTGGGGACTGTCAAATCATTGGATAAGCTCTTGCGCGGATGGGGCAGACATCTGTCCAGAACGGAATGGTATTTGCCCGATTTTGAACTGGCGAAAGCCAAAAGTTATCTGGATTGGGTAGGTCCAGCGCTGCTGCGGCATCCTCACGCCGGTCTCTGGAGGGAGCGTTTGGGCATTAGCGAAGCTTCATCAGGGGTACGATTATTGGATGATCCTTCGGCATGGAAGCTGAAGGTTATTAAGCCTGAAAGTCTGCTGGCGGATGAGGTGTTGGAAGAACATAATTTGGCCCCTGACGGAGACAGGATGGACAGTATTCGCAGGATTGAGACCGTAACGACATCGGGGGAATGGCAGGAGTGGCTGGATGACCGGCTGTCATGGTCGTATTCGTTCCCGGAAGCTCCTAAACTTTTTGCGAAGACGACGGTTTCCGAAATGAAGCGGTTGTCGGAACTAAATCGAATCTCGGATGAGATGGAAATGCCGGTTGCAACTGAAGTCATAGCTCCTGGAGCTGCGGCACCGACTTCCGGGAACGGAAGGTCGATGATTTGGCGCAGGCCTAAATTTATGGAAGAGAAGAAGCTGTCAGCAGCGGAAAAAGGAACGGTCGTTCACGCCGTCATGCAAAATCTCTCCCTGCAGGAAGCACCGACGGAAGCAAGCATTCGGGGGACACTGCAAGACATGCTAGCGAAGCAAACGTTGACCGCTGAGCAAAGTGAAGTGGTGGATATTCCGATAGTTTTGCGATTCTTCGAGACCGGAGTTGGACAACGGATGCTTCAGGCCAGGAATGTACAACGCGAGGTGCCTTTCAGCTATGGGCTGCAGGCAGACGAGGTTTACACGGGAACGAACCGTTCCACGAGCGGTGAAACGGTACTGATTCAAGGCGTCATCGATTGTTTATTCGAGGATGAGCTGGGTCTGGTTCTGGTTGATTATAAAACGGATGCAGTGAAAGGCAGCAGCGATGCGGAGCTGAAACTGCGGTATGAGCAGCAAATTTCTCTCTACACACGTGCCGTGGAACATATTTGGAAACGTCCGGTAAACGGCAAGTTTCTGTATTTCTTTGATGGAGCAAAGCTGCTCGAAATGTAAGGTGGAGGATGAGGTATGCGAATTTTACACACGGGTGACTGGCATTTTGGCCGAACGTTGGAAGGGCGAAGCCGTCTGGAGGAGCAGTCCGCATTTGTAGACGAGCTGGTAGGTATCGTACAAGACCAAGAGATTGACTTGGTCTTAATCGCCGGCGACGTGTATGACAGTGTCAATCCTCCGGCAGCTGCGGAACAGCTTTTTTATGATAGTATGGCCCGTCTCGCCGATGGCGGAAAACGTCATGTAGCCATCATCGCAGGCAACCATGACCATCCGGATCGCGTCGCTGCTGCAGCACCGCTTGCGGGAAAACAAAACATAACATTGATCGGTTTGCCTGTGCCTGAGATTCAATCGATAGGAATCGCTCGAACGGGCGAGCTTGCTCGTCTTATTGCATTGCCGTATCCATCGGAGTCGCGTCTTAAAGAGCTGCTCTCGGATGTAGCGGAGGAAGAAGCACTGAGGAGTAAGTATTCCGAACGGGTAGGGGCGCTTATTCGTAAACAGGCCGCAAGGTTTGAAGCGGGAACGGTTAATTTGATTATGAGTCACCTCTATGTGCTCGGAGGCCTCGAAACCGAGTCGGAACGGCCGATTCAAGTGGGCGGAGCATATACCGTAGATACAACAGCGCTGACAGCAGGGGCGCAGTATGTGGCGCTAGGGCATTTGCACAGACCGCAGAATGTAAAAGCAGCTTCGCCGATCCGCTATTGCGGATCGCCAATTGCTTATAGCTTCTCGGAGGCCGGACAAGCCAAGTCCGTAACGGTGCTTGATCTGCAGCCTGGACAGGCGGCTGAGCCGAAGGAGATTTTTCTCGCCTCTGGACGCCCGCTCGTCAGCTGGAAAGCTAGAGAGGGAATCGGGCAGGTTCACCAATGGCTGGATGAGAAGCGGGATGCTTCCGCATGGATCGACTTGGAGATCAACATGACAGAAGCCATGTCGATTGAACAAATTCAATCGCTGCGCAAAGCGTATGACGGTTTCATTCATATTCGTCCCATTTATCCGGAGATGGAGGCTGTCAGGGCAGCAGCACCGAAGGTGGATCTGTCCATGGAGGAGCATTTCACGCGCTTCTACTCCCGGCAAACCGGAGGAGCCCAGCCAGAGCCTGAGCTGATACGGCTGTTCTTGGAGCTGCTGGAGGAAAAGGAACAACTAGGAGGACCTGAATATGCGTCCAATTGAGCTGCAAATGTCCGGGCTCCAAAGCTATCGAGAACTGCAAACGATTGATTTTAACCAACTGCTAGGAGCGGGTGTGTTCGGTATCTTTGGACCGACGGGGAGCGGGAAATCGTCCATTCTCGATGCCATCACGCTATCGTTGTACGGTAAAGTCGAGCGGGCCAGCGGCGGCACGCAAGCAATCATGAATCATGCAGAGCAGACGCTGTTCGTTTCTTTCACTTTTGAGCTCACGAATGCAGCGGGCACAGAACGTTATCGCGTTGAGCGGCAATTCAAGCGCGGTACGGAAATGTCCATTAACGGAACGATCGCCCGATTACTGCATTTGCAAGACAAGGAGACGATCGTACTTGCGGATAAAGCGGGTGAAGTCAATCAGAAAGTGCTGCATATTCTTGGTCTGTCTATGCAGGATTTTACGAGAGCCGTCGTGCTGCCGCAAGGGAAATTCGCCGAGTTTCTGACGTTGACAGGCAAAGATCGCAGGCAAATGCTGCAAAGGCTTTTCCATCTCGAACAATACGGGGATCAGTTGAGCGCCAAAGTAAGCTCCAAAGTGAAAGAAACGGATAGCCTGGTGAAACAGCTTGCGGCCGAACAGATAGGCTTGGGCGACGCCTCGGAGCAAGCGCTGCTAGCAGCGAATGAGCGGCTTCAAGAAGCTGAACATGAAGCAGTGAGAAGCCGCCTGCACTTGACTGAACAGGAAAAGTGTTATGAGGAGCACAAGCAGATTTATCATTGGCAGCAGGAACAATCCGTGCTTGAATCGGAAGCGCAAAAGCTGCAGGAGCAAGAGCCGCAAATACGCGAAAAAGAGCTACTTTTGGGGCAGGCAGAGAAAGCTGAAAAAGTTAAACCTTATCTGGAACAGCATAAATTAGCTGTCAAAGACGTCACAGGCGGCCAGTCGAAGCTGGAGTCTGCTAAAGTGGACCAACAAGCATCTGAGGCAGCGTACCAGCAAGCAACGGAGCGGTATGAACAAGCTCAGCAAGAGCTTTCGCTGAAGGAAGGTCCTCTGTTACTGAGGTTAGACCAATTGCAGCAGGCCCTGGTTATTCAGCAGGAGCTGGATCAAGTTGACCAGCAAGTGAACCTTGCCCAGCAGCAAGAAAATGAAGTGAAAACAGCGTTAGCAGCGCTGCAAATGGATCTTAAGAAGAGCAATGAGACGAAGCAAAAAGCGATTTTAAAACAAACGGAACTAAAGGAACAACTCAAGCAGGTGGAGACCAATACGGCGACTACTCAGCTGTTACATAAAGCGCTTCAGGAGAAAAAGGCGATTGAACAGCTCCGGCTGCAAAAGGATGACGCTCAAAAGTCGTTCGAAGAGAGAGGGCGTTCGCATGCTGCGATCGAGCAAAATCAATTGCAGCTAGCCGGAAAACGGAAAGCAATGATGGACAAGCTGCATGGATGGCTCCAACGTTCAAGTGAAGTCAGCTCGGAGGGGCAGCAGCAGAATGTTTTATCCCATGCCTTTATTCCTGCCTTGCAAGATGAGCTGGCGCAGATGAAACAGCGTTGGAAAAGGCAAGAGCGTCATGCACTTGCGGCTATTTTGGCCAGTGAGCTAACGGATGGAGAACAATGTCCAGTGTGCGGAGCAACCGAGCATCCTTCCAAGCACATCCCATCGGCAGAACTGGTAAATGGAGAAGATGTCGAGCTGCAGCTTCAACAAGGGGAAGTGCTGCTTCAACGGGTTAAGGAGCGATTATATACTCATGAACAGCGTTTGATTCGAATGACAGCTGTTATGCAGCAAGCTGTTGAATTGGCGTCGCAACCATCACGATCGCCACTGGCTGACCACGAGGTTGGGCAAGTCTGGAAGGAAGCGGCAGCAGGTCTGGAACAAGCTGTATCTCCCCGTTTGGCTGAGTTACATGAAGAAACTGGACTCTCCGGCTTGGAACATCGATGGATGGAAATGGAAAAAGAATGGGGAGCAATCATCTCCCTTGCCGATGAATACGAACAGTCTTTTCAAGTTTTATCCAAAGAATATAGTGCGCTTGAACAACAAACTGTGCAAGCAGCCGCGCAGCAGCAAGCAGCTGCGAGTCTATTAACTGAGGCGGAAGCTAGACTGAAAGCTGCCCAAACAACAATGAACGAACAATTGAAGCAGTGGCAGGTTAGATATGCTGAGCTTTCTTGGGAAGAGATTGATCAGCAGCTGGAACAACTACTGGCCAAAGAAAGGCTGGCTGAAGAGCTTCGCGCACGCATCGAGAAAAGCGTGCCCTTCCTGGATGAGCTGGCCGTGAAGATCGATGAGCTTCAGCGTGCTGCTGCAGAGCAGGATCGGACCGCCCTGCAGCTGCACGAGCGTCTGAAGGGCCTTGCACAGCTCGCCGCCGACAAGTCGCGGCAGCTCGCGCAGTTCGCGCAGCGCGCGCCGGGCGCGGCTGTGCCGCAGCTCATCGCGGAGGCAACCTCCGCGCTGGAGCAGCTGCGCCTCGCCGCGCAGCAAACCAAGCTCGCGCACGCTGCAGCGCAGCGCGAGCAGTCCCTGGCGGCGCAGCGCTACAGCG
>NZ_BILW01000001.1 GCF_004000765.1 Paenibacillus chondroitinus NBRC 15376 | reverse complement strand
CGTGCCAATCCCGCCCCGTTTCCCGGTGCGTGATTGGCACGTCCAGCTCCACGATGCGCAGGCCGCGCCGCGCCGCATCGATGGTTAGCGCGACTTCGACGCCGAAGCCGCGCCGAAGCTCCCCAAGCTCCCGCAGCCGATCCGCGCGCACAGCGCGCTGGCCGGACAAGGGAGCTTCGGTCTCATAGCCGCTGAGTCGGCGGATGCCGCGGCGGGCCAAGCCCTTCACCAAGCCGAAGCCGGCTTTGGTGCGAGGCGGCGGCAGCTTCGCGATCGCCATGTCGGCTTCGTGCCGCAGCAGCGGCTCGATGAGCACGAGCGCCCGCCCAGCCGTAGCCCGCAGGTCGGCGTCCAGAAAGAGCAGCAGATCGCCTCTGGCTTCGGCGACGCCTGACTGCATGGCCGCCCCTTTCCCGCAGCGGCGATCATGCTTAATCAGCTTGTCCGCCCACGGCCAAGCGGCTTCATAAGTTTTATCGCAGCTCCCGTCGTCCACCACGATAATTTCTATTCTCATTCCCGGATTGTACATCAGATCCACTTGATCCTGCAGGTGCCGCAGCGTATGTTCAATGCTTCCCTCCTCATTCCAAGCAGGAATGATAATGGATATGTAAGGTTTCATCCTTCACCTCCGAGTTTCCATACGACATGGGCGACCCGCTTCACGATCCAATGCAATTGGAATAGACTCAATGCGATAAAAAATAGGGAAAGCAACAAAGTTGAGCTAATCTCTTTCGTCCAACCGCGAGACTTATATAGGATGCCTATGCTCTTGATGTCCACCAATCGCGCCCCGACTTTCATTCTGACCAGGAGCGTGCTCCCCATGCCCGCTCTCCCTTTTTCCAGAAAATCAATCATATGCGTGCGCGCGCCAACCGTTACTAACACTTCGCACCCTTTCTCATAGGCAAACAACAGCGCCATATCCTCGCTTGTACCAAAACATGGAAGCACATGGGCGGACAGCCCCAAATCTTCGATTCGTGATAGTCCCGGAGCGGTTCCATCTGCATAAGCATGCACAACGATTTCAGCGCCGCAAGAGAGCGCCTTATCTGTCACGCTGTCCATATCGCCAACGATTAAATGAGGCAAATAGCCGCACTCGAGAAGAGCGTCCGCCCCGCCATCCACCCCGATCAGCACTGGCTTTACTTCAGCAATATAAGCTTTTGCGGCAAGCAAATCCTTCTTATACCCTTTTCCTCTGGAAACAATCAACACATGCTTATCTTCCAAATTCGTTTGGATAGCAATCTGCGGGAGCGGCTCCATGACCGCATGCATTTCACGCATGGCGTAAGATAACGTATTCTCAATGAAATGCTCCATCAATTGCGTCGTCCGTTCATTCGCTTGCTGCTGCATGCAAAGCCATTTTTCACGTGTAAAAGCGCTGCAAGGAATCACTTGATCCTCCATTAGGATCCGATCCTCATAAACAGAAATTTCCGAATTAGTCTTGAAAACCTCGAATACAGCGGTATCAGCTTCCCAAATCGGAATTTGTTCTTGAAGCAGCATAAGAGGACCGAGAGTCGGATACCTGCCGCTCATTGTCAGATCGCAATTAATGACAGCCTTGACTTTCTTATCGATAAGCTCTTGAGCGGCTACTTCATCGAGGTCACGATGCCGGAGCACGACAATGCGTCCAGGGGGTAAATCACGAAGCAGTACTTTCGTGATCGCTCCTGCGCTAATTTTCCCTCTGCACTGCGGCAGCGGCTTAGAAGAAAACAATGACAGCGAGGACCAATTCAAAATAGACACCGACTTTCCTTTCGTCTATAGATACGTCTATTTTGCCCTCTGCCATGAAATTCTATGTATAATATGCGCAGTTAATGGCAAGCATTGAGGTTATATTCTTCAGGAAAGGAGAATCATCCATGGAGCTAAACATGAGCGCAGAGGAAGTGCTAGGCCATATTGTGCAGCTTCACAGCACAGGCGAATCACTATCCAAGAAAAATGTGAAGAAGCTGCATCCTGATCT
The DNA here is from genome assembly GCF_004000765.1 of Paenibacillus chondroitinus NBRC 15376. GTDB lineage: Bacteria > Bacillota > Bacilli > Paenibacillales > NBRC-103111 > Paenibacillus_E > Paenibacillus_E chondroitinus. The sequence goes on along the minus strand of NZ_BILW01000001.1, from coordinate 621,522 downwards.
TATGAAAAACGCCCTGTATTACTACCCGAGCTGGGAACACGCCTTGCAAAAGACAGGAGTGGGCAATATCGTTCACTAATCATACATAGACACACATAGTAATGCTCCGAGAGGCGGAAAGAATGCCAAACTCGGAGCTATTTTTTCACCATTATTCCTCGATAACTTCCCATTCCACCTGGATCATGCGGTCGACCCAAGTCCTGATCTTGATTTCAATCGCGCTCTCTATTTCTTCCTCTGTCATTTCCCCTAGCTTATGTTCAGCGATTTCCAACACATCTTGCTTCACCATATCGCCGGCCACAGCCAATTGAATGTTGATACGCAAATCACTCACCCTCTTCGATTCACATCTATTTTTATTTTAAAAAAACTTTCCATTGCTACTGCTCCCATGAATATTTAGAATGAAGAAGTACTACGAATATTCTACAACGAAAAGAGGAAGATCCCATGTCCAAATCGCAAGCGCAAAAGCTGCGGCAGCGCCATTTACGAGAAGGTAAGCTTGATCCTGCCATCCATCGTTTACACTGGAACGGTTTGAATCCCGTATCCAAAAAGACGCCAACGCTGAAAGAATTGCAAGCCAAACAGCTGGATAAACACAAATCAAGGAATTTGAACCATCACCATGGGGACGATTCCTTTTTTCATGTAATCGTAATGCCCTGTTCAGCTGCATAACGGATGCATGCTTCTTTTTCGTCCGGACGAAATGTATACTTGCAATCAAATCCGTTAAAAAACAGCTTCCACTCCGTGACAACTCCGTCATCATCCACCGCCAACTCAGCTACATATAAAGAATCAGGCTCATCCTCGAACTGCAGTCCGATATGGAGCTGCATCTTGCCCTCCACGATTTCCTGCTCACAATAATCGATTATCACCGGCTTAAGGCCTCCTATTGAATAAAATCTTTTTTATTTATATAATATACTAACGCGCCCAAGCTAATAAAGATAAGGGCATGCTAGTAGGAGGAATTACTAATGGCTTATGATCCGCAAGTAGTAGACGCAACAATCGTTAGTGATAATAAAAAAAATGGTCTTTTCGAAGTGGTCGTTTCATTGAAAGACCGGAACAAATGCCGTTTATTCTTTGAAAGAGATTCCGAAACCGGAATCGGCAGAGTGACCGACCTGAATAGATTGATGAAAGAACCTTGCCCGATCTGCCGCAAAGATTACCTTTGCAACTGCCTAGACCGATACAAAGAATCCATCGCAGATCAAGCTTTAACTCTCATAAAATAATTGCTGCATCTAGAAAATGGTTGGTCAGGAGGATATCCTGATCAACCATTTTGCTTTTTCTCGCTTTTATATTGCTCGCAGGCGCGGATCCATTTTTCTACAATCCCCGGATTCGAAGCGAAATGTAAATGCGTGTAGCCGGCCACAAGACTCCCGCTCGCATATCCATCTGTTCGAATCCCCATACGTCCACTCGATTGAAACGCAGCCGGTATAACCGCTCCCTCCGCTGGTTCAAAAGTGGAATAGTGAAACTCATGTCCACGTGCTTTTGCCCCGGGTGAGAGTAAGAAGTTGGCTTCATTCGTACCCGTAATTTCACGGTAGCCTAATGCCGCTAACTTCTTTTGCATGGTCACCTTCCCAGGAACAATTCCTACCATATTATAAGCATTTCCTGTCGTATCTACAATTTGCTCCGTTAAATACATGTAGCCGCCGCATTCCGCCAACGTTGGAAGACCTCCCGCAATGCAATTGCGGAAAGACGCTTTTACCCGCTCATCGGCCCCCAGACGGTCAGCAAATTCTTCTGGAAACCCGCCTCCGAGATATAAGCCATCCGCATCGAACGGAACCTCCTCCCCTGCAAGTGGTGAGAAGAACACGCATTGCGCGCCTCCTTCCTCCAACAGTTCAAGGTTCTCCGGGTAATAAAAGTGAAATGCAGCATCTTTGGCTACCGCAATTCTCACACGCTTCCGCGCACCTGGATTTGCACCAGAAAAAAGCCGCGGCTGACATTCAACCGGTTTTGCCGCTGCCACTTCAAACAGTTGGTCCAAGTTTACATAAGCGGATACCTGATCGGCTAAATGATCCAAGAAGGGCTGCATTTCACCTCTTTCGATCGATGGGACAAGCCCCAGATGCCTCTCCGGCAGCTCAATGCTCACATCACGCGGCATCCAGCCAAGAACAGGAATGCCGCATTCCTGCTCGATTGCTTGCTTCACCATCTTATAATGGCTTTCACTACCCGCACGATTGGCAAGGACTCCAATGATGTTGTCACCTTGCCCAAATTGCTGAAAGCCCTTGACAATAGCCGCTGCGCTTCTGGCCATGCTCGCAATATTCACAATGAGAACGACAGGAGCACCGAGAATTCGTCCAATGTCAGCCGTACTTCCCTCATCGGTTGCCGGATCTTTTCCATCAAACATCCCCATGACGCCTTCGATAATTGAAATATCGGAGCCTTTGCTGCCGCGAACAAACAATTCCTTTACCCCTTCACGGCCTACCATCCATGAATCCAAATTGCGGGAAGGCCTGCCTGTCACGGCTTTATGATAGGTCGGATCAATATAGTCGGGACCGCATTTAAAACCTTGAACCGCCAGCCCGCGTTTTTGTAGAGCGGCCATGATTCCGATTGCTAGCGTAGTTTTGCCTACACCGCTGCCCGTTCCCGCAATAACCATTCTACGTGTCACGCCTTTATTCATAGATAGCCCGATAAAGCCCCTCTAGTAAACTTTGATAGCTGCTCGCTTCATAGGTTATTTCCGAGAAAGACACATGAGTGACTTTGTTGCTCGTTTTAACGATGAAAAAACTGTCTTCCGCCTGATCCGGGTCAATATACGTGTAGCATTCGAGCTGGCTGCTTCCTGTTTTTTTGCGCAAAAATTCAGTTGCTTCCGCACTTGCATTTGCATATTTAGGCATGGTTGGATTCCTCTCAAACTAATAAATTCATGTTTCCTAGTATAACTTATTTCTTGATCTAAAATCCAAAAAAAAAAGACTCGGTAAACGAACCCTACCCAAGTCTCTTTTGAAAACCATATTCATTTCAATGGCGCCTTTTTCCTCTTCAATGCCAGATAGCCGCCTAACAGCGAGACCGGCACGATCGCGAAGAAGCCAATCAGCTCATACCATAATGGGATACCGTTATTGCTCAGCATCGAATCGAACCCGATCGCCGCCCCAATGACACCGATACATGCCGCATTAAAATATTCCGCACGTTTCGCTACCCTGGCAGCGACATACCCGCCAAGAAACGACCAGAAAAGGCCAATGACTAAAAACAACAGCAAAAGCATGACATTTGAATAAAAAGTGCTAATATCCTGCTCGTTCACCGGGTTACTTCCAAAGTATAGGCTGCCAAATAAAACGGTTGATACCAAAGTCCCCACATTATCAACCGCTACGCCTAACAGCACGCCCAGGAAATGAAATTTTCTTTCACTTTTTTGCTCAACCATAAATTATTCTTCTCTCCTGATTACTTGTCTAGATCTACCCATCATACCATGCTGAAGACCCAGTATCCAGTTTCTTACCAACCTGGCGACTACCCCCGCATCCTCCACCAAGCAGTGTTCGGTACTTCATCTGCATGAATACGCACGGTTTGGCCGATTTTCGGCGTTGCGATTCGGACGTGATTTCCATGTGCCGCCTTCACTGCCCGCTCCACCGGATCGAACCAATCATGCAGCGCTAAAGTGAAAGCTCCCCAGTGAATGGGAATGAGCAGCTTTCCTTTCACATCCTGATGAGCTTGTACAGTCTCTTCAGGCAGCATATGAATATCAGCCCAGCGTTTATCATATTGGCCGCATTCCATTAACGTAACATCGAAAGGGCCATACTTCCGGCCAATCGCCTCAAAATGAGGGGAGTACCCGCTGTCTCCGCTGAAAAACACATTCGATTGCTCGCCTTTGATTACCCAGGAACACCAGAGCGTAGCCCCGCGGTCGGTCATGCTTCTTCCTGAAAAATGAGTCGCTGGCGTACAAGCAAATGTCAGCCCATCGTAGGTGAACTCATCCCACCAATCGTATTCCGCGATTTTTTCAGGTGGCACACCCCAGCGTTCCAAATGGCCTCCGACCCCTAGCGGGACCAAAAATTTATTTACTTTATGCTTGATTTTCAGAATAGTGCCGTAATCCAGGTGGTCATAGTGATCATGAGATAACACGATGGCGTCAATGACAGGCAGTTCCGCAACTTCAAAAGGCAACCCGCCGCTATATCTTCCCTTCCCAAACCAAGGAAAAGGGGACGGAGCCCGGCCAAACATAGGATCGAGCAAAAGAGCCTTTCCATCGATTGTGAGCAGTGACGCGGAATGGCCAAACCATGTTACTTTCGTTTCAGTATCCTTTTGGAGAAGCGGTGCATCCATAACCAAGGGAGTGGACGGTCGACGATTAGGGGCGCTTTTGGTAAAATCACGCAAAATACCCAATGTCGTTTTTAAGTTCACCTCCATCATAGCAGGAGCAGGATTTTGAAATTTCCCTTGAACAAATTGGGGAGAACGTGATAATTTCAACGCTTTTTCATTGGAAGGCCGTCGTCCAAAAACCGGGTATCCATACATAACTAGCACAATAGCAACAATAAGAACCACAACAATCACTAAAGTTAATAACAACTTCTTCGCGCCTCCAAGCTTTACCTTACGGTGGTTAGTATGTTTTGACTTAGATGTATAACGTAAATTTGCAAAGTTTGGTTCCAATTTTTTTGCAATTCGGGACAAAAGCACAATCAGTCCTCTCGCCCAAACATTCATTTGAAAGTAGTCATAAGCTATCTCGAAACACAAACCAAATCTCAGTTGGAGGTTGATTCGGATGAGTTGTGGAACTGGTGGGTATAATTCTGCAGCAGCAATCTTGGTACTTTTCATTTTACTGGTAATCATCACTAGCGCATTCGTTTGGTAATTAGACTTACGGAAAGGCTACCTACTTGATAGGTAGTCTTTCTGACCTTCCATCTGCAGATTGTCTTTTTTATTAGTTCACGGCGGACTCGCTTGTGATTAATTCATATAAATCATTTACTTCGCAACCCAAAGTAACGGCAATCGAAATGGCCGACTTGAGCGGCATAATTCGTTTATTTTCCATGAAATCAGAAAGTTTCTCCGGCTTATAATGCAAATCTTGCGCTAATTCCTCCAACGACATCCCCTTTTCTTGCAAACGCTCCCTTAGCAGACACCTGCCGAGTTCATATTTCATTGATAAAATCCTCCGCTTCATCTCGTTATAAGAAACAATAAAACAATAAAACCCAATAAACCAAATTGGTTCATTGGGTCCATATACGGTTATAAAGATTCTAACTGTCTCAAGAGACCTTATGCTCAATTCTGAGCTTATCTGCCACCATGGCGATAAATTCGCTATTCGTCGGCTTCGATTTCGAGATATTAATCGTGTAGCCAAAAATAAAGGAAATGCTGTCGATGTTGCCGCGCGTCCAAGCGACTTCAATCGCATGACGAATCGCGCGCTCGACGCAGCTAGGCGTCGTTTTGTACTTTTCAGCGATAGCTGGGTAGAGCGTTTTGGTGATCGCGCCTAGAATCTCGATGTTATTATACACCATCGTAATTGCTTCGCGAAGATATTGATATCCTTTAATATGTGCAGGAACGCCGATTTCATGTATGATGCTTGTGATATTTGCGTCCAAATTTTTTCCTTTAGGCATATGTACGACATTCGCGCGAGGTGTTGAAGCCGTGGAGGTTGTCGCATTGGTTTGCGTATTGCCGACCAGCTGGCGGATTCGATTCGTCAACGTTTCCATGTCAAAAGGCTTTAGTATGTAATAAGAGGCTCCGAGCTGTACAGCCTTTTGCGTAATGTTTTCCTGACCGAACGCAGTCAACATGATGATCTTGGGTTGTGTAGGGAGGTTCATTTCCCTCATTTTTTCGAGTACGCCCAAACCGTCCAGATGAGGCATAATAATATCTAAAATGAGTACGTCTGGTAATTCGCGTTGTTGTTCGAGAAATCGAAGAACTTCATTACCGTTGTACGCAACCCCTACAATTTCCATATCCTCTTGCTCACCAATGAACTCGGATAATAAATGGGTAAACTCACGGTTATCGTCGGCTAGTAAAACTTGAATTTTTTGCAACGTAAAATCCTCCTTTAGCTACTGGGCAGGTTTGGTTATTTCTCTCTTACAAAAGGTATTCGACACCCCAACTTAAATTCCTTCTGTCGAATATTATTTTTCTTTTCTTTTATTTCACTTTCTTATATAATAATATATTTATCTTCTGCATACTACATTTTTCGACAAATTTACAGTAAAACGGATATTCCTTTGTAGAATCCGGTTAAAATAAAACAAAGAACCAAAGGCTTTAGCTCGCCTTTGATTCTTTGAAAGTCGCTCCATTTGATGGTCTAAGAATGATCCCTGAGTCTTGCAGCATCCACTCGATAAAGCAGCCATAGCCGCTTGTAGGATCATTAACAAACACATGCGTGACGGCACCGATGAGTTTCCCATTTTGAATGATGGGGCTGCCGCTCATCCCTTGCACAATACCGCCAGTTTTATCTAACAAACGAGGATCTGTGATTTTGATGACCATGCCTTTTGTTCCTGGCGTGTCCTGTTTAGAGACGTGAACAACCTGAATATCGAATTTCTCAACCTTCTGGCCTTCGACGACGGTATAAATCTGTGCCGGACCTTCCTTCACTTCCTCAGCGAAAGCAACAGGAATAGCTTCTTTATCCAAGCTGTGATCAGGCGCCGCATACATTTTGCCGAAGATACCGAAAGCTGTGTTACGTTCGATATTGCCAATCACTTTGCTATCTTTGTAAAGCGTAGCATGTTTTTCTCCGGGATCGCCATTGTGGCTTTTGGAGATTGAGGTCACATTAGAATACACGATATCCCCGTCACCTACAATAATTGGCGTCTGGGTATCCATATCCGTGATGACATGTCCCAGAGCTCCATACACACCCTGATCAGGCGCATAGAAGGTCAGCGTGCCAACACCTGCAGCTGAGTCGCGGATATATAATCCCAAACGATAAGACTTGTCTACAACATCATAAACGGGTTGAAGCTTAACCGAGATCTCTTCATTGTTGCGCAGGATTTTGAGATCCAGAGGCGTTTTGCTCTCTCCGGATTTGGCAACCAGGTCCGCAACCTTACTGACATCCTTCGAATCCTTGCCATTGATTTTGGTAATCAAATCACCGACTTGAATTTTCGCTTCTTCTCCAGGTGAAACTTTTTGGTCTGGGGCAACAGTGACCAAGTGATGACCTACCACCAGAATACCGGCAGACTTAATCTTCACTCCGATGGTTTGGCCACCTGGAATGACTTTCAAATCAGGTACGACATTCACTTTCACCGTTTTAATCGGTATTGCGCCGAACAGCTTGAGCTTCATTTCGGTTTGCCCAGAGCGATCGGACTGTAATGAAATGGGTTCGTTCAGATTAACTTGAAATGAGTGCTCAGCATTGCCATTTACTTTCACAATGTCCGTGTCTTTGACCGTCACTTGAGCGCTAACGGGCATCGTTAATTGTAGCTGCTTCCCTTGACCACTAAACAAGCGGAGTTCTTGGGGGAAAGAGGCAAAACTTTGAAAAGGCGGAGACAAACTTACCATACAAACGAAGAAGACGAGCAGGAGTCCGAACAATCTTTTCCTTTTGCTGGATTGCAATATCTTCACGCTCCCTCACACATCCTTAGGCCCTGACGAACTTCGTCGTCAAATGCGTACCTATAAGTTAACCCCACTCCCCCTGTTTTATAACTGAAAATGATGACTATCTATACTTTCATGCCCTTGCTTTCTTATTTCTTGCCATGGCAAGCATTTCCCCTGCATGATGCAGCGTTGTTTCTGTCACTTCGACCCCGCCGAGCATCCGCGCCAACTCTTCAATTCGTCCGGAATCCGGCATATCTTGCACCCGGGTAAACGTTCTGTCCTGATCAACTTCTTTGCGAATATAGAAATGAACATCAGCAAAGCTGGCGACTTGCGGTAAATGTGTAATCGAGAAAACTTGACAGCTGCCTGACAAATTAGACATTTTCTCAGCAATCGCTTGCGCCGCGCGTCCACTTACCCCTGTGTCAACTTCGTCGAAGACGAGTACAGGAATCTGATCGATTCGCGCAAAAATAGTTTTCATGGCTAGCATGATTCGCGACAATTCCCCACCTGAAGCGATTTTGCTAAGGCCACGAAGCGGTTCCCCCGGATTAGGCGCCATCATAAATTCAATCTGATCGATCCCTTGGCGCGAAAATTTCACTTTCTTCCCTTCGACTTCGATCCCGTTGCGCTCGTCAAGCACTTGCTCGACTTGGACGCGGAACTGGGTGCGTTCCATCTGCAGATCGCGAAGCTCATGCTCAATCTGAACGGCGAGCTGCTGAGCAATTCCGCGGCGCAAATTAGAAAGATCAAGTGCAGCGACGCCTAATTGCTTTTCGAGTGCAGCAAGCTTCGCCTCAATCTTCTGAATATGCTCGTCCTTATTCTCGATCGTATCGACTTCCGTTTTTATTTTCTCCAAGTAAGTCAGGATCTCTTTAATATTCTCTCCATATTTTCGGCGAAGAGACGTGATTGTATCCAATCTTTGTTCGATAAAATCCAAACGTGACGGGTTGAACTCAATGCCTTCCCGATAATCGCGTAATTGGTAAGCGGCATCCTCCAGCTGATAATAGGCGGATTGCGCCTGTTCAAGCAATGGCGTAAGATTAGCCGGATCCAATTGAACGATATCCTGAATGCGAGAAACGGCTTTGCCGGCGGCATCCAAGCCACGGTTCGTCGCATAAAGGAAATCGTAAGCTTCGGAAGTGCTCTGATACAGCCTTTCGGCATTGGCCAGTTTGCGCTTCTCTTCCGCCAGAGCTTCATCTTCGCCAGCCTTCAGCTTCGCAGCCGATATCTCATCGATTTGGAAACGATATAAATCCAGCATCTGAAGCGCTTGTTTACTCGTTTCCTGAAGCTCGCGCAAATCCTTATGCAATTTCATATATTCATCATAAGCAGATTGATAGATTTTTTTAGCCGCAGCTATTTCCGCATCCCCGAACAAATCAAGAGAATGGATGTGCTCCTCATCGTTGAGCAGCGATTGATGCTCGTGCTGTCCATGGATATTAACGAGCCATTCCCCTGTTTGGCGCAGCATCGTAAGATTCACGAGCTGACCGTTAATCCGGCTGGAGCTCTTCCCAGTAGCCGTAATTTCCCGACGGATCAGCAGATGCTCACCGGGATCAGCTTGAATGCCAAGCTCTGTCAGCGTATCCCAAACCGGATGAGTCGGCGGAAGCTCGAACATGGCTTCAATCTCAGCTTTGTCTGCTCCATAACGGACCAAATCGGAAGAACCCCTGCCGCCAACAATGAGTGTTAACGCATCGATGATGATGGATTTCCCCGCGCCTGTTTCCCCTGTAAGGACATGAAACCCCATTTTAAAACGGATATGCACGTGTTCAATAACCGCCAAATTACGAATCGATAATTCTGTAAGCATGTATTCCTCCTGGCTTTAAGATAATAAGGACATAACTTCGTTTACAAAAGAAACGCTTTTCTCTTTGCCGCGGCAAATCACAAGAATCGTATCATCACCGCAAATGGTTCCCATGACACCTTCCCACTCCAAATTATCGATCAGTGCACAGATGGTGTTTGCAGTACCCGGCAGACATTTCATCACAACCAGATTATCGGTGCTATCAATGCTCACAAAATGATCGCTAAGCGCTCTACGCAGCCTTTGCATAGGGTTGAACCGTTGATCGGCCGGCATCGAATATTTATATCTCCCGTCATCCAGCGGGATTTTAATGAGATGAAGCTCTTTGATATCCCGGGAAACCGTCGCTTGGGTAACGTGGAAACCAGCCGCCCGCAGAGACTCCACCAATTCATCTTGCGTTTCGATTTCGTTATTCGTAATGATTTCCCTGATTTTTACATGCCTTTGACCTTTCATGCCTACACCTCTATATGGAATGTGATTTTTTTGATTTTATTCATGGCCATATCGACATAAAGCACCCCGTCAGCCTCCGGATAAATAAGACTGTAAGCCAGCAGCATATCTCGAATGGAACTGCCTGTCATTTCAAGCGGCTTCCGTTCCTTGGCTACTTTAACCAGGAAAATGCGATCATCCTTCTGGACAAAATAGTCAATAAATAGCCTGCTTTCCAGCTGCTCTTTATCGTTCAAGGTCATGGAGATTGGAATTTTGGTTTTACCTGCCAACACGTCAAAGCCAGCGCCTTCCAGCAGCTCAACAACTTCATCCTGAGGAATTTCTGAATGTTTTGGAATTCGGATTCGCTTTTTCGTTGGTCCATTCAGCCACCTTTGAAATCGAAAAAAAAGAAAACCTATACCTACAATCAGGATCAGCAAAATGACTGTGACATCGCCCTTCTCCATGTCCCTCACCTCGCCATAGTATTCGCGGATATGATCCGTAAATCCTTTTTATGAAGCAAGGAAAAACCACTTCGTCGTGCTTTTCTGGACGAGCGCGTTTGTCAAGGTAGAGCGAAGCAAATGTAAAAAACTTATACTTTCTTTATCTACTGAAAAAACCCATCTCTGGGCCGCAAAAAGGGTGCTCAAAGATGAGTTTATTTGCCATGCAATTTTTGTGCTTCTTTTACGGTAAGGGCAATGAGGTCTTTCAGCGAAGCAGCGTCAGCAAGCGTGGCATCATCATTCGAATCGCTTGACCAGTAAGCTAGAAATTCAATATTTCCTTCCCCACCCGTAATCGGTGAGTAGGTTAATCCTTTCAATCGAAAACCAAGCTCTTCTGCAAAAGTGAGCACAGTGGTCAAAACTTCAGCATGCACGTCTGGATCCCGGACAACACCTGATTTACCCACTTTCTCTCGCCCTGCTTCAAACTGCGGTTTAATGAGGGCTACAACGGCACCCTCGTTCAATAAGATTTCTTTCAGGGGAGGTAAAATAATGCGCAAGGAAATAAAAGAGACATCAATGCTGGCAAAAGTTGGCCGCGGGCCGTTCAGGTCTTCCATTGTGGTGTAACGGAAATTCGTTCTCTCCATCACTTGAACACGCTCATCATTGCGCAGCGACCAATCCAATTGATTGTAACCTACATCAACCGCGTAAACCTTGGAAGCGCCGTTCTGCAGCGCACAATCCGTAAACCCGCCTGTGGATGCGCCGATATCGACCATCACAGCGCCAGCCAGATTGATCTCAAACTGTTTTAACGCCTTTTCCAGCTTCAAGCCGCCTCTGCTTACATAAGGATGAAGCGCCCCTTTCACTTTCAGCACAGCTTTACGGCTGATCTTCATCCCTGCTTTGTCTACGGGTTCTTCATCAGCAAAAACAAGGCCTGCCATAATGGCGGCCTTTGCTTTTTCCCTGCTTTCAAAATAGCCTTGCTCCAAGAGCAATAAATCCAATCGTTCTTTATCCGATGACATTGTGTTTGTCTTTACTCCTATTCGTAGCGTTGCCGCGTTTAGGCCCGTTGTCTTTTGCGAGGCACGAGCTTCTTCACTTCGGCAATTAAATTGTGTGCAGTAAGTCCGACCTCTTCACGTTGTTCCTTCACCGATCCATGCTCAACGAAGTAATCGGGAATCCCCATCACGTTAACATGTAATCCTGTGAAATGATTAGCTGCAAAAAACTCCATGACAGCACTGCCGAACCCGCCTTGAATGGCGCCTTCTTCCATCGTGATGATCGGTATCGATTCATTCGCCAACTGGTGTAAATATACTTCATCCAGCGGTTTAATGAAGCGAGCGTTCACAACGCGAAGTTTGATTCCTTCTTTGGCTAATTGCTCAGAAGCCTCTAAGGCAACTTGAACCATTGGACCCACGGCCAAAACAGCGGCATAATCGCCATCGCGCAGCGTCTCCCAAGTTCCGATCGGGATTGCTTTCGGCGCTTCATCGAGGTTCGCCCCGACTCCGCTATTCCGAGGATAACGATAGGCAATTGGCCCTTCGTCATATTCAAGAGCAGTCTGCATCATATCCTGTAATTCTTTCTCATCCTTCGGCATCATCAGCACCATATTCGGCAACGAGCGCAGGAAGGCGATATCGTATACGCCTTGGTGAGTTTCGCCATCAGGTCCTACAAAACCGGCGCGGTCAATGGCAAAGGCCACGTTCAACTTCGGACGGCAAATATCATGAACCACTTGGTCGTAAGCTCTTTGCAGGAAGGTAGAATACACGGCAAACACCGGCTTTAATCCTTCGCTGGCTAAACCTGCGCATAACGTAGCCGCATGCTGTTCCGCAATCCCAACGTCGATCATGCGGCTTGGGAATTGCTTGGCAAACTTGAGCAAGCCTGATCCCCCTGGCATTGCAGGTGTAACCGCCACAATGCGGGAATCCTGTTCAGCCATCTGGATCAGTGTGTTGCCAAACACCTCTGTATACATGGGAGGTCCAACCGATTTCAGCACTTGGCCCGACTCAATTTTGTAAGGTCCCGGCCCATGCCAGCTATGAGAATCTTGCTCAGCAGGCGTGTAACCCTTTCCTTTTGTAGTGACGACATGCACAAGCACTGGCCCGACGACTTTCTCTGCTTGCTTCAAAGTATCCAGTAAAACAGGCAAATTATGTCCGTCTACAGGACCAATGTAAGTAAAGCCTAACTCTTCAAACCAAACTCCGTTTAACACAAAATATTTGAGACTGTCCTTGAGCTTCTCCGCTGTCTTAGCCAAAGTGCCGCCAATGGCAGGTATTTTCTTAAGTAAATGTTCAACTTCTTCTTTCGCCTTCAAATAATGGCGATCCGAACGAATCTTGCTTAAATAGTTATGAATCGCCCCAACGTTGGGCGCAATGGACATTTCGTTGTCATTCAGAATAACCATAATATTCTTCTTCTCATGACCAATATGATTCATGGCTTCTAACGCCATGCCGCCAGTAATGGCACCGTCACCGATGATGGCAACGACTTTGTTGTGTTCGCCCTTGAGATCACGCGCCATGGCCATGCCCATCGCTGCGGATAAGGAGGTACTGCTGTGTCCGGCTTCCCAGACGTCATGTTCACTTTCGGATCGCTTGATAAACCCACACAAGCCTTTGTACTTACGCAATGTATCAAACTTATCCTTGCGGCCTGTCAAAATTTTGTGCACATACGCCTGATGACCCACATCAAAAAGCAATTTATCATAGGGGCTGTGGAACAAGGTATGTAATGCGATGGTGAGCTCAACCACACCTAAGTTCGAGGACAGATGTCCACCTGTAACGGATAACTTTTCGATCAGAAATTGACGGATTTCACCAGCCAATACCTCAAGCTCCGCCATGGATAACCGTTTCAAATCCTCAGGTCGATTGATTTGTTCGAGCAGCACGCTTGTTTCCTCACTTTCAATGTGAAAATACTGTGATTCTTTTCACCATTATATCATAGTTTTGGGCAAATCGTGAAAATCCACCCAAAGTAACAACAAAATATGTAAAATAAACCTTTAATGATCTCTTTCCATTAAATAATCAGCAAGCTGAAACAGCCTCTCGGGATTGGTGAATCCGCCTTGCAGAAGCGCTTTCTTAGCCTTTTCGGTCAATTCCTTGACTTTCATTTCGGAAGCTTCGAGCCCGATAAAATACGGGTAAGTCACCTTTTGCTGTTTCTCATCGCTCTTCACCGGCTTGCCGAGCTTCTGCTCATCCCCGATAATATCCAAAATATCATCTTGAATTTGAAAAGCAAGTCCGATCGCATTTCCGAATTCACTTAACGCAGCTAGCTGCCCTTGTGTAGCTCCGGCAATATGTGCGCCCGCCCGCAGCGAAAATACGATAAGATCGCTCGTTTTATGGAGATGGATAAACTCCAACTCTTCAAGCTTCGTTAAGCCCTGTTCTCCAAGCATATCAGCGGCTTGACCGCCAACCATGCCTCTTGCACCCGCGTATGCTGCAAGCTCTTCTGTAATGGCAAGCACTCGCTCTGCTGGAATACCGTGAACTTTGTGGGCTTGCGTGATGCTGTAGAAAGCATGTGTCAACAAAGCATCCCCTGCAAGAATAGCCATGGCTTCCCCGTATACTTTGTGATTCGTCAGTTTCCCTCTACGATAATCATCATTATCCATCGCAGGGAGGTCATCATGAATCAAGGAGTACGTATGCACCATTTCAATCGCAAGTGCAGCAGGTAAAGCCGCTGCTTGAGATCCCCCAAGCGCCTCAGCTGCCGCCAGAACGAGAATAGGCCGCAGCCGTTTGCCGCCGGCCATCAGCGAATAGTTCATGGACTCACGCAGAGAGGCAGGTACGTTCCACTGCGCAGGGAGAGCTTGTATCAGTGCTGCTTCGACCAGTTCAGCATTCGAAGCAATATATTCACGAATAGTGGACATTGTCTTCAACCTAATTCCCCTTATCTTCCAAGACAGGTTGGAAAGGCTTTCTGTTTACAGTGCCTGTTTCCCCTTCAACCAGCATCTCAATTTTCTTCTCGACTTGCTCAAGCTTCACGCCGCACAAGTGAGAGAGCCGCACACCTTCTTGATAAAGCTCGATTGCTTTCTCCAGAGGCACGTCGCCGCTTTCCAATTGCGCCACAATACGCTCCAACTGCTCAATTGCGACTTCAAAACTTACTTCCGTTTCATTCGTTGACATTTTGGTTCTCCTCCATCCCCGATACTTGGCAGTCCAATCTGCCGTCCTTGAGGCGAATCTTCACATGATCCCCAACCTTCACTTGGCTAACGGAACGAATGAGGACCTGGTCCTCTTCGTCATACGCCAAGCTGTAGCCGCGCTGCATGACCTTCAGCGGGCTTAGGGCGTCCAGATGACGGACGCTGGCTTGCCACTCCTGCTTCTTCGCACGCAGGAGGGTCTGCATGGCCGTGAGCATCTGCCGCCCCGAGGTATCGAGGCGCCGCCTTGCGAACACGGCCTGCTCTTTGGGATTGAAGCTGCTGAGCGTACGCTCCAGCTTCATGTGCCGTTCCGCCAGCCGCTGAACGCGCTGGCGCATCCGGTAACCGAGCTGCTCCGCCAGCCGGTCGAGCCTTTCCGCAGGCTGCATCAGCAGCTGCCTGCGGGGGTTCGTCAAGAACGGCGAGCGCTTCGCGCGCTCCAGCCGTTCCTGCTTGCGGCGCAGCTGCTGCAGCAGCCCGTAGTGCAGGCGCTGCGCCTGCTGCGATAGCTGCTGCTTCAGCTCCAGCGTGCTGGGCACGGCGAGCTCCGCCGCCGCCGTAGGCGTCGGGGCTCTCAGATCGGCGACGAAGTCCGCGATCGTGAAGTCCGTCTCGTGGCCGACGGCCGAGATGACAGGAATCGCGGAGGCTGCAATAGCCCGCGCCACGGCTTCCTCGTTGAACGCCCACAGTTCCTCCAGTGAGCCGCCTCCACGGCCCACGATGAGCACGTCGGCTTCACCGAGGCGGTTCATCGCTTCGATCGCTTTGACGATCGAAGGAGCTGCCCCTGTCCCCTGTACCAGTACGGGGTACAGGTGGATTTGCACCGACGGAAAGCGCCGCTGCAGCGTGATGATGACATCACGGATAGCAGCCCCCGTCGGGGAGGTGATCACGCCGATCTCGCGTGGAAACCGAGGAATCGGTTTTTTGCGCTCCGCCGCGAACAGCCCTTCCGTTTCGAGCTTCTTTTTCAGCTGCTCGAAAGCTAAATACAAGCTGCCGATGCCATCAGGCTGCATCGCCGTCACATAGAACTGGTAAGCACCATCCCGTTCATACACGGAAATATTACCTCGGGCAATCACCTTGGTGCCCTCTTTGGGAATGAAGCCTAGCCTCTGGTTATGGGAGGCGAACATGATGCTCTTGAGTCGGCCATCGGCATCCTTTAACGTAAAATACATATGGCCGCTGGAATGATGCGTGAAATTGGAAATCTCCCCTCGCACCCATACATCCTGAAGACGATTGTCGCCCTCAAGCAGCAATTTAATATAGCGGTTTAAATCCTTGACAGAAAAAATCTTCGTCTCGTTTCTACCCATAAGCCCGGTTAAACACTCACATTCACTTTAGCGGCGCGGCTTGCAGCATCCACCGTATTGCGAAGCAGCATCGTAATCGTCATCGGTCCCACACAGCCCGGCACCGGTGTGATCGCGCTTGCTATTTCTTTTACCGCTTCGAAATCAACGTCGCCTGTCAGCTTACCGTCAGCAGGACGATTCATCCCCACATCGATGACTACAGCGCCTGGTTTTACGTGATTAGCTTTGATTAAATGCGCTTTACCTACGGCAACAACAAGAATATCAGCTTGCTTCGTGATTTCTTCCATATTCGGAGTACGTGAATGAACAATAGAAACCGTTGCATGCTCGCGCAGCAATAACATAGCCATTGGTTTTCCAACAATATTGCTTCTTCCAACGACAACCGCGTGTTTGCCAGCGATTTCTACGCCTGTGCGTTTCAAGATTTCGATAACCCCGTGAGGCGTACAAGGCTTCATACCGTCTTTACCGATCATTAAATTCCCAACATTCACGGGGTGAAAACAATCCACGTCCTTCAGTGGGTCGATTTCATCTACAACCGCTTCTTCATCAATATGTTTAGGCAGGGGTGATTGTACTAGAATGCCGTTAATTTTGTTGTCGCTATTAAATTTGTGAATGAGTGCGATTAATTCTTGCTGAGTCGTAGCTTCGGGCAGACGGTGTACTTCCGAATAAATGCCTACGTCGTCGCATGCTTTTGCTTTATTTCGAACATACACTTGCGAAGCCGGGTCTTCCCCTACAATCACAACGACAAGACCTGGTTGATGGCCACTCGCTGTAAGTGCTGCAGCATCCGCCCGAATTTCCTCACGAATAGAACTTACCAATTCTTTTCCATTAATAACTTGACCAGACATGTTTTTTCCCCCTAAAAATGTTGTGAACATCATCTTCGTAAGCTGTTAAGTTAAGTTGGTGTGACCTTACTTTTCAAATCCTCGACTTCCTTGATCATTTTACCAAGAACACCGTTGACGAATTTTCCGGACTCGTCTGTGCCATAATGCTTTGCCAAATCAATGGCTTCATTCACGACAACTTTCGGCGGAACATCGTCTCGGTAGAGCATTTCGTAGACAGCCAGACGCAGCACTTCACGATCAATGCGTGACAGCCTGTCCATGGCCCAGCCTTTCAAATACTCTTCAAGCAGCTCATCAATGCGAACTTTGTTGCTATATGTCCCTTCAACCAGTTCCAAAATGTAAGCTGAATTAATTTTGTCCCCCTTAATGTCCAATTGCGTTTCATTGTCATTTTCCGCTTCATGAACGGCGATTTGGACAGCTTCCTGAGGAGCAGCCTCATTCATCTGGATTTGGTATAAACTTTGTACAGCAAGCTCTCGTGCAACTCTGCGTTTCATTTTGTTCCTCCTAAGAGTTTTGCTTTAGCAAAACTGTCTTCGTAAGCGTAAACTTTGAGTTTTGCTTCAGCAAAACCGTTTTCGTCCTTTTTAAGCTCTTTTTGTTAGTATACGTCATAATGGAGCCAATCCAAACAAAAAAATCCATGGATGTACCAGGGATTTTAGCGAAACATTCTCCATTTTTGCGTGAGATAGCGCCAAATGTCTTCAAGCATGACGAAACTTTCCTTGCGATCCAGTTTGTTCCCAATATAAAATCCGACCAGAACAATGAATCCAAAGATCAGCATATCCCAGAATCCAAAAAATAAATAAATGAAGCCGAAGAAAATGCCTGCTGCCACTCCGATCACTTTGCCCCTATGGGACTCCCACAATTCGTTCCACATGAGTGGGTTCACCTCTATTCGACTCGGCTTTTAAACGTTGGGGCTGATTGCACGATATTTGCTACGAATACGGTTACGGAAGCTACGGGAATGCCGGTAATGTCCTCTATGTAACTTTTCACAGTACTTTGCATCTCTTCTGTGAGTTCAGGAATCGAGCTTTCCCCATCCACCACAGTTCTGAGCGTAATTTCAAGTCCTGATTGATTTACTCTTACACGTGCGCGCAGATCCTTGGCACCTTTCGAACGACCAGCAGCCTTCAAAGATAAATTCTCGACGGTTTCCATAGAAATGCGAATATCGCCAAAATCCGTGCGTTGATCAATCGATGGCGCTTGAGCGCGGCCGCGGCGAAGCGTTAGAATGAGAAACCGAACAGAAATTAGCAGCATAACCAAGCTGATAACGATGGCCGGATATGCGTAGTTCTTCTCGTAATAGAAATTACGTAACAGTTGACCTACTTGTTCTAATGGGATCCAGCTCGATGCTGTGAACAATACAAGGATAGATGCAACGAAAATAATTAGGCTATAGAGAAGCAGCAAGAGCCTGTCCACAATTTTACCCACGTAAGCTTGTCCCCTTCCTATAGTTAGAGGAAACCCCCTGCATGCTGTAGGGGGTTTCAATGATCCATATGGATGCAGCAATTCCGCCTTATTTCACTCGACCAGCAGCTGCTGTTTCTTCTTCAACCGGTTTCTCTGCCTGTTTAAAATGAACATCATGAATATGAACATTAACCTCAACGACGCTAAGTCCAGTCATTGATTCGATTGCGTGCTTCACATTCTGTTGAATGGCGCTGGCAACCTCAGGAATGCGATTCCCATATTCGATAATGATGGAGACGTCAATGGCAGCTTCACGTTGTCCGACTTCTACCTTTACGCCTTTGGACAAGTTCTTGCGTCCAAGCAATTCAGCAATGCCGCCAGCAAGTCCACCGCTCATCCCCGCTACTCCTTGCACTTCCACCGTTGCCAAACCGGCAATGATTTCAATAACTTCGGGGGCAATTTGGATGCTGCCCATGTCTGTTTTGACGTAATCCGGAGCGATTGTGCTCATTGTGGCACCTCCTAAGAATTTTTGGATAAGCCATCCTTAATTTATAACTATACCATTTTGCCAAAAATATGACAAATGATTATCTATGAATCTGCATCGTTCACATCGTGCTCTTCCAGGAATTTAATATCATGGTCGCCTTTGATGAACTTCTTGTGTTCAAGCAGTTTCAGATGAAAAGGAATCGTTGTGTTAACACCGTCAACGGCAAATTCCGTGAGCGCTCTTTTCATGCGGGCAATTGCTTCATCGCGCGTACTTCCCCAGACGATTAGTTTGGCGATCATAGAATCATAGTGCGGAGGAATCGTATAGCCCGAATAAACGGCACTATCTACGCGAACCCCGAATCCACCAGGAGGCAAGTAGAATTTCACTTGGCCTGCCGAAGGCATGAAGTTCCGGTTCGGATCTTCCGCGTTTACACGGCATTCGATCGCCCAGCCATTGATACGAACATCATCTTGCGAGAAGGATAACGGATTGCCTTCAGCAACGCTAATCATCTCTTGGATAATGTCGATACCGGTAATCATTTCGGTTACAGGATGCTCGACTTGAATTCTCGTATTCATTTCCATGAAGTAGAAATTACCGTCAGGTCCAAGTAGGAACTCCAATGTTCCTGCGCCTGAATAATTAACAGCCAGTGCTGCGCGAACGGCTGCTTGCCCCATCGCTGCACGCGTTTCAGGCGTCAGGATCGGACAAGGTGCTTCTTCTACGAGCTTCTGTCTACGGCGCTGTACGGAGCAATCACGCTCACCCAAGTGAACGACGTTGCCATGTTTGTCCGCTAAAATTTGAATCTCAACATGCTTCATGCCCGTCAAATATTTTTCCAAATAAATACCGGCGTTGCCGAAAGCATTTTGCGCTTCTTGCTGCGCAGCCGTAATTTGGGAGACAAGCGTCTCTTCATTTTCGGCAATACGAATCCCTTTACCGCCGCCGCCGGCTGTCGCCTTAATGATAACCGGATACCCGATATCTCTTGCGATGACGATTGCGTCTTCTACGTTTTCAACCAATCCGTCAGAACCTGGAATGATTGGTACGCGCGCGTCTTTCATCGTTTGCTTGGCAACCGCCTTGTCGCCCATACGGCTAATGGCGTCAGGTGAAGGACCGATAAACGTAATGTTGCAGCTTTCGCAAATTTCTGCGAAGTCGGCGTTTTCCGCTAAAAATCCATAACCGGGATGAATGGCATCACATTCTGTTAGTGTTGCAACACTCATCAGGTTCGTGAAGTTCAAGTAGCTGTCCTTGGACGCAGTCGGACCAATACAATAGGCTTCGTCAGCAAGTCGCACATGCAGCGCTTCACGATCTGCTTCCGAATATACAGCCACCGTATAAATGCCCAACTCACGGCAAGCTCGGATAATACGAACAGCTATTTCTCCTCGGTTCGCTATTAGGATTTTATGAAATTTCATTAATTTTCCTCCTAAGAGTTTTCCGTTAGCAAAATACTAACTTACTCCGGTCTGACCAAAAATAAAGGTTGTCCGTACTCAACAAGTTGACCGTTTTCAACGAGTACTTCAACGATTTCACCTTTGATTTCAGCTTCAATCTCATTCATCAATTTCATAGCTTCAACGATGCACACAACCGTTTTATCGCCTACTTTTTGACCAACACTTGCGAAAGGAGCAGCGCCAGGAGAAGCAGACTGATAGAAAGTTCCTACCATCGGTGAGACGATCTTATGTAAAGATGAGTCCTCTTGCTTAGCATGTCCAGTAGTCGCAGGTACAGAAGTTTCCAAAGCTGCAGCCGGTGCTGCATGAGGAACACTTGCTTGACCAATCGGAGCATATGTGTGTTGAACTGGTGCTGTTACGTATACAGGCTCTGATTTATTCGGCTTGCGAATCGACAGGCGAGCACCTTCATTTTCAATTTCAAGTTCTTGTAAAGAGGATTGATCGACGAGTTTGATTAACTCTTTGATTTCACTCAATTTGAACATTCATGTCACTCCTTCAAAGTTGGTGAACCAGTAAAAAATGCGGTTTCATAGCCGCAACGTATGTATTATACCCATAAACGCAAGAAATGGAAAGAGTCCAGTTTTACCTGGACCCTTTCCTGTACCCTCCCTTGCCGTCTTGACAGCTCTTTTAAACTATGGACGCACGTATTGAATTTTGATGTTTTCCGGAGCAGCACCAAGCTCTTTGACAACCATATCAACGATGGTAACCCCTTGGCTTTTCTCCAATTTATCACTTTGAACGGTCACTTTCCATTTGTTTCCTTCTTGATTAACGATGGCTTGAGGGAAGTCTTTCATCAGCACATCTTGCAGATTTTCAACTTTTTCTTGAACATCTGTCAATTTGGATAAATCATTCGTTGCTTTCGCTACAGCTTCAGGTGTTTTTTTCGTGTCAATGATGATTTCCATTAGATCGGAAGAAGCTTTGGCAAAATATTCACTTTGTTTCATTTGCTCATTCGTGAAGTAGTCGCTTGCCGACGTTGTTTTCGCTTGTTCTTCCATTTGTTTCAGCACTTGATCGTCCGTTTTCACATTTGCTTTTGCGTCCGTTTTCACGTCTGTTTTAGCATCTGTTTTCACATCTGTTTTTGCATCGGTTTTAACATCCGTTTTCGCGTCTGTCTTAACGTCTGTTTTTGTTGAATTTTGCGGCGTTGTTGCTTTCGTGTCGACCTTTGTATCTGTGCCAGTAGTTGCTTTTACGTCTGTTTTTGCTGCATTTGCCGTGTCAACCTGAGCCATATCAATCTTCACTTCTTGGCTCTGCTTCGTCGTATCCGTCGATGCCAGATCGAGTTTATTCACATCCTCGGTGAACAAGTAGTACGCGGAGAGCACCACCATCAAGCTAAGCATAGATACGAGCCAAATTGTTTGTCTTTTTGCGTTCATTGTATTTTCCTCCTCAATTTTGATTACGTATTGGATTTATTCACCGGTTTTCCGGGGTAAAATGGAGATGCGATTCAATGGGACATCAAGCCCGCGCTCAACGGCTTCCGAAATCATTTTCTTCACCGTCAGATTCTCAGCGCCCTTCGCGACAACGATGACCCCTCTGATCTTAGGTTTGATATATTTGAGCACAAGCGGCTTCTGGTCGCCTGACACTTGATAGATAACCACTTCCCCGCTTCGCGTGACCTGGGAAATATTCCGAGTCGCTCCGCCATTGTCGCGTTCTGTCGTCATTTGCTGGTTATCATTGTAATTTTTGTCGACGGTCAATTCCTCCGTTGACTCAATGGTGACCAGGACTTCAACATCGCCAACACCAACGATTTTTTGTAAAATATCTTTGAGCTGCGACTGATACGCCAGTTCATATTCGTGAAAGCTCGAGTTTTCCTTGGATGTATTATTGAGAAATGTTTCTTTACTGGGAGGCGGAGAGGCTCTGCCCGCAGTGATGGGATCAACCTCTTTTACAGTCATAAATGCATTCATAATCATCAGCGCCGCTCCCATAAGTCCGATCATGATGACCCATAGGAGTGTGTTCTTGCGTTTCGGCCCTCCCGGACCTCCGCCGAATTTGTTCTCCATCCATTGCAGCAATGTTCCCATCGATTCACCTCGCAATCCTTCCATTCCTTTGTTCAACTTGGATATCAATGCGTTCAGGCTCAACCAGCCAATTGCGCGTAATGCCTTGTTTCAGTCGTTCAACCTCCTGCTCGTAAGGGGCTGATGCCTGAGCCGATGCTGCCATCTCTTTCTCATTCGCTTTAATCCTTATCGGATCAATAGGCTTGACCGGTTCCATAGCAGCAATACTTTTGGACCCGGCAGTAGGACTTGATTTGCTGTTGACTTCTATATCATCAAGGGTGACCCTGACTTTCGTAATGGCAGGTTTCCCGTTATTGTCTATTTGCGCGACGACCTGAACGTCATGAACGGTTAGGTCCGTCTGTTTCTGAATGTCCTCTTTCATCAGTCCGGCAAGCTGGGTCTGGATCATCTGCTGTGATTGCTCTTGGCCCGCAGCCTGAAGCTTTTGGGCATCCTTCGTAATCACATCGAGTGATTTCATCCAGGAACTTCCTCCACTTCCGCTAGCAAGCATCGTCTTTTCGTTTTGCTGCTTTTCGGCTTGGCTTAGCAATTGATCCACATCCCAATCTTTCTGAAATAACTGCAAGACGGGCGTTAAAAGTGTTAGTAGGATGAATAAGCTCATGACGGTTTTTACATAGCGCTGCATGGTGTTGCTGGGGAGCAGAAGATCAACGAAGGTAGCCAGCATGATGACCATGATGACCGTTTTCAGCCATCCGCCTAACCAGTCCATATC
The DNA here is from genome assembly GCF_004000765.1 of Paenibacillus chondroitinus NBRC 15376. Classification (GTDB taxonomy): domain Bacteria; phylum Bacillota; class Bacilli; order Paenibacillales; family NBRC-103111; genus Paenibacillus_E; species Paenibacillus_E chondroitinus. Next base: position 598,246 of record NZ_BILW01000001.1, on the reverse strand, counting down.
GAATCTCCTTTCACCGCATCATCACCGAGACGTTACTGATCGTAATCATGATCGTTAGAGCCAGAAAGAACATTAAACTCACAGCTGCCAGGGCAGCGAAAACGTAGATCAAGCTTTTGCCTATCGTCTGCAAGCAAGCGATGATCGGGCTGTCTCCCAAGGGCTGCATAACCGCTGCGGACAAGTTGTAGATAAAAGCCAGGGTAAGAATCTTGATCGCCGGGAACGCGCAAAGCATGATCAGAATGACAACGCCGACAAGTCCGATCGCATTTTTTACGAGCAAGGATGCGCCTATGACCGTCTCCGTTGCATCGGAGAATAAACGCCCTACCACGGGAACAAAGTTGCCTGTGATGTATTTGGCTGTTCGGATGGCTACGCCATCTCGCACCGCTCCGGCAGTCCCTTGAATCGAAATCACGCCGAGGAAAACAGTGACGAAAACCCCGAGCATGCTAAGGCTGATTGTGCGAAGCAGATTGGCCAGCTGGGTGACTTTGTATTTGTCACTTAGCGAACTCACGATGTGCAGAATGGCCGAGAAGAACAATAACGGAAAAACAAAAACATAAATCGCTGTGCCCACCGAGTGAATCATGAAAACGATAAGCGGATGCAAGATGGCTACTGAGGTTACATTTCCCATAGAAGCTAGCAGTGTTAGAAGCAAAGGCATGATTGCGATCATGAATTCTATCATCGATGTGATTGCAGTTTTGGCATATCCGATTGCTACGCTGAAGGAATTGATCGCGATAATAATCAAGACCATGTAGGTAATGGAATAGCCGAGCTTACTTACCGTGTTTCTTTCGAATGAACTCTGCAGCGTTTCGAGAATCATGCTGAAAATCGTTAGAATCACAATGGAAGCGAGCAGCTTGCCGTTAATGATGATTTCATGGAAAACATAGCGTAAGAGTCCTTTGAAAATGCTTTTCATACTAATGCCCTTCGTGCCGAGGAGCAGTTCCATGAAGGTTGGCGTCTTGCTTTCGGGGAAGTAGCCGCCGTAATCTTTCATGAGCTTATCCCAATATTGCTCGACAGGCTCCGTATTCAGATGTTCCGCTTGCTCCTTGATGATGGCGTCTGTCGGTGATTCTGCGGCCGTGAAGTTCGACATGCCAAGCCATAAGGCCATTGTCATGATGAACAAGATGATCCAGCGGTTGTTCAGCTTCTGGCGCGAATAAAGCAGGTTCATTTGAGTCACTCCTAAATGGATCATCTAAGCAGGGAGCAGCTTAACGACAGTCTCGATGATGACGGTAATGATCGGAATCGCCATTACCATAATGAGCACTTTCCCAGAGAGTTCGATCTTGGAGGCGATGGATTCTTGTCCGGCATCGCGCACAATTTGTGCACCGAACTCAGCAATGTAGGCAACTCCGATGATTTTCAGGATCGTTTTAAGAAACACCATATTGATATTTGATTTTTGCGCTAAATCTTCAAGCACCTGGATGACACTGGAGATTTTGCCGATCAGAAACAAGAAAATCATGATGCCTGTAAAGGCCGCCAGCAAGAACGCAAACATGGGTTTCTGCTCCTTGATGATGAGCGTTAGTATCGTAACGATGAGCCCCAGGCCTACAATCTGGATGATTTCCATACGGCGCACCTCATTGGAATAAGAAGATCGTTTTGATTTCTTTAAACAAATGATCGAGCATGCTGACAACCATGAAGAGCACGACCACGAAGCCAATGACCGTGACCCAGTGTGCCATATCCTCTTTCCCCATCTGCTTGAGCACCGAATGGATCATCGCAATGATGATACCGATGCCGGCAATCTGGAAAATGGCATTCACATCTACGTTCATTCCAGGCACCTCACTCTGTTGACAAGGAACTTCTGCATAGGGTAAGTTCCTCGCTTCCCTTAATACATCAAAATTACGATTAGTGCTCCGATAAGGACGCCCAGGCTTTTCCACATTTTCTCGTAGCGGCGTTGATCTTCCCTAGACTCGGTCTCTTCTGCCTGAAGCTGTGAAATGGCTAGCCGCAAGTGCTTGATTTGATCACTGCGATCCGTCACGCCTAGTACAGACCCGAGCTGCAGGACAACCTCTTGCTCGGCTTGCTTCATCGATGTTCTTCCCCATACATCCTTAACGCTTCTATGCCAAATGTCACGAGTCGATGTACCGTCGCTCGCCAGCAATCGCTCCGATGTTAATCGAAACAAGGAGGACAGCGGTTCAGCAACTTGTTTGCCAAGAGAGGAGAAGGCTTCGGGCAATGGTGTAACTGCGTATGTGATTTCTGTTTCCATGCGTCCCAGCGCCGAAATCAGCATCCGGATTTGTTTAGGTCGCCTAACGTAATGAGCGGCTTGCAGAAAACCATACAAGGTGGCGGCACTGATAATGAGCACTCCGCCAACGAATTTCAGCATCTTTCATCATCCTTTACGTGCAGGATAGTGTTCCAATGGCTTACCCGACCGATCCAGTATGCGATAGGCAGCAGGCTCGCCTTTTCTTCGATGCAGGATGACATATCTCGTAAATACACCCTCTTCCAAAAGCTGCTTCAGAACAGGCCTCATTCGCACATCCTCATAATCGGCACCGTGCGCGGTTGCAACGACGCGAATCCCCGTATGGACAGCCTCGTGTATCGCTCCGGCATCTTCTGGCCGGCCGATTTCATCGACGACCAGCACATCCGGCGATAAGGATCGGATCATCATCATCATGCCTTCCGCTTTTGGGCAGCCGTCCATGACGTCTGTTCTCGGTCCCAGATCGAATCTGGGCACTCCCCTGACACAAGCCGCCAATTCCGAGCGTTCATCGACTACGCCTACCTTCTTGCCAGTCATCCCCAGGCTGTTCACGCCCCACTCTCCGCGGCTGATGAGCCTGGCCATGTCACGGACCAGGGTTGTCTTCCCTTGCTGCGGCGGCGAGATCACGAGCGTGTGATGGACACTTCTCCGAATGGGGTCGAAGAGATGCGGCAGTACTTGCCTGCCTACCCCTTGAATCTCACGAGCAATTCGGATGTTAAACGAGCTAACATCGCGAATCTGCTTAACATCCCCTTGATCTAATACCGTGCGCCCGGCTAGTCCGACGCGATGACCGCCGGCAATAGTGATATACCCTCTCCGCAGCTCTTCTTCATGGGTGTACATGGAATGGTTCGTCAGCATCTCAAGCAAGGTCAGGCAATCTTGTCGGGTTGGCTTGTACGCCCGATCTTCCCCAGTCACCAATTGGCCTCTCTCATCAACGAAAGCGTACCCGTCCCCCCAGATCAGCTCGAAGGGGCGCGATTCTCTCACCCTGATTTCCTCAACGCTAGCTTGTACGTCCGGCGGCAAAGATGAGAGTAGTATCCGAAGCGTCTGAGGAAGAATGTGCATGATTGTGTCGTGCATAACGAAACATCCCTCCAAGTTGTCCAGTCTTCTATATTCATTTCTATGCTTAATAGAAAGAAATATGACCGATTACTTTTTTAAAATACCAATGAATAGACAGCTTACTCCCGCAATCACCCAGAGCATCTTCCCATAGGAAAGCTTCTCTGCTATCCCTACCAAACCTATCGTCGTAGTAGCTAGTAGTACTAGAGGACCTACTAGAGCAAGCGTAGAGTTCACTAGCAGCGCTTTCTCCACGGTCGCCAATCTCAGCATCACGATCGCCGCTATGATCTCTATGCTCCCTGACATCAGCCTCAGCGACGCCATCGCTAGGACAATTTTGTTCATGTTTTCTTCTCCTTTCGTAAAAAGAAACAGCTTTTTTTGAACCGCACTGCACCAAAGTAGCTCGCGGAGCATTGATATAAAAGGCCGGAAGAGCGACTTTTGTAAAACTGTTCCTACCGCATAAGAACCTATCTAATAAATGGAACAGTTTTACAATGGAGCCTGGAGGTTTTTATATCAATGCGGAGCACGCCAGCCTAGTTTATTGGTCGGTGCGGTTCAACGACAGCTCACTCTTTTTACCCTACCTTATGCGGGCTCGTCTGATTTTAGGCATAGTGGGCACCACCATTTGCCCAGATGCATATGCTGTACACATAATTGAACCTTCGAAGGACAGTGAGGAGAAATACCGATGGAAGTTACCTCTTATTTGAACTGGAATCCCGTTCTGGCCGACCCCACAGGACAAAGGCAGGCCAAACCCAGAACGCTGGGTAAAACAATGGTAATGGATAAAGGCCTAGGGCCAAATGCATTTGAAGATTTGCTTACCGCGGGCAGCAATCATGTGGATTTGATCAAACTCGGCTTCGGCACATCTCCTCTATATCCGCAGCAAGTGCTGAAAAGCAAAATTAACGCCGCCAAAGAAAATGGCATTTGCATCTATCCGGGAGGAACTTTTCTCGAAGTTGCGATCACACAGCACGCAGTGGATTCCTATTTCGATATGATTGTCGCACTCGGATTTAACGGTGTTGAAATATCCAATGGCACCATTGATTTCGACCGTAAGCTTAGAAATGAGTTGATCGCGCGCGGGCTAGACGAAGGACTAGAGGTTGTTACCGAATATGGTAAAAAGGGCTGGGGTTCTGCCATCGAATTAGAGGAATTAATCGAAACCGTTATGTTAGACACCGAATTCGGAGCTTCCCTAGTAACGATTGAAGCTCGTGAATCCGGGATGGGTGTCGGAATTTTTGATTCACAGGGAAAATGTAAGGATGAGGAAGTTGGGCAAGTGCTCTCCGCCGTTCCCGGACAGCGGCTTCTATGGGAGGCTCCGCTCAAAAGTCAACAGGTGCACTTGATTAGCATGCTTGGAGCAGATATCCACTTGGGCAATATCTCGCCGGATGAGCTTATTGCTTTGGAAGCATTGCGCAGAGGACTGCGTTCCGATACGTTGTCCTTAGGTACCAGAAAGGAATAAATGATGCATATCGAGGTTGTCGCCAACATCGGCGAAGCAAGAAGTGACGATTTTCTTCATAAAACCGTCATCGTCGTTGATGTTATCCGTGCAACTAGCACGATCATCACCGCATTGATTAACGGATGCAAAGCCATCGTTCCAGTGGATACCGTTCTGAGGGCCAAAGAACTGCAGCAAGAGGGTGATCTGCTTGGAGGGGAACGCTTTTGCAAGAAAATTCCCGGTTTCGATTTCGGTAACTCACCTTTGGAATATACCAAGGAAGCTGTACAGGGCAAACGTGTGATCCTGACGACAACGAATGGCACAAGAGGCATTCAAAAAGCGATAAAAGCCGATCAAGTGCTGGCAGGTTCTTTTTTAAATAGTAAAGCTTGTGCAGCGGCCGCGATTGCTTTCAAGAGGGACACTGTTATTCTTTGCGCAGGGACACAAGACGTCTTCTCCCTAGAGGATGGACTTTGTGCTGGGCATATTCTTGAGGAACTAATCCTGGCTTTAGGCGAGAAACAGATAGCGACCAATGATTTCGGCTTAGCTATGCGAGGATGTTTTTTGCAAGCCCAAAAAACCTTATACGATACACTGCTGTCCTCCACGAATGGAAAAAAAATGTGCAAGTCCGGTTTTCAGGCGGATATTGAAGCCTGTGCCAAAACAAATATCACGGATCAAGTGCCGGTCCTTGAACGTGATCAAATGGTGCTGTTGGGGACTTCAGGGCGTCCTGCGTTCTAAATACAAGCCCCTCTCATAAACTAAGATGGAAAGTTATGAGGGTGAGGGGTTTTGATGATGAATGGCAATATAATCTTAGTTACACTCATTGTTATTGGACTCATAGGCCGTTCTCCGATTATTACAACTGCTTCTTGCATGCTGCTTGCCTTGAAACTGGTCGGATTAATGCGGTTTTTCCCTGCTATGGAGCGCAGAGGCTTGGAACTGGGTTTGCTTTTTCTGACCATTGGCGTCCTTGTGCCATTTGCGAGTGAACGAATCTCGATGAAGGACATCATGTCGGTATTTACCTCTTGGCCGGGAATCATCGCTTTGCTTGGGGGAGCGATTGCAACGTATATGAACGGAAAAGGGTTGGAGCTATTAAAAATAGACCCACAATTAATTGTGGGTCTTGTCATTGGTTCCATTTTTGGCATTATCTTTTTGCGGGGGATTCCGGTCGGCCCTTTGATGGCTGCCGGAATCACAGCTTTTTTATTAAAAGTCGCTTATTTTATATCCGATAAATTCAGTTGAGAACTGGGATTATCTGCGATCTTGCGGTCCGCCAACGAAGGCTTGCTCCGTTGTGTCCAAGCCGTAAGCCGTGTGCAGAGATTGGATCACTTCCGTCAAGTTCGAGTTCTCGATGACGCAAGAAACTTTAATCTCGGACGTGCTGACCAGCGAGATGGAGATGCCCAGGTCAGAAATCACTTTAAACATCGTAGCAGCAACCCCAGGCGTACTAACCATGCCGGCGCCAACGATGGATACTTTCACCATGTTCACTTCGGAAGTTACTTCACGGAAGCCGATTTCACCGCGGATGGATTCAATCGCATCCAAAGCTTTTTCGCGGTCAGCAAGCGTCGTTGTGAATGAGAAATCCGCTGATCCATTGAGTACACCACTTTGTACAATGATATCTACATCGACTTGAACCTCGGCAAGCGCCATGAATACTTTTGCCAGCTGACCCGGTTTCTCAGGTACACCTAGAATACTAACTCTTGCCACATTCTTGTCATAGGCGATGCCACGGACAACGATTCCTTGCTCCATCACTGCTTCCTCCTTCACGTTGGTACCTTCATTGTTAGTAAAGCTGGAACGTACCACCAAGGTAACGTTATAGTTTTTGGCATATTCCACTGCTCTTGGATGAAGTACAGCAGCTCCCAAATTCGCAAGCTCCAGCATCTCATCGTAAGAAATTTCATTCAGTTTTCTTGCTACTTTCACAATGCGCGGATCCGTTGAGTAAATACCATCTACGTCGGTATAAATCTCACAAAGATCTGCTTTGATTGCAGCAGCAAGAGCAACGGCCGTTGTATCGGAACCGCCGCGGCCAAGCGTCGTAATCTCTCCAGCTTCCGTCATACCTTGGAAACCGGCTACAATCACGACATTGCCTTGTTCGAGCGCATTCAGAACGCGCGCTGGCTGAATATCCGTGATTCTCGCTTTTCCGTGCACATCTTCCGTGAAAATCCCGCTCTGCCAACCGGTGTAAGAAACCGCTTGTTCCCCTAAATTATGTATCGCCATCGATAAGAGGGCTACAGAAACCTGCTCTCCTGTCGTTAAGAGCATATCCATTTCACGAGCCGGTGGGGCTCCATCGTAAATTTGCTTAGACAGGTCGATAAGATCGTCCGTTGTATCTCCCATCGCAGATACGACAACAACGCAGCTGTGACCTGCTTGCTTTCGCTCAACGATTCTTTTTGCAACACGTTTCATTCGCTCCGCATCACCGACAGAGCTTCCGCCAAATTTCATCACTATTAGAGACAAAGCTGACCCACTCCTAACGCATACTAGTGCATAACAATTCAATATTATAGCATAAAATGTGGTTTTGTGTGAGAATTTGCACACACAAAATAAAAAACTCTCTGACTTGTCAAAAGTCAGAGAGCCTTGTCCTAGTTGAAACTAGGCACGGGAGATATAACGGCCATCTTCGGTATCAACTGTAAGCACGTCGCCTTCGTTGATGAACAATGGAACTTGAACAACAAGGCCCGTTTCCACTTTTGCACCTTTAAGCGCGCCTTGAGCTGTATTGCCTTTAACGCCCGGCTCTGTTTCTACAACTTTCAAGTCAACGCTTTTCGGCAGATTGATCCCAAGAATTTCACCTTGGTAGCTCAAAATTTTGATGTTCATGTTCTCAAGAAGGAAGTTCAATTCCCATTTCAATTGCTCGCGGGAAAGGCTGAATTGATCAAACGTTTCCGTGTCCATGAACGTGAACTCGTCGCCGCTTGCATACAGGTACTGCATTTCGCGGTTATCAATATGTGCACGGCCTACGTTCTCGCCCGCACGGAAAGTACGCTCAACCGTGTTGCCGTTGCGCAGGTTTTTCAACTTGGAGCGCACGAAGGCAGCGCCTTTACCTGGTTTAACATGTTGGAAATCTAGAACAGTAAAAATATCGTGATCTACTTCAATGGTAAGTCCTGTTTTGAAATCATTTACTGATATCACTTGTGAATCCCTCCGCTAGTCAATAATAAGAAAATCTTTTGTAGAACTTGTAAGTATTTTAATGCCGGTGTCAGTAATTACTGCGTCATCCTCAATTCGAACTCCCCCAAAACCAGGAAGATAAATGCCAGGTTCCACTGTAACCACCATACCAGGAGTTAAAATTGTATCCTCGGTTTTCGCCAAGCGCGGAGACTCATGAACCTCCATGCCTAAACCATGTCCGGTACTGTGACCGAAGTAATCGCCATAGCCATGCTTCACAATAACATCTCGTGCATAAGCGTCGCCTTCTCTGCCCGTAATCCCCGGCTTGAGATTGGCTAAACAGTTGAGTTGAGCTTCAAACACAATATCATAAATTTCTTTATGCTTGTCCGTTGGCTTTCCTAGCATAACCGTTCTTGTGATGTCAGAGCAATACCCTTTATAATACGCTCCAAAATCCAATTTGACAAATTCGTTTATTTGGAGCACGCGATCGCTTGCTTTGCCATGTGGCAGAGCGGAGCGTTCGCCGGAAGCAACAATCGTTTCGAACGATGTCGATGTGCCGCCGTTTTTGCGGATAAACATTTCAATCTCAAGCGCTATATCGAGTTCTTTCACGCCTGGCTTGATATAGGACAAAATGTGTGAAAAGGTTTGATCAGCCAAATCTGCTGCTTCCTGCATCACTTGCAATTCAACATCGTCTTTGACCATTCGGATGCCCTCGACGAGTTTCGCCGTCGGCAAAAGCTCAATGCCTGGTAAAGCTGCTTGATAACCCAGGAAGTCACCATAGGATACATCCCCTTGCTCGAAGGCAAGCTGTGTGATCCCTTGTTGATTCAAGAGTCCTTTAACAGATTCCATCACTTTAGCCTGATGCTCAACCACTTCAAAAAGCTTCGCTTGTTGAGGGGCTTGCGTCATATAACGGAAATCTGTCAAAAGAATTGCACGATCTAACGTTATAAGAACATAGCCGGAAGAACCGGTGAAGCCAGATACATATGTACGGTTATAGGCATTCGTGATGAGTACAGCCGGTAAATTTTGCTCTTGCATAACCTTGCGAAGACGTTCAATACGTTTCTCCTGCATCGAAATCACCATTCCTTCTTTTACTGCATATGGGATAAAAGTGCTCTTAAACCCAGCTCATAGCTCTGCACGCCAAAGCCGCTAATCTGACCGATAACAACTGGCGCGGTGACAGAGTGATGACGAAACTCCTCGCGCTTATGAATGTTCGATAGATGAACTTCAACGGTAGGCAATTGAACGGAAGACAACGCATCGCGAATGGCGTAGCTATAATGCGTAAACGCACCAGGGTTAATGAGAATGCCGTCTTTCGTGCCAAAGGCTTCATGAATTTTATCAATAATATCGCCTTCATGATTCGATTGGAAGCTCTCAATCTCAACCGAAAGAACTTCAGCTAATTCAGTCAAGCCTTGAATAATGACGGGTAGGGAAACCGTTCCGTACACACCAGGTTCACGTATGCCCAGCATATTCAGGTTGGGCCCGTTAATCACCAGAACCTTTTTCAACAGGAATCACTCCCCAGGATTTTTCAGTTGCACAGACTTTATCCGCCTATTTAACCTTTGATATTTTACCATAACTTTCATGTCTTGTGTATAGGTTGTCTTGTTCTTGTATCTGTGTACTCGATCGCGATGGAATATCCAATAAACATTCCCCACACCAGGAACAAACATAGATCCGTCAGAATACTGTTGAGGTCCAGATCCGTAATCCAGTATGTCATTCCCGCCAATGGACCGATCAACAAATAGATCGCCGCCCACCAGAGCGCCCCATAACCAATTCCCCACCAGGCAGATTGCAGTTTCCACATTGTAACCATATAGATGAAGGCCGCGATGATGGAAAACACCGTAAAAAAGCCCCAGCCAACGAGTACCCCCTGCCAAGTCAGCAGAAAATCATGTTTGAAAAAAGGCTCTACAAGAAACCCCACCACAATGCTGGTAAATTTAAAATAGTGTTCAATTATTTTCATTGCTCCCCAAATGAGGCCAGCGAAAAAGCCAATATATAAGACGAAAAGCCAACGATTTGTTTTCAATTCCCCCACATTTTTCTCATTCATTAGTCGTTCTCTTCCTTTCTCTACAGAGATTGCACGTCAATCACAGGTAAGAATAGTATGTTCTACCGTTATCGGTAGCATTCAAACCGTGAATCCGTTACAATAGGAAAGTACGAAAAACCGAATTTGAGAAGGATAAGAAGGTGGATCTCATGGCAGAACAAAACAGTATATACGGAGGACAAGCCGTCATTGAGGGCGTCATGTTCGCAGGAAAAAATGTGCATGTAACCGCCGTGCGCAAGAAAGATGGCTCACTTGATTTCTTGGAAGTCCCTAGGAAAGATATCCCCTGGGTACAATCGCTCAAGAAGATCCCATTGATCAGAGGGATCGTCGGCATTATAGAATCCAGCGCTAAGGGTGCTCAGCATCTTAATTTCTCAGCGGAATCCTTCGCTGAACAAGAAGGCGAGGATAAATCCTCAGCCAATAAAGATGAGAAACCTGGCTTTTTCTCAAATATTTCGATGATCCTCGGTGTAGCGGTTGTGGGTGTGATCTCGTTCCTTTTTGGGAAATTCGTGTTCACCCTAGTCCCGGCAATCATTGAACAGTTTTTGTTTGGGAATGTATTTAGCAATCAAATTCTTCATAACCTTATAGAAGGTGTTATCAAGATTATTTTGCTTGTCGGATATATCTACTTCATATCCTTAACACCGATGATTCGCAGACTTTTCCAATATCATGGAGCTGAGCATAAAGTCATCAGCGCTTATGAAGCAGGCGTCGAGTTAACCGTCAGCAATGTACAGAAATTCAACACGCTGCATTATCGTTGCGGCAGCAGCTTCATTGTTTTTACCGTTTTGATCGGCGTCGTTATCTACTCATTTCTGCACTATGATGGATATGTAGAACGTATCTTGCAGCGTTTAGTGCTGCTACCTGTTGTAATCGGGGTTTCTTATGAAGTGCTAAGATTTACGAACTCCCTTCGTGAAGTGCCGGTTCTCCGCTACCTGGGGTATCCGGGACTATGGCTCCAACTGCTGACAACCAAAGAACCTGAAGACAGTCAGGTTGAGGTGTCCATCGCTTCTTTTAACCGGATGCGTGAAGCAGAAAAAAGAATAATGGAGGGACGGGTATGAGGAGAAGATTTTCGCCGGTCGAGATCGCTATCGGTGTTTTGATTGCGATTGGATTGTTGGTAAGTTTGCGAACTTTATTCATTCCGATTCTCGTATTAGGGCTTATATTTCTTCTATACAAATTCCCACCGTCTCGTTGGAAAAAACCTTCCTATGGCAGCCGAGGCTCATCTAAGCCAAAAAGGAAAAACGCAAAATTTCGCGTCATCAACGGAACGAAAGATTCAGACTCGGATGATTATCCAAAATTTCATTAAGCCCTGAGCTTCACTTGGATGGAATGCGAAGTACGTATTTCTCATAATTCTCTTCGTAGGTTTTGGCGGTCCATTTAGTAAAGTAATCATTGGTCGCTTGGTATCCGGAATCATACAGGGACAAACTCAATTCTTTAGACAAATTGAATTGTGTATTCCCCACACCGAGCGTTGGAATTTTGACCGTACGGAACCGGTTTTTCATCTCAATGTATCGCTCATCGTGTGCACTCAGCATCGTCCCGAACAAAGCTTCAAGCATCGTAATCGGTCCTCTAATGGTGTGTGTGGGCGTCTCACTTTTACCGACCAATTGAAACCCGATAACGGGAATGATTTCTTCCCGATCGGTATCCTGGTCGAACACCCATAAGGGATAGTTGCTCAACAACCCACCATCAACGATATAATAAAACTGCTCTGCGAATGGCGCTGCCTTCGCAGAGCTTTTTATTTGCCGGCGAATCATAACCGGATCAAAAAAATAGGGGATGCTCGTGCTCATCCGCACCGCTTTGGCGATTGAAAACTTCCGCGGATCAATCCCATACTGCGCAATATCCGCAGGCAAAATAAGCAGCTTGCCTTGCGTAATATCGGATGCGATAATTCGCAGCTGATTGGGCTTGAGATCCCCGAAATTGCGGATGCCCTTGGCAGCAAGCAGCCCCGACACCCACTGCTCCAACGCTTCGCCGGAGTATAAGCCTTTCTTGATCAGCAGCCGCGCCGCCGGCCCAATGATTTTGGTATTAAAAATCGCTGATCGCTGCATAAACGATTTAAACGGAGTCCTGAGGATGATTTCTCTCATCTCTTCTCCGGTATAACCAGCTGATAATAAAGCCGCTACAATCGATCCAGAGCTTGTACCTGCGACTTGATGGAATGCATGCCCCTGCTCCATCGCTGCAGTAACTCCTCCGGCAAGCGCGATCCCCTTAACGCCACCACCTTCGAACACGCCATTGATTAACATTCGACACCCCTCCCCGAAATCAAACAAAAGGGCTTACTTTGTTATGTATGCGGGGGCAGTTTGTTTCTATGCACAAATAAAAAGACAGAGTGCCGCGGGTTGCGGCCTCTGTCTAATTATCAGCTTCTAATTCTTTACGAACATTCAAGAGTTCATCTGTCCGACCTGGATCTCTGCGGAAGTATTCGACCAAAGTCTCGATACATGTAATGGAATCCCAGCTTAAATGATGCTCGATTCCCTCAACATCCTTATATATATTGTCCTCTTGGACGCCAATGATTGTTAAGAAATTTTCGAGCAGTTGATGACGTTCAACTAATCGTTTGCCCATTTTCTTACCTTTTGGAGTCAACATAAGTCCGCGGTATTTCTCATAGATCAGATAATTGTCTTTGTCCAGCTTTTGAATCATTTTCGTCACGGAGGAGGGATGCACTTCAAGCCCTTCAGCAATGTCGGAGACACGAGCGTAACCTTTCTCGTCTATGAGTTTATATATTCTCTCCAGATAGTCTTCCATGCTAGGCGTAGCCATTGCTTTATTTCCCCCTGCTTTCCTTTATTTCCTGCCACTTGCCTACCTATCATAATCCATCAACCTCGATGCGGTCAAATATCCCATGGTTCATCCACGCTGTTCTCTGGCAAACTAAATGTCAGGAACGAACTTCATCCCGGCTTATTGAAAGGAGAATCGCATGTCAACAGAATTGCTCAGTAGACCCGCACCTAACACAGCCGTCTTCGTACCAGAGCTTGTTTATTTTGAACCTGATGCGATGAATTATACCAAGGGCAAGATGATCTATGAGTGGGCCAAGCAGCAAGGGTTAGAGATTCATATGACAACCTCGCATAACCAAATACGCGATCTTCCGGGTGATACCGAGCTTGAAAAATACCGTATAGCCAAACGAACTTTGGTCGTCGGCATACGCAAAACCCTTAAATTCGACACTTCAAAGCCTTCTGCCGAATATGCGATTCCAATCGCCACAGGCTGTATGGGGCACTGCCACTACTGCTATCTTCAAACTACTTTAGGGGCGAAGCCCTACATTCGTGTTTATGTCAATATCGACGATATTTTAGGCGCTGCTCAAAAATATATCGATGAACGGGTACCGGAAATCACCCGTTTTGAAGCTGCCTGTACCTCGGACCCTGTAGGTTTGGAACATATTTCGGGCTCCTTAAAGCAGCTTATCGAATTCATGGGACAGCAAGAGCATGGTCGATTACGGTTTGTCACCAAATACCACCATGTAGAGCCCCTATTGGATGCCAAACATAATAAGCATACCCGTTTTCGCTTTAGTGTGAATGCCGATTATGTCATTAAAAATTTCGAACCGGGTACTTCCAAATTTCACGAAAGAATCGAAGCTGCCGGAAAAGTGGCCAAAGCCGGGTATCCCCTTGGTTTCATTATTGCCCCCATCATTTGGCACGAAGGTTGGGAAGAAGGTTATGCGACCCTTTTGGAACGGCTTCACCAAGAACTCCCAACCGAAGCCACGATAGATTTAACCTTTGAAATGATTCAACATCGCTTTACCAGAACGGCCAAAAACGTCATTGAAAAACGATATCCCAAAACAAAGCTTGAGATGGATGAAGAGAAACGAAAATACAAATGGGGTCGCTGGGGGCAAGGTAAATATGTGTATCCAGATGAACAAGCGAACGCACTGAGGGAATTTATCACAGAACAAATCTTTGATAAATTCCCTCAAGCCAAAATTGAGTATTTTACTTAAAACTTCAACCAATCCGGGGTTATGGTGTTTAACCAAAGTGTGATCTGCGTCATTTTACCTGTATAAAGTAAAACCGCAATCACCACCATTAAACCCCCTCCAATTTTCATAATGAGGTTGGAATAACGTAAAATCCATTTGGTTGAACCGATAAAAAAGGAGAGGACAAAAAACGGAATAGCGAATCCTAACGAGTAGGCGGTTGTTAGTTGAAACCACGTTCCAGGCTCTGTTGTAGCCAAAGCAAGAATGGCCGACAAGATGGGTCCTACACATGGAGACCATCCTGCAGCAAATCCCATTCCTACCAGCACTGAACCGAGATATCCCGCGGGACGGAACTTGATTTGCAGCTTGCGTTCTTTCATTAACCACTGTGGTTGGAAAACGCCAAGTAAAAACAATCCCATGATAAAAATCAATAACGCTGCAATTTGCCGAAGCAAATCTCGATAATCAATAAAAAAATTACCTAAAAATCCTGCCGTTAGGCCGAGCGCATAAAAAATGATAGAAAACCCGACGATAAAACTTAACGTATGCAGCATAGTTTGCCTGCGAACCTGGGATGATGTCTCACCCGATTTCAATTCACTTACCGAAATTCCTGTTATGTAGGAAAGATAAGAAGGATATAATGGCAAACAGCATGGCGAAATGAAGGATGCGATCCCCGCCCATAAAGCAATCCATAAATTCACAGAGTCCATGTTAAATCCTCAATCCTCTTTTTAAAATGATCCCGATCAACATTGCAATGAGTGTAAGCACAACTGTTCCACCCGGAGCGAGATCCCAAACGCCAGCAACAACCAGCCCAATGACAACCGCAATTTCTGAAAAAATAACAGCCAAAATAACGGAGTGTTTAAAGCTTCTTGCGATTAGCAAACTACATGCGACTGGAATCGTAAGCAAGGACGAAACAAGCAGTGCGCCTACAATCTTGATGGCAACCGAAATAACGAGTGCAGTAAGCATTGTAATCATCATATTATAATATTTAAGCGGAAGTCCACTTACGCTAGCGGCATCCTCATCAAAAAACATGAGAAAGAACTCTTTAAAGTGAACAGCAATGACCCCGACCACAAGCACTGATACCCCGAGAACAACCCATAGATCTTGCCGATCCAGCGTATAAATGCTTCCGAACAAATAGCTCATGACATTCATATTAAAGCCTTTGCCCAGCGTAAAAAGAATCGTAGCCAGCGCGACGCCGCCTGACATGATGATGGCGATGGAGAGCTCTGCATAGGTTTTGTAAGCTTTGCGCAGACGTTCAATCGCGAACGAAGCTAATAAGGCGAAAATAAGCCCTACGCCCAAGGGGTACACGTTAATGAGAAATCCAAGAGCAACCCCCGCAATAGAAACGTGAGCGAGCGTATCTCCTATCATCGACAATCGCCGAAGGACAAGAAAAACGCCCATTAATGGCGCTGTCAGCCCAATCAATATACCGCCAATTAAAGCGCGTTGAAAAAAATACTCCGTGAATATGTCCAAAATGCCCGCTCCTTATTGAACTCCGATCATCTCGCGAATCTGGCCGATCGAATGTGTCAAATTCGTTTCCCGGCAATCCTCGGGATCATGAGTATGCTTCACATGAAACTTGATACCGCCGCTAACTTGCTGCGGCTCCGAACCTAAATATGACTGCATCATGTCCATATCATGTGATACCATGATGAACGTCATATGATGATGCTGATGCATGTGGCGGATCATCCGGAAAAATCCGAGCTGCGATTCCGCATCGATCCCCACTGTCGGCTCATCCAATATGAGCAGCTCCGGGTTGTTCACAATCGCGCGCGCGAGGAAAGCGCGCTGTTGTTGTCCACCCGACAGCTGGCCGATTTTGCGGTCAGCCAAGTCCTCGATGCGCATGGCCAGCATCGCGTCTTCCGCTTTTTGCAGGTCAGCTTTGGACAACCTGCGGTAGATCCGCTTCTTCGAATACATCCCGGATAAAACAATTTCCCGCACAGTAGCCGGGAATAAGGGATTGAAGGCATTTTTTTGCGGAACATAGCCAATGCGTTCCCAATCTTTGAATTGGCTTAGTGGACTGTCAAACAATCTGATCTCCCCGCTCGTAGGCTTAAGAAGTCCTACGAGCATTTTGAGCAGCGTTGTTTTACCTGCACCATTGGAGCCAATGACACCAACAAAATCTCGTTCAAGCACATTAAAACGAAGATTATCAATGACCTTCTTATTTTCGTATGAGAAGGAAACATCATCAATAGACACGATACTTTGGTGGCAGAAATCTTTATGGCTTATCTCCATGTTCATAACCCCTGACTCATAATGAACTACCTTTCTATTGTAAGGCAGTCACTAAATTTTTCAAATTTTTGTCCATGATCGAGATATAATCCTCGCCAGCGTCAGCTTGTTCCTTTGTTAATCCTTCAAGTGGATTCAATACCATCGTTTCTACCTTGGCATCTTTGGCTAACGTCTTCGCCAATTTGTCGGATACAAGCTCTTCAAAGAATATATATTTCAAGTTATGCACTTTGATGTATTCATTCATATTCTTTAGATCCTGAGCGGTTGGCTCGGCATCAGGCGATAGCCCCATAATGGATAATTGCGTTAAGCCATAATCTCTGCATAAATAAGCAAACGCCTGATGAGAAACAGCAATTTCCTTTTTGGAAGTTTGCCCCAGCTCTTTTTTATAACGAGCATCAAGATCGGTTAACTTGGCAGCATAGCTCGCATAATTTTGCTCGAATGCATCCTTATGGGCCGGATCTGCACTAATTAGTGCCGTTTTAATATTATTAGCCATTTTCACAGCATTTAACGGGCTAAGCCATGCATGTGGGTCAAATTCCTCTTTATTTTCAGAAGTTCTTATCAAATTGGCCCCATTACTCGCTTCTACTACTTTTAAAGTAGAATCTGGTGATAAACTTCCCAGAAAATCTTTCACCCAACCTTCAAATCCAGCACCTTGATAGACGAAAATCTGTGCTTGCGTCATATTTTTGATATCCCTGCTCTTCGGAGACCAATCGTGGGGCTCAACTCCTGCCGGAACCAAATTAATGGCATTCACATATTCGCCGCCAATTGCCTTCGTAAACTCATATAAAGGATAAAAACTTGTTACAACATTAACCTTTCCTTCAACAAGTTTAGCTTTTGAACTTGCAGCAGTACCGCATCCAGCCAATATAACAGAGAAAATAACCATAACGGTTATGGACATAATCCATTTCGAACGTATCATAATCCTCACTCCACTCGCGTTCTAAATCGTAATAATTTTTATTAACGAATTGATTATACGAGTCCCCCTACTTGAAGTCAATACATCTTGGAGGCAAAATAAAAAGCCCTGCCGTGAAATGTCACAGCATGGACTTAATTCAATTACTGCTTCCCTTGGTCATCCTTTTGCTTTGAACTGTCAGAATCTTCTTTAGATGAGCTCTTATCTTCCTTATCGGTTCCGTCTTCAGACTTGGATTCCGTTTTTTTGTTGCTTTCTTCCTTTAATTTCTTATATCGCTCTTCCGACTGCTTAATTAGCTTATTCTCTTGCTTTACCTTATATTGAATAATCTCATTGTACATCTCATATTGTTTTTTCAACTCTTGATTAATGACACTATCATCCTCTTTTTTTGTGCTCGACGCCTTGGACTTGGATTCATTTTTTGCTTTCTCTTCTTTCTTTTTATCCGAACCTCCGCCAAAAATAGAACAAGACGTTAAAACAAGAACCATCACCGAAATACAGATCAACTTAAAGAAATTTCTCGCTCTCATCTATATCACTCCGCCGTGGTTAGTTTCCCTTAGAGTACCCCAATTATATGAACCCCCATACGACAAAAAAGCACCCTCGACCTATGAAAAAATAGGGAAAGGGTGCTGTCTTGATTATTTTACAATCGCGCCGTTAGGCATAGAATCAGGAACTGTGGCCAATGTCAGCTGGTCCCCGTGCGAAGCCGCGAGAATCATACCTTGCGACAGCTCGCCACGCAGCTTGGCCGGCTTGAGGTTGGTGACGCAAATAACTTTGCGTCCAGCCAGTTCCTCGGGCGTATAAAACTTCGCAATGCCCGAAACAACCTGACGCTGCTCGTATCCAAGATCGAGCTGCAGTTTGAGAAGCTTATCGGCGCCTTTCACAGGCTCCGCTGATAGTACCTGAGCTACGCGCAGCTCCACCTTGGCGAAATCGTCAATGCCGATTTCCTCCTTAGGCTCTGGCGCGGGTACAGTTGAAGCAGCTGCCGCAGGTGCTGCTTCTTTCACTTCATCAGCGGCGTTTGCCGCTCCTCCGCCCATAGCTTCAACGATGTACGCAACCTCAGCCGGAGCGTCCAATCTCGGGAACATTGGCTCTCCCTTTTGAACGGTTGTACCCGTTGGGAGATGCCCGAATGATTGCACGCTTTCCCATGCGGTTAAGCGCGGCAGATCCTCGGCAGCTAAGCCTAGCTGCTGCCAAATCAGTTGCGGCGTCTTCGTCATGAACGGACGCAGCAGTACAGACGAAATGCGCTGGGATTCAGCCAGCACATACATGACGGAGCCAAGAGTTTCGCGCTTGGCTTCATCCTTGACCATCGACCACGGCTGAGTCTCGTCGATGTATTTGTTCGTGCGGCTAATCAGCTGCCACACCGCGGAAAGCGCAATGGAAAACTCCATTTTTTCCATTGCTTCTTCATACTTCGCTACCGTCGTTTGAACAGTCTCCAAGAGACTGTCATCGAATTCGGTAGCCCCTGGCACATACGCGGGAATCGTGCCGGCAAAATACTTATCGATCATGACGATCGTACGGTTAAGCAGATTCCCCAAATCATTGGCGAGGTCATGATTGACCCGCTCTACAAAGCTTTCGGGCGTGAACGTTCCGTCAGCCCCGAAAGGCACTTCGCGCATCAAGTAATAACGAAGCGCGTCCAAGCCATAACGATCAATCAATGTCACAGGATCAACAACATTCCCCTTGGACTTGGACATTTTGCCATCTTTCATTAACAGCCAGCCATGAGCAAATACTTTTTTCGGCAACGGCAGGTCAAGCGCCATCAACATAATCGGCCAATAAATCGTATGGAAACGAACAATCTCTTTACTCATTAAGTGAACATCGGCAGGCCAATATTTATCAAAATTACTTGTATCATCCGAACCATATCCAAGTGCAGTAATATAGTTTGAAAGAGCATCAATCCACACGTAAATTACATGTTTAGGATCCCCAGGGACTTTAATCCCCCAATCAAACGTCGTTCGAGAAACAGCTAAATCCTCAAGTCCTGGCTTAATGAAGTTATTAAGCATCTCATTTTTGCGGGACTCCGGCTGAATAAACTCGGGATTTTCTTCATAATACTGCACCAAACGGTCAGCATATTTGCTCATCCGGAAGAAATAGGTTTGCTCCTTCATTTTCTCAACAGGACGTCCACAATCAGGACATTTTCCATCCACGAGCTTGCTCTCCGGGAAAAATGACTCATCAGGAATACAGTACCAACCTTCATATTCCCCTAAGTAAATATCCCCTTGATCAAGCAATCTTTGAAAAATCTTGCCAACCGCATCCTTATGACGAGTTTCTGTAGTACGAATGAAATCGTCATACGAAATGTCGAGTTTGCTCCATAGGTCCTTAATTCCAGCAACAATACCGTCTACAAACTCCTGTGGCGTTGTTCCTTTTTCTTGTGCTTTACGTTCAATTTTTTGTCCATGTTCGTCTGTCCCTGTTAGGTACCTTACATCAAAGCCGCGAAGCCTTTTGTAGCGAGCCATAGCGTCGCCTGCCACCGTTGAGTAAGCATGACCGATGTGAAGCTTATCACTTGGATAATAGATGGGCGTCGTGATGTAAAACGTTTTTGATTTCGTTGTCATCCAGAATTCCTCCTAGCTAAATGTAGAAAACACAAAAAACCCTCATCCATCTTGGGACGAGAGCTGAACTCACGCGGTACCACCCAGTTTCCCCCGCCTTTCACAAGCTCGGGGCTCAGTAAGTCAATAACGACTTGCCCATTAACGCTGGGACACGAAGCCAGCTTACTCCCAATCTTGCGCATTGATACTTCTCATACGCAGTCTGAGTCGCTCGAAGGCTTATTCTCCAGGACCATCTTCCAAACTTACTCCTATGCCGGCTTTCACCTTCCCCGGCTCTCTGTTCATAGGCTTCCGTCTGTACTTATCCGTTCATCGAATCCATATATAACATCTTAAGGCAAATATATCGAAAAAAAGAGCCACCTGTCAAGCCGACTGATCGTTATGAATTAATTTTTCCACCCGCGGAGGCACATGATCAATCCCGCCAGGATGAAATGGATGGCATTTACAAATCCGCTTCATAGAAAGCCATGAACCTTTTAGAGGACCATGCACTTCAATAGCTTCTAATGCATACTGCGAACATGTGGGATAGAATCGACAGGTCGGCGGCTTTAACGGCGAAATGAACTTCCGATAGAAATGAATAGGAGCTTGCAGCGTCCTTTTCATATGATGTCTCTCTCCCTCACCCAAAGTTAATTGAACATGATACTCTACCATCATGCCTCAAAAACAGTATCGGGTCAAATCGAAGAATAATACTTATTCAGGAATGTGAAAACACTTAAGAAATGTAGGATAAAAATAATTGGATATTGCCATTTTGACCCACTTAATCAAAAAACGTTCACGATCACACTTATCATTAAATTGATCTTGGATATATCTACTTAGTTGTGTATTGCTGTAGTGATTATTATAAATTGTTAATTTCGTGTTTAATCTGTTTAATTTGGATTCAAGATACGCATGCAGATCTCGAGTTGAAGATTTTTTATGAATTGGTGGAATTGGTGGAGTCTGGGCACATTGGTGAGGTTCATCCGTGGTTGAAAGATCATGAGATTTTTGTGATTCGCGGTTAGATATTTCAAGTTTATTAAGTAATTTAGTTCTATTCTGAGTATACTCAAATGCAAACTGAATTTTTTTCAATAGTAATTGCGCACTCCTATAATTAATCTCAAGAACATGAGATAGAGCGCTTGCGGTACACTCTACTCCCTCTTTAATTAAAAATTGTATGGCTTGGAACCATAGTAATAACGGGAGCTTCGATTTGTGCATGAGTGTCCCTGCAGTTAAAGAAACCTGCATTCTACACTCCTTGCATTCTAGCAATTTACGAGTTCGAATGTTGAAAGCCTCATTATGATCGCAACGCGGACAGCAAAACCCATTTGTCCAACGCATTTTCAATAAGAACTCCTCACATTCTTCTTCCGAACGAAAAGTGTATGAGCTCAGTTCCATAAATTGCAGTTCCATCTTCCCACCCCGCAAACAGAACTTTTGTTCTCATTTCCATCATATCAAACATATGTTCGAATTGGAAGTTTTTTTTGTTTTGCCCCCTTAGTTGGAGGAGGATAAGTCGGTGAAACACTATTTCTGTGATATATGCAAAAGTATTAATAAAACTGTTTAGGTGGTGTTCAGATTCATAACTAATAAAAGGTTAATTCAAACCGACAAATCGTTGTTGTAGATACGACAGATTTTGCTAAATCAAGTTATATGGAGTCCCCATCAGAGCTTGCTTAGGTTAATGAAGTAAGTGTTGGTTCAGTGTTAGACAGGAGCTTGGCGCGGTAGTGCTGGGCTGAGGGTAACTGTGAATGTGCTCTGGTGCGAGTGATGTGGTTATTGGTGCTATTAGTAATTGGGTTTGCTTTGGGGCTGGGGTAAGATGCGGAAAACGTTGGTGCGAAGCGCTGGGGAGCGGTTTGTTGTGGATGTCGATGTTTTCTGTAGGTTGAGTATGAGTGGAAGGCTGGGGGGACGGTGCGCATCGGTTCGTTGGGCTGAATGTAAAAAAGATGCCTATGAACGGTTAGGTTCAATGGGCATCGTTTATGGTGAAGGATTTCATTTATCTAAATGAAACAAGATCTAGGATAATTCCAGCTGTTTCTTCGATTGCTTTGTTGGTGACGTTGATGACCGGGCAGCCGAGCTGCTTCATGATGGACTCGGCATAGTCGAGTTCTTCTTGGATGCGGCGGAAGGTGGCGTATTGGGAACCATCCGGGAGGCCGACGGCTTTGAGGCGTTCGAGACGGATTTGCAGGATTTGGTTGGCGTCCATGGTGAGGCCGATGATGCGTTTGCTTGGGATTTTGAAAAGCTCCGGTGGTAGCTTTATTTCTGGGATGATTGGAAGATTAGCAGATTTAATTCCTTTGTGTGCTAGGTAAATACTTAGTGGTGTCTTGGATGTGCGTGAAACTCCGATAAGTACAACTTCGGCTTGAAGCATGCCGCGGTTATCTTTGCCATCGTCGTATTTGACGGCAAATTCGATCGCATCTACTCTGCGGAAGTAATCGGCGTCCATCTCGTGCAGTAAACCCGGTTTGCGCTTAGGTAGGTGTCCATACGTTTCTGAAAATGCTTCCAACATCGGTCCCATTATATCAACGGTTCGCACACCGAGGCGTTGCGCTTCATTTTTCATGGTTTCGCGAAGCTCGGGCTGCACAAATGTATAGGCCACGAAGCCCCCGGCTGCAGCTGCTTCCTGCAGCATTTGAACGATTTCACTTTGTTGGCTGATATGACCGTAACGTTTAATTCTCATCTGTTCGGAATTGAATTGACGAACGGTAGCTCTGGCAACGGCATCGGCGGTTTCTCCAATTGAATCTGAGCAAATAAACAGCTGCTGTTGTTCGGTCACTCTGCACCTCCCCTTTGAACCTACTATACGTGAAATTATACCAAAAATGCAAAAAAACCTCTATCCTTTAAAGCGACAGAGGTTTTTCGCTAATGGCTATTGTTTTTTTAGAATGATAACTGCTTTTGCCGGGAGTGCAATGGTGTTTTCTATTTGGTGATTGGTTATCATATTTGTTGCTTTGAGAGCTCCTAAATCCACTGTTTCCTCATGATCATTATGATTCAGAAGGAACATATAGGTGTCTGCATCTCGAGTTCTTACGGATATCTCCACACCTGCAACAGGTGCTACAGGCGGAATAATTCCTTTGTTCTCGCACAAATTGCGTATGAGTCCTTGTAAAAATGATGGTTCCGGACTAGTAGCTACATACCAGGCTTGGCCAGAACCGTATGTGTTTACGGTCAGGGCAGGCATTCCTGCATAGAAGTCGCTGCCATAAACGGCTTTGATCTTCGCGCCTTCTGAATGGATTAGGTCACAAAGTATGCCGCATGGATATTCGCCTTTCAGTTCTCCCCACTGCTCTCTCATGACGATTTGGTTGGACTGGTCGGGGAATAAGGCATCGATTTCTTCAGCCCAAATCCCGAGTACTTTACGTAACTCGCCAGGGTAACCGCCTAAGGTGACGATATCATTTTCATTGACGATTCCGCTGAAGAATGTGGTGAGGAATGTTCCGCCCGCATGTACGAAGTCTTCGACCCGTTTTGCATAGCCCTTTTTAACCATGTAGAGAACCGGTGCAATGACGATGTCATAGCTGGATAGATCGGTTTCTACCCCTATCATATCTACTTGAATGTTTTGCTGGAAAAGCGCGTCGTAGTACTTATGGACTTCATTCACATACTTCAGCGCGACGGTTGGTCCGCTGGAAAGTTCGACTGCCCAACGGTTTTCCCAATCAAATACGATAGCTACTTTTGCTTCGACTCTGGTATCCAGCAGCTTATCCGAGAGTATTTGCAGCTCAGCCCCCAGCTCCGCACATTCGCGAAATACTCGCGTATGCTCATGACCGGCATGCTCGATGACGGCTCCGTGGTATTTTTCACATGCTCCGACCGATCTTCGAAGTTGAAAGAACATGACGGTATCCGCACCGCGGGCCACGGCTTGATAGCTCCAAAGTTTCATAACGCCTGGACGTTTGAGCGAGTTGTAGGGCTGCCAATTTTGCTGACTTGGCGTTTGTTCCATCAGCATGAAGGGTTGTCCATGTTTTAACCCCCGCATAAGGTCATGCGTCATAGCCGTCAAGCTGATCGGCGTGTCCAAGGATGGATAGTTATCCCAAGATATCACATCCAAATATTTGGCCCATTTAAAATAATCCAGTTCTTTGTATAACCCCATTAAATTTGTGGTGATTGGAAGATCAGGCGTATGTTTTTTGATAGCGTTGTATTCAAGCTTATAACATTCTAGCATGCTATCAGACATGTACCTGCGATAATCCAGTGAAATGCCTTGGAAGTTGGTATTATCCACTCCCCATTCTTCTGACAAAGCATTTGGAGAAACGATTTCTTCCCATTCATAAAAGGTGTGACCCCAAAAGCTTGTATTCCAAACTTTATTTAATGTTTCAATTGTCGTATAGCGTTCTTGAAGCCAACTGCGGAAACCGTCTGCGCATTGCTCACAGTAACAATACCCGCCATATTCATTTGAAATGTGCCAGATTAAGATGGCAGGGTGATTTTGATAACGTTCTGCCAGCTTCTCAGCGAGGAGCGTAGAGTATTTACGATAAGTAGGGCTGTTCGGGCAAGAGTTGTGTCTGCCCCCAAATTTACGCTTCCTTCCTTCAAAATCAACACGGAGAACGTCCGGATAGTTACGCGCCATCCAAGCAGGATGAGCCCCTGTGCTCGTAGCTAGGCAAACATAAGTGCCTTTTTCATAAAGCTTGTCTATGATTTCATCTAACCATTCAAAGTCGTATGTGTCTTCATTTTTTTGCAATCTCGCCCACGAAAAAACATTAACGGTTGCTACATCAATTCCAGCAAGTTTAAACATGCGTAGATCTTCATCCATGATTTCTTTATCCCACTGCTCGGGATTGTAGTCTCCGCCGTACCAAATTTTGGGGAGTTTCTCATTGATCATAACGGCCACCTCATCAAATTGGTCAAATAAATATAAGAATAAGTCCATTGTATTGGATTATATTTCATCTTAAAATATAATATTTTTACATACTCATATAATAAAATGGAACAGGTGGACTCACTCATGCACAAAAGATATGAATTAACGCCTTCAACTGCGCAACCGTTTCCAATCTTTATTGAGAGTATTGGCCATCATGAGGATCAGGAAAAATTGGTTAGACCTGAGGGCTTCCCCAATTATCATTGGCTCCAAACCTATGCCGGTGAAGGAGAGTTCATCCTGGACGGCAAAAAATATTCACTGCCTGAAGGTACGGGTGTTTTCATGCTACCGGGAGTTCCGCATTCTTATTATGCCGTTACGGAATTATGGTGCACGCAGTATGTCACCTTTGGCGGAGCTTGTATTGAAGCCATCCTTGGCACTTTAGATCTGTTGGATTCTGCTGTTTACAGGTGGGATATGGGTGGTCCGATGAATACGGTAATTGGTCAAATAATCAAACATATGGATACAAGCTCCGAGTACTCCGGGTATGACGCCTCAGCCGATTTATATCATTTTTTCATTCAGCTTAAGAAACATGGTCAGGTCAATAACCGCACCTCGATTCGCAATCAAATTGCTCTTTTACAACCTTTACTGATGTGGCTTGAAATTCATTATCATAACCCTGATACAAGTCTTGAAGAAATGGCTGAAGTGTTAGCTATAACACCTCGGCATATGAACACGTTGTTTCAGCACGCTTACGGGCTCTCGCCTTACTCCTATCTAATTCGGATGAGGCTTCGCAAATCCAAAGAAATCCTCATTCACCAACCTGCAAAAACAGTCAAGGAAGTAGCTAAATACGTTGGGTTCCGTGATACGAGCCACTTTGTAGCCAGCTTTCGCAAGCACGTCGGACTGACACCGGAAAGGTTCCGACAGATGAATTAAAGATCCTAATCGTATATAATGAAAATATAGTAACTATTTTTTTATCGAAGGAGTTTGAGTTCTTTATGATGATAGAAATTTTTGAAGATATTGTTTGTCCTTGGTGCCGTATCGGCAAAAAGAATTTGGAAGATGCTCTGGCCAATTTTACAGCGGAGCCGGTTGAAGTTCACTATCGCGCCTTTCAACTAGATCCGTATACACCAACAGAAGGTTCTCCGTTCCGCGAGGTCATGCACAAAAAGATGCAAGCAGACGAAGATCGATTAAACGGTATGCTTCAGCAGGTCACTCAAGCAGGCAAAGCCTCAGGTTTGCATTTTGACTTCTCCAAAGTTGAGAAAATGCCGAATACGCTAAAAGCTCACCAACTGATTGCAATTGCACCTAAAGAGTTAAAAAAACCAGTCGTAGACGCATTATTTAAAGCTTATTTTGAAGATGGCAAAGACATTGGCCATTTGGATGAGCTGCTGGCCACGGCAGAACAACTCGGTATGGACCGCGAGAAAACAAGATCGCTTTTGGACGCGAAAGAAGGGCTGGAACAGGTTGAAGATGATTTTGAGTTCGCTAGGCAAGCAGGTGTCACCGGCGTTCCCTTTTTTGTGATTAACCGAAAATATGCGCTTACTGGCGCACAGCCATCCGCAACGCTCCTTCAGGCCCTACAGCAGATTAGCGCTGAGCAACCTGACGAAAACGGTAATGAGAACGAGCAATAAAAACGAATTATAAAAACGAATCATAAAATTGTGCAGCAAAAAAACCGACTCGCTTTTCTCCAAGAAAAGCTGTCGGTTTTTTTATTTGCAATTTAGGCTGCTGCTTCAGATGTTATTCCTGCTGCTTTTTTAGTGAATATTCGCAAGTAGAACAATCCACTAACGATGATCACTGCCGCAAAAATGATGAGCAGGTTACTATAAGGAATTGCTATTACAGAATTTAGAACAGGATTCTTGTAAAACTCCATCATGCCGCCATCCAACAATTTGGCGACAAGTGCCGTTCCTACAGCCCCTGAAATAAAGCTGATCAGGTTGAAAAGTCCCATACCCACTCCGGTTTCACTCACGCTCAGCGTCAAGGAGACACGGTTCGCCAGAGCCGTTTGCACGAAGGAGAAGCCGACATAAGTAGGAAGAAGCGCCGCAGAAATGAACCATGGGGAATGGCCAACCAAGAAAGCAATGGCCACAAGGCTGATCACTAAAAGCCCAAGACCAATAAACACGACAAAGTTATTGCCCTTTTTGTCCGCCAAATTTCCGCCAATTGTACCAAAAATAACGGCACACATGGCCCCTGGGAACAAAATAAGCCCAATTGTGCTCGTGCCAAGCTCATTCACTTTGGCCAACATGAGCGGAATGACAAACATGATCCCCATGACGGTACAAAATACGAGGAATCCAACGATTAAACCGCCACGCAGCAGTTTATTTCGAAAAAGCGACGGTTCAATAAAAGGATCTTTGGCTTTAAGAATATGAGAAATAAACCAAATGAATAGCGCTAGGCTCGCGGCCAAATAGTACCAATGAGGGAAAGATAAGTAGACGATAATGCCAGCGACGGAAAATGCGACGAGCGCCGCCCCCAAGATGTCGACACTGCCTTCTTTGCGTTTTTCCTCAGGCAAAATCTGATTAAAAAACGGGATTGAAATCAGAGTAAACAAAGGAATAATGAACAAGTACGTCCAGTGGAGTGACGAGGAAACAAATCCGCCCACTACTGGCCCTACGGCGATGGCAAAGGAAACAGTGGAAGTTAAAAGCCCGAAAACTTTTCCTCGATCCGAAGGTGAAAAGTAGCGTGCAACAACGACCATAACGAGCGCCGGAATAGCTGAGGCTCCTGCGCCTTGCACGGCGCGCGCAAAGATGACCGCCGGATACCAGGCCTGAAGCACAAAGCCAAGCGCAGATCCAATACTATAGATGAGGATTCCGGCAACAATCAGTTTTTTCAAAGAAAAAATATCGGATAATCGCCCATATATGACGGACCCAATTCCGAAAAAGATGATAAACGTAGTGAGGACCCAGCTAACCCCTGTCGGCGTAATCCCGTACTGCTTAGCGATTTCGGGTGTTGAAACGTTGAAAACTGTTTCGTTTAGTACAGCAAAAAAGATCAGAAAAATAATCCATGGCACAGCCTTTTTGGCATCTATAACTTTCTCTTGTGCCACTTCAGTTGCAGAAGCAACGTGTTGCATGGTTTTCACCTCCACTTTCCTTCAGTTATCTGTAAGTTTTTAGATTACAATTAACTGTAATGTTAATTGTTATAGTTTAATCTGTCAAGGGATATCTTCCCTCTTTGATCAAGATATAAGATAATGAACGAATGGACTTGCACTAATCGAACAGGAGTTACTTTAATGACGACTTTACTTCAATGGCTCAAGCAGCTGCCCTCCCGTATTATGATTGTGATTTTGCCTTTTTTCCTGATGATGATGGTCGAATATTTGGATCGCGGCTCGTATGAAGAGCTCCACAAATGGGTGATGAACCACCCTCTCTCCATGATTCTTGCCTACTTCGTAGTAGGAACTTTGTATCTCTTTCTTATTGCTGTTACCGGCAAAAGCCGCTTATCCTTCTGGCTGCTTTGTGCTGTGCTTTTACCGCTTGGTGCTATTAGCGGTAGTAAATTAAAGGCAATAGGAGCCCCTTATTACCCGTGGGATCTTTATTTTAACAATCAAATTGTCGCGTACGTGCCCTTTTTGAAAGGGTATCTCAATCTTCGAATAATCGGAGTTGTCACGCTCTTTCTCGGATTGCTCACCATGTTATTTCATTTGGTTCTGCGCCGCCAGCGTATCCAATTTACGTGGATAGAACGCGGTATTTACGCTATTGTTGCCATCGTAATGGCGACGAGCCTTTATATGGATAAGCCAATTCCATTCATGAATCTTTACGGGATTTACACGGTCCCCTGGGATCAAACAATAACCTATGATGAGAATGGATACCTTTATTCATCCGTGCAGATGTTAGGTTTTCTGAATGTAGCCAAGCCGGAGGGTTATAGTAAAAAAGCGATAGCGGACATTTTAGCCAAAATTCCAGAGAAACCGGCTTCAGGTGATAAAAAACCAAATATCATCGTCATGCTTGGAGAATCATTCTGGGATCCAACTCTGATGAAAAACGTAACATTTAGCCGTGATCCGATCCCTAACCTGCACCAGCTTCAAAAAACGTACACGAGCGGTTGGATGCTGTCTCCCCAATTCGGCGGCAGTACGGCAAACGTAGAATTCGAAGTACTATCCGGTAATTCTATGCGTTTTTTTGGCAAATCTCCGGATAAAATACTGCCTTATATCCAGTATATGAATCATGGCGTTGATTCTTTGGCCAGTATCATGACTAGACAAGGGTACACCGCTACTTCTATCAACCCTTTCTTCAGCTATTTTTTTGACAGTCGTAAGGTGTATATGGATTTTGGATTTTCGCGATTTATTTCCAGCGAGTATTTCCCAAATGATTTTGAGGGGCCGAACTATGCGGATCGGGCTGTCGTGAAGAAGATTATTGAGGAAACTGAAAAAAGCGCTGGACCTGATTTTATTTTTGCAAACACGATGGAAAATCATCATCCTTACAAGCCAGGGAAGTTCAGCAAAAACACGATTGAAGTGACGGGGGATATAAGTTCGGAATCCAAAGGTATTTTGGAAACGTATGCTCAAGGTATTTCGGGAACTGACAAAGCGCTTCAGTCCTTGGTGGATTATTACTCCAAAAAATCCGAACCTACGATTCTGCTGTTTTTCGGCGACCACTTTCCTTTTTTTGAAGATGATTACAAAGTGTACCGCGATGCGAAGTACGTTCTTCCGGGCGATCCTGATCTATATACAAAAACTCACTATACGCCATTTTTGATATGGAACAATTTCCTTCCTGCAGACCAAGAACAGTTGAATCTCAAGATGAGTCCTTCGTTCCTAGGTCCAAAGCTCCTTCACATGGCTGGCGTTAAAGGAAGTTACTACACCGATTATCTGTATGATTTATCGCAGAAGATTCCGGTTATACCGCCAAATGACATGTGGGAGAAATATAACATTAAAGCAAGCGATCTTAGTGATTACATGAAGCTTCAGTATGACAATTTGTTTGGCGGCCGTTACGGGTATGAGGCTAAAGGTTTCAAAGACACAATCGTTCAGCCAGGATATGTGTTAGGTTATGGGGATCCGGTCATTACCAAGTTAAATCGCAGCGGCAATAAACTTCAGGTTGTGGGCAAGCCATTTTATTCTTCCTGTAATGTGTATATCGATGGCAGGTTGTTTAAGTCTAATTTTGACGGTGAAGATACCTTGTATGTTGATCTGACGGATAAAGAGAATCCAGTCCTCGATAACGACAAGCCTCATCAGGTCGAAGTTCGGGTTTATGACGATAAGAAGATGAAAATTGGCCAATCATCTCTATACCCGCTCCCGCAGTCATGACGATAGCCCTCTTGGAATAGGATGAACCATATCCTGCTTCAAGGGGGTTTTGCGTTTGTCCAGTTATGTTCCGCCTGCTCACGTTCATTTTTTTAAGACTATGTCATCCATAACCCTCGGCCATAATCATTTATTACGCCTATATACCTTTAATGTGAATGGCACTGCTTATGATGGCCATGTTCACCAATACCAAGGGATTACCGGCATTCGATATGGGCATTACCATAATTATTTTGGTACGACCGGCCCTGCCATTCCACTTCAAAACGGCATGCATATCCATTTTTTAGAAGGAATCGTAGAACTTAATGCATATAACACATCTAGAGGGGGTGCACTTGTAAGCTCCGCCCAAAAGACGGGACTGATAAAAGAACTGCATCAGCATAGCTATTCAGGGTATTCTACGGCAGGTTTTGGCTATGAACCTTGGTGAAAAAAAGAGCCAAGTTCAGAAGCTGGACGGCCTCCTCTTGACTCTCTCTGTTTTATGCTAATGTTTGGATCTGAATGGACCACTCGAAAGTGAAGTTCTCTCCTGCCGCTAAGCCCAGTGCACCGGATATTTCGGGTGCATAAGACTCGTTGAACACGTTCATGATGCTCGTGTATGGCTCCAGTGATACGGCATTCGTCCATGGCGCCGTGAACAGAACATGAATGGGGAACTTGTCGCCCATGTTGAACACAAGCTTGGTTCCACGAGCTTCATACTGAATCTCGCAGGTTTGAGGGCCCGCCTCAATGCTAAGCATCTGGGAGCCGCCTGGATAGCTCGGCAGCGCAGTAACGAGCTCGCCCTGCTGAAGCGCCGCGGTGAGCGGCGATGCCGCAGGCTCGCCTGCGGCGTAGCCATCTGCGCTGAGCGGCCACTCTGCCGCCGCGGGGATCAACACCTTCACGCGGCTGGCTTCGCCGTCCGCGTAAGCGAAGTACGGGTGAAAGCCAAGGGACAGCGGCATCGTGCTGCCGCTCTCATTGGCGATTTCACCGCTGAGAGACAGCGTACCGTCCTTCAGCCGGTACGTAAAGCGAAAGCATGCGGCGTGTGGAAAATACGCCAGCACGTCCGGATGCTCCGCGATATTGAACTCCGCGGAGACATAAGCCCCGCCAGCCGCATCCGCGCCGCTGGCAACGACCTTCCACGGCCGCTCGCGCAGCTCGCCGTGGGAGTGATCCGGCTCCCGGTTAGCGGGGAGCCGGTATTCGCGGCCTTCGAAGGTGAAGGCCGCATGCTTGACGCGCCCCGGCGGGAACAGAATGGGCACGCCGTAGCGCGAAGACTTGACGCGAAGCTCAGCGACGCTGGCTGGCTTCGCGATGTAGGCCTGGTTCCGCACATCGAAGCGGAACAGATGCAGTCCAACGGCCGGAATGATTTCAGCCGTTGCTTGGGCTTCGTGGTCGACGAGGCGAAGCGTCGACTCCCCGTCCCATTCACTGTGGATAAGTTCATAACGTGACATTATTAAATCCTCCTTTGTTTATGTTAAGATAAACTTTTTTTGTAGGTCTGTCTTCTGGCTAGTTGTCCGTAATAGTTCATGACCAACAGTATCCCCACTGCGAGTATGATCGTGGTGACCAAGCTGCCCTCCGCCCCAAAGCTGCCTCCAGAAAGAAGCGCGCTGCCTTGATCTTGGACTTTGAAAATTGAAGGCATCGGGGTGCCAGATACCTGAAATCCAAAAATACAGCCTTGAATGAAGTTCCACGACAAGTGCATTCCGATCGGCATCCACAAACCTTTTGAAAGCTCGCGGGACACACCGAACAACAAACCTGCCAAAATCAAGTTCAATAACGGCATAGGCGTGCTCCACATCCCTGGATTGAAAGCGTGCAGGAATGCGAACACAAGCGTCGATATGGTTATGGCAGCAGTCGTACCAAACCTTTCTTTCACTAGTCCCTGCAGATAACCGCGGGCAAATAATTCTTCATTGACAGCGACGCCAATGAACAACAAGAAACCCCCTACTAATTGAGCCAGCATCGATTCGGTCCATGAATTGGACTGGACGTTAATGCCGCCGAGCAGCCAGATGCTTAAGCAGGAGACTGTGATAAGGAGCGCCCCTGCAACGAAGCCTTCACCTAATCGTCTCGCAAAATGGCGACTCTGTATGCCTAGTGTCCATCCTTTGCGCCGTTCAAAGATCCCATACGAGAGAAACACACCGCTTATGAAACCAATAATCTGCGCCCACAAAGCAGCCTTAATAAAAAAGGAATCTCCGGCAACTGCGGCCATGCTCCTCTCCAGCTCCGGCTGCTTCAAAATCGCAATAACCGCTGCCACAATCGATAAGATGACCGTAATGACAACAATGAAAACAAGGGTCAAGAGTACTTTGCCCAAAATGGTCAGAACGGATAAGGACATTCGCTTCTTTACATCGATGAGGCTTCACTCCTTTCTCCCACTTATTCGCGAAAAAGGCCCTAAATCCTGCCAGTTACTCGGCAAAGGAACTCTTGTGCAATTGTTGGCTCCGTGCCACAATAGAGGAAATATTGGATTTGTCTACGGAGGACTCATGCTGTTCGTTCTATTTGCACTATGGATTATTGCGCTAGGCCTTGTGATGATCGATCCCCGGTCGAGCACCATGCGCTGGATGAGCGCCATCGCTTTTACGGGTGGTTTCGGAGCCCTTGCAGCCGTCTTATCGGAAACCTTCATCCCTTACATCCAACAAACCGTGCCAAATCCTTCAATCAGCACCATGCTTTATCACTTTATGGGGATTTGCTCGCTAATTTCTTATTATGGCTTGCCCTATTCGTTCGCTATGCTTTCGCTCAGCTATAATGCGAAATGGCAGAAACCCGCTTTACGCAAATGGCTGCCATTTGTATTACTGCTGCCTGCGATTGCGTGCATGCTGTTCACACGAGGGTACACAGAGGAAATGCCGATCACTTTCCCCATCGTCGCGTTATGGGCAGTCCCTTATTTTATCATTGGTTCCGTACTCATTGTTATGAAAACAGAGCGCCTACCCGCATTAAAGCGAACGCATTTATTTACATGTCTTGCGCTCTTGCCGCCAATCCTCTGTGTTGGTGTTCTGAACTATGTGATGCCAAGTTTTGGTTACTACCGGATGTGGGTGTACCACGTATGGATTCTTGCTTTTGTCGTGCCTTTTTTCGTTTACACATTTTTCAAGTACGGCTTCCTCGGGATGAGGCTTTTAATTGAACGCCGTAAGCTGGACTCGACACTTCGTGCTATTACCTCAGGGACCGCTATATTAAATCATGCCATTAAAAATGATGTCGGGAAAATGCGGTTGTTTCTGGAGAAAATGAAGCAGCATGCCGAAGAAACCCAGCAAACGGAGCTTTTGCAGGACATTGAGGTCGTCATGGGAGCTTCCGGGCATATCCGCGATATGATTTCCCGGGTCCACGAACAAACACAGGAGCTCCCCCTGCGGGTCACTTCTGTTCCGATCGGTGAGCTGATCGATGAGGTACTTCTTCCTCTCCAACCTTTTCTTGCGAACATCGCCGTTCAGTTGAACATCGCAGAAAATTTAACGCTTCAAATTGACCGCATTCAAATGGCGGAAACGTTAACGAATGTGCTGATGAATGCAATTGAAGCCATGCCGCATAATGGCGAGCTTATGATTCGCACGTTGCACGTGAAGAAAAATATCGTCCTGGAAATCAAAGATAACGGCATGGGGATGGACAAAGATGTTTTGAAACAAGTCCTGGAACCTTTTTATACGACGAAAAGCGGCAGCCGCAATAACTTCGGCCTTGGGCTCGCCTATTGCTATAACGTCATGAAAAAACATGGAGGGTCTTTGGAGCTTAGCAGTTCACCGGGGAAAGGCACGAGTGTGTTTCTTACATTTCCTAACAGCCGAATACTAACTTAAGGGGGTTCAAGATGGAACCAATTCGCATATTAATCGTTGAGGATGACCTGGATTGGCTGCGCGGCCTCAAAGCGTATTTAGACCGGCAGCCTGATCTGCAAGTCATTCGTACCCTCTCTACCGCAGAAGAAGCGAGAGAGCTCTTTACGGCATCTGAATCGGATGCTGACGTTGTACTTATGGACATTATGCTGCAGGATGAACCTGCAGGGATCGGCCTTGCCGAGCAAGCCCTTTTGGCGTGGGGGGCCAAAGTCATCATGCTAACTTCCATGGAGGAAAAGGACTTCATTTTCCGTTCCTTCCAAGCCGGCGCCATCGATTACCAAATCAAATCCAGATTTGAGGAGCTGCCGGCCATCATCCGCGCTGCGCATGCTCGGAAAGCGTCCATTAACGCCGCTGTAGCCGAGCAAATGCGGGAAGAGTTTCGCCGGCTCAAGCGGCTTGAACATCAATTCAAGGTCAAGGAAGCCCGCGATTTGATCACACCGACAGAACTTCAAGTACTGGAAATGATTGATCAGGGCCATACACAAACGGAAATTGCGAGCCGTTTCTTCATTTCGCTGCGGACAGTGAAAATTCACGTGGGCCATATATTGAAAAAATTAGGTAGTCCAAGCAGCAAGGATGCCGCTCAGAAAATGAGAGAATTAGGGCTGTTCGAGCGAGGAAACTCGACACAGACAGGTGATAGAGAAAAAGACTAGTGGATATCTTTCTTTTTAAATCTTCCGCCTTTGACATCGTGGATATTGCCGACTGCGAGGAATGCCGATGGATCGAGTTCATCAACAATGGATTTCAGCTTCGCCTCCTCCAGTCGCGTGATGACACAGAAGATCACCTTTTTATTGTCTCCGGAGAAACCGCCTTCCCCTTCCAGATACGTAACCCCACGCCCCAGCCGGTCCAAAATAGCTTCTCCGATCTGTCTAAACCGATCACTGATAATCCAAACGGATTTGGACTCATCAAAACCCTCGATCGTCACATCAATCATTTTATAAGCGATAAAATAAGCTATTAATGAGTACATCGCGCGATCCCAGCTGTATACAAAACCTGCACTGCCTAGAATAAATACGTTGAAAAACATCACAACCTCGCCGACGGAAAAAGGAATCTTTTTCGAAATCAGAATCGCAATAATTTCTGTTCCGTCAAGCGATCCCCCGAATCGGATAACCATCCCGACGCCAATCCCAAGGATAATCCCTCCAAATACGGCAGCCAATAAAGGGTCATTCGTCAGCTCATGAACCGGGTGCAGCAAGGCTGTGCCCGCCGACATCACCAAAATAGCGAATAATGTCGATAACGCAAACGTTTTTCCGATCATTTTATAACCGATAAACAGAAATGGAAGATTCAATAAGGTAAGGAAAATTCCTACTTGAATGTGGGTCAAATATGACAAAATGATCGAAATACCGGTAATTCCACCATCAATAATTTTGTTAGGGACCAAAAATATTTCGAGTCCGACAGCCATTAAGGCTGCTCCGATAAATAGAAAGACACCGCGCCGCAATAAGCTGGTCTTGGTCATTCTGCGATGCTGAGCTCTAATTATTGCCCGCTTCTGCAATTCAATCTGTTCTTTAGCCATCGGTCATCCCCTTTCGTCACTTACATTTTTCTACTTACTATCTTCTCGTCGGAACCATCATTTCCCTGCCTAAAGCCGCCAATTTTTCACGTCAAAATGCCTTAAAATAATTAGATAAACTACCATCGAATATTGCCGATTCCCATGGTATAATGTCTGATGTCCTTTACAATTTATCTACAATCCATAGGAGAAAATATGAAATTACATCTAGAACGTTTACTGCAGCTGTCCAGGCAGCGGCTGCCCTTTATTCTTATAGCTTTAATTCCTGTGGTCATCATGGAAATTTTAAGCCGCGGTCAATATATAGAGATGTTTACCTGGAGTTATAAACATATTATAGAACTGCTCTATAATGAATGGATTGTATTTAGTCTGCTTCTGCTTTTCATCGCCATTATTGGCCGTACTAGAATAGCCTATTGGATTCTTTCAGGCATACTGCTGGTGATGGGACTCATTAGCGGAATAAAACTCAAAATACTAGGCGTCCCTTTGACGCCATGGGATATCGTTTTAGCAGGCGAAGCGTCCGATATGGTGCAATATATTAAAAATATTTTCACCTTCAATGTGCTGTTTATGATCGTGTTGTTCCTTGCAGCCAGCTATTTCTTGTTATACCGCACACAGTTATTTATGAAAAAAGTGCATATAAAAGAACGGGGAATTGTCGCCATTATCGCGCTAGGCATGTTGGCGGCCGTTTATACCGATTTGCCACTACCTGTTCAGAAATGGTGCGGCATTAAAGCTTCGGTATGGAATCAGGTTGAAAATACGCAAACCAACGGTTATGCGCTGGCCACGTTCCTGAATGCCAAATCAATGTTTAGCGATAAACGTGAAGGTTACGACGATAAAGCGGTCGAAGCCATCGTCAGCAATTCACCTAAACCGCCGATTAAAGCCGGCGATCCGAATGTTAAGCCGAATGTGATTGTCGTATTGAGCGAAGCATTCTGGGATCCTACCGTGATCAAAGGCGTACAATTCAGCCGGGATCCGATCCCATTTTTTCACCAATTACAGCAGACAGGTACGAGCGGTACCATGCTTTCGCCGCAGTACGGCGGTGGGACTGCCAACGTGGAGTTTGAGGTATTAACGGGGAACTCGATGCGCTTCTTGCCGCAAGGATCGATTGCGTATAACCAATTTATTACGAATGAAGTGGATTCCTTAGCTAGTATTTATGCAAGACAAGGTTACACATCTACAGCGATTAGCCCTTTCTATAACTGGTATTTTAACAGCAATCGCATCTATAAAGACTTTGGTTTCTCGAAATATATTCCGATTGAATATTTTAAGCCTAACTATTCGGGTCCTTATATCGCGGATAGTGAAGTTGCTGCGAATATTATCCATGCGACGGAGCTAAGCGACGGTCCTGACTTTGTTTTCGCGAATACGATGGAAAATCATTTCCATTTCTTCCCGGGTAAATTCCCTAAAAATACGTTTGATGTCACAGGGGACATGTCCCCTTCTTCTCAAGGTATGCTCGAAACGCTTGCTCAAGGCATCAATGCCTCTGATCGAATGCTGAAAGAGCTTGTCGAGTATTACGAGAAAAAAGGCGAGCCTACCATCATCGCATTCTGGGGCGACCACTTGCCGGCCTTGGGTGATGATTACGCCACCTATATTGACACCAAGTATATCAGCGGCAAAGATGACCCGGATTTCTTGAAAAAAATGTACAGCGTTCCCCTTGTCGTCTGGAACAATTTCGACACGGAGCGCAAGGATAAGCTTAATATCAGCCCTTCATTCCTTGGACCTTATCTGATTGAATTATCTAAACAGCAAGGCAGTTATTATACTAATTATTTAAGCCAACTTTCGAAAAAGATCCCGATCATCCCGCCCAAAGATTATTTCGAGGCGATGCATATCAACGAACAAGATTTAAAAGACTATGAAACCTTGCAGTATGACATTATGTTTGGCGACCGACATGCCTACAAGGATTACAAGGTTCCTATTATTAATTCGAAATATATGCTCGGTTTTGGTCCCATTCTCCTTGATAAAGTCGAAGCAGATACACAAGACCAAGATATCTCAGGTCGATCCAGTGTTACACTCATGATACGCGGCAGTAACTTGCCCCCTCTCAGCATTGTAACGCTGAACGGTAAAGCCGTTCCGACGACATGGCAAGATGAGCACATGGTTACGGCCAGGGTGGAAGGCAATATGCTGAAAGCAGGAATTTGGGACATCCAAGTGCAAGTGAAAGACTCGAAAGAAACTATAGTGGGAAAATCGAACACGCTCCCGATTGAGATGGGCGGAAGATAAACAAAAGAGGGTGTCCAACAGCCAAAGGGACACCCTCTTTTTTTATATATAAAACAATTAGAGCGTAATAACTTTGCCTGTCGCTTCGGATTCGAATGCAGCCAGGATAACTTCCAAGGAACGCTTGCCTTCTTCGCCGGAAATACGAGGTTTTGTACCACTCACAATGCAGGATACGAACTCATCGATTACACCGCTGACCGTTTGCTTCTCATTCGT
Organism: Paenibacillus chondroitinus NBRC 15376; assembly: GCF_004000765.1. Lineage (GTDB taxonomy): Bacteria > Bacillota > Bacilli > Paenibacillales > NBRC-103111 > Paenibacillus_E > Paenibacillus_E chondroitinus. Next base: position 559,531 of record NZ_BILW01000001.1, on the reverse strand, counting down.
CGCTACTTGACCAACTTTGTAACGTTCAACTGTGCCGTTACGAAGTTCAACGATGACTTGATCGTTAGGGTCTGTATCGATTTTGATAACGCCGTTCTCGCACCAGAGAACGGTGGAGTTGTCCTGGCCTTTGTAGTAAGTCCAGCTTGCAACCAGGGAGCCAGTAGCGCCGCTCTTCATGCGCAGCAAGCAAGTGGAGTTGTCATCAACATCCGTTCCTTCCTTGTGAATAGTGCCTACGAAAGCTGCCACTTGTGCAACTTCATCATTCAGCAAATAACGGATCAAATCGGATTTGTGCACGCCAAGGTCGCCCATTGCGCCCATGATGGCTTCTTCTTTGCGGAAGAACCAGCTCTCGCGGCCGTCAACGCTCCAGCCTTCCGGTCCTGGATGTCCGAAAGAGGTGCGGAATGTCAGCACTTTGCCCAGCTTGCCGGATTCCAAAATTTCTTTCGCTTTCACGTGCGGCGGCATTAGGCGTTGATTATGGCCAACCATCAAGAATACGCCATTTTTCTTAGCAGCTTCAATCATAGCTTCCGCTTCTTCAGCTGTAGCAGCCATTGGCTTCTCTACAAGTACGTGCGCGCCAGCATTTGCTGCGGCAATAGAAACTTCTGCGTGCAAATAGTTAGGCGTACATACGCTAACAGCATCGACTTTTTCTTCTTTCAGCATTTCCGTGTAGCTGCTGTAAGCTTTTCCGCCGTGAAGCTGAGCGTAATGCTCAGCTCTTTCGATAATCGGATCAACGAAAGCAACAAGCTCAACATTAGGATTCAAAACGTATTCCGGGATATGTCTATGTTTGGAAATCGAGCCGCAACCAACGACGGCCACTTTAATTTTACTCATTTGAATTGTACACTCCTCTAAAAGATAAGTTATGAATTAGTTAGGAACAACGTTGATGTAGTGCTCTTTAACCCAGTTCAAGCTGTTTTCAATGCTCACAAGCGGCGGCTTCTGGCAGTGATCCTGCTCAACTACAAGCCACTGCACGCCTGCTTGCTCAGCAGCTTTAATCACTTGCTCCAACGGAACTTCGCCTAAGCCCAGCTCCAACGTAACCAGCTTGCCTTCAGCATCCTTGGAGAAATCTTTGAAATGAAGCAGCGGCAGACGTCCAGCATACTTGGCAATATAAGCTAGTGGATCTTGTCCGGCATATTTAACCCAGCACACGTCCATTTCCACTTGAATCGCATCTTTCCCCGCGTACATCGCATCAAAGACGAACTCGCCGTCTACTTTATGATGGAATTCGAAATCATGGTTATGGTATAAGAACTGCAAGCCTTGTTTGCCAACTTCAATCGCAATTTGCTCACACTCAGCAATTAGCTTTCTCCATTGTTCCGCATTTTCACGTTCTTCAGCACCTACATAAGGGCAGATCGCATATTTCGCGCCAATTGTGTGCAGGTAGTCGATTTCGCCTTGCAGATCATTGCGGAATCTCTCCAGACTTACATGGCTGCCAATAGCTTTCAGGCCAAGCTCATCCAGCAATTCTTTCATTTCAGCAGCAGGCTTGTCAAAATAACCCGCAAACTCAACGCCTTCATAACCTAACTTCGCAACATGGCGAAGTGTGCCTTCCAAGTCTTTAGCCATATCATCACGAAGTGTATACAATTGAAGACCGATTCCTAAACGTCCCATTTGTTTCCCTCTTTTCTTAAATTCCAATTTATGCATTTCTTTAACCTTGTAGACAGTATAACGAACATAGCTTATTATGACCATTCACGATATAATCAAAACATCTCTTATTTGGCTACGAAAGGTGATTACCATGGATACGGAGTTGTTGACCTGCGGCTATTCTTTTCATATGGAACCGTTTAATGTGAGTACGAAATCCGGACTCAATACTTATCTTTTCCGTTTACAAACAGAGGGTACTTGTGAAATTCTCGTTGATGGGCAAATGATTCAAATCGAATCGGGCCATTTGCTTCTATATAAGCCGGGCGATCCGTATGAGTTAAAGATCGAACCTGCGAAAGATAACCCCGGCGGCAAAATCGCCAGCGGAGATTATTATTTATTTTGCAAAGGAGCCTGGATCGACGCTTGGTGGAAACGGAGCTACAAGCAAACTTGCACACGAATTGATCTTGATGCGCGGCTCATTTCGCTTTGGCGCCAGCTTATTCTTGAAAAACGCCGAATGGAAGAGGAAAACCGGGAGCTTAGCGGTTATTTGCTGCAGGCGTTATGCCTGTATGTGGAACGCGCGGCAACGGAAACCGTCTCCTTGCAAGGACGTCCTTTTACAGGCACCCGGATGAAACGGTTTATTGAGGCGCATGCAACAGCCACTTTCAAAGTGGATGATGTTGCTGACCATGTGGGACTCAGCGTATCCCGCGCTGTTCATTTGTTCAAGGAATGCTTCGGCAAAACCATGATTCAATACGCCTTGGAAGTTCGCTTATCCAGTGCAGTGGAACGCATGCATGATAGCTCCATGTCCTTGGAGCAAATCGCCTTGAGCTGCGGCTTTGGCAGCTATCCATACTTTCATCGCGCCTTTAAACAACGATTCGGGATCTCTCCAAAGCTGTATCGGCAGAAGGATTCGCAAAATTAATGAAAATTCACAAATTTTTCATGTAGTTTTTCTTAGAGTATGGAACTTTTTTACCTTCTAAATCGTATATTCTTTGACAACGGAAAAAGCTGGTCCGTTTACTAGATTCAAAATGAGGAATTATTTAGAATAGTTTTAACATATATACATGAAATGCAAGTTTGTTTCAAAATTGTAAAACTATTTTAAGGTTAAATTAATAATCCTCATATATGCTTGATGTATATCCAATTCCTAGGATGGTGAAAATCTATGAAAATGTTTATTACGATTCATAACAAACCCGTGCCTGTCTACTCCGATGAGAAAAATAAAAAGAAATTCAACCTATTGAAATCCGCTCTTGAAGCGAAAGTTACGAAAGGCAGAGCCACCATTAAGAAATGTTTGGAGTCGATCATCTCCATCGAAATCGTTGGCTGTGAAGCGATCCTTCATTCCTTTAACGAACGCGATTCGTTGGCTTTATCGCTATATTAAAAAAAGAGTTTGTCGAGGGCGTCCCCCAGACAAACTCTTTTTTTTCTATAAATATCTTTCCTTCACAATGCTTAGATGGTGTTCAGCATGACCGGCAATCACGTAAGCAAGGCCTCGTGCAGTGATGTCAAACGTGCTGACGTTCGCCTGGCGCGACCAAGCGGAATCTGCAATCGTTCGGCGAAGCGTTAAGGTCGCCTGCCGGACCGCTTTGAAATCATTCAAAAGATCCTCGATAGACAGCTCGTCGAACGAAGTATTCGCAACAAAGACATCCTGATCAAATCCGGGCAGTACCGTCGAATCTCCACGAGAAATACGCAGCATCCGGTAGCTCATTACCCGCTCTGTGTCTGTAATATGCCCTAATACTTCCTTCAAGCTCCATTTCCCCGGCGCATAGCGAAATCGTGCCTTTTCATCGTCGATCTCCCCGAATATTGCAAGGATTTCATCACGTTGACGGTTTAGGAACACCTCGTATTCCTCGTCAGTCACTTTGCTGATGTACTGTACATAATATGGCGCGTATTCATCTTTCTCAGGCCGCTTCAACATATCGCAGTAATCTCCCTTCCATGATCAGTCTATTTATGTAATAGACTAATCATAGCGGAAATTTGCATTATTGAGAAGATGCTTGAAGTACCCATATTTTACTTTGGAAGTCTCCGCGCAAATCGTTGACGGGAAGACCGGCGTATAGCAGGTGATCGCCAGGATACTCCGCTTCGTTACCCGCAATGCGGTAATCGAAATCCGGGTTAAGCCCTTTTAATCGCAGCGTTTTGAGAGGTGCGTTCGGTTCTGCCAACACGCGGAAGTAGCCGACCAGCGCTTGTTTCTTATCCTCAGAGACGATCATCCAAGCCGTTTCATTGCCCTCAAACGGACTTAACAGACGATACAAGTCGCCGAATTGGACGAGCGGACGAATTTCTTTGTAGTTCGCGATTTGCTGTTTAACAATCTCTTTCTCTTCATCCGTGAAACGGGTGAGATCCAGCTCGTAACCGAAGTTACCGGACATCGCCACATCACCGCGCATCTTCAGCGAGGTTTCGCGGTGCACCTGGTGATTCGGAACGGCAGATACGTGCGCGCCCATCGAGCTGACCGGATAGACGATGCTTGTACCGTATTGAATTTTCAAGCGGGAGACGGCATCCGTGTTATCGCTCGTCCATGTTTGCGGCATATAATAGAGCATACCAGGGTCGAAGCGGCCTCCCCCACCAGAGCAGCTTTCAAACAAAATATGTGGAAATTCTTTCGTTAACGATTCTAGAACGCGATAGAGACCCAGGATATAACGATGAGCGGTTTCCCTTTGTCTTTCTGGCGGCAGCGCTGCGGAGCCGATTTCCGTCATATTGCGGTTCATGTCCCATTTGACATACGTAATCGGACTGCTGCTCAGAATATTGCGAATCATCCCCAAGATGGCCTCGCAAACATCCTCGCGAGAGAAGTCCAGAATTAATTGCTGCCGGCCCTCTGTGCGGCGGCGGTTCGGCACGTGCAAACACCAATCTGGATGCTGCCGGTACAATTCACTGTTCGGAGACACCATCTCCGGCTCAAACCAGAGTCCGAATTGAAGCCCCATGCCATTTACTCTGGCAACCAAATCTTCCAGCCCATTCGGCAGCTTCGCTTTATCGACGAACCAGTCTCCCAGGGAGCTATTGTCGCTGTCTCTTTTGCCGAACCAGCCATCGTCAAGTACGAACAACTCAATCCCAAGATCCTTGCCCGCTTTGGCGATGCTTTCGATTTTGTCCGCGTTAAATTGGAAGTACGTCGCCTCCCAGTTATTCACGAGCACCGGTCTCGTACGGTCACGGAACTCTCCACGACATAGACGTGTACGGTATAGTTTGTGATAAGACCGGGACATTTCCCCTAACCCGGAGCTGGAGTAAACCATAACGGCTTCAGGCGTCTGAAAAGCTTGTCCAGGCTCAAGCAGCCAAGAGAAATCAAACGGATTAATCCCCATGGAAACTCGTGTATTCCCATACGGCTCTACTTCGGCATGAGCGGCAAAATTCCCGCTGTACACGAGGCTAAACCCGTATACATCCCCATGGTCTTCGCCTGCTTCCTTGGCGAGCAAGGCAATGAATGGGTTATGCTGATGGCTGCTGGAGCCGCGACGGCTTTCTACAGTTATCTTGCCGGGAGCAAGCGCCCTGCGCTCGATATGCCGCTCTCTCACCCAGCTGCCTGAAAGCTGCAGCAGATCAAATTCGCTGTGCGAATAATCGATGCTCATACTAAGTGCGCGAAGCAGCTTCAAATCAGCTGTGCCTTCGTTCACGAAACGAACGGATCTGGTCAATGCCGCATGCTGGTCAAAGATGGTGTAAGAAAGAATGACGCGTAGACCAATCAACGCATCCACTAATTCCAACTCAAGCGTTTGTGCTTCGTTCTCATGCTCTGTATACGTAGCCGGCAAACCTTCTAAAGCAGGCTTACCTGCGTAAATTCGATGCTTATCATAGATAAGTTCAGTAATCGTTGACCCGTTCGAAAGCGCAACTTGATAAGCAGGCTCCCGGAAGTCACTTGTTCCATAGGCTGGATATTCCTGCGGTAACGTATCGAAAGAGATGCTGCGGTCTTCCGGAACCGGGTTCGGAGAGAAGGAACATCTTTCTTGAAATTGTAAAATGGCGGCCAATTGTCCGGACCGGATGGGGCGACCCCAGTAGACATGTGCCGGATAGGCATTTTGGACAAGCTGAATCACATAACTCATCTGGCTGTTTTTTAAATGAAAAATACCTTGTGTCTGTTCAAAAGTTATCTGCATAATATCCCTCCTGCTCCTTATTATCTTATTCTTTGCCAATCCGCACTATGGAGATTGTACACTTACATATGGAGAAATGTAGTTTTGCTATAGTATTCCCTATTTTCAGCAAAAAGGAGCAGCGGCTCGAAAGCCCTGCTCCCTTCTATAAATCCTTCCATTTAGCCGAATTTATACGTCATGCCGTACCCACCTTTGGGGTAAACCCAATCAATGTTGTGCGACGGACAGGCAATTCGGCAGGTTCCGCACTCAATGCAATTCTCAAAGGCGACTGTCGTAATTTTGAGCTTCTTTTCCCATTCATACACGTCAGACGGACAAAAGTAGTTGCAATCCTTGGTCACACAATTCATACATGTTTGTTTGTCTTTAATGACAAGGTGTGACTTGTCGTCGCATTTGTAACGGATCGTAAACAGCTTATCAGAAATGTCGCTTTGACTCATCCGTTCATCGCCCTCCATCCCTTGTAGCCCAGCTTCATCAAGTTCACCGTGCCGCCTGCGGCGTTTTTAATCAGCTTCATCGCCATTTTCTGCTTATCCGCTTTGGCAATGCCATCTACCAGGAACATGTTGTAAGCCGCTTCATTCAGCGCTCTTGGCAGCTTATCAAACAGGAGTTCAGGGTCCTGCTCCTTCAGGAACTGATGCATGCCCTTATACTTTTGCAAATCTTTGTGCACAAAGGATTCGCGAATTTTTTGATCATACGCCTGCAGCGAAGCGGCGGTGTAATCCCCGCGTCCCTTGGCCTCCACAATGGCTTCGCCAGCCAACCGGCCGGAAGTCATCGCCAAGTTCGTACCTTCCCGATGAACGAAGTTGATGAGCTGCGCAGCATCTCCGCAGACGCACCAGCCGTTGCCCGAGAGCGGAGGAATGGAGTGAAAACCGCCTTCAGGGATCAAATGCCCGGAGTACTCTTTCGTTTCTCCGCCTTGTATCAGCTTACGAATCATCGGATGCTGTTTCACCGCGTCCAGAACGGCATAAGGCTTCACTTTTTTATCGCGCAAATGGTTGACCATCACGCCCACACCTAAGGAAATCGTATCTTTATTTGTATAAAGGAAACCCATCCCCGCCATGCCAAGTGAAGTTTCGCCCATAAATTCAATCGTCACGCCTTCGTCGCCTTCCAGCCCGAAGCGGTCTTCGATTTTCTCTTTGGGCAGCGCAATCACTTCTTTCACCGCAAGCGACACTTGGTCCGGCGTCCATTCCTTATGAATGCCCATGGCTTTCCCGAGTAAAGAATTGACACCATCGGCAATGACCACAACGTCGGCATACAAATCGCCGTCATCCCGATCCGTTTTGACACCAACAACCTTATCGCCTTCACGAATGACATCCAGCGCAACAGTTTCATAAACAGGGATGGCTCCGGCGGCAACCGCCTTTTCGGCAAACCATTGATCAAATTTGACACGTAAACCGGTAAAACAATTGTAAGGTTCTTTGTACGCCTCATTACGGTGACCGAATGTTACCATCGATTCTTTGCCCATCATCCAAATGCGCTGCTCCACAATGTACCGTTCCATCGGAAAGTTTTTCTCTTTCCAAAACTCGGGAACGAGCTCTTCAATTTGCTTCCGGTAAAGGACGCCGCCGAAAATGTTTTTGGCACCGGGGAACTCCCCCCGTTCCAGAAGTACAACAGATAACCCGGCTCGCGCCATGGTTAACGCTGCTGCAGCACCGGCAGGGCCTCCGCCAACGACGATCGCATCAAACTTTTCATTCACTTGGCCTCACTCCTTTCCAGCGTTGGTACGGAAGCGGTTGTATCGGCAGCGGGTTTGGCAAACAGGGTGCGGCGCTTTTTCACCTCTTGCGTGATCGCCGGAACCAGCTTAAACAGATCGCCTACCATCCCGTAGTGAGCAAATTGGAAAATAGGCGCTTTCTCGTCTTTGTTAATAGCGACGACAACGTCCGCGTTGCTCATGCCGACGGTGTGCTGTACAGCGCCAGAGATGCCGATGGCGAAGTACAGCTTCGGCCGCACGGTCGCACCGGTCTGCCCGACCTGGTGCTCGTGCCCGATCCAGCCCGCATCCACCGCCGCGCGGGATGCGCCAACGACACCTCCGAGCGCCTCCGCCAGCTCGGCGAGCAGCCCGAAGGGCTCAGGGCCGCCTAATCCGCGGCCCCCGGCCACAATAATCTCGGCTTCCTCGAGATTCAGCTTGCCCGTCTCGTGCAGGAAGTCCAGCACCTGCGCGGCAATCTCTTCCTCCCGCATCGCCGCCTCGATGGCGACGATTTCGCCTTGGCGCGCCGTGTCCTTCGGCAGCGCCTGGAACACCCCGGCCCGCGCCGTCGCCATCTGCGGCCGGTACTGCTTGCAGAGGATGGTGGCCATCATCTTCTCGGAAAAAGCCGGCCGGCTCGCCAGCAGCAGTCGCGACGGCGGCGGCTCCACGTCGAGCTGCGTCGTGTCGGCCGTCAGCCCCGTCGGCAGGTGCGTCGCGATGGCGCCTGCCAGATCCCGGCCCGTAGCTGTCGCGCCGAACAGCACGATCTCGGGCTTTGCTTCCTCGATCAGCTTCAAACAGACCCGGCTGTAAGGCCGGGTTCGATACGTGCGAAGCTCCGGCGCTTCGCAGAGGTACACCCGGTCCGCGCCGTAGTGCACGGCTTCCTCGGCGAGGTGGGCTACACCTTCGCCGAGGACGAGCGCCATGAGCGGTGCGTCCAGCTTCGCTGCCAGCTTCTTGCCTTCGCCCAGCAGCTGCCAGGACACCTTTTTCGCTACCCCGTCCCGCTGCTCCACAACGATTAATACTCCCCGATAAGCGGACCAATCGGGCATTGCCGCTTCGGCCTGCTCCGTCGTTTGTTCATTGGCCATAGTGACTTCCTCCATTCGTTACATGTTCCTTACAGTTCTCTCTGCTCTTGCATCCTTCCGGCTTTGTGGCTTTGCGGCTTTGCCTATGCCCAGTCAAGCAGCGTCTGCATTTCCTTGCTCATGAGCTGATCAGCGAGTTGAGCCGCGCCCGCTTCCGGCGAATCATAAGCGATCATATTGGTTTTAACAGCCTTCACTTCAGGCACCCATGTCTTTGCAACGATCGTCGGGGAGCCTTTGAGACCGATTTTCGCCCGCTCCAAGTCTGGAAAATCCGCCGTCGTCCACACAGTCGGCTTATATCGCGCTGCTCGAATCATGCCTGGCAGCGATGCCCTTCGAACCTTGTTCAACTCCTTCAGCGCTGTGATCAACACAGGCATGCTTGTCTCAACCACTTCAATACCGTCTTCCAAAAGGCGGTGCACACGAACTTTGCGATTCTGTTCATCAACGTCCACCACTTTGTTCACGTACGTGAGCTGCTCCAAATCCAATCGGCATGCGACCCCTGGCCCGACCTGACCCGTGTCGCCATCGAGTGTTTGTTTCCCGCAAAAAACAATGTCCACCGGCCCCCACGTCTCGGCAATTTTACGTATCGTCCGTGCCACGACATAGGAAGTAGCCAGCGTGTCCGCTCCAGCAAACCCGCGGTCCGTTACGAGGACGGCATCATCCGCGCCAAGCGAAATGCACTCCTTCAGGCCTTTCTCAGCGGGAGGCGGACCCATGGTCACGACGGTCACTCTTGCCCCGGTTTCATCCTTGATGCGAAGCGCCTCTTCCAGCCCATGCATATCGTAAAAATTCACAATGCTGGGAACGCCTTGACGAATTAACGTGTTATTTTTCGGGTCAATGCGAATTTCTCTAGAGTCAGGCACCTGCTTGATACACACTACGATATGCAGCATTTCTGCACCCTCCTGTTTCTTCCGGAATCTTGTATGACACCGTTTGACAAAACACCCGCAATGCTTGTCATCATTGTGAAAAATGGCACTTAAATGACGTGTGGAAATCGCTTTCATCACTATCTAAATAACGCAACAGCCTACAACAATATATGCAAATTGCTATCTAACATGACATTTACTTTTGGCTTGGGCTATTAGTTCTGCGTTATTTTGAACATTCCGCATAAATAAAAGGCCGGCCAGGATTCATCCTGACCGACCTAATTGCCAACTGCTATTCATCTTCCGGCTCAATCTCATAGGTGCATACAAACCTCTCAACACCATGGTATTTCTCGCCAAGACTGCGAATCACGAAGCCGATGCTCCGGTAAAATTGTACGGCATCCTCATCCGTCTCCGCCACAATTCTAACTGGGTGCATCTCTTCAATGATTTCGAGAATGATGCCCCGCCCGAATCCGGCTCCTCTGCTGTGAGGTTCAACCGCCAGATGATGAATCGTCATTTCCTGCTCATCATTGATTCGAAACCCGATAATGCCGACAAGTACTCCTTCTGATTCATACCCGTATAGCCACATATTCGAATCTGTTTCATATTTTCCAATTGTCTCCTCCAAGACATCTGGATCAGGAAAAACGCTGTAGCTGAGCAGTTCCTGAATAAGGTTCTCTTGAAGGCGAGACTTCACATCCATTAACACTTACGATCACTTCTTTCTCTTCTTCATATGTAATCTATACATAATCTAACAGACTTAACAGCTTGTCAATCTGAGCTGCTGGGTTAACGCCTTTTTCCACCATCAACGGCACGCCACTCCCATAACTTATAAAAGGAATCCCTGCTTCCTTAGCGGCTTGGCCGTCAATCCAGGAATCGCCAACAGACATCCAATTCTCCGCTGCAAATCCCGAAAAATGCCTCATCACAAATAAATTCCCTGAAGGAGAGGGCTTCATCGCGTCCATCTGCTCCCTTCCGACAATTAAATCAAATCGTTCTTTGATTCCTGTGATCTCCAACGCTTTAATAGCTGCAGCGTAAGAATTATTGGTCACAAGCGCAAGTGTATAAGTTCCCTGAAGCTTCTCCAAAAGCTCCTGCGCACCCGGCTCAAGACCCGCCCCCTCCATGCCTTGAAGCTCAAATCCCTCAGCAATCTGCAAGGCTGCTGCCAATACTTCATCCGATGCACCGGCTTCTTTGACATGGGCAAGAATAGTTGAAGTTGTCTGCGAGTCAATCGCAAACTCTTGCGATAACATCCCCTCTTGAATTAAAAAACGGGCAACCGCCTGTTTCATTGCGGGAAAATCAATATGAGATTGAAGAAGGGTATTATCCATATCAAAAATAATGCCGCGAATTGCGTTAGCTTTTTTCAACAGCGCTTCCTCCTCCCTATATCAAGATTTAGTGTATTTCGACATAATTCGATTTTAATTAACATTAACCGCTATATACACGCCATTGACTGACAACTATAATAAAACCACCACAGACTGGCACACCATCAATCTATGAGAGGAATCGGATATGCATCTAGCAGAAGCTCATCCCTATAATTTATACCTCATACTTCTAGCTTTCGTCGTTGTTCTGTCAGCTTCTTGTACTAGTCTGAAATTGACCAAAAGAATTACTGATTCCAGCCCCTGGCAACAAAAATTATGGATCTTAAGTTGTACTTCTACCTTAGCGGCAGGCATCTGGTCCATGCATTTCATCGCGATACTGGCCTGTCCATATCCGTCTGTTAAAAGCTTCGATATGACAACCCTATTTACATCTCTGGCGATCGCAATCATTGGCTCCACCATCGGCTTTACTGTCATGCATTTCGCCGCATTTGAATTTCCGAAATTTCTGCTCGGCGGCACATTTATGGGCTTGTCGATTGCCGGGATGCATTTCATGAATATGAGTGCCCTCAATCAAGTGGAAATTCGCTATGCGCCTATTCCATTTATCCTTACTATTCTAATAGCTATCATAGCATCCATAACCGCTTTATATCTATCCGCCTACCCCAAGCAAAAAGTAGTCATTAGTAGCTTTATCATCAGTTTAACCCTGACTGGCATGCATTACCTCGGGATGTCTGCGGGGAAAATGACATATCCAAATAGCAGCATGCTAGCAGAACATTATCGTACGAGCATGGACAGTTATATTCTCGCCTTGTTAATTGCTTTTGGAACGATCATTTTTCTCTCCATCAACTTGTTTTATTCCATGAAAATCGATCAGAAGGTTGCCGAACAATTTGCCCTGAAAGCTTCTTTATTGGATACAAGCATCGACAGCATCATGGTATTTAACAGCCGGGGTTGGATCATTGATTGTAATCCGGCAGCATTCGCAACATTCGGTTATACGCGCAAACAAGCTTTGTCATTAACCGTCTTTGATTTTCTATTTCCTTTTGATCGAAATGGCGAAGCGGCCGCTTCTTTGTTTCAGCAGTTATCACGGCAAGATGCCGCTTTGCTCGGCAAGCGAATGGAAATGGCGGCCTACCGTGCAGACCGATCCGAATTTCCGGCTGAGATCACCATCACCGGCTTCCAATTCAAAGGCAAAATGATGTTTGCAGCAACAATCAGAGACATAACGAATCAGAAGCGTTCAGCTTCAGCTTCCGCCTCCTGAATCGTCCTTATCGACACGAAGAACCTGAGGAACTCCCTCAGGTTCTTTGGTCATTTTCGTTATTCCCGGCTTAAGCCGTCTGTTTGGATGTGGATTGAATCATAAATGGAATGAACATGGAAATTAAGCAGACAATGAAGCCAAAGACGAACATCCCATGGAAGCCGATGTAAAAAGCAGTCGCTTTGGTCAAAATCGCCCCCATGATGGTCACGCTCACAGCCGTCCCAATATTACGGGCGAATAGCTGCAGTGAAGTAGAGATCCCTTTCTGGTGCGCCTCAACCAGCTGCTGTGAACCAATCGTTGAAACCGTAAAGATGAGCCCATAAGCAAGCCCAAGCATCGTCATCGTCGCAAATGAGTACCAGTACGCTGTTTTTTCACCCATAAAATAAAGCATAATTGCCGTAACCAAGAGCAAACCGTTCCCAATGATCAGCAGCGGTTTATAACCATATTTGAGCACCCATTTCCCGCTTGGAACAGCAACCACCATCCAACCAATCGACGTACCAAGCAGAGCAAGCCCACTCACAAATAGCGAATACCCTTGATTTTGCAAATATAGCGGTATAAAACTTGAAGTCCCGAATAGCGCTGCACAGGAGATAAACGAGACCGCTATCATAATGGCCACAGGCCGATTTCGAAGCAGGTTCAAAGGAACAATCGGTGCGCTATGCCTTTTCTCATAAAAGAAAAAAGCAACCATACATACTACGCCCAATGCCCCGTAAATAAAGTTGTATTGTTCAATCGTTGTCGTAAGGAGCAGCAGCGAGATCCCCAAGGCGAACAGCACGGCCCCTCCGTAATCCACCACGGATTTCTTCGCTTGATAAACTTCCTTATACGGCTTCAAAGCTAAAAGCGAGACCAAGCAAATCGGAATATTAACGAAAAATATCCATCGCCAGCTCAAATAAGTTACAAAAAATGTCCCTAATAACGGCGCTAATACAGCCGCCAGCCCCCACATCGCTGTGAAAAAGGCCTGTACTTTCCCCCGCTGCTCCACGGGATAAATATCTCCTGCAATGATCGCCGGAAACGGCATCATCACGCCTGCGCCAATCCCTTGGATGGCTCTAAAGAGGATCAGCTGCAGCATACTCTGGGATAAACCACATAGCACAGACCCTCCAAGAAACAAAAGAATCCCTGCGGCATAGATCTTTTTCCGACCAAATAAATCGGATAACCGGCCTGCTAGTGGAGCAAGTACGGTAGAGAGCACCATATACGAGGTAAATGCCCAGGCGAACAGGTCACTACCGCCAATTTCCTTCACAATGATCGGCATCGTCGTATTGGCTATGGTCGCATCCATAGACGCCACTAGCATCGCCAGTACGATGCTGACCATAACCGTTGTACGATTGCTTCGGTTACTACTCATCATTTTTCTTATGTACCTCCTTATGCTGTCTACCTAGTCACATCCATATATTGTAACTGATTCGCTATCCAATGAATAGCGTAATTAAAGATTGGGTCGCCATGACTCGAAACGGCTTGCAAAAAAATTCTTTACATATAGCTAATGCATATAATAAAATTAATCCAATTGAATTAGTGGGTAATTGACAGGGGACATGACTACATGACTTTGAGTATTTTATTTATGGGCGTAATTGTTGGTTTTTTGGTTGGATTAACTGGTGTTGGCGGAGCATCGCTGCTCACCCCCATCTTGATCCTGATCGGTATTCATCCTTCTATTGCCGTCGGAACAGACCTGCTTTATAATTCCATCACGAAGCTTTTCGGCACCATTCAGCATTGGCGGCAGAGAACGATTGATTTTAAGCTCGTCAAAATGTTAGCTATGGGCAGCATTCCCGGCGTCATCGTCGCGGTAATCTTCCTGAAATTCTTCAACTCGTTTTATAATAATCAAGAAGTCATTATCAAACACGCGCTCGGCTACGTCTTGATTCTGGTAGCCTTTGCCACCTTGTTCAAAGTTTTCTTCGGCCATAAGATCAAAGAAAACCGTTGGCAGCTCAAAAGCTTGGAAGAGAAACGCGGTCTGATAATCACCATTGGCGCGGTTCTTGGATTCATTGTAGGCATGACCTCCATCGGTTCCGGCTCCTTATATGCCATTGCCATGCTGTACTTCTTCCGCATGGCTCCAGCACAACTCGTCGGCACAGATATCGCACATGCATTTTTCCTGGCAACGACAGCAGGTATCTTGCACGCCAGCATGGGGAATGTCAATTACACACTCGTTATCAATCTTCTACTTGGCTCAATCCCTGGCGTGCTAATCGGCAGCATGCTAGCTACCAAGGCACCGACCAACGTCCTGCGGACCATTATTGCCAGCTTGGTATTAATTAGTGGCCTTAAATTAATATGAGAATGACATAAGCGCCCGAATGTATTCGGACGCTTTTTTTCATTTGGATTCCCCGGGATATAACTGTTCTTTACTTCAACGTCATTTCTTTCGTAAACCATAATTTATAGCTCAGAATGCTTAAAATAATTCCTGTCATTGCTGCCGAAGCCGTGAACGCAAACAAAATCAAAATTTGATACCTCACCGCTTCAATCGGACTTGAGCCTGCAATAATCATGCCTGTCATCATCCCAGGCAATTGAACTAAACCAACCGTCTTCATCCCGTCTATGGTTGGAATCATACTTGCCTTAACCGAGCGCTGAAGTGCTTGTTGGATGGCCTGTTTCGGTGTTGCTCCCAATCCAAGAAGGGCGTCGATCATGTCGCGGGAGGACCCAACTTCACGATTCATTTGGTTCAAAAACAAACCGCAAACAATCATGGAACTTCCAATTGTCATCCCGCTGATAGGAATGATGAATTGCGTCGTTGGTTTGATAATTTGGAGGCCGAGCATCAGTCCCATCGTTAGAATTTCCGTTATGGCAATTGCTGCTGCTATTCGCCAATGGATTCCCTTTAACCCCTTTGCTCGTTTCCCCGCATTTTGGGTAGCGATCATAATCATTATTGCAATAATTCCTATAATAAGTCCCAAATGTTCCGTTTGAAAAACAAAATGAAGCACATAACCTATGAATAATAGCTGCAAAGCGCCACGAATCGTTCCCCATGCAATGTCTTTCTCAAGTCCCAGTTTTTGCCATCTGGATAAAACCATCGTAATCATAATAAAAGTTAGCGTAAAACCCAAAGCAACGGCTGACATAATTACTCCACTCCCCCCTGATCAAGGGAAAAAGAAGTGAAGTCGTCTTTTTTCACTCTTTCTGATAACACCCCGTTCTCCAGATACCAAAACCGGTTGGCCACTCGCTCGGCCTGCTCCTGTTCATGGGTCACCCAAACAAGTGCCGTTCCCCTTTCTTCTTTCCATCTCATCAGCATCGACTCCACCGCTTGCTTGCTCTGGGCATCCAGCGCTGAGGTCGCTTCATCAAGTAAAAGGATGTCAGAGCCCATCAACATCGAACGCACAAGCTGTACGCGTTGTTTTTGTCCGCCTGACAACTCCGCCGGATTTTGAGACCAGCTAAGATCCCCCAGCCCAACCTCATCCATGAGTCTCTTTGCTAGAGGCTGATCAAACTTGCGCTGATGAAGCTTGCTCACCAAAGCTAAATTGTCCTCCACGGTTTTCGGCAGCATGGCTGGTTGTTGAGGCACATAACATACCTGTTTCCGCCATTCGCAGGGTCCCCAACTCTCAACAGAACGTCCATGTAAGGATAAACGACCACTCTGAATGTTGTCTAATGCGGCTAAAACTCGTAATAGCGTACTTTTCCCCTGCCCGGATGGCCCTTGAATCGCTATAACATCTTTTGGCTTTACTTCCACGCTGATTTGTTTAAAAAGAGGAGTTCCCCCTCCGTTTGGATGGTTCTTATGTACATTTTCAATAACGAAAAAAGGCTGCAGAATGTCTCACTCCCTGGATGATTTAACATTTATGATAACTTAACTAAATTATATCATAGCTAACATTTCACGGTGGTATGAACCCATTTTTTTCGCAAACAGGCACTGGCCTACACCAGATGACTTGCCCTATTCATACGTTGTGATGAACACCCAATGTGATGATAAAGGAGCTACTGCATATGCAGCGACTAATGTGTAAAGGTAAAATCCACCGCGCTACGGTAACGGAAGCCGATCTGAATTACGTCGGAAGTATTACCATAGATGCTTTGTTAATGCGCAAAGCGAACATTTTACCCTATGAGATGGTTCAGGTTACCAACCTGCGCAACGCCACAAGATGGAAAACATATGCCATCCCTGCGACAGAAGGCTGCGGAAAAATCGGACTGAACGGCCCGCCCGCCCATCTTTTCCACCCCGGGGATCTTGTCATCATTTTGAGTATGGGTCTGATGAATGAAGCTGAAATTGCCTCCTTGAAGCCACAAGTCGTATTTGTCGATGAAGAGAATCAGGTGCTCAGGGTCGAGGAGCATGATGTCATCATTCAAGAGCAAGAAGTGAAGCCCTATGAGTAATCTCAGCACCAGCAAGTGGACGAAATACAAGCTGCTCCGCAAATCGGAGAAGCTCCGCGCGTACCTCCCGGAAACTGAATGGCTGAAGCAATCCGCGTTCTGGCGACTGCTGAACAAATACCAACAAGTTATTATTAAGCCAACTGGCAGCTATGGCGGAAATGGCGTCATTCGAATTAAAAAATTGGAAGATTCCGGATACGAACTTCAGGACGGGGCGAAAAAGAAACGATTTACCGATCAAGAGCAAGTAAACGCCTTTCTCAAAAAGAAAACCCGCAAAAATTTCATTGTCCAGCAGCGCATTCCACTCGCTACCGTTAATGGGCGGCCTTTTGATATGCGTGTGATGGTGCAGCGACACCCCATGTCGAAGTGGCAAGTAACCGGTAAACTGGCCAAAGTCGCTGGTAGCGGTTTTATTGTGACGAATATCCGTATGAGCAGCGGCAAAGTTGTCTCCGTGGAGCATGCTATCAAACATTCTCAGCTAAAATCCATGCGATCCGCCGATCTGTTGGCACAGCTCGATAAAGTCGCTCTTAAGAGCGCTGCCACGCTTGGGCCCTCCTACCGGTGGGTAAAAACGATGGGCATCGACATGGCTTTTGACAAAGCGGGGCATGTTTGGATCATTGAGGTCAACTATGCGCCGATGCTGGAACTGTTTTTGAAACTAAAAGATAAGTCAATGTTCCGCCGAATCAAGTCCTTTCAC
This sequence comes from Paenibacillus chondroitinus NBRC 15376, assembly GCF_004000765.1. GTDB lineage: Bacteria > Bacillota > Bacilli > Paenibacillales > NBRC-103111 > Paenibacillus_E > Paenibacillus_E chondroitinus. The sequence continues at coordinate 541,985 of NZ_BILW01000001.1, read as the reverse complement.
AAAAAATAAACAGATGCAAGAGACACAAGCCGTCTCCATCTTCTCCCGGCTGTAATAATCTACATTAGAGTTGGCAGACGCAAACTCATGCTAACTAACCATTCGTTTTCCCGCTGAAAACGGCGAGGAGGCCCAGAGAATGAAACAATTGGGGCTTTATTGCTCACGATGTTCGGCTAAGCTCCCTTTCCGCTATCAAGACATGAAATGTACTTGCGGCGGTACGTTATTGGTCGATTACGACTTGGAGCGCTTGAGCAAATCATTGAAGAAGGAAGCATTACAGACTCGCTACCCATCCATGTGGAGATACAACGAACTGCTTCCGGTGAGCAACCCGGATTGTATCATCACGCTTGGCGAAGGCTGGACCCCGCTAATACGCTTGCAGAATTGGGAACAAAAGCTGTCCCTTAGGCAGCTATGGATTAAACGCGAAGAACAGAACCCGACAGGAAGCTTCAAATCACGGGGATTTTCCGTCGCCGTTTCTCTCCTGAAAGAATCGGGAGCAACCCGAGCGGCGGTTCCTTCCAACGGCAATGCCGCTGGCGCGCTCGCTGCTTATGCCAGCCATGCCGGGATTAAAACTTCGGTATTCATCCCTTTGGATTGCCCTCCGCTTATCGTAGAGGAATGTCCACTCTATGGGGCGGAAACCTTTCTTGTGGATGGCTTAATCCATGACGCCGCAGCAATTATTGAAACCGGTAAGGGAGAGCAGGGTTGGGTAAATGTCGGCACCTTGAAGGAACCTGGGCGCGTAGAGGGAAAGAAAACAATGGGACTTGAGCTCGCCGAGCAGCTCGGATGGACGTTTCCCGATGTTATCATCTATCCGACCGGCGGAGGCTCCGGCATTATTGGCATGTGGAAAGCTTACCATGAGCTCAAAACGCTTGGTTGGGTTGATGGCCCCATGCCACGGTTCGTTTGCGTGCAGGAAGAGGGCTGCCAGCCCATCGTCGACGGGCTGCTGCCGCAAACGGCAAGAAATCAAGCCGGAACTGGCAAAGAGCCTAGTCCGACAGGCATGCGAGTGCCTCTGCCACCTGATTTGCCTCTGATCTTGTCGATCGTTAAGGAAAGCGGCGGTACAGCGCTCGCCTTATCCAAGAGCCAGATCGCCGATGCCACACACTCTTTAGGCGCCCAAGGCATTTCTTCCTCGCCGGAAGGTTCTGCCACCTGGGCAGGCCTGATCGAGCTCTGTGACAGTGGCTGGCTGCGTCCCACCGACTCGGTCGTGCTGTTTAACACTTCGCATGCCATGAAATATGCGCAGTTGGAACGTATGTCCTCCGTTCCAAGGATAAGGAGCTATGCGGATTATAAGTCGCTTGGGCGCTGAACAAGAAAAACCGTCAGGAAAGAATTGCTCCTGACGGTCCTTTTATGTTTAGCGAATCTAAGCTTGACCTAGATTATTTTCCTCATACAAACGGTACATCGCTTGAATCAGAGGCTCTGCCGGATCACGGTTCAATAAGAATAAAGTCATTAAATATTGCAGCGGAAGCGCGCAAGTGTTGTTCCCGTCTTGCACAGCAACGAATCCGGCTTCCAGAACCGGGCCATGCTCCTCATGAAGCTCTAAATCAACATAAATCTTTTGATCAGGGAACTCTTCACGAACAGCTGATGCACAGTAAGGAACAATATGTTTATCCAGAAGTTCTTTTGCTTGGTCTTCCGTTTGCGGCGGATTAGGCAGCGGATGATTCTCCGGGCTTCTCAGCAAGTCCACAAAGAAGGAAGAAAGCCAGAGTCCAGCGTTTGGATTGGTTTGGAAATTTCTCATAATTTCATTGAGGAAAAATCCACATGACGTGAACTTCTCATCTTTTTTAAGTGTAAAAGCAAACATCGGGCCATACGTTGGGTTATTTCCGATTTGTCCCTCGACTTCATATTCGGGAAACTGCGCCTTCATAACTTCGTTTATGTGCTGAAACCAAGTCATAATGATCTGGGCCTGTTCTTGTTCCAAATCTTGTGCGTTATTTTCTTCGGTTTGTGTTTCGATCTCTTTTTCTGTCATTGTGGTAAAAGCCTCCTGAATCATTCATATTGGCACGAATATCCCTATTGTACCGCATTTAATCCAGATCAGAAAGCTATTGTTACATTTTTAAGGACGAATGCGGACGACGCCAACCTCAGAAGCGTTCACCGAGATCGAATTCCCGCCTTGACCAACGGTTGCGCTCGCGGATTGTCTAACTCTCACTTTTGTTTTTCCGCTGCTGTAGCTACATAAGGGGAGCACAATAGGCTCTATCTAAGGGAGTTTTTTATAATCGTTTAGGAGTCGGCATACCAAGCAGTTCAAGCGCTTCATGAAGGGTAGCCTTCACCGTTTGTGTAATCCATAAGCGGTGGGAAATACTCTCTTCGCTCCCTTTTAAAACCGGACATGCGCTATAAAAATGATTGAACAAAGATGCTAATTCAAACGCATAATGACAAATTAAACTGGGAGCCAACTGTGCAGTGGCATTCTCCAAAGTTTCGGGCCAGTAAGCGATATGCCTCAGCAGCTGGTATTCCTGATCTTCCAGATGAGTTCCATGAAACTTGGCCGCTATGGCTTGCAGACGATCGTCCACCTTCGCTTTGTCCAAAATACGGTTCGCTCTTGCGTAAGCATACAGCAAATAAACGCCTGTATTCCCTGTCACTTCGGTCGCTTGCTCAAGATCAAAAATCACTTCGGTTTGCAGTTGATATTTCAGCAAATAGTATCGTATCGCAGCCGCGGCAATAGATCTACTGGATATTCCCGCTTTTCTTGAACGTTTATCATCGATCACTTTCTCCATGCGATCAAGCAGGTCTGCGACTTTAATCCCAATGCCTTGACGGCCTGACATCGCATAGGAACTTTTGCCTTCGGAAGTATCCAGACCAAGCCCTGCCGCTGTATCGGGACTTAAAGAAACAACACCGTAGCTGACATGCTTGAGTTGACTAGCCTGCTGCTGATAACCAAGCACTTCAAGTGCCAGCTTCACCATCTCTTGCGGATACTGCTGACGGTAGTCAATGACATTAATGACCATATCTGCGCGCCCGATCGTTTTTTTACTTCCTTGAGCAGCCGTTGACCATAAGCCATCCTCCCATTTTTTATACACAAAATCATTTTCCAGCAGTCCGAATTTCCACAGGTGATACGCGATATCCTTCGCGGTGTAGGTGAGAATGCCGTTTGAACGAACAAGCACTTTATCCCCTTGAAAATCCTGGTAGTCCGCTGGGGTTTCAGCTCCGCCTTCTTCGAGGTTCTTCAGTACCCAACAGCCTGCCAGTTTCCCCTCCGTCACCTTATGAAACATTTCCGTTTTACTCAGCAGTTCGAAAGTGGTATCCCAGAATCCGGCACGAACAATGCTGCTTTCCCAAACCAGCACATCATAGGAAATGCCGAATTGCTTCATTTCCTCCAACTGCTCACGCACAATTCGCTCTGCAACCAAAGCGCCCATCCACACAAGATTCGATGTCCCGCTTTCAATGGCATGAAGGACCACAGAACGCTGCTCGGCTAACGCCGGCTGATCTTTATAAGCCTGATTTACCTTAGCGTAGGTTTCCCAACAAAAATCCCCGAATCGCGGAAAACTTCCCTCGGTTTGCGTATGAAGAATACCTACCACCGTATCGGCTAATTGATTCCCGAGGTCATCAATATAATTGTGAACTTCGACTTCATACCCGGCATGGGAAAGCATACGCGACAAAGAGTCACCGATACAGGAATTTCTCAAATGGCCGACATGTGCGGCTTTGTTAGGATTGATGGAGGTATGTTCCACCAGCACCTTGTTTTGTTTGCTGCGGCTGGTGCGCTTCGTTGGAGCTTGAAATTCCCCATTGGCCCAGGCTTCCCAGTTGATATAAAAGTTCAGAAAGCCAGGTGCAACAGCAGCCGCTTTGCTAAACAAACCTTGAACAAGCCCGTTCTGTTCGATGCGGCTTTGAAGCTCCCCAGCGATCTGCAAGGGGGATTTGCGCAATATTTTGGCCAAAAGCATGGCAATGTTGGAGCTGTAGTCTCCATGTTCCGGGTGCGCCGGATGCTCGGTTAAAATTTTCAAATTGGCTGGACGCTGCGTCCCGGACTCCTGAAACATGGCTTCGACGTGCTGCTCAATTTCAACGGTTAATAACTGCTGAATCATCGTATTTTCCTCCCAAATGTCATCATTTGCATACAAAAAAGCCCCCGTCTCTAAATAAGAGACGAGAGCTGTTCATTCCCGCGGTACCACTCTAAGTGTTAAATCTGCAGATTTAACCCCTCCAACGATAACGGCTTATGCCGGATCTCCCTACTGTACATTTCGGAAGACCATTTCCCAGGTCCGTTTCGTTCCTGACATTCGTACCGGTTCCCACCATTTCCGGCTCGCTGCGACTGTCCGACAAGAACTACTGTCCTGTTCATCAATGTTACATATCAAGTTATGAATTGACTGAATATTACTTTAATATACTGGAGTTGTCAAGAGGCAACTACCTTCATCATGATGATGCCAATAAATGCCAAGGCTAATCCAGACTGTTCCATCTTTGAAAATTTATCCTTCAAAACAAATCGCGTGTACAACAAAACGATCAGCACATTCAATGCGACAACAGCTGAAACCAGACCTGCTTTGCCATGATCAAATCCATGAAGGATGAAAATCATGCCAACCACATTCGTAATGCCTACGATCATCCCGAATAGAAAAGTCCGTCGTTCCGTCCAGCCTGTGGCGGCTGCCACTTTTACCTGTGCAGGCTGCTGATGATTACTTTGCTTCTGATCCCGCAACCACCACAGACCAAAACAAACAGTTCCGGTAGCAAACATACAAAATAACGTTGGAAAGAATGGGGCCGCTACCAAGGTCGTCCACTTACTGGACAAGTCATTGGCGGCAAAAAGAATCAAGGCCAGCGCTCCCCAGCCAGCGCCTTGCAAATTTTTGAGCGTAATATCATTGGAGTAACGTACGACTAAAATTCCGATAACGATAATAACAAAAGCTAGAAACTGCATGATATTAAGTCGTTCATCCCAAATCAGATACGCAACGAAAACCACAACGACGGAAGGTAAACCGGTCAGGATCGCGACCAATGACGCTTTCCCTACGGCAAAACCTTTGAACATGCTGGCATTGGCCCCGAAGGAAAACAACCCCATTTGAACGCCAATCAGCGCAGACACGGTCCAGGCTTGATGTAAAAGGAGGGCGCAGCTGCCGCTAATTAGCGCCCCCATGAAAAATGTGCCGCATAGCAGCACATTCCGGTTTAATGATTGCTGGCTGGACCAGTGATACAGAATGCCTCGCAGCCCGAAACTGCAAGCCGCAAGTACGGAATACATGAGCCACATCCGAACAGCTACCCCTCTCTTTTGCTTGCAAAGATCGGGTAATTTTACCACATTAATCTTTATTGAACAACACTTTGTTGCAGTATAAGGCGCTCAAGAATGGCATCTCCGCCAGCAGAAACCTTCACTTCCGCAAACTTGGCATTTTGCTCGTAGGTACGTCCCGTACCTTCTGGAATGAAATAATTTTCAATGCCATATTCGATCCCCTCATACCCTTTGCGAGTTCCGTTCATACGCACTTCTCCTGGGGCAAGTTCTTCCCCTTTCGTATAGACACGTTTGAATTCATACACATCTGTAGCTGAGTTCGGTGCGAGCACGACAGAAATTTTCTTTGTCACATCATCGTCCTTCAAATCAGAAATAGGCGGCTCAGAAATCGTATAGCGCAAGCGCACGTAATCCCCTTGAATAAGCGAACGCGGGTCCAGCGGTTCAAGCTGGAGTTTGATGAGTTGTCCATGAGAGAGCAGCCACTCACTTTTGCCAATTTGTATCGACATGGCAACGATCTGCAGCAGCACCAGCACGGCAATCAAGAGTCGATTCGCTTTAACGTCTGCCCCAGCAGCATTTTCGGGTTCGGCAGCTTCAAGGCGATGCCTTTTTTCGTACCAAACGGTAAAGATCAGTATCAAGATGCCAATCATGCCAAACGTAATCGATTTGTGCAGCAGCTTCCAGGCTAAATCGTAATATTTGTACACGAGGAAAGCTGTCCAGAACCCCATTGACCAAGCAAAAATCCAACGGCTTTGCAGCTGCCTGCTAACGATTAAGGCAAGCACGACAAGGACAAAGAAAAGGGCGTTGGTGACATAATACCAAGCAGATTCGGTCATGAAAGTTAACACAAATAATGTGAAAAGAAACGATGGATAGCTGCTATAGAGCACCGGCTGCCTAACTGCAGCATTCCGGATGACCTGCCCGCCTGCAAACAGGACGAACAATAAGCCCGTAATCACTGACAAAATGACAACACTGCTATCGAGCCAATTGGTTAAAATCGCAGCTGTGATCAAAATGGCCGCAAGGAAGAAGAAAATGCGATGCACCATTCCGGCAATGTAGATAAACGCGGCGATTGTAAGTGCTAAGAAAGCGAATTGGACGGGGATATTTTCTGCAAACACAGCCCCTCCCGCTCCAAGAAGCAGTCCGCTGATGAGTATGGTGTACCTCACTAACGCATTTAGTTTTTTCAAAAAGATCATACTGGTTACAACAACAAGTCCAAAACCCATCAACACATTCTCAGGGTTCTCAAACCCCAGCACCAACGTAACAATCCCGATAACCGTCAGGCTGCCTAACAGCGATCCGATGATAACGACGGAAACCGTAAGAACACGCACAATCCATTTGGTAAAATCACCCTCCGGTTTAACGCCCTCTCCTGCCTCACCTTCGAGTACTTCATTCCTTGGCTTCTCGGCAGGCTGCCATGCCCGGATAAATGTCATGAACTTCACATTGGCGCCGATGAATACAATGATAAGTAGCAAACTGATGATGAAAAAAAGCTCATTATAATGGCGAACGACGAGTTCGATGTATTTAAACGTAATCGTGGCTGAAATCCATAAGCCTGAGAACAATAGATAAGCTTTGTTGCGCATTTTATGTGAGTACCATACCGCTGCCGCAAGAACAGCAATCAGGGGTAAATTCATGAACACCCCGTAATCTTCGAATGCGTACGAATTTGAAAGGAGGAGCAGTATACCTATTACCGCTTGAAATGAAATCCACTTCATTAACGAAGAGTTCAGCTTTCCACGCTCTGTTAACAGATAAAGAATGCCATTCACAATAGCTAATCCTACCCAGATCGCAATTTGAACACCTTCCGAATCCGATCCGCCTTGCCAATGAGGGAAAAAGTAAAAGCAATAAGCCAGATGCCCAAGAATATACGACAGGATGTAAAAGGGCTGCCACCTCGTCCATATGGCAAAAAGAAAGGCCGGGATCAACCAGACCGCAAACAACGTGTAGCTGTCGGCATGAGAATTGTAGGTCTGCCCAATGAGCCCCGCTCCTACACCAAAGGAAACGCAGCTTGCAAATAAGCTAAGTCTACTTAGAAATTGCCGACCCGCTTGATGGGAAAGCCAAACCGATAATCCATAGAAGCCGAGAATAAGCAGAAAAGCGGGCGCAAACTTCTCCCAGCGGTTTAATTGCTCCCAGTTGGTTGCGAAAAAATATACAATGGCCGTTAGCAGGGAACTGGCTCCCAGCACATAGCCTAATTGAATCGTAATCCATTTCGATTTCATGATGCCTAACCCCCTCTCGTCTTAATTCTCATTGTACTTGAGTTATACGTTTTGAGAAGTACTAACTATTCCTAGTACCCCATCATTAGCCTTTGATAACGCTCCATTGCGAATCTTAACTAAAAAAATAAGAAAAAAGCCAATTTTGCCTCAGGGGCAATAATCGGCTGAGTATATGTATTAAGATACTAATCTTTCTTTACTACGGTTATCGTGTCCTCCTTATCATTCCATTTGATATGAAGTTTAAAATCATCTTCATCTGTATAAGGCGTTTCTTCAGTGGACTTTCCGCTCATTTTCAAATTTTTCGAGCTCGTTTCGCTAGTACCACTTTGATTAAAATTTTTGCTATTCATAAAAGAGTAACTGACATTTTCAACAGCCTGACTGTCTTTTCCAATATACGCGATCGTATATGCTTTTACATGATCGGATGGATGAACGGAACATTCCACTTGCCAATCTTCCGTTTTCCCGGTAAATTCGATAGTCTTTGAGCAGCCTATCAAACCTAGTAAGCTTGCACATATCAGACCTACAAACCATCGTCTCATCGCAAATCCCCTTCAAATGTCTATTTCATTAAACAAGCTTTAATTTCACGAAAAAATGAATTTGGCCGTTGCTTTGCTCAGCCCAAATGGCACCTTCGTGGGATTCCACAATACTTCTGGCAATCGCGAGCCCTAGACCGGAGCCTCCGGTATTGGAAGATCGTGAAGTATCAACCCGATAGAACCGATCAAATAACTGATGCAAAGCGTCATCGCTAATCACTTCTGCTTGATTGCTGACTTGGAGAGTAACATGCCGATAATCATGGTGCAGGTTAACGGTAATCGCCCCTGGCTTCAAACTATACTTCAGGGAATTTCCCAGAAGATTCTCAAAGACACGTATCATTTTATCCACATCGATACGAACCAACAGCTTCTCCTTCGGGATTGTGCGGTTGATCGTAAGTTGCTGCTCCTCAGCCAGTGTGACAAATTCCTCAAGCAATTGGTCCAATAGCTCGTTGATTGCTACCCCTTCTCTGTAAAGAGGTTCATCGCGATTGGATAACTTCGTGAACTCGAACAAGTCATCAATAAGTAATTTCAGCTTTTCCGACTTATGATAAGCAATACTAATATACCCGGCCGCCTGCTCAGGCGTTTCGTAGCTTTTATCATGCAGCAGCCGTAAATACCCCATGATGAGCGTCAGAGGCGTACGTAAATCATGAGAAACATTGGTAATCAGCTCGCGCTTCAAACGCTCGCTTCTTCTTTCCTCCTCAATCTTTTTCTGCAAATCTTCTGCCATAAAGTTCAAATCCCGGGCTAAGGAACCAAGCTCGTCTTGACTACGTTCAATGACGCGGTAATCCAAATTCCCGGTTGCAATGATGCGCAGACCACCGGCCAATTCCTCAATATGGCGCATTTTCTTTTGTGTCATGAAGTAGAACAAAAGGATAAAAACAGCCACAGCACTCAACAGGGACAACGGACTTTCACCCTTTTGATACGTAATGTGCGGTTCCGGAATGCCGGAGACAATCAGATAAGATTTTTGTCCCAAATAGTTGACAGGGTAAAAACTCGAAAATTCTTTTCGGCCATAATCCTGTTCCGTTCTGGCGTTCATCGCGTTGCCGATCACATTGTAAATTTCGACATTTGTTTCCGCCGCATTTTGACTTCGATACACGACTCGACCTTCCAGATCCGTTATTAGAACTTTGAACTTCTGTTCACTCATCCATTTAACGTGATTTTCGAAGAATTCCGGATTCCTCCCCGAATCTTCACCACTGGGCAAATCTCGTTGATTCTGGAGGGCTGATAGTTCATTAACCAGGCTTCGGGCTTCACTATCTATTCGTTCAATCCCGAATTTATAATCAATAACAGCGGTCTGTCTCATTTCTCCGAACAGATTAGAACAAATGCCATAAGTCAGTATTCCCGCCAGCAAACATATGACAAAGGTTATCATCAACTGCATTCTTATGCTCCGCTCCACTTGTCCCATCGTAATCTTATAGAGCGTTTGAATCAAAATAATCAGCTTTCGAAGAAGATTAAAGGGAAAAAGGGTAAATGGGAATCGGTTTACTTTAGAGTAAGGATCGATATCGTAACGTTTATTCAACTTTATAGCCAACCCCCCAAACCGTTTTTATAAATCTCGGAGTTCTTGGATTTGATTCAATTTTTTCGCGAATTTTGCGGATATGCACCATGACCGTATTATCAGAGTCATAATAGGCTTCTTTCCAGACGGTTTCATACAGCTTTTCCGAGCTCCACACCATCCCTCGGTTGCGGACTAACAGCTCAAGAATAGCGAATTCCCTTGGGGTTAGCTTAATTTCTTTCCCCTCCAGCTTGACTTCATGCGTCTGCGTGTTAATCGTCAGATCGTCCACTTCGAACTCGTGGTCCTTGTTCACATGAGGTACGTTAAGCCTAGTGTAGCGGCGAAGCTGGGACTTAATGCGAGCGATAAGCTCCAACGGATTAAATGGTTTACTCATGTACTCGTCGGCCCCTGAGCTTAAGCCCCATATTTTATCCATATCCTGACTCTTTGCAGAGAGCATGATGATCGGCATATTTTTTTGCTCTCGGATTTTTAAGCAAGCTTCAATCCCATCCATTTTCGGCATCATAATGTCGAGAACGATAAGATCTATCTCTTCCTTCTGAAGAACCTGAAGGGCTTCTGCTCCATCAGATGCTCGGAGCAGCTGATAACCTTCATTTCTTAAATAAATGGCAAGCATATCTATGATTTCTTTCTCGTCGTCGACTAGGAGTATTGTAGGTTGTGCCATTCTGGATTGCCTCCTTTACATCATTTCTGTGTTACTAAACGTATCAAGTTGGTCTCGTAATTTCAATCAAAATGTTGATAGCTATCATGAGGTTTAGTATAGACACCGAATCTTAACAGATTATGGAGACAATTCTTAAGATTTTCTTAACTTCAGGGATCTTACGCTTAAGATGCCGCCAGCTCTCTATTTGATTAGAACGCAACATAAAAAAACCAGCCCTAAGGCTGGTTAGTCCATTTTTCATTTGTGCTGTGGCTCGGTAAGCTTAAAGCTTTTCACCGAATTTTGCAGCTCCACCGCCATCTCCGCTAATTGGCGAATTGCCGTTGTAATCTCTTCGATCGAAGCGCTTTGCTCTTGCGCAGCAGCCGCAACTTCCTCATACCCGGCAGACTGATCTTCGGTAATGCCCGAAATTTTGTGCATCACGTGGGAAATGATCTCGAATGATCGCACTGCTCTCTCCAGCGTATTCAACAAATGATCAGTCCGCTCGGAAAACACGGAAATACCATTGAAAATAACTTTGAAATTTTCATATGTATCATTAATCCAGGTCTGCCCCTGCTCGACAGCATGATTACCCTGGACGATGCTTTCCATGACCAGACGGCTGTCTTTTTGTGTGCCAGACACAAGCTCTGTAATCGAGCTTGCGGCTTTCGAAGACTGCTCCGCCAACTTCTTCACCTCGCCGGCAACAACGGCAAAACCTTTGCCTTGCTCGCCAACGCGAGCCGCTTCAATCGATGCATTCAAGGCCAACAAATTCGTCTGCTGCGCGATCTCCGTAATAATGTTGATAATCGCTCCGATTTCCTTCGAACGGTTCCCTAATTGAAGTGCGGCTTCATGCGAAGACTTCATCTCTTGCTGAATCACATTCATCTGATGCCGTGTCTTCTCGACAAGCTGCTGGCCGTCAACCGACTGCGCGCCAACTTTATGCGCCATCTCCTGCATCTCTTTGACTTCCGTCGTGACTTCCGTCAGCTCGGAGTTGATCTCAACGATCGATGATGTGCTCTCTGATATGGAACTTACAACTTCCGCCACGCCGTCATACATGTTGTTCATAGAAACCGCAACCAGTCCGGCACTTGAGCTCGACTCGTCCGCTGATTGATACAATTGCTCACTCGTATGAGTAATGATATGCGATGAATCATACATCTGGCGAATAAGCGATTCCAAGTTGTTGCGCATCACATTAAAGGCAGCAGCCAGTTTTCCAATCTCATCGGTTCGCGCAATGGAGACTTCTTCAGTCAAGTACCCCGCAGCGAGTTTCTCTGTGACATGCATGAGCTGAACGACCGGTTTGGTTACGCTACGACTAATAAAGTAGGCGATCAGGCTGCCAATGGCCAAAACAATAAGCGTTATGCTCAGCATCGTCCAGAACAATTCATGATAGGTTTTGGATATAACGCTCGCATCCAAATCAATCCCAATGATGCCGACGTTTTCACCATTTTTGTTTCTGAGCGGTACAAATATCGATTTATGAATGCCATATTCATCTTTATAAATATTGCTAATCATGGGTTTGTCTTGCGCGATAGCCTCATTCATTTCCGGCGTAAACGGGTATTCGGTTCCGTAATCATCGTCAACGCCCGTCAGGATGACGATCTGATCTTTCGTTGGCGTTCTGGTCAATACATACACGTTCTCCAACGTGTCATGTTTTTTGAACTCCTCGAATTGTTTTTTTATTCGCTGGTAACCTGGATGTTTGGTATCCGTTATATCTTCAGGACGCTCAGGAATGACGGCCAAATAGTTGGATACGTTTTGAATATTTGACGTTAACCGCAGAACAAATTGATCCTCAAGCTTTGTCGTTAAACCTTTGCTCACCCAGTAACCGGACAATGAAAATACCGAGCTGACGACTAACAACAGCGCAACAATGCTGATCGTCATTTTGACGGCAATATGTTCACGGATCCAGTTCACTGCTTTCGTATTGAAAAGTTTCCCTTTATTTGTCAGAGCTTGCTTATGCGTAGCCACTTGTGTTACCTCCCGCTTATCGTAGATGCTTCAGCATATTTCTCAAAAACCTGTGAGACGAATGTTTTCAAATACTGCACAATTTCCGGTACATGCTTAACCTCCGTATAGGGGGAGATCACGAAAATTTTGGTCGCATATAAAGCTGTAAAACTCCCCTCTTTCGTTGGCACTAGCAAGTGCTTTTTGGTGTCGCCAAAAAAAATGCGCTCGCGCTGCTTCCCAAGAATTTCAAACAAAATTTCATTAAACTTGTTGTTACGATCAATCTCACTTAGCGAACAAGCCCCCGAAACCTCTTCCTCAAAACGGGAGCCTCCTTCTGGATAAAGCCGGAATAACGTGATAATACCGGGATTATCCGCATTCACAATAACAGCCTCCGGGATTTCCAGACGCAGTGCCTCACGGAAGGCAAGATTAACTTCAACGAATTGAGCTAACAGCTGCTGATACCCTTGAATGCCGAATGCAAGAAGAGCGCTGTAAATACTGATTGAGCTGGCCATGCGAGAGCATTCCAGCGTATATCCTGTATGATACTGGCCATAACCACGATGCCCGACATATGGCGTTTCGTCCGGATGCAGGTCCATCAACGTTAGATCCGCGGCTTCTTTGACAAGAAAGAGACTTGTCAGATAAGGGGTTTGCCCCAGCTTTTGAAAATCAAAGCAAAGCGAATCCGCCAAATCCAGATGTTTCATCCGGCTATGTATAGCTTGTATGGCTTGCAATACTTCAGTTTTAAACTCTAGTGGATTAGCTGTGAAATCATAGTCTTGGAAGAAAGCAAAAAATCCGCCCAACGCCGAATCCGCATGGATATGAGGTCTTAACAGCCCAAACTGAGCAGCAACCTTGCCGGCTGTAGCCTGGATCATCTCCAAATCATCAATCCCCATGGCATCTGTCGTACCTGTTGTAGCGACAATATAAACCGGGATCCCACCTAGGGCGATGACCTCTTCCATCTTAAGCTTCAGGTCATTCACGTCCATGGAACTGTCAGCCTTCGTACGAACACGGATTAATTTATCGGTTCCGATTCCCGTAGCCTCAACAGATTTGAATAAGCTGTAATGGGCAGCATCGGAGCAAAATGCGTACAAATTGTCGGGAACACCTTTCAGCAAGGCTTCCGGAGCGAATTTGGCAATTGCTATACGCAGTCCTGAGAATACAGCTCCCTGACCACCCCAGGTTGTGTAGCCACCGCTTTTCATGGCATCATAACCGATTAATTTCGACATCATGCTGATAACTTTTACTTCCGCTTCGGCACCCGCTGGACCGTACACATCCCACAGATTGTTGCCGTTCACCATGAACGCTGCAAGCATGCCCACAATGCCCGGTATACTAGCCATCGGCAAAATATTGGTTAGAAAATATTTAGTATGATATGGATGATTGTGCAGCAGTGCCAATAACTCCGAGTTAACTTCCTCCATCGGCATGCTTTCAGAGGGGATCGCGCTTTGTTGGATGAGGTTGTTGTAAAAGCGGTCTGTGCGGTCTTTTTCACCTCTAAGGTTGACGTCATCCGGATTTTTCAGCCCATCGACACCGGTCAAAATTTGTTCAAAGAATCGCATCATCATTTGGCGTGATTGCTGGTTACCATTTTCACTAGGAAACAATCTCTGTACGTCTGGCAATCTTCTCTCTCTCATAATTTCCTCTCCTATCGATAGAATCGTTCAAAGAAAATAGGCAGAAAAACGTCCAACTGAGGCAAAACCCCTTTCTTTCGACAATAGCCGACAAAAGCCTTACATTTTTATACAATAGTATAGTACAGCAAATTGAATATAACAACACAATTTACCAATTATTATACTTATATAGTACTTTTGTTATATAGTTGAATCGTTTCCATTTAATAACCATTGGTAGAATAAGAAGGATAAAAAAAGCTTTATCAGCATTCCCATAAGGAACGTGATAAAGCTTTTTAGGGTTAATATCATTTTGTTGACTAGGACTAGGAAATGGATTGCGCAGTGTCCATACTTCCGTGAGAATGCAAGTACAATTGCTCATAATAGCCATGCAGAGCAAGCAATTCAGTATGATTGCCTTCCTCTACAATTTGACCTTGGCTCATAACCAGAATACGATTCGCATGAATAATCGTGGAGATCCGATGGGCGATCACCAGTGTTGTCCTTCCCTCAGCAACAATCTGCAGGGCCGTCTGGATCAGCTGCTCCGTCTGAGAGTCCAAATTCGCCGTAGCCTCATCAAGAATCAATATTTTCGGTTGGAAAACAATGATCCGCGCGAAAGAAATCAGTTGTCTCTCCCCCGCAGACAAGCCGCTTCCTCTTTCCGAGATCCTCGTCTCATACCCATCCTTCATCCTCGCGATCAGACTGTCAGCCCCCACCAATTGGCAGGCTTTGATGACATCCTCACGCGCAACGGATTCATCAAACATCCGCACATTATCGAGAATGCTGCCTGCATATAAATAAGGCTCCTGCTGGACCAGCCCGACCATACGATGCAAATTCGCCTGCGCAATATCCCGAATGTCCGTGCCATCAATCCGGATGCTTCCTTCCTGCACATCGTAAAAGCGGCAAAGCAAGGAAATAAGTGAACTTTTACCCGCTCCCGTCGTGCCGACAATCCCGATCATTTCGCCGGGTTCAATGCGAAGCTCGAGATCTTCAAGAACGGAGATATCCTTCAAATAGCCAAACTTCACATGGTTAAAATGAATCTCGCCCTTGACCTTGGCCAGCGGAATCGTTTTCGCATTCTGCTTGTCAGTGACTTCCGGCTGTGTAGCAAAAATGTTCCAGATCCGGTTCATGGAAACAGTTGTAGACTGAAGCGTATTCCATTGCTGCGTGATATTGTTAATCGGTTGAAAAAACTGCCGAATATACGTAATAAACGCATAAAGCACACCAAATTCAATCGTTTTATCAAATACGGCCATTCCACCGACCCAAGTGATAAAAGCTACGGAAAGGTTCCCCAAAATATCAAAAGAGCGGTTAAACAACACGTTCGTGCGGATTTCCCGCAAGTTAGCCTGAAAGTAGCTTGAATTGCGATCTACGAAACGTTTCATTTGTTCATTCTCTTGGTGAAAGGCTTGAATGAGGTGCATGCCTGATAAATTTTCAGCCACATAAGCGACCATTTGAGACAATCGCGTTCTGGAAAGCTGATACGTTTTGCGCATGTATCTACGAAAGCTTATAGCAATAATCGCTATGATTGGAATGACGATCATACTGTATAACGTTAGCGTTGGATCCAGATGATACATTAACACGATGATGAAAATCAAGGTCATGCCGTCGCGCACCAGACTTAACAAAACCTGCGTAAAGAACTGGTTCAATGTCTCTGTATCGCTGGATACATGCGTAATGAGACTGCCGCTAGGTGTCTTGTCATAATACGACATCGACTGCTTGAAAATGTGCTGGAACAAATCCTTGCGAATTTTAGCTACAATGCTTTGTCCGGCGAATTGCAGCAAGTTGTTCTGCAAGTAACTGAAAAATAATGAACTTACCGAAAGTCCTACATAAAACAGACAAATCAGCAGCAGTCCATGGTAATCATTTTTCCCGATCATCAAGTTATCATCGATCGCAATTTTCACGAGATAGGGTTGAAACAAGTCAGCAGCGATGCCCATCAAGGCGCACAGCAGAACGGCTGCAAATGTCAACCAATGCGGTTTGGCATAAACGGATAAAGCCCGGAAGGACGTTTTCACGGCTTTCGGCTCAGTGGTGCTGCTCTCTTTACTCCGCGACATCGTGGCTGCCTCCTTCCTGTATCGCATGAAGTTCGGCGTACAAGCCTTCCTGCGCAATAAGTTCTTGATGTGTGCCGCGTTGAACAATTCGACCTTCGTGAAGCACAATAATTTCATCGGTATGCTTTAATGCCGATATCCGGTGGGCAATCCATATCGTCGTTTTGTTGGAACGTTCTTTACGAATCGTGTCGATGATATGCTTCTCTGTTACAGAATCCACTGCGCTAACGCTATCATCCAGAATCATGAGCGGTGAATCCTTGATGATGCCTCTGGCAAGACTCGTGCGTTGGCGCTGACCGCCTGACAAAGTCACCCCGCGTTCTCCCAGCTTCGTCTCAAACTTCTCGGGAAACGAGATAATGCTGTTCAGGATTTGCGCATTTTTAGCGGCCCGTTCTACCTGCTCAAGCGGTAATTCCCGTTTGTAAAAAGCGATGTTGTCCCGAATGGTTGTGCTAAAGAGAAAGCCCTCTTGCGGCACATAAGCGATTTGATTGCGCAAGCTTTCCAGAGTCACATCCCGAATGTCAGTATCCCCGATGTAAACGGTTCCCTCAGGAGGATCATAAATCCGCAGCATCAGCTTCACAAGCGTGGATTTGCCGCTTCCTGTTTTACCGATAATCCCAATCGATTTACCCGGCTCAATCGTTAACGAAATATCATGAAGCACTTCATCCTCATCATCAGGGTACGCGAAGGACAAATGCTCAATTCGAATTCCCTCTTGATCGAGGTGTGAAGGTTGCGCCAGCTCTGAATCTGCAACTTCCGATTTCAAATCAAGCAGCTCATTGATCCGCTCAAGCGATGCTTTGGACCGCTGCATGGCATTAATAACACGTCCGATCTGCTGAAGCGGGTTGACCATCATGCGTATGTAGAGCGTTAGTTCAACGAAATTCCCAATCGTAATCCGACCATGAATCGTCAAATAGCCCCCAAATGCAATCGCGATAATAAGCGATATTGCGCCCAGAAACGGAATTAATGCTTCAAATAGGGAAGACAGACGAACCAGTCTTAATTGGTTATCGCGAATCCGGTCCACCGTTGTACTGAACCTGTTAATCATGATCGGTTCAACCGCGAACTTTTTCGTGACACGGATACCGCCAAACTGCTCCTCGGCTGACTCGGTCATTTTACCCAAAGCTTCTTGAACCTGTAAGGAACGATTTTTGATAATAGGTTGAAATTTTACACTCAGAATCGGGATCAGCAATAGTGGCAGAACACTTACAAGAATTAAATACAACGGAACTGAACTGAAAAGCATGGTCACGACAACAGCAATAATTAAAATCGCCGAGTTCACAATCTGGTTAATTCCCATCGAAATCGATTCCCGGATGACGGTGACATCGTTCATCACATAACTCAGCAGCTTGCCGACACCATTTTTGGAGTAAAAAGTAGCCCCCAGCTGTGTAAAATGATCAAATAATCGATTTCTGGCAACGAACTCGAATCGTCTTCCGTTTCGCATAATCAAATACTGTCCAATTGCTGTTAAAACACCGAATGTAATACCAATAATCAGGAGCTGCACGCTGTAGGTCACAATTAAATCTCTGCTCAAGCCCCCAACCTTAAGGTGATCCGTAAATGCGCCTAGCTGCTTGGGGTAATACGAATATACAATGTTGCCTACGGAGATTGACAATGCGGCTACGATATACAACGGCCATTTCAGTTTCAGGAAATCAAATAATAACCTAGTTGACTTCAAAACGACATCACTTCCTAATACTTGTTGTCTGGAATAATAAGTATTCCGAAGGAACATTTGTATCTTGCTAGGCGTCCCCCTACAGTATACGCCTATTCAAAGCCACTTCCTATATCAGATATTGACGTTATAATAGAGAAGTCATCTAATTTTCACATATGTTACCTAGGAGGATTACGGAAATGGATTTTATATTAGACCGAATTGACAATAAAATTGAGTTCTTTCAAGCCTATGACTTGCGAACGCTGGAGAAGCAAATTAACGAACAGGTAGATAATAATAAAGCGTTGTTATTAAGTGTTTACGCCGTTCAGCATCACACCACATTCGACCCGAATGCCGGTAAAATGCTCTACAGTGCGGTTGTCCACTTCAAATCGTAAACGACATGAAAAAATGACTTCCCATCCGAATCCGATGAGAGAGTCATTTTTTGCATTATAAGCCCAACATGAACTGAAGCGTCTTATCATTAAAGCCGGGAAGGCCTTCATGTCCGAAATCCGGATACAGCTCGTAGCTTTTAGGCGATTTGATTTTGTTGTAAGCGGCAAATTGCGTTGAAGGCGGACATACCGTGTCGGCTAAACCAACAGCCATCATGACTTCACCTTGAATTCGCCCGGCTAGATTTTGAATATCGATGTAGCCTAACTTGGTGAAAACTTCCTCTTCCCGTTTATGCTGCGGGTCATGGCGGCGGAAAAAGTCCTTCAGCTCCTGATAGGCATCCTTCGCCAAATCCATTTCCCATACGCGCTTATAGTCGCTAAGGAAGGGGTACACCGGCGCCAATCGCTTAATACGCGGCTCAAGCGCAGCGCAAGCAATCGTCAAGGCTCCGCCTTGGGAGCCTCCCATCGCTCCTACACGCTCTGCATCTACTTCCGGCATGCTCATCGCGATGCCAGCCAGCTGCGCTGTATCAAGGAAAATATCCCTGAACAATAATTGATCAGGATGATCGTCCAATCCACGCACGATATGGCCTCTGAGTGTAGTCCCTTTCATGCCTCCTACATCTTCGGACAAGCCGCCTTGTCCCCGGCAATCCATGGAGAAAAACGAGTATCCTAAAGCCGCATACTGAACTTTATCCGACCAATCGCCGGAATTCCCTGAATAACCATGAAATTGTACGATAGCTGGATGAGGAGCGGATGAGTGCTTAGGGCGAATATATTTGGCATAGATCCGTGCGCCCTTCACGCCTGTGAAATAAAGATCGAAGCATTCAGCGAAAGGCACTTGAAATTCGCTAGGACGCAGCTCGATTTGCGGATCAACGGCTTTCATTTCGGCAATGGCCCGCTCCCAATACGCATCAAAATCAGCAGGTCGGGGATTGCGGCCCTCATAAGCGAGCAACTTCTCTAAAGGCATATCCACTAATGGCATGATAACTCCTCTTTTCTTTTATTTTAAAGGGGCCTTGAATGCAGCGAAATGAACAGCTTGACCATTAACCCATCTGCCCAATTCGCGGTCAGGACCGCTTTTGAAAACAAGTACCTCATCATTCAGTGTCGTGTAAGTCAATTCGGCTCCGCCCTCATCTGACTGAGCGTGCTCCGGATGCCTGTTTTTCATCGTGCTTGCGAATTGACGTAAGCCCTCAATCCCCTGTTTCAACGCGTCATGCTTGTCGATGCATTCAATCACAACGGCATTATTGCGGCCGCTGCTCGTAATGATGGAACGGTCGTCGAGCACTTTCCTTTGATACGACTGTTGAATATAGACAGCCATGTACGCTTGTCCACAAATACCGAACAACGCATGCTCATCTTCCACCCATTCCCCTGCCGGCAAACAGCCAATAATTTGATCTTGATGGCTTACGGGGATTTGATAGTCAGCAATGACGGTGTTGCGGTGAAAAAATACTTCTGAAAATTCGCTCTGATGCCGCAAATCTCCTTCTTTATTTCCAGCAGCTGGATGAAAAAAATAAGCATGATTGACGCCTGTCACAGCATCCAGGGGAAGCGACACATCCCAGCGATGCTGTTCATTGTCAAATTCAAGCATACGCTCGTAGATACCGCCTACTGCGAAACTTTCTGCGATATATACATAGCTATGCAGCACATCTTCATCATTAGCTGCCGTTCCCGCCTGTTTGGGAATTCGGACTTTCACTTCCGTTGGGGACTGACGATGCAAGGCGAGTTCCAGAGCATCCGTTGGAGCTTCATACGCGAGAAAGCCTGCAAATTCGGTTCGAGGCATTTCCTCAGGGAGCGTAAAATCCCCATACTGCACGTAATCATGCAGGACATTCGTATCCCTGGGCATATCATGCGGCCAAATTCTGGAATGGGGTCCAACCCATGCTCCACTCAAATAATACGTCGAGCGGATACGCCATAAATAATCCAGCATTTGAGCGAGCTCTTCTTTCAGCTCTTGATCCTTCATTAGCTGCCAAGCGCACGTAAACGCCTGAACCCAATGCCAGAACCATGGCAGCCCTCCGTATTCGGACATACCAATTGAGGTAATCCGATCCAATGTAAGGCGTAAGCTCGCAATGCCATCCTCCAACAATTCTTTATCTGCAAAGCGCTGCCCAAAAATGAGCTTGGCAGCCGTGTATTTGGCTTCGTGATGGTTGTAATGCTCAACCTTTTTACGATAAAAATTGCTCTTATAGATATGTTGAAGAGCTTCTTCAAATGAGCTGCGTAAGGGCTCGCTAAGAATGGCTGAATATCGATCATAAAAATAAACCATTAAACTTCCCATCAGTTCCACGGGAAGTGTGTTTTTAGAAGCTTCCTGCGGTGTTGGTTTTAAATTTAACGGCCAATGTCCGTAAGTTGGGCTTTGCGCATCCTGGTCCTGTAGTTCAAGTAAACGTTGAAGAATCGTTTCTGCTTTGCTTTTCGCCAATTGGCGGTCACCGGCAAATTCCATTTCATGCTCTTGAGAAGCGGCAAATAAATAGGAAGCATAATAGAAATTATCTCGAACATCTTGGTGAAATAAAAAGCCACTTTCTAGTATTGGCAGTTGATAGGCCGCCGCGGCTACTTTTGATTGGATTTCGTTTTGTCTTTGTTGCAAATTCGTCAAATTTGTCATCCCCTTGCGTCGTTCATCAAAGATAACGGTTTATTTGTATAATAAAGCGCTGTCTTTCTTAGTTGAAACGTTTAACTCAAGTTTATATGCAATCATATGCAGCGTCAATGACTGACGGAACATTCATTTTTTCATATTTTGGCTGTTGCTTCCCTTTACAATTTCTTATAAAATAATCTACCGTCGGTCAAAATATATCGTCACCATTATTTGCTTGGGATAGGAGGTATTCATCCTGATTCATATCGAGAACTTACAAAAAGTGTACGAGGATGTACCGGGACGTGTACCGGCTATCCAGCAGATCCATTTACATATCGATCGCGGAGAAATCTTCGGCATCATCGGACATTCCGGCGCAGGGAAAAGCACCTTGTTGCGATGTGTAAATTTACTTGAACGTCCATCCTCGGGAAGCATCACCATCGACGGCGAAGATATGACAAGTTTAAATGCCAAACAGCTGCAAGTAAAGCGCCGCAAGATCGGCATGATTTTTCAACATTTCAATTTGCTCTCCTCCTCTACGGTTGCCGATAATATCGCTTTCCCGCTGAAGCTGGCGGGTATGGGACAAGCTGAAATAAAAGCACGGATTAAAGAGCTGCTTGAATTGGTGGGACTGCAGGACCATGCCGGCAAATATCCCAACCAGCTCTCGGGTGGACAGAAGCAGCGTGTCGGTATTGCCAGAGCGCTAGCTAACCATCCGGACATTTTGCTCTGCGACGAAGCTACTTCTGCCCTTGATCCGCAGACTACGAATGCCATTCTCGCTCTGCTGCTCGATATTAACCGGAAACTTGGCATTACGATCCTGCTAATTACGCATGAAATGCAGGTCATTCGCGCGATTTGTGACCGCGTTGCTGTCATGGAGAAAGGTTTGATCGTCGAAACCGGGAAAGTGCTCGATGTGTTCCTACAGCCTCAGCATCCGGTAACGAAGGATTTCGTCGGACAGGTTGCTGATTTTGCGAGCAGCGTAACGGAAGACGGCATGAACCTGAACAGTGGAAATACGCAAGGTACTGTCATTCGGATTACGTATATCGGAGCGAAGACGTATGAACCGATTCTCTTCGAGACTGTCAAATCGACGAATGTGACCTTTGCTATTTTGCAAGGTACCATTTCTTCCATGAAAGGGGTGCCGTACGGCCAATTGGTCGTGCAATTATCCGGTGCTCATCAAGAGGAAATCGAGGCTGTTATTGCTAAATTGAAGCAAGAAGGAATGGATGTGGAGGTGATGGCCCCATGAATATGACTTGGGAGATTAACTGGGCTGAGATTGCCAAAGCAACCGCCGACACACTAGTCATGTTGGGGTGGTCGCTCCTGTTCACTATCATCATTGGCTTAGCCCTTGGCATTATTTTATTCCTTACTTCCAAAGGGCAGTTGCTGCAAAATATGCCGCTATACGGTGTGCTCTCATTGATCGTGAACATCCTGCGCTCCGTGCCCTTCGTTATTCTCATGATTTCGGTGTTCCCGATCACGAAGGCGCTCGTGCACACCACGATCGGCGTGAAAGGCGCGATCCCGCCTCTCGTGATCGCCGCCGCGCCCTTCCTGGCGCGGCTGGTCGAATCCGCGCTGCGCGAGATCGAGAGCGGCGTCATTGAAGCCGCTCAGTCGATGGGCGCAACGCCATGGCAAATCGTCTGGCGCGTTCTGCTGCCGGAAGCACGCTCGGGCTTGATCTCAGCCGTTACCGTGACGGCTGTGGCCCTGCTCTCCTACTCCGCCATGTCCGGCGTCGTAGGCGGAGGCGGACTCGGCGATCTTGCGCTCCGCTACGGCTATATGCGGTTCCGTACGGATATTATGATCGTCACCGTCGTTATCCTAGTCCTTTTCGTTCAGCTTTTACAAATGCTTGGTGATCGCATGGTCGCCAAATACAACCGCAAATAAGACATCACGATTATTGGAGGTCATTTTATCATGAAAAAACTTTCTGTTTCACTTGTTGCTCTATTCTTCGTGTTGGCGCTTGCCGCATGTGGACAAAAACCGGCTGAGAACCAAGCCAGCACAGCGCCAGCTGCTTCTGGAGCGCCAGCAGCAACGACGCCTGCCAAAGAAGTTACTTTGAAGGTTGGCGCGTCTTCCGTACCTCACGCTGAAATTTTGAACGGGATCAAAGCAAAAATGAAGGCTCAAGGCGTTAACTTGGAAGTCGTCGAGTTCAACGATTATGTACAACCGAATGTGCAAGTGTTTGAAAAACAATTGGACGCAAACTTTTTCCAACACCAGCCTTACCTGGACCAATACAATGCCGATAAAAAACAAGACCTTGTTAAAGTCGTTGGCGTACACATCGAACCTTTTGGTGCTTACTCTCAAAAAGTGAAATCCGCTGCTGAATTGAAAGAAGGCGCGGCTGTCGCTATCCCGAATGACCCGTCCAATGCGGGCCGTGCGCTAGCTTTGATGGAGAAAAACGGTTTGATCAAGCTGAAAGATGGCGTTGGCATTAAAGGAACTGTGAAAGACATCGTCGAAAACAGCAAAAAACTTCAAATTAAAGAGCTTGACCCGGCTATGCTGCCACGTACGATCGGTGAGTTCGATCTAGCGCTCATTAACACGAACTACGCGCTTCAAGCGAATTTGAACCCTACGAAAGATGCGCTGTTCATCGAGGATAAAAACTCCCCTTACGTGAACATTCTCGTCGCTCGTCCGGACAACAAAGATTCCGAAGCTATGCAAAAGCTGGCAAAAGAATTGAACTCCGCTGACACGAAAAAGTTCATCGAAGATAAATACAAAGGCGCTATCGTTCCAGCGTTCTAACATAGAAAAACCGTCAGGAAAATCTTTCTGACGGTTTTTTATGCTTATTGTAAAAGAGATTGAATATCCGTATAAGCGTAGCCATGCGCCTCAGCGACAGCCTTGTAAGTAACGTGCCCCGCTACAACATTAATCCCTTTGGCGATGGCTTTATTGTCGAGAGCTGCCTGCACATACCCTTTGCCGGCAATTTGCAAGCCATAAGGCGTGGTCACATTTGTCAGAGCCAATGTAGACGTGCGAGCTACGGCACCAGGCATATTGGCCACCGCATAGTGAATGACGCCATGCTTCTCGTAAGTCGGTTGATCATGCGTTGTGATGCGGTCTATCGTCTCAATGGAGCCGCCTTGGTCGATCGCAACGTCCACAATCACGCTGCCGGGACTCATTGTTTTGACCATCTCTTCAGTCACGAGACGTGGTGCGCGAGCGCCAGGAATAAGTACGGCACCGACAACCAAATCAGCTTTTCGCACAACTTCGGCGATGTTATAAGGACTGGACATGATCGTTTTCACACGTCCCTGGAAGAGATCATCCAATTGGCGCAATCGATCCGGATTCAGGTCCACGATCGTAACATCGGCGCCTAATCCAATCGCCATCTTCGCTGCGTTGGCTCCTACGATTCCACCGCCGATTACGGCTACTTTTCCGGGCTCAACACCAGGTACGCCACCTAGCAGAATCCCTTTGCCGCCGTGCGCTTTCTCCAAGAAATGCGCGCCGATTTGGACGGACATGCGGCCTGCTACTTCACTCATTGGCGTCAATAATGGAAGACTGCCATTATCCAACTGGATGGTTTCGTACGCAATTGCAGTAACTTTGTTGCGAGCTAATGCATGTGTCAATTCAGCTTCAGGTGCAAGGTGAAGATACGTGTATAAAATCAAACCCTCATGGAAGTAGCCAAACTCCTCTGGGAGCGGCTCTTTCACTTTAACAACCATTTCAGCTGCCCAAACGTCCGATGCTGCAGCGACAATCGTCGCTCCTGCTTGTACGTAATCTTCATTCGTGAATCCGATACTGTGACCTGCCATGGTTTCTACCAAAACTTCATGCCCCGCATTTGTATAAGAAAGCACGGAACTAGGCGTCATGCCTACACGAAACTCGTTATTTTTTATTTCCTTAGGAACCCCAATAATCATTCTGCATCTACCTCTCCTAGGGACCCATGAAAAAGGATCCGTCTTCACTTGATAGTTCCAAGTATAAGAGGGATCCGATCTTGTTCCATTAGACAAATTGTCAAAAATCTATCCGGTTTTTTTTCACAATTTTATTTCCGGATAAAGCAGTTGATACGCCCGAATTCCGACCTGCAGCGCTAATCGTTTCTCAGGAAGCATGTAGTCTGCGCCTAGCAGCTCCTCTATTTTCTCCAGACGGTAATAAAGGGACTGTCGAACGATAAAAAGCTGCTGGGCCGCAATTTGCTTAGACCCGTCGCTGTCCAGATAAACCTTAAGCGTGCGCAGCAGCTCGCTGCCTTTCATGTGATCATAATCGATAATCGGCCCTAAATACGTACGGACAAAAGACTGCAGAATTTGCTTGTCGGCAATATGAAAAAGCAGTTGGAAGACGCCGAGCTCGTCATAAAACTGCACTTTGCCCCGCAGTGTCGGAGCAAGTGAGATCGCTTGAAGCGCTTCTTGATAGCTTCGGTGGGCTTGCAAAAAGCTCCGGTTGCTTTGGCCAACTCCGATGGTCAGCTCCATCTCCTCCTCAGCTTTCAAAAGTTGAAGCGACTGAAACACCTGCTGAAGCCGCTCTTTGGCAGGCCGTTTGGACGTTTTGTCAAAAGCTACGACGACAAGCCGGTTATTTTTCAAAGTCAATAAGGGATGAAACGTGTGCTGCTCAAAAATGGAACGTGCGGCTAATGAAAGATGAATACCCGCAGATTCTATGCCATCACCGTCTTCAAGCACGGATTTGTATTCGATCTGTCTATGTTCAAATTCGATTAAAATAACATGATAAGGCAGCTCATTCAGCTGTTTAAATCCATGGCCAATCAGGACTTTGACCTGTTCCTCATCACGAATTCGAAGATGGAGCAGATCGTCTACCCATAAGGTTTGCGAGTACAATTTGCGCTCCTCCATATAGCGTTTGCGCAATAAATCCTGCGCGATCGACAAAGAGGCGGAGTCCAGAATCAAGTACTCATACTCCTGTGGTTTACGACCTAAAACAAGAATAATATGGGCCCATGTTTTCCCCATCGCGCCAACAGGCTGTACGATAACTGTCTGGCCTTCTAATTCAAAAACGACTGGAGAGCCTGTATTGCTGGCCGTTGTTTCCCGTTCTATTTGGCTATTCAAAATTTCCAGCCATTGCGTCGTCTCCCGGCTCCCCAGCTGTGGAACAAATTTGGGTTGGCCATCTTGAGGCATATAGATGACTTGGGCTTTTGTACTGCTCTGGAGCAGCCCAAGCACGTGAGATACGCCCTGCGAAGATAATGTCATACGATGGAATTCTCGTGAAATTTTCTCCAAATCTTGGAGTGCTTTATGATGTTGATTGATGATGTGAGCATGAATATCTTGCGTAATGTCGATAAAGCGCACCGCTTGAGGGAAAATAATGAGAGGGAGTCCGCAGGCTTCCGCCGCGTCGATCCACGTCTGCGGGATAGCGCTTAAATAATGGCCCATCTCTATGCAAAGACAGGAAACGTTATTATTAATAAGCTGCTCCAAATAGAGCATAAACAGCTTAGTATCGCTCTTAAAGGCAGCCCCCGTCGTCAGGATCATCTCTCCGCCCTGCAGCAGCTCTTCAAACTGAATAACTTCAATGATGTGCACCCAGCGCACTAGCCGCTGTAACCCCTCTTGTCCTGCTGCAATATAGGCTTGCTGAAAGAAGGGTCTACCCAGCACTTCTTCTACCGTTAATTGATAATCTTGATTCAAGACTGTCACGCTACTTTCTTCTGGCTCATCAAAGTTATCCACAATTGACTATTCAGGCTGTTTGGGGATAAAAGAATTAACGAAGTTTAGTATACATGAAAAAAGCGCCTGTTTCACTAGGAAACAAAGCGCTTTTTGGATATCCAAACTTATATGGCTTTATCAATGGCAACGGTTTGCCCGGACCAAACCTTCTGCGAGGTCCAAGGCGCATCCGCATCGCTCCAGAACGCGTCATCCGCCGGCAAGCCTAGCGGCAGGAAGACAGCGGAGCATAGGTATAGGCTGCCTGTAGAGATGTAAGGCTCGCCAAGTTCAGGCTGGTGACCACATAGGCCGATCGTCAACCAGCCCTTTTCGTCGAAGGTGCCCGGTGCTTCAATCAGACGCGTGATAATGGCGCTTAATGCGCATCTAACTTGCGCTGGAGATACACCGGCAGGCAGTTCGCGACGCAGCGCTGTCTGAGCCAGCGCCTGGAAAGCGCCGAACCGGTAAGCAAGCGATCTGCCGATAACAGGGAACGTACCCTCAGGAGAGATGGAACGCTCCTGAACAGCGGCATAACGCTGAGCACGCGCTAAAATGTCCTTGCGCATAACAGCCCAATCTTCATAATGCGCATCCACATGCTCAATGATATCAACCAGCATAGGCTGAATCACGAAGCTGTTGTAGTAATCCGCATGATAGTGAGGGCCATCGCCGTACATGCCGTCTCCGAGGTACCACTGCTCATGCTGCTTGAGGGCAAAGTCCACACGCATCTGGTCCCAATCCTCGCCCATAAATCTGAGCGCGGTTTCCGTCATCGCAGCGAACAACAGCCAGTTGTTGAAACCCGGCTTGCGAGTTCTCGTCGCTTTCAAGGCTTGCACAAGATTGCTCTGAACACGGCTCTCCAGTCCATGCCAAAGTGTGTTAGGAGCTCGCAGAATCGCATGCGACAGAAAAGCAGTGTCCACAATCGGCTGAAATCCGTGGCTAAAGTTCATGAAATCAGGCGATTCGGGATCAGTCGCCGCATCCAGACCTGTACGCACAAGTTGGACGTAGTGTATCCGAAGCTTCTCCTCTTCTGCATCCAGCGCAGGTGTTTCCAGCCAAGGAGCAATGCCAACAAGCGTACGGGCAAAAGCCTCCAGATGCGAGTATTGGCGCTGCTCTTCTTTTTTATTTTCAACAGGCATGGTTGCCCGCAGTTGTTTATCTGCCAATGCCGTAAGAACCGGATCCGCAATGCGAAGCATGGTTTGTACCCAGTAAGAACGGGTACTGCTGGCTGCCGCTTGATTATTCATACCAGTAACCTTTGATTCCTTTCTCCATGCGTACAAGCGCTTCCAAGTAGTAATAATCTCCCCAGATCATGAAGTCGTCCGGCGCGTTTCCGCCGCGTACACTGTAGGAGCCGCGCTCAATGAAACCTTGTGCATCCGGCTTGCCGATTGTTGCATACGATTTCACGAGTCCAGCCATGGAGCGCCCAATCGCATTTTCCAAATAAGCACGGTCTGCATCATCTCCAGCCAAATGCTCCAACAACTCAAGCGCTCCTGCTGAAGCAATCGCGGAAGCGGAGCTATCGCGTTTCGTTTCTGCGTTCACAGGCGCATTGAAATCCCAGTACACAACGTCATCCTGCGGTAAGCGGTCAAAGAAGTAACGAGCCAAACGTTTCGCAGTTTCCAGGTAAAGCGGATTTTTCGTATAGTGGTAAGAAAGCGCGAATCCATAAATCCCCCATGCTTGGCCGCGAGTCCATGTTGAACCATCGCTATATCCTTGTGCCGTTCCACCATGCAGTGGCTCACCGTTTTCTTGGTCAAAATAGAACGTGTGGAAAGAGGAATCATCGCCACGTACCAAATAACGGCGGCTTAAATCGGCATGAATAACAGCAACTTCTTTGTATTTCGCGTCGCCTGTTTGTTCGTAAGCCCAGTACAAAAGCGGCAGATTCATCATGCAGTCAATGATAATGCGGCCACCGTTATGCTCATCGCCTTCTGGACCCCAAGCTTGAATATACTGGCCTTTTGGTCTCCAGCGCTTCATCAATACGTCAGCAGCCTGAAGTGTAAGCTGTTTGGCATTCTCATCTTTTTCAATGATCCACTGCGCTTTGGAGGAAAGGGAATATAAAAAGCCGATATCATGGTGATCTAGAGCAACATTGTCTTCCAATCTTTTCTTAAAGCTTGCCACCGTTTTCTGTGCAGCCTCTTGAAATGCTTTGTCACCGCTGTATTGGTAGCCCAACCACAAAATACCGGACCAGAAACCATCCGTCCAATCCGTATTCGGATTCAAGTGATATACATCATTTTCGCTGACATGAGGAAATAAATCCCCAAAACGTTCAATGTTCACTTTCGTTTTCTGTAAAGCATCTTCAATGGCTTGTTTCCACATACAATGATTCACTCCGTTTACTGTAGTTTGGTTGTTCCTCGTTCTATAAAAGTAAGCGGGACCTCAATTTCGCGGTCTTCGCCTGACTCCGCTTTGTTGCCAATCTTGTGCATCAGCTTGTTTATCGCCATTTGCGCTTGATCGATATAAGGAATGTCCCAGCTTGAAATGCCAGGATAGCTTTCTTTCGCAATATAATCGTTATTAATTCCAATTAATTTTAGCCGACCCGGAATATCAATGTGCAGCTTATTAGCCGCAGATAACACTCTCAATGCCACATGATCGTCAAAAGCGACAATGCCAACAGGCTTTGCTTGCCGCTGCATAAGATCAAGCAGAAAGGCCTCGATATCCAAGCCCATCGTATCCACGATTTCTTGGGACACACCCCCACCGAATTGCGCCATCCCTGCATTAAAACCGATGAGACGCTGTTCATCGATGACTTTCGAGCGTTTGCTGCCTAAGTAGCAGATCGCCTCGCAGCCATGATCGGCGAGCACCTTGACGGACTGCAAGCAAGCTCCTGCAAATCCTAGATTCACAGCTCCTGTCGCGATGTCCTCCGGCCAGCCCCATCCATTGATCAGCACCAAAGGTGTTCCGCTGTTGACGATAGAGCGCGTCGTTTCAAAGCCCATGGCTAAACCATGGCAAATTAACCCGTCAACTCTTCGCTGCTGCAAAACTTCCAAGTGCCTGCGTTCAATGTCCGGGTCAAAACCTCCCGAAGAGAAAACGGATAAGTGGTATCCCGCATGATGCGCTTCAATCTGTAAATGTTCGGCAAGCTGTCCATAGTAGCCGGCCATCGCTGGAATAATGAGACCGATTTCATAAGTTTTGTTACGGCTTAGACCTGCTGCCATCGTGTTGCGTCGATACCCCAGTTGTTCAGCAGCCAATTCGACTTTGCGAATGGTCTCTTTCGATGAACGAATACCACCTCGATTCAACACATTGGAGACGGTGGCAATCGACACACCTGCTGCTTCGGCCACTTCTACAATGGTGACTTGTTTGGGCTTGGTCATCCCTGTTTCAACTCCGTTTTGTTAAACGTTTAACATACTCTATTAGCTTAATGTGAAACGTTTAACATGTCAAGCAAAAAAAAGACCGGTTCCCTCACTTCAAGGGAATTCCGGCCTCTCGTTTTGACGAAGAGTTACTTCGCTTTATTTTTTTCCAAAATCGCGTTAGCATCCTTGCGGAATTTCACAGCAGCATCCTCTATGCTCGTTTTCTTGTACAAAATTTGCTCGCTGGCAGCTTTGAGCAATTTCTCGACTTCGATGGAACCAACCGGGTTCGGAGGATCCATTTGGGAGCTGTTTTGTTCAGCCCATGCTACATAATCAAAGATTTTCACTTCGTTCGGGGACAACAGCGGTTTGAGCGCATCTTTCACTTTGGAAGAAACTGGCACACCACGGTCGCCTTTAATCAATTTGTTGGCTTCAATATCGTTCACGAAGAAGGAGATGAACTTCGCTGCTTCTTCTTTTTGCTTGGAGCTGTTCGCAATGGAGAAGTACATACTTGGTTTCAAGAACAAGCCTTTATTGCCGTTGCGTCCAGGAAGCGGGAACAATTCAAGCGGACGGTCTTTCACCAAGTTGGCCACAGCCAAGAATTGATTGGACCAACCATTGCCGGTTACCGCGTTGTTCAGCAAAATTTCGTCTTCCTCAGCTACACCTTTCTTCTGTGACTCTTTATCAAGGGAAAGGATATTGCCGGCTTCGTACCATTTTTGGTAACGTTTGAAGTAGTCAATGAACGGTTTATCATCGGTGTAACCAAGCGCCGTCCCATCTGCGTTATACATTTTTTGATCGACAGTACGCAGGTAGTAAGGGAAAAAGACTTCATGGTGAAGCGCAAAGCCGCCGATTTGTTTGCCGCCAGCTTTCGCTTTTGCCGCAACCGCATCATAATCCTCCCAAGTCCAGTCTTTGGTTGGTGTTGGAATGCCTAAGCTCTTGAACGTATTCACATCAACTGTCGTCGCCAGCGCGTTCACGCCTAAGTTCATCGCGACTAACTTACCGCCTACTTCACCGCCGGAAATATTATTCGGAGAGATGGATGAAACGTCGATCAGACCATTTTTCGTGTAAGGCGTCATATCAGCCAGCTGATTTTTCCCGCCGTATTGTGTCAAGTACGAGATATCCATCTGGATAACATCCGGCAGCTGATTGGCTGAGGCTTGCGGAGCAAGCTTTTTCCAGTAATCGTCGAATGGCGCATATTCCGCTTCAATTTTGACATTCGGGTTCTGTTTCTCATACATCTCGATCACTTTTAACGTGTAATCGTGACGCGCTTGCCCACCCCACCAAGCAACGCGAAGCTTAACTGGATCTTTGCTAGGTGCTGTTGTAGCCGCTGCTGCTTTGGATGGTTCCGCGCTGGCCGCAGGTGCTGCTGGCGTATTCGTACCTGACGAGCATGCTGCCGCAGTAAACATGATGGATAACGACAGAGCTAAAGTGAACACTTTTTTCATCTCTATTCCTCCCCTAAGTGAGCCGATCAAATTTGGATAACGCTTACATGTTTATTATCCAACTTTCATGGGGAAAGTTTAATCCAGAAAGTAGAGGTATTTGTTTAAAAAACAGTGTTTAAAAAATATTAAAAAAAAATAAAACCAACGCGCTACTTTTTACGTAGTACTGTTCATGCATGACATTCTTTCAGGGTTAGGGAGGTTTCTTGCTTATGACATTGACTCTCAGGTACTACCAAACCGCTTCAATCCGGGACGCCATTTCCATGTTAGTCTGGTATTTACGTAAAAAACGCCGCGCGTAACATGACTTATAGGGTTCGCAAATAAGCAAGGATAAACGACTTCGTCGTCCTTTTAATTCGAACGCGTTTGTCAAGGTAGATGCGAAGCAAAAGTATAAAACTTATACTTTCTTATCTACTAATAAAGGCTGCTCTCTCGTAGATGATCTACAAGAGATGCAGCCTTTTTGCTATTAAGAAATGATTGAGCTTATTAACTCATAAGATCGCAATCGCCGTTCATAATTTGCAATCGGCGTGACCAAAAGAAATTCATCGACCTCACAGTCGCGTGCCATCCGCTCCAACTGCTCATATACACTAGCAACTGTGCCAATGAGCATTCTGCGCTGGGGCTGGGGCTGGGGCTGGGACTCCGCACCTTGCAGCCAAGGCATACCAGCTGCTAATCCCAGCGCCTCCTCCTCCGAATCGGCGCAGACCACACCTACCGCGATGATGACGCGGGGGACTTGCCCTTGTGCGGATGGCACAAAGTTCTCCCGGTAGCCACGCACAACTTCAACAGCATCGCTATCGCTCATAAATTGGCCGAATACGTAGCCAGTTCCATGCTCAGCTGCTAATGCTGCGCTTTTGATGTTGGTGCCGAGCATCCACACTTCCGGCGCAGTAGGTGGCACCGGCCTTGCCGTTACCGGTTGCCCTTCGCACTCAAATCTGCCTTCCAGCAAGGCCATTAACGACTTCAACGTTTCCGGCAGCTGCCGAACGTTTTCCAGGAAGTTGCCGCTTAGCGCGATAGCGGCATTGGCAGAACCGCCGGGCGCTCGCCCGATGCCAAGATCTATTCTGCCCGGGTAGAGGGCAGCAAGCATATGAAAGCTTTCTGCCACTTTCATCGGCGTATAATGCGGCAGCAGCAAAGCGCCTGAACCGATGCGAATTCTTTCCGTCCTCGCGCCGACATGCGCCAAGAAAACCTCAGGCGCCGTACAAGCCAACGCAGGCATGTCATGGTGTTCAGCCACCCAGTAGCGCGAGTAGCCCCATTTTTCGGCTTGCCTGGCGAGCATGACAGCTTGCTCATAAGCTGCGCCGGCGTCTGCCGGGGCTATGACGGGAACAAGATCTAACACACTAAGCTTCATTCCGATGTGTCCTCCATAACCAGAACCGATGCGAGCCTACAAAGCTTCGCCTTTGCCGCCATCAATATTCACCGAAGTCCCCGTTACGTACGAAGCTGCTTGTGAGGATAAGAAAGCGATCACGTTCGCCGCTTCCTCTGCTTGTCCGATGCGGCCTAGTGGGATAGCGTGTCTTGCATCACGTGCATACTCATCCCAAGTGAGCTCAGGGGCCTCGCGCTTCCAAGCTTTTTCCAGCTGATCACTGCGAATCTTCCCGATACAAACGGTGTTCACGCGAATGCCGTTCCCTGCAAGATCTTTGCTCATCGCGTTAGTCAAGGCCAGTCCAGCTGCGCGGCTGACACTTGTAGGCAGGGAGGAAGCCGGCGGTGTCTTGGCCGCAGATGTCGTCAGATTCACAATGGAGCCGCCACCGGCTTGCTTCATATAGGGAATCGCGTAACGGGAGCAATGAATCGCTCCAAACAATTTCAGCTCCAAATCCTGCCGCCAAACCTCCGTTCCCACCTGTTCAAAAGGTTTCGCCGCGGAAGTCCCGGCATTATTAACCAAAATATCAATGCCGCCAAAAGCTTCAACCGTTAGCTCGACAGCGCGTTTGCAATCTTCTTCTGACATAACATCCGCTTGAATCGTTAGTACGCGGCTTTCCGTCAAATCGGCAATAAGTTTGGCAGCTTCTTGAAGCTGCTCCTCATTTCTCGCACAAATAGCCACCTTTGCGCCTTCGCGGGACATCGTGATGGCAGTCGCCAAACCAATCCCTTTGCTTCCGCCAGTAATTAAGGCAACTTTCCCCTTCAACCCCAAATCCATCCTTACATCCATCCTTTCCTAGACACCAGAGTAGTTCTAGCATACTCCTTTTTGCAGCATTTTTTCAAATGTTGGCAAAAAAAGAGAGAGGCGCGAGCCCCTCTCTTCTACTTTTTAGTTATTCAAGTAAACTGCTTTTCCAGTGCGCGCTGACTCATAAATAGCTTCCAAAATTTGCGATACAACATAGGCTTGCTCAGGAGTCACGACAGGCTCTGCATCCGTTTCAATCGCTTTGATCCAAGTGCGCATTTCAAGATCCGCATCACTTTCTTTGGCTCCATCATAAAAAGCAACTCCGCCGGCTTTCAGATCAACTTCCGTTGTATACAAACGGCTGTGTTTTTCGCCATTGATACGAAGTCCGCCTTTCATGTCTGCGCCGCCTTCTGTTCCGCTCAGCGAGCACTTTGCCTCGTCAACTTCCAGCGTGTTCAGAGCCCAGCTGGATTCCAGCATAATGGTCGCTCCGTTTTCCATCACGATCATCCCGAATGCGGAATCTTCCACTGTAAACTTGCTCGGATCCCACGGGCCCCATGCGTTAGCGGCATTTTCTTTTTGAGACAGTTCGTGGTAGGACGTACCGAGAACAACTTTCGGTTTGTAGTTGTCCATCATCCAAAGCGTCAAGTCCAAAGCGTGCGTTCCGATATCGATCAACGGGCCTCCGCCTTGTTTTTCTTCATCGAGGAATACGCCCCATGTCGGAACTGCACGTCGACGAATCGCATGCGCTTTAGCGAAGTAAATTTCCCCGAGCTCACCTTGCTCACAAACGCGTTTCAAATGCTGGCTGTCCGCACGGAAACGGTTGTTATAACCAATTGTCAGCTTTTTGCCTGTACGTTTCGCTGTTTCAGCCATACGTTTCGCATCTGCTGCCGTTTTCGCCATCGGTTTCTCACACATGACATGTTTGCCAGCTTCCATTGCTGCAATAGCAATTTCCGCATGCGAGTCATTCGGAGTAAGTACATGCACGATATCAATCGTAGCATCTGCTAGTAATTCTTTGTAATCTTCATAAACGGTAGCGCCTTCTGCGCCGTATTTGTCAGCCGCCTTCTCTGCGCGCTCGCTAACGATATCACAGAATGCGACAATTTCAACATTTTTCAGCTTGCTCAAACTTGGCAAATGCTTACCGTTTGCAATTCCACCACAACCAATGATACCAATACGGAAAATACGTGACATAAGATTACCTCCCAAGTAGGTTGAATTTTATTGTGAATTAATTAGGAAGTTCAATGGTGACTTCACGTTTCAGGAGCGAGGAGCGAATAATACCATCAATAATCGCTTGATTGCGAACGATTTGCTCACCAGGAATCGGTGCAGGCTTGCCGTCGCGAACCGCTTCAACAAAATCGCGAACTTTTTCGTTAAACAAATTTTTATTATGATCGATGATCGGGATTTGACTTTCGGTATGGTGTCCAAGAACATCATGGAAGTACGTGATAGATCCAACAGATCCATCAAACACACCGCTCCATGGGCCTTTACCGGCAGGCGTCACTTTAAGTCCGCCATCGGTACCAAGGAACAGGGTCGGCCCTAACGTGTCCATGTGCATCGCCCATGAGATTTTGAAATTCAGCACGAGATCCCCTTCAAATCGGATCATCGCAACACCGAAGTCTTCTACATCGAAGCGCGCTGCTTCTTTATGATACAAAGGGTTTGTACCAAAATAGTTAGAACTGTAAGCGGATACGGTAAGCGGTTTCGGATATCCCATCGCATTAAGCGCCATATCGAGCGAGTAGCAGCCGATATCGGCCATTGCACCGGCACCTGCGATTTCCTTGGAAATAAATGTGCCGCCAGGCATCCCTCTACGACGTCCGCCGCCAGTCTCTACGTAGTACACTTTGCCCAGTTGACCGGACTGAACCACATCTTGAATGGTTTTCATGTTCGGATCATACCTCGGTTGGAAGCCAACATTGAGCATGTAGCCTGTCTTTTTCGCCGTTTGCGCCATTTCTACCGCTTCATCCAACGTAACGGACATCGGCTTTTCCAACATGACGTTTTTGCCTGCCAGCAAGGCATCTACCGTTGTGCGGTGATGAGCCACATTAGGCGTGCAAATGCTTACTCCATCAAGGTCTAATTCCAGCAGCTGTCGGTAATCATCAAAGGCTTGCGCCGATGTAAGCTGCCAGAAATCAATAAATTGCGCCGCTTTGCCAGGAACAGCATCTGCAACCGCTACAATCTCTACATCAGCCAACTCCCGGTAGGCTCTTACATGCGCGCCAGCAATACCGCCGCCGCCAATAATGCCGATTTTCAATGTTTTGCTCATCTCATTACCTCATCGCTACATGTAATATTAAGACATCCTACATAAATGTAGCATAGGAATAGTAGGATTTTTAGTCTAACATTAGGACAAAAAAGATAAGATATTGCGACATCCTATTTTTACGCGAAGAAATGGCTTGTCTTCTTCATGCCGTTGAATGGGCATTCATCAAATGGATTCCCCTTCCAAATCAGGATTGAAGCCGTCATTTTGAGGGTGAAATAACGGCACCTCAGTCCGTTAGCCCTCAAATTCAGCCCAATTTGGTGGAATCACGGCTGCTGGATCCCTAACAAATCAGCAGCTGCATAGGGGGAGGTGACGGGCGAGGTGTTATTGGTGGGATTCGTGGCACTTTAACTAGTTGGCTATTATTGGTGGCGGCGGTGTTATTTACTTCCTGTTTAGTCCCACTTGCGCTACACAACGCAAATAGAGCTGCCCCAGTAGATATCTCTACTGTTGTCGCAGCCCCATCACAGAAGAACACTTTTGCCTATCGCCTTCTACTCCCGATCCAGATATTTCCACCATCCTGCTGCTTACGCTCCACCTTCACCGCCCACCTTCTTCTTCGCATCCTCCAGAAGACTCCGGTAAGCCGGCTCATCCGGATGATCGCGCACTAAGTCCTCATAGTAGCGGCTGACTCGTTGGAAATAATAAGGATGTACGTCCTGCGTTGGAACAAGCCGGTACGGATCCCAGCGGTACGTCTGCACCTGATACACTTTATTCTGCTCTTTCACCCAAAGCGCGAGCTCACATAGGCCGTCTTTCCCCTCTCGGGTCGGCATATCCTCAATCTCCAAATGATCGTACGTCGTCCCCGGCGGGATCATCCGCTGAAAACCGCTTGACGTCCATTGGATGATGTCCAGCTCAGAGCCTGAACTCGCGCCCTCCTGCTGCCAGCCGATAATTACATCCCAACCTTCTCTGCGTGAAACAGGCGCTGCCGCAAAATCCGTCACTCCCCTAATTCCTCCCGTGGCTGCTGACGCAATAGGGAACCAGTTACCGGAATAGTCTTTGATCGAGAACAGGTACTGGCTGTCTAAGAATCTATACATAGCCGTGATTTCGGGAAATCCGTCACCATCAACGTCCGCATACAAGATTGCCGCGGGATTCCCCTGCTGCTGCAGCTGCACGATCTCAGCTTCTTGAGGTATACAGCTCCGGACGACGGCAAGGAAATCAATATTGTTCATGCTCATGGTTATCCCTCTTTTCGCATCATTCTCAGCTAAAGTATATGCGACTGCGGACTTGGCCCATGATCACTTATGCCAAGATCAACAAAAAGACCATGCATCTCAACCAAAGTTGACATACATGGTCCTTCTTACGCCTTAGGCGCTCCCAAGATACACCTGCGTCTGATGGACGCAATGAATGAAACGCACGGTTTGCGTTTCAGCTCTCATGACGACCGAGTGAGTCTCGGCGCGGCCGCCGAATTGATACTTCACACCGTTCAAGAAGTCCCCGGTCGTAACGCCTGTCGCTGCAAAATAAATATCGGATTCTCCGACGAGATCGCGCATGCTCAGCACTTTGGAGGGATCCGTGATCCCCATAGCCAAGCAGCGAGCGGCCTCCGCATCATCCTCCGGAAGAAGCCGCCCCTGGAACTCGCCGCCCATACAACGCAGCGCGGCCGCGGCAAGTACGCCTTCCGGTGCGCCTCCCGAACCCACGTGCAGGTCGATGCCCGTTTCGGGAAAAGCGGTCGCCATCGCTCCCGCCACATCGCCATCGCTGAGCAAATGAATTTTAACGCCTAGCGAACGAAGAATTAAGATTTTGTCGGCATGCCGTTTGCGGTCCAAAATCGAAACGGTTAGCTCCGTTACATCCTTTTGCAGCAGCTCCGCAGCTTTGCGTACGGTCACATCGAGTGGATCCTCCAACCGGAGATGACCGGCCAGTCGGGGACCGACGGCGAGCTTTTCCATATACATATCTGGCGCATGCAGCAGATTCCCTTTCTCGGCAATGGCTACAACGGAAAGCGCATTGTTTCTGCCGCTTGCTACGATATCCGTACCTTCCAGCGGATCTACAGCCACATCATATTCAGGACCGACACCGCTGCCCACTGGCTCACCAATATAGAGCATGGGTGCTTCGTCCATCTCACCTTCCCCGATGACAACAGTTCCCCGAAATGGAATGGAGCTAAAAATAGAACGCATGGCAGATGTTGCCGCTTCGTCAGCACTATGTTTATTCCCTTTTCCAGTCCACCGAGCGGATGCTAAAGCAGCATATTCTGTAACTCGAACAATTTCCAGTGACAAATCTCTTTGCATACATCCATTCACCCTTTCTACTTTGGAATTGTTTTGTACGTTTACGTTATGTCGGCTAAAATAAGTCCCGCTGTCTCTTCGATCGCCTTCTCACTAACATCGATGATGCGGCAGCCGAGATCACGATACAGTTTCATCGCAAAAGCCAACTCTTCTTTGACCCGCTCCCCAGTCGCATATTTGGCGCCAAAGGGAAGCCCTACAGCTTTCAAGCGTTCTGTTCGTATGCGCACCAAGTGATCAGGATTCATCGTTAAACCAATTAATTTCTTAGGATCTAATTCATGTATAATGGCGGGCGGCTTTACCTCGGGAACAAGCGGGTAATTGGCCACCTTATTTCCTTTATGCGCCAAATAAATGCTAAGCGGCGTTTTGGAGGTGCGGGAAGGCCCGAGCAGGACAATATGGGCGTGTCTCATCGCACTGGGATCTTTGCCATCGTCACTATTTACCGTAAATTCAACCGCTTCAACCCGCTGGTAATACTGCTCATCCATCTGGTAGAGCAAGCCTACTTTGCGCTTCGGCGAATCTTTGAACGTATCAATGAATGCCTGCATCATAGGTCCCATAATGTCAATTGCATTGACGCTGAGTCGAATCGCTTCCTGCCGCATCATCTCCCTAAGTTCAGGAAGAACAAGGGTGTAGGCAATAAAACCGTTCACTTTCGATGCTTCTTCCACTAAGGAGCGCACTTCATCTTCGGTTCGGATGGATCCGAAGCGTTTGACCTGCACTTGGCTTGCATTAAATTGGCGGATTGTTGCTTGTACGACGGTATTCGCCGTTTCCCCCACAGAATCCGAACAAACGAAAATCGTATGCATCTTTTCTCCCACTTGCACTCCTCCTGATTTAAATCCCCAGCGCTACTTCAAGCAGCAGTTTGGTCATCGTCGTTTTCGTAATTCGGCCAATTACTTCTTCATATTCCTGATCAGGCGCTGCCGGCTTAACGACGGGCAAACCGTCGACTTGATGATGAATCATTTTCCGAGCAGCTTCTAACACGCTGTCTTCCGGGTGTACCGTAACAATGTTTGGATGCCTGGTCATGACGAGCGAAACAGGCATTGTGTTAGCGGCAGATTGCCCTAATGTCACCTTAAGCAGATCCTTTCGTGAAACGATACCTACTAAAGCCCCCTGTTGATTTACAATCATTAAACTTCCTACATTTTCGAGAAAAAGTGTCACGACAGCATCACTAACCGTAACGGTCTCCCTGAGCACAACGGGAATGCCCATGACTTCTTTGACCTTCATCGCCTCAATATGCTTAAATGGTGAATTCACTTCAAGCGCAGCTTTTCCAAGAAAATAGCCGACTTTCGGTTTGGCATCAATATGCCCAAGCATCACCAAAACAGCCAGATCCGAACGAATCGTCGGGCGGCTAATGCCTAAAAGCTCAGCGATGCGTTCACCCGTAATCGGGGCATGCTTGCCCACAAGATCAATAATTTCCAACTGGCGGGATGTCAGCTCGATGATGTTTCCCTCCTAAACAATTCAAAACCACCTATATAGTGTGTTCTATTTATTATATATTGTATATTATATAGCATAAAAAAGGAAAATAACATTGTTTTATAGCACATAAAATAATTTCTTATCATTTTTGGACACGTTCCGTTCACTTATTAGGATGCAAAAAAGCCCCCTTTCTACTTCCCGGAGGAATAAAAGAGAGCTTTTCTATGCAGCTATTGGAAAAAGACGATGCCCATAATGCCCGCGCCTACAATGATAATAAATGGATGGAGCTTATATTTGACAATCCCCATGAATGCACCGATGGAGATTAAAATCGTAGCGATCTGCTGCCAGGTAACCGGCAGTTTCGCTTCCCCCCAGCCTGCCATGCCGAAGTGTATCGCCGCAAAAATAATTAAACCGGTGACGACAGGTTTCAAGCCATAGAAAGAAGATTTAAACCACTTATTATGATGCCATTTATATAAGAAAGCCGCTAATAATATAATTAATAAAAGAGATGGAAGCACCATGCCTAGCGTCGCCGCAATAGCGCCCATCACGCCAGCCGTTTGAAATCCAATTAGTGTGGCACAATTCGTCGCAATCGGTCCTGGGCCAGACCCCGCCAATGACACCACTTGGTTAAAAGCTTCATCTGAAAGCCAATTGTTCTTGCTCACCTCGTGCTGGATGACCGGCATCATCGCGTATCCGCCGCCGAAGGAGATAAATCCAATCTTAAAAAAAGTAAGAAATAAACTGAATAACACGCTTTTTCACCTTCCCTCATATACCGTCAGCAATGAAATAATCTGCGGCCCGGTTGGTCATTGGCGCTTGCGATTTCGTTTCTTTGCTTGCAAATGGATCTTTCATTCCCCATTTTTGTTTCAAGAAAACGACAGCAATTCCGACCACAAAACCGGAGCCAATCACTAAGATCGGTGATATCGGGATGAAAAGCAGGACGAGTACGGTCGCTATGGCTGTAAAAAGCGTCATTTTATCGATAATCGATGACTTCGCCATTTTGTAGGCAGCTGCTGCGATCAGTCCGACAATTGCAGCATGAATCCCTTCCATGATAGCTTGCATTTTCGGATAACTTTGGAGAATTGCGTAAACCATACTAAGGAGCATTACAATGATAAACGTAGGAAGCGTAATGCCGATGACGGCTGCTACGGCTCCTCGAATGCCTGCCAAATGATAACCGACTAAGGCCGAAACATTCACGCCTACGCCGCCCGGAGCTGCTCCGGAAATGGCAAGAAGTTCTGTCATCTCATCATCTGACATCCACCCGTTCGTCTCAACCACTTCTCGGTGTATAGCAGGCAGCATAGCATAACCGCCGCCAAATGTAAGTGGGCTGATCCGCAGAAATGTCCAGAAGATGCTTATTAATTTACGAAAGTTGTTTGTTGGCATGTTGGTTGACCTCCCCTGCACTTAATTCTATTTTGAACTAAAGAGAGTAGAATGTCCAATCATTTTTACTAATCCGCTCTCTAAATCCCCCTTATAATGCAGGACGGACGTTTATTTCAATCCCGATCATCCCGATTAAAAATGTAAGTTTAATTTATTTTGGTATAAAGGTCAGGTTTCGGAATCTTTGGGGTAAGCCTAACATAAGAACACCTAATCCAATTGAAAGGAAGGATGAATCATGAGCCGAATCATTCAAGCGTATTTTCACACGGAAAATCAAGCGGAGGATGCAAAAGTACTGCTGATGAAATACAATCCGGAAATGCTCGAGGTTGGATCACTGGAAGGTGGATATAACGGCAGCGGACGACTGCTGCTTCCCATCTTGGATGGTGGTGGTTTGGTAAACGAAGCAAACATGAACAACAGTTTTGCGATGGCTGGTGCGCTACCGACTGCGGCTCTCAGCTCTTCCGATTATGCGAGCGACCGGGACGCCACTGCACTCCATTATGTGCTCACAGCCAAAGTCGCGTATGCCGATTATTCAGGTGCCGCTGAAATCATTCGGCGGAACCATGGGCATCTGGAGGAATTAGATGAGTAGACAAAGAGTTCCCTCAATCCATAGGGATCATTTGCACCAATAAAAAAAGAGCTTGCCGACATCAACATCGGCGAGCTCTTTTTTATGCAGCATTTGTCTGCCGCTTTTTCATCGCATAATTCGTGATATAAACCCCGGTCACGATAAGTATCGCTCCCAAGAGATGATACACTCTCAATGATTCGCCGGTAAAAGCCGTTGCAAAGATTGCGCTGAACATCGGGATAAAGTTCAGAAAACCCGCGCAGCGCTGGGGCCCCAGGATTTCGATGGCTCGATTCCAGCTTAGGAAAGCTATGATTGATGCGAATAATCCGATATAAATGAGTCCTGAGATAAGCGCTGAATTCCAAGCAATCTGCGGGGATTTCACAGCCGCTTCCGTTATTGAAAGCGGAATTAGCAAGATCAAAGCGACGACAACCTGCGCCAGCAGCAAGGGGCTGGAGGGAAATCTCCCAGCTACCTTTTTCATACCAACGGAATATAAGGCCCAACACAGAACTGCTGTTAGCATCAGCAAATCGCCTTTATTAAAAGACAGGTGAAGCAGCGCTGACAGACTCCCACGGCTAATGATCCAACTCACGCCAGCCATTGAAATAAGAATGCCCGGCAACGCCGACCACGCTAATTTTTCTCGCATAACCAACCATGTCAGGAGCACGACAATAATCGGTGTCGCAGAGTTCATAAGTGAAGCGTTAATGGAACCCGTATATTGAACCGCGACATAAGTCAATGTGTTAAATCCGGCAACACCCGTTGCAGACAAGAACAAGAGCATTTTCCAATTCCTTAGAAATTCCGTCCTAAGTCGCCAAGTTTGCTTGCCATAGAACGGTAGAAGCAGTAGAAAAGCAATGCCCCAGCGCAAAGCAGCTAACGTTATGGGCGGGATATGCTCGACGAGCGCTTTACCGGCCACAAAATTGCCTCCCCATATGCAAGTGGCGAGCACTAAAAGTATGTAGGGGGATTGTCGTATCATGCGGGATCAAACTCCTTCGTAAATCCATCATCGGGTCATGCCCTTATACATGATAACATATGACGCACGCCTAGGGACGATGTCCCCCATAATATCGAATAACTAATTGGCGGAAGATACATACTAACGTATGGAAATATTGTGAAATGACTAAAGGAGATCTACACGGATGAGCAGCGAAGAGATAACGGAGATCAGCCTGCTAGAGCAAACCTTGCAAATACTTAGCGACTGTTCTGACTTGACGAATCTACACTTCCCGCTTCATCAGGTGGATTTGGTTTATTTCAGTTATCTTGTCCGTTCAGAATCTCTAAGAAATGATGTCTTGAATCTGCTCAATCAAACTGAAGTCACGATGGTTGCGATCCTTAGCAAGTCTTCCTTCAAGCAGAAACTTCAAGCGAACGAAATCGTTCATGATATACTGAACGGTTGTATCGCTATTTTTTATAATCATAAAGCCTACTTGTATGAAGCCTACGCGCCTGAATCTCGATCGATAGAAAGTTCAGAGACGGAAAGTGTCATCAGTGGTCCAATGGACTCTTTCACCGAGTCACTCAGCACAAATCTGTCTTTAATTCGCAGACGCATCAAAGATCCGTCACTCAAAGTGCTTTCCTTCACACTTGGCAGCAAAACCGGTACATCGTTAAATCTCCTTTATTTGGAAGGTCTTGCAGATTCGTCTCATGTGCAGCAGTTAAGCGAGATGATAGAAAAGCTCGATATTCCTCTCGTCAATGAAACGAATATTCTTGTTCAATACTTAAGCCCTAGCAAATACT
Organism: Paenibacillus chondroitinus NBRC 15376; assembly: GCF_004000765.1. GTDB lineage: Bacteria > Bacillota > Bacilli > Paenibacillales > NBRC-103111 > Paenibacillus_E > Paenibacillus_E chondroitinus. The sequence continues at coordinate 497,988 of NZ_BILW01000001.1, read as the reverse complement.
CAATTGCACCGCAAATCCTAACAAGTGTGCGCCCTGATCTCATCACGAATAAACTGATCAGCGGCAAAATTGTCGGACTGCTTGAGGGGAGTCAAGCTGCCTTCAGTACCCCAACTTCCTTTATTGAATTTTTTATGTCGCCAGACGATTATTATCAACCGTGGGCCGTCGCCTCTGCCGTTCGTATTTTACGGCTTATTGCCTTATTCATTACACTCAGCTTTACCGCATTGTATGTATCTCTTGTCACTTATCACTATGAAATGATTCCTCCATCACTGCTAATAAATTTGATGGAATCCCGTAATCGAGTGCCTTTTTCACCGTTGGTAGAAGCCATTTTTATGGAGATGACTATCGAGCTTCTTCGTGAAGCAGGAGCACGCTTACCCACCAAAATCGGTTCTACGATTGGGACTGTCGGGGGAATCGTCATAGGTCAAGCTGCTGTTCAAGCTGGTGTAACAAGCAATATCCTCATCATCTCTGTTGCGATTTCGGCCATAGCCTCCTTCGCCATCCCTAGTTATATCATGAGTGCCTCTATTCGGTTAATGCGATTTGGTATCATTCTGTTGGCTGGTATTTTGGGAAATTTCGGTCTAGTTTTCGGTCTCGGATTCTTGATCGTTCAACTTTCCAGTTTACATATGTTTGGACTATCTTATCTATCACCTATAGCACCATCGCAACCTAGTCGTTGGTTAGATCAGATTATTCGAGTTCCCGTTCAAATTTTGGCTAAATTTAAAAAGTTCACCCCCAATAAATCAGGTAAATGAAGGAGTTACTCATGCGGGCAAAGCTCCCTTTTTTTCAGACCACCATTCTTGCCAATTTCATCCAGACCGGTGTCTTCGTATTCAATCTTCCCCGTCTGTTAGCAGAAAATATCGGGACGAACGGGTGGGCTGCTCTACTCATCTGTTCAGCCGTCGCTTCTTGCAATCTTTTCTTGATCTCATTGGTTTATCGGTTCGGAAAAGGGAAATCCATCTTCGATATCACGAAATCTGCATTACCTAACTTTATTATCATCCCTTTTTTTTGTATATTGGCTGCATTTTGGGGAATTCTGGGCAGTCTTATTGGTAAAGATTTCATACTCATTAGTACTTCTTTATCCTTCCGTTCACTCCCCCCGATTTACTTATATCTGCTGCTCGAACTGCTTGTATTTTTACTTTTATCCAAAGGAATTTTTTCTATCTCCAATTCGGCTGTTATCGCATTTTTCTTGCTAACTTGCAATTTCCTACTTTTGTTTTATGCTCGCAAAGACTTTGATTTATCACGAATGACTCCTTTTTGGTTTAAGGAAGTCGATCATACGCTAATGGGATGGTTTCAAATTTATTCAGCTTTTCTAGGTTATGAACTTTGTCTCCTTCTATTTCCCTATGTAGATGAAAAATCACACTTAATGCGTGGCTTTCAAATCGCTAATCTCATTACAACCGCTAGCTATATTTTAGTTAGCTTTATTTCCTTTGGCTTTTTCAGTTTGCATCAACTTCAACATATGAAGTTCCCTGTGTTGAATTTGTTATCCTACATGGAGCTCCCCTTTGTGAAACGAGTGGACGATCTAATATTCAATCTCTCCCTGTTACGAGTTATTGTTTCGAATGTTATGTTTGCCTGGGCATCTGCTGAAACGATCAGATGGCTCTTTCCAGCAGCGAAATTCCGTTCTACCCCTTATGTTGTCTTAGTTATTCTCGCAGTAGTTTCCTTCTTTGCCATACCAACAACGCTCGAAGAAACAGAGCCGTGGATATTTAGATTTGGAATTGCAGAAGCAGCGGTTGCTGTATTTCTTCCCATTGTATTACTTACTATCCTCCTTATTAACAAACGAAAAGGACAAAATTATGCGTAGGCTGTTTATTCTAGTTATTCTATTCTGTCTCACAGCTTGTGCCCAGCAGCATCGGATTGAGAAATTGGGCATGTCGGATACCGTAGCTATAGATCCTGCGTACGATAAAAATGGAAAGCCATCCAAGACTCAATTATCTATTGCTATTTCGATCCCACGAGCAGGAAAACCGAACTCCTCACAATTAGATATCTTGCAGACAAAAGCTTCTACACCTAAAGAAGGAAGGAGTAACTTCTCCCGGAAAATTGACAAAGTCATTGTTTCTGGTCAATTAAGAAGTATGCTCTTCGGGAAGGATCAAGCTAAACAAGGCATATGGAAAGCATTAGACTCCTATCGCCGAGATTATACGGTTGGCGAACGGCTAAAAATCGTCGTTGTGAACGGTAGCGCTGTCGACATGTTAACCCATTCCTATGCTCAAATCAGTACAGTCGGAAGTCACATTGACCAGCTTCTAACCCAAGAGACCAAAATTCATGAAGTACCTGAAGTCACACTCTACAGCTTCGCACGCGATTATTTTGACGATGGAATTGACCCAATTGCACCTCTGGTTATGATGAAAAATGATAATGTGGAAATAGATGGGGTCGCCTTGTTCAAAAAAGATCGTTACATTGGAAAGATCAGTCAACACAACACGGTGATGTTTGCTATTTTGCATCATAACCTTAATAATGCCGAATTCAATGTCAGATTTATGGATCAATCATCTGGTCAAAAAGAAGGAGCGATGATTAGCTCCATTATTTCCAAACGAAAAGTGTCTATTATGAAACAACCTGCAGGCGCTCCCCCAAAAATTGTTATGCAAATCCGATTGAGCGGTATTATGTTGGAGTATACAGGGGCTTCGACTTTTAAACATACAGATGAGCAAAAAGCCTTAAATCAAGATTTGTCCAAAGCCATCCGTGAACAAATGCAAGCAATTCTTAACCAAGTACAACACGTGGGAGGGGACAATTTGGGAATCGGCACTTATGTCCGAAACAGTATGCGTTACAACGAATGGAAGAAGATGAATTGGGACGCTCTCTACCCAAATGTTGATATCCGCGTGGAAGTAGACGCCAAGATTCGTGACTACGGGATGATACGGTAAACAATATTTCATGTTACGTTGACACGCTGCTTTCATTTCCATTACGATGGCTAAGTAATTGTCCTTAGGTTGGTTTTGAAATGTTCTAAACTTTCACATTTGTTTACTTAGGAGACTTGAGCCATGAAGCATAGTTATGTATCTCATCTTTTTTGCCCGAAATGTGACACGCGATATACAGCCGAGGACAAACATCAGCTGTGCACCTGCGGTTCACCGCTTTTAGTCGCCTACGACATGGAGGGTATTTCCAAGTCCTTGACTCCTGCCATGCTTCGCGATCGAGAACCAAGCCTTTGGCGCTATCGCGAGCTGCTGCCCGTCATTCAGCCGGAGCATGTCGTTACACTCGGCGAAGGCTTCACCCCGCTGCTTCCTATGCGCAGTATCGGCGCAGATATGCAGATCCCCGGTCTGCTCATGAAAGACGAAGGCTTACTGCCTACCGGCTCTTTCAAAGCCAGAGGCGCAGCTGTTGGCATCTCCAAAGCGAAGGAGCTGGGCGTGACGGAGCTTGCCATGCCGACCAATGGCAATGCAGGCGCAGCGTGGGCCTTGTATGCTGCCAGAGCGAAGATGAAGTCAACGATCATCATGCCCGTCGATGCTCCACTCATTACCCGTAATGAATGCGCCATTTCCGGATCCAATCTGTATCTGGTTAATGGTCTCATCAGCGATGCCGGGCGAATTGTCGCCGATCTCGTCAAATCATACAGCCTCTACGATGCCTCTACGCTCAAAGAACCTTATCGCATCGAAGGCAAGAAAACGATGGGGCTTGAAATCGCTGAGCAGCTGGGCTGGAAGCTTCCTGATGTGATTTTGTACCCGACTGGCGGCGGCGTTGGATTAATCGGGATTTATAAAGCGCTTCAGGAGCTGCAAACCTTAGGTTGGGTGCAAGGGAAATTGCCGCGGCTTGTCTCTGTGCAAGCAGAGGGTTGTGCGCCTATCGTCAAAGCTTGGGAAAATCAAGCCAAAGCCTCGGAATTTTGGCAGGAATCCAAGACAGTCGCCTTCGGCATTAACGTTCCAAAAGCGCTAGGCGATTTCTTAGTCTTGGAGGCCATCTATGCGACCGGCGGATGCGCAATTTCCATTCATGACGAGGAGCTGCTGCAAGAACAACAGCGAATCGCTGAGCTTGAGGGAGCATTCGTGTGCCCAGAGGGAGCAGCTACGTTCGCAGCCGCAAGAAAGCTGAAACAATCCGGTTGGATCGCCGAAGATGAGTGCGTTATTGCGCTTAACACGGGGGCTGGCATTAAATATCCGGATACCGTAAACGTCCAGGTTCCTGTCTTGCAGCCGGAGGAACGGATCACGAGATAAGGACGGGCCAGGAGTGAACAACGAATTGAACAAAACATTGATTACGGATATGCAATTATTTGCGGCGGCACTCTCACAAGCGAATGTCGCCGTGATCCAATGCACGGCGGATGATATCCCGGTATTTCTCGCTGTTGGTAAAATTAGAAAATACACGCCATTCGAGGTACAGATCGGTGAAATATCGTATCTGCGGGAAGAAAGCGAATTCCGCATTAAAGAAGATTGACAATGAAGCTTTTAATAGAACGTCACTTCGCAATAAGATCCCAATGGAATAATTTCATTTAAATACTTGTACATTGCTTCCTTCTCACGATTCTGAAGTTGTCGGTCGGCATGAAAATCAAAATAAATCAAGCTCTCCGCGGCATCATAGTGGACAAACGATAAGTGACCGCAGGGAAATAGCCGATTAATGGCCTCAATAATGCCATATTGGTTCAAATTCCTGCGTTTCGCCGTTTGAACAACAGCTTCCGGAATGTCCTGCGGCAGCGGGACATTATCCGTTTGCACCAAGTTATAGGCTTTTACTTGATAACTAACATAAGGATACAAGTAAGCGCTTGCATAACGTTGCAAGCTCTCGGCATCCTTTTCCGATAAGTTCAAATCTTCGTTCCACGCATAGATCGTCGCTTTATGCTTTTCCGGTGTATGAATTCGAACATATCTCAAATGCGGAAAACGCTTTTTTACCAACTGCTCCGATAATAGTCGGGTTCCCACCTTCATCACCTCTTCGAATTATCTCTTATTATCTTATTCGGATACCTATCATCCTAGACCCGCTCTGATAAGCGTAAAAAAGCCTGGCAGGAAGATCATAGATCTCCACCAGGCCTTTCATATAACTATTTTAAAATGTAGCTGGCCACTTCACTTAAATCCAGAATATCAATGATACCGTCCACGTGGACGTCCGCTTTGCTATCCCAGTTAGGATCTGTGTTTCTTAATCCATAATGAGCGGCAATAAAGGCTAAGTCGCCGATGCTCACTTGACCGGAGTTATTCACATCGTATCCATGACTTGTGTGCACGGAAGCTTGGAACGCTGTCAGCGCGGCATTCAGTTCAGCAACGGCTTGCATTATTTCAGCCTGTGTAACATTCGGATTCGCTTGAACGGCTTTGGCCCTCGTAATGGCAGCTAGAAGATCAGCTTTCGATCCAGCTGGATATTCCCCTTGACCAATTCCTTCAACCGCCTGTGCGTATGTCGTCTCAGCCGTGCTAATAAGCGTATTCAACGCGGACAAGTCGGCATAACGGATCGTAATCGGCTTCTCTACGCCTTGGAAAACAGTTTCTACCCCTGCTGCATTAGCCACCTCTGCCGAGCTGTAAACGTTGGTGACAACCGTACTGCCAACCGACTTGGCTCTAAGCTGAAGCGAGATCAGTTCGCTATTGCCTGTCACGCCATAGTCAGTTCCCAAACTAACCAAGATGATTCGCACTTTGCCAGGTGTACTGTACACATTGCCTACCACACTCACACCATCTTGCAATTCTTTGGTTGATACATATTCGAAGTAATCCGGATTATAGGTAAAGCTCACATTTTGGGCGATGACGGGCTCCGTAATACCGCTCAGACCATATGTCAGCGTGAGCGTCTCCCCAGGCTTTAATGTGCTTCCCCCGCCTAAAAGAATACCCGGCTCTTGCGGTTCACCTGCGGGCACCGTAATGCTCGGCATCGGCGGCTGGCTCATCCCTCCACCTAGATAGTAACTCACATGAGGAGGTTGGTTGTAGCCCGTATTTTCACGAGCCACACCTAATCGGTATACTGGATCATGCATTAGCGTATAGAAGCGGTAATCTGTTACATCCGTTGTCATATAGATGCGCAGCGCACTGCTGTCTTCAAGTCGCCACATGGCTTCTTCACGCCAGTCACCGAATAGATCGGCTTGCAGGCCTGGGTTCCCTTTTGTTCCATTGTTGGAGAATGTACCTACTGCTGAAAGCAGCGTCTTCACTTGCGAATTCTCATAATCCCATTTCAAAATATTACCTACACCGGTCAGCGTCGTATCGTTGTAAGTATGGTCGAGCAGCTCACGCTGGAGATCTCCATCCCACCAAATCGCGAAGTTCGCAGGCGGAATATGCGTGGAAATCTCATTGCCCTTCACATCGTACAAGCCCCCGGAGGTACTGTTCCAGCCCCCCGCATCAATGGCCCAAGATTCAGCCCCTTTGTACCGTGGATCAATATCGGCGGATACACCACGGCCTACATCATAGTTCGTAGGTTTCCCCCAGATGAGCTCGCCTGTTTTCGCATCGCGGAATTCCAAGCCTGCACGGTTCGGCTTTTCCTCATGCACCTGAAAAACCTCATAACCAGGGCGATCCGGATCCAAGTCACTTAAATGCATTGCATCTCCATGCCCCAAACCCGTTGTATAAAGTCCTGTACCATCGTCGTCAACCGCCATTGCGCCATACACGATTTCATCTTTGCCGTCCCCGTCAACGTCCGCAACGCTTAAGTTGTGATTCCCTTGACCTGCATAGCTGCCATTTCCGGGCGTGTTTGAATCAAACGTCCACACTTTCGTTAACTGTCCGTCTTTCCAGTTGTACGCGACAAGAACTGTTCTCGTGTAGTAGCCACGTGCCATAATCAGACTTGGGTGCTCGCCATCCAGATAAGCAATTGCTGCCAGAAAACGATCGACACGGTTACCGTACGTATCTCCCCAGTTCGCCACCGTTCCCCTTGGAGGTTCGTAAGAAGTCGTTGTAAGTGTTTTACCCGTGGTACCTTCAAAAATGCTCAAATATTCAGGACCGGTTAAAATGTAACCCGATGAATTGCGATAATCCGCCGCCCCGTTCCCAAGCACGGTTCCGGTCCCATCGATGGTTCCGTCCGCCGTTTTCATGGCGACTTCCGCCTTGCCGTCTCCATCCAGATCATACACCATGAACTGTGTGTAATGAGCTCCAGCCCGGATATTTTTACCCAAATCAATACGCCATAATTGGGAGCCGTCAAGTTCATAGGCATCTATATAAACATTGCCTGTGTAACCGGACTGCGAATTGTCCTTGGAATTGGAAGGATCCCATTTCACCACATATTCGTATTGTCCATCGCCATCCAAATCACCGACACTAACATCGTTCGCGCTATATGTATAGGCGACCCCATCCGGAGTAATGCCCCCTGTCGGTTTATTCAGAGGAATATCCAAATGATTCGTCTCCATGACAGCTGCGCTGCCCGAAGCCGTTTGCTCAATTCCGCTCACGATCGCTCGAACCGTATAAGTCGACTGCAGCGTACCTTCCGTATCAAGGAAGTTCGTGCTTGAGGCGATCGGGGTGCTGTTGATCTTCTGGCCGTCCCGATACAAATTGAATGAAATGCTGCTTGGCTCTGTGCCCAACAATCTCCAACCGACATATACGCCATTGCTCACTTTAATCGCCGTGGTGCCTCGTTCCAGACGTTCCATTTGACGTTGGAACACTTTTTTGATCGGTGATACAACAGAGGCTGTGAGATCGGATAACCCCGCCGAATTTACGGCTGCAATTTTGTAATAATAAGGAATATTCGTTGTCACGGATTGATCAACATAGGATGAATCCGATGTTCCGGCAATTTTACTGTATGCCCCTGCCTCGTTGGATGATCTGTAAACATAGTAGTAAACAGCTCCAGAAACGGTATCCCAGTCTAAACTAACGGAACTTTCTGTGGCATTCGTGATTTGAAAATGGCCGGGAACTGCTGGTTTTTGGCCCGTTCCATCTGATACAGTTACCAACAGCGGGTCACTTTTCGGTGATTCATAACCACCGACTGTGTTTGTTACCGCATACGTGTAAGTTAAACCAAGTTCAACTGAAGTGTCCGCATATGCCGCTGCGCTCGTTGTGCCAATTTTGGTATAATCGGCCTGTCCTTCACCTTTCCTGTAAATGCTGTATTCGCTCACACCTTGTGCAGCATTCCAACTAAGCTGTACGCTTGGTGATGGAGATACGTTCACTCTGTCAACCTTGACACCGCTCATGACCACAACCGGCGTAATTTCGATGACGTTGACACGGCCGTCATTGCCGCCAATATCCACGTTCATCTGTCCGTCTGCAACGGTGACAACAGCCGTGACATCCTGAAAGCTGCCGCTGGCCGTACTCGTGGAACCCCGATTGATCCCCTCAATCGTTACGGCCGTCTTATTGCTTGCCGTTCCATCGCCTGCGGTAACTTTGACGAAATAATCCCCATTTTCCATATCCACTTTAAATGAGAAGCTTTTATCAATGACAAAATCTCTTAAAATATCGCTGAAACCAGCTCCACGATCTCTACTCGCTATGGTTTTGCTTAGACCAAATCCCGTAGCACTGCTATACAACGTAGATTCAGAAACGCGTGTATAACCGGGGGCTACAGGACTTGTCGCTGTTCCGAAATCAAAGAGGTAGGCTTGCTGAGCAGCAGAAACTGTCTTAGGAAGTACTGCTGAGCCTGAAAATATGGCGAACGCCATCGTTGCGCTTAAAAAGAGCGGAAGTTTTCTCATTTTCATTTTCGCGTTCATCTACCTTTCATTTGCCGATTGGAAGTTATCGTAAGCTGCGAGAATTAATACAGCCGCTTCAGCTCGTGTTGCTTGATCATCCGGAACAAAATAGTTATTGTCTCTGCCTTGAATCAATCCAGCTTTACGTGAAGCTTTGATTTCCTGCAGCGCCCATGCCGGAATCTGATCCTCATCAGCAAAGGAATCCGCCTCATCGGAGTTTGACTCCAGACCGATTGCCCGTGCGACCATAACCGCCATCTCCGCGCGCGAAATGAGCCGATCCGCACCAAAGGAGTGATCTTCGTAACCCGTTACCACGCCAGCGGATGCCGCTTCAAAAATATAAGCTTTGGCCCATTGCGGGATATCGGCGATATCGGAGAATTGCATATTTTGTGCATCCTTGCTAGTAAGCGAAACCGCGCGTACCAGCATAGCTGTGAACTCCGCTCGTGTTACTTTGCCGTCCGGTTGGAATGTTCCGTCATCGTAACCGTTTACAATACCGAGCGATGCCGCTCGCTCAACAGCTTTTTGTGCCCAATGATTGGCCATATCACTAAAAGTAATAACCATTGGTATGGGCGAAAACAACTTGCCCTTCTTTCGCGATTGCCGGAACGGAAAATCCGTTCATCGGGCTCGTTCCTTTTATAAAACGTAAATGGGTTGTGTCATAGGATAATCGAATTTCGTAGCCAAAAAGGTCTGTCACATGGGTGCCTTTGACAACAACTCGCACCTGACTCCCGACTTGGGTTTGATTGCTGGTTAGGGATAAGGAGTAGCTAGGCGACTCAGCCGCCATGGCTTGTGCGTAACTGAATGAAATGCACAGAAATAAACATAATGCGAATAAAAGCCCTTTCTTTTTCAACGCAGCCTCCGTCCTCTCCGTGATGTGAATGGGTGCGGGGAGGAAAGCAGCAGCATTCCCTGCCTTCCCACCCGCTAATCAAGGAAAATCCCACTTAAAAGTCTTCGTTAATGATCAACTGAGCAAGTGCTGAAAGATCTTCGATATCAATCATTTTATCGTTGTTGAGGTCAAATTGTTTCCAATCGTTCCAATCTGGACTGTCGACCGATTTACCATACGCTTTAACCATAAGCGCCAAATCGCCGATACTTGCTTTGCCATCATTCGTATAGTCACCAACCACTTTTGTAACCACAGATTGACGGAAAGTTTGAAGTTTGGCGGAAAGCTCAGCAATCGCTTGATTAATAAGCTCTTGAGAGATCGTCGAATCATTCGCAGCCAGAATCGCTTTATCAATAGCTGCTTGCAGAATCGCTTTGGAGCCGGAAGGGTACTCGCCAACATGGCTGCCTTCAACTGCGCTGCTAATTACGCCTTGTGCTTCAGCAATGAGAGCATTCAACTGCGTTTTGTCTCCAGAGCCAATTTGCACAGCGTACGAACTACCCTGCAACTGCTGCTCTATGCCTGCACCGTTCGCAACAGTTAACGCTGAGACGGCAGCAGTTCCTACTCCGGATTGCACGGAGGATTTGGCCGTCAAACTGATAGTGAACAGCGGGCCGTTCGGACGCGCTTGTTTGTCGCCGAAGTGAACGCCGAGAATGCGAAGCTTGCCTGGTGTTTGTTTGTAATCAACTATCTTGAAGGTGTTTTCGTCCAACGAAACAGGAGGCGTATTATTCAAATCCAATTTGTTCGTATCCACATCAATGGTGATATCCTCAGCAACTACCTCCGAGTTTACGTGCTCCAATCCGTATGTAACATTGAACGATTGCCCGGGAGCGACGGCGTCAGGACCACTTAAAGATGCCCCGGTTGCAAAAGGCTTCAAGTTTGGAATCGGCACCTTGGACCAATCCGTGTCAGATGCAAAATAAAAGCTCGTATATGCCGGTTGATTGTACGCTGTGTTCTGTCTAGCGATTTCAGCCCGATATTGCGGATCATGCATTAACGTGTACATTTTGTGATTCGTTACATCCGTGCTCATATATATCCGAATAGCGGAACTATCCGTCTTACGAACGAGCAATTCTTCTCTCCAGTCGCCAAAAATATCGGCAACAAGGGATGGGTTCCCTTTCGTGGAGTTATTGGTCGTCGTGCCGGTAGCCGTCAGCGCTCTGGCCCCGCTCCAAACGTCGATCGTCGGCGTTGAACCTTCCGCGCCATTCACCATTTGCGTCGTCATGTTGCCCGCCCATTTGATGCTCATGTTTGTGCCTGGCATGGATGTTCCTAATGTGGTGCCATCGGCCATTCGCAGGGCAGTGGCCCACGTTTCGATACCTCTTTTGCTAGCATCAACGTCACCGATCATGCCACGGCCTGTGTCTTTCCCTGTGTAGGCGCCATAAATCGTCTCACCTGTCTTCGCGTCACGGAAAGAGTAACCGTAAGGTACGCTTGTCGCGCCTTCATGAACCATGAAAATCTCCAAACCAGGACGATCCGGGTTAATGTCTGTAACGTGCAGAGCATCTCCATGGCCTAGCAATGCATATTTTCCAGCATTCGGCCCCGAAGCAATCGTATCGCCGGAGCTGTATAACAATTTTCCATCATGGTCAATCGTTGATGAGCCATATACAATTTCTTGCTTGCCGTCGCCGTCCACATCCGCGCTTGTCAAGGAGTGAGCACCCTGCGTCGTCAGTGTTGCATAAGCAGGATTAGATCCCTCTCTGCCGTGAGGAGTGTCATTGAACGGATTCGTCATTTTCACCCATCCGCTGTCTACGAACCAATACTCTTCCAAATGTTTACCATTCCAGCGGTACGACACGATGGTACTTCTCGTATAGTACCCTCTGGCAATGATTGCATAAGGATTTTGGCCATCCAGATACGATACCCCTGCTAAGAATCGGTCCACACGATTGGCTGGCTCAATTCTAGCAAGCGCGTAATCTCCCCACATGAGTCCGTCATCTTCACGACACGGCTTGTAGTGGATGGTTTCCAGTTCTTTGCCTGTCGCGCCTTCAAACACCGACAAATATTCAGGACCGTCTACAACAAAGCCTTCAAATTCCCGCAATTTGTTATTTGTGCTTCGACTTGGGGCATACACGTCAATAAAATAGTCCGCTAAAAGCTTGGCATCCCCTTCAGACAGCGGATAGGAATATTTTTTGGCGATGCCGAAGCATTCTTCCAACGTTTTAGGCCATGAACCGTTAAGCACCTCTGGGTGCTTATCCCAATTCATGAACATGTTCACCACATGATCGTAGTAACCTTCGGCGCTCAACCGATAATCGTCCGTATTGGCAAAGCCTTTGGCAAGATCTTCGCCCGGCATCGTGATGTACTTCGTGGATGTCACATTACCTTGAGCATCGTATTTACTGACCTTTGTACCCGGTGCTGTTTTGAACATCATCTCTGATTTTCCGTCGCCATCGAAATCATAAACCATGAATTGCGTATAGTGTGCGCCAGCCCGAATATTGACCCCAAGATCAATTCGGTACAATAACGTCCCGTCAAACTTATAGCAATCTACATATACGTTGCCTGTATAACCTTTTTGAGAGACGTCTTTGGAGTTGGACGGATCCCATTTGACGAAATATTCATATTGACCATCGCCGTCAACGTCGCCAACGCTCATGTCATTCGCTTTGTAGGTGTATGCTTCACCTTTTGGTGTAACGCCATCCGCCGGCTTTTTCAAAGGCAAATCATAGAAACCGCTGCCCCATGGCGTAACCGTTGCGCTTTTATCCACTTCATTTCCGTTAGCGACCGCAGCTACGTAATAGTGTGATGAAGCCGTTCCTGTGCTGTCAAAATAGTTCGTACTGTCATCGATCGTAGCAATCTTCACGCCGTCTTTATACAAATTAAAGTTTGTCCCCGTTAATCCCGTGCTGGAGTAACCCATAACCTCATTGCCAAGCAGCCTCCAACTGAGAAACACGCCATTGCCTTTGACAACCGCTGTCAAGCCACGATCCAAATATTCCAATTGAACGCCGGACGTCGTTCCCTGATTGCCTGATTGTTCATTGGCTGCTGCTGTTCCGACCATACTGCTGAACATCACCATGCAGCCGGCTGTTATAGTAAGCGCTTTCTTTGCTAGGCTGAGTTTCTTGTTCGCCATGCTTTTCGTCACCTTCCTAATCGGAGATATGTCGCGTATTTTGTCAGAAAATGATATGCATTCGATACAAATTGTTTCTTTTTATCAGCATTTGTCGAATCATGAGGGCAGGTTGAGGCTTAAGAATAAGTTCCTTGAATGGCTGGTGAGGGAAAGTCAATTTATGCAATAATTAAAGACTATATCGGGATAAACATTCATAATCTTGCATGTTTACGCGAAAACTTCTTGAAAGCGGCTTCAACTTATCCCCTATATATACTGCTCAAAGTGGCTCTTATTGGTTATCCGCAGCCTCCTTTCGTCTTAACTAAGTCACTTCATGTTACTTCGTCCATGTTTCTCACTACCTCTCAAATGATACATTGTGTATTTTTTATTTACCAAATAAAAAACCGTTATTTTTGTTCAAGAAACAGTTATATTCCTGAAATGGAGGAAATGAGCCTTTGTGAGCGCTCGAATGGGCGAGCGCTTGCTAGAGTGATGGATGCTCGAGAAGCGAGCCAACGAGCGCTTGCTCGAGCGATGAGTGCTCGAGATGTGAGTGATAGTCGGTCGAAGAAGGAGCGATCATCCGAGAAACGAGAAATTGTTCTTCGGCGTTACTTTAGGGGGAACTGCAGGACACTCTTCCTCTGAAAAGAGGCATGTTTCACTTGTTTGGGGAACTACAGGACGCTAAAATGCCTCTTTCCCGCGATAATCATGCCGTGGCAGCAAAATAAGACCCCACTGTTCCGCTCAACGAGGAAAAAGCTCGTTTTCCTCTGAATAAGGGACTCCAGTTCCCTCAAGTGAAGCCATAGCAGAATTCTCGCTATGTTCATTTAAATTTGTTATTGGCGGGTGAGGTGGAAGTTCGATGTGTTGTGAGTAGGTTGATGGAATAGTGCGGGATTGGGAAAGTAGCTAGCTGAGACCTGACGGGCAGTGTCAGGGGGAACTACAGGGCTCTATATTGCCTCTTTCCTGCGATAAGCATGCCGTGGATGCAAAATAAGACCCCACTGTTCCGCTCAACGGGGAAAAAGCTCATTGGAATAGGGGACTCCAGTTCCCTCAAGTGATGCCATAGCGGAATTCTCGCTATGGTCTTTTAGATTTGTTTTTGGCGGGTGAGGTGGAAGTTAGCTAACTGACGCACAGGTTGACGGTAGGGTACAATGTTTGATCACAAAAAAAGCCTGCCTATCCTCCGGCGCAACCGCGGGAAGAAAGACAGACTTTTTCAAAAAGTACAAGCTTACATATTCCGAGCAGCCAGATAAGTCCGCATGACCTGCTCCGCTTTTTGCGTTAGCAGCTCCTCGGTCCTCTCCATCGCTTCTTGCAAGGACATCGGTCCATTAACAATACTATGTATGCTCGTGATGCCATGGTCATAGAGAGCCTCCACACCGGGCCCAATGGAACCGCTCAATACAAAAACAGGAACGCCGAGTTTCTGCGCCGCTTGAGCAATGCCCATGGGAGCTTTGCCGGAAGCCGTCTGCGCGTCTGTTCGGCCTTCTCCGGTAAACACGAGAGATGCCTCCTGCAAGTGCTGGCTCAGGTTGCTTTTGTCCATAACAATCTCAACGCCGCGCTGAACGGTTGACGGGAAAAAAGCTTGGAACGCGCCGCCAAGCCCGCCCGCTGCCCCTGCGCTAGGCAGATCGTGTACGGCTATGCCCGTGTGCGCCTCGATGAGATCCGCCCAATGGCGGAGAGCCTCATCGAGCTCTGGCAACATCTCAGGGGTCGCCCCCTTCTGAGGGCCAAACACATAGGACGCTCCTTGCGGGCCGATGAACGGATTAACCACATCAGAGGCAATCGTAAAACTCGACTCCGCTATTCTAGCATCCCAATTCGCAGCGTCTATGCTGCGAATTTTCGCAAGACCAAGCGCACCATGCGGAACAGCTTGTCCTTCCGCATCCAGGAGCGCCAACCCAAGCGCTTGAAGCATGCCGCTTCCTCCATCATTGGTTGCGCTGCCGCCAATCGCCAAAATAAACTTACGATACCCATGATCTAAGGCATGTTTGATAAGCTGACCTGTCCCATAGGTCGTCGTCAGCCAAGGATTTCGCTGCTCCTCCGAGATCAAATAGAGCCCTGAAGCCGTAGCCATCTCGATGACGCAGGTTTCATTGTCTCCAAGAACGCCGTATTCGGCTATTACATTGTCCAACAAAGGCCCGCTTACTGAAACGTTGATTTTGGTCCCCTGTGTCGAGCTAATGAGACTGTCTACGGTTCCCTCGCCGCCGTCAGCCATCGGAACAAGCACCGTATCCGGTGTCGGTGCAGCCTTCTGAATGCCTTTCGCTATAGCTAGAGCAGCCTCTTTCGCGCTTAAACTGCCCTTAAAAGAATCAGGTGCAATGACAATTTTCACGGTCGTCCCTCTCCCCCGAGCTTTTTCGATCAAAGTTTGCTTATTAGCTTATACAACGCATGTGTCCCGCTGTCTTCTTCCCCACTGGCCGCAAGCTGCTCATACAGCGATTTGGCAAGAGCAAGCCCTGGCAGCTTCGCATTCATTTCTTCAGCTGATTGAAGGGCAATTTTCATATCTTTAATAAAATGTTTGACATAAAAGCCAGGTGCAAAATTGCCGGCGATCATCCGCGGGGCCAAATTACTTAATGACCAGCTGCCCGCTGCTCCGGATTCAATGCTTTTTAGCACCGTCGCAGGATCTAATCCTGACTTCTCCGCATATACGAGCGCCTCAACCACGCCCATCATATTGCTGGCAATGGCGATTTGGTTGCACATCTTGGTATGCTGGCCTGCTCCCGCTTCCCCTTGATAGACGATGTTCGTGCCAATCTTCTCAAATAATGGCAAAACCGCATCAAACGCATCGCGCGATCCACCAACCATGATCGACAATTTCGCTTCTTTCGCTCCAACATCTCCGCCTGAAACAGGCGCATCGAGTGAGAATAACCCGCGGGAACGCGCTTCATGTTCAATTTGTTTGGCAAGCTTGGGCGAGGACGTTGTCATATCGATGACATAACTTCCTGGCTTGGCGTTCTGCAGGATACCATTTTCGCCTAAATAAATTTCTTCCACATCACTAGGGAAACCTAACATCGTAATAATGACATCACACTGCTGAGCCAATTGTCCAGGGGAATCCTGCCAATGTGCACCCTGATCAACGAGGTCCTGTGCTTTGGATCTTGTCCGATTGTACAGATGAACTTGATACCCTGCCTTCATAAAATGACCTGCCATGCTTTTACCCATAACACCCGTGCCTACAAGTCCTACTACGGTTTGTGCTGGATTCAATGCCACGCAAAAAACCACCTTTCTAAATAAACACACAATGTCAACCAGATACTGCGCAATTTTTCCCAATACTTCTTCTAACTTATCATCCCCGTTCTGTGCGGTCAATGAAAGATGTGTATCCTCCGCAGGACTACATTGACAGATATAGTACTCTTGAATATAATGTAAAACAGGAGGTGAGGATCATCTTTGACTTAAAAATAACGTCCGAGCTTATTCGCGGGCATACCGATAGCATCATTCTTAAGCTTTTAATGTCAGGTGATAAGTATGGCTATGAAATATCCAAGCTTGTGCAAGTAACCACAGGCGGAGAATACGAGCTCAAGGAAGCTACCATGTACGCCAGCCTCAAACGCCTTGAACAGGAAGAGAACATTACTTCTTATTGGGGAGACGAAACGCAAGGCGGCAGAAGAAAGTATTACCGGATCACCGACAAAGGGAAAGAGACATTTGATACGAACAAGCGGAATTGGGAACATGCAAAGGGCATTCTCGATTTATTCATATAAGAAAGGTGGAATCATCCATGAATACCAAGCTTTCTGCTTATTTGGACGAAGTTTTCTCCAATTACGAGGATTTAAAGCCAATTCGGGAGTTAAAAGAAGAGCTTTTTCACGACTTGCAGGAAAGATTCAGCGACTTGCAAAAGGATGGCCTTGATGAAAAAGCCGCTTTTGAGCGGACAATCGCGTCTATTGGCGAAATTTCCGAGCTTATCGGAAGCATCCATGCTAGTACGACGAAGCTGCAGCAAATCGTTGGCATTGATTTTTCGAAACAAAATTTGCAAAAGTCGGACTTAAGAGCTGTTCAGGTCCACGACGGGAAGTTTAATTACAGCAACCTGCAGGGCTCTGATTTTAGCCATTCGGATTTAACGAATGCTTCTTTTAAATGCAGCAACTTGGACAATTGCAATTTTGACGGCTCTAATTTGACCCATGCCAAGATTCAAAAGTCCAACCTCAAGGGAGCTACTTTCCGCAATTGCCAATTTAACCATACCGACTTCAGCTCTTCGGAGTTAGCGGGCGTATGTTTGGATAACCTAACTTTTACCGGAACTATTTTTCATTATACTGGATTAAAAGAAACTTCTTTCCGCAACGCCGTTTTTCAAAACTGTTCGTTTAAAACCGATGTCAAAAAAACAATTTTTGACGGGGCTAAGATGGATAAAGGCACATATGCCGTTTTAAAAGGCTTTAAAGCAAATCTCGCGCACGTTACCATCATTTAATTTAGAAAGCGGGGAATACCACCTTCATGTCAACACAAACCAAAAATAAAGGAATAGGCATTGTAATCGCCGGGCTTCTGCTTGGCATTCTGATGGCATCCATGGATAACACCATTGTAGCTACGGCGATGGGCACCATCGTAGGGGAACTAGGCGGCTTGGACAAATTCGTGTGGGTCACTTCCGCCTATATGGTTGCCGAGATGGCCGGCATGCCGATATTCGGGAAATTGTCCGATATGTATGGACGAAAGAAGTTTTTTATCTTCGGGATTATCGTATTTATGCTAGGTTCCATCTTATGCGGAACGGCTAATTCCATTATTGAACTCAGCATTTATCGTGCGATTCAAGGGATTGGCGGCGGTGCGCTGGTACCGATTGCTTTTACCATCATGTTTGATGCCGTTCCGATTGAAAGCCGCGGTAAACTAGGCGGATTGTTCGGCGCCGTATTCGGTATGTCCAGTATTTTCGGTCCCCTGCTAGGCGCCTATATTACGGATTACGTGAATTGGAAATGGGTTTTCTACATTAACCTGCCGCTCGGTTTGATCGCCTTTATTTTTATCGCTTTCTTTTACCGCGAATCCGTTGAGCATTCGAAGCAAAAAATCGATTGGTGGGGCGCATTGACGCTTGTCGGGGCCATCGTCTCCCTTATGTTCGCGCTTGAATTAGGCGGCAAAACATATGCCTGGGATTCATCGTTTATCCTCGGATTATTGGCACTGTTCGCCGTATTAACGATCATCTTCATTTTCATAGAACGCCGCGCTGCCGAGCCGATTATCTCTTTTGCCATGTTCAAAAGCCGGTTGTATGCTTCCAGCAATGCCGTAGGCATTTTCAGCGGCGCCGCTTTTATTACAGCTTCTGTTTATATCCCCATCTTCGTTCAAGGCGTGCTTGGTGGAACAGCGACGAACTCTGGCCTAGTTTTACTGCCCATGATGTTAGGGTCTGTCGTAACTGCAACAGGTGGCGGTTTCTTAATGACAAAAGTAAGCTACCGCAGCATCATGATTCCTACTACGCTCATTCTGGCAGGTGGAGTTGCTCTGCTGACGACGTTATCTCCCGAGTCGCCACGCTGGCTTGTAACGATCTATATGATTATCGTTGGTTTGGGTATCGGGGCTTCCTTCTCGGTATTGAGCAATGCCGCGATTCATCTCTTTGATGCTAGGCAGCGCGGATCGGCCTCTTCCACACTAAATTTCCTTCGTTCCTTAGGAATGACGCTGGGAATCACCGTGTTTGGAATCATCCAAAGCCACGCATTTACGAGAAAGCTGACGGATGCCTTCGCCGGGCAAGGTGAAATGCCCGCCGGTATGGCTACCAGCGACCCGCATACCTTGCTCGACCCGGCTAAGCGTTTGGACATTCCCGGTCCTATTTTAGAAAAAATCACCAGTGCGCTATCGTCTTCTATCGTTCTCACATTCGCATGGACAATTGTTCCGGCAGTGATCGCCTTCATTTGTGCGATTGCCATGAGCAAAGAGAAACTTGATCCGACTCAAGAACAAGGCGCAGTATCACATTAACTACAAAAAGAGGGTGCCCTCATAGCCATCGAAATGGCGAGGTGCACCCTCTTTCTAATTGCTGTTAACATCCTTGCAAAATGGCAGTCTAGTTAGACTCCTTTAAAACTAAACGAGTAAGCATATGTTCGATTGGCGAACAACGTAAACTCCGGATGCGTTTTTGCCCCCCAGCTATCATCTCCGCCAACACCCATCTGCTTGTAATTCACGCGCAGCACTACCTTCTCGCTGACCGGCAGCTTATAAGGATGGTCATGAGCTTCCAATTCCGAAGGCGAATACGGCAGAGCATTCAATTCCACGGTCGGCAGTCCCGTAATACGGAGTCCGCGGCCTGTGTTATCCGTTAATGTCGCCCAACGGACATCCGTTTTGTTTCCGCATTCTTGCGGACGTAAGTACGGAACGAATTGCTCCTGGACGGTTCCGCTGTGCAGGGCAAGCTTCGCTCCTGTCGCGCGATCCCAGTGATTTTCGTGTGGCCCGCGGCCGTACCAGCTTACTTGCTGCAAGGCATGGTCCAACTCGAACATCATGCCGATCTCCGGAATCTCTGGCAGGTTGGCGCCGGGAACTAGCTCCATGCGCACCTCGACCTCCCCATTCGGCGATGCCGTGTACACCAACTTCACTGTTGAAGCCGGCGTTGTAGCAAGCTCATAATAAACATGAACTTCAGCGCGGCCATCTCTGCCAGATTTCGCTTGCAAGGATTGCAGCGTTCTTCCGCTGCCTGCTTCTTGCCATGGTGCGCAACGAATGTGATGCTTGTTGCCTCGGTCGTTATCCGTGTAGGCGCGCCAGAAATTAGGCGCTGGGCCTGTCAGGAACAACTCAGTTCCTTCGTAGAGATAGGAAGTGATATTGCCGGTTGCCGCTTGGAATTGAAGCGAGAAATTGCTTCCTTTCAGCGTAATCGAATCGTTCGTTGCGGCAATTTGCACAGCATCAAGCTCAGACACGGCTGCAGCAGATTCTGCGTGCGCAACGAAATCAACATGCGCCCACGCTTGACGGACAGGCAGCAGGAATTGCTCCCACGCGACCTCATGCCCTTTTGGCGCCCATAAGGTATCAGCTTCCAATTGAAGGCCGATCGTAAGAACGTACTCGTCAGTCGGACTGGCTGCTTCGTACACATCCAATTCGAGTTCAATTGTGGCCGTTTCTCCAGGCTTCACAGTAAATTGACCGCTCTTCGCTTCACCAACAGCAACGCCATTACGCTCGATCGTCCACGTCCAATTGAACTCATTAAGATCCGTGAACAAAAATTGATTCGTCACAGCTACTTGGCCTTTTGCCAAGTCAACCGGTGTAATCTTCACATTTTGATAGCACTTTTTAACTTCATAGATTTTCGGTGACGGTGTGCGATCAGCGAAAATTAAACCGTTGCCGCAGAAATTGCCGTCATTCGGCGTATCCCCGAAATCGCCGCCATAAGCTTGATAAGTCACACCGTCAGGCGTTGTTGTACGGATGGATTGATCGATCCAATCCCATATAAAGCCGCCTTGGAGAACCGGATACTTCTCAAACAGCTCCCAATATTTAAATAAATTACCGCAGGAATTCCCCATCGCATGGCTGTATTCACATAAAATAAATGGCTTCTTCGGCTTGTTATTCGCGTACTCTTCAATTTTGTCAATCTTGGAGTACATTTGACTTTCGATATCTGAGGCCGCCTCAGAGTCCCGGCAGTGGAAAATCCCTTCGTAGTGAACGATTCTGGAAGGATCCGCCTCACGCAGGAAGTCATGCATTTTAATGAAATTCTCTCCGCCCCATGATTCATTCCCGAGCGACCAAATCACAATCGAAGGATGATTTTTATCTCGCTGCATCATGGAATTCGCGCGATCCAGTACAGCCCCCGTCCATTCAGGTTTGCTGCCTGGAACCGTCTCTCCCTCTTCCTCTTGGGCATAACTCCACGATCCGTGCGTTTCCAGATTCGTTTCATCAATGACATATAAGCCATACTCATCACATAGCTCATACCAACGTGCATTGTTCGGATAATGGGACGTGCGGACAGCGTTAATATTAAATCGTTTCATCAGCAAAATATCAGCAATCATGCTGTCGTTATCTACGCTGCGGCCGCGGTCAGTATCAAATTCATGGCGGTTGACGCCTTTGAATACGATGCGCTCACCGTTGATTTTCATCAAGCCATCGTGAATTTCGAACTTACGGAAACCCACTTTGCAGCTCTCCGTTTCCAGCAGGGTTCCTTTCTCGTCCTTCAAGCTTAAAACCAGCGTAAAGAGGTTAGGTTTCTCCGCGCTCCAAAGTGCCGGATTATCCACCTTAGCGGACAACTCCACGTCCTGCTTCAGGCTTCCGCTTAATTCAACTGCCGCAGATAAAGGTGCAGACCATAACGGCTTTTGTTCACTGTCATATAAAACAGCCTCTACAAGGTGCGTTCCTGCGCCAAGGGCATCATAATTCGTAACCTTTGCCTGAATGCGCAGTTCGGCATGTTGAAAAGTTTCGTCCAAGTCCGTCAGCACTTTGAAGTCCGCAATATGTGCCACAGGGGTGGCGTACAAATAGACATCGCGGAAAATTCCGCTCAACCGCCAGAAATCCTGATCTTCCAACCAGCTTGCATCGCTCCACCGATAGACTTCAACCGCGAGCTTGTTCTCACCCTCAACCAAGTAAGGTGTAATATCAAATTCCGCGGGTGTGAATGAGTCTTGACTAAAGCCAACGAAATCCCCGTTTACCCATACATAAAAAGCGGATTCAACACCCTGAAAACTTAAGTACACAGGATGCTCCGCCCATGATGCCGGAATCGTAAAGCTCCGGGAGTACGAGCCGACAGGATTATACTTCACAGGCGCATAAGGAGGCTTCACTTCTTCGTGACCTACCCATGGATAGATAATATTCGTATATTGCGGAAAATCAAAACCTTGCAGCTGCCAATGGGATGGCACCGCAATGTCGGACCAGCCGCTGCAATCGTAGCCGTTCTTATAAAACTCCTGAGGCCGCCCCTCAGCATTCTCTGCAAAATGAAACTTCCACGTTCCATTCAAAGTTTGATAGAAGTCAGAGGTTTCCCGAACTCCTGCAAGCGCTTCGGCTTCCGACCGGTAAGGCATCAACGTTGCATGCGCTTCCAAACGGTTCAATTGATAAATCTGCGGATTGTTATTCCATTCCGGATAACCGTTCAAAGGCGCTGTGTAGACGTACTTATTAGCCATGGATTCTTACCTCACTTTATTGGTGTTGTATAATTATCATCAACGATGTATTTATTGTAACTGACAATAATCTCTTTTAAAATATAAGATACTACGCATGATATATTAAAAAATGAAAGAGATGGCAATCTGATATGGCTATAGACTACAGGAAGTTTTTCGTCATCACCGAAACGGACCGCAAGCTGCCGCTGATCTTGGAAACGGTCGGATATGAGAGTCAGCAGCTCTATTATAAACGCGAGGATGGTTATCCCTGCTTTCATTGGCTGCAAACGATTGAAGGCGCCGGAGAAATCATCCTCGACAATCAGTCGATCAAGCTTGGCGAGAATCAAGGCATGCTGCTCGCCGCGGGCATTCCACATGAATACAAAGTTCTCTCTTCCAAATGGTCAACTTGGTACTTAACCTTTGACGGAGCACTCGCCGCCTCTATCGTATATGCCCTGGAGTTCCCGTTATCCACGCAAATCAGCTGGGGAATGGATACTCCGCTGGCCAGCATCCACGAATATTTTTACGAAAAATATCGTTATAGCTATGATTTCACGGGAATGAACGGTTCGCTGGAGGTTTATCAATTTCTCACTCTGCTCAAAAAACACGGCAATGTCAACAAAAGCGCCTCCTTCTCGCAGAGCCATGAGCGCTTATTGCCGCTCCTATTTCAATTGGAGCAAAACTTTGGATCCGCCGATGTTGGACTGACCTGGATGTCTAATGAGCTCGGCGTCAGTCCGCAGCACGTCAATACGCTTTTTCGCAAAGCATTTGGCTTATCCCCTTATCAATACCTGCTGCAGCTGCGGCTTCAGAAGTCCAAAGAATTGCTCATTACCGGGCATAACTTGACGATTAAGCAGATCGCGGAAACTACGGGTTTTCTGGATGCTTCTCATTTTATTTCAACTTTTCGTAAATCTGTAGGTTTAACCCCTGAAGTTTTCAGAAATCAATATCATAAAAATCAAATAGAAAAAGGATAGATCGAGTCGCCTCGCCTATCCTGATCGTATTCATCGCTGATTATAGATTTAATGATTTGGCACAAACTCACTATGAACTTCCATCAATGTTTGCACGAAAATCTCAAAATCATTTTTACTAGACGAAAATTTGAAATCGGTTACACCAGTGTTGAAATCAATAACCGTGAGCGCCACGCGGTTCAAGGGATACTCTGGAATCGGCTCAGAGGCAAGAGTAATATTTTTGAAAGGGTAAATAGACGTTTCACCGTGTAACCGCAGCACAGTCAAATGATCATCTCTTAACTCCAACGAAATATGTTGATCAGAATCAGTGAAACTTTTTAGTGTACTCATCCTTTATCAATCCTCCTCTTGTCCTCTATTTTACTCTCAAATGGTAAGATAAAGAAGCCCAAAATAAAAAAAATCTTCCTATTTATTTCCTGTTTCACCACTCACGTTAGCGGGTAAATGAATATAGGGCTGAACGCCGCTCTAACTACGCTACGGAGGTGCCGAACATGAGCACAACGATTTTATTATCTGAACGAACAGGTCCCGTGAAGAAACTGAGAGAACAAGGTCAAGTTCCCGCTGTAGTTTACAGCTCTCGTATGGATTCCGAACATGTCACCGTCCCGGAGAAAGAAATCCGAGCATCCCTGAAACGCAATCCGCATGCCATTTTGAATGTAGCTTTGCCCTCGAAATCAAAGGAATCCGTCATTATCCATCACGTCCAGAAGGATTCTCTGACTGGCCAATTGCTGCATGTCGACTTTTTGCAAATTGATATGAAAGAAAAGCTGGATACGACGATTGCCATCCACTTTATTGGAGAAGCCAAAGGCACGAAGGAAGGCGGTATTCTCCAAGTAGAGTCGCATGAAGTCATGATACGATGTATGCCTAATAAGCTGCCAGAATCCCTTGCGCTTGATATCAGTACATTAAGCATTGGTGAACATCTCACCGTAGCCGATCTTAAAGTACCCAAGAACGTTGAAGTTCTCTCAGATCCTGAGACTGTTCTTGTCACCATACTTGGCACACAGAAATTAGACACGACCCCTGAGACCGATGCACAATCCGAAGCTGCCGCCGAATAAAGGTGTCTATGAAAACAGACTCTGCGCAATAGAAGCGCTAGAGTCTGTTTTTCGTTTCAATAGAGTTAGGCGTTGCCATATGCGTGCATCTGGCTGCTCATTACCTTCGAAACGATTGATTTATGTTTTTCGGCCCTAGCTACAATCACTTGCAAACTATTGCGAATTTCTACAGCTTCGTCTAAATATTCCTTATCACCAAATAACTCATAGAGCCTAAGATAATCATTATACTCATCCAACCATTGATCGAAGTAAGAAGATGTCATAATCTATCACTCCCTTAGATCCATGATAGAGTATAAACATTAATTTTTTATTATAAATATATTAATTTTCTTCTTTTTGTTGCAAACCTGTTCCGCAAATGATGAGGATAGCTACAAATAAAAGCACCCCGAACGCATCCCACCACATGCTTCCAGCAACGTTAGGAAGACTTCCGATAGCGATAATAAGTACAGGGCAGAACCACAGCATTTTTTCTAATATATCACGAATTGCTTTTCGTCTTTGCAAGATGTACGACCCCTATATGCTGCAGTATGTTGTTTAGACCCGACATCGTATACTCTTCGAAGTTTAGACAACCTTTCTGTCCGTCCGAAATGCTCAAAAATCAATCCAATTTGTGGAAGTTAATCACCCGATTCCTCGTTATTTACAAACCGATGGTCGGTATTTATAATATAGTTATTGCATAAATATTAACAAGGAGCGATTTTATTGAAACAAGAGGAACGCAGACAGCAAACAACGGGAGTTCTGCTGACATCAACCAAAGAGCTCATTCGGGAAAAAGGGTGTGAAGCGATCACCATGAAGGACATTATGGACCGCTCCGGTTTGTCCAAAGGCGCTATTTTCCATTATGTGAAAAGTAAAGATGAAATCTTCGCCTGGGTGCTGCAGGAACGCTTGGATGCAACCGATGAACGCTTTCAGGCTGTCGTGCAGCAAGGCGGTGCAACGTTCGAAGGACCGATGCAGAAAATCCTTGAAAATCTCCGAGCACTGGACGATGCACAGGAAGTGACCAACAAAGTTTTGATCTATTTGCTCGGTAAAGAAGATCAGCCGGCAGTTGCCGAAACGCTTAAGCTGTACTATGAACGCTCCGTGCATGTATCCAAGGAATGGATTGTTACCGGACAATCGCACGGTGTTATTACGGAATCGGTGGATGCCGATAAAACAGCCGATTTGTTTGTTCTTCTTTCTCTCGGATTACGCGTCCGTTCCACCATTCCGTTAGTGACTGCAGGGTTTCAAATCGAAGATTTCGCCAGTATGATGACACAATTATTGAAAAAATAGAAGGAGGATTTGCAATGATTCCTTTTTATGCTTTGATTGTCTCCTATCTGATATTTTGGGTACTCGGATTGCTTGGTGTCTCCCATTTCGAAGGCTGGCATACGCCTATGCAGGGCGCTGTTGCTGTCATGCTGCTGCTAACAGCATCCGCTCATTGGGGAAAAAGACGGCCAGACCTCATCCGCATGGTTCCGCCAGCTTTTCCAAGACCTGATTTGATCGTTACTATAACAGGTTGGTTAGAAATTGCTGCTGCGATCGGCATTCTGTTTCCAGCCACATCCCGTATCGCCTCCATCTGCCTGATGGTGCTGCTCATCGCCATGTTCCCCGCCAATGTGCGTGCGGCGCGCCATAAATTAACGATTGGCGGGGATCCCACGCCTTCCTTGCCGGTCCGCACGGTTTTGCAGCTTGTTTTTCTGGCTGCGATTTATTTGGCAGGCTGAACTGGCAGCTGCCCCAGTTCCTCTGTAGATCCCACACCACGTGTTCGCCGCGTGTCCCAACGATGACAATCATCCACCCCTTCGTATACAACCCAATGTGACTCAAGCGGCTCTGGCGTCCGTTAGAATTCCGCGGAGCCATATTTTCTTCCAAATGAGGGCAGCTCGGGCCGTTAGCTGTAATTCAGGAGCTACTAAAAAAAGCTTGTCTACTCGCAAACCAATCTCGTATAGTAAATGCAGTTAGTGAGAACAAGGAGGCGATCTTCGTGAGCACAACGATTCCCGCAACAGTCCGTAATTACGCCATTGACGACTTTACGAATCATTTTCTGGCGAATTATCCTGTGCACTGCGAGCTCCGCAAGTCGCCGCTTCATCAGCAGCTGCTGCATGCCCATAATGGTTATGAGTTTTATTTTGTACTCCAAGGGACAGGCTCTTACATTGCCGGTGATCAATTGTATCCCCTGCACGCCGGCACACTGACAGTCATCCAACCAGGCGTCATTCATCGTCCCTATCATGTGCTGGACCAGGATTTCCACAGATATGTCCTTTCCATTGATGAATCTTATATGGAGGGCATTCACGCGCTTTGTCAAACGACAGACTTGTCGATCTCCGGATTCCTAAAAGCGATGCATCCCGAGTCAAGCCATCACTTCTTGTCCGTTCAACAGCTGGACCAACTTCAAATGCTGCTCGCCGAGCTGGAACAAACGCTAAAAGACAAGAAGCCGCACTTCGAGCTAAATGTGCTAAAATGCCTGGCAGAATTTTTCCTCTTTCTGCTTGGTTTACATCATGATGTTGCAAGCTCCCATAGGTCGGACGATGAACAGTTGATTGGTAATGTGCTCTCTTACTTGATTGCGCATTATCAAGAGGATTTGCATGTCGAAGACCTGCTGGAGCTTTTTCCCGTTTCGCGCTCCAGGTTGTTTAGCTTGTTCAAAGAAACCACAGGCAGCACAATGAAACAATTCCTCTCCGACTATCGATTGAACAAAGCGAAACGTTTGCTGGCAGAAACGGACCTGCCCGTTACCGAGGTCGCCGCGGTCACGGGGTTCGGCGATATTTCGCATTTTTTTAGCGTGTTCAAAAAAAGTACTGCCCTTACTCCCAAACAGTATCGCAAGAAAACAGTGAGCGGTGCCTGAAATTGAGGTATAATTCCAAACAAAACAGCCAGAAAGTCTGGATAGACCTTCTGGCTTATTTATTCGATTGCGGCTTGCTTACTCTCCCGAATCCCGGCAAGTATCTGCTAATAACATGAGCGCAAGTCCTTGCCCATACAAAGTCGGATACTGCGGAATCTCTTGGTATGCTGCGATGCTCTTCATGACCGGAGTACCTCCAGATACACCAGAGACGACGCCATCCTCCGAAATGGAGGAAAGTACTGCGGCCAACGCCCGATCAGCAGCTGCCTGATGCCGGTCATTACGCTCGATGAGACCGAATTTCATCGCTTTTCGAATGCCATACCCGATCCCCGCACTACCGGAAACCTCCCGGTAAAAATCAGGATGATCCATCACTGTGCTCCACAAACCGTCCTCTTGTTGATAAGAAATAAGACCGGAGATTAAACGTGCATATCTTTTTTGGAGTTCATCAGGAATAGGTGCGAGCTGCCCGATCTCCTTTACGATCAATGGAACACCTGCCGCAACCCACGCATTCGCCCGTGTCCACCGTGCAGCGGACATATGATCCGCGGAGTCGCAGTTCCATCCGTGAAACAACACACCGTTGCTCTCATCTTGCAGCACGCTGAGATGAATGAGCACCTGTTGCAGCGCCTCCTCGGCATATTTCGTACTGCCAACAAGAGACGCAGTCCGAGCCAGGAACAATACGGCCATAAACAGGGTATCTGCCCACACCTGCTCGGAGAATACCGCATTTTCCGTTACCGTATGTTCAAAGGCCATCTCCCTCGTACGAGGCGCCTCCGCGATCATCCACTCCGCGATCCGAACGGCCTCGTCCCGAAACCATACGTCTTCCTCAAGCCGGTACAGGGCAGGGAAAATCGCAAACGGGGCAATCGAATTAATCACCTTTGTTCCTTTCGCCTTCTCCTTATTCCGCTTGATCCACTGCTTCAGATAAGACAGAACTTCAGGCTTACCTGTAGCTTCATAATAGTCAAGCATCGCGATCAACCCAACACCCGGCACCCAATCCCAATGCTCAATGTCCATACCCCAATTTCCGGTGTGATCGTGCATCATTTCCTGCCAAACCTTTTGCGCAGTGTTTGATAATGTCAAGAAAATTCAGCTCCTTTTTATATACACAAGCCCATAAGATTAATTGTCTATAGAACCACTTTACCATCTATAAACTCCTAAACGCTTGGGCTTCTGTCTTAAAAAAGTGGGGAAAAGTCCAGCATTACACAAAAAAAAGACCGAGGATAACATCATATCCTCAGTCCCACTTTTATCATTGATATTTCCGTATAAATGCAATAGCGCTGGCAATATCCTTCTCCGGCTGCTCGCCAACTTCACGTTCAATCGTCAAGTAGCCTTTGTAGCCGATGTCACGCAGCGTTTGGAAGTAACGCGCAAAATCTACATGACCTTCGCCTAGAGCAAGCTCGCGGTAATACAGCCCGGACGTTGCATCCTCGGCGATTTGCTCGTGGCTCATCGGCTTGTATCCCAGAGAGCCGTACACCTCGCGCGGGTCAACCTGGCGCAAGCGAACGCCGTCTTTTACATGCGTATGGACGATATAATCTTTCAGCGTGATAATGCCTTGAACAGGATCATCGCCTGTCACCATAACCATATTCGCAGGATCGAAGTTAACCGAAACTCCGTTGGTAGACAGGGAATCCAGGAAGCTTTTCAAATGCGCAGCAGGTTCTGGACCGGTTTCGATGGCAAAATAAGCGTCCAAGCTTTTGGCATATACCCCTAATTCCTCACAAGCCCGGTGCATCGTCTCATAGATCGGATCGTTGGTTTGCTCAGGTACGACACCGATATGCGTTGTGACCACTTTCGTGCCAAGCTCAACGGCAAGATCCAGAATACGCTTGGATTTCTCGATTTTCTCCGCATTCACAGTAGCATCCTGGAATCCGTGACCGCCTAAGTCCCCGCACAATGCTGAGATTTCAAGCCCCAGAGAGGCAATGTAATCTTTCAGCTCTTTGCGTGCTCCGGATGATAAATTCGCCGGGTCCATCTCGCCGGAAACGGCATAAATCTGCACCCCGTCAGCGCCAAGCTCTTTGGCTTTCTTCAAACCGTCCCGCACGCCAAGCCGGAGACTGTCCACCATGATACCAATTGGATTCATTCGAATTGTCAACACCTTTCAGAAAGCTATGAATGACTGCCTATTCTATATCTTCCCATAGTCTTTTAATATTTTGCAACCCGATCAACGTACCCGTTCTGCACTCTTCCATCCCTTCAAACTCCAAGGAAATGTAACCGTCGTAACCAGAGTCCTTGATCACGCGCAGCACTGCTCTCATATCGATATCTCCGTGTCCCACAATAGCGCCGCGCAAGTAGTTCCCCTGCAAGGTTTGGAACCAGCCTTGACCTGGATTTTGATGAGAAGGACGCAGATAAAAATCCTTGATATGGACCATTGAGGCATAGGAAATGTTATTTTTAACAGCTGCTACCGAGTTCTCGTCCGCACACATGAAATTACCCACATCCAGTGTCGTCCGGAAATTCGGACGGTCAACCGCTTGGATTAACGCTTGAACCCGGTCACTGTGCTGCACAAAATAACCATGATTTTCAACACTTGTCGTAATGCCATAAGTCAGGGCATAGTCAGCAATCTGACGGCAGGCTTCCGCCATACGATCCAGCTGTTTATTGAAATTGGCAATCGAACGGTCCGCGCTTTGCGCGACATCGTGCCGCATCTTTTTCACGCCGAGTCTCGCCGCGAGATCCACTTCACCTTTTACCCGCTCAATTTCCTGCTGATAAGCTTCTTCGGAATCCGTTAGAAAATTAGCGCCAATCGCGTAATTGGAAATTTCGATCCCACGTGATGCCGCCTTTTCGCGAATGCGATCCGCCAGCTCGAAGTTACCAGGCAAATCATAACCCAGAGGCACGATTTCAACGTGCTCTCCGCCTTGATCCGCAATCCAATCGATGACCGCCATGATGTCCATTTCACCGGACTTCAGCGCTTGAAATAAACTATACGTACTAACGCCCAATTTCATGTAAGTACCTCCATGCTAGTTTCTATCGGACTATAATTTGATTTCTTGGCCTTTCGCAGCCGATTCATAAATACCGCACAACATTTTCATCATGTTAACGCCGTCTTCAACAGGACTAATCGGGGTACTGCCCGTTTGGCAGCTCTCGATAAAGTGATTAATTTCATTTTGGAAAGCCTGCGGTACATTGATCGATTTCGCATCTGTTTGTGGGGATACATTCAGGATCGTATCGTGCATTTCCGTGATAAAAACAAGCTCAGGCTCAATTTCCACGCCACCCTTGTCCCCATAAAGCTTAACGGCGATCTCATCCTTTTTGGCGTGCAGCGTAAAGCTAACATCAACCAGCAACGATGCTCCATTTTCAAAACGAATCAAGGCATTCGCCATGTCTTCAACTGTATTGTGGGCTACATCATAATCAGCCGCTTTGTAAAAGGAAAGATTGCGAACATTCGCACGGTTCCCAAGCTTATTATACGTATTCCCGCTGACGGAAACCGGCTTCGGTCTGCCCATCATATACCAGCATAAGTCGATGACATGCACGCCGATATCAATCAAAGGACCGCCGCCAGAACGTTCCGAATCCGCGAACCAACCGCCTGGGTTGCCTAAACGGCGAATACAAGAAGCTTTTGCATAATAGATTTCACCCAAATTATCGTGATCAATGAACGATTTGACCAATTGAGCATTGGCATCATACCGGCGGACAAAACCTACTTGCAGTGTTTTCCCCGATTCACGTACAGCATCTTGAATGCGGAGCGCTTCCTCAACGGTTTTACAGAGCGGCTTCTCAACTAAAACGTGTTTGCCTGCGCGCAAAGCTGCAATACTGATCTCAGCATGCGTATTATTCCATGTACAAATACTTACGGCATCGATCTCTGGATTAGCGAGCAATTCATGATAGTCCGTGTAGATATGCTCTATGTTATATTTGGCTGCTTTATCTTCAGCTCTTTGACGATTAAGATCACACACCGCGTATAAATTAGCGTTAGCTTGTTTCGCGTAGGACTCGAAATGCATTTCGGAAATCGAACCTGCTCCAATTACACCAATATTCAACTTGTTCATACTCATAGCAATTTCTTGCCTCCTTGGTTGTCTTATAAACTCAGGATACCATGGTTTTCGCCCAGGTTGAATGTATAGGATGAGCAAGAGCATGGACTATTTGTTCAAAATCAAAAAAAGACCCGGCAGCATATGAATGCTGCGCCAGGTCCATTTCTCGACTTACACCGACACCGTTTTCGAGTCTGTCCGGCGACCTTGCTCTTTTAGCATAAAGAAAATATTCATAAGACCAAACAGCAGGAAACAAATCCAAGGAAGTGCACGCCAGCCAAGCACCGTCCCCAAATCGTACAGATAGCCGCCTCCCACATTACCGAGCATAGCTCCGATGGACAGCGCAAAACTATTAAAACCAAAATAGCTGGCTATACTCCCGCTCCCTGCAAACTCAGACACCATCGTATTCATCATCGGCTGTAAAAAAACTTGGCCAATCATAAACGCAATAACTCCAGCATAAATCCCGATCATGGACCCCGTCATCCCAATGGTGAAAAGTCCTGCAGCAAGCAGCAATGTGGCGAGTGACAGCACGCCGAAAGGCTGCATTTTCGATTGGCCCAG
Organism: Paenibacillus chondroitinus NBRC 15376; assembly: GCF_004000765.1. Lineage (GTDB taxonomy): Bacteria > Bacillota > Bacilli > Paenibacillales > NBRC-103111 > Paenibacillus_E > Paenibacillus_E chondroitinus. The sequence goes on along the minus strand of NZ_BILW01000001.1, from coordinate 465,924 downwards.
CTTGGCAAACGGAACCTGAAGCAGCACCATAACGACGGCTCCGCAAGAATAAATCAGGCCGATATTTGCTTCCGGCGCAATTTGATTCATGCGGAACGGAACGGCCATATAGAGCTGCGCGACAAGCGACCACGATATCATGGTGAACACCATAAAGCGGCGGAAAGCACGGTTTTGGAGCACTTTTTTCATCTGCGGCAGCATGCGAGCGTCCTGCGGTTTCTGTTCATTTTTAATTCGAGGCAATAAAAGAAGACTTAAGAAAAAGGAAAAGACAAAAATCAGCGTCGCCGTCAAACTCACATATTTAAAATGAAACCCCATTAAAAGCGCGCCCAAAACGGGTCCCACGACAAACCCCAAATTGCTCAGCATTTCACGAATCGCATAAACGGTGATCCGATTTTGAGGTGTCGATAGCGCTGCATAATATGCATAGCTGGCCGGTTGAAACAACGCCGCGCCCAACCCGGAGAAGAAACAGGCAATAATCAAGCCAGGCACATGATCAACAAAGCCGAACATCCCGAAACCAAAAGTCCGAATCAACAATCCGACCACAATCGTCCGCTTATAGCCAAGCCGATCAGCCAATGTGCCGCAAAAGGCAGAAAGCCCCTGTTGACTGAGACTACGTATAGCCGAAATGACGCCCACAATCGTCACACTCAGCAGCAAATCGTGCAGCAAGTAGGAAGCTAGCAGCGGAATCATCATATAAAAGCCAACCGCCATGCTGAATGTATTCATAAACATGACCCAGAAGGGCAATTTAATGTCCGTAAGCTTTTTCCAAAGATGCCTCATCATGAAATACCTCGTTTCCGTCTGCGATGTGTCAATCTCAACAAGATACCTGATTCGAAGAGGATTGCCTATGGGCTTTCTTTGTGTGAGCTTGGGTATATTATTGCTGCCAATTTTGATATACTCAAATGACCAATCAAACAAACAAGAACAAACACAAATGCACGTTATAATTTTTCAGGGAAAATGATAGAAGGCGGGGGAACGATGTTATCCGAGGTTAGACATTCCAAAATCATCGAGCTGCTGAATCAGGCAGGTTCAATCAAGGTTTCTGAGCTGAGCAAAGCCTATCAGGTAACCGAGAAAACGATTCGCGAGGACTTAGAAAAATTAGAAGCTTCCGGTATTTTGAAAAGAGTACACGGAGGGGCTGTTCTCGTCGAAAGCTCGAATTCGATGCTGCCGATTCATAAACGAAGAGTACGACAGCAAGCGGAGAAAGAACAGATCGCCGCAGAGGCTTATCAGTGGATTGAGGACGGCCAGATCATCCTGCTCGATGGAGGCTCGACGACGCTGGAGCTTGCGAAGCTCATCCAACACCGCGCGCTAACCGTGATTACGAACGATACGAAAATCGCCGCTACGTTGGCGGAAAGCCCTCATATCGAGCTGTGCATATTAGGCGGTTACCGCCGCAAAGGCACTTATACGATTATCGGGCCAAGCGCCATCCAAATGGTTGATGAGCTTAATGTGGATATTGCTTTCCTTGGATGCACGGGCATCGACTTGGAACGCGGCATCTCCGTGTTTCACAGGGATGAGGCGGAGCTGAAGAAGCGCATGATCAAAGCTTCGAAGAAGAAGATTTTACTTACCGATCATACGAAATTTGATCAGACTGCGCTGATTTCATTTGCTTCGCTGAAGGAAATTGATCTATTGATTACTGATGCCGAGGCCGACGATCAGTTAATTGCGAGGTATTCCGAGCAAGGTCTTGAGGTTCGCAGAGGGTCATTTCAAGAATAGGCGGAACTACGGGTACTCTATTTCATTTTAAAATGTTGATTTTGCTCGTCGTAGGGAACTACGGTCCTCTATTTCGCCAGTATCATCTTTCATGTCAGCTTACAAGGAGAAATAAGACCCTGTAGTTACCACTAGCCCACTGGAATGTCTCATTTGGGCTGAATATATCCCTACAGTTCCTCTAAAGTCTCGCATTGCTGTAGAAGTCTAATCGAATAGGCCAATTCATCAAGAAGTCTATGTACTTCTTCGTGATGAAATGGCCTATTGGTTATGGGAGAAGCAAAATTTTCCCGGTGCTCTGCCTGCTTTCAATGAGGCGATGCGCTTCAGCGCCATCCTTCAAAGGAAAGCTCGTCAGGCCGCCCATCTGAATGATGCCCTCGCGCAGCGCTTGAAACAGCGCCTCTGCACGCTCGATCCGATTGGCCAATGTGGTCACATGGTTCCACAAATCGCCGCCGGTTAACGTCTTCGAAGAATCCATGAGCATTCTTGGATCTACATGCGGCGGATCTCCTCCCGCCATGCCATAGAACACGACTGTCCCCTTCGTTCTAACTGCCGCAAAGCTTTCCATTAACGTGGACCCAACGGAATCATAAACAACGTTAGCGCCTTGTTTCCCCTCTGTAAAGCGGATCACTTCCTTCGCCCACTCCGTGTCGTAACCGAATACAACATCTGCGCCAGCTTGCAGCGCGGCCGCCTGTTTGGCTTCCGACGAAGTCAAGCCGATGACCCTTGCCCCTTTGCTCTTGGCGAGTTGAATCAATAATTGCCCCACGCCTCCTGCCGCGGCATGAACGACGACATCGTCGCCTGCCTGAACGGCATAGCTATCATTGACTAAGTAATGCGCCGTCATGCCTTGAAGAAGGAGGCCTCCGGCTTGTTCGAAAGTAATATCGGATGGCACCGGTATTGCCCGGTCAACAGGCACAGCGACCAATTCGCTGTTCGCAAAAGGTACATCACAAAAGGCGATACGGTCGCCAACCTGAATATGCGTCACATCCGGTGAAACTTGTTCAACGACCCCAGCTCCCTCATATCCTAGTATAAAAGGTGGTTTTCCCGCCAAATGGTAGTTTCCCCGTCTACGATAAACATCAGCAAAATTGAGTCCAATTGCCTTGGTCCTAACTATGATATGTCCTAACGCCAGGCCAGGGTCAGGAATCTCTGCATACCGAAGCACTTCCGGTCCGCCAAATTGTTCAAATATTAATGCTTTCATCGTTTCCCTCCAAATGACTCGTCTATCGTCAAAATTGTATCACACCCCCTCTTTAATACAAAAAAAGCCCTCCAATCCAGTTGAACTGAAAGGAGAGCTTACTAAATTACAACGGGTTTTCTCCCGTGCTTTGGAAAAACTCAAGGATTTCGCCGTTCAAGCCTTTGACAAAGGCGATTCTAACCGGTGTCGAAGGATTGCTGCCTAAGACAACATCTTTCGGCTCCACCGTCACAACCGCGCCAGCAGCCACCGCTGCGGCAACCGCTTTGTCTACATCATTGCTGCGGAAAGCAACGTGGAAGTAGGAACCTTCCGGTTTCACTTCGCCTGATCCGCCAGCAAAAACTTCCATATAGTTGCCGTCCCCGGAGTCCAGCAACGTGATTCTTTTATCCCCTTCGCCCCAGCTTGTCTTTTCCGTAAAACCTAAGCCCTCGGTATAAAACTTCACCGTCGCTTCAAAATCATTCGCTCTTAACGCAAGGTGGTGAAAGCCACCGCCGCCTATTTTCTCATTCGTCCCCACTTGATAAGCCTCCTTTGTCATCAGTACATGCCCTACCTTCAAGAGTATAACTGATAGCCAGATGTTAGAAAATGACTTACCTTGAGGTAACTAAGTTTCCTGCACGTAATGAGACATGCTATGGTGCAAGGTGTCCTACCTTCGAAGTTGAAAGCGGTACGTTCGTTACCGAACTTATGGCATATTCATCCGCGCCTAAATCGTTCACGCCTGTCAGATTCATGGTCGTTGGTACACAAGCGAACTTCCCTCGCCGGATTTCACCTCAGCAGTAGCTACTTGGGGAGCGGTGACGGACGAGGTGCTATGGGTGGGATTCGTGGCACTTTAACTAGTTGGCTTTTATTGGTGGCGGTGGTGTTCTTTGCTTCCTGTCTAGTCCCTCTTAAGCTTGCGAGCATATGTTGTTGCAGTCGGCTAACGGACTGAGATGACGCAATTTGCTACTTTGTAGAGAGGATTTGAGCTAAGCCCCTCCAAGGTCACACTTAACCTTGGAAGGTCCTTTTGAACACCGCTATCCCGCCCCCAACTCCACATGCTTCGGAAGCAAATCAAGATCAGTCGGCTTATTGATATAATAGCCTTGGATTCCCCAGCAGGCCATTTCCTTCAGCATCACGTACTGCTCATACGTTTCAATGCCTTCGGCGATCACTTGCATCTTAAGCGCTTTCGCCATAGCCAACATTGCAGCAATTAACGGCGCATTCCCATCCGCAATAAAGGATCTGTCAATTTTCAATTTATCAATCGGCAGCAAGGTTAACATGCTCAGCGACGAATAACCGGTTCCAAAGTCGTCCAAAGCAATGGTAAAACCATGCGCGCGCAGCTGATGGAGGGTTTGCTGAACCTCCTGCATGGAATGCACTGTCGTGCTTTCCGTGATTTCAAGTTCGATGGAATGAGGACTTATTTCCTCTTCCCCTATGATGTTCAAAAGCTGTACTACGAAATCCACTTCGTTCAACTGAACTCTGGAAATGTTGACCGATAGTTTAAACTCAGCGCCATATATCTCTTTTAAAAGATGCCAATCCTTGCACGCCTGCCGAACAACCCAGTACCCGATATCGACAATTAATCCTGTTTCCTCAGCAACCGGGATGAAGCTATTGGGTTGAACGATCCCCCTGCTGCCGCAATGCCACCGCAAAAGCGCCTCCGCTCCAATCACCGCTTGCTTCGCCGGATGATAGATCAGCTGATATTGCAGATACAGCTCCTCTTTTTCAATCGCCTGAGAGAGTGCAAGCTCGTGAATAAAATTTTCGACATGATCATATTTGTAAGCGGCTTCGTAAATATGAAAGCTTTTCCTGCCGGCGCCTTTCGCCTTATATAAAGCAATATCCGCTTGCTTAAGCAGGGTCTGAATGGTCTCCTCTTCGACTCTCAGCGATACGCCAATGCTTACGCTTAACTTCATTTGCCGATCATTTACGTTAAACGGCTTCTGGAAGAGCTGAATGATGGTATTCGCCGTCTGCTCCGCAGGCTCGGATTCTTGATTGGCAACAACAATAAACTCATCTCCGCCCAAACGCACCAGCGTATAATCCGTGCCGAACTGTTCAATGAGACGATTCGCAACCTCTACCAGAACGGTATCCCCTACATCATGTCCGAACATATCATTGATATTTTTGAAGTCATCCAAGTCAAGTAAATATAAGGTAGCTGGATGCATCACGTGTTCCAACAAGTATCTCCGGTTGTACAACCTGCTGAGTTCATCATGATAGGCGTAATCATAGAGCAAATTCTCATGGATTTTGCGTTCCGTGATGTCACGCGTTACGGTGAAGATATAGGTCAGATTATCATTTTCATCAAAAATAGGAGTGAGAATGCTTTCCCCGCTTAACATACCGTTGGGCAGCACAAAACCATCTTCATATTTAACCGTACGCCGCTCTTTGACCACCCGCATATATTTCTTATGTAAATAGTTGGCCATATGACTTGCATTAGTATCAAAAAATGTCAGCCCTACGTCTTCCATCGATCTCCCACTAAAATGAGTCGCAGCCCGATTCACATAGTAGTACTTCAAATCGGCGCCATCCACTTTCATGATGTAAATCGAGTCTTCAATATCGTCCAGCATGTGTAGGAGTATGCTTGCATCTAGTAGTTTATTCATTCGTTGACCCCTTTACCCATCACAACGTCCTCATCTAAAACTTGAAAATTGTAACTTATACGATTCGCCAAGCACGATCATTATTCCTCCCATTTTGGTGATTGGCGACATTCACCAGGGATCCTTGCATATAATCGTTTTGTGCTATTCATAATCGCTTTCATCACTTATTTTTCCGAAGGTGTGGCCTTACAATATGAGTATAAGTAATTCCAAACTAATCCAACTGGAGGTTTTGCAAATGATTACTAAAGGAAAGCCGTTTTCTATCGAGCAATTTCGCGAGGAAGGCTACAGTGGTCCCACACAAGGATTATCGCTGCAAGAAGCCGATATGTACTATAATCGTTTTTTTGATGTCATCCAACAGTCGAAATACGAGCCCGGTCCAACCAAAATGAACCTGTCCGCCTGGCATCAAAACCATTATTGGGCTTACGAATTAGCCACCCATCCAAGCATTATTGCAGCAATGAAGCAAATACTTGGCGAAGACCTCATTCTGTGGGCGATGCATTTTTGGTATAAGGAACCTAATAACGATAAATTTATTCCGTGGCATCAGGATATCAATTACTGGCCCATGGAGCCTGCGATTAATGCTACCGCTTGGATAAGCCTCGGCTGGTCCATCCGTGAGAACGGCTGTTTAAGAGTCATACCAGGAACTCACAAAGCGCACGTTGCGCATGTCTCAACAGGCACCGATCAAAGTGCCTTCTCGGAAGGTTTGCCAGCGGAAGCGATCGATGAGTCGAAAGCCGTTGACCTCGAAATGTCCCCTGGTCAAATTGCATTTTTCAACGAAGCAACGTTCCATGGCTCTGAAAAAAACAACTCCAACATCCCACGCGTAGCTTTCTCTGTGCGTTATACAACGCCTGAAGTGAAGTTCCTGATGGAGGAGTGGGGCGGCGATACAACGCGTATCCGCACCTATCTGGTACACGGAGAAGATAGACCTAACCGGAATGAAGCCATTCGAGGCATCGTACCCCAGAAATAGGGGGATAAGTAGTTCTTTTTTTCATGCAAACCCTCATGCTACAATGGGCTAAAAAGACAAACGGAACTCGAAGCGAGGTGGCTGGTACCATGAACTCCTATCAATTAATCATTGACTCTCTGGACATTCGTTTTTTGCATATTAAACAGTATGAGCTGGATTACAAATGGCAGGCCAGCCACCGAACGCTGCATCATTCCGTTCTATGGATTGTACAGCAAGGCAGTTTCTTGCTGGAGGTCGATCATATCCGGTACACCTGTAAGGAAGGTCATATCTGCATTCTGCCCGCTCATACAGATATCAGCTATCATGCGATTACCGGCGAGCTTGCGCTAACGAGCATTAATTTTGACGCCGAAATCTCTCTCCTTAGCCATCGAAGCTGGGGGCATGTGCTCAATTTACCTGTCGTATTCGATCAGGCACTGCACAACGTGCAATCCCCGATTCGTGATATGCTGAGACATATTGGGGACAACTCCCCGGTGATTTCCCTGCTCATGCAGTCTTCTCTCCTGCGTATTCTCTATGAATTGATGAATCGCGAGATGCCGGAGCAGCCGATTTCACCTTATACCCACATGGATAACCGCATTCATACGATTATTCATTATCTGCTCTCGCATCCTAGCCGCATGCCTGAGATCAGGGAACTTGCCGAGCTGGTGCAGCTTAGCGATTCCCACTTGCGCAAATTGTTTATTAAACAAACCGGCCAAGCCCCGCTCCATTTTGTACACAGCCTAAAAATAGAGCAAGCAAAAAGGCTCCTCGCTACAAGCGTGAAGCCGATCTCTCAAATCTCTTATGAGCTTGGCGTGGAGAATGCCAACTATTTTACACGAATGTTCAAAGCCAAATCCGGTCTCACTCCGATGCAATACCGCCAGCAGTACGGCTTATGGCTGAATGAATAGGCTTCTGCTTACTCGATAGCGCCGACAGCCTGCAGCCAAGCTTTGGCAATCAAAGCATGTCCAGCTGGAGATGGGTGTACGCCATCCGGCGCCCAGAATGCGCTTTCAGCTCTCGTAGAAGCTTGAGCAAATAAGCCATCCAAACACACTAGACGTGCATCGAACTCTCTCGCTAATTCACGGACGACCGTGATTTTGGGATCGAGGTCTTCTCTCCATTGTTTGCGATCTTCGGGTACGGGCAGCACGAATGGTTCAATGAGCACAATTTTTGCGCCTGTTTCGGCTGTTTGCGTTAGCAAATCACGGTATCCCGCTTCAAAACTCTCCGTCGAGGTCGGATCATTACGATCATAACGTCTCCACGTATCATTAATCCCAATATAAATGGACACTAAATCAGGCTTCAAATTCAAACAGTCTTGATCCCAGCGCTTCTGCAAATCCACAACACGATTGCCTGATATTCCCCGATTAAGGAATTGCACTTGTTTTTCCGGGTATTTAGCCGAGAATTGAGCTGCTGCCATCAAGGCATAACCTCTGCCCAAATCGTTGCCGTTGTCGCGAACACGTCCTGCATCCGTAATACTGTCCCCTTGAAATAAAACGACATCCCCTTGACCAATCCATGCTGACATGTGAATGTTTCCTCCCCTTTATCCCTTGACCCTTTTGAATTTACCAAAAGTTGCCTAGAGTATAGCACAGGCTATAAGGGCTATCAATTGTAACATCTGACTAAATAATCTAGTCAACATTCGGAGGAGCGCAATTTCTGGACCATTCTCGGCGTTTGCCCAAAGCGCTGCTTAAATACGCGTTCAAAATGCGTTAACGTTTGAAAACCAGAAGCATAACAGATTTCCGTAATCGGATAATCGGAGGAAATAATCAGTGACTTGGCAAATTTCAAGCGGAGATCCTGTAAATAGGTTTGGAACGGAATACCTGTGGTTTTGCGGAAAACATGGGAGAAATAATTTGGCGCCAGACCAGCCTGCTTGGCAGCTTCTTCTAGGGATATGCCTTCCCGAAAATGATGATGGATATGAAGAAGCGCTTTTTGCACATCGGGATGCTTCTGGTGCGCAATTTTCTCCTCCTGCCGCCTGGCTGCGGAAGTTGCTCTGGCGACATAGAGCAGAATACGTTCCAACGACCCTTTCACGATATGTGTATGCCCCATCTTCTGATGCTGGGACTCATCCCAAATCAAGCGAAACTCGTTTTCGATTTTTTCAAAACTCTCCCTCATATCCGCATTCCGATAGTCCCCCGCTTCATGGAAAAATAACGTTTTCAGCTCCCCGCTAAATAAAACGTCGGAGAACACGAGGTTGTACAGATGCAGCGTTTCACTCTCTAGAGGGCCAATCTCATGAAAATCAGCTGGGGTCAGCAAAAACAAGCTGCCTGGACGCAAGTCATAAGAAACACCGTTGACGATATTTCTTCCATAACCCTCACAAACAAAGCAAAGTTCGTAAAATTCATGCCAATGCAGCTCGCAGAGCCGATCCACATGCTGTGTGTAGATATGAAAGGACTTGGACGGATGAATAAACTTCTCGCTCGTTAATCGCTCTGGCTGATATTTTCTACGCATCCGCGTCAGCTCCTCTCGTTTTAAGCACTATTACACATTAGCATATTGATTTCCTGCTAAATCTTTCCCTCTAGCCAACCACACCTTGAAATTTTTGTTTTTCTCTGGAAACACCTTCGTATCCGTAGCAAAATAGCGCATCGTATATCCGCAGCGCCGTTCTGCACTCCTATTCGGGTCAGCTCCGTGTGCGATCCGCGCATCATGCAGCGAGCACTCTCCTCTGCCTAGTTCAAAGTGTACGGCTTTGGATGTATCCAAATTTTTGATTTGCGTGCTAAAGAGATTTTTGGCGTTGTCAACCGACTCATACTCGGAGAATCCATGATGATGGGTGCCGGAAATCACCTGCATGCATCCATTCGCTTTGCTGCTAGGATCAATGGCGAGCCAAATGGTTACGATTTTGTCCAGCCGGTCTACACGTCCCCGCCAATAAGCGGAATCTTCATGCCAAGGTGTTGCTCGACCGATCAATGGATCCTTGCATATAAAATGACTTGACCATAACCCAATATTCGGCCCGAGCAGCGGTTCCACCAAATCGAGCGCTTCGTCCGACAGCAGGAACTTGAGAAGTCTTTCGTCGCGAAAATGGGGCGTATCTAATTCATCGGACAATTTGCTGCCTTTCTGGGCCAGTTGATCCTCGAAAATAGCGGTTAATTCAGCCAGCTTCTCCGCAGAAAACAGCTGTTTATGATGCAGCAGGTACCCATTCTTTTTATAAAAAGCGACTTCTTCCTTCGTTAATTGGCTCATCTCAACATGCCTCCCTAGCTTCACATTGCTTACATGTTTACTATACTTCTGATGCAGGGTGAGGACTCATCTTATCTTACTTAGAAGTTAGCATATGTTAAGGTCCTAGCTTAAACGAAGATGAAGGAAGATGCATAAAAATCAGCAAATAACAAAAAATACCAACAAAAAGGAAGAATGGATGGCATGCGCGATGTTGAATACGAAGGCTGAAGACATAGAACAATTGCTCCTGCTTGCTCAAAGGTCCAGCGACTTTATCAGCAGCACGATTGCATTCACGGAGCCTCCGCTAACCATACATTATTATAAAACTCTGATTGATGAACATCTTCTGCAAGAGCAGCTGCTTCGTGCAATTGAAAATAACGCGGCTGGAGCGGAAATCCAACATCTGAATGATTTAAAACAGCTCATAACCATTGAAGGCATCCAGATTACCGATCAAATTGCGGATATCCAATCGAAACTGTACCAGGGATATGCCGTTATCCAAAAGAATGAGCATGATGCCTTGTGCGCGTTAGTTCCATTAATCAGTAAAGCAGGGCTGCGTAAAAGCAATGATACGGATAATGAATTCAGTGTGGTTGGGCCTAAGGTTGGCTTTGTCGAGGACCTTGACATCAACCTGCACCTGATTCGCAGCCAGTTCGCATTGCCTAACCTGATCATAAAAACGATATCAATTGGCAGTTTATCCAATTCCAGAGTAGCTATTATCTATATCGACGGGATCACGAGCAAGGAAAACGTGGCTATTATTGAACAGCGGCTCAGCAGCATCGATTTTGAAGTGGTCTTCGATACTGCACAGCTGGATCAGATTATTTCTGACAACTCGTTGTCCCCTTTCCCCTTATTTGTATCAACGGAGCGAAGGGATCGAGTCATCTATTCCCTAATTTCCGGACAAGTCGCCGTGATTAGTGACGGGTCTCCTTATTTTATTACAGGACCTTCGACGTTGTACGATTTCTTCATTTCGCCGGAAGATTATTACTTGCCTTGGATATTGGGCTCGTTTTTCAGAATCATTCGCATATTGGGTGTTGCATTCTCGCTCTTTGCCTCTGCTTTGTATACGGCGATTACAACATTCCATTACGAAGTCATTCCCAAGGATTTGCTGCAGCCGCTTATTTTCTCCAGGCAAAATGTGCCGTTTTCTCCGGTTCTAGAGGTGCTATTTCTGGAAATCACGATTGAATTTCTTCGCGAAGCCGGAGCCAGACTGCCCACCAAGATCGGGCAAACGCTCGGTATCGTCGGCGGTATCATCGTCGGACAAGCGGCCGTTGAAGCCGCATTAACCAGTAACATTTTAATCATCATCGTGTCTTTATCCGCGTTGGCTTCATTTGCAACACCTATTTACAAAATGTCAAATACGATCCGCTTCCTTCGATTTCCCGTCATTATTATGGCTTCGTTCTGGGGAGCGATCGGTATGATATTCGGGATCTGCTTTATCCTGATTCATATTACAAGACTGACATCGTTGGGAAGTCCTTACACCGTACCCCTATATCCGCTGCGGCCCAAGGATCTAAGAGACAGCTTTATCCGCTCATCCTACCAATTTACAAATAAAAGACAATCCTATCTGAAGCCGGAAACGATACTCCGATATATGCCTAAACCCAGGAAAAAGAAAACCGATTGGGAGCAGGAGTGAACGAGCTGGAAAGGAGAGTGTGCGTGAATGGTATATAAAGCTGCTATGGCGCTGATTTCCTGTGTAATTGCCGTTGGATGCAGCAGCAACCAGCAGATCATCAATAAAATACAGCTTGTTCAAACAGCCGGTTATGATAAAGTGGGTGATCGTTCACTTTGCTCGGTCATCTTGACCAGCTATATAGAAAAAGGTAAAGCCAGCTCGCAGCTATTGCTGACCGAATCTGACTCCAGCTTTGATATGATCCCCCGGTTAAACACCAAAACCAGCAAAACGATTCAATACGGACAGATGGGCATGGTTCTTTTCTCAAAAACGTATGCAGAGATGGGCATCGGCCCTGTGATCAGCGGTTTCTGCCGAGATCCGAAGATTGCCAGCAAAGTTCAGATGGGCGTAACGGATAAAGAGGCTTCTAAAATGATGGAAGTCGCCAATAAAGCCCAGGAATCGCTTTACCTGATGCGAATGGTTGAGCAAAATGTTCAAACGGGCAATCTGCCCAAAATGAATTTTAAATATCTCTTATTTAATTATTACGGGGAGGGTCGTGATATTTTCCTGCCCTACTTCAACGTTGAAAGAGGCTCAGTAAAAATTGACGGTTTAGCGCTATTTAAACAAGATAAATTCGTAACAAAAGTCAGTATTCGAGAAGCCTTCCTGCTGAAATTATTAACGGAATCTTCTCGAAATGGAAACTTACTCATGCCAATGAAAACGGATAACGAAAATTCGACGATTCACGATTATGTGTTAATGAAAAGCATTGCTTCAAAAGCAAATTACCATTACAACACATCGGCCTCTGAACCAATCGTTGAGATAGGGCTTAGGGTCAGAGTATTGATCAAGGATACCCCTTCCTGGTTGCACTTGAATACGAAGGAACAAAGGGATGCATTCGAACGGCAATTAGGCAGCTATTTAGAAAAAGAAGCCCAAGACTTTATTGCGCTATGCCAGTCCAAACAGGTAGATCCGATCGGACTTGGCGATTTCGTCAGAAGCCGGACAAGGACCTGGAATGAAAAAGATTTCTATGCTATTTACCCGAAGCTGCGGACACAAGTAACAGTTCATTTGTCTATCGAGCAAAGCGGTGTTGGGGAATTATAAGCGAGGCCTTTACGTTACAAGGGGGAAACGACAACCATGCATCATCAAATAAATAAAAAGTTCACTGTTTCCCCTTACCTGCTTAGCTTCATTATTTATTCCAGTGTGATCGATGCCGGTATGATGTATTTCCAGCGTGATCTGGTCCAGGATGCCGGGTATGACGCTTGGCTTTCTATTTTAATTGCGGCGGCTGCCGTACATCTCATCATTTGGATGATCTATAAGATTCTATCGAGCAGTAATCAGGCAGATACAACGATTGTGTCCATTAACCGCCGCTATTTCGGTAAAATTGTTGGGACTTGTTTTAACCTGGCCATTGCGTTGTATTTCAGTTTTGGCGCTTTCTGCACATTTAGAACCTACCTCGAAGTCGTACAGGTTTGGATATTTCCCTACATGCAAATGATGCCGCTAACGCTGGTTGCACTTGTACTCATTTACTATACGGTGTCTGGCGGTTTTCGAACGGTTACCGGCTTAAGCTTCTGGGCAACTTGCAGTATTTTTTTATTTATTGCACCGCTGACACTTATGGTTATTCCCTATTTGCATCCGCAAAACATGCTTCCTGCCTTCAATCATTCGACGGTGCAAATCCTCAAGTCTACCGAAACCATGTTTCCTCACTTTTTAGGATTCGAAGTGCTTTTGGTCATGTATCCCTTCATCGAGCAGCAGGCCAAATCACAAAAATGGGCGCATTTCTCCATTGTCATCGCCATCGGTATGTACATGCTGGTCGCTCTCGTTGCATTCATGTACTACAGCGAAGGCCAAATTATTCACACCATTTGGCCGACGCTGAATATGATTTCGATTGTTGAATTTCCTTTGATGCAAAGAGTGGAATATATTATAATCTCCATTTGGTTTGTTAAAATGCTGGCCAATATCTCGCTGGGTTTGTGGTCGGCTACTCACAGCTTGAAGCTTTCAATCCGTGCAAATCCTCACCTATCCTTGATCATCATCCTTGTGTTGTTTATCGCCGGGCAGCTGATTGTCAAAGACCATGAACGATTGCAAATAACGAATTCCTTCTATGGCTTGACGGGCATCTACTTTACTGCCGTGTTCATTCCTGTGATGCTGATCGTTACGCGGTTTAAAAAGGGAAAGGGGAGTCGGTAGCATGGTTTAGATAAAATCCAGCAAGCTTAGCGGTCATCCGAATCGCTCTTTTGCATCCATTGAAGTGCTTCCGCATAGTCGCTATATAGGCCGCTTCCCACTGCGGCATGAATAGCAGCGCCAAACGCCGCTTCCTCTTTTACTCTTGGGAACATAAGCGGCAATTGCCATTTGATACTGGCCAGTTGCTGCATAGCCCTGTTCTTGCGTATGCCATTACCGGATACGGCCAATCTTGTTAACTGCTCTTGGAGCTCTGCAGGGAGGCACTTCGTAAATCCATCCAACTCATCCAAGATGCCATGAAGAAAGCCGACAATCAGCTGCTGAGGATTAAAATTATTCGGCCTGATCCCTTCGATGCTTCCCGTCCAATGCGGATGTTCTCTGGTTCCGTAAAACTGGGTTCCTACCTTGAGGGTAGGCACTGACTCTTCGAGAGCTTCTTCCGCCAGTCGATTCATAGTTTCATAGAAGCTTCTATCATCCAGTAAACCGAATGTGCTGCAAACCTCACGAAAAAATTGCTCCAGCAGCTCATACGATTTCCCACCGCTGAGCGAAGCTCCTACAAGCAAATACCCGCCATCCATGAATGGACGAGTTTCCAAATGAGGACTTTCGAAATATGCCGGCGAGTAGACGGACACTTGCGAGCCTGTTCCGATATTCACGAGCAAGGTTCCATGAAAGGAAGATACTGCCCCCAAGAAGCTGGCTTGGTTATCGCCGATTGCCCACAGCACCTTTTTCCCATCTGCCGTATCTCCCGCGATAGCAGTGTGGTGGACAAGTTCCGGCAGGAATTCAGCATCCATCCCGGCTGCAATTAGCTGCTCTTTGTCAAATTGCCTGTTCGGCAGCGTGAATAGTCCTATGCTTGCCGCATTGGTGCTGTCGATGCGAGGTGTCTTCTCATTACAAAGCTGCATGGCCACATAATCGCCTATCGTGCACAGCTTCACTGCGCCGCCCGGAAGATTCCCCTGTTTGGTTAGATAATAATGAGTAACTAAACCATATCCCGTATGTAAATCAAAGCCGGTAAGTTCACTTAACTCCGTGGCATATGATCGGCCTGATTCCAAAAGCAGCTCGCCTCGGCCATCCTGCCAAGTCACGAGCGGGCTAACTGCCTTGCCTTCTTTGCTTATATACAGCACGCCATGCATTTGACAGGAGATCCCGATTGCTCGCACATCCTCCCAGTCATCCTGACATTCTTCTATTAACGATTGAACCAACTGGACAATTCTGTCCGCCTGCTGGGTACGTTCCCAAAATTCCTTCGAAGGAAGCGCCGCATCATTTTTTGTGGAAGCTATGCGCATGACGCGCCCATCCTCAGCGTTCGTCACGATGAGACATATAGAAGTCGTGCCTATATCAATTCCGGCTATGTACATAAGCTTGCTCCTCTCAAATATAAATTGCCTTACCGCAAAAAAATCCCCCGCATCCAAGGGATGGAGGGATTCCCGAAACACTTATCTCTGTCAGCTTCCCAACTTGGTGAAAAAATCCTTAAACACACGGTCACGCCGAACAAAGTGAATATAACGAATAAAATGCCGCGAGGCATCAAAGCTGTAGCGGAAATCTTCCGACAGAATCGGGCTGTGCACCAGCTCATTGGGCAGCCAGCTTTCATTGATCAGATATGCAATCGTCGCAATATCCCAAATGACACGCGAATACGCAAAATGGTCTTTCGCACAATTCTCATACGTTTCATAGAGATACTTGCCGATCTCTCCCTGATCTTTCACAAACTCCCGCACTTCCGACAGCGTTGTAAGCAGGTGCGAAGTGACGCCCATACAAGGAATTAGCACAAGCGGCACGCCGCAATTGAGCACAGTTCGAGATGCGTGCAAATCCTGCGCAAGGTTGAATTCCTTGGTATCCGGCCAAGGCAAAGAATGTCCGCCTAGCCAGACAACGACGATTTTCTCGATAATGCGCGGCTCGAGCAAGATCGCGGAAGCGACGTTTGTTATGGCGCCGATCGCTACTACATAAAGCGGATCGTCCTCAGGAGAGGCCATTGCCCGCTCCACCAAATTTCTCGCCGCATCGCTTTCTTGCGGCGTCTCAGCTCCGGATAAATATCCCGTTGATCCGCGGTAGACCGGGATGCCGGACATTTCCGGCAGCAGTGCAGAAATTTTCTGCAGTTCTCGGTAGCTTTTCTCCATGCCATCGGCTGGCCCGTCTGATAATTCATTATGAAATGGCGCCGCATAAAAAGCTTCAATCTGCAGCTGCTCAGGGGATTTCAACGCATAAACGACAGCGAACTGATCGTCGATTTCATTATAAGTATCCGTATCCAGCACCATGCGGACTTTTTTGCCAGGATGAGCTAAGCGCTGCAGCAGCTTTTCTTGCGTTATTTTCGGAAATGAAATCATTGAGCGGTGCCTCCCTTGAATTCTTGTTTGCTTGGACAACTAACGGGTTGCTAATCTCGCATAAACCAGAAAAAACAAGGCCATTTCAGCCATAATCACATAGTTGGGCACAACGATAAACAAGTCTATAACAAAAAATCCGCCTAAGATTCCTAAAAATAGTGCCAAATGAACGGGTCTCAGCTGCAGGTGCTTATGCCGGTACCGATGGAAAATGATCGTCGTCGAGACGAAGTACAACAGAACGGAGAGAAATACCATCACCAAAATAAAGTGGTAGTCCAATTGCTCCAAAAAGAGCAGCTGAATCGATGCCGCGATTGTACTTAGCGATAAATAAACGAGCAAATGACCGTAAATAATCGTTTGTCCGGCTGTTTGCAGCGCTTTATCCACTTTTCGCTCGATATTCTCAAAATACTGCCACCAAATCCCAATAACTAGAATAAAAGCCAGCGCGGCAAACAAAATCGATGCCCATGTGCCATTGCTATTCTGTAAAACAGCCAACGTACTCACGACTGATTCCCCTAATAGAATGAGCGTAAATAAGGCAAACCGTTCCAATAAGTGATGCGTGTTAATAGGCGTATGTACCAAGAATCGTCTACCAATGACCGGTAGAAATACATCGATGGCAATTCCCGCGTAGAGAATCAGATACCTGACCCAGGAATCGAAAAATAAGGATGCGCTCGAAATCACGATGCCGATCCAAAACCTCGTCCCTAGAAATCGCGCCGTCGCAGCACGGTGGGATTCTTCCCCTTTATGAATCGCTAAGTATTGAAGAGCTGTTAACACCCTTGAACCTATGTATCCTATAAAAAATGGAACATAATATCGATCAAAATCCGGCGATAAACTAAACGTCATGATGAGCACAAAAAACAGTTGCAGAATCATGTAGATGCGGTGAGCGAAGACGTCCTGTCCATATCGATTGTTAAACAGCGTTTGCCCTACCCATGCCCACCAAATGGGAATAAAAATAAGCACAAATTTGAGGATATACTCCAGTGAAACCGTCCCGTGGTCAGCATGCAGCAGCACATGTGTTGCCTTAGACACGGCAGCTACAAAGAGCAAGTCATAAAAAAGCTCCAACCACGTTACTTTCTTCGCGATATTCATATCAGTCCCCCATTTACAGAAATCATATAGCTTTCCCTATATTATACCGAACAAACGGGGATGCATTGTTATTTTTTTTGATCGACGCGTACATCCACCTGCATTAGCGGTTGTTTGGCTGGCCCTTCGATCACAGTGCCTGTATAAGAAACCGCGAGCCATGACATGGGCAGTCCCAGGATCTTTCCGCCTCGTTCCACTCGACTTCACAGCCCATATGCGTACAAGTCGTATCGGTTTTCATCCCCGTGATGCCTGAACCTGCCACAGCCACGTCAGCTTCAATGTCGTTGGCCATCTTTGGAAATGTTGGCATCTCAGTTTCGCTTAACCAAACCAATTTGGGAGACTGCGGGAATGGGTCCTTACATGGGTCGAACGACATAATGACAGCCTCCTGAAAAAACCTTTTTGGATAAATTAACCTCTTTTATCTTCTTTTATTCTACAAATTCCACCATTTCAAAAAGCAGAGAAAGTCGAAAAAGGAAATAAGTAGTAGGTCGAATTGTGCAGGTCTAGCAGCACTTACTAGATTTGGGAATCTATTATTTAATTTAACTGTACAACGGTCAATTAAATTTTCTACTAGGAGGTTTGATGATTGAACAAGACCATCATGAAAATGACGAACGTGTTTTTCGCAACAAGTTTAACGGTAGGACTATTTGCAACCACGGCATCCGCCGCAGAAACCGGCTACTCGGAAGCACTGGAGGCACTGGACGCACCACCGATCGATGCGATGATCGTGAACGACGAACGTCTGGCCAAGGGGCTAATGGATCGAGGTCTTTTGAACAAAAGCGCAACACCAGAACAAATATCCAAAGCAGTAAAAAGCTATTTATCTGTCAAAAATAAGAAACTAGCAAACACCAAAGCGGATCAGAAGAACAGACTGCATGATGAAATGGATAAAAAGTCGAAAGATTTTGTCGCAAAACAAAAAGTGAAGTTATTATCACAAATGAACCATGGCATGGATAATCTCAAGATCGGCAACGGCAGCGGAATCCCAATTCCATCCGCCAAGCAAGATCGTTATAACGGCCCTGTTCGAGAGGACAAAGTCCTAGTGCTGTTGACCGAATTTGCCGACGTCAAACATAACAATGTGAAACAAGAACCTGGTTTCATGTACGCCAAAGACTTCAGTCCGGAGCATTATCGTAAGCTCATGTTTGGCGATAAAGATTTTAAATTGTTCGATGGATCGAAAATTCAAACCTTTAAACAATACTACGAAGAGCAGTCCGGCGGCAGCTATACGGTTGATGGCTACGTCTCTGACTGGTTAACGGTTCCCGGCACTGCCGCTCAGTATGGAGACGATAACCCTGCTGGCGGTCATGATAACCTTGCCCCGCTTGGTCCTCGCGATCTCGTCAAAGATGCGCTTAACGCCGCTGTTGCCAAAGGCATTAACTTGGCTGATTATGATAAATTCGATTTGTACGACCTGGATGGCGATGGTAATCAAAATGAACCCGACGGTTTAGTCGACCATCTCATGATCATCCATGCGGGTACGGGGCAAGAAGCCGGCGGCGGCGCCTTAGGCGACAATGCCATTTGGTCGCATCGTTGGACGCTGGATGGCGTGTACCCAATTGCGGGAACGTCAACCCCCGTCAGCTATTGGGGCGGCAAGATGGCCGCTTACGATTATACGATACAGCCTGAGGACGGCGCAGTCGGCGTATTCGCCCATGAATTCGGGCATGATTTGGGACTGCCGGATGAATACGACACCCAATACACCGGACAAGGCGAGCCGATTGCTTCTTGGTCCATTATGAGCGGGGGCAGCTGGAACGGAAATATTGCCGGTACGACTCCAACCTCTTTTTCACCGCAAAATAAAGATTTCTTCCAAAAAACGATGGGCGGCAATTGGGCTAACGTCACCGAGGTCAACGCTTCGGACATTAACCAACTAGGGAAGACAGCCATTATTGATCAAAGCGTAACGAAGTCGAAAAATCCAGGAATCGTCAAAGTCAATTTGCCGGATAAAGCCGTACAAGGCATTCAGCCCGCTTTTGGCTCCCGCTACTATTACAGTACAAAAGGCGATAACCTGCATACGACTCTATCGACGCCGGAATTTGATTTGACCAATGCGCAAACAGCGACGTTTGATTTCAAATCCTTGTATGAAGTTGAGTTCGAATACGACTATCTGACGGTAACGGCGGCTACCTATGATGGACAAGAAGTAACGCTCGATGTCATCGGGGACGATGATACGAACGGAGACGCACGCGCCGAAACCTCGAATGGGGCTTGGGTGGATAAATCCTACAACTTAGCGCCATTCATTGGCAAAAAAGTGACGCTGAACTTCGACTATGTGACTGATGGCGGGCTGGCTCTGAATGGATTTGCCATGGATAACGCGAAATTAATCGTTGATGGAAAAGTAGCGTTCTCCGATGACGCTGAAGGAGCTTCCGCTTTTAAACTGGACGGCTTCGTTCAATCCAATGGGATGGAATTCAAGAAGCACTACTATTATCTGGAGTGGAGAAACTACGAAGGAGCTGACAAAGCGCTGGCGTTCAGCCGCGGAGTTAAGTACAACACTGGACTCGTCGTATGGTATGCCGATGACAGTTATCTGGATAACTGGGTTGGGATTCATCCAGGCCAAGGCTTCCTCGGTGTTGTAGACTCTCATGCCGCGGCACTGGTGTTCAAGAAAGACGGGCAAGATTCCGTTTCGCAAACAACCCGTTATCAAGTTGCGGATGCAGCCTTTTCGCTGGATAAAACACCGGCATGGTACGTCAATAACGAGACGAGAGGCGAATACAACTACAAATCGTTGCCGGGTGTCGAGGAATTCTCCGATGCCAAGTTATATTCGAATGAGCTGATTCCAGACGCGGGCCGCTTGGTACCGAAATTCGGATTGAAATTCCGGGTCATCGGCGAAGCGAAAGATAATTCAGCCGGATTGATTTGGATTCACAAGTAAAGCGATTTGAATCTTTTTGAAAAAAGGGCTGTCCATAATTATGGACAGCCCCTTCTCATTTTAACCTCAAATCTGGCTATTTATAAAGAATATCGTCTTTGAGCGAAGCAACATGCGTAATCACTTGATCGATCTCAGGTTTGGGCACTTCAAAATGCGCAAGAGCCTGGGAGAGATGGTTCGCAACGGCATTAAAATGCACCGGCTGTAAATTCATTCCCTTATGGGCTCTAGCCATCGAGAAACCCGTATATTGATTTGGGCCACCTAAAGCAAAGGTAATAAATTTGGTTTGATGCTTCCGTTGTTTCTCCATATCCGTGTTCTTAAAAAACTCATTCACCGTATCATCAGCTAAAATAAGTTCATAGAAATAATCAACTACTTTAGCAATCGCGGGCTCTCCGCCAATTTTTTCATATAACGTCATTGTTTGATCCACAGATTTCATCCTTTACAAGTGAGTTCTATGGATATTTTCTCCTGAATTGTTAGATTCATGCTTGGATTTTTTTACGCTCCAACTTGGCTGATACGGCTGTGAGAACAACAGCTACCAAGACCATTAAACCGCCGATCCATGGTGTTTGCTGCAGACCGATCGTGTCGACAACCAAGCCACCAACCAATGAGCCTATAGCAATCCCGACGTTGAAAGCCGCGATATTCAAGGCGGAAGCAACGTCTACGGCGGATGGGACATATTTTTCAGCGAGTTGAACGATATTTAACTGAAGACCTGGCACGTTCATGAACGCGAGCAGCCCCATCAAGAAGACACCAATCAAACCTGCCACTTTGAACGGCAGCAAGAACGTCAATACGATCAGAATAGCCGCGTGAACAATAAACATCCAGAATAAGGCACGAAGCGGATTGTGATTCGCCCATTTTCCGCCAACCGAGTTACCGATCGCCACCGCAACCCCGTAGACAAGCAGCACGATAGAAACGACACTTGTATTAAGTCCTGTTACATCTTGCAAAATCGGGGTTAAATAAGTGAAAGCAACAAATGTTCCTCCATATCCAAGCGCTGTGATGGCATACCCCAGAATCAGTCGGGAGTTCGTTACCAGACGGAGCATATCCGAAAACTTGGCAGGCGGCGATTGTTTCAGATTTTTTGGAATTAATGCAGTAATCGCGATGATGGCAATAACACCAAGCAAAGCAACGCCCCAGAACGTCGCTCTCCAACCTAACGTTTGCCCGATAAACGTTCCAAGCGGTACCCCGGTAACCGTTGCGACTGTCAGTCCAGTGAACATTAAGGCAATGGCGCTGGCTTTTTTCTGCGGTGGAACGAGCTGGACGGCAATCGTCGCGCCGATCGAGAAGAAGACACCATGCGAAAAGGCAGTTATAAAGCGAGCAACCAGCAGAAATGAAAAGGACGTGGAAAGCGCGGCAGCGACATTTCCAACAATGAATATGACCATGAGAAGCATCAGTAATGTCTTGCGGTTCATCCGATTTGTAAGGGCGGTCAGGATTGGCGCGCCAATTGCAACCCCGATGGCGTAACCGGAAATCAGAAGTCCGGCAAGTGTAATCCCGATGTGCAAATCATCGGCGACAGACGCCAGAAGACCAACGGGAACGAATTCGGTCGTCCCAATCCCGAACGCGCTGATGGCCAGCGCAAGCAGCGCCCATTTCCCTGAAAGCAGCTTATCTTTCTGTATAGAAGCAGCTGGTGCGATAGTTTGACTCATAAGTATCCTCCTATTTGAATGAATGTGACCTGCAGCAACACTTTACTTTTGTTGTCTGAGTGTTATTATAGGATCACACGAACTATTTGATAAGTACGCACTTTGAAGTTCTATAGATACTCCAAAGTACTATAGGCACTTAAAAGTTCCTACCCTAAATCGGAGGTAAACTATGCCCTATAATGTTCCCGTTGAAGCTACGCTTGATGTAATCGGCGGCAAATGGAAGGTCGTCATTTTATGCCATTTGGATAAAGGCGACAAACGTACAAGCGAATTAAAAAGATTGATGCCAGATATCACGCAGAAAATGCTTACGCAGCAGCTGCGCGAGCTTGAGCAAGACGGTATGGTGAAAAGAACGAGCTATGAACAAGTACCGCCCAAAGTTGTCTATTCTTTAACACCGTATGGTTGGTCATTCAAGCCGATCCTCGATGCCATGTGTGCCTGGGGAGAGCAGCATATCCTGCAAAACGAGTTAGTAGAAGTATAGAAACAACACTTGGAGGCGATGAATGTGAAAATCATGATTTCAGCCGCGGAAGCCATTGAAAAAGGCGTATGGAATGAGATTTTACGACTCTTCGGTCGGGATAAAAATGAAGAGATATGGCCCAAAGAGGAATTCATTTTGACCGAAGAGCAAGCCATCCAATTGAAGTTGATTAAGAAGTAGGGTTCCTCATTTGAGTAAGGGAACTACAGTCCGCTATTTCTTCAGAAACAGCCTTTTTTCTGGTCACAGGGAACTACGATCCCCTATTTTGCCGATACTGTTGGAAATGAAGTCATATGAGCGAGAATAAGAACCCATAGTTCCTCTACAAGATCGAAAACTATTATTTTGACTGAAATAGCGGCCTGTAGTTCCTCATTCTCCTCTATTCAATCGGCTTCTGAAAAAGGAATAGGCCGTCAGGGAAGTAGATATCCTACTTCTTCCCTGACGGCCTATTTTACTTGACAGTTTGTAAGCGTATACCCCTCTAAGCGTTATATCGCTGCCATCCCGTCCCGCCCGGGTATGGACAGCTCTTGTCCCGCAGCTTGGCGGCAATTCGCACAATACATCCGCATAGCGAGCACGTATGACCGCTGACGAGCTTAGGACACTCGCTGCACCGGCTTAACCGCTCGCGGTACACCGAATCGGGGACGCAGGCTTCTGCTGACTGAAACATAGGTGCTCGCAGCATCTTGTCAATTTGCGCAGCCGTAACTTTGAATTCCTCGCGGCATCCTTTGCACTGGCGATTCTCAAGCATCACGGCTTACTCCGCGGTCAATGCCAAAACCGTGACGGACATCGGAGGAAGCTCTGCATAGATCACCTGATCGATCAAGTTGAACGCTGTGAATTCCGTTGGACTGACTTTATCTGTCTCTTCGAAGGTGTTGTGGCCGTCAATAGCATCTGAAGTTAATGTTGTACCTTGCACAGATACCAACTTGTCGACCAAGCCGCGCAGCTCAACCTCTACCTTTGCGCCAGCCTGATGATCCAGATTGCAGAGGCTGATATGTATCCGGCCCTCTTCATCTATGGAAGCCGAAACGGAGATTTGTGGAATGGCTTGTTTCCCCTCGCCAAGCTCCGTAATGGACTGGTGCACATCCAACAGCTGCGCATCCTGGTGAACCTTATACATGTCGAAGACATGATAAGTTGGCGTAAGCACCATTTTTTCGCCTTCGGTGAGGATCACAGCCTGCAGTACATTCACCAGCTGCGCGATGTTCGCCATTTGCACGCGATCACAATGCTCATTAAAAATGTTCAGCGAAATCCCGGCGACTAACGCATCACGAATCGTGTTCTGCTGATACAGAAAGCCTGGATTCGTTCCCGGCTCCACATCGTGCCACGTCCCCCACTCATCAACGAGCAGCCCGATTCGCTTGTCCGGATCGTACTGATCCATAATAGCGGAATGTTTGCTGATCAGTTCTTCCATGAACAAAGCTTTCTTCAAGGTTACACGCCACATGTTTTCAGGGAATCCGGTTGCCGTTCCTTTCTCCTGCCAGGAATCACCGGGAACCGTATAATAATGCAGCGTAATAGAATCCATAAAACGATGAGCCTGCTTCATCAAAGTTTCCATCCAATGATAGTCGTCCGTGTTCGGCCCACAAGCAATTTTATGTATGCGATTGCTGCCATAATTGCGGACATAGGTCTGAAATTGGCGATACAGATCTGCGTAATATTCAGGCCGCATGTTCCCTCCACAGCCCCAATTCTCATTGCCCACGCCGAAATATTTCACTTTCCACGGCTCAGGTCGCCCGTTTGCCTCGCGCAATTCTGCCATAGGCGACACACCCTCAAAGGTCAAATATTCGACCCAATCAGCCATCTCTTGAACGGTTCCGCTGCCAACATTGCCGTTGATATACGGCTCACATTCCAGCATCTCACAGAGCATCATAAATTCATGCGTCCCAAAATGATTATTTTCCACCACGCCGCCCCAATGGGTATTAATCATTCGTTTCCGGTTTTCTTTCGGACCGATACCGTCCTTCCAGTGGTATTCGTCAGCGAAGCAGCCACCCGGCCAACGCAGTACCGGGATTTTCATCTTTTTCAACGCAGCCGCGACATCGTTCCGAATCCCTTTCGTGTTAGGAATATCTGAATCTTCCCCCACCCATAAACCTTCGTAAATGCATCGTCCCAAATGCTCGGAAAAATGCCCGTAAATATTGCGATTAATCGTGCCTTTTGCGCGATCGGCGTTAACAGTTATCCGGTTAGTCACAGAAATTCGCCCCTTAAATTAATAATTTCATTAATCGATAAGCAGTTTCATAAATTCAATTATTATCATAAGTTGATCTTCCTGCTTTTGCAACCGTTTTTTTGAATAGGCAGCTCCAAGGATCGCCAAGGCTTCCAGACGGATAAATTTCTTTGTTTTGATCTAAAATAAACTTTGTCTTTCCAAATAAACTGGTGGGAGTGATACACATGCGTGAAGGTTTGATCCCTGCTGTTCTTGGAACTGTCGTAACGGCTTCTGCTGCTTCCTTACTCGGTAGCAAGTATAAGCTTGCAGCAACTGGTGTGCTCGGATTTGGCCTGGCTCATGTCGTTCTGGGGGCTATTGACCTCATCGAACATCGGTAATGCTTGGGAAGGCCCGCAGATTGTGAAAAAGACCTAACGGATAACATTCATCCGTCAGGTCTTTTTCTGTAGAAATGAATGTAGTTATACATTCAAAATATAACGCGCGGCAGGACTTATTCGGTCGTAAGTCCTCTTTCGAATATAGGCAGCCTGGTCGAGCTGCTGCTTGTGTTCTCTGGCCGTGAAATACGCGTGAAGAGCACGCCTTGTCTTGGCTGTTTGGTTCAGCGTGCCGCCATGCCAGAGGTGCGAATTGAAGACGCTTACGGAGCCGGCAGGCGCAACAATCAACTCCTCCTGCGGGTGTGGCGCAAGGGGATCTATGCCGTAATCACGCGGATAACCAGACAGCTTATGCGTTCCGGGTACGACGCGGGTAGCCCCATTGTCTGGCGTGAAGTCGTCAATAAGCCAGATCGAATTGCACACGTGGAACGGCTCGTGTTCTTTACGTGCGCCCCAATCCGCGTGCAGCGCCTGCAGTCCTGCGCCAGGAATGGCGTCACGCGCGTTCAGCGAGGAAAGCATGAACTCCCGCTGCAGCACGTGATAGATGGCAGCCAAAAGCTTCGGATGCGTATAAACCCGGTCGAAGCATTCGCCTTTATTCACCAGGTCGGATAGCCTCCGTGTCCCTTCCTCCTGATGAACCTCTTTCCCCGCGTTCATCCCCTCTTTGTCCATTAACTCTTCATACTTGGCGCGAAACGTTTCTAGCTCATCTGTGTTTAACATCCCGGTAAACAAAACGAAACCTCGCTCATCGAGACTTTTCTTCTCTTCAGCCGTCAATAGATCATCAGTAATACCCAAAGCCAATAAAGCCTCTTCAATCTTGTGAATCGACGTAGTTAGATTCATGCTTACACCTCCTGCATCATTGTTCGGTTTGATACTTATATGCTAAGCTAATCATAAGGAATAATCGATTCTGAGTGCTGCGGCAAACCTATTCATTCTTGCGAAAGGTGCTGGCAAATGAGTGCTATATTCTTAAAGCGGCCGGTCTTGGAAGGTGCGATCGCGTTTCATCGCAAAACCGGTGAAAGCTGTTATTTCCCTCTGCACCGACATGAAGCCATGACGGAGATTCTTTTTATAGCTGAGGGAGAAGCGGACTATTGGATTGATGGTAAGCATTATAAAGCGCGGGCCGGAGATATGGTCATCTTTCGTCCTCTGGTATGGCATGAAGAGCGTTCGCGCATCGAAGCCCCGTTTTCCTTTTATTATGCAGGATTTCACTCTCTTCAGGTGCAAGGATTGCCGGCGAATCACCTATTAGAGGATGATGAACAGCCGGTATTCTCTGTAAGTTCAAATGTTGAGCGGATCAAGCATCTCTTTCAAGAGCTCTGTGACGAGGTTAATGAAGGCTGGTCGGAGGCGTTAACTTCCAGTGGTTTGCTGTTAGAACTGCTGCTTTTGGAGGTGCACCGATCGAAACATCACGCTGCTGGGAAAACAGCGCGCTTGTCCGCGCAAACCGCGATAACAAAGGCAAGACGATACATCGAAGAGCGGTACCATGAACCCCTTACGATCAAACAAATTGCCGACCACGTTTATCTGAGCCCATCGCATTTAAGCCACTTGTTTCAGGATGCTTACGGGGAGAGCCCGATTCAATTCGCCATACACCAGCGCATCCACGCGGCTCGCCGTTATTTGACAACTACCGAGTTCTCCGTGGAACAAATCGCACGATTGGTCGGGTATGAGAGCGTCACCGCTTTTCAAAATTTGTTTAAAAAAGCGACCGGTCTCGCTCCTGGAACATTCCGGAAAGAAGCGCTCCGACCTAGCGAGTCGCAATAAAAAAAGTGCTTCTCTCATCACGTATGACGAGGAAGCACTTTTTATTATTTTACAGCTGGTTCAGCTATAGCTTTGTATTTGGAAGAGACGAACGTGACCGCTTTCGGTTCCGTAATCACTTGAACGTTCATGGCATCCGGAGCAGGATCGACCAGTTTGTAAGAAATAACGGCATTGCCGTCTTCTCCAAATTGGATACCGGTAATTTCAATCCCATATCCCCCTGTTGGTTTCGTTTCCCGAGACAATGTCACCTTGTTAACATCATCGGAAACTTTCTCAACATGAACGGCAACGGTTTCTGTTGGCGCTGGAACCTGAGTGTGAGCGTCCAACACTTTGCTTGCGTTATAAACCCAAGTTGCTGCTTCGCCGCGCGTAATTTCCGCTTTTGGGCTTAGCTTGCCGTTGTTATCGAGTGCGGCAATTTTATAAGCGAGCATACGCTGCAGAGCACCTTGATACTCCGGTGTAATTTGGTCAGCATCCTTAATGTCCGCCGGTTTGATGTTAATCAGCGGGAAATTGCCTTTTTTCTCAAGCGCAGTCATAAGTAACGCCCCGAATTGCTCACGTGTAATGCTAGCATTCGGATTCACATCTTTCGGAAGATCTACGCCGTTGTAATGAGCGATGATGAACGCTTCGGCATACCAAGAGTCATTTTGTACGTTTGTATAGAAATCAGAAGCAAGCGGCTGCTTGACGAAACGGAGCAAGTCCATGTTTAGGCCCAAACCTTTTACAATGATTTGGACGGATTGCGCATAGCTGATTTTTCCTTTTGGAGCAAAATGTTCGTGATCCATACCACTTACAACGCCACGATCACGCAGTGCGTTAATCGCCTCGGCTTGTCCACTTTCAACATCCGAGAAAGCAAATGCAGTATTAAATGACAATGCTCCCAATATAACGGTCGATAGTGCGGCAGTAGCTAATTTTTTCACAGTAACTATTCTCCTTTTAACTAGTTATTTTTTATCACCCTTTCGAGTTACCTATTTAACGGAGCTGTTTCTAAAAAGGTTGCATGCGGTTGAATAAATTTTTCGAAAAGAAAAGCGTTACTGAGACACTTGTCGGAGGGGCAACCTCATACTCACCGTTAAATTGGTCAACAACGATACACCTTTGAGGAACTACAGGCCGCTATTTCTAGCAATTCAGCCCGTTTCCGCGTTCAAGCGGAACTACAGGGCGTTATTTGAGCGTCAAATCCCGTTTTCTATAGGTAAACGGACAAATAACGGCCCACAGTTCCCGTCCACAAAAAAGCACGCTATTTCAGATGAAATAGCGCGCTATAGTTCCAATTGCCGGGGAGCAACCCCACAAGCGATAGCAGCAAATTCCCTATACGCCCGAGTAGGCCATGAATCCGCCGTCCACCGGAATGGTGGCGCCGGTTACGAAGCCGGACATGTTAGGGTCCGTCAACCAAAGCAGCGTGCCGAGCAGATCTTCGGGTTTCCCGAATCGGCGCATCGGCGTGTGGGTAATGATTTTGTGCGAACGCTCCGTGAGCGTACCGTCTTCCTTCAGCAGCAGCTTCTCGTTCTGCTTCGTCAAGAAAAAGCCCGGCGCAATCGCATTGACGCGAATGCCGCTTTCCGCCAAATGCACGGCTAACCACTGCGTGAAGTTATCAATGGCGGCTTTAGCAGCGCTGTAAGCCGGAACTTTCGTCATTGGCGACGGTGCGCTCATCGACGAAATATTGATGACGGTAGCGTCTTGTCTGCCGATCATTTGTTTTGTAAAAATCTGCGTCGGAATCAACGTCCCGACAAAGTTCAAGTCAAGCACATTGCGGAATCCCGTCACGCTTAGGTCATAGAAGGTCTGAATATCCGGATTCGCCAAGTCTTCCAGTTTGAACGTTTCGTTCGTCGTGTTCGCACTGGCATGATTGCCTCCGGCGCCATTGATTAAAATATCGCACGGTCCGAGCTGCTCAAGGATCACTTCTGCGGCCTGTGCTACACTCTCTGCATCCGTTACGTCGCAGGACAAAGCAATGGCTTCGCCGCCTGCTGCGGCAATCTCAGCCACGACCTCCTGCCCTTTTTCCACGGTACGGTTCAGAATGGCGATTCGCCCGCCTTGGCGTGCGAGTTCCAAGGCCATAACCCGGCACAATACGCCGGCTCCTCCTGTAATAACGACAACTTTACCTTGCAATGCTGGAAAATTCGTAATGCCCTTCATGTCTAGTCCCCCATCCTTCCGGATTGTAATTTTCTGCGGTTTGCGTCCCACAATCCCCATAAGTACATAATGCCAAGCGCACGATCATACAGGCCGTAACCGGGTCTGCATTGCTCGCCCCAAATATGTCGTCCATGATCCGGACGGCAAAATCCTTCATAATCATTTTCATGCAGCGCGTTCACAATGCCGGCGATATCTACAGTGCCGTCTGTTGTCCGATGTGAAGTTTCAATGAAATCGCCATTTTCGTACACACGCACGTTGCGAATATGCGCAAATGGAATCCGATCAGCGAATTCATTGACGATTCCAACGATATCATTCGCCGGATTCGCACCAAGCGATCCGCTGCACATCGTCAGCCCATTATATGGACTATCTACTAGTCCCAGGAAACGGCGGATATTGGCTTGACTCGTAATAATGCGCGGCAGTCCAAAAATAGGCCAAGGCGGATCATCCGGATGAATCGCCATTCGAATATCATATTTCTCGGCAAAAGGAATGATGGCTTCTAGAAAATATTTGGCATTGTCAAAAAGCTGCTCTTCCGTCACATCGCGGTAGGCATCAAATAATTCAGTCAGACGTCCCAGACGTTCCGGCTCCCAGCCCGGCATCGTGAAGTTCGGATTGGCATTAATTCGCTGTACCTGCTCTTCCAAGTTCAGATGGGCAACTTTTTCTTTTTCATAAAATAGCGCTGTGGATCCATCTTCCAATTCCTTATGCAGATCGGTCCTTACCCAGTCAAAAACGGGCATAAAGTTATAACAGATCACTTTCACGCCGACCTCAGCCAGCTTTACGATCGTTTTCTTGTAATTGTCTATGTAGAGATCGCGGCTTGGCAGCCCGAGCTTGATATCCTCATGAATGTTAACGCTTTCGACGACCTTCATATGAAGACCGGCCTTATCTGCGGCTTCCTTTACCTGTAAGATTTTATCCATCGGCCACTCTTCACCAGCCGGAACATCGTGGAGCGCCCAAACAATGCCCTCTACACCAGGGATTTGCTTGATTTGCTCAAGTGTTACCGTGTCATTGCCTTCGCCAAACCAGCGAAATACCATTTTCATTGCAGATAGCGCCTCCTGTCATTCCTTATTTGAAATACGTCGGAAATTTCTCTTTCAATACAGTTTGATCTGTAACCGTGAGGTGAAGATGAGTGTTCATCACTTGTTCAGCCTTGCCGGCTTCGTGATGTTCAATCGCATCCACCATCTGTTCGTGCTGCTCGTAGAGCTCATCCCACCTGTGATCCGCGGCCAATCTGAGCATGCGAGTCCGGTTCAGATGAACATTCACTTGCTGGATGATTGCCCAAGTATTCAGCTTTCTGCATCCCTCAAAGATCGTCCGATGGAAAGCTTCATCCAATTCAAACATCTTCTTAAAATCCTTCTCGCTCATGGAAACTTGCTGATAAGCCAGATTGGTACGCAGCTGCTGCAAGGAATCCGCGGGAAAGCTTTCACAAGCTAAGGAAATAACAGCCCGTTCAAGCTGCTCTCGAATAAAACGAGCTTCCTCTACACGCTCCAGGTCGATAAGAGAAACAACCGTACCGCGCTGTGGATAGATATCCAGCAACCCTTCTTGCGATAACTGAACGAAGCTCTCACGCACCGGCGTTCGGCTCACACCAAATTGAACGGAGATTTCCTTCTCCGAAATACCGGTTCCCGGCAGCAAATCCAGCATAAGAATTTGCTCTTTCAGAGCCTGATAAACCGCATCGCGTGTCGTGCTTGTTATAGGTTTGATTTTCAACGTTGTGATTCACCTCCCGTATCCAAATGTTATTACCATACTACCATACAAGTATGGTAGTGGGGAAGTGGGTTCTTCATGTTCATCATTTTGGAACAACTATCGTATAGAAATTGCTCGGCTGCATGAGGCTTTCAACATCATCAAAAACCTGACGGATCAAACTCCGCCAGGCTGTGTGTCAGCTACTTTTCTAGCCCCACCATATACCCCTTTTAAGCAACTTGCAGCTAACTTCCACCTGTACCAACTGGTTAAGAGAAGAATTTGCGGTGCGCATTGGCTTTCTTACGGACTGAGATGACCTTATTCGGTGAAAAACGGGCTATTTGAAATTTTAACGGACCCGAATGCCGCTATTTACATAAATAACATGAGAAATGGCTAGTTTTTTGACTAATAAGGGCTCTGGAGTCCGTTAAAAATTGGATAGAGCCAATTTAGCTGAAATAGCGGCTGCCAGGTCCGTTAGCGAAAACAAGAAAAATTGGCATGCAAGTGATGTGCCGCGCAGCGTCTACGCCAAGGCTGAGATAATTCGTCGCACCCACAAAAAAAAAGACCGCATCTTTGCCAAAAAGCGCAAAGATACGGTCCCTTTTATCGGATTAAATACACAATATAAGCCACCAACGCTAGTAAGCCTGCAGCGATCGAAACGACGTAGAAGGAAGTGAGACGCGCCCATTTGACCCCGGTTTTCTGAAAATACGTGGTGTCGCCTTCCCTGTTTTTACGTGAAAAACCAATCATAAAGGTTGTAACCAATCCAAATAACAAGATAAGCGAGAATATCGCATAGTAAATATACATATTCATTGTGATTACCCCATTTTATATTTAGTAGAAGCCTTGATGTCCTCATTATAGCGAAAAGTGGTCTGACTTTCATCCTCCACTTTAACGTTTTTTCAACCATCCAATTTGCTCTTTCGTTACATGTACACCCATTTCTATGTATCTATTTATAGTTGCCACTGTCATTTCAACGAGATTTACATATGATATAGCAAGCTAGTTTTTAGAAACATAAAAAGGAGGAATGAGGATGAAAGTCGTAATTCTAGCTGGCGGACTTGGCACCAGATTTCGTGAAGAAACCCATTCCAAGCCTAAACCGATGATCCTCATCGGTGATAAGCCCATTCTGTGGCATATTATGAAGATCTACTCATTTTACGGATTTAATGAGTTTATTATATGCCTAGGTTATAAAGGGCACGTCATTAAAGACTTTTTTGCCAACTATCCCTTGCATGCATCCGATATAACGGTTGATCTGCAAAAAAATACCATTCAGTATCTTTCATCGCCAGTAGAACCATGGAAAATAACACTCGTGCACACAGGCGATGAGACGATGACAGGCGGACGTATTAAGCGAATTCAGAAATATATTGGCGATGAGCCATTTCTCTTAACGTACGGAGATGGATTGACCAATGTGAATATTCCCGAAGTCGTGAAGTTTCACCAGGCTCACGGTAGATTCGGGACACTGACCGCGGTTCAGCCTACGGCCAGGTTTGGTTCGCTTATTTTTGGAAATGGCACAGAAATTACTAAATTTCAAGAAAAGCCCAAAGGTGAAGGCGGCTGGGTAAACGGCGGATTCTTCGTCTTACAGCCTCAGGTTTTCGATTATATTGACGGTGACCCCACCCATTTCGAGAAGGAACCCTTGGAGCAGCTAGCTGCCTCAGGGCAGTTGCATGCCTATAAACATGCTGACTTCTGGTACGCCATGGACACGCTTCGCGATCAACAGCAATTGCAGAAACTCTGGGACTCGGGACAAGCTCCGTGGAAAATTTGGTAATACACGGCAGAACACGCCAAGATCGGTGAAAAAGGAGGAGTACGATGACGCCACTTGTCAGTATTTTGTTGCCAACCTTTGATCGTCCACAGTTTCTGGAGCAAGCGTTAGTCAGCGCACTAAACCAAACCTATCCTCATATTGAAATTATCATTTGCGATAATAGCCAAAATGATGCGACGGAGCAAGTGGTGAATTCGTACTTGACCTCACTGAACGGCAGCAAAATCAAGTACGTAAGAAACAAGGCAAACATCGGTCCGACGGCCAACCAGCAGAAGTGCTTTCGACTCGCAAAAGGTGAATATATCAACTACTTAATGGATGACGACTTGCTCCATCCGAGAAAAATCGAGCGCATGCTTCCCTACCTGATTGGAAACCCTAAAATTGGGCTCGTCACTTCGCTGAAGCAAATTATTGATCATTTCGGGGAA
This sequence comes from Paenibacillus chondroitinus NBRC 15376, assembly GCF_004000765.1. Taxonomy (GTDB): domain Bacteria; phylum Bacillota; class Bacilli; order Paenibacillales; family NBRC-103111; genus Paenibacillus_E; species Paenibacillus_E chondroitinus. The sequence continues at coordinate 432,532 of NZ_BILW01000001.1, read as the reverse complement.
CCGGTCCGAATATCCAAAACTCCCCCTTTCAAGCTATCCACTCTGAAGAAGCCTGCCATCAACGGGCAATCCTTAATCCAACGAATGCTGACCGACGCTACAAACTATATTGGCGAGCCGACAACGGTGCTTTTCAGAAAAGCGGATCTGCTTGAGCCTTTTGGTACCTTTGGCGGCAAACAAGCGTATAACAACGTCGATGTTGCCTCCTGGATTGCTTTGCTTGTCAACAAGGATGCTGTTTTTCTTGAAGAACCTTTGAGCTCATTTCGCAAACATCCTACCCAATTAACCAATACACTTTTGTCGAGAATGGGTTGCCAGTGCGATTGGATCGACGCTACCCTTTTGGCAAGAAAGCAGCGCATTTTTGATGACTCATCCACGTTTGTCAAAATGATTAGCAGGTTGGGAAAAATAGTACTGGACAATTTTTCGAATTGGAATGAAGCCACTCAAGGTTTATATCTGAATGAATTATTGGATAGAGTACATCAACTGGCGGTTGTCAGTGAGAAAACCAAAAAGCTATCCTCGCTCGCTAAGGATCTGAAAAAACTCACACAACAGCTCGAAGCTCAAAGAAAACCAGCCTAGTAACGATTGACGGTTGCGGCATTGCAAGATTGAGATTTTTCCACCTTTAGAGGAACACGTATGAAGGCCTGCTGTGATGCAGGTCTTTTTTGTATGCGCAGAAGATCGCCGGCTTATACAAAAAAATAGACCGCTCCTGCACAAGGCACAGGCATTCGGTCTATTTTCACGCTAGCTGCAAGGATTCCCGTAGCATACTGTTATTCCTTATGGAGCATATGAAGCCACGCTCTCAAGGACATACGCGACCTCTTCATCCGTCAAGTCAGGGAACAATGGGAGGGTAACGAGCTCGCGCCAAAGCGTATCCGCTATCGGCGTTTCCGCCTTATAAGGAACAAAGAGCGGATGCATGGTCAGCGGCATGTAATGCACACCGGTCGACACCCCTTTTTTCTTCATATGCAAAATAAACGATTCTCTCTCCTTCACACGAACAACAAATGCCCAATACGAGGAGTCGTTCAAATGGTAGGGGATTGCCGGCTGGACAAGTTGGCTGCCCGCAAGTCCGTCTACGTACTGACGAATGATCTCTTCTCTTCGGCGGTTCATCTTATCGAGCTTAGCCAATTGAACAAGGCCAATCGAGGCCATGAGATCGTTCATATTATATTTGTAGCCAATATCGGATATTTCATAATACCAGCTGTTGGCATCCGCATGATACGAGGCATTTTCTTCGTAACGCTCCCATGTATCTTTGTTGATGCCGACCCAACGTGAATGGCGCAAAGGCCGCAGCAGTTCAGGATCGTTCGACGAAATCATCCCGCCATCACCGGTTGTCATGCATTTCTTCTCTTCAAAACTAAAGCATCCGATATCGCCCCAAGTTCCCAGGGCTTTGCCCAAATATTTCCCTCCGGCCGAGTGCGCTGTATCCTCAATAACCTTCAACCCGCGCGCCCTAGCCCAAGGCATCAGCTTGTCCATGGGAACTGGATGGCCCATAAAATGAACAGGAATGACCGCTACGCAATCCGAATCATATTTGCGATCCAAATCTTCCAGACTTATGCCAAAAGTCGTTTCATCCACATCTACAAACACCGGAACCAACCCATTGTACAGAACGGCCATTGCCGTTGCCGCAAAAGTGACGACTGGCACCAGCACTTTTTTTCCCTTGGGAAATTTAAAAGCAGATAGAGCCAGATGCAGCGCCGCCGTGCAGGAATTGACCCCTACTGACTCTGCGCTGCCGATATAGCCGCTCCATTTTTTCTCAAACTCGCCTACTCGAGGACCAAGTCCAAGCCATGCTTTACCAAATACTTGCTGAATGCTTTCCAATTCGTCATTGCCAACAGATGGCTTGAACAGCCTTATATCCACGATTTCCCCTCCCCGTTTTCAAGCTCAATCATTTTACCGAATCTGCTCATAAAAGCTTCCCGGGTAACGACCATCGTGACCATTTCCCGTTCAGGATCACCTGACAGCTGACCTTCTACAGGTACCCAGCGGATGACTTCGCCCGAAACTTCTTTACGCAGCGGTGTGCGCTTCACTTCTACAGCCCCTAAAGTCTCATAAATATGAATCGCGCGGGCATTATCCGAAAGTACATTCAGATATCCTTTCTGTAAACCTAGTTCGCGCAAACTCCATGCTCCTAAAGTAAGAAGAGCATGCATCACAATATTGCCATAACGTCCTTTGCGGCCTCTTAGCAAATTATCATACTCACATGTATGGGCCACTTCATCATAGTGCATTAACCCAATCTGGCCGATTGGCGTCTGCTCTTCATCCTCCAGAATAAATAAAATCCGGTCATCCACTTCCAGGATCTGATGTTGTGCCCATGCCCTTGTACCTTCCTCATTCGCAGGGAATTGTGTGGCAAACCATTGGCCGGCAGCAACCCTCCAGTCCATTAACGCTTTGATGACTTCTTCATTTTCAATGGATTCTATCGTTAGCGGCTTAAGTTGTCCGAGCACCTTGCCATCGACGATGATCGGCAAACAATACGACGAGATTTGGTCGCTTCCCGCTTGTTTATATTCCCGTAGAATCGATTTCACCGATGAATCACCCTTTCTTTTTCGTATTCGTTTGTTTGATCAATTTGTTAATTGTTTTTTGGAGATCCGCAGCATTGAAAGGCTGAATCGGCTTTTGGTTCGACTTTTGATTTGGCTTTTGGTTCGGCTTTTGGTTCGTTTTCTTGTTCCCACCCTGAAGCAGTTGCTGATTGATCTGCTCAAGTGTCTGATGGTTCGTCTTCTGATTGTTAGACTTTTTCATCTTCCCTTGCTGTTTTTCAAATTCTTTGATCTGTTGCGGTGTCGCATAGCCTTGGTTGACGGCAAAAAATTTAAAGGTTTCGATATCCATCATGGCCACTTCTTTGGCCATCTCATGCTGCGACAACTGCTCCGTATGGTACCGCAAATAGCTGAGCGGCTGAACCATGTAGACACCTTTCCCTTTACTTAACAAACTAAGCCAACTCGCCATGTCCACAGCAAAATATGCCTGTCTGCCCAGCAGCATGCCAAAGGGCTCCGTCAGAGCTTTTCTTCGAAACAGAACCGTTGTCGGTTCGCCTAAATAATTAATTCGGTCTTCAAGTATCTTCTTTGTAAGCACTCGGCCGTCGACAATCGTATCTTTGGTGTACAATTGTTTAAACGTTCCAATTGGCGGAACATATAACTGACGGCCTGCAGCGTTAATCACTCTGCGCTGCGATGTGACCATCGTGACATCGGGATACTGGATTAAGTAAGCCATCATTTTTTCTATTTTTCGCAGGTGAAACAAGTCATCGTCCATGAGATAGTTAATAAATTCGCCATTTGCCAAATTTAAGCATTGCTGCTGATTTGCAATCGGACCCAGGTTTTGAGGGTTTTTGAAATATTTGATCTTAGCACCGCCAGGCATCTCTTGATATTTCTGGACGACCAGCTCCGTCTGATTGTTGTCGCTGTTATCGCTAACGATAATTTCAATATTGTCATACGTCTGATTAAAAGCACTCTGCAGCGCTAATTCAAAATAATGTGGCCTGTTATAGGTTGGAATTAGAATGCTAACAAGTGGATTCATCTCAATCTCTCCTTTTCAAAGTATCTAACGTTGGAAGCACCTGATCCTTCGCCGACATAATCGGCTGATCGACAGGCCATGGAATTTGAAGCGAAGCATCTTTCCACAAAATCCCGCCTTCATGCGCCGGTGAATAGACATTGTCTACCTTATAAACAACCTCGCAATTGTCCACTAAGGTACAAAACCCATGCGCAAAACCGGGAGAAATATAAACCATGGCAAAATTCTCCTCCGTTAACACTCTGCTTTCATAGCAGCCAAAGGTGGGAGAGTCTTGCCGTATATCAACAAACACATCCAGGATTGCTCCTTTGCTAACCCAAATGAGTTTCGTTTCTGCATGAGGCTCGTATTGGAAATGCAGGCCCCGAATCGTGCCTTTCTGTTTGGAAAATGAGCGGTTTTCTTGCACCCAATTGCGGTGAAGGCCATGCGTTTTCATGATATTTACATCATAGAGTCGGGTAAAATAACCCCGGTGATCGGTATTGGGAGCTAACGTAATGTCATAAATGCCCTGGAGATGGCCGGGTTTAATGATCATGCTGTCCACTCCCCTCTACATATTCCTGTATTTGTTTGCTGCAAATCTCCCTGCAATCTTCCGACTGGTCGTAGGCTTTGACCCATTCAATCGATTTCGTAATCGCCATATCGAGATTCCAGCGAGGTGACCACCCTAGTAAATCGCGTGATTTCATGCAATTTAATCGCAAAACAGGAGCCTCATGCGGATGCTCCGCCGAATCGATGAGATAGGCCGCTTGATCTCCCCATTTCTGGCATAAGCTGCTTACGACTTTCTCTACTGAGATCGTATCTTCCTCATTAGGACCAAAATTCCACGCTGCTGCATACTGCTTGTCATCATAAACATGCTGGGCCAGCAGCAGGTAACCGTGAAGCGGCTCAAGGACATGCTGCCAAGGGCGAACGGCATGCGGATATCGGAGCTTAACCGGCTCATTTTGAAGAATAGCCCGGAAGCAATCGGGTATCAGCCGATCTTCGGCCCAATCTCCGCCGCCAATGACGTTGCCGGCTCTCGCCGACGCAAGCGCAACCGGCACGATCCATGCTTGTTCTTCCTTTTCAAACATTTGTCGATAGCTGGTTACGATCAATTCCGTTAAAGCTTTGCTGTTCGAGTAAGGATCGCCGCCGCCTAAACGGTCATCTTCCCGGTATCCTCTCTCCTCATCCAATTGCGAATACACCTTATCGGTTGAAACATGGATAACCGCCTTGATGGGGGCATTGTTTCTCTTAGCTTGACGTACAGCCTCTAGTAAATGAATGGTTCCCATTGTATTAATCTCGTACGTTTCTATGGGATTCAAATAAGAGACTCGAACCAGCGGTTGAGCCGCCAAGTGAAAAATGATATCCGGAGCTGCTTCTACAATAGCTTCAGATAACGCCGTCATATCGCGAATATCAGCAATATAAGACGATACCACGTCCTTCATTCGGCAAAGCTCAAATAAACTCGGCTCCGTCGGCGGCTGTAAGGAATATCCGGTCACGTTAGCTCCCATGCCTTGCAACCATAAGCTGAGCCAAGTTCCTTTGAACCCTGTATGACCTGTGACAAATACGTTCTTGCCCTTCCAGAAGTCGGCGTTAATCCGAATCCGGTTGTCTGGCATGTTTGTTCCTCCTCCCATTCGATTATCTTGATAGAGAAACAGATTCTATCAAATGTTTTTCATATCAAAATATCGTATGATCGCTAGAGCAAACCCGAAAGCGGCAAAAATCTAGTCTATGAAAATAAAAATAATAAGCTATCATCCAATCACATCTGCAAAAACTTACATAACATAGATACTAGAGAGGAGGGATAGCAAATGAGTCAACTTTTAGAAAAACTTGAAGAAATGCTTAAACAACTTCCAGGTGGAGTAACAGAAGGACCTGTTGGCGCTGTTTTACAAAAACTTGGTGAACTCCAAGCCGCTATGGATGCAAACATGGATAACCCGACAAGCTCCCAATGGCTGAACCAGCTTCAAGCCGAAATTGGCAAATTGAACTTGGGTGAAAACACAATGACAGACATTCAAAACATTCTTAATCAAATCACGAGTATTTCCGGTACAAACGTTCTTCCGGGAACAGCCATTCCTGCAGTTCTTGATGCCGTACGTCAATTCGTAGCTCAACTCAACGTAACAAATCCGACGCCAGAAACGATCTCCGCAAACTTGGCAGCACTTCGTGGACTTGTGTCTCAAATTGAAGGAATTTTGACTGGTCAAATGAGCGCATTAAACCTGAACCAAGACACAATCGCTAGCCTATTGAAACAATTTAAACTTACGAAGTAATCAAAAAAAGACCTTCCCGAGTAGATTTATCTACAAAGGAAGGTCCTTTTTTTGTTTCTTATTTCAAATCGCTTGTGCGACCTCACTTGCTCCAGGCTCCCCGTATAAAAGAAACGCTTGAGCAGCGGCTATCCGAGCCAAAGGAATCCGGTATGGCGAACAGCTTACATAATCCAAGCCGATTCGGTGACAGAAAAGAATCGACTCCCTGTCTCCGCCATGCTCCCCGCAGATGCCTGTTTTTAAAGACGGCTTTACTGATCGTCCTACATTCACTGCCAGTTCAATTAATTGACCGACGCCTTCGGTGTCTAGCACCTGAAACGGATTGTGCGGCAGCAGCTTGTGATTGACATAATGGGTCAGGAACTTCCCTTCCGCATCATCACGGCTATAGCCAAATGTCATCTGCGTCAAATCGTTCGTGCCGAATGAGAAGAAATCGGCATGTGCTGCAATCTGACGTGCCGTTAATGCAGCTCGCGGCACCTCAATCATCGTCCCAACTTTGTATGGACATTCGCGCAGTTTGTCTTTCCCCAGTACTTGCTGCGCCACGAAGTCAACGAGTTCTCTTAGAATTTTCAACTCGTTGGCATGGCCGACGAGCGGAATCATGATTTCCGGATGCACCCGGACACCTGCGTCAATACACGTGGAAGCTGCGCGGAAAATGGCCTCAATCTGCATATCGTAGATTTCCGGATATACAATCCCTAAGCGGCAGCCCCGCTGTCCCAGCATCGGGTTCGCTTCATGCAGCGCTTGCACCTTGCGGAGCAAGGATGCGACTTCCTCTTTTTCCTTGATGGATCCATCACGTTCGTATGTCAGCTGGGCATGCCTTTTTTGCAGCTCATCGAGGTTAGGCAGAAATTCATGCAGCGGTGGATCGAGCAAGCGAATTGTTACCGGCAGGCCATCCATCTGCTCGAAAATCCCTTCAAAATCAGACTGCTGCATCGGAAGCAGTTGGGCAAGCGCCTTCAAGCGCGCTTCCTTGTCTTCTGCAAGGATCATGCGCTGAACAACAGGCAGACGAGCCGGGGAGAAAAACATATGCTCCGTTCGGCATAAGCCAATTCCCTCGGCGCCAAGATGCCTTGCGATACCGGCATCGTGCGGATTATCCGCATTCGCAAACACCTTCAGCGTACGAATTTCATCCGCCCACTCCAGCATAATGAGCAGCTCATCTGTCATTCGTGCTTCAATCAAAGGCATAGCCCCTGCAATAACACGACCTGTTGCACCGTCCAAGGTGATCCATTCCCCTTCTTCCAGGAGCCGGTTCTGCGCAAACATGCGCTTCTCTTCCGGCACGATCCGCATCTCTTCACAACCGCACACGCATGGCTTCCCCATCCCTCTGGCGACAACCGCTGCATGGCTTGTCATTCCGCCTCGGCTTGTAAGCACGCCCTCCGCAGCGATAACGCCATGAATATCCTCCGGCGTCGTCTCCGTTCTGGCGAGGATAACGGTCCTGCCAGCCCGCACCCATTCTTCCGCCGTATCGGCGTCAAAAACGAGCTGGCCAACCGCTGCGCCAGGTGAAGCCGGAAGTCCCAGCGCCAACACATCGATGACCGCCCCTTCATCAATCCCTCGATGCAGCAGCTGATCCAGATGCAGCACTTCAATGCGGCTGACGGCATCCTGCTTGGTCAATACACCTTCATGCACCAAATCAACTGCGATCTTAAGCGCAGCTTGGGCGTTTCTTTTGCCGCATCGCGTCTGAAGCAGGTACAATGTATTGTTTTCCACCGTAAATTCAATGTCCTGCATGTCCTTGTAATGCTTCTCAAGCTGCTTGGAGGCGCCTAGAAGCTGCTCATAAATAGCAGGCATTTCCTCTTGAAGTGCGGCAATAACCAGCGGTGTGCGGATCCCGGCGACGACATCTTCCCCTTGCGCATTGATTAAATATTCACCAAAAAAGGTGTTTTCTCCCGTAGACGGATTTCTCGTAAAAACGACGCCTGTGCCTGAGTTCTCTCCCATATTGCCAAAAACCATGCTCTGCACATTGACGGCCGTTCCCTGCTCATCCGGTATCCGATTCAGTTTCCGGTAAGTTTGTGCCCTGGCATTGTTCCACGATTTGAAAACAGCTTCAATCGCCAGCTTCAACTGCTCATAAACATTCTGCGGGAAGGCTCGGCCCGTTTTGCTCAAAATGCAAGCCTTATACGCCTCAATTAGCTCCTTCCACCCGTTAGCAGTCACATCCTGATCCTGGTGAGCGCCCTCCTTCTCTTTCAAGCGATGCAGCAAGCTTTCAAACTGGCCGGACTCTATGCCAAGCACGACGCTGCCAAACATTTGCAGCAAGCGCCGGTAACAGTCGTAAGCAAACTTTTCGTTGTTTGTATGCGCAGCCAATCCTAAGACCGTTTTATCGTTCAAGCCTAAATTCAGTATCGTATCCATCATCCCCGGCATCGAGCTGACCGAACCGGAACGCACAGAAACAAGCAGCGGATTGTCTGCATCACCGAACGTTTGATTTTTCTGTTTCTCCAGCTGATTAAGCGAAGCTTCAACTTGTTCAAGCAGTGCGTCCGAGAGGCGATTTCCCTTTTCAAAAAAGGCTAAACAAGCTTCCGTCGTGATGGTGAACCCAGGTGGAACGGGAAGACCGGCGCGCGTCATCTCCGCTAGATTGGCCCCCTTTCCGCCAAGAAGAGCTATCATTGAGGCGTCTCCCTCCTGGAAGGGGACCACCTGTTTCTGCGTCGTCATTCGGATGCCTCCTTATTGTTATCTTTCCGTGCGCAACCTGGGCAAACTACATAAAACTTTTTGTACCCATCCGTAGGCAGCGTTGCAAGTACTTCGTTACAGGATTTACAAATAATGAGACCAAGTTCATTGGGCTGGGCAGCTACTCCCGCTTCCATTGTTACACTGATTGTATGAGACATGACGTTCCCTCCTTTTCGAGCGTGCTTTCTGCACGAGAGATATAAGCTACTTCGTCTATGACTCGACTAGCGTAACCCCATTCATTGTCATACCAGGCTAAAAGCTTAATTTGATTATCTTTCGTCATCATAGTAAGACCATCTATAATAGCGGATTTCGCATTGCCGATGTAATCCGCGGATACAAGTGGCAGCTCGTTGTAGTCTACAAAGTCCGCCATTGGGCCGGCAACTGCCTGTTTCATGGCTGATTTTACTTCCTCAATATGCACGTTGCGACCAACCGCCACTTGAAGATCCAACAGCGAGACATCTTGTGTCGGCACACGCACCGATACTCCTTGGATCTGTTCAGCAAGATGCGGCAAAACATCCGCCAGCGCTTTCCCCACCCCGGTGGAAGTCGGAATAATGGCGTTCGTGCAAGATCGGGCACGGCGTAAATCTTTATGCGGATTATCCAAATGATTCTGATCATTCGTAAAGGCATGCACCGTTGTCATCCATCCCGTTTTGATCTGAAATGCCTGATCTAAGATGTGCAAAATAGGCGCAATACAGTTCGTTGTACAAGAGGCTGCGGAAATCAAGTGATGCCGCAAAGGATTGTACGTACCTTCATTAACCCCCATGACCAACGTCACATCCATACTTGTTCCGGGTGCCGTAATCAGAACTTTCTTGGCACCTGCGAACAGGTGGCGTTCAGCTCCATGCCGATGGTTAAACTTCCCCGTGGCATCGATAACCATTTCAACGCCTAGTTCTTTCCAAGGCAACAGATCCGGCTCTCTTTCACAAACAACGCGAATGGATTGTCCGTTAATGATCAACACGTTATCTGGAGTAACCTCAATTCTGGCGTCCCAAGTGCCATGCACGGAATCGTACTTCAACAAATGGGCTAAAACATGAATGGGACAAGTTGAGTTTACTACTGCTATTTGGAAATCCTGCTGCGAACCAGTCAACGCTTTTCTCAAGACGAGCCTTCCAATTCTTCCAGTACCGCTGAGTCCAACTCGCATCTCCATCCCCCTTATCACGTTTAGTACGTCATAAATGTAACACAAGAATATATATTACACAATATATATTTGTTTATTTGGATGAAAAGGGGCTTATGGTGCACATATAGATTATAAATAAATATATATTACATACTAATTATGTGGTACTGAAAGCTGATCCCTTTTACCAAACTAAACCAAATATTAGCTAAAATTAGTCGATACGACTAAAATTCAAAGGAACTACAGGGCGCTATTCAGCTAAAAATTGGGAGTCCCGCTGCTGAATGGGAACTACAGGATCTTATTTCAGTGAAATGCGCCACTTCACTGCTCAAAAGGCCAAAATAAGGTCCCAATGTTCCCTCTGATTTGTGCAAATGACCTTTTGCACTCAAATAGAGCCCTGTAGTTCCTTTACAGCTGCTTCCAGCACCGTCTCGTTCCATACGCGATAATGAAACAGGAAATGCTTCATTAGCGGTCAGATCACGCCATTTATCACACCACTTTGACTCATCACCAATTGGAGCCTGCAACAGCATCCATGTTGTACTTAATGCAACCATTTGGCTGTGATTAGGCCAAAGATCGCCTCTAAGTTGCAGTTTGTGCAACCATTTAATCGGTAAGGCGCTTACAAAGCACCTTTTCGCAACAAATAGTTGTATATTGTGCAACGAAAAACCGCCTTCGCGGTCAAACCAGGCCATTACGTTGTATATAATGCAACGTAAGCCTTCAAATTTGAATTAGACTTCAACTATGCTGCTCAAACGTCCCATCGTCACCTCATTCCTCATACATTTATTACTAGTCCCCATCCCACTACACCACTGATTACTAATCACCCATTACCATCCCTCATACGCCAAACCATTGTCACTTAAAACCATCTCTCCCCCAACACCCATCACTTAACCTTCAACAGGAAATTGTACTGCTAATTTGCTCATATCTGCTGCTCTCTCGCCAGTAGATGGAAATTATCCAGCTAATTCTTCAACTTTCGTCCCAAATGAGGTGAATCGACTGAATTACCTGCACAATTTCCAGTTGCTCGCAAGCGAACTGGTAGCGCGAAAAAAATACCGTCAGGATGAATTTCCATCCTAACGGTGTTTGTTGTTAGCTATTGGATAATCTGACTAGCCACTTTCACAAGATCGTCTAGATCGATTTTGTTATCTCCAGTAACATCGGCTTTCTTCACAAGCAACCAATCCGGGCTGCTCGAATCTTTACCGTAGTTGGCAGCGATCATGGCAAGGTCGCCAATCGACACTTTGTTGTCGCCATTGATATCGCCAGGTGTGCCTGGAGCAGGGATTGTAATCGAGACGTTCGCCGATCCAAGCGTTGCGCTCGTTTCGTGCCCCGTTGCATCCCCGAGTACCGCCGATTCAACGGCCAATCGAGCTGTTGCCGGTTGCGTGATGTCTTTCGCTTTAAAAGTCAACTCCAGCACATCGCCGCTGCCGATGATGGCATGACCCGCTCCTTCGCTCGCGACGATGAAGCGAACTTTACCTGGTGTTGTTTCTGATTTGGACACCAAGCTGATACCCAGTTGAGCAGGCTTCGCTGAAACAAGTTCCATTAGCGAAGTATCATAACTTATCGTTAAATCCTGAGCGTAAACCGCTTCGGTAACATTGGATAAGACCAGACCTACCGTAAAGGTTTGCCCCGTTTGAACCGAGCTAGGTACTATCAGCGTTGTTGCTGGTACACTCACTACTTTCGTTACCGTAATTTTTGCTGTCGCATGGAAATTGCCATCAGCAGTTGTCGCTGTAATGCTCGCACTACCTGATTTTAGGCCAGTTACGATCGTTTTGCCTTCGACAACTTCAACCTTCGCAACCGATTCATCGCTGCTGGACCAGGTCACATTTTTATTCGTCGCATTCTCCGGCTGCACCATCGCCTTCAATTCCACGGTGCCACCTTCAGCAATAGAAACATCCGTTTTGTCGAGTACTACACCAGTCACTGCATGTACGGTCTCATCTGTTACTCGGATGTTATCTACAACAAGCTGGCCTCCGAGCTCGGCACTGCTGTTATCTGCTCCCTTGAGGATAGCAAGGTAAGCATTTTTGGCATTGTCTGTCGTGAACGTCAAGTCAACCGTACTTGCTCCCGCTGGCAACGTTTTGGTCGCCAGATCTCTCACTGTGCCGTTATCATTCACACGAACGGCAACTGTGAACTGATTAGCCACATCCGCCTTGGCCTGCATTGTCAAATGATACTTTTCATTTGTCTCGAGACGCAGTGTTTGCGGCAGTGTACGCAGCCATTCACCTGCTCCGCCTTCATTTGTTTTCAGCGAGAAATTGCCATCCAACACATAGGATTTCACTTGATTTTCGCCTTTTTCTACCATATGCGTCTGCACATTGCCTGCTTTCGCATAAACAAAAGGTCCCCATGCTTCATCGACATTCTCGAAATCTTCATTCAGCACAGTGCCTGCTTGATCTGTTTTCCCCGGGTTCTCCCAAATCCGTACATCGTCGAAAGATACCGTTCCAGCACCTGGCGCTACGTTAAGTGCAAGTGTTGCTTTATCGCTTACTGCATCAAAGTTCACTTTCACACGTTGGAAATTCGTATTGTAATATTTGTGCTGTGGAGCGAAATATTTCAGCTTCGTATCTTCCAAGTAGTTGGACACTTCAATGTCGCCCTGTTTCACGCTAATCGACGACTTGCGATCCGCTCCATATACGTTCACCCAGACGGATGCGCTGTAGGTTTTGCCTGGTTCAAGTCCTGTAATAACTTGCTCGACTTTCGCATCGTCTGGCCCTTTCACTTCCAAATAATCGTCAGCGTTGCTGTTTTTCTTGAAGCTGATGTGATCCGTTGTTCCAGCGGAAGACGATTTACTCCAAGTTGCCCACTTATGGCTGTCAAAGCCCGGATCCTTGACCGGACTGCCATCGCCCCAGATCGTTTCCGCCTGTTGCGGTGCCGCTGTCTTGTACAGCACATAACCGACATTGGACTCGGCGTTCAGGGTCACTTGCCCGTTCGTTATGTTCACGTCCCCGACGAACTGACGATCTGTATCCGTAAGCTTATACAGCTTCGCAGTTTGCACGCCGCTCCATGACGCAGGGACCTTCCATGTCGTGCTGCCGCCAGCTGGATTCCAGTGATAAATCTTATCTTCTTTCACTGGATCCCAAGGGATGAAGATCATGCTGTTACTGATATCGGTGGAATCCGTCATAATTGCGATATCATTGCCGTCTTTCGTCAGATGAATTTTTCCGTCTCCAGCGCGTGCAACCGATACGTTACCTTCAAAATCGACGCGATCTTTCGTCATTTTCATAATCGGGAAATGCTGCATGTACTTCGTCGGTAAGTTCTGGTTAAAGAACGTTTTCGTCACTTCTTGATAGCTGTAGAATTGGGAATTAGGCTGCCAATAACCGACGCCTGACTGCTTGTTGCCTTTCAAAAGCGCATCGCTCATAAAACCGTCCACATTCGTGTTGCGAATGAACCTGACAATTTTACTGTCATCGCCTTGATTCGGATACCCTGGATCTGTTCCCCAGTGAACCCATGAGGCTTGTTCTTGCAGCGGGCCTGCAAATTCCGTGCCGAGCATCCAGCCGTTGCCATTAATATAATCGGCCAGCTTCTTCGCATTCCAGCCTGCCCCTGTATAAACATCGACATACACGAAGTCCAAATTATCGCCTGTATCTGCTTTCAACATATCCAAGCGCCGTTTCAACTCGCCGGACTCAATGTCTTTGCGCTGGTCAACATAATACGCTTGATCGAGCCAGCCCCACCCTTTGCTCAGCGGTGCAATCAAGTTCGCCATCTTCGTTTGGAATGCGTCCAGATGGTACTCAGTGGCGTTAATGTGCACGCCGCCTTTGATGTTATACTTCTTGCCTTCCGTCAGGAAGTAGTTGAAGTCATCCTTCCCGCCTTGGCGAATACCGATATGCCCGCCGTAATCCGGGTGCGAATCGTCGTGTCCTTCCGCTTGATACCCCTTCTGCAGGACAATTTGGCCGAACTCGTCGGTTAGATGCGCAATTTTCTTGGCGTGGTCCAGCGAACGCAGAAATGGCATACCTGTTGTTGCGATGTTCATGCTAATCCACGAGATGTTATCTTTAATCATGTCACTTCCGTAAGGCATATCGGAATGGCTGCGGTACACGACGGCACCGTCCTGCCAATCAAGAATCCCGTCATTATTCGCATCCGGCGTAATAATGACTTTCGACCATGGCAGCTCTTCCGGAGCCGGTGCAACCATGCTTTCACGGTACGTCCAAGCGCCGTTAGCCAGCGCAGCAACTTTCTCGCCAAGCGCCCCATCCGAAACACTCGTGCGTACTTTATCGTTGCCATTGATGACATTATTAACAATCGTGGCTGCCAGTTTATCGGAGTTGACGAATCCGAATGTACGGCCGCTTGGATTCAAGTTTTGCGCTCCATTTTTCAGGTCATTGTATTCCTCAAATACTTTATTCCACTCACCGGTGAACCAAGCTGCCGTCTCCTGTGCTTTCGGCTGTGTCGAAGATACGGAAGCTAGACTATGATTCGGAAATTCAATACTTTTAACCTTAGTCGAACCGTTTTCCTTGATCTCGGTGAACTTCATATCAAGCGTATTGTCCACGACTTCCATTTTTACCTTCAGCTGAACGGCCAGCTCTTCCACATTCATCGTGTAGATCACGCTGTTGCCCACTTTTTCCGCCGTCGTCTTCGGCCAATACTCTTCCCCATTGATTTTCACAGCGTAAAGATAATTTTTCTGCCCGTTCATGACAGCGCCGGTTGCTTTCCATACGTAGTTGTCTACACGCGGGAACGTACTATCCAGTTCGGCTTTCATCGTAGCCGACTCCGATACAAAGTTAACGGCATTCGGATCCTGCTTAGGCGGCGTAGGCTTCGTATACGGGGTCACTTTCGTATCATCAAGGTACATTGTTTTACTGTCGAACCATGTTCTCATCCCGATTTTACCTGGAGCAGAAGGCATATCTCCAACCGTTGCAGCAGCAACCTTTTCTCCGTCGATCCATAAAATAATATCCGAGTCCACATATCTCAGTTTTATATCATAGGTTTGGTTGGTAGACATAGATTTGGAAGCGATCGTGCCATAGTATTCCGTACCGTTTTTCAAGTAATAGTAGAGCCAATTTCCGTTATCATAGACAACACCGGCAAAGTTACTCACATCAATATACCGGAACAAAAAGCCATATCGGCCTTGCCCGCTCTCGACCTTCAGCTTTGTTTCCAATTCGGCGTTCTGATAGGAGGGCGAGTTATCATCCACCATTAATGTTACCCCGGATGTAACAACTTTGAGCATATTGTTGACGACGCTAAAAGTCGCGTTGCCCGAAGCTTTCTTCCAACCGCCAACCTGTCCGTTATTGTAATCCTGGAAATAAGCATCCCCATCGGCAGCTAATGCTGTACCTCCTGGGACTGCGGCATACATTTGCAAAGCTGTAAGTAAAGCTAACGAAACTGTAACGCTTTTTTTCAACTTGCGACTACTGGACTTCATACAACCATTCACCCTCCCTGAATAGGTTCCCCTGTTCCCAAACTTTCGCGAAATTCCGACATGATACGACATGTATCATTGAAGGCGCGATGTAACACTGAAATGCTTCTCTGGCATGCCTTAATCATACTTTCTTTGCAAGCGCATACAAATGATCTTTTTTGCTTTAGTTTTGATGTTTTTTGAACCAGGCTACCCTTCCAGGAGGAGAGGATAGCCTCGGATAACCTCGGTGATTATTTTAAAATTTTGGCTGCTACTGCCGCAAGATCATCAATATCTACTTTTTTATCATGATTAATATCCGCTGATTTGTATTGATTCCAGTCCGCATCTGCATCTGTTTTTCCATAAGCTGCGGCTACCATAGCCAAGTCCCCGATTGATACTTTGCTGTCTCCGTTCAAGTCGCCGCCATCATGACACTTAATAAAGCTTTCTTTTTGAGAAGCGCCTTCAAAAATTTGCGCAAAACTATCACCCTTTCTGTATTTGTGTTTCCTTACCAGCGAACAATACAAATCGTAGCAGCAGTTTTTTCTTCTAACTATTGAAAAATTTACGTAAAAAGTTGATTTTTCTCCTATTTTAGTCGTTCGGAAAAATGTGCCACAACATTGCGCGATACGACTTATATCATAGATGACATACAGGAATAAACGTCATCGTCGTAGGACGAACGCTATTCTTTGAGCCCTGCGCTCCCTTGCCCTCCCTTCCCTTCCCTTTCCTTTCCCAGGGGGGCTCTGAATATCAAGCTACTTTACCCACCTTCCACAATCCAACCACTGTACTCACCATGCTGCAACTTTCCACCCAACTAGACAAAGAAAGACTAGCGGAGATTTCCGCTAGGGGAGATCCTAAGAGAACTGACGTCCTCTATTTCAAAGATACCATGTAGATTTTCACGATGAGCGGAACTACAGGGTCTTATTTCTGCTAAATGGTCCACTATTCAGGCGAAATGCCGAAATAGTGGACCTCAGTTCCCTCTAGCTCGCTCTAATGGCTAATATCGTTGAAATAGCACTCTAGCGTTCCCTTATTTGCATTTCACTGTGCACTCTGCGCTTTGCACTCCGTACTTGCACTTGCATTCGCTCACGGCTCTCAACACTCAGCTCACGGCACTCGGCATTCTGCACTCAGCATTCGCAACTCCGCACTTCACGCCTCGCGCCCCAACCTCACTTCAACAAACTCTCCCGGTACAGCTTAGGGCTGTACCCCGTCGTTTTTTTGAACATACGGCTGAAATGCTCAACATTCAAATAACCGACGCTTTCGGCTATGTCGGTAATCTTAAAGCCCTTCTTTTTCATCAATCGCTTGGATTCTTCGATACGCAAATGCGTTAAGTACTGAATGAAATTGCTGCCGACTTCCTTCGTAAACTGCTTGCTCAAATAGCTTTCGCTAACGCCCACCATCTCGCTGATCAACGCCAGGTTGACGTCTTCCATATAATGAAGATCAAGGAATTGCTTAGCCGTCGCCACCACGATGCTGTAGCTGCTATCCGCTTTTTCCTTCCCATGAAGCCAGCTGTACAAATTTGTGCAAATGCGATACAGCCAGCTTTTCGTTTCCTCCAAAGTCTCCAAACTTCTCATATATTCAAAAGGATGCTGAAGCTCTTCCTCCAGCTCATCCCAACGTATCCCTTTGCGGTGCAATAAGCCTCCCAGCTCCCAGAGCAAATTCTCTAGTGCAGCCTGAACATCCTGAGGCCGCCATCCCCATGTTTGCCCGAGCAGCAGCTGCATTTGCTCAAACTCCTTGCCCCACAACTCCGAATTGTCCTGTTCGAGCAGTTGAGTGATGGCTGCCCCATTCGCTTTCAGCGTTAGCTGCAGCTTGCGAACGTGGTCCTGACCGGCATTCCCACCAGCTCCGGCTCCAGCTCCAGATCTTCCCTGATCCATACAGCTTTCAGGATAAAACACTTTGTTCCATCCGGCATAAAAGCTCATCGCCGCCAAATGTGCTGCCTGTTGGTGCAGACGGTACCAATGTTTCGTTCCGCTGGCCAGTTCACTCACACCGATCGAGATCGACACGTTCACATACTGAATCAGCCGGGTTTGCATCATGGTGAAAGCAGATTGCACCTTTTCGCGTATCACGCTTTCGCTTCGATATTGGACCAAGGTGCAGAAAAGCACGTATTCCGTTCGGCTTTTCCGGTAGATGAAGTGCCGAATCGACATAGCGTCCAATACGGTCTGTACCGACTGCGTAATAAAACGCTGCGTTTTCGCATCATTCAAGCTTCGTTCCTGCCTGCTGCCAAGTGAACCTTGCGAAACGGTCATAACGGCAACCAACTGATTCACTTCACCAAGCCATTCGTGAATACCTGTTGTTGCTACGGCAGTCGCCTCTTCCTGCTGATTCGGATCTAACGTGATGAGCTGTCGAAGAATTTCACTTTTCGCGTCAATATCATCTTCAATCTCACTTGTCGGCAGCGAATTTAACGGAGGTTCCTCTTTACTCAGTTCGTTGACCGCCTTCAAAATGACAGGCACAAGATGTTCCTCATCCATATCCGCCTTCACGATGAAATCAATAGCACCAAGCAAAAAGGCTTCCCTCACGTAGCTGTAATCGCTATAGGCACTTAACATGATCGTGACGGGTCTCCGCTTTTCCTTAACAGGCGTGTAAGCCCGCAGCAGTTCAATTCCGCTAAGCCTCGGCATCTCGATATCAAGGAGCATGAGATCGATATCGCCACGCTGCTTCAGAATGTCATGTGCCTCCGCTCCGTCAGCAGCCTCGACTTCGACCACGATGCCCATACTCGGCCAATCGATCATATGTTGAAGCGCAAGGCGAACAAGCGGTTCATCGTCAACAATCATCATTTTAAGCAACCGATTCATCCTCCATTGGCCAAGTTGACTGCTTCCACCTTATCCTTTAACAGCCCCATCCATGAGACCTTTGAAAATATAACGTTGAAACACGATGTAGAAAATGGCGCTAGGCAGCAGCACGATAATAATCCCAGCGCAAAGCTGTGATAAATCGGAACTGCGTGTGCTGACAAACGCTGTCAATGAGGTCGCCAACGTCGCCAATTTCGCGCTAGGCATGTATAACTGTTGGACAAAGATATCGTTCATTATTGTAACACTTTTTAGTATAGCTAGTGTAGCCGTTGCTGGCAGCAATAACGGGAAAATAATCGAGCGGAAAATGCGCACATAAGAGGCGCCATCCAACATCGCACTCTCGTCGAGCTGTACGGAAATCTTTTCGAGAAACTGCATATAAATGTAGATCTGCATAATATCGGTTCCGATATAAATCAGCAGTGGCGCGCCCAGTGTATTGTAGACACCCAGAGCATGTATGAGCTGAAACCTGGCAATTTCCGTCGTATAGGCCGGAATGATCATGGCAGCCATAAACATCATGAGAATCACTTTTTTCATCCGAAACTGAAAACGATTAAGCACATAAGCTGTCATCGTACCGAGCAGCATATTCCCGAGCATACTCAACACAACAAGCAGCACAGAATTGCCCAAACCGCGTATCATATTGCCCTCTTTCAAGGCGCTGACGTAGTTATCGATATGGAGAAAGCTTTGGGGCAGCGAAAAAGGCGACGTTTCGGCCAGCTCCAGATTTGTTTTAAAAGAACCAAATACGACCAGCAAAATGGGGACGAACACGATTGCTGCCATTAAAGTAAACAAAACATAATAAACGATATGGCCAACTAATCGCTGTGTGCTCATCGAACGAGTCCTGCTCGGCACTTCCGGCTTGTAGGTTTGTTTCAATAGCTGTGTACGTTCCATGTCAAGCTTCACTCCTGTCTTTCACAATCCAAGCCTGCAGCGCTGAAAAACTAATAATTAATAACAAGAGCATAACGGCCATAGAGGAGGCCAAACCGTAATTGTTATACGTAAACGCCGTTTGAAGCGAATATAAACCAAATGTCGAGCTTGCGCTTCCCGGACCGCCATTTGTCATGACAAGCGGTATATCATACTGCAGCAGAGCTCCTGATACATTCATAAACAAGATGATTTCTACGACCCGACGGATGCCTGGCAGTGTAACAAAACGCTGCTGCTGCCAAAAGTTCGCTCCATCGATTTCAGCCGCTTCATACAGATCCTTCGGAATCGACTGCAGACCGGCTAGAAACAAGACAACATGCACACCGCTGTAACGCCAAAGCGAGACAACCACTAAGGAATAATTAACGACGTTGGAGTCGCTCAGCCAGCTTTGAATCCATGATTCCAGCCCGACTGCCTTTAACAACTCGTTCAGCGGACCATTAATTGGGTTGTAAATGTAGCTAAACATATATGCCACAGCAATCCCGTTAATAATGTAAGGCATTAGCACGGAAAAACGAAAGAATGCACTCCCACGCAGCACTCTGTTCAGCAGCACGGCTGTCGTCAATTCGAGTGGAATAGCGATGGTATGGAGCAAAAAATACACACCGTTATTCCTAATCGCTTGCCACGCTTCAGGGAAATCAAACAACATCCGGACATAATTCTCGAAGCCGATGTACTTGAAGCTAGGGCTGTAGCCATCCCAGCTTGTGAAACTGTAGCGGAATAACTGCAGCGTCGGATAGATAAGAAATAACAGCAAGAGTGAAACCGGTATAAGTAAAAACGAGAAAATTACGACTTTTTGCTGCATGCGATAATTCATATGATCACTCCTGTATATAAGAGAAGACACTATGCCAGTCGCCTAGGTAGTGCCCTCTCTTCCAAACTTATTTGTTCGATTCAACCGCTTTTTTCCACTTGTTGTTTAAGTCTTTTTCCACGGTTTCGATCGGTTTGCCAGAGTAAATTTCTTGTGCTGCTTTTTTGAAATCAAATTGAGCTGCGCCGCTTACTTTCGCAAAAGCCTCATCTGTCGCATTGTAAATGAACGGTTTAAACGGATACTTTTCCGTCCATTTGTTGAAGAAAGGAATTTCCGAGTTCACGCCGTTGATGGTGGAGAACTGTTGAGCGTTATTGATATAACTTTGATAAACGTCTTTGCTGAACATCCACTCAAAGAAGGCTTTAGCTTCCGCTGCGTTTTTGCTGTTCTTGTTGATCCCGATATTCATATCGGACAACGTCATAGCCGTTAACGGCTCGCTTTCTGTGCTTCTGAAAGGAAGCGGGAATACGCCAACGTCATCGTCCGTTTTTACACGGTTCACATAATCACCGTAGTACCATTGACCGGCAGCAATCATTGCCGCCTTCTTCGATTCGAACAATTGCGTGGATTGATCGAAGGAGATCGAGAGCGCATCTGGTCCTGCCAGTTTTTTGCTCGACATTTCTTTAATCACTTTTCCGACTTTATCAAATGTGCTGCCATCGCCAAACGGTTCAGGTGTTTTCGCCAAAGTAGCCAAGTAATTCTCATCCCCGGAGAGGATATGCGGTCCGAATTCCATGAACGGATAGAACGTCCAATCTTCCTTACCTCCGATGGCAATCGGCGTGTATTTGCCGTTTGTTTTAATTTTCTCCATCGTTGACATCAACTCAGGTAATGTTTTTGGTACTTCCAGGTTCAATTCCTTGAAAACGCTGGGATGGAAGTAAACGAATTCGGAGAAGGAAACGAGTGGTGCTCCCAATATTTTTCCATCGATTTTTGCCGGGAATTTATTATTTTTGGCCCCGTTCAGGTCATCGAGCGGAAGCAGCGACTGCTTATAAATTTGCATATGGGCCGGTTTCAGGTAGAACAGATCAGGTAAATCATTTGCAGCTAAACGAACCTTTAAATATTGGCCGCCGTTGTCCGGCACTTTTTCCACTTCTACGGTGACATTCGGTTTTAATTTGGTGTAATCTTTCACTTTCTCCTGCCAAAACGTAATGTCTCCCTTGGCATCCCACATCGCCAGTTTCAGCTTAACCGGATCAGCCGGTTTCGCAGTTGGCGCAGCAGCCGCTTGGGTTTCAGCCGGCTTGGTCGATGCTGCTGGCTGTGTAGCCGCATCTTTGCCGCAGCCTGTTAATGCACTCAACATCACGATCCCACTAACTAATGCGGTACCCATTAATCTTCTTTTGCCCATCTTCGTTACCCCTCCAATGATTGATTCTATAATCATTTGTTCTACTCTTATCATACCCGCTATGTAAACGCATCCAAATGATCTTTTCGGCTATAGAGTTGATCTTTTTTGAACTACAGCGACTCCTCATCTTTATTTTTAAAAATAAGCGGAATTTTCATCGTGACCTTCGTTCCCTCCGGTTCATTCGCAGCCAGGGTTAAGCCGTAATCCTCCCCGTGATGCAGCTGAATACGGTGGTGCACATTGGCAAACCCCATTCCCGAGAACGTATGCGGGCTGCTTTTTGCTCGGAATTGCGTTAGCTGTTCCTCGGTCATTCCCTCACCGTTATCCACAATGACGATGTACAAGCTGCCTTCATGAACATTAGCTGCAATGACGATTTTACCTTGCGATTCCTTGCCCGCCATCCCGTGTACAATGCTGTTCTCCAGAACCGGCTGCAGCAGCAGCTTGAGCAAATATTTTGACTCCGCCTGCGGATCAATCTGCCATTCGACTTCAAATTTATGGCCATAGCGGATTTCCATGATGTATAAATAATGCTTTAAATTTTCGATTTCATCGGAAAAGCGCGTAAGAATGCCTCCCCGGTTAAAAGAAGAAGAAACAAGCCGCATCAAGGCATTGGTCATGTTCCGAATATTATCCACCTTGCTGATGAGCGCCATCAGCTTAATGGCATTCAACGTATTAATGAGAAAATGCGGGTTGATTTGCGATTGCAAGGCAGCGAACTCCGCCTTCCGCTTCATTTGCTCCTCTTCTTCGCGCTGGCGAATCAACAACTTAATCTGGTCCAGCATATGATTGAATGTGCGTCCAAGCGTAGCCATCTCGGCGATGCCCGATGTGCCGATTTTGGCATTCAGATCCCCTTCCATGACCAGGGACATCTTGCGTACCAGCACATGAATGGGTCTCGTAAGGCCTTTCACCAAATAGAATGAAATGAGCAAAAATACCGCAATCACAGCAAAGGTAGCAAGCAGTACGATCTTATAAATTCGGTTATAATTGGCAGTCAACTCGCTATACGGAATTTCATGCACGACTTTCCACCCTGTTTGCCCAACCGCCGCATACGTGACAAGCATCTCCGTCTCGCTGGCTTTATCGATAAAATGCCCTTCACTAGCTGATTTTATTTGCTCAAGCCGTGCCAGACTGACACTCGTTTCATCCCAGTTGCTGCTTGATGCAATCACTTGCCCTTCCCCGGTCACAATAACAAACGCTGATTTATCATAGGGCTGCTGCAGAAAAATTTTTTCGAACGCTTCTTCATTTAATGTAAAACAAACCATTTCAACGTCGCTCAACGTATGAAAAGCGCTCGGGGCAATGGCCGCCGATAACCCTGCCGGTTCGGTCTGGCCAAACAGCTTCATACGCTGCAGGCCTAGAAACTGTACGTTATCCGTTTGCTTCAACGTTCTCCGATACCACTCCATGGCGCGAACCTCCTGCTCATCCGTGGACAGATTTTGCTGGAATGAATATACGCCGCCGTCTTTATAAAAAAAATGAATCGCCAGAAGTTGGCTTGACATCGAATACGTATATCGACTTAGCGCACGTTCCATCGCATTAATGTACGTATAGCGATTGCTTTCATCCGCTTGATGCAACTCAGTCGCAATCGATAAAATATCCCGATCGACGCCGACTGCCGCCGTCACATACTCAATTTTGCTAATCTCTTGTTGGGCAGAATAAGTGACCGCATGCAGCGTCTGCAGCGAACGTTCTGTCGTTTGCTGCAGCAGATCTCGTTTATAAACTTGCAGAATCATGGTCGAAATGATCACGATGGGGAACACCACCATCACAACTAACAAAACATGGAGCGTCGCCGAAAACGTCCACGGTTTAGCAAACAACTTCATCCTGGGCACCCCGTCATGTCAAAATACTTTTGCTGTCTTTCTCACCTTACATTCGGTTATTCTGAGGAAATGTCCTTTTTCTCATTTTGGATTCGACAAAAAATCTCATATCTCGACATGACATTGTGCGTAATTCAATTCGTAGGCAAGATCGAGAAACCTTCATTGTCGTTCATCCCCTTCTTCTCATTCAACAAATAAGCCTAACATAAAAAGGCCGCCAATTTACTATCATCGGCAGCCTTCTTCGTTTTTTTAATATAGCAGCTGATCTTCGCGGGGAGCCAAGTTGCGCAGCCGGGTTTTCAGGATAATTGAAGGGGGGCTCAATCAGGGAATACAGAGATTACACTTGGAGAATCTTGCTAAGTCAATAAACAGACTGAACTGCTAATACCTGGCTTACTCATCTGCTCCGTCATGTGAACTAGCACTGATAACGTGACTGCATTTTTTCCTTTTAAATTCACCTCTCGCAACGGAATTTCCAGTGAAGCCGGCTCATCGAGCGATGCCACCAATAGCAATTCCATATCCGCATAGACTTCAACATCACCTTGAATTGCATTAAACCGAAGGGTGTTGCTACTAGACTTAGCTTGATCCGACAAGCGCAGCTGGCTCCGAAACACAACGTACCCAGCGATCCCTTTCAGCATATTCAAGGCGCCATAACTGACATCTACTTTCTCCCAAGTGTTCATATCCGTCGAATCCATGATCATAAGAGGATCAGGCCTTTCGCTGTATGGCTCCTGCGTTACATACCAGTCATTCACATAGGTTTCCCTGACAGAAGCGATGTGAGGGGGCTCGGATGCTTCCTTCACTTGGATGACCCACGTCATCGGCGCCAAGCCTTCTGCTTCCGCTCGTAGCACAATGGGTTCAGTACCATGGAGGCTTTGCACAATGAGCTGGCAGCAGCCGGCAAATAAACTTCTTGACTGAGCGGCATCGGCCTCGTGACAATTCGGATCTCCGTTGCCAACGCCTAGTATTTTACCAGAACCACTAAGCGTGAACGCTACAAACCGGGTATCTGTCGGAACAAAGCGCTGCTGTGCATCGATCGCGTACACATTAACGGCAATGGCATCCTTCCCGTCACCATGGAGATAGGGTTTCTGCAATTCCAAGCGGAGTGCAACGGTTTCACCCGTCGTTGCAATTTCCGTCACCTTCACAAGTTGACCGTTGTTGTAGCCTTCCATACGTACAATTCCCGGCTCATAAGGAACCTCCCACTCCAATTGCTTGTATAGGTCAACATGCTCTCTACTGATAAATTGGCCATTCACATATAAGCTCACTTCTTCGCAGTTAGTATGCGTCATTACCTTAATTGGCTGCCCATCTCGTCCTTGCCAATTCCAATGCGGCAACATGTGAAGAATCGGTTCATCGAGCCAATACGCTTGATATAAATAGTACGCATCTTTGGGGAAGCCGCAGGTATCCATAATACCAAAGTGTGTGTTAATGCTGGGCCATTCATAGGGTGTCGGCTCCCCACGGTAATCAAAGCCCGTCCACACGAAAGTCCCCATCACAAAATCACGAGTAGCTACCGCTTGCCAGGCTTCTCGCACCGTAGCTCCCCACGGTGCCTTCTCTTGATCGTAGCTGTCAAATACTTGCTTGATCGAATCGTTTGCATAGTTGCCGCGTGTTGAGAACGCGCTTACGGTCTCAGAACCGATGATCGGCTGCGCGGGATGCTTCGCTCTAAATTTATCATAGCCCGCATGCATATAGTTGAACCCTGTGATCTCCATAATGTCTGCCGTTCCTTCGTCCTCCATCACCCCGCCGTTCAGAGCTCCAAGAACAGGGCGAGTCGGATCCAAACGCTTGACCGTCCGCATCATTCGTTTAACCATACGGCGGCCAATTGGCGTTCCTTGATGCGGTTCTTCATTGAACAGACTGTAGAACACCACACAAGGATGATTGCGGTCGCGGGTGACCATATTTTCAAGTTGGCGCAGGCCTTCTCCGGAAGTTTCGAAATTGCGATTTTCATCCATTACAAGCATGCCCAGCCGGTCGCAAATGTCCAATAGTTCCGGTGTCGGATTGTGATGCGCCGCACGATACGCATTGCTGCCCATGTCCTTGAGTCGCCGAATTCGGTATTCCTGCAGTCCATCAGGCAGCGCTACGCCAACACCGGCATGATCTTGATGGTTGCATGTTCCTTTTAATTTCAATGGTTTTTCATTCAGAAAAAACCCTTGGTCGGGACAAATGCGAATCGTTCTGTAGCCATAAGAAGTCACCTGAGTGTCATAAAGTTGTCCTTCTATCGTTAGAACGGAATGTACTTGATAAAGATGAGGCGTATTAATATCCCATATGTCAGGATTGGTCACGATTAACTGCTGAACGACTGTAATTTTGCTGCCTGCGGCACATTTAGACTCCGTTCTGGCTTTCTTAACCACATCATTTTTGGCATTTTGAATATACGTCGTTAACGTGTAATTCACATCGTATTCCAATTCATTGCCAACGACAGTTTCAATATGTGTCTGCCAGTGCGTATCATTTATTTTCTCCGGTCTGACCCAGACCCCGCGTTCTGCAATGTGCAGCGGCATTTTTGTCGTTAACCAGACATGACGATAAATACCGGCTCCCTCGTACCACCATCCTTCGGCTTCTGTAGCATCTACGCGGATGGCCAGCACGTTGGGACGATCACCGTAGTAGGCCCGATCCGAGATATCTACTGTAAAACTGGTATACGCGCTATAGTTCCTTTCCAACAAGCTTCCGTTCAAATAGATCGAAGCTTCGGTTGCGATGCCGTCGAACTCCAACATCAATTGCTTTCCCAGATCCTCTGCAGGCAATCTGAATTTCTTTCGATACCAGCCGATGCCACGCGGTTTAAAGCCGAAATTGGGCACACCATTTTCCCGGTCGAATGGCTGCTGATACGACCAATCATGCGGAAGTTGCACGGTTTCCCAATTCGCATCATTCCACTCCATGCCGGCGGGTCCAATGGCGCCTCCCGCTTTAGCCCTGCCATAAATACTGTTATGCGATTTGTTAACAGGAACATCAACTTCACCTAGATGAAACAACCAGTCCTTATCCATGCTGAGTCGTTGACGCAAATTATTCATTCCTTTCCTCTTGTGCCTACGTAATTAAGAACCATAGTCCATTATCATTAGCTCAGGTCAGATCAATAATGCTCAGTATAATCAATTTGCAAGCCGAGATAAATGGGATAAACGTTGTTAAAACAGTGTAATTCTTTGTTCTTGCCGAATAATTGAATTTCAACGTATCGTCGACGATAACGGAAGCTCTCATAAACCGTTGCGTCTCCTTCCCCCAACATATTCCATCTGTTTATTCACGTAAACATCAAAACAAGGTGATTTCTATAAAACTATCAACAAATTCTTCAAAAATAAGCATTTTTGAAAAAGGGTGCCCTGACGGGCACCCTTTTAAACAAGCCAATATCATTACTGCAATTTGACAAGTCTCCACTTCTGACTCGCCGCACTGTTCGCCGTCTTAATAACCACCGTATATTCCGTGCCGCTTAGAAACACATCCAATGGTTTGCTGCTTTGAACGCCAATTAACGTATAAGTACCATCCGTATTCGCTGTGAATTGCCACCTTTCGTTCCTTGTGCCGGAATAGGGCCATATAACGGTCTTCGAGTTGTCAGCTG
Organism: Paenibacillus chondroitinus NBRC 15376; assembly: GCF_004000765.1. Classification (GTDB taxonomy): domain Bacteria; phylum Bacillota; class Bacilli; order Paenibacillales; family NBRC-103111; genus Paenibacillus_E; species Paenibacillus_E chondroitinus. The sequence continues at coordinate 405,335 of NZ_BILW01000001.1, read as the reverse complement.
TTAAGCCTCCGAATACATTCAACGCTTTTCCGCTTGGACTGCCGAGCAGCCTGAACGTGCCATCGCCATTGTCGCTGATATTCCATTGCTCGCCAGCGGCACCGTTATCTGGTGACACAATGACTGCTGTCCCATTCGCCGTTGCATTTCCTTTCACGTCCATTGCAAGGTTTCCGCTCCCTGCATGAATAAGTTTATACACGCCTCCAACCATAGCCGATTGGCTGAATTGGAACCAGTTCAGATGAAAGAGAGGACCGCTAGCTCCCTTATACACAAGGTATACGGTCTGCACGCCCGTGGCGCCCGTTACTCCGCAACTAACCGTTTGCCAAATTTGCCATCCTCCGGTAGACGGAACCGTACAAGTGCCGGCCAGTGTACCCGCCACACTCCCTAAGCGGAACTCAATGGTCCCTCCGGGTCCGTTGCTCGCCACCCTGGCGGAGAATGAAGCGGCACCGCTTCCAAAATCTACATTGTTATAGACGGTATAGTCGTTATTATCAATCGATGTGAGATCATAACCCGTACCTTTATCTGAGGCGCTCTCAAGCTGTACGCCTGATTGTCTATCATAGTTTTCCGCTTCAATTTGGTTGAATGCAGATTGACTGTTTCCGCGCACGAATGTAATCCGCGAATCCGTAAACGGATTCAAGTACTGATTGCCATACCGGACTACAGGAACCGTGCCGTTCGGGGAATCGATTTGAGCGGATACAAGTTGACCGTTTGCCCATTTGATGCTGAGTTCATACCCGCCTCTCGCTTTCACACCCGTTATTTCGCCACTGGTCCAGGCTGAAGGCAGCGAAGGGAGCAGTTCAATTTCTCCGGTATGACTTTGCACAAACAATTCTGGATAATAGGCGGCTCTTACTTGCCATTCGTTCACCCATACACCTGTCGGATAAACGTCTGCAAGGGGGACAGCTTTATCCCCATCATTAAGACGTGCCCACATGTACGCGCTATCCGGATGGTATCCGCCCGATCCGCGCATGGTCAATGAAACTTTAGCGGCATTAAATAAATCTGGCGTGCTACGCTTCGTAATCTGATCAAGGAAACCGACGCCAATTAAATGAGAGGCATGGCGGTGGCTAGGTTGAGAGTTAGCGTAGTCATTGTTCCATTCCTTGATTTCACCGCTATTTCCAATTTGATATGGCAGCAATTTCGGCAAGGCTGTTCTAACACGATCCAGCAAATCAACATCCGCAGGAGAATCTGCTTCCAATATACTCCCCGCTTCGAGGACATTTTCAAACAACTCTCGAATTACCGTCATATCGATCGTCGAACCTTGACTGACGGCAATCTTTGTTCCATCCGACAGTACATATTTCGCTTCGGGAGAAGTAGAAGGCGATGTAACCAGATAGCCATCCTTGTTTGGAACAAGTAAATCCAGTGCAAATTCTGCAGAACCTATCATAAGGGGGAACGCCGTGTCGCGCAGAAACGATTTGTCCTGTGTGAACCGATAGTGATCATACATATTAAACAGGAGCCACATGCCGCCCGTAGGCCAAATCGCCCATTCATTGTCACCTGCACTAAGCTCTGATTTTGCCCAAACATCGGAGGAGTGGGGTACAAACCACCCGTCAAAGCCGAAATCGGCTTTCGCGTTTTTCTCCCCGTTTACAGCTAAGTTTTTCATATACTTCCAGAGCGGATCGCCATTTTCAGAAAGATTCCCTGTCTCAATTAACGCATACGTTTTTTCTACGTTTTCATTAAAAAAATGCGCCCCCCATGAGTGAGGATTCCACATGTAATTCCACATGCCCTGCTGATTAAGAGGACGATCGAATGTATTGGCCCTAGAAGCAGCAATCATAACATAACGGGCGTACTGGTAGGTAAGCGTGTAAGGTCTGGAAGCGCCTGAATTGCCGTTTACTTCCGTCCATAACCTGCGAAACAAACTCCGATAATCGGTCTGATGGGCATTCAGGAGCTGATTGTAGGTTTTGGCAAAAGCCGTATTCATAATACTAGTTACGATTGGCGTAGGATTAGCGCCGCCTTGGCTTGGATTCGGATTGGTGAATGGGTCTTTGTAACTTGTTGCGTCGGCATACAGAAGTTCGATGACCGCAGCGCCTGAAATGTTCAAATTACCCCCAGATGCGGTAACCGTTCCTCCCGTCGTTCTGGCGCGAAGACGAGCGTCGAACGTCATGCCTCTCCCGTTTGCCCACGCGTTTGCGTTCTCGTTGTAAGGGGCTGTTCCTGTCATCTGGATCTCATTGCCTGATGAAGATACCGTTCCGTGCGTGTTCATTTGCAACGGCAGCGCCATCTTGGCCGTCATACTCATCGGCAGGCCTGCGTCATTGGTCATTCGTATCACCATAACGCGATCCGGGTGGCTGGCAAATACTTCACGCGTATACGTCGTGTTTCCCACTTTATACTTTGTTGTTACCATCGCCTTATCCAGATGAAGCTCTCGATCATAGTCTGTATATCCTGCTGTATTCGGGACATCCAGGATGATGTTGCCAATCGGTAGAAAGTTGGACATTTGCACCGATCCCCACATCCCTTTTGCTGCCGTATCAGCTAATTTCAATTTCTCTTCGCGATACGTTACTGTCGTAGCTGTATCAGCCCCAGCAAGCAAACTTCTTGTAGCATCCAGAGCTGTTTTACGACTTGGATTCGTATTATTGAAAGGTTCGCCGGAATGAAACGTTTTATCGTTAAGTTGAAGAATTTCGGTAGCTACACCTCCTGAAACTTTAGCGCCGAAGTAACCATTCCCGACGGGTGCTCCATTAAAATCTGTCCCGCTGGCTGGCGTTGTCCAATTGATTTTCAAATCATCCCAATTGCCTGTTTTCTGAACAGGCAGCGGTGTACTTCCTACATTTGCATGGGCTTGATTCGATGGTCCTACTGAAATCAGACTTGTTACAAGGAGAGAACTAACAAGCATGCTTATCAAACCTACTTTTTTCATAACATCTCCTCCTTTTATGTTTCTAGCGTCATCAGTGAACAGCATATCAAATGTTATTCACTTCAAAAGCTCGACTTGACAAGCGGTTAGGCTTTCGGTCGTTAATGCTTTGCTGTAAAAGGGCTGGCTGAAGCTGCTGCTACCTCGACGGTGTTGTTTGAAGGATTGATCACCGCTGTGGCCGATGTAAAGATCCCATTCGAACCCGCAATCTCGAATTCTTTCAGGGTCCCGCCGCTCGTTTGTCCGTATACGTCCTTGATCATGAGGCCGCCGCCGATGGAGTTTGCTTCAAATTCAACATTGATTTTATTGCCGTTTATGGTTGCGCTCTTGAATAACGGACCTGTGAACACGACCGAGGACTGACCCAGAATCATATTCTTTGCCATCAAAGACATCCGCTTGCCGACTATATCTTTGTTTGGCGGATGAAGGTCGTTAGAAAAACCTAGGTCAGTGTCCAATGTAACAACCATGCCAAGCTTAGTTTTGTTCGTTACATTTTTTAACGCAAGACGTTGAGCTTCACGCACAGCCATGAAATCCCCTCGTTTGAAACGTGCCAACTGCGCATAGAAGAAGGGCAGGTCGGCTTGGCCCCATTGTTTCCGCCAATCATTGATTAACGTTAGGAAGGCTTCCGTATACATGGCTTCTGCTCCTGGGACAGAGTCACTCTCCCCTTGATACCACAACACTCCGGCTACTTGATATTAGGTTATCGGGGCAACATGAGTATTATACGGAACATTGAAACTAGCTTTGTTGGCATCGATTTTAGCTAGCGAGAAGTGTTTAATCATGGGGTTTGTGGGAAGGGGAGGGACGTATGGCGCAGACCAGGTCGAAAAGGAATAGTTCCACTCCATGTTGGACTGTCCGGCAAGCACGAATACATCACCCACATATACGCCTTCAATCGTCTTCTTATAGCCTCCTCCTCCAATTGTAAGCGTATATGGCCCTCCTGCAGGCAGTGGGGATAATGAGGCCGTCCAAATTCGTGATTTCCCATTTCGCTTCGTCCAAGCTGGCATCCGATCCTTGAATAACTGAAGAGCCTTCCAGGGTATTGTTTGCCCCTGATACGCCTACGGTTAAGCCGCTATGTTTGGCAATAATGGTGTAGGTCTCCCCAGAGATAATGCCAGCCGTGGCGGAGCTCGCTTTATGTTGTTCTGACCAACCTGATTCATACAAGTTATGCTATTCATAATGTAAACCCTTACATTCACCTCCTCGCCCCAACATATTCCATCTGTTTTTTCATGTAAACATCAAAAAAGAGCGATTTCTATTAAATCAACAGTAAATTCTCCATATTTAAGCAATTTTCCGAAAATTTTGTACGGGCATTTTAAATAATTACATGAAAAAGCCGCCAATTCGCTATCATCGGCGGCCTTCTTTCATTTATCCGTTCTCATACACCTTGTTTTTACTTGACGTATTCCGCAACTTGTACTCCGTCGTCGTAACTCCATATTTCGTCTTAAACATCTTATAGAAATAATTTTGATTCTCCCAACCGATTCTATCCAAAATCTCAGCCACGTTGGTATTTGGCTTTGTAATTAGTTCTGCTGCAATACTCAATCGATAATCCATCAACCATTCCGCAATGGCTTTACCTTGAACATTTCGAAATATTTTCCCCAAGTGATACTTTGACAAGTTCAATAATAAAGCAATGCTATCCTGACATAACGATTTATCCATATAATTGGATTCTATGATTCCGATGACTTTACTTACGATCTGTTGATTGCGGTTTACCTTGGACTCCAACATACTTTCGGCGATTTGGCGAATAAGAACATGGAACTCGGCATTAATTTCTCCAATCGTTTCCATCCTGCTAATCATATGAACAAACGTACTATATTGGATGTTGAAAGTCGTTGATCCATTTAATTCTATTTCTTTGATCCGCTTATAGATATTAAATGCCAAATAATATAAGTAACTAATGACAATATCGTAGGAATAATGATTCAAATAGGCCACAATCTGTTCATAGGCTTGAATCGCTTCCTCATACTTCCCATAAACAAGGAGTTCGTCGAATGTTTTCTCCAGTTGGAGCGGCGGCCGGAAATCATCCGTTTTCATGTGTTTTAAATTATCCGAGGAAATGATCGAACCTTGTCCAAAAATGAACCTGTACTTGCTAAACTGAACGGCTTCTTGATAAGAAATCGATATATCCTGAAGCTGTTTGACCGAATACCCGATTACGCCTGTCATCGAAAGTTTGAGATTGCTTTGAATCCAGTTTTGAAGTTCCGCAATGATGAGACTAATATCGCGAAGCTGTTTCTCATACGATTCGTCGGAAGCCTCCAGAACCAAAACAACTTCATCACCCAGATCAACCGCACAATTATTCGTAGAACGCGACGCTATTTCTTCCGCTGCATTTCCGATTGCATAACGAAAGAGTTGTTGATCTGCGGCGCTGTAAGTTCTCAAGAATTGCTCATAACGATCGATCATTAAAATAATGGCAAAATGACGCCTATCAGCCAGCAAACCTATGTTAAAATGGTTAAGACTTGATTGTAGATCCGGAGGACAATCATCCGAGGAATGACTGACCAGCCTTCGCATGAATTCTAATCTACGAGAGAAAAAGGCTGTCTTTTTTTCACCATTTATTAATTCGTTCTGCTGAATGGCCATTGAGATGACATCGTTTAAGTATCCAATATCATCCCTATTTTCGACCGAAGACGGAAAACGAGGCAGCTCCGAGACTTTACCCATCAAACCACGTATAGGGGAGTATAATTTTTTGGATAAATAAAATACAATCAATACGCCCGGAATCAACACGCCTAGACAAAAAGCTATCGTAATCCAACCAAGCCGCTCCATATCTTGAAAAATAATCGAATAAGGAACAATATGAATAAATTTCCAGTTTAGAGCTTCGGATGTTACGTAGGTGATCAAATGTTTCTTTCCTTGAATCGTTGTTGAAAAAAAAGCATCCTTGCCGCTTTCTTGGATGGGCTGAAGAACAGCCGCTGTTTCAGCCGTCGATAATTGCTCCATGTTGCCAAGAATCAGTTGTTCGTTCTGGTCTACGATCCATGTACTTCCTTCATTTTTTCCGCTAGAGGAAAGCGAATGAATTAATTCTTTCAAGTAGTCCACTTTCACGTTGACAACAATAGCGCCCTTTACGCGATCTGCCGTATCCTCATACTCATAGAAAATATAAGTCAAGACGCTCATCTTCTGATTGCTGTCAATATCTTTCCCATCAGCCGAAATAAAGACCGGAATTTTCCTCAATACAGGGTAAAACTTCCCTCTTGTGACTTGCTTCTTCTGATCAATAATAGTAACTAAGCCTTGATCAAAAAAAGAATCCTTGGTATTGCTGGATTGAAGCCAAGTCGAGTATATTTGGTTGTTCGTTCCATTATAAACATAGACGGAATGAACGAATTGATTCGCGTTTTTCAACTTGGATACATCTTCCAAAGCTTCCTGGATATCTTCATAATCATTTTTCGCATTATACATGACCGACTGTACCCGATAATTGGTCAATAAAGAAATGGCGAACGTTTTCGAAGCTTCGTTCAAATAAGTTGCACTGTAACTGATTTGCGACAGCGCATTCGAATTTGCAGCAGAAACGAAGTTCACGCCAATTTTTTGAAAATTAACATATAAGATATAGGAAAGCGCCAGTAAGATGCAGATAAAAACAAGCGTAAATGAAGTAAACATACGAATGAACATAGTCCGAGGCAGTTTTATCTGGCTCACGAGCGCTAACCTCCTAATAACCCTTGTACATACATGATATAGCAAACCAGTTAAGTTGAAAAGAAAAATCCACTTTATGGAAAACCAACCGCTCAATAGCTTCTATACGCTACGAGCGGTCGTTTGATTCTTATTTATTGTTTGCTTTGCGCCATTCATCCAGCTGCTTTTGAGCTTCTGCGGTAACTTTATCCAGTCCTGCTTTCTTCAGTTTATCGTTGATTTCGGCCATAATTTTCTCCGGATCGGCAGATCCAAAGTTTAGCAGTGAATTCGTTACGCTGTTATACTGATTAACAATCGCATCGATTTGAGCCATCTCGGTTTTAATAGGATCACGATTCAAAACAAAGCCGATTAATGGGGAAACAATCGCTTCTTTGTTCACTTTATTCGTTTGCTCCCACACATCTTTAGGCTGCCCTGGGCGAAGGAACATATTAAACTGACTGCCGAATTCCCAATCCGTTCCCGGATTATATCCGCCGTTTGGCAAGGATTCAACGGTTCTGTCGTCCACTTTCTTGTAATGCTTGCCGTCAATGCCTACACACAATAATTGATATAATTCTTTATCGGCAAACAATAGATCCAGATACATCATCGCGCGTTCAGGATTTTTGGAATTTTGGTTAATCGCCGCCAAAGATGAAATTAAACTCGTATTGGAAACGTAGGACGGACTTAACTGAACATCGGTTACATCGTATCCTGCCCATCCTTTTGTATCGCCTTCATTGCCAGGCTTCACCGCTCCCGCTGGGAACATCCCGTATTTCCCCGTTTTTTGTTCCGCTTTATAATCTTTTATCGTAGCTGCGTCTTTGCGAATGTATCCTTTGTTGTACCATTCGCGATTCATTTTGGCCAGTTCCATCGTTTCCGGAAGTTCATACAAGTTCTTAATTTTAAAATCGTTATTTTTCACATTAATCACAAGTGGATTGGCTGTGTCGCCTGTAATGGTATCATAAAAGAGTCCGGTATCCATTCTTGATAGAAACTCTGTGGAAACCGATGCCCCGCTCGTCGTTGGCACAATGTCAGGCTCATTTTGCTTCACATTTTCCAGAAATGGTTCCAAATCACGTAACGATTTGATCTTTGTTTTATCCAGTTTATACTTATCGGCTAAATCCTTTTTGACTGAAAATCCTTTCATTGTCGCCATAATCTGATAGCTTGTTATGCCATATAGCTTGCCATTTACACGCGCCCCGTCAAAAAATTTAACAGGAATTGTTTCCTTAATATGCGGACCATATTTATCCATAAGATCGTCTAACGGCAGGAAAGCTCCCTTCGCCACATTGTTATAAAAATTATTTGTCCATGAAGCCGTGTACGTCAAATCCCAATCTTCGCCTGCCGAAATAATCACTTTCATCTTGTCGTCGTAATTGCCCCAGTCAATGGTGTTCAATGTGATCGTCGTATTGATTTTTTCTTTCGTAATCTTGTTCATGGCCTCGACAACAGCTTTTTCATCCGGCTGTGGTGTCCCGACTCTGTAGATGGTTAGATTCACAGGAGCAAGTTTAGCAGGAGTGGATGCCTCTGCCCCGCTTTTCGAACTCTCAGCCGGCGATACCGTTGAGGTAGGGCCTTCCGTTTTTCCGCTGCTGCATCCGCTAATTAAGGATACTGCGCAGACAATTGACAATACGCTTCCAGCTACTTTCCTCATGCTCTTCTTTTTCATGTGTTTGTCCTCCCCTGGATCATAAAATTTATTTGAAACCTTGCGGTGTCAAACCAGCTTTAAGCTTCTAGCCTTTAATGGAGCCGACGGTAATTCCTTTGACAAAAAAGCGTTGAAAAAACGGGAAAATGAACAACATGGGACCCGCAGCAACGACCGCCAGCGCAAAACGAGCCGATTGGCTTGGTAATACGATATTAGATGTATTCGCAACGGCCAGCGCACTATTTAAGAAATCAATGTTAGACATAATTCGATATAGCAAAAGCTGCAAACTAACATACTTGCCTGTGTCAATAAACAACAAACTTAACCAGTAATCGTTCCAATAGATGAGTACTGAAAACAAGGCTATTGTCGCTAATCCGGATTTGCTAACGGGAATAATAATGGAGAAAAATACGCGATATTCGCTTGCGCCATCCATTTTCGCCGATTCAATTAACGCAAATGGGATCGTCGACATAAATCCTTTCATTAACAAGACTAGAAAAGGGGTTACGACATAGGGCAATATTAATGCGAACGGCGTATCCTTTAAATGCAAAATTCGAGAGATGAGAATATACCAAGGCACCAAACCGCCACTGAACAAGAGTGTAAAAAAGATAAAAAAGGATATTTTATTCGCTAAAAAGAAATCCTTCCTGCATATCACATAAGCAACCATCGCTGTGATCATGATGCTCAGCAAAGTACCCGTTACGGTTACAAAGATCGTAACAACATAGGAATTAATAATTTGTTCAGGATTTTTAAAAACGAATCGATATGCTTCCAAAGTGATAGCGCTCGGAAATAAGGAATATCCTTTCGTAAGTATCGTATTTTCGTTCGTAAATGATGCCGTGAGAACTAGTGCAATTGGAATGATGCACGCAATCGACGATAACAACAATACAATATGGATCACAGAGAGACTAATGCGCGATTTGATTCTCATTGAGTAGAACCTCCTTAGAACAGGGCGTTTTCTTTGCTAACTCTTCGAATGACGAAGTTTGTAAGCAAGATGATGATGAGGCCAACCAAAGATTGATAGAAACCGGCAGCCGACGCCATGCCAATATCTCCATTGATCCTCAAAGCTCTAAACACGAACGTATCAATGATATCTGTCGTTGGATAAAGCAGGGTAGAATTCATCGTGACGTTATAAAACAGATCGAAATTCCCAAAGAAAATACGGCTTACTTGAAGCAGCACAAGCAGAATCATTAAAGGCTTCAGTAACGGGAGGGTGATTGACCACACTTGCTGCCAAATGCTTGCGCCATCTATTTCGGCCGCTTCAAAATATTCAGAATCTATAGATATAATGGCCGTGTAATAGATAATGGCGTAATAGCCCGCATTTTTCCACAAATTAACCGACATTAGAATGTAAGGCCAATAGTGAGGCTCGTTATACCAAAGAACAGGCTCCTTGCCGAACCAGGATAATATCGTGTTTAGAAACCCATGGTTCATATCCAAAAAAGCAAGACATACATAGCTCACAATAACAAATGAGATAAAATAAGGGAAAAATAACGCCGTTTGATGGAACTTGATAAACTTTTTTGATACTTGATTCAAGAGCAGGGCAAGCGTAACGGAGACGATTAGTGTGGAAATAATAAAAGCCACGTTATAGAGCAGCGTGTTTCGAGTCATGACCCAAGCATCGCTGGAAGTAAAAATAAATTTAAAATTTTCAAAACCACTCCATGGGCTATGGAGAATACCATCCCTGTAATTGTAATTTTTAAAGGCGACGATCAGTCCGTATAAGGGAATGTAATTGAAAACAAGAACAAAGATGCAAGCAGGCAAAGCTAAAACTAGCAACTGATGGGTCTGCCTGAGTTTCTTCCAAAAAGAAGAATTTTTTTGCGTTGTAGGACCTCCTCTGATCATTGAAGTTGCAGGTACTCTCTCCATGTAAAACACTCCCCGTTCTGTATTTACCCTTCTAGGCCTGTTGCACTAGCAGGTTGTTTTTTGGCGTGGCTTTATCATAGCTTCTGTACCTGTTATTTATAAACATCAAGTATGTTGTTTTTCTATAATTTGGTGTGTAAAAACGAGTGATTTCTATAGAAACGATCTGATCGACAATGTTTTGAGCTTGAAAGTCATTCTTAAATAGAAAAAAATGATCATTTTGGGGATTCTTTAAAAGAATTGAGGCAGATACTATAGTTAATGCTCTACGAAAAATACGGCATTCCCCCCACATTGTGAGAGTAAACGCCGTATTTCCCCTTGTTTCATTTAAAATTTCAATTGCCTGCTTGATATTTTTGCCGATACCACAGTCTCATAAACTCGATTATGAATGCGTAGTCATTATTTCAACTTAATATAATCTGGTTTTAGCTTATAACTGGTACTCGTTAAATTTTTTCCAGTTACCGTTAATTTTATTGTCTTATTTCCTGCAGTAGCAAATGTTATCTTCCCCATGTCATACTCCTGATAACTTGGTACTAGATTGTACACGTCTACAGGCGCGCCCAAATTTACTCCATCAATTGACAACTGGAAAGTACCACTCTCGTTGTCTCTCTTGAGTCTTAACTTGACATTATATGTTCCAGGCTGGCTCGCATAAACAGCATATGTGACAGAATTACCAACTGCAGTTGCATTCAAGTTATTACATTTTCCATTGCTGCAATTCACATCCGTGATATCCGATTCAACAGCACCTGATGCTACTGTCACGAGATCTTCAGTCTCATAGACGACATCCACTTTTTCAAATTTTACAGCATCGGCAACAACATATTGACCATTTGCTTGATTCGTTAACTCAACATATCCTGTTTGCCCGGCTTCGAAATAATGAGTACCCAGCAAAACCCAGCTTCCGCCAGCAGGTCTCTGATCGATATAATAGGTCTGCGAGCCTCCGCTATAGGATACTTTAAATGGTGCATTGGTAGTCCGAAATTCATTTCCATTTGGCAACCAAATATACACCTTATAGTTTCCTGCCACACTCAACATCGGCTTCCATTTCATCTTATCTGCACCTGAACCGCCACTTGGCGAGGTTACATAATCTGCTCCATAGAAGTTAGAATAGTGGGTTGAACTCGTCCATGCGCCTGTAGCTTCGGCCTGGGTATTATCAACGATGACCTCTTTAGGCTGCTCTGGCGAATAAACGACTCCAAAGTCATCTATATAAGCATAATTACTGCCACTTGTCTTGTATCCATAAATCGTAGCAGTTGTATTTTGAGGACCTGTTGTAAATCTTACATCCACTCTCTTCCATGTAGAACCGGTAGATGAACTATACACGTCATTTCCGCCATAGTCCTTTACCCCTATTCTGACTTCGGAGGAATCCGTCACCTTCGCCCAACCGCTCAGATCATAGGTTGTGTTTGGCGTCAGCCCTTTAATGATCTGCTCTACGCCATCCTGTACAGTTCCAAGTTTTAATCCGTAGAACCCGGTCCTTGCATTGGCATCTGATTTTTGATGCGAATATGAATATTCGGCAGCAGCAGTCTTGGCATATGTTTTTATCCATGGGTTAAGATCAGTAACCTCAAAACCGGAATTATACGTACGGTTTCTGTGCAATGGGTAAATTTTTGAATATGCTGGGTTTGGAGGGTTTGTAAAATCATGACCAGCCTTCCAGCTTGGGACGCCATATTCAAAAGCTCCTATATCCGGCTTAGCCCCCGCATAACCATTGGTAATCCCGTCAATAACTACGCCGGCATCCTTATTCGGCGAATTCGCCGCAAGGTGATAGTCATTAACTCCTGCAAAGCCTGGGGTGTTTCCTGTGTAATTATTAAATGATGTCTCCGCGTACGATGAACTGTCGTTTAAAATATTATTTACGGACCATGTGCCGTACATGTCATTTACAAAGATAGTGGAAGAGCCCGCACCAATTTCGCTGCCTTTGAGGAATGTATTATTGTATAGAAGATTAAAATTGGTAGGACCATTAATATTAGTCCCAAGTGCCGGCCCCTTAATAGTAGAACCAGTTCCCACTGGGTCATTGATTCCATAGACTAAATTATGATGTACGATAAAATTGGAAGAACCGTTATCCAGATAAATACCATTAGGCTTTATAGAAGAAAAGTTATCATGTAAAATATTATATCGAATTTCGGTATTCTGACCATCTGTTGCTACCGCATATATAATTCCAAGATCTTTGGCAAGCAAGCCGGCATTATATAGATGATTGTGCTCGATGATACTCTTCGAAATCCCATTCTTTAAAAGGATGATGCCCCTTGAACTGTTATATGCTGTATTGTAGCTTACGAGATGGCTGTCACCAAATACCCTGATTGGGGCCGTGTCATTGATCCCATAATTACAGTCACGAATAAGATTATTAACTAGCCTGTTATTGCTGCCAAACATCGTTACACCATTGGAGTGACTCCATGCAATGGTACTATTCTTTATTTCATTGTAACTTCCGCCGAGGATAAAGCCAGAATCATCCCTATGTGAAGCAAAACCATCTGTATTGGTACCATAATGATCTACATAAATTGCATTAATACCATCAAAAACATTACCCGTTCCGCCTGCTGTTGTCGCAGCTGTACCGAAAAAGTTCAAACCCTGTACCGAAACATATGATTTATTCGTTAAGTTAAAACCCCAAATACGTTTTTTAACGGATACGGTACTGCTTGAAGGATTCCCTCCAGGAAACCACATATAAAGTGTTGTCGTGCCGCTATCATAGTACCATTCATTTTCAGTATCCAACAATTCCAACTTATTCGTAAGATAATAAGGCTGGCCTTTATGTACATAACCGAAACTACTGCTTGAATAAAGTTTCCCACCTGTATAACTTGTAATATCCTTAGAATTGGAAATAAAATAATCACTAGGCATATAAGTAATTGTTGCACCTGTGTAATACCCATCAGTCTGTATTAAATCCGCATCCTTTACATAATTTGAGCCGACTTCATCAAATGTAGCCCATGTCGGGTTCCAAAGATTTGAACTTGTATTCGGCCACCTTGCAAGCTGAGCCATATTCCCATTTATGAATACTTGGTTTCTGTCTCCTAAATCCAGCGTAATCTGCTTCTTGTAAATGGAACCCGAATGTTGTATCCATGATGTCGAGTCAATCATATCGGTACCTGAAATCGTTACGCTTTCTCCTGGGTATGGCTTGAATGTTATCCTATTTTCCGACGTCCCTGAATTAGCAGGAATGACTTCCTCAGGATAGGCGCCTCCCCGAATTATACAAGTATCACCCGGCTGCATCAGACTTGCTGCTTTTTGTATCGTTTTAAAAGGTCCTGTCGTACCTGATACGAAGGCGGGAGAAGTGCCATTCCAGCTATCATTTCCATTCGTAGCCACATAATAATTCGTACCTGCTGCCTTGGCTTCCGGAGTCATAACACTCCAATTTGTAAACGCTACCATAAATATAAAAACGAACAAGCTGCTTAATTTACATATTCTTTTGATATGACTCATTATTTCCCCTTCTTTCCGTGTTTTTTGACCGCGAAGTCATCACTTCTTCATGTTGCCACTTCAAAAAAAAAAATACCAACTCCGAACATCTTTTATTGTTTCACCCACCTCACTTTCCCAACATGTGCCTAGTATAATCAAATAGCGAGTTGAAATACATGGGATAAACCATGTAAAAACAGTGGTTTCCTTTGATCTTATTACAGTTTCACTTAGCCAACGTTACTAGAAACCATCTTCATTTCCTCGATTCCTGGATTCGCGAAACTGGGTCGGCGACATCCCTGTCGATTTGCGAAATGCAATACTAAAATAGTGAGCATCCTTGTATCCCGCAAGCTCAGCAATTTCATATGTTTTGAGTGACGTTTGCCAAAGCAATTCTTTGGCCTTATTAATCCTGCCTAGCGTCAAAAATTCTATAAACGTCATGTTCGTATAATTTTTAAAAATAATGCAAAAGTAACTGGCGCTTATGGACAAATGCTTGCAAACAATTGAGGAAGTCAATCCAGGATCCGTTAAATTGTCCAAAATAAATTGCTTCGCTTTGCCCGCCAGCAGCGTTCCGGTATCCGTTCTCTTCTGCACGATGAACGCCCTTGTGATTTCGAACACTTGAATAAACCAATGCTTCGCTTCTTGCAGCGTCTTCATTTTAATTATTTCTTCAAAGATATTTTTTTTCAATATTTGATCCTCGGAAATGTGCAGTTCTTGCCAAACATCCATTACCGCAAACAGCAAGATCTGGATGTGCATGCAGCATTCTTTCATCGGGATATTCCCTGAAATCAGCTTCTCGAAGAACAAATGAATGATGGCATGCATATCCTCCGAATTTCCTGTCTTTAGCGCATTGGCCAATTGCGCGCTTTGGCTTTTGGTACTGTAAACAGAAACACGCTCTTTTGGAGCCATATCATAAATAGGAATAACTTGGTTTCTACCTAGCAGGAAGCGGAAATCAAGAGCAGACAGTGCGCCCTCATAAGATAAATGAAGCACCTTTGTACCTGCCCATGGGAGACCGATGCCTACCGAAATGGAAAGTTTCAAATAATCTTTCACTGCTTGCAGAATATGAATACTGGCTTTCTCAACCATATCCATTAGGGATAATGCCTCTTCTCCTGAAAACAGTAGCACTATTTGTCCCAAATAATTGTTAAATACAACAGGATGCTCGCCATATGTTTGGCTAATTTCTTCACAAATGTTTTGTATGGCAAAAAGTAATAATGCATTATCAGTATCAGGATATTTGGCTTGGATCTCCTCCGTATCATCCAAATCAATAACGGATGCGCTTATGTATTTGCCGGACAGGCTAATGTCGAAATCCTTCATTCTCTCGAAAATTTTCTCTTCTGTTAAATCCCCGGCAACCCATTGATTCAAAAACATCATTCTCAGTAACGGAAGGCTTGCTTGCATTTGTTCGTTTATTTTGTTCCAATTTTGCAGGTTCTCCCTGTCTTTATCCAGATCATCATGTCCAGTCAGAATGATCAGTTTTGTTCTCGGATGGTGCCTAGTAACATATTCAACTAACTCAAGTCCGTAGACAAAGGGCATGTAAATATCGGTGAGGAGAACATCTGGTTGATAGCTTTCCAAAGCCTCTCTGGTTATGAGGCCTCTTTCATAAATAACAAGCAAATGATACCCCAGTTCCCCCCAACGAATATGATCCCTCATTCCTTCGTGAATAACTACATCATCATCAACGACTAAGATTTTGTACATGCTCCACCCCATTTTCCGGAATAAAATATTGACCAATTTGAATTGTTTATTGAATTGAATTCATGAAAACGCTGTCATATCATGTTACTTGTCAGGTAAATCTTATCCTTGGAGGGAGAATGATGTATGAAAAGGATTAAAAAAGCGGCCATTTGTCTGGGGCTCGTCTCTGCGCTTCTGGCAGGATCGGCGGCGTCAGCTTTCGCAGACACTTACACCAATCAAAAGAACTATGTTGATTTAAGGTTCGGCATGTTTATTCACTATAACATGGGCACTTATCACGATAAGGAATGGGTAATGCCGGGGCAAAACCCGCTTTCCTTCAACCCGGCAACCGTGAATACGGATCAATGGGCTGATGCTGCCAAATCTGCCAAAATGAAGTATGCTGTATTAACGGCCAAGCACCACGATGGATTTGCCTTGTGGCCAACCAAATATGGCGCCTACAACGTGATGAACAGCGCATATCCGCATGATATCGTGAAGCAATATGTGGATTCCATGCGTTCCAGAGGGATTTTGCCAGGATTATATTACTCCATTTGGGATCGCCAGCAACAAATCGAAAAGGATTCCGTCAGTAGAGCGGATATTGATTTTATGAAGGGACAACTAACGGAACTGCTCACCAATTATGGAGAAATTCCCGTTCTCGTCATTGATGGATGGGCATGGCGAATGGGCCATCAGCAAGCCCCTTACCAGGAAATTCGTGAGCATGTTAAACGTCTGCAGCCGAATATTCTTATTGTCGACCATAATGGGCAGACCCAGTTATGGGAAGAGGATGCCCTCTATTTCGAAGAACCCAAAAATATATGGGCCCCTGCCGGCAATACGCAAGTCGCTAACCAAGGCAATCTATTAGTTAGTGGCGGTTGGTTCTGGCATCCAGGCATGACGACGAGAAGTTCCGCCAGCGTTTCAGACATCGTCTATGGACACTTAAAGGTACTTGAGCCTTTATATACCAATTTCTTGCTGAACGTATCTCCGAACCCGCAAGGCGCGCTTGATACCAATGTTGTGAACCGATTGGCGGAAATTGGCACGGCTTGGACGCCTGACGCGTCGCGTCCTCCTTTGCCTCCGCAGCCAATCATAATGGAACACCCGATTACAGCCAATTCAGCATTTTCTATTAGCGGAAGCGCCAATCACGTTGTTGATGGAAATTTAGATTATAATAAAGGTAGTTATGTAGAAACCGTATGGCAATCCTCCGCCTCCTTTCCGCAAACCGTCACACTTGATTTGGGTTATACGTACGCCAATATCAATTTATTGAATTACTTACCTTCGCAAAATATGGCAGCAGGCCAAATTACATCCTATTCCCTCTATGCCAGTACAAACGGAACCAACTTTAGCTTTGTGAAGAGTGGAACATGGGCCGGTGACAAAACGATGAAACAGGTTACGTTTCCCGCCCAAACGGCCCGATATATGAAGCTGCAAGTTAATTCGGCGGCAGGCGGCTATGCGGCTGCAAGCGAATTGTCCGTCGGCTCTTACACCAGCGATATTCCGACCCCGACAGGCATCGATACGTTCGATTCCAACGCAGTATATCGGATTGTCAATACAGGCAGCGGCAAAGCGCTCGGAGTTGGAAGCTCGTTAAACAGCGGAGCTGCCGTAACCCAGCGAACAAGCGCGGATGCCGCAGACCAGCAATGGATCATCGACGACCTGGGTTTAGGTAATTACAAGCTCATCAATAAATTTAGCGGGTTGGCATTGGACGTAAATGGGGGAAGTGCAGCGGAAGGCGCCCCCATTGTACAAGGCACGGATACTGAAACAAGTGCTTCTCTTCCAGGCAAAAATCAGCAATGGAAAATGGCTGACACAGGAAACGGCTACTTCAAGATTGTCAATGTCAATAGCGATAAGGTACTGGCAAACACGAACGGTTCGGCAAGCGACGGCAACCCGGCTGACCAAAGAACTTTTAACGGAAGCCGTAATCAACTATGGCAGGTTCAAAAAATTGCTGACAATTACATCCCAACTTCTTACTACAAAATTGTCAATTTGAAGAGCAACAAGGCGCTTGACATCAGCGGGGAATCCATTGTTGCCGGGGCAGACGCCATTCAATCAGGGTATTCGGGCAAGGACAGTCAATTATGGAAGGTGGAAAGTATAGATAGCGGTCAATACAAAATAACGAATAAGAAAAGCGGCTATGCCCTTGATGTGTATGGGGGATCGCCGGCAAATGATGCGAAAGTTATCCAATTCAGATATGTTGGATCGAGGAACCAGAAATGGAATATTCAATTCATCGGCAAGGGCCTTTATCAAATTACAAGCGTAAGAAGCGAGAAAGCGCTGGAAGTGAAAGACGGCAGTGTGCTTGATGGGGGAGGCATTGTTCAAAACCCTTACACGAGTTCGCCTGATGAGCAATGGGCCATTGTGAAAGTACAATAAAACAGCTTTAATGTATTAAACAAAAAAAGGTGCAATCCTGTCATTTTTTGAGGGATTACACCTTTTTTTTACTGGATGACGATCAAATCTCAGTAACCATTTTTATGCTCAAACTAACGAGAAAGGTTACGGACTTACAAACTCGAACTTAACTGCGTCTGCGTTGACGACTTCATTGTTAGCATTATTCGTCAACTCTACATATCCATTCGTTCCCGAGGTGAATGTGAAATTCCCCAAGGAGACCCATCCCGGGCTCGGCGTAACCTGTTCATTAACGTAATATATATGGTCACCTGTCGTATCGTGAACGTTGAACGGAGCATTAGTAGCCCGACTGATATTGCCATTCGGCAACTTGTAGTACACCTTATAGGTACCGGAATAGGGCAAATTCGGTTTCCATTTTATCTTGCTAATTCCAGTTTTAGTTGATGCATATAAATAGTTGGACCCATAATAATTCGATAGGATCGTGGACGACGTCCATGAACCGGTCAGTTCCGCCGCTGTATTATCTACAATGACTTCTGAGCTATTTACGAAAACGATTCTCGCATCCGTGTCCACATTCAGCAATTGATTCTGATAACGCACGATCGGCTTCGTTCCGAAAGGAGAATCGATCTGTGCAGATACCAGTTGCCCGTTCACCCATTCGATGCTCAGTTCATACCCGCCTCTTGCCTTGACGCCTACGATTTTACCGCTTGACCAGCCGGTCGGCAATGAGGGGAGCAGCTCAATTTCGCCGGCATGGCTCTGAACGAACAACTCGGGAACATATGCGCTAATCGTCTGATATTTATTTCTGTTAGGATCTATCTGAAATAACTTATGGGCTTGCAATGCTTTGTCGGCTTCGCCGAGACGAGCCCACATATACGATTTATCGATGGTAGCTCCAGTCCCGCGCAATTCCATAGATTTCCTGGCTGCCTCGAACAAATTTGGGGTTCCCCGTTTCGTAAGCACATCGCGCAAATTCAGGCCAACCAGATGCGAAGCGTGACGATGTACAGGATCCTTGCCAGGGTAGTCATTATTCCATTCTTTCAACTCTCCTTGACTTCCACTGGCGAATGGAAGAAGATGAGGGGTTGCCGCAGTGATCCGATGGATTAGATCCAGGTCATCTGCGCGATTTGCTTGCAAGACGCTTGCCGCTTCAAGCACATCATGGAAGAGTTGGCGAATGAGCGCCATATCCATGGAGCTGCCTTGACTCACCGCAATTAGTGTGTTATCTGACAACTTGTATTTGTTTTCCGGTGAAGTGGACGGAGAAGTGACGAGATAACCATCCTTATTGGTGACGAGCAAATCAAGCGCAAATTCCGCCGCTCCCTTCATCAGCGGATAAGCGGTGTTCTGAAGGAACGATTTGTCTTTGGTAAATAGATAATGTTCGTATACCGTATTCATCAACCATATGCCGCCCATAGGCCAAATCGCCCACTCGTTATTCGTGTCTGCAAGCGGTGTTGCCGCCCATATGTCGGAGTACTGCGGCGCCATCCAGCCATCAAAGCCGAAATCCTGCTGCGCCGTTTGCGCGCCACTGATCGCCAAATTTTTTATCCATTTCCATAGCGGGTCACCCATTTCAGTCAGGTTAGCGGTTTCAATATTGGCATAGTGTTTTTGCACATTTTCATTCAGAAAATGCGATGAGTCCGTTTCAGGAATCCATTCGTGATTCCACATGCCTTGCTGATTACGGGGCCGGTCGGTGGTATTCTCGCGGGAAACCGAAATGATTTCATAGCGGGAGTATTGATAGGTTTTGATGTAGTCAAACGCGGCTCCCGTGTTTCCGTTTACTTCCACCCAAAGCCTCCGGAACAGTTTCCGATAGTCATTCAAATGGTTATTCAAAAGTGTGCCGTACGATTTAACGATCGCATTATTCATGATTGCGGTAACAATCGGCGCAGGGTCATTCCCGCCTTGGCTTGGATTCGGAAGCGTGAATGGATCCTTGTAGCTGGTGGCATTGGCATAGGTCAGAATAATTTCATTTGCCCCTGAGATCTCCAAATTTCCGTTCGTCGGTGTGACAGTTCCTCCCGCCGTTTTCACTCGCAAACGGGAATCGAAGGTCGTGCCTCTGCCTGCAGCCCATTGGGAAGTACGTCCTAGATTATAGTTCGCCGTTCCCGTCATGGTAATTTCATTGCCGGAAGATTGAACGGCAGCGTGGCCCGTCATTTCCATCGGATATGTCAGCCTGGCCGTCATACTCATAGGTTTGTTCTCGTTATTGGAAATCCGCATCACAATCACGTTGTCCGGATAACTTGCGAATACTTCCCGGGTATACGTCGTCGTACCGACCGTATATTTCGTAGTGACCGTGGCCCGATCCAAATCGAGTTCACGGGAATAATTCGTAAATCCCGCCGTACCGGGCACGTCGAGCATCAGCTTGCCAATCGGCAGGTATCTGGACGCGTAACTTCCTCTTCCCCACATCCCCTTTGCTGCTTCTTCTGCCGCTTTCAGCTTGTTTTCCCTATACGTGACGCTCGTCGCCGTATCCGCTTCCGCCAGCAGACGACGTGTTTCCGCCAGCGCCGTAATTCGGCTGGCACTATGAACGTCGCCAGGTTCGCCGGACCAGAAGGTTTTGTCGTTAAGCTGCAGCGTATCCGTGGCGACACCGCCGGCGACTCTTGCTCCTATGCGGCCATTGCCGATGACCGTACCGCTAAAATCATTTCCGTTTGCTTCTGTAGTCCATGTATACTTGAGCTGTTCCCAATTGCCGGCTTTTTGTTTGGGAAGGGGCGTGGACCCGGAAATCGCATAAGCCCCCTGTTGAAATGCGCCGCTTGCAAGCAAGGATACTCCCAATACAGCGGCCAGCATGATCTTTATTTTTTTAATCATATAAAATCCTCCTGGTGAATTTTCTGAACATTACCCCAATAATTTAAGCGCTTACAATTTAAAATATTAAACATACCACTCTTCCAAAGAAAATAATAAGAAAGAAAAATTATGTTTCTAAAGTGAATTTTGGCATCACCCCCTATAAACAGAAAGCGAGTCCTTATTACCCGTACTGACGGCAATGTATTGGCCTCTTCGGGACCCTCTCCCTTAAGTATAATTGAGCCTTTTGTCTGCTTACATGGGATAAACTAAGATGAATATGTGTATTCCTTCGATCTTCACCCTTTGATATCCGCTTTTGGATTAGAGCAAAAAAAAGGTACATTCCCGTCATTTTATGACGGGAATGTACCTTTTTTCCTATTTAGAAGCACCTTTGATCGCGTCATCCGCCCGCTGTTTCATTACTTCAATCGTTTTTTCCAATGCTTGTGCACCCAAGAAATATTTTTCAGCCTCTTCGAACAATGCTTTTCTGATTGCTGCCGAGCCTGCCGTCGTTGGGTTTACAGCGAGCGTATAGTTCGTTTTTATAACATTCAAGAACGATGCTTTATCGAAGTACTGACCTTTATCGCCAATCAACAGCTCGGCGACCTTGTTGATATCCGTCTTCAGATTAGACGGGATACGTCCGCCAGCAACCATTTCCATGTTGCCTTCTGTCAAATACCAGGCAAGAAACTTCATGGCAGCTTCCTTGTTTGCACTATGTGCATTAATCGAAAGTTTATCACCGAGTCCGCCACTGTTTACATTTTTACCTTTTTCCATTTGCGGAATAGGTGCAAACGCAACCTGGAACTTGCGATTCGGGAACGCTTTTTCGTCCTTGATATATCGGATCAGGTACGTACCTGCAAATGCCATAGCTACTTTTTCTTTGAGCAACTCTTCTTCCGGCAAAATTTTATTCGCTACTCCCTCTGCATAAGGCCGTAATGCTTTGGCATCCAGCAGTTGCTTCTGAATTTCAAGTCCTTTCTTGAAGGCAGGATCCTGGAAATTGGATGTGCCGTTCGTTGCATAATAAGCGTCGATCGGTTTGGCAGTCGTCAAGGTTTGAAAGGCAAGTGGTTCCCAAGTCGGAGCGAGGAATGTTCCAAATTGCCCCGGCTTCGTTAATTTTTTGGATAAAGAGGCATAATCATCCCACGTCCAATCTACCGGAACAGGTTCATTAATCGCATCCAGAGACGATTTATTGAATAACATGAGATTCAAAGATTTGGCGCCAGGCAAATAATATAGTTTATCTTTATTTTTCGTCAAGTTCCCGGAACCGATTACACTGTCTACATCAAATCCGACTTTCTTGATTAAGTCATCCAATGGCTCGACCATGCCGGC
The DNA here is from genome assembly GCF_004000765.1 of Paenibacillus chondroitinus NBRC 15376. GTDB lineage: Bacteria > Bacillota > Bacilli > Paenibacillales > NBRC-103111 > Paenibacillus_E > Paenibacillus_E chondroitinus. The sequence continues at coordinate 382,938 of NZ_BILW01000001.1, read as the reverse complement.
GTTAATTCTTCGATCCATAATAGCATCGTTATAATTAATAAACAGGTCAGGTGCGTCATTGCTCGACAAGAGCGCAGTATCCAGCTTTGTGTTGCCGGGATCGTCATTGACAAAACGTACGTACTCCAATTGGATCTCTTTATTGGCTGCATTCCATTTGTCCACAACAGCTTTCGGACCACTTTCCTCAGGAGTGCCCCCCCACCATTTGAGCTTCACAGGTTTTCCTGTTTGCTGAGTGGCGGAAGGACTCGCAGAAGGCATCGTAGTCTGATTGTTCGATGCGTTATCAGTCTTACCGCAAGCGCTTATCAGCATGGAAATGGAAAGCAAGTAAGCCGTGCTCAAAACCATAAATCTCTTCATTTTTTATAGCCCCCTCGTATTCGTTTTGCTTACATAAGCAATCATATCAACAATACTTGGGCATCTAAATGATATTTTCTTCGGTAATTTTGTGTTTTTCTTAGTATTTTAAAGCCGCCTTTCGATATTCAAGCGGAAATACTCCTTCGATCTTCTTGAAATATTTGCTGAAATGAGTCGCGTCGCTGTAGCCGATCATCTCGGAAATTTCGTAAATTTTATACGAAGGATTAAGCAACAGTTCACGAGCTTTTTTCATCCTGATTTTCATCAAATAGTCGACGATTTTCTCTCCTGTTTCCTTTTTGAATAACACACTCAAGTAAGTTTCGGCAAAGCCGACACGTCTGGCAATATCGGAAACTTTTAATGCTGTCGCATATTCCTGTTGAATAATATTCATAACTTCAATAATTTCCTGACGATATCGCGGCTTCGAGTCCAGTCGTATAAATTCAAGGGTTTGAATGGCCCACCCTCCAAACCATTCCGTTATTTCTTGCAGCGTCTCCGCATTGCGAATGATATCATACGGATACCTTTCATTGTAGGAAGGTAAAACATAGAGATCCTTTCCAAGCTGCTCCAGCTTCTTTTCGAACAATAACAACAGATGCAGCCATCTTTCCCTTATGAGCGCAGGGGGGACTTGGAACTGTTTCTGTTTTTCGTACCATGAATGAATGGCATCCGCCATCTGTTCGGGTTTTTGATCCATCAGCATATTCCAATAATCTTCCTGCAGGCTCTCGATTTTTACAGTTGCTTCTGAAACAGTCCGATCCGTATCATAAAAATAATGAGCATCCCGATTATAAAATCTGCTTTGAAGGGCATGCTCCGCTCGGATGAATGCCGAATGAAGCTCATTCAAGTTTACCGCATCCTTGACAATCCCAAAACTTAGCGACACTTTGGCAAAGGCCAATGCTGCGGAATGCATCTCGACTAACATATCTTCCGATAACCGCTCCATTAATATAGCAAAACGTTCATTTCTGATTTCGATTAAATCCCCTTCTCCGTATTTTTTTACGATTTCTTTCAAAATATTGATGATTGTGAAACTTAGCAACTGTTCGCTTTTAAATCTGTTTTCATCCACAATTTGTTGGTAATTATCGATGGAAGCGCAAGCAACCCGATAGGTTTGTTTCTTGGAAATAGAGCGAATTTCACAAATTAATCTATCCGTCTCCATATTCGTCCCTTGCTTGACGAGCAAATTTCTAAGCAGCTTTTCTTTCAAATCCAGCTCCAGTTGCTCCATTCTAAAGGTTGCTTGGGTATGTATAACTCGATTTGCCTGTTCAACCTCGAGCTCCGCACGAATACGCATACACTTTTGCAAGAGTTCGCTGGGTACCCAGGAGAGCTTCAAAATGTAATCGTTCGCTCCGATTTGAAGCGCCCGTTGTACATATTCAAAATCGTTATAACTGGACAAGACGATGATTCTCGTGTCCGGCCATCTTTCCCGAATGATATTCATCAGCTCAATTCCGTCCAATTCCGGCATACGGATATCTGTTAGTACAATATCGCAAGGGCAGTTTTCCAAAATAGCGAGCGCTTCTAAGCCATTTTCCGCTTCGCCTGCGATTTCAAATCCATTTTCCTTCCAGGAGATCAACGTTTTGAGCGATAATCGCACAAGAATTTCATCATCTACAATGAGTACACGCGTCATTCACATTGCTCCTTTTGAATAGGCAGCCGAATTGTAGCCTTTAAGCCGCCGTAATGGGATAATCCTAATGTAATACCGTACAATTTTCCGAAATGCAGTTTTATCCGATTGTCTACATTTGAGACGCCGATACCGCTGAATTTGGCATTATTGCTGTGGATCGTTCGCTCCTGAATGGTTGCAAGCCTACTCTCCGGAACGCCATTCCCATTATCCTCGACAGTAATGAACATCCCGGATCGATCACTCATGAGTTCAGCTTGAATCCATACAGTTAACGGCAGCTTTCCGCCATGAATAATGCTATTCTCGACGAATGGCTGCAAGCTGAACTTTAAAACTCGATGATCCATAAGCGCCTCGGGCACATGGATATTTAGCTGAATATTGTCATGAAAACGTATCTTCTGCAGCGTCATATATAACTCCAAATATTCAAGCTCCTGCCTAAGCGTCACAAATTGTTGCGTTTGTTTCATAGAAAATTCGAGAAGCTTGCCTAGCGCCGTAATCATGTCGCTCACATTCTGATTCGTACCCGAAAGCAGAGCCATTAATTTGATCGAATTGAGCGTATTAAACAGAAAATGCGGATTAATTTGCGCTTGCAGCGCTTGAAATCGGGCCTCCTCTTTATTTTTCTGCTCCTCTTCCAAATCCAGGATGAGGTGATCCAGCTTCGCAACCATTTGATTAAACTCATGGCCTAAAGCTGAAATTTCGTCTCTTCCTTTTACGGTTACCGCAGTTTGAAAATTACCTCTTCCAACTTTCCGCATAGAGTGGAGCAGAGAATAAATCGGCTTGGTCAGCCGGATCATGAGCGCTAGAAACAGGATCGTCCCCATGAGAAAAACAAGCAGGATGCCGACTAACGAGTGATTCCTCGACTGAGCGAGTTGATTCGTAAAATGATCGTAAGGCATAAGTTGCAGAAGAGTGAATCCGACTTGTGAGACTTCCGCTGTATTGATGAGATATCTGTTCCCATTGATCACGGCCCTCTTTGAAAAAGCACTCAACCGCGACTTTACTGATAGCTCTTCTTCGAAAATAACGTGGTACGAATTCCCCTCTGTATCCCTGGCAACATTGTCGCTTGTTTGGATTAAAAATCTTGGCATACTGCCATCCAACATTGCACTTTTCCCAAAAAACGCTTCGCTCGGAACGCCAATCGCAACTACCTCCTTTCCGTTCAAGTTTCCATCGTCCTTGCGAAGGATACGCGACATGAGGACATAAGGTGTCTCTATACCTACTTGTGTATACCCGTGATCCGGGTTCATTTTATAAGATATTGACCAGTAAGGAAAACCTTTGGCTTGTTGGGCATGCGAATACCAATCCTCTTCGATAATTGCATCGTTATCATAGTTAAAAAGCGTTGAGACGGCAAACCGCCGACCATCCGTAACCTGGAGGAAAGCCTCGCTGTTCAGCAGCAAATCGCGTGTAATTGTAAGCCTGTTTTGCAATTGTTTTAAAGGGATAAACGCATCATAATTGATGTTCCAATCCGAAAAATCGGAGCGATAAAACTGATTAAAGTCCGATTCGGCGAATAATGCGGCTTTGACCATTCTTGCCGCCAATTCGTTCATCGTATTTGCCGATTGATCGACCAATTCCTGGTTCGCATTGTATATCTTTTCTTCGAGTACACGCTGAGAATTGTAGGAGTACGTCAAGAAAATAACGAGCGTCGGGACAACAATAACGAGAATGAAATAGAAAATGAGTTTGCCCCTGAACGAATTATAGGGATTCCAAGGGTTGATCAATAGCCATCCTCTCCTAATTTATGACATTCACTCTCATCAAGTATATCATTTGTAGGTAGACTTTGATTGAGAGAAATGAAAGAAAAAAAGCCCGGAGAGGGATCTCTCCGGCTAAACATGCTAAGCATAACAACGCACTTCGTAAATCGCAGCAGAAGCATCGCCATTCGTAGCTTCCACGACAATACGAATCTGGCTTGTTCTAACAGGCTGATCAAGGACATGTTTCTGCAACCGTTGATAGTTTCCTTCTTTTCTGGCTACCGTCACCCATACATCGTTAATTAACGCCTGCACATCGTACTGTTTAGGACACTGCGGATCTCGATATAATGGCGCATAATTATGGAGTTCTCTTAGCAGATGCCCAGGGAAAGTCAAATGGACTTCCGATATCGTTTGCGGGCTTTCCCACTTCAACGCAAGCCATTGAGCGAGCGGTTGATTCGGATCCGAGCGCCATATATTCGTCGATTGGTGAGGGCGGGTAACACCACTGATGACTTGCCCGGGAGGATATGCCTCCTGCGGAGGAGAAACTTTAAAGCTCAACGTTCCCCCGTCTTGCATATAACGTCGCATTCTGCCTTCGCCCATATCGTAAGCAGCGGTATGTCCAGGAATCACTGTACTGGCTGAATGCCATTCTACGTTAGGGTTTATATCCAAATCCAACCGGACATAGCCTTTTTTCCGAATGTGTGCCAATTGAAGCGGCCAATCCACCCATACGCATTGGGAGTTCGCTGGCACAGTCAGGTCTGCTTCGGCAAGCGGCTGACCCGGCTCGGTTCGATAGTCCCAAATATGGTTAACTTCAACTAAGTAGGCCTTTACCGTTTGCTCCTCTTTCGTCGAATTGGACAAACACACGGAAAGTAAATCCATATTTCCCGAACCTATGGCAATCCATTGGCCTCTTCGGTGAGTCAGCGGTTCAGCAAGATTCGCGCGTCTTGTCTTCTCTTTCTCATTGCGTAGTCCATAGGTTCTGTCTTCCGTTTCCGGTCCCGCTCCGTAAACAAGCGCTGAACTGCTTGCCGATACCTGGGCCAGTCGAGCTAAATCGGATTTATCTTCATTTCGGATATTGGGCAGGAAGCAGCCGTCCCGCAGCAACGTTTGCTGAACATCACGAATCGCATCCTTATAAATATCGGGGACGGCGATTTGTTTCTCAAGTGCAATTGCCGCTCCTACGCCGACCGCTTGTCCCATCAAAGCGGTCGTAGCCATTACACGAACCGTTCCTAGTGCCGCATGCGTTACGCTGACATTACGTCCGGCCATCATCAGATTATCGACATCTTTCGCCACCAGCATCCGAAACGGAATGCCATAAGGACCACAGTAGCTCTTGCGGGCATACTCCGATGTTTCAGGGTACCCTTCTGCGCTTGCAGGTTCAGCAGTAGGAGCAAGCAATCCTCCCGGCGTATGAAGATCAATAAACCAGCCGCCATATGCGACTTCATCCGGGAATATCGTATTATTGGCCGGATCATGCTCGGTCATGAAATACTGGCCGATAACTCTGCGGCTTTCCCGTTTGGCCGGTACTTGACCAATCCAATCCAAAGCATAATTGGCAGCCTTTTGTTTAATGTCAGGATCTATATTCTTCATCCAATCCCAAATCCCTAACGTGTGCCGGGTAAGCTCATGACGGATCGTCTCATTGTCATAAATCGTATTCCAAGGGACGCCGATTTCAATCCACCAGAAGCCGGATTCCAGATCATAAAAATGTCTTCCTTGCTTGTAGAAATAATCCGGATTCTCATGCTTAACCGCCCACTCCGGCGCTTCGAACGGAACGGGACGTCCCATATCAACGGCACGGAAATGAATCGAATTGCCCATCGTATCGCTGCTTTCCTCAGCCGGCGCATGCGGCTCCCGGAACTCATCGAAGCTTTCGCTGCCCCAGCGCCATTCGCAGCCTGCCTTGTCGGCAACGATAGCATCACCCGTACAGTCAATGAAGATGTCGCCTTCGATATGGAGCTCTGTTTCCGCATTAGCGACGTTTGCCTTGATGGACTTAATCGTTCTATCGTCTGACTTTTCCACATGCAGCACAGAGGTGTTCAGGTAAAAAGTCAGATGATTCGTTCTAACCGCCATATCGTACATCACCATATCCGAAACGCTGTTAGTCCGGCCATTTTCACCGATATGCTCGTGATTGCGGGCTCTCTCTTCAATTAACAATTCAGAGATAATACCGGTTTCCCTGCCATAAGCATGGAACGCAGCGGCTCCGTGCGGGGTTACCCGAATTTCGGAAGACGCATTGCCACCGAAGACCGGGCGGTCATGAATGAGCACCGTTTTGGCTCCCTGACGGGCCGCCGCAACGGCAGCGCAAAAACCGGCCAAACCTCCCCCGCAAACAACGACTTGATAGCTTTCCTTCTTGATTTTCATTGCGCATGTCTCCTTGTTATTTCTTTTTTGAGTTGGCTGAATATTTATAAATAAGGCTAGCCTTTTAACCCCGTATTCGCAATGCCTTCGACAAACCATCGTTGGCACAGGCAGACGATGATCACGAGAGGCGCGAGAGCAAGAACCGATGCCGCCATAATGAGCGGATAGTTTGTGCTGTTTTCACCATCTGTATAGCTAAGCAAACCTAACGGTATCGTAAACAGGTCTCGGTCTCTAAGCAAAATAAGCGGATTCTCGTATTCATTCCAATGCCAGGTAAAAGTCAAGATCAATAACGTGACCAAAGCCGGCTTAACGAGCGGGAGCGAAATTTGCCAATACATTCTCCAATAACCGGCGCCGTCGATCTTGCTGGCCTCGAACAACTCTGTAGGCAATGTGCTGAAAAACTGCCGCATCAGGAAGGTTCCCAAAACGGTAAACATGCCGGGAAGAATGATCGCCTCATGCGTATTCACAAGATTCAAATAGTCAAATAGTATAAATCTGGGAACAAACAGCACTTGCGGCGGAACGATCATCGTTGCCAAATAAATCAGGAAAATCGAATCTCTGAATTGGAATCTCAACCTTGCGAAAGCAAATCCGGCTAATGAACTGGTTACTAGCGAGCCTAGCACCTGCAAAAATGTAATTTTGATGGAATTTATATAGAAGACATAATAAGGAACTTTACCCAACCAAACTTCTTGGTAGTTCGACCAGTCGAATGCTTTCGGAATCCACCGAATCGGAAACTCGAAAATATCAGCTTGGTTCTTAAACGACGCTGACGCCATCCAGAGAAACGGGAGGACCATGAGAATCCCGATCGATAATAACAATACCGTTAGAACACTTCTAAGAAGCGTATTTTTTTGAGACAGACTGAGCATATGAATAGCCTCCTAGTACTGGTCCTGCCATTTTTTTTGAGTTCTCCACTGTACGAGCGTGACCAGGAAAATAACCGAAAACAATAGCCAGGAAACCGTTGCGGAATAACTCATTTGGTTCAACTCGAATGCTTGCGAGTAAATGTAAAGCGACATCACCATCGTTGATTGAAGCGGCCCGCCATTCGTCATGACCTGAACGGCTGCAAAAACTTGAAGCGAGGAATTAATTAAGGTAATTGCTATCAAGAATGTAGTTGGCTTCAGCATCTGTATGGTAATAGCCGTAAATTGATTGAACGGTGTTGCACCGTCGATCGAGGCCGCTTCGTACAGTTCCCTGGATATCCCCTGAAGGCCGGCCATATACAAAATCATCGCATATCCAACGTAAGTCCAGATGGTCATGATCATAATGGCAATTAATGCGTAATCCGGACTCGCGAGCCAGCCAGGCGGATTTGAAATGCCGACCGCTCTCAACAACGCATTAATCGGTCCTTCCGAGCTATTGAACAACACCCGCCATACAACGGAGATAGCCACCAAACTGCTCATATAAGGAAGAAAAATAAGCGTACGGATCCATGTTTTTAAATAAACATAATTGTTCAGAATGGCAGCTAGTGCGAGTCCGATCGCTATCGAAGCTGACACCGTGATGACGGAAAAAACGACGTTATGCTTCAAAGAGAGGAATACGTTCTCATCGTGAATTAGCCTCACGATGTTATCCAATCCGACAAACACAAGCCCCTTTACTCCTTGCAAATAGTTCCAATCCGTGAAAACCAGAATCATACTAAACAGCAAAGGAAACAAAATAAAAAAACTGAAACCAAGCAGATTCGGGAGGATAAATAAATACCCGGCCACATTTTCCCTCGACTTCTCTTTCAAATTCATAGGTTCTACTCCTCTCTCCCTTCATACGCTAAGTATAATTGTGCCCTTAGACTGTATGAATGGAATAAACTAAGCTGAATATGTGTTTTCCTTCGATCTTCTTAGCCAAACAAGCTGACTCCTGTCGAACAGGAATCAGCTTGAGAGGTTCCAATCTTTTGCTAGGATTAAGAACATAGAATCTCACTACAATTGCTTAGAAAACGCCATTATGATTCGAAGGAAAGCATGCTAGCATAAAAAATGTAGTCATAAATTGAGAGGAGGAATTTTTATAGTACTTATCAGAAGGAAAAAGAATAGTATGGTTTTGCTTATCTTCCTATTACTTGCATCTTTTTTTGATGGAAGTTATGCAAGCGCTTCCGAAACGTCGGCAGAAACTATCTATGAATGCGAAAGCGCTGCCAGTTCGGCAGTAGGCGGTACGTTGGCAAATTATCCGGATTCGAACAGCAGTGCCGGCGCCTGGCATATGCTTTCAACATCTACCGTCGGAGCTTACGTCGAATACACGGTGAATGTTCCGGTTCCAGGTCCGTACACCGTATATGTAAAAAACAAAAAAGTGGACTCAAGAGGTATTTACCAGTTATCCATCGGCGAAGTCAACCAGGGCGGTGCAGTGGATCTTTATTCAAGTACTGCACTATATACGGAAGTTAACCATGGTACAGTCAACTTTGCCTCTGCTGGAAATAAAACATTCAGATTTACTGTGACCGGCAAGAATGCCAGCAGTTTAGGGTATACGCTCGGCTTGGACGCTATACGGCTGGTGAACCAACGCCAATCACAGCGTCTATGGTACTCTGCACCAGCTGCTAACTGGGAAACCGAAGCACTCCCGATCGGTAACGGCAAGCTTGGAGGAATGGTTTTCGGAGGCACCGGCGTTGACAGAGTCCAGATTAATGAAGCAACCATATTTAGCGGGAAAAAGGTACAGACTACACCAGCCAACTACACCGAATTTTCACAGATAAAAACGGCCCTGAACAACAATGATTTTGCTTCTGCAAAGACTCATTTTAATAATTGGCTTGGTAATACGCCTAATTATGGGCCCGAGGATTTTGGAGAATACCAGAACCTTGGCGATATCAATCTGACATTTGCAGGACATGAATCAGGTATAAGCAATTATGTCCGTGAATTGAACCTTAATACTGGAATTGCCAAGGTTTCGTATGAAAAGGACGGTAAAACTTTCACCAGGGAGTATTTTTCCAGCTATCCCGACAATGTGATGGTCATAAGGCTCACCAGCAGTGCCCCGCAGTCCATTACAACCCAGGTGTCCATGGATAGTCCCCAATATAATATCGTACAGTCTTCAAGCGGAAACAATACGTTAATTGTCGATGGGAAAAACAATACGGGCGCGCTTAGCTTTCAGACCAGGATCAAGGTACTGCCGAGTGGCGGTTCCCAGTCCATAGCCTCCAATGTTGCGAGTGTGACCAATGCGGACAGCGTTACAATATTCATGTCCACTTATACCACATATACCAATAATTGGCTCAATTATGCCGGAAATACGGATTATGCGGCGGATGTAACAAGTGCCGTATATAACGCCGGAAACAAGACCTATGAACAGCTCAAGTCAACACATACCTCGGATTATAAAAATCTTTTCGACAGGGTCAGCCTTGATTTTAAGGGGACCAATATGGACGCCGTCCCTACCGACACACGTTTGACCAATTATAAGAACGGTTCCGCGGATCCAGGGCTGGAGAGTTTGTTATTCCAGTACGGACGTTACCTTTTGATCAGCAGTTCCAGACAAGGCGGCCAGCCTGCCAACCTTCAGGGAATATGGAACAACAGCAATACGCCGTCATGGGGTAGCATGTATTGTTTCAATATCAACTTTAACATGAATTACTGGCCATCACAGGTTACCAATCTGACCGAAACCCATATGCCAATGATCGATCTAATTGACAGTTTGAGACCCAGTGGCAGAGAAACGGCCAAAAATTATTTTAATATCCAGGCAGGCTGGTTTGCAGCAAAGAAGACAGACGTTTGGGGCTTCACAATGCCTTACAAGCCTGCTGATAGCGGACTATTCATGGGTGGTTCCGGATGGCTAGCCCAAGATGTATGGGAATATTACAGCTTCACTAGGGATACCAACTACCTAGCAACCAAAGGATATCCGATTTTGAAGGAAGCAGCACAATTTTATCTTAATTTCCTTACTCCACAGGGCAACTTCTTAATCTCAACGCCTACAACATCTCCTGAGAATTCATTTAAATATAACGGTGCTTCCTATCAGATATCTGCAGGTACGGAGGCGGACCACCGGATCATTGAAGAACTTTTCAATAATACCATAACGGCAAGTACGATCCTTGGTGTGGATGACACGTTTAGATCTCAGCTTCAAACCGCTGTTGCTAAAATACCGCAGCCGCAAATTGGCAGCTTGGGGCAAATCAGGGAGTGGAATCAGGGTGATTTTGTAGAGACAGATCCAACCCACAGGCATATTTCCCAGTTGTACGGCCTGTTCCCCGGCAATACGATTTCACCGCTTTCAACTCCGGCATTAGCAGATGCAGCTAAAGTATCCCTCAATAGACGCGGGGATTTAAGCACTGGCTGGAGTATGGCGTGGAAGATAAACGCTTGGGCTAACCTTCTGGATGGACAACGTGCCTATTCACTTCTAAACCTGCAGCTTAAAAATAGGATAAATAAAAATTTATTTGACACTCATCCTCCTTTCCAGATTGACGGTAATTTCGGCTTTACCTCGGGTATTGCTGAAATGCTCCTTCAAAGCACTTACGCTAAACAAATCCATCTTTTACCGGCAATGCCGTCAAATTGGCCGAATGGCAGCGTGAAAGGACTCAAAGCCAGAGGAAATTTCACGGTTGATATGGACTGGACTAGCGGGAACCTCACGAAAGCTGTCATAAAGGGGGCTCCAAACGATAAAGGAACTATAAGATATGGAACGTCGGTTTTTCCATTTATTTTGGATAGCAGCGGTGTGTTTACCTATATTCCTTAAAGATACATCAAAAATCAAATACGAAGGAGTGAAGTTTAATGTTAAAAAGAGGAATTTCAGGTGTAATGGTGGTGTTACTTTTATTGTATGGCACTGTTTTTGGAATGCCTATGGCGACGCAGGCAGCAGGAAACACCTACTACGTAGCCACAACCGGCAACGACAGCAATGCCGGTACATTAAGCAGTCCGTTCAAGTCCATCGCAAAGGCTGCAAGTGTCATGGTTGCAGGCGATACGTGTATCATCAGAGGAGGTACATACAGGGAAGTCATTCAGCCTACCAAATCGGGCACAGCCGGAAACCCAATCACCTATAAGGCTTATGCCGGCGAGACGGTAACGCTAAGCGCCGCTGAAAAGGTTACTGGGTGGACACTTCATTCCGGCAACATATACAAAGCACCGATGAATTGGAATCTCGGCATGGAGAACCAGGTGTTCGTTAATGGCGAGATGATGCACGTAGCCCAGTACCCCAACTGGACGGATACCAACATCTTCAATCCGGGCAGGGCAAAGATGGAGAGCGGTGCTGACTTGACAGTCACATATTCAGGCCTTAATAAGCCTGCCGATTACTGGAAGGGGGGATTCATTTGGATTAGGGGGACGTGGACAGCCCAAACGACTACGATTGCTGCTTCAAGCGGGAATCAGCTTACACTAGCACCGTTTTCGTCTTCCGATGGCCGTTATACGGGTCCATTAGCGAGTAGGGAATTCTTTGTATTCAATTTATTCAGCGAGCTTGATACTGAAAGGGAATGGTTTTATGACAGCAGTACCCAAACCATGTATTTGTGGGCGCCTGGAGGCGTAAACCCATCTACCTTGAATGTGGAAATCAAAAAAAGGAATTTTTGCATTGACCTCACTGGTGTCTCCTATGTCAATATCGAAGGCCTAAACACCTTCGGAGGCACAATCAGAATGGCGGACAATTCTTCCAATAATATCGTGAAAGGAATAGACGCCAAATATATATCCCACAGGATGAATCTTCAAAAGGCCTATGAGAAGGACGACACGGGGATTTATGTGGGTGGCAGCAACAATACCTTGAGGGATTCCAAACTTGCTTATAGCTCCGGAAACCTTATCATCGTTGCCGGTTCGGACAATAAGATTATCAACAATCTCGCACATGAAGCCAACTATATGGTTACTTACAATGCAAACATGTTCATAAAGGGCAAAAGACATTTGATAAGCTACAATACGCTATACAATGCAGCCCGGGATCTCATGCAGTTAGAAGACATTGATGCGTCTATTATCGAGTATAACGACCTCAGCCTAAATGGATTATTAGGCACGGATTGCGGCGGAATTTACGTTACCAAAGAAGATGGCGAAAAGACAGAGATCAGGTATAACCGCATCCATGACCTTCTGGCTACAACAGATCATGGCATATATTTAGACCAGCACAGCCATAATTTTATTATCCATCACAATACGGTCTGGAATATGGATTTCGCCGGAATTAAATCGAGCCAGCCAGGAAATTTTGTGCAAATCTACGACAATATGGTGGATGGGAAAATTAAACATACTTTTGGCACTGCATTTAATAATGATGGATATGGAACCCGGATCTACAATAATGTTGCAACTGAGGGCTTTGAGATAGATGGAGATGCCAAACGGTATGACAATAAAACGGTAGGATATGACCAGAACCTCTATCCTCCGGCAGGACAAAACTTGGCTAATCCACCCAATCCTGTCTATGCGCTGACAACGCCACAACACACAAATTTGCTTAAAAATGCCTTCTTTGACGCAGGCCTTGAGTCATGGGCAAAAACCGGTGCGCCAACAACAGCTTTTTATCGTGCAACCTATGACCCCATTCACATCGATAATGGAGAAACAAGATCAGGTTATGGAAGTGTACAGTTTGGCAGCGGTCAGAATGGGGTAGAACAGTTGATAACCGGTCTCCAGCCCAATACAACCTACGAATATTCTGCTTGGGCCAGGGTACCTTTGGGGGAGACAGTAGAGATCGGTGTTAAGGACTATGGCGATCTAACTATTTATAAATCCGTATATGGCAATTCTCCAAACTGGACAAGACAGAAGGTGCAGTTTAAAACAGGCGCAAGCCAAACAAGCGCAAAGGTTTATATATGGAAAAGTTCTTTAAGCGCAGGTCTGTCCTATGGAGATGACGCAGGCTTGATTCAGGTTGAGGATACGGTACCCTTGATCGTGGATAACGGAGACCCCAATTACAGCGAAATAAGCGGTTCATGGTTAGACAGTAGCTTGACCGGTTACAATGGAAGCATGACCAGGTACGCCCGCGAAGGTGCTTCGGCGAAATGGACCGCTCCAATTACCGTAGCCAGAACGTATGATGTCTATATCAATAAGGTCATTCATAGCACCTCCGATACCAATACGAAGGTCGATGTGGTTCATAACGGTGTTACCAGTACCGTCTATGAGGATTATTCCACCGGCACTCCAGGCTGGAAGCATCTTGGTACGTATTCGATGACACCGGGGCAATCCAACTATGTACAAATCACCAGAGGCAATAACTCTCTCAGGGCAGATGCTGTCAAGTTTGTAGCTTCAAATCAATCGTTTGACCCTGCAGTCAATTATAAAATTATCAATAAGAAGAGCGGAAAACTATTGGATATTGCCAATAGTTCGAGTGAAATTGGTGCAAAGGCCATACAGTTAGGGAATTTAGGCGGAGAAAGCAAGCGGTGGCAGATTATCTATAACGGCAACGATTACAGCCTAGTAAACAAGAGCAGCGGTATGGCGGTTGATGTTGCAGGAAGTGCGATCACGAGTGGTGCCGATGTTGTTCAATCTTTATACCATGGAATGACCAGTCAAGGGTGGCAGATTGCCAATGCCGGCAATGGTTATTATAAGATTATCAATACGAACAGCGGCATGGCTGCTGCCGTTAAAGGCGGTTCCCTAGCAGACGGTGCGGAAATCATTCAATCGCCATACGCTGGGAACGACAGTCAACTGTGGAGCATGGTATTAGACACAGGTGGAGAAACCTGGGTAGTGGATAATGGAGAAGCCAACTACAGTGAAGTAAGCGGGTCATGGGTAGAAAGCAGTGCGCCCGGCTATAATGGAAGTAAGACCAGGTACAGCACCAGTAGCGGTGCCTCAGCGAAATGGACTGCTCCCATAACCGTAGGCGGAACTTATGAAGTTTTTATCTATAAGCCGATTAATAGCAACTCTGATACTAATACAAAGGTAGAGATCGTTCATAACGGTACGACCAATACAGTGTATGAGAATTATTCCACCGGGACTTCAAGCTGGAAGCTGCTTGGCACTTATACGATGACGCCAGGGCAATCCAATTATGTGAAGATCACCCGGGGCAATCAAACGGTTAGGGCAGATGCCGTAAAGTTTGTTAAAGTTGATTGAGTATAAGGTGATGTGGAATCGGCTACCCAGCTATTGGGTAGCCTCTTATCCATTCACCAGGAATATTCTCTTCTCCTACACCCCGACAGGCTGACCAAGCTTAACAGACTCATAAGCGGCAAGCGCCACTTGCGCCGCTTTCAATCCATCCTCGCCCGTGACCGGAACCTGCTCGCCTTGGCGCAGCGCCTTGACGAAGTCACGGATCATAAACGCATCCATGTTGTCTCCCCAGAAGGTGTATTGCCCTTTACCTGCTGCATTGCTGAACAAGTCGTTCTTCTGCGCAAAGCCATCCACGGTGATGACTCCCTGTGTGCCGACGATCTCCATCGTCACGTCTCCCCAGGTCGGGAACGATTTGGGACGCGACCAGCTTGTATCCAGCACCGCGAAGACGCCGTTCTCGAACTTAATGTGCAGCATGCCCGCATCTTCCACTTCCAGCTCTTCTCTGAAAAGCGTAGCCGCATAAGCGTACACTTCCTTCACTTCGGACTGGAGGAACCAGTTCATCAAGTCCATCACATGCACGGTGTGGTCAAGAACAGCCCCGCCCCCCGACAAGCTTTTGTCGATGAACCATCCGCCGGGGTTCCCTCCGTGATTCGTCCCTTTAATCGCGACGATGTCACCAATCTCACCGCGCTCGATAGCTTCTTTCGCCCGCACGACAGCCGCCAGGTAGCGGCATGGGAATGCTGTCATAAGCTGCACGCCTTTTTGCTTGCAGGCAGCAATCATTTGCTCCATCTCTTCCTTTGTCGTACCAAGTGGCTTCTCGCAGAGCACATGCTTCTTCGCATTCGCGGCATCGATCACAAGCTTGGCATGGTGGACGTTCTCCGAGCAAATCACCACAGCATCCACATCTTGTGCGAGCAAGTCGCGGTAATCTGCATAATACGGCACTTCGTGGCGCTGGGCGAGACCTTCAACCCGACTTTTCACTTCATCGGCAATCCCAACGATTTTGACCTCAGGCAGCTCTAGCAAGCTATTAAAATAACTGAATGCATGACCATGCGCGAAGCTAATCATGCCAATTTTCAATAAATCCATGATAAGTCCCTCCCTGAATGTTTTGGCTCTTTTACAGCAGCACGACTTTGCCGGTTTGAATCGAGTCAAGCGCAGCTTTGGCGATTCTTAATGCTTCGCATGCATCTTGAGCGGTTACGATCGGATCGCTGCCGTCGCGGATACAACTCAGAAAATGTTCAAGCTCGATGTAATACGGATCAAAGAAGTTCGGACTTTGCGGAATTTCAACCGCTTTCCCCCCGCTCTCTGGAGGTGCTGCCTTGCGTATTTGCAAAGATTGTGCGCTCGTACTATCCGTGCGGACAAGTCCCTCGGAGCCTGCAAACTCCGCCGCATAGCGGAAGGAGCCCGGGTATCCCCAGAAGGCTTCCAGATTAGCCACTGCGCCGCTTTCAAAAACTAGCGTAACAAGCGCATAATCCATCGTTCCCTCACATTTGTTCATCCCGTAAACCGATTTGACCTCACCGAGTGTCCAACGCATGAAATCGATGTCATGCACCATCAAATCGACGATCACGCCTCCGCTTTTGTCAGCATCCAGAAACCAAGGTCTGGCTTCTCCCGGATGACTTCCCACGCGCCGGGCATTTGCAACACCAACTCTGCCGATTTGGCCTGCATCAATTTGCTGCTTCATCTGCGCATATTCAGGGAAAAACCGCACGACATGACCAATGAATAAGCGAACCCCATTTTCCTCGCAGCAGGAAATCATCTCTTGCGCATCTTCCAGATTAAGCGCAACCGGTTTCTCACAAATAACATGCTTCCCCGCTCTTGCGGCTTGAAGCACAACTTCTTTATGTACAAAGGTTGGTACTGCGACGCTAACCACGTCAAACGAGACCGCCGCAAGCATCTCTTCAAATGAACTGAACGCTGCCGTCCCTACTTTATTGGCAGCTTCTACCGCAGACTCCAGCTGAACATCACATACGCCAACCAACTCTACACCGGGCATCTTCGCATAACTCTTCGCATGCCACTGACCCATACCACCACAGCCGACTACTGCTACTTTCATCTCTCACTCGCCCTTTCAATTGTTGTATACTAATTAAAGCAATCATACCGATTTGACAGCTTTTCAAAAATGACAAGGTTTGTCTTGTTTATATCCAAATTTGCAGTGATGATTAGGTGGTATTACTTATGGAAACGTTCAAAGAACCCATTTATTATCAGAATGAACGCCTATGCATGAAGGTTTGGCAGTTCACCAACACAAATCCAAAAAGTCGACAGGTTGCGCAGCAGTGGCATTATCATAAAGAGGTAGAACTGATTATCGTGCAAGAAGGCAAGCTGGATATTCGTACGCCGGACAATCGTTATCACCTCTCACCGGGAGAAGTCGTCCTTATCGGATCTAACCAGCTTCATCACAGTCATAAGCCGGAAGACGAACCTCTCGTCTACATCGTGCTCCACGTCGATCTGCAGCCCTATTTTGATCCTGCGATGATGATGTATTACCGGCATTTTTCGGAAATGGTGCGACCGCTCGAGGATCTGAACTATATGTTTCTTGAAAATGAGCGCGCCAAGCACGAAATCGGACGCATTATCGTCAACATTCATGCCGAAATGATGGACAAAACCAAAGGCTATGAAATTGCTATGAGCATGCACATCAAACATTTGCTGCTAACGCTGCTGCGCCATGACCGGCGTGAGCTGCTGCAGCCTTTCGGCTTTGTGGACGCGACCGTTATGAGGCCTATTCTCGATTATGTCGAAGCCCATCTGGGGGAAAAAATCGACATGGAAGACGTTAGCCGGAGCGCAGGAATGAGCTATACGTACTTCTCTAAATTTTTCAAAAAATGCGTTGGCGTCTCCTTCACGGACTATGTTAACCGGCAGCGGATTCGAAAAGCCGAGCAGCTGCTCATTACCAAAACCGATATTGTCACCGATATTGCCGCTGCTGTTGGGATCGAGAATATGGCTCATTTTTATGAGCTGTTCAAACGTTATAATGGCTGCACGCCGAAGGAATATGTCAGGAAGCTGCTGCGAGTGGTACAATAGAAGCCGATCACGTTTCATTTCATAATATCAGGAGGATGGATAAGAATGAGAGATACCTTTTTATTCGGAGCATTGGACAGATACCGTAATCGATTACTGCAATTAGTAGAAGGATGTCCTGAGGACAAAAGAAATGTCGTGCCGCCTGGGTTTAACAACAGCATTCATTGGCAAATCGGTCACGTACTTGCGGTAACGGATCGCCTCATCTTCGCGCTTTCCGAACAACCTTCGTTAGTGCCGGCGAACTATATCTCCTTTTTTGGCAATGGCACAAAACCTGCGGATTGGCAAGAAGAACCGCCTGCGTGGGATGTGATCATCGCGCAGCTGAAGGAACAGCCTGCCCAAATCCGTGAATCCTTGGGTGATAAGCTGGACGTTGCAGTCAAGGAGAATATGATGAAAGCTGCAACAATTGAACAGCTAATCAACTTCAGTATCATGCATGAAGCCAATCATTTTGGCATGATCTCCGCGATGATGAAGGTCCTGAAATAATCGAGAACAAAAAAACAGCCGTTCAAAGGGTACTTTGGACAGCTGTTTTTTATTGTTGGTTCCGCTAGACTTCTATTTTTCAATCGGACCGGTGTCCACAACCTCAAAATCGCTGCCTTTGAGCTTGCTCAGCTTGCTTAAGTCATCGTCATCCCATTTCGGATCAGGCGCTCCGCTGACATAGAGATCGCTGCCGTTGTCCGCGACGATCATGCCATATTTCTTCATCGCACGAAGGATGGCTTGATTCGCCTTCGAGTAGCCGGAAATGTCAAAATCGGCCCGCAGCCGCAATCTTAATCCCATAGGAGGAAGATTAGGGTCCGTACTGCTTGAAGCATAGTGAGTGGCAGGGGCGATGAAGCCCTTTTGTGTTTTGCGGACGGTGAACCGCAGTGCATGGTTAATTTCACCGGTAGAAGCTTCATCATACCGGACGAGGCCTGGGAAAATCGGCAGACCGGCTGCATCAGCGGAAGTCCAGTATTTTGTCCGTAAGGCATTGGATTTCATGTCCCATTTGGCACCGTTCGAAGCTTGCCAACCGTCCGCAGTCGGGTGAGCATTGTATAATTCATACAAATATTGATTGTCTTTATCAACTACGATAACATGACGGTCGCCGTCGCTGTTAGGTCCGCCCTCGATTGGCGCATTCGGCGGGATCGGATAGGGACCGGGATCGCTCTCATCGCCATAGTCGGTGAACGTCACATTGACTTTCGGCTGATCACCGCCTACGATCGTGTAAGGAATGCCAATTGGCGCGCCTTCCCACATCGTCCCGAAATCCGCATGCAGACTTGTATTGAGGCCTATTGAGGAGAGGTACTGCGCCGACTTCTGATGGACAGGGTAGCTGGAAATATCGGTATTCCACGGGTTATCCTTTGGAAATACTTGCAATGCCCCCGATCCTGACGTTGGATTCTGAGCCGGCTTGTCCCCAACATAGATAGAGCTTGTTGCATCATCCCAACTTACCGGTTTCCCCAGCGATTCAGACAAAAATCTTAGTGGTACGTACGTGGTATCTTTGTAAATAAACCCTTGTAAATCCTTCGGCGGCTGCTTGTTTTCACCATCGAAATAATACTGCAATTTCCGAAAATAAACGTCTATGCCGACCGAATCCGTCGCCGCGTAAGTAAGCCCTGAGAAGAATAAGGCGCCACAAACGAAGCCGATCGTTCCCGCTTTCCATTTACCCACTGTATGGTCACTCTCCCATTTACCTATTGATATTGTAGATTCTTTCGCCTAACATTAAATTATTCGCAAGATATCTACACTTTTAGTTCGTTTCCACCCGAAATATAGTCCCGTCGTCACGGTAGTAATAAGCAATTTCATCCATGATCGTGCTTAAGCGGACGGATTTGTTGGTGAACTTTTCAATAATTCCGCGGTCTACTTCACAGTAAACTCCTTCAGCATCCGTCTGCAGCACAGAGACCGGTGTTTGCGATAAAGCTGCGATGAACAGATCCGCATCAGATTCCAACCTCTTTTGCATAGCGACAGCCTCACCTTCGGTTAGGTAATAACGAGCAGCTTTTTACAAAATGTTACTTGAGTATATGTGGGAACTTATGATGTATTAACCTTTTATTCATAATCGCTGTTATTTCGAAGGGGGATGGTGCCGTTGATACGTTTTGACAAGTATGAGAGTGTGACCGCATTTCAAAAAGAGGTGAGCTCTTTCTTGGAACAAGATGAAGCCGCCAACAATTTATTGCTAGGTGTTTTGCAATCTCTGGTCGAACAAGATACAACTCCTCTTTTCATGGCTGCTGTATGGAAAAATCATGACATAGGATTGGTTTTGCTCCAAACACAACCCAAACAAATTATTTTATCCAAACCCACGGCACTATCTTCTCAGGACATACAGGAACTTGGAGAAAAGTTGGTGCAGACCGTTCAACCCATCCTGGGTTTAATTGGCGAAAAGAAACTAACCACCGAACTTGCTAGGTATGTTTCACAAGATCAGGGGACCCGTGCCAATGTCCACATGGAACAAATCATTTACAAACTTGAAAAAGTTAAAAATACCTTACAAACAAACGGAAAACTTCGGCGAGTAATCGCTAGCGACCATCCTGTTATCAAAGAGTGGGTCTATCAATTCTGCCAGGAAACGAATCAACCTCTTAGTCTGGAAGACGCTTCCAGCAAAGCCACATTTCTGATTAATAAAGGAAATTTAGTGGCATGGGAAGTGAATGGAGAGTTGGTTTCCATGGCTACGGCCACTCGCCCTACTAGGCACAATATTACCATTTCCTACGTATATACGCCCAGCAATCAAAGAAAAAAAGGCTACGCCTCCGATTGTGTATCAGACTATACGCAACGGCTGCTGAATAGCGGGTACCAAACAACAAGCTTATACGCAGATCAAAGCAACCCAACATCGAATTATGTCTATAGGCAAATTGGATATGAACCGATCATGGACTCCATCGTTATCCAATTCCAATAAAAAAAGAGGCTATCTCCTTAGTCATTTCTGACTCGGAGACAGCCTCTTCTTCTATTTAAAATGGCCCTTCGGCTTTTTGCCGCTCCATCTCTCGTCAACCTGCTCACTGGCCGATTGATATCTCGCATCAACACTAATTCGATATTGGTTCGTCGTATTTTCAAGGGAACAGTGCATCAAAAACATCCCGAAAATCAGCACATCCCCAGCTTGAAACTCGGTGGTTGCCCATTTACCGCCAAACTTCTCCGTAATAACTAGCGGATCATCGGTGTAGTGGCCGATGCCATCGCGGTCTGAATCCTTGGAGCCGTAAGATGCTTTCAATTTTTCGAAACGGTGAGAACCCAGGCATATAGCCAATCCTCCCATTTCATACGAAACGTCTCCAAGCGGCGACCATACGGTGTAGACATTTTTTGTTCCTCTGCCCATATACACAATATCGTAGTGCGCTCCAGTAAAATCCCCTTTGCCTACCGCACGCAGCCATTTGTAGTGATAGGTAAGCGATTGTTCCCCAATAAATTCGTCGAAAAAGCTCATGATATGCTCGCCATTTAATACATCCAGCAGGGCGGGCAGTTCTTCATTCGTGCCTCCCATGAAAATGCTTTTGCTGCCGTCGGCCATAACTCCATCTTCCAACTGCGTGTCGCGATCCAGCTTGCCCATTTGTGCCATTTTCTCCAAAATGCTCGTTCGAGCAGCCAACACTTTATCTCTCTCATGAAATCCGCGGATTAATAAATAGCCGTCTTCTTCCATCCGCTCTCGCAGCGCCGGCTTGTCATGCAAAATATCATTGGAGCTTCTAAGCTCCGTCAATTGCTCGCCATTCAGCTCTAATTCGCGATTTCCTACCTTCACCATCATTGTCCATACACTCCTCTACTTGTTGTATCTGATTTAAGTGTAGAGGAAATATGTATTTCCATCCATGGATTGACGGCATAATTTCATGTATAATTGTACAAATAAATCAAGCATTTTTGCTATTATCCACCACTTCAAATGTACATTAGAACAATTCGCAAGGAGACGTTGTTTCATGTCCTTTATGAATATCCCGTATGGTTTAGGAAGTACGCCAATCCCTCTTGCTTCCTTTATTTCCATCTGGAAAGTGCAGGCTAACGATTCCTACCAGATAACGAAAGGAAAAGGTTTTGAGGTTCCCGGCCTGTTTATCACCTACGAAGGGAAGGGCATTCTTACGCAAGATGAGCAGCATTATGAATTGCACGCAGGCACTTATTTTTTCGTTCGGGATGGGATAGCTGCTACGTACAGATGCCAAGGCAATGACTGGAAATTTTATTTCCTTGATTTCAACTCTATGGATGCCGTGCACGCTCTACATCTTCCCGTCCAGAAGGTGGTTTCGACGGGGAAAGCAGCTGATGCCATTCAACACTGTGAACGGATCATCGATCTATTAATTGCTGAGCCATTTGGATACGCGTATTCTACCAATATCATTCTACAGGAAGTGATGCTGCTCTTCGCCAAGGAGCATTCTGCGGCCCTTCCCGCCCGCCATACAGAGCTTAATAAAATTATGATCTACATCCACCGAAATTTGGACAAAGTCATCCGGGTTGATGAACTTATCGACCAAAGCGGCATGTCACGGACGACTTTTTTCTCTCGCTTCCGTTCACTGACTGGCCTGTCTCCCACCGAATATATGTTGAATCTAAAACTGGAATCGGCCAAGGTATCGCTGGAGACAACAAGCTTATCCGTCAAAGAAATCGCTGCCTATTTGCAATTTTACGATGAATTTCACTTTTCCAAGCTGTTTAAAAGGAAATTCGGTTTGTCGCCCAGTGCTTTTCGCCGTCTAACCTAACAAAGGCTGCCAACCGCTTATATCCGCGATGGCAGCTTTTATTTTGCCTATTTCAAATTGAGCTTCTACGAAGCAATTCAAATTATTCTTTTGGAAGTGCCTCTGTATGCACTAGGCGAAACGCCAAAATATTTGGTAAACGACCGGGTAAATGAATACAGCTCCGGATAGCCGAGCGATAGTGCGATCTCTGTTACGGATAATGCTGTTTCTTTCAGCAAGCTTGCCCCTTTCGTGAGTCTGATCTTCTGTAAATATTGCTGCGGCGAGATGCCGTATTTACGGCGAAAGGAGGCGAATAGATGGGAACGATGAACGCCAACTAAACGCGCAGCATCTTCAATTCGAATATGTTCTGTCGCGTGCAAATCCAGATACTCCTTCACATCATCAAGCCAGTCTGCCTTTCTTGCCCGTACTAAACGTGTGGAGGCGCTGTTCATTTTCCAAAACAAATTGTACAGTAAGCTTTGCTCTTGAATAACGTCTTTTTCTGGTTGGCTGACCGCTTCGAGAACATTCCGCAAAGCGTCTCCTACTTCCGTGTTGATAACTTGCTGCAACCAAAATATCTCTGTTGTGAGACCTAATTGTGCTGTAAGGTAAGGAAGCTGATTGCCTTCCATCGCCAGCCACGCCATTTTGAGCGGTTTCTCGTCTGACTCATGAATCGTTTCGTACGTATACGTTTGTTTAGGAAACATGCAGAACAAATCACCTTTCACAAGCTCAACTGTCCGATTGTTGGTGGCAACCCTCACCTTCCCCTGCAGTATCCAATGGATGCTGGTCTGGTTAATCACTTTGGGACCTACCATATAATTGGGCTTTGCCTCATTCCGTCCCGCCCTCACAATCCAACAGCCTCCCGCCGTTTGTAATGGGTGTGGCAGAGAATACCAATAATCCGCATATTCTAACGCATATTCTTGCATGGCTTCTTGCTCCTCCTATATAGCCAAATAATGAATACAACATAATGACAAGTGCAAAACATATTGATATTTAGTTATATCCCCATCAATCTTATACTTAAATCAATCACTCTTATCTACATATTAGAAAGGAGAAGACACTTTGAAAAGACCTAATATACTTTTGATTACAAGTGATCAACAACATTGGGACACCCTGGGTGCCTTTAATTCTGAACTCTCCACTCCCAATCTGGATCGTTTGGTGCAGGAGGGCACAACGTTTACCCGTGCGTATTGCCCGAATCCGACTTGCACACCTACTCGCGCTTCCATCATCACCGGCATGTACCCCAGCCAGCATGGGGCTTGGACACTTGGGACCAAGCTTTTCGAGGACCGCCATACGGTCGGCGAAGATTTCCAAGGAGCCTCTTACCGTACCGCTTTAGTTGGCAAGGCTCATTTCCAGCCCTTGCGGGCAACCGAAGCCTATTCTTCTCTTGAGTCTGTCCCGCTTCTGCAGGATCTTGAATTCTGGCGAACATTCGACCAAAATTTCTATGGCTTTGATCATGTAGAGCTAGCTCGCAATCATACGAATGAGTTCCTTGTCGGTCAACATTATGCGATTTGGATGGAGGAAAAAGGATGTACGAACTGGAGAGATTATTTCCTTGCTCCAACAGGAACGATGGATCCCTCCCAACTGCATCATTGGGCTATCCCGGAGGAATACCATTACAACACTTGGATCGCTGAAAGAACGAACGCGCTGCTGGAGCAGTACAAAAATTCAGAGGAGAACTTCTTTTTGTGGTCCAGTTTTTTTGACCCTCATCCGGATTATCTCGTTCCGGCCCCTTGGGATACGATGTACGATCCGAATCAGTTGACGATCCCTGCCGTTACACCTGGCGAGCATGACCGGAATCCGCCGCATTTCGGATTAACGCAAGAGGTGGAGCCTGATTTTTCCCATTTGCGTGAAAGCGGATTTGGTATTCACGGGTATCATTCGCATACGAAGCTGCCTGAAAGTGAGCGCAAGCAATTGGTTGCAACCTACTACGGCATGATCAGCTGTATGGATAAATATATAGGCCGTATCCTGGATCGGCTGGATGAACTCGGCCTTGCCGACAACACCATCGTGGTGTTTACCACCGATCATGGGCACTTCTTCGGGCAGCACGGCCTGCAGTATAAGGGCGGCTTTCATTATGAGGATCTTATCAAGCTTCCGTTTATCGTTCGATATCCCGGACATGTGCCTGCGGGTCGAACATCGCCGGCCATCCAATCGCTCGTCGATTTGGCGCCTACCTTCCTGTCCATGGCAGGAATTCCTGTTCCTCACCATATGACGGGAGTTGACCAAAGCCGGGTATGGACCGGCAAAGCCAGCATGGCACGCGACCACGCCATCTGCGAATTCCGCCATGAGCCAACGACCATTCATCAGAAAACGTATGTTGGCGAGCGATACAAAATCACCGTGTATTATAATCAAACCTACGGTGAGATTTTTGATCTGCAAGAAGATCCGGGTGAAATTCGGAACCTGTGGAACGATCCGGAATACGCTGCTCTCAAATCTGAGCTGCTGCTGCGGTATATTTGGGCCGAGCTGGGCAAGGAATCGATGCCGATGTCGCGTATATGGGGCGCATGATGAGCTAGGCGACTGTGTGGAACCTAATTTAAAGGAACAACAGGACGCTATATTGGCGAAAATAGGAGGTTCGTGAGCAGAGTGGGGGAACTACAGGGTCTTATTTCGGCTAAAAGAGAGCCATTTCTCCTGTAAATGGAAAATAGCGGACCACAGTTCCCCCTCGCTGCTCTCGCGGTGCTTTTCTGTGAAATAACGCCCTGTAGTTCCCATATGAGGGGACAACTTCGTAAAACATGTAAAAAAACAGCTGCCAAACCGCTTGAATCAAGCGGAGGCAGCCTTTTTACTTCATTTTCGTTCCACATTCTTCTCAGCAGTGACCCCAATTCGACAATTACATACTCAAGATTAGGCGGACAGCACCTACTGTTCTGCCCTCACGCCATTCGCTGGGGCTTGCCCGATCGCCGCATTGATGCGCTCCCGGCAAGCGAGCAGCCAAGCCTCGTCCCTTGGATAGGACGCAAACGTAATAGGCTCGGCAGCGCCTTCCTCCATCAACGCAATCGTCTGTTCCCGACCGATGAGTGAGTCGAGCAGTTCCAAAGCTCGCAAATCTTGCAGCGCTTCGCGGAACACTTCCAACCGCAAGGAGACGAGCGGTGTTCCCTCTTGTCCCGGGTACACGACAAACGGGTCGCCGGCAGGGAACGCATAATGCGCATCCGTATTCCGATACGGGTCGATCGGGAATTTGGCATATTGTGAGAACCAGAAGTTATAACCCCAGTGCAAGAAACCTGCGATGTTATATTTATAGAGTTGCAAGCCTAAGATGCGGTTGCGCGCAGATGGCATACAGAGAAAGCGGTTAGAGACAGCTTCATATTGGGAGCAGCAATAATAAGTCCATAAGGGCTCAACTCCACGCTCCAAAAATGGTTCGATATGGTTGCTCGCAACAACCGGCGTCTGAACAAGCCCCTGCTCATAAAAAGATATGTCGGAAAGTGCATCCAGAGACGGGACGTCTCCCATAAACTGCCGCACCCAAAGACTGGCGCTGCTGTAGGACGTCAAATGCTCGAACGTAGGCTCATCCGAAATATGATAATAGGTGCGATTCAACAAGTTATTTTCCTTGAGGAAACCGACCAGTTCCGGTAAAAATTGTGCCAGAAAGCCCTGGTACGCTTCGCCTGCCGCATCCGTCTCCCAGCCGAAAATGCGCTGCATACTGCCATCAACGGTGCCTATAATTTTCGGAGCATGCTTAGCACCCCACTGCGTGAACAGGTGCGAGAGCTCAAACACCTTCACCCCGTTACGGTTCCCCATCTCGACCCAGCGCTTCAGCCGTTCGAAACCGAACGTGTAGGATTCGCCGTTCTTCCAGACATCCACCAATTGAACCGTTGGACGTTCCCCACCGACCTCCGTATCGAGCGGAGGTGTAAAAATCGGCGTCAGCAGCATATTGCAGCCGTACGCTGCTGCCGTCTGCACATACGATTCAACGATTTCCCAATATCGCTCGCTGAACACCTCTAAACCGTAATAGACAACCAGGCTATCTGTGTGGAACCATTCCGTATGAAGCAGCTTTTGTCCCGGTAGTGCGGCAGGCAGCACGGTGAGCGTAAACGTTTCGCTGGACAGCGTCTCCCCTGCCGTGTCGACGAAGGCGATACTTACCGCGTGCGAACCTGGCTGCACGTCAGAGCCTACCTCCATCGTGACCCAAATCGAGCGCCACTGTTTGGGAATCGCCTTAAGCATCCCCGAATCCGGCACAGGCACGAGCAAATCCGGGTATAACCCCGGCGTATCGCGCAGCACATCTCCGTCATGGTTCGGGTTGTTGGGAAATTCAGCTGGCACCAACTGCACACTGCTCAGACGGATGCCTGCTTGCAAAGTTGACGTTACCGTCAAAGAGAAAGGCAGCTGAACTTGGCTCCGATAGGCAACTTGAAATGAGTAAATTTCGCCTTGCAAGGCAGAGGCGGCGTGGTATGCTCCAGCTTGTAGCTCTTCGTCTGCAAAAACTTTCACCAAAGAAGAAAGACAGCGTGTCTCGAATTGTGTGTGTAACGTTGGCATGATAGTTCTCCTTCACTTATACTATAAATAGCGCTTACATGACTCCTGTAACTTTTGACTAGTGGGTTGGCCGCATGGAATTTTCATCATACAGCTTCAGTTTACCTTGCTATCTGACAGAAAGGAATGACACCCATGACACGCTTCTTGGACTATATGATCAGCCCGCAGCCAATTCGCATCGTGGATCTCAAAATCGAATCGTCCAAGCTCAGCATCCCCTCTCTCACCATAAAGGGAATGGGACATTTGCCGGGGCGAACGCTGCAGCGCAGCCAGGCCGCCTTTGATAGTTGGGCATTTCTGTATATCGCCGGCGGCAGCGGCTTTTACCGCTTGAATCAGGGACCTTTACAGCAAGTCGAGAAAGGGTGCCTGTTCTTTGTCTTTCCCGGATGTGTAGTCGATTTCGGCCCGGAGGAGGGTGGACATTGGGACGAATATTATGTGCGTTTTGAAGGCAACCGCATTCAGGAATGGCTTGGCAGTTGGCTCGTGCAGACCGACATCGTAAAGCGCGTCGGGTTTGAAGAAGCTTGGATTGCACAGCTCGATGCCATGTTTCTGCTTCTTGAGAGCGGATCTCCTACGCAGATCGATCAAGCCGCTCTTCAGCTTGAGGCGCTGCTGTTCAATTGGATGGCTAGATCCAAACTCCCGCAGGGCCAAGCGGCCACTTCCAAGGCAGTGGATGTGCTGCAAGATATCGCGACGAGCTTGTATACCCCGCTTAATGCGGAGCAGTTAGCCCATCGACATCATATGGCCGTGTCCACGCTGCGCCGATTGGTCAGCCAGCATACTGGTTACCCCTTGCACGATTACATTCACCGCTTGAAAATGGAAGAGACGAAAAGGCTCCTGCTCAGCACCGACCTGCCAATTAAGGAAATCGCCGACGCCCTCGGCTATCCCGACGAAAGTTACTTCTCCCGTTTGTTTAAAAAATATGGCGGCCTCGCGCCCAATCACTACCGCAAGCGGAGTTAAATATGAAGAGGTCTGGGTCGCGTGATAAGCTGTCCGGCTGTGCGGAATACTATTTAAAGGAACCACTGGACGCTATTTTGGCGAAAATAGGAGGTTCATGAGTAGCAGGGGAACTACAGGATCTTATTTCAGCTAAAAGAGCGCCATTTCTTCTAAAAATGGCAAAATAGCGGACCCCAGTTCCCTTCACCGACTCATATGCCGTTTTTCCGTGAAATAGCGACCTGTAGTTCCCATATGAGGGGAGCAGCGCCGGATAGTTCCAGCTGAGATGTTGGTTCTCAACGGTAACGTAGGCGGAATGCGCTATATGTAGAAGTTAGCGTCGATGAACATGCATAATGGTTTGGGAGGGTCGACGTTCGGGCGGCGGGGGGGGGTTCAAGGTACCGTGGTTACTGGGTTACGGGTTACGGGTTACGGGTTACGGGTTACGGGTTACGGGTTACGGGTTACGGGTTACGGGTTACGGCGGTCCGGCGGGGTCGACGGTCCGCGGTTCCACGGCTCCAGGTTCGCAGTAAAAAAACAGCTGCCAAACCGCTTGTAGCAAGCAGTTTGGCAGCCTTTTGCTTCATCTTAATTTTCATCCCACAATCGTCTCAAATTGTTCATGCCGAGCCGGGAACCCAACTCGCAATCTTCCATGCCTTCGAATTCCACTGTTACATAGCCGTCGTAACCTGAGCTTTTGATCAGCTTGACGACCTCCCGGATCTCGATATCTCCTTGGCCAACGATCGCGCCTCTTAAATAATTCCCGTTCGACGTCCGGAACCAATTGCCTTCTCCCGGGTCCTGGAAGTAAGGTCTGAAGTAAAAATCCTTAAAATGTATTAAGGACGCATATGGCAAATTCTTGCGCACGCCGACCAATGGCGCTTCATCAACGCACATAAAATTGCCTACATCCAATGTTGTTTTGAAATTGGGGCGGTTGACTTCGAGCAGCACTCGCTGTACGCGATCGCTTGCTTGCACGGAAAAGCCGTGATTTTCAATCGTAGTCGTAATGCCATATTCGGCCGCATAGTCAGCGATGATTTGGCTGCCGCGAACAATAAGCGGTAAGCTGTCTTCAAAGTATTGGATTGTCATTTTCTCAGGTGGCAAAGTGAAAGCGGTAACATCATGGCGCATATGCCGAATGCCTAAGCGATGCACAAGATCAACATGCTGCTTGACGCGATCCATCTCCGCTTCGAATTCCGCCTCCGATTCCTGCACGAAGTTGGCAGGAATGGAGTAGTTGGATAGGTCGATGCCGACCTCTTTCGCCTTATTTCTAAGCTGATCCGCGAGTTCCAGATTATCGACCAGCGTGTAGCCGTAAGGAACAAGCTCCAAATGTTCGCCGCCATTAGCCTTCACCCAATCAACCGCATCCAGAATGGTCATTTTCCCTGATTTCAACGCTTGCAGCAAACTATACGAACTTAATCCGATTTTCATCTGCTTACCTCCCGTTTTCATTTCCATTGCCTACATGATGAAAACTTAGTCCTAGAAGATTGGCTTCTTGATCACTTTCCGTGATCTCAACCAGAATCCCACGGACTTTGATGGCGGGGACGCGAACGATAGCTTTGTGGCCGATATGTTGTCCCTCATAAATCGTGACAGGTCGTCTCGACTTTTGCGTGATGATACTAATCTTAAAACTTCTTACATGTTCGCCTTCTGTCAAATCCTCTTCCAAAACAACAAGATCAAGCATTTGTGCTTGCTCCGTCTCGTAAACCCACGTATGGTGGTCCCTTCTATCGCATTGCGCCAGCGTTGCAAATGGACTCCCTACATGTCTGCGAATTTCCGCACCGAAATCAAGCAGCCTTTCGACGTCCTTCTCAGGTAGCAAACCATTTCGATCCGGCCCGATATTGAGAAGCAAGTTTGCGCCTCTGCCAACCGAATGCAAATAAATGCCCATCAGTTCTTCCACACTTTTCAGGGTATGTTCATCGCTGTCGCTATAAAACCAATTCCCCCGCATCTGAACATCGCATTCCCCAGGCAGCCACAAACGATCACCTAACTGCTCCTTTTTCTCCGTCAAAATGGAAAACTCTGTTGCATCTACGACATTCCAACAGGGCACTGGGGCAATACCGTCCTCGTTGCCTACCCAGCGAAAATCGGGATCCCCCATATTAAAAATTAAAATCTGTGGCTGCAAACGCCGAATTTCACCAATGATGCGATACCAATCATACGTATGCCCTTCAGAGCCGCAACCGTCAAACCACAGGATGTCAATGTCACCATACGCACTAAGCAGTTCGGTGATTTGGTTGACGAAATAATCATCATAGGCTTTTGAATCCTGGGTGTAAAAATCGGCAGAGCCATCAAACGGCGAATAGTACAGCCCCGGTTTCACATCATATTTGCGGCATGCCTCAACAAATTCGCGAATGACATCCCCTTTCCCTTCCTTCCACGGAGAAGCGGCCACACTAAATTGGCTATACCGGGAAGGCCAGTTGGAAAATCCATCATGATGTTTCGCTGTTAGAACGGCGTAATTCATTCCCGCCTCTTTGGCCGTTCGAATCCACTGCTCACAATCCAAACGAGCTGGGTTGAATGCAGCCGGATCCATCCGCCTTTCATCAAAATCAACATAACCTTCATAAAACGTGCGCAGCCCAAAATGAAGAAACAAGCCAAATTCCCAGTTCTGATAAGCTAATTGTCTGGCTGTGGGGGTTAACTTCTGAACAAGATTCATATCATCCGACCTTTCTCTCTCCCTTGGTATACTCGCTCATAATCCTGTACGTTAAAACTGTACAACTGTTCTGCTATTTTCCTGATGAGGGAGCAAGCGCTCTCGGATATTACTTTTTGGCAACAGCTTTCTGATAAATTTCAATATATTTACCGAGCTGCAGGCCGTCAAAGCCTTTTACATAACTGTCCCATTCCTTCTCGATGTCTTTGCTGCCCGTAATAAACTGGGCCATGTTCGACTTGATGTAATCGCGAATGGTCGTTTTCAGCTGTGCCGCAACTTCGGCATCTTCCAATGCGATGAACACACTGGGTGGATACATCACTTTCGATTGGAAAGGTTCATATTTCGCTGATTCACGTTTCAAACGCACTTCGTACGCCCCTTCTGCAAGCGGATCTTGCAGCGCTGCCCATGAATCGCGATATTGGAACGTACGAAGCGACGGCCCGATTTGTTCCCACCCATCATTATGCGTAGGTTTGTTGTCGACCTTAGGAATAACCGCATATTTCGCCTGCTTGCCGTTCATATCCAGCTCGCCGTCCTTCGCTTTGCGCCATCCAACGTTTTCCGTGCCGCGCTCTTCCAGAACAATCGCTTCTTCGGTGTACAAATAGTCGGCCAAGCGGATCGCAGCAATTTGCTGCTCTTTGGTCGCTTTATTCGTAATCGCCATTTGCGAACTGCCAATTCCTGCAAAATAGCCGGCCTGCTGCACACCGTTAGGTCCTTTGAGCGGAGGAACGGTAACATAATCCTTGTGGCGCGGGTGCTTCTCGTCCGGCGAGTGCGCGTAACTGATCAACGCGGTCGTTATACCTCCCAGCACGTTCGCGTCTTGGCGGTTACCCAACTGCTGAATCGCATCGGAGTTTTGTGTAAAAGATGCTGGATCAATCAAGCCTTCCTTGTACAACTTGTTCAGGTACAACAACCCTTGCTTCCATTCGGGTTTATTGGCAGTTAAATCCACCTTGCCGTCCTTTAACTGCAGGAAAGTGCCGCTGTCTTTATCGATCTGATCGTCAATAATAAAGGCGTTCATCAGGAAGGACGCGATGTTGCCTGCCCACATGTCATCCGAACCCGTCAGAGGGATTTCATCTTTTTTCCCATTGCCGTTCGGATCTTTTTCCTTAAATGCTTTCAACACCTCATAGAATTCGTCTGTGGTAGTTGGCATTTTCAATCCCAGCTTATCCAGCCAGGCCTGGTTAATCCACAGCTTTTGAGCATAGTTGCAGTGATAGCACTCGTTCACTTGCGGAAGGGCATAAATGTTGCCGTCCGGCGATGTGATCGAGCTTTTCAAGTAGGGCAGGTCAGCCATTGCTTTCTTGAAGTTTGGCGCATAGGTATCAATCAAATCGTTCAGCGGAATAAATACGCCTTGTTTGCCGTACTTCATCTGCTCATCTTTCGTTAAAGCTCCTTGCAAAATCACTTCAGGATAATCGCCGCTTGCGAGCATTAACTGTTTGCGGTCATTTAACGCTTTGTCAGGCACGAGGTCCCATTTAATTTGAATATTCGTCTTGTCCTGCAGATATTTGGTAAAAGAGTTCGTCTCCATGTTTTCGATGCTGGCCAGCTGCGGAGCGAACATTTTAATCGTCATGGGCTTCTTCACGATCGGATATTGCCCAACAGGGGTAAAATCTTCGCTTGCGGTTGGCGCGCTGCCTGTAGAGGCGTCTCCCGCTGGTGTGCCGGACTCTGTGCTGCAGGCGCTCAAGACGAGAGAGAAACAAAGTGCAACCCCCACCAAACCTGTGTATGATTGATGCCATTTTTTCATCGTAACAGCTCCTCCCAATTTAACAATCTTATTCCTTCAACCTTTTAATGAACCAATCATGACGCCTTTAACAAAATGCTTCTGCACAAACGGATAAATAATGAGAACCGGTGCGCTTGCCACAACGATAAGCGAGTACTTAAGCAGATCCTTCAGCCCTTGCTGGGCCAGCATCTGATCAACCTTGGACACCATAGTCGGATCTATCGTATTAAGAATAAGAATGTTGCGCAGAACGATCTGCAGAGGGAACAAATTCGGTGATTTCAGGAAAATCAAGGCATCGAAGTAGGCGTTCCAATGGCCAACCGCATACATCAATGTCAGCACAGCCAGAATCGGCTTGGAAAGTGGAAGTACGATACTCGTAATGAATCGGATATCGCTGCATCCGTCCAGCTCCGCTGCTTCGGCAATTTCATCAGGAATCGATGTTTGAAAAAAGGTGCGAGCGATAATGACTTGAAACACCGCCATGGCGCCAGGCAAAATCATCGCCCACCGGGTATCGAGAAGATGCAGATTTTTGACTACGAGATAAAATGGGATCAGTCCTCCCTCGAACATCATCGTAATCACAAGCAGCACCATGATGACATTGCGGCCATAGAATGTTTTTCTGGCGATGGGATAAGCCAGCATGACGGTTAATGCAACGTTGACGACTGTGCCGACCACGGCATAAATAAACGAATTCAAGTAACCGGTTACGATTTGCGGATTACGGAACACCGCTTTGTAGCCCTCCAGCGTAACATCCACAGGAAGCAGCCACACTTTGCCGGAGACAACGGCCTGCGGTGAACTGAACGATGAACTGACGATGAAAATAAGCGGAAACAGGACGACAATCAACACCGCGATCAGAAAGATATAAATACTGAGCAGAAACAATCGGTCGCCTTTCGATTCGCGAATGCTTGACGTTTTGATCATAGAAGATCCTCCTTACTACGGACTAAGGGGCCGGCGGTTACCACAAGCTTGAACTGGACAACTTTTTGGCGATGTAATTGACCCCTACAAGAAGAATCAAATTAACAACCGAGTTGAAGAAACCAATCGCCGCCGAAAAGCTGAAGCTGGAACTGAGCAGCCCCACTTTGTACACATAGGTCGAAATGACTTCCGACGTGCTGACGTTGAGCGGATTTTGCATCAAATATATTTTTTCGAAGCCAAGCTTCATGATGTTGCCTAGATTGAGAATTAGCAGAATGACGGAAACCGGAATCAAACTCGGAATGTCGATGTTTATGATTTTCTGTATTCGGGAGGCGCCATCTACCTTGGCCGATTCATAAAGCTCAGGGTTCACACCTGTCAAAGCCGCAATGTAAATGATGGCGCCATACCCCGTATGCTGCCAAACGTCTGACCAAACGTAGATCGATTTGAACAAACTCGGAATTCCCATGAGATTGGTATTTTCCACACCGAGCGTATGCAGGAACTTGCTGATAATACCGACGTTTGGCGACAAGGTGACTATGAGGATCGACACCATGATGACCGTCGAAATAAAGTATGGCGCGTAGGTAATCATTTGCACGCTGCTTTTGAAGAAACCGTTACGGATTTCATTCAAAGCGAGCGCCAATAGGATCGGAGCTGGAAAGCCAACAAGCAAACCGTACATACTGATGCCCAGCGTGTTTTTCAAATATAGCCAGAAATTCGGCGATTCGAAAAACTGTTCGAAATATTTCAGGCCCACCCACGGGCTGCCCCAAATACCTTTGATGACGTTGTAATCTTTGAAAGCAATGACGACGCCAGCCATAGGAATGTACTTGAAAATGATCAAATACAGCAGCGGTAAAAAGACAACCAGATATAACTGCCAGTGACGCTTCATCTTTTTCATGGACATTCCTAATTCCTTCTGCATGCTTAACATAGGCTCCTTTCGTCTGGATGGAATGCGCTTTCACAACTTCATCGTAAAGGCGATTGCAGCCAGCTGCAAGAAACAAGAATCGTGCCCTTAACCGTTTTCGCATCTTCTGAAAAAACGCGCAGCCCCGGAGGTTCTCCGGAGCTGCTGCAGCCAAGCAAACTATTTTCTACCACTTAACGAAATTCACCCGGTCTCTTTGCGCACCGCATCCTCGCGGTATTCGCTAGGCGAACAGCCCATCACTTTCTTAAACACACGGCTGAAAGAGATTGCGCTTGTATAACCGATCTGCTCGGCCACCTCCTGCATCGGGGCTTGCGATTCCGCGAGCAGTCGCTGCGCTGCCTGGATGCGGATATCGATCAGGAAGTCGACGAACTTCTGTCCCGTCTCTTCTTTAAACAGCTTGCTCACATATTTGCTGCTAATGTTGAAGGTTGAACTGAGATAATCCAGCGACATATTCGGATTGGCATACTCTTCTTCGATAAACTTCCGCATGTCGCGAATCGTTGCTGCATGCAGACGCCTGTCCTGCGCTTCCAGCAGACCGGCGTATAGGCTGTCCAATACGTCCAGGGATTCTTCCCGCATTTGTTCAAGGGAATGGCAGTCATCCATAACTTTGCTAAGCCCCGGAAGACCATCCCGCATCCACATTTCTTGAGACTCCTTGGTCATCCCCGCCATTTCCCGGCCCAAATAATAAATTAAATAGTTCATCAGATTCGTAATTTCATCTTTGGTTAAAAGCCCAAGCTTCATTTCGCCGAAAAGCTCGTCATATTTCGTCTTCCACTCATCTTCAAGAAATCTGAACGACTGAATCATAGATCGAATGGCATTGAGATGTGAAAATACTTCGGCCTGCCCGTGATTGGCGATATGTTCGCTGGTAATCAACCTGTTTTCGCCAAGCGCAATTTTATATTTAAGCGCTCTTAGCGCTTCTTTATACGAATTTGCAACGCTCGCAAGCTGTACGACCTGCTCACCGATCCCCACCGTTACCGTAAACTTCAAGTTCTCTTGAGCCCACACGCGCACATGATCAAAAAGCTGAAGGATTGAGGAACCGCCGTCTTCCTCCTCGTTCCCCATAAATACCATAACGCTAAGCTGAGAAGCGGATGTCCACTCGGCCCAAAGCACGAGCTCATATTTCGGAGCAAGCTCCTGAATGACGCTTCGCAGCGCAAATTTGAGAAGGTTTTGATCCTTGCGTGAGTACTGACAGCAGAAATCGCTGTATTTATCCATTTCGATCACCAGCACCACTTGGCGGTTGGAAACGTAGGGAAGCTGCAAACTGCTTATTTCTTCCACCCATTCCTCATGCGTTAACCCCGTGTCGCCTTCTATGAGCTGATGAAACAAGTATCTCGCCCGGAGATGCCTGTCTTCTTCATGTTTTTGTTGATACTGATTGGATTGCTCTATGATATTGGACAAAGCGGATTCGATGAACGAGAATTCATCTCCCCCTTCCTTGGACAATGGGAGACGGTACCCGCGAATACTCGCCACAATTTGTTCCAACGGCTTCGAATTGCGTCTGGTCACATAAAGGAGCCACACAAATCCAACCACAATCATCGCGATTCCGATAATGAACCAAACGTTATAGAGGGAGGAAATCACATGAAACACCTTGCCGTTCACAAGCCCGCTTTGATAGGACCATCCGGTATAACTTGATACATAATTGGAGAAAATCCTTGTTTGTTCATTTGAGCGGGAATCACGAAACAACTCGTTGCCCACAGCGTCGCGAAGGCCGATATAACTTGTTTTGGGATCATACAAGTCGGCAATACTGGACCGCAACGAATCCGTCGCCACATTGACGACGATCATTCCCTTCTCACCTGTGATGAATGGTGCTCCCCGCACCAGACTGACTACAGGCTTGCTGCCTTTGACAGAAAACTGCTCGAAGTCTCTTACCCCTGACCATTTTTTGCTGCCTAACGGGTCCTTGGCACTCTGAATAAACGGCTCATCCTTGTAGTTGCTTAGCTGATCGCTTGTCGCATTGCTGAGCACAAAATTGTCTTCAAACCGCACCAAATAGATCGAATCAATCATGGGGTACGAGGCGATCATCTCGCGCATTTTTTTGACCGCGCTAATATTGGTGAACACATTACTTTTGGATTCATTATTGAAAAAATCGGCCAATTCTTTGTTGTTAATCGTTTCCATCATCACCATGTTGTCAATCGCCTTCAGCGATGTGTCGATTAAGCGCATCGCCTGCAAGGACAACATTTTGTTGGCATTCAGCGCCTCTTTGCGGCTTTGTTCACTCAGCACCTGAAAAAACACGAAAAACGTAAACGTGACCACGATAATAAAAATCGGCATATACGATAACAACAGCCGATTAAATAGCGTTTTCCTCATGTTCAGCCTCCATTGTTCAAACGGAATGTCGACGGTGAGCAAAGCGGAGTTCAGTTCGTTTGGATGTCTTTGCCTTTTTTGCGTCTATCTACCAGTGTACACGCTTACAACTGGAATCGTCCACTGTGGGTAACCTATTTCCCTTGTAATAACGCCCCAGAGTTCCCATATCATTTTTAAAAATCCCACTAAGTTTCGAGTCCCGCCAGCCGAGGCTATTTATAATGCTTGGGGCTGACCCCTACATACTTTTTAAATATTCTTGAAAAATACGTCCGTTCCATATAGCCTAACTTTAGCGCTATCATTTCAATGTTGTATTGTTTTTCTTTTAACAAGCCGCAGGCAATTTTCATTTTAAATTGATGGTAGTAGTCAACGAAATTCACGCCCGTTTCCTGCTTGAAATACCGCGAGAAATAGCTTGGATTCAGAAACAAATAATCGGCGATATCCACCATTGAAATATTTTCTGCCAAATGATCCGTTATATACCGGTCGATTTGCTGAAGCTTCGGCTTTTTATCTATCGCCATATGCATCGAAGTCGCATGCAGCTCTTCCAATTTGCAGCTGATTAATTCAAGGCTCTCTTTTAATCGCTTGCACCTTAATAAGCAGCTATGAAACGTTTCGTCGCTTTTATGCTTAGCATCCAATTCAATCAGCCGAATACGATGCGAGCACGCTGCAAGGAACATCCCCGACTCCATTCGTTCTTCACGAACGAAAGTTTCTAATGCGCACAGGGCTGTAGTAATCCCATTCGCAGTGCCGTCTTTGACCGCCTCCGTAATCCGATCCCATTGTTCTTCCAACGAATGATTGACATTCCACAAAGGGACTTCCAGCAGCTTGATCGTTCCAAACGTATCATCCTCATAAAACGAGGACTTCTGCCACATCTTCATCGTCTTGTAATTCGCCTTTATCCCCTCCACGCCTTTAAAAGGAGTTCCGTAATGAAGGAACACATCCATCTTCAAATACTGTTTAATCAGTTCGCGCAAAGACAATAAATAATCCTTAAATAGGGTTGTCGTATTCAAGCTCAAGTTCGGCTGATAATTATAAATGCAAATCAATTGACCGTCCGCATCGGAAAATAAAGTAACCTGCTGCTGCGACTGCAGCGACAACTCATTGGCTATGTTCCCGGCAGCATACAACAGCAAATTCATATCTTCAAATCTATACTGCTTAAAAACCGATGCTCTATGAAAGGAACCAATCGCCATAAGAAAGTGGGTATGCCCCCAGTTAATGCCTAAGCGTTTCCCATAACTAAGCATCTCCGTGGCAGAGGACGTTGTAAGAAGCTGCTGAAAGTATGTCTGCTTGAGCAAATCTTTATTTTTGATCAAATCCTGCTTATACACGATGTCCTCTACTTGATTCTTGGCCTCAGTCAGCACCTGGATCGCTTTGCGCAAGCTTTCATCAAGCTGCTCGGAGGTTAATTCATCTTTGATTAAATAATCGACAGCATCTAGCTGCACGGCTTTTCTGGCATAATGAAATTCTTCATGACAGGTCAAAAATACCACCTGAAGCTCAGGCTTCAGCGCTTTCAGCTGAGCGACCAGCTCCAAGCCATCCATTTGCGGCATCCCAATATCCGTAATTACCAAATCGAGCTGCGTTTCATGGAAAATCTGCATGGCATCTTCTCCAGAATTTGCCGTCGCAGCAAGCCGCAGCCCCAACGATTCCCAAGAAATCAACTTCGTTAAATATTTGATCATCGGCACATCATCATCTACCAACATGACATTCAACATGTAGATCCCCCTGTAGGTAATTTCTCTTTAAATCCGAGTGTAACGGTCACGCCGCCGAGTTCGCTCTGTGAGCATATCATGGATGAGGTGCTGCCATAGGTCATCTTCAGACGTTGAAAAACATTCCACAACCCTACGCGCTTATCCGCTTGCCAGGCTTCTGCATCCTGCGAGCTTTGCAGCTCGGCATTGAGCAGCTCTATTTTCTCCGCACTCACTCCTAAACCGTTGTCAGAGATAGAAATCTCCACGCGATGTTCGGTTTGCTTAGCTCGTATGACAATCCGTGGTTGATCCACGGCTTTCTTAAAACCATGCACAAAGGCATTTTCCACAATGGGTTGAAGCAGGAGTTTCGGGAAACCTAAATTTGCAAGCAGCGGAGGAAGCTCAACGTCCAACTGTACCACCAGATCACTGCGCATCTGCATGATGTCCACATAATGAAACAGCAATTTACATTCATTTCCTAGAGTAGAAGGTTCATTGAACTTCATATAAGCCCTTAATAAGCTCATCAAAGAATTAATTTTTTGACTATGGACCATCTCGTTATCCAGAGCCAAATTGCACTTAATTGAGTTTAGCGTATTCATCAGGAAATGAGGACGGATCTGC
Organism: Paenibacillus chondroitinus NBRC 15376; assembly: GCF_004000765.1. Classification (GTDB taxonomy): domain Bacteria; phylum Bacillota; class Bacilli; order Paenibacillales; family NBRC-103111; genus Paenibacillus_E; species Paenibacillus_E chondroitinus. The sequence goes on along the minus strand of NZ_BILW01000001.1, from coordinate 343,605 downwards.
GAATAAAGCGCTTGAAGCTCTAATTCACGTTTCTGCTCTTGCTCCTGTTCATTTTCCACAATCAGCTGGTTGATTTGTTCCAGCATAATATTCAAAGTTCGGCCCAAGTCCGAAATTTCATCTTTGCCGTCTTGTTCAAATCGAATCCGGCGATTGCCATAGCCGAATTGCTTAACTCCCGCTTGAAGCTGCCGAATGGGCCGATGAAGCCGCTTCGCTACGTACATCGAGACGACAAAGAAGATCAGAAAAAAAGGGATGATCAGCAGCAGCGTAATGAAAAATGTCTTCGTAATTTGACCGGTCACTTGCGCGTCCGGCGTCTCACTGACGAGCTTCCAGCCTGAGTATTGAATCAAACTTTCATTTCGAATGCTATTTTTCGCGGTAGCGTCCATGCCATAAGAGACGATCGGATCACCTGCAATCAATTTGCCTTCGGCATCAAACAAGGCCAGTTGCGAAGTGCTTAGTTGAGTGAACGCTTTCATAAAATAGCGCTCCGGTATGGAGATAAACAAAGTACCTAACTGCTGCGTATCGCTTGGAGATTTGATGACCCTTGCAAGCAAATAAGCCTTGTTGGTTAATGCGTTTGACCCCTGCGTTGGTACAGTTCCGAGCCATTGTAGAATATTCGGTTTTGACTGATCCACTCGCGACTTGACGATTTCGTACTGCTGCCTCGTCATTTCCGGGTCCGCTCCCTGGATCTCACTGGACTGTACGATAAATCCAGCTTGATTGGAGACGTACATCAGAATATCCGGATTCATCGTTTTGACATCCACCAGGCTGAAAAAATCTTTAATTTGCAAATATGTTTCAAAATCATGGAAACTCTCAATACGCTTCATCGCCATGAAATTGCGCAGCTGTTTTTTCACATTTTCATCCTGAACAAAAAAGTTTGAGGCATAGGTCATATCATCAATTGTTTTGGATATATCCTTGGCAATGACGGTGAGCACCGTTTGATTGCTGAGAAAGATTTTCTCCTTCACATTGTTATGCGTAATCGAATAATTGAGAAACGAGGCAACGACAGTCGGCAGCAAAATAAAACAGAGAAATGAGATTTGAATGCGTCGATAAAAGGAAAATCGAAATAGTGAGTTTATTCTCATAGAAGCTCCTTCTGCCTTCTGGATGCTAAGCATTTAACTAACATTCAACTATCCCTATCATAGCATAACGGCTGTTATCCTATGAACGAAAACATAGAGGACGTAATACGCCCTCTACCCGTGTGTCCATGAGGACCCTATTGCCTATTTCGCATTTTGTTTGGCGATTTTATCCGATTCATCCATCATCCACTTTTGCGCTTCCTCGGCTGTCGTATTATCCAACATGAATTTGCTAAATCCTTTTTCCAATACAGCCTTCAACTGGTTACCGTATGAAACGGAGATCGCAGGATCGAAATTCGTTTTTATGCGCTTATCAAAAATGGTTGTTTGCAGCGACTTTACATCGATAATATCCGCCGATTTGCCATACAGCCGGTCTACGATCGCTTTGGGATCAGCCTTTTTGTACCCGGACAATTCAAGTCTTGCCTCTTGCTCCGTCGTCATATAGCGAATGAAATCGTAAGCTTCTTGCTTGTGCTTCGAATTGGAGGCAACTGAGACGTAAGATCCGCCGATGTTGGTAATGCCTTGTTCTCCGCTTTTGGATGCGCGAGGCAGTGGGGCAATAACCGATTTGAACGTATGCGGATACTTCTCTTTGTTCATGACATTATCAAGCATGAATGGCGCCGTTGCCAGCATAGCCGCTTTGCCGTTCAAATATTCCGTGATATAACTTAACTTCGCTCCAACAACATCAGCTAAAGGTTTGACGGATTTATCATCTTTCTCCATGGCACGACGCAGATTGAAGAAATAAGCAAACGACGGATCATTGAAACCAGGTTTGAGATCGCTTGTCAGATAAGGGCTCTTGAGATCGGAATACGCAATTAGATTCGTATACTCGCCCCACGTGTGGAAATAAGCGCCGTACCGTTTATCGTTGCCTTCGCCTTTCGAAAGTTTTTTGGCATAGTCCCGGAAGTCGTCCCAGGTCCAATCGAAAGATGGCAGCGATAGATTGGCTTCCTTCAAGGCATCCTCATTAATCAGCACAAAATAAGGACTTGATGTGAGCATCGTTGCGTAATATTTCCCATTCACTTTCGGATTAATGTAGTAATCCTCTTCCGGTTTTACATTCCCTTTGGCATAAAATTCATCCAGGGGAGCAAGGACGCCCGCAGCCGCTCTCGCCAACGTTTCATCAATGTTTCCGTACTCAAGGACGTCCACTTCTTCTCCGGAAGACATTAATACATCCATTTTCTTCATGCTTTCTACGGAATTCCCGGGAACTAAAGAAATATTCTGCACCTTAATGTTCGGATATTTGGCTTGAAAAGCATCAATCATCTTTTGCCGGGCAACTTGATTCGTTTCATTATCCCACGTGTAAAATTTAAGATTCACCGGCTTCGCAACCGATTGTGTTGCCGCAGGCGCTGCGCTTGTTGTTACAGCTGCTGATCCTGTATTTCCTTGATTTGAACCCGAGCTGCATGCGCTCAAAATTGACATCGTCAATAAGGCGCTGCTAAGCAATATGGCCTGCTTTTTTTTCATATGACGTCCCCCAATAGTTCATTTTTTTGTTGATATCCAGAATTTTACACGGATTATTTCCCCAAGAAGATATAATATTTTGCGCTCTTTGTGTCATATCTTTACTTTCCCATCGGCTGCAATTAACCTTTTACCCCGCCAAGCGCGATGCCTTTAATCACTTGCTTTTGCAGAATGATAAAGATTATTAATAGAGGTAAAATAGCAGCCACAGAGGCCATCATCAGGACGGCGTAATTATCGGCAAATTCATTTTTGAAAAGCTGTAAACCCAGCGGAATCGGATACAATTGCTTCGAGATAAGGAAAATCAGCGGATTCTGATAATCGTTCCACACCCAGATAAATTTAATGATGGCTACCGTTGCCAGGATCGGTTTCGATAACGGCAGGATGATTTGCACGTACATTCTAACATATCCCGCTCCATCAATTTTCGCCGCTTCCAGATATTCACTATGAATGGAAACCATGAACTGCCGCAGCAAGAAGGTAAAATAGATCGTCGAGAACATTCCCATAAGCATTAATCCCGCATGCGTGTTGTACAAGTGAAGCCACTTGAGCAGCAGATAACGAGGCACGAGCGTAGATTCGGAAGGGATGATCATCAAAGAAAGTAAAATCCCAAAAGCCATGTTACGTCCACGAAATTGCAGCTTGGTAAAAGCAAATGCCGCCATCGAAGAGAAAAGCAGCGTTGCAAAGGTGATCGTAAGCGCTAACTTCAGCGAATTATAATAAAACAAAGTGAACGGGACGCTGCTCAGCCAAACTTCCTGAAAATTGCTGATCAAGTTCCATTTGGTCGGAAACCACTGAATGGGGAATACCATCACATCCTTCTCATACTTCGCAGCCGCCGAGAGCATCCAAAGCAAAGGCAGAAGGAACAAGAACGAAAATAATCCCATCAACAGCGTAGTGCTCCATTTAGGTATATCAATCTTTTTCAATAACAAGCAAGCTCTCTCCTTTCTGCTATTCGTAAGCGGAATGCTTCTGAAGTCGATAAGTAAGCAAAGTCACGACGCCAATAATGAGGAACAACACCCATGAAATCGCTGAAGCGTACCCCATTCTGAAGTTTTGGAAGCCTTCCTCATAAATGCGATAGACAAGCACGGTGGATGAATCGTTCGGCCCCCCTCCCGTGAGGAAGGCAATCAAATCAAACACCTTAAAGGATGACATCAGTGTTGTTATCGTTAAGAACGAAGTTGTCGGAGCCAGCAAGGGAAGTGTAATCCGGAAAAATTGTTGGAAGGAAGAGGCGCCATCCATGTTAGCTGCTTCATAAAGCTCATCCGGGATATTCGTCAAACCAGCTAGAAAAATAATAATTTGATAGCCTAACGCTGCCCAAATTGCAATAATCATAATCGATGTTAACGAGTAATGCGTATCCGCTAACCATTTCGGCGGGTTGGTGATCCCCAAGCGAAGCAAAAACTGATTAATTGGGCCTAAGGAGGGATGGTACAAAGCGCTCCATATCGCGCCAAGAGCTGTTATCGAAGAAATGTACGGGATGAAAAAGGCAATTTTAAAGTAGCTTTGCCCGAACACTCTGGCATGTATAAGGACCGATAAAATCAACGCTAGAACAAGTCCGATCGGCACTGTAATTACCGTATACGTTAAGTTGTTTTTTAAAGCCATATAGAACTTGTCATCCTCGAATAGGAGCTTAAAATTATCCAATCCAATGACTTTAATACTTGAAAGTCCGCCAACCAAGTTCCACTGGCAAAAGCTTAAAAATAGGGAGAACAAGACCGGAAACACGCCAAGAATCAGTATGCATATATACACTGGCGACAGAAATAACCATCCCGCAAACGCCTCTTTTCTCGGTTGGTTCCAGAAAGCTTTTTTGGGCCTTGAGGCGGTCGAAGGTAAAGCAACCCTTTCTGAATTATTGATCAACACGCGGTTCACCTCTCTACATAGGTATCATTGTATAGATCTACTATAAAGCCTTTTCAATTTCACTTATGAATCTGATATTTTACTGATTTGTGTAATATTTTTACTTTTTGCTCCAGGAAATGAAAGAGGCTGCGCACCGCCAATAAACGACTTCGTCGTCCTTTAGGACGAGCCCGTTTGCCAAGGTAGAGCAATACTTTCTTATCTATTAATAAAGGTTGAGCTTTAAAAAGGACCTATTTCAGTGCCCATTAGTTCCTCGTTGAGGAGAAAGGAATCATTGGAGGAGTTAATTCCCTCCGTAGTTTAGCTTGTTAAGAGCCCAGTAGGAGCGAATTTTGGCGGAGGGGGCATCCACATAGGAGAGGTAAGCTGGCTAGCCACTTAGAGGAACTACAGGGCGCCATTCTAACAAATTAAGCCCGGTTTTGCGTTCAAGCGGAACTACAGGGCCCTATTTGACCGCCTAACCCCGATTTCTTCAAGAAAACCGACAAATAGAGGACGTCAGTTCCCCTCCACGTGAAGAGGGGCCTATTTCGATGAAATAGAGCCCTGTAGTTCCCATCCTGGGAGGAACCGTTGGAACGATAGCATCGACAGTGACAGCTATGTTGTATTTTGCGCAACCATTTGGCCGTAAAGGGGCCTCACTTCGCCTCTATATTGCACTTCATACAACGATTGTTGCATATAAACCGCTTACAATTCATCCTTTGCAACAAATGGTTGTATGGTGTGCAACGAAAGACCGCAATCGCGGTCTGACCCCACCATTACGTTGTATGTCATGCAACGTAGCCCTTCAACTTTGCTCCGCAGCCGTCTTTACAACGAAAAATATTTGTTTGAGTAGATTCGATTCCATACTTAGATTTTAATAAAAAAGTTAAATAAAGGTTGAGTCAAGGTAGAACGACGCAGAAGTATTTTTTTACTTTATTATCTATAAATGAAAAAGATTGCCAACCACCTGACCGGAACGGTCGGGTAGAAAGCAATCTCTTCGATTCAATAAACTATTTGACGTTTATTCCAGCTAACAACCTTTTCAGCACAACCACGGATTCGGCCCTTGTGGCATGCTCCTGCGGGGCAAATTCTTGCTCGGTTCGGCCATTCATGTAGCCAGCGTCCACAGCAAGCTCAACAACGTGTTTGGCCCAATCACTGACTAAGCTTTCATCCAAGAACTGGATCGAGGCGCCTGCCGTCATCTCTTCGACTTTCGTCCCCGTCACCTGAGCTTTCGCCCTCATGAGCATGGCTGTCATTTCTTCGCGTGTAATGTTCTTCTCCGGGGCAAACGTATCGTCAGCAACACCGTTGATCAGTCCTGCCGCATAAGCTTTCTTCACGGTGTCCTCATACCAGGAGCCTGCCGCGACATCCGTAAAAGGATTAACTGCAGCGCCATCCTTCAGGTTCAATGCTTTGGCAAGTAAGGTAGCAAACTGTGCACGTGTGACGTTCGTATCCGGTGCGAAATGCTCGTCATCCATGCCTTCCACAATCTGTTTATCGACCATCAACATAATATCCGACTTGGCCCAATGACCGTTAAGATCGTTGAAGATTTTAGTGAAATCGGCGGATTTGGTAAGCGCAATCGATTGATTTTTCAAATTGTGATCTACAATTTTCATAGAGGTCCATGTCACTTGAGAGGTTCCAACCTTCTTGGCTTTGAAAGTAATGGTACCGATGTCTATATTCCCCTTCTCGCCATCTACTTTCCCCACTTTGGTATGCGCAAATGTCACTTCGTTATTCTTCACAATAGGCGACACGGAGAAGCCTTCTATTTTGGTATCCGCCTTGACCACTTCAAGCTTACTGGCATCAAACGAGAATTTGGCTTCATAGGCATATAAATCCTGCAGATTTTCCCCCTGCAGCGTAACGGTGAATTCGCCTGTAGACTCGGCATCCGAGGTCTTCATCACGAATTGGGAAGCATCCTCCGCATAGGCCGGAGCGAGTAGTGCCAAGGAACAACCAAGATTGCAGACTAATGTAGCAAGTACGATTTTACGTCTCATTATACGTCATCCTCTTCTAGTTACTGGATTATTTTTGCGGCTACAAAGGCAAGGTCGTCAATATCGATATGACCATCGCCAATCACATCCGCTTTCTTAGCCTCTTCCCAATCCGGACTGTTTGTATCTTTCCCGTAATGGGCTGCAACGATGGCCAAATCGCCGATCGTCACTTTCCTATCGTTCGTAAGATCACCAGGAATGCCAGGGATTGGAGCCACTATCGCGACACGATAGCTGGAAGCCGCCGCTTCCGCTTCGCCCCCTGCTGAATCGCCTAAAACCGCCTTCGAAATCTCGACATTCCCCGTTTTATTTTCCGTAACTGCTTTGGCTCTGAACGTCAGCTCCACAACTTGCGCGTCCTCGCTAATAGCATGAGATGCGCCTTTACTGACAATGAAGAGTCGAAGCTTACCTGCTGATTGCCTAATCGGCTCCAAAATGGAAACACCCTCAATCATTGAGGTGGCAGATACGAATTCCATCGCATTCGCATCGTAATTCAAAGTGACATCCTGCGCAAATGCCGGCTGCGCCAGGTTCTTTAGCCCAACTGTGACCTTGAATGTTTCCCCGCTCGCTGCCGTGCTGCCGCCTGAAAGCTCAGTGGATAATGCTGCTGGAGGCGTACTTAACGTGACCTCAAGAACAGGGCGATACGCGGCATTGGCATGCTCCCTGGAAGCGTAACTTATGTCCCCTTTCGCTCCCTGATTCGAAGTAGAGGCAATCAACAGGGACATTTTCTTGTCCGCTGCAAGCGCTCCATGCACTTGCTTTGTTACATCAAATTGAGCCGGCGTATAGGCCGATGTAAGCGTCCAAGTCGCAAATGCCGCTCCTGCAGCAGGCTTATTGTTCCAGTTAACGGCCGCCTCTCCCCAGCTGTTATCCGCCACAAGCTGCGCCTGATTCGTTGTGCCGGACATACTCACTCCAACCGGAACGAGCGTAACCTTAGCGCTCTCTATAGCCCCTGAGATGGAAGCAAGATCGAATCGCAAGTACGATTGGCGTACGTATCCTGCAGCATCCTGCTTGGTGACCAGAGTATCTGCCGTCCCATAGTTCGTACCGGCGTAAGAGCCATCACGGACATACACATCCGCTTCAGGGAAGATCGTAACGATCGGAACCGGTGTGGCGGATAGCTCATTTGAAAGTCCGCTTTCACCGGATGCCTGATAGGCCGCCACGGCAAAATAGTAGGTTCGCCCCGTTTCCAAGCCAGTTACGGCAACTTGATTCGTGGAACTAACCGATGTGACATCGAGCGTTTTGGTGTAGACACCTGACGAAGTGCCATACTTCACTCGGTAACCAGCTGCTCCTTGTACCCCCGTCCAAGACAACACAACTTGCGAAGCGCCGCCTTCGGCACGGACCAAGACGGGTGTCTCGGTCGTAGAAGGCGCTTTCATACTAAACTTGGCTGCTAGTGTCTTGCCGGAAGCCCCGTTGGTTCGAACGCTCAGTTTAATCGTCGGACTGACTTGGGTAACCGTAATCCCAGGATCGAGGGAAAGGACTCCCGCTGCGCTGCGGTTCAATTCCACTTGAATCGTTCCTGTGTTCGCTTTCGTCGGATCGGAAATCCCGATGTGAATTTCCCCATCCGCTTCCAGCATTGTAACTGATGCTTTCTTGTCGCTTGTGATTAGTGGTTCATTGTTGGCATAAACGGTTTTCGTTACATCGTTCCAGAAATTAGCCCCAACCGCATGCAAAGTTGAATCTATTACTGCATGGGCGTCGGCTGAATTCTCCAGAATTTGAATATCCGGATTAGCCGCATAGCTTGCCGTTGCAGCTGCATCCTTGCCTGGCAGCACGACATAAGCGTAAGTCGCATTTGCAGGTGCTTTGCCATGATGAAATGCCAGGCTAAGATAAGAATTCGTCACTAGATCCGTGTTTCCTCCTGTATTAATCTGTTTCCATGTACCAGATCTGGATTCACGCAGTCCAGTTATGGAAGCTGTGCCTGGAAAATAATAACCGATATCGGAGCCTGGCACATTCCCGGACAAATGCGCCCAATTCGCGTTATTTATTGTTTCCGACCATCCAAGGCCGCTTGCTTTGGTCACGCCGTCTACAATTAGCGGATTATCGCCGCTTGCATTTAACTTGCGGTTCTCAACGATCGTTTCAACCGTACGTGCCGTGTCTGTACTTGCAATGCCAGAACCTACGGCGACGATTTGATCACCGAACATGAACCATGATTTCTTTCCTTGCAAGGGACTTCCCGTATTTTGAGAAAGCGAGAACTGCATTCCCGCTGAACCGTAAAGTTGGTCGACCGAAGATCCTCCCACCCATGTGTTCGGGTTCGCATAATTTTTCCAATCCACCGGTGTGCCGCTTCCAGAACCGTCTGTTGTCGTCCCAGGAAGACGATACATATTGACAGTAGCCCAGTAATTGTCGCTGTACTGTTTCAAATCATTGTTGTACAAGGTCGTCATGCCAACCCCCGTAAACCAGCCCTTGATATTTTCACCGTTGCCATATTCAAAGGCGGAAATACGAGGCGAGAACATGCTGATGCCCAGTCCAAAATGTTCACGAAGCTGGGCGACACGATCCATCCCTGGGAATTGGAACTGGCCTACCAGCTTGCCTTGAGGCGTTATCGCACCATCGCTCATCAGCTTTTTACCCAGGATCATGTCAAACATACTTGCACCCGTATAATAGTTCGCGAACGTTGTATCCGTTGAGATCCATTCCTTGACCATCCGCTTGATTTTCAGCGCTTGTTCAGCCGGCGCCCCTTCTGCCAGACGCAGCATACTCAGGATAATGGAGCGGCCCGTTGTATGATCGTTACCGCTTTGCCTTGTGATTCCTCGTCCTTTCAGGTTATCCATGCTGGCTCCCATATAAATTAGCGGCTTGTAAGATTCATCGACCCATCTGTACACATTAGCCACATTCGGGTCTGTAATGCTCCAAGAAGATCCGCTCAATAAGTACATGAGATCCGCCATTCTTCCGAGCAGCACATCCCCATATCCGCCTGTGTAGGCTACATATGTATGCTGAATAAACGATCCGTCTTCATAAAAACCGTCTCCGCTTTTCACATATAGAAATGCGGGACTCATCGAATCCCGGCCTTGGGTAATTTTGGCGCTCGATTTACCAATTACGCCGCGAAGAGATACCACATAGGCTTTGTCCAGTAAGTTCGCGCCTGTTTCAACGACCGAACTGGCGGTTCGTTTGCTGGGATTAGGCACGAACCGATCAATGGCCCGCATGTAATTATCAATTTGAGCCTGCGTCAAATCCTCATACATGAGCACGAGCGTGCTATTAACGAGCTGAGGCGTGCCGATTTCCCAGTCCCACCAATTGTCGTATTCGCTTTTGGATTCCTTGTAACGATTGGCATAAGCCCAATCCAAACCGCTGACGATATCATTTTTAAGATTTACATTGTGATAAAGAGGTGAACCGATCGTCGAATAAGCAAGGGCCATTTGATTTAAACGCGTAAAGTGGGAGGAAACTTCACTTGATTTCGTCGTGCTTTGCAAATCAGCCCATAAGTAGCTCCTGTTCGCAGCCTTATTCATCGTATCCCAGTAGCCGGTTAAATTCTCATTGCTTACGGCATCGCTCTTAAACTTGATGTTCACGGAAATATCCGGATCATTCGGATCATAACCGTTTCCACCCGTGAAATAGGTAAACATTTTAGCACGAAGCGCGTCGAATTCGTCTGCTGGATTGGATGCTGCTGCGGCATATGGAGCAAATGGGTTGACATAGATGAGAACGAGCAGCGTAAGAATGAGGTGAAAACGGATTCTGTGTTTCATTCGTACCTCCTTAGGCGGATACCTTCTGTTAATTAAGCTGGACATCACCTTGGCGAAAAGCTAAAAAAGAGGGGAGCACTTGACTCCCCTTGTATTTATTACTCTATTTTGGATGCTACAAACGCTAGGTCATCAATATCGATTTTACCGCTGGCCACAACGTCTGCTTTTTTCGCTTGCTCCCAATCCGGGCTGTTCGTATCTTTGCCATAGTTAGCTGCTACAATAGCCAAATCGCCAATCGTCACTTTCCTATCATTCGTGAGATCGCCCGGCATGCCTGGAGTCGGTGCAATAATGGATACGCTGTAGCTGGAAGCCGCTGCTTCCGCCTCTCCTCCTTGTGCATCCCCGAGAACAGCCTTCGGAACCGTAACGGTACCCGTCGTATTTTGCGTGACGGCTTGCGCTCGGAAGGTCAGCTCCGCCACAAGCGCGTTACCGCTAACCGCATGAGCTGTACCTTGACTTACGATGATCATTCTCAGCTTGCCTGCTGATTGCGTGATCGGTTCGATAATAGTGACGCCCTCAATCACGGATTTTGCAGAAACAAACTCCATCACATTGGCATCATATTGAACGGTCACATCTTGAGCCAATGCCGCTGTTGCTACGCTTTTCAAACCATATGTGACTATGAACGGTTCGCCGGACTGAACGCTGCCTCCTCCCGTTAGCTCTGTCGAGAGCGTCATCGGTGAAGCTGCAATATTTACTTTAATAACAGCCTCTTCAGAATCGGCTATACCGTCATTGGCTTTGAACGTAAACGAATCTATTCCCGTTGCGCCCGGGTTCGGTGTATACGTGAACGCACCTGTTGCCGGATCCGTAATTACCGCTGTCCCTTTCGTGCCATTAACGGCAATCGCATACGTCAGGCTATCCCCATCATAACGGCTGACCGATAAGCTGCCGGTATAAACAGCGTCTTGCACGGTGTTGACAGCTGAGCTTACGGCTGTAGGGCTCTCATATAAGGAGAGGGAGAAATCGTCGATGTACGCTACTTTTCCATCATTGCTTGCATTCGTATTTTTCCATGAATAAATGTTGGCCGATGTATTTGCAGCTCCTGTTTTGAAAATGATTTTACCTTCTGAGTAATCCAGTGTGCTGATTGATTTGGAAATCTGGCTGCCGCCATAATTTTTGACGCCGATGCTTTGCGTATTTCCAGCATCCATAACTTTAATCCAACCTCTGGCTACATAGTTCGTATTCGGCGTCAAACCGCTTACCACTTGTTCAGCTCCAGAATTGTTGCTCATGAATTTCACAGCATTGCTGCCAGAATGCACATGGGCAGGATCGCTGATAATGGCGGCTCCCGTACCATAAAATGAAGTCCAGCCAGGAGGCGGCGTTGTAGTACCGGCTTCGAAACCGCCGTTTTGGAGCAAGTTCGACTGCGCAATCGCTACCGTTACTGTTCCGATATTAGAATCGAGCAAGCCATCGGATGCTTTGAACGTGAAGCTATCATTCCCTGTAGCGCCTGGGTTAGGTGTATAGATGAAATCGCCTGTCGTATTATTCAACAGTTGAACCGTACCTAAAGACCCGTTGCTTACGATTGAAAATTGCAGCTGATCGCCATCAGGGTCGCTTGCAGAAAGCTTGCCTGTAACAGGACGGTCTACTTTCACGCTGTATTTCGCATTCGAAATCAATGGACGGTGATTCTCTCCCGTTGTGTCGCCTTGGTATTCGAAAGCTCCAATATCCGCGAATCCTTGATATAACGAATTGCCTTTATAATCTTTACCGCCGTTATTCGTTATCGCCATCCCTGCATTAATCGCAGGCGAGTCCGGTTGCAGCTCGTATGCATTGGCTGAAGCCAAACCTGCTCCTGCACCACCTGGATTCACAAACTTAGGTTCAGCAGTCACCTTGTTGACATCGTTAGGCTCATTCGCAGGATGAACGCCACCCGCTTCATAGAACACATTGTTGCTGAATAAAGCATTGCTCCAGCTGTTATTGAGCCAATTCGTTGGTGTCGTCGTGTTCTTGTTATAGAAAATATTATTATAGAAGCTATAACCGCTTTTCACCGTGTTGCCTGAACCCATAATTTGGTTCTTACTGCCATCATAATAAAACACATTATTGTAAATAGAGCCCGTTGTCTTCTCGTCAAATGCAAAGTGTCTGAAGATAATGCCGTCGTTCTGACTGACGTTGTAACGCAATACATCATTCTCATTGGTTCCCATCAGGAGCATAAAGCCCATCGGATTGTCATGGCTGTAATTGTATTGATAAACCGTATTAATCAGGAATTCGTCGAAATCAAAGGCGCATCCGTCCTGATTATTCGCAGGGCCTCCCGTAACCTCGTTGAACTGAATGAGCGTATTCTTGGCGACTGCCAGCCAAATTCCTGCAATGGCATTGCTGCTCGCAACCCGCGTACCGAATTTGTTCAAATAGTTATATTCCAGTACTGCCCCGTCCGTATCCCGTAAAATAATCCCGTCGCCGCCTACATCCTCCATCGTGTTGTGGGCAATGTAAAAGCCCGTGTTCCAATTGCCATATTTAAATGTGGCTGTCGTTGAGAAAGAATCATCGCCAACGTAGTTCGCATGAGCGGCAACACGAATGGCAACGCGATCGACTTTGCGAATCGTATTATTTTCAACCTTCACATCATTGAATCTGGCCTTAGTCACTTGGCTTGTTGGAGCCGTTCCTTTGACGACGCCGATAATGCCGCCATTTTCTTTAGGACCTGCATTGTTGTTGCCGTCAATATCATGAACATAACAGTTGCGGATATAAATGTGGTTATACACCCGATCGCTTTCATTGGCATCGATGGTAAAGAAAATACCCGCACGAAGCGCAGCAGAATCGTTATTTTCAACCGCAAAATTGTCATCATTCGTTACTTCTAAATTGTTGAGTTCCCAGTATTCCTGATTTTTCAGAAAAACAGCTCCTGAGTTGTAGGTCGTGGTTGAGTTGTAAATCGTTTGATCGAAATTATTCCCCTTGCCGTTAATCATAGGCCTGTTGCCTGTGCCATATTGGTCGATGATAATGGGATTACCTTCCGCTCCTGAACCCTTCGGCCATAATTGACCATCCCATGAATCGCCGGCTTTGAGCAAAATCTTGTCGCCGGGAATAAATGTCGTGCCGCTGACTTTATTCAAGGTTTTCCATGGTGTAGCTGATCTTAATCCATCATTCGTGTCATCGCCTGTGGAGGAACTGACATAGAAGGTATGGCTTCCTTGACCCGAAATTTGAATGTTCGTTTGCCCGACGACACCGCTGCCGTCTTGCGCCGTTGCTTTGACCGTTACGGAACCATTGTCTACGGCTGTCAACAAGCCGGTGCTGCTAATCGAAGCACTTCCGGTTCCATTCTCTACCGTCCAAGCTACATTGGTCGTTGGCGCTCCTCCAGGCAAAGCGGTCGCTCCCATTTGAAGTTGTCCGGCACGCGAAGTGATTTCTGTCGCCCCGCCTGCTCCTGTCACCGTCAGGGAGGTCATTTTAACATTGAACGTTAGCTGCAAAATATTGCTTTTCACACCGCTAGGATCATTGGCTGTCGCTTGAATTTGCACGGTACCTGCTTTGACTGGCGTTAGAACGCCCGCGCTCGAAATCGTTGCGACATCCGCCCCTTGCAGGATCGCCCAACTCACCGTTGGATCCGCCGTGCCAACCGGTATGACTTCAGCGCTCAGTGAAACAGGATCAAGCGTTGTAAAGCTTGTTGCTCCTGCTGGCGCTTGGATTGTGATAGCTGCTGCTTTAATCGACTGGCCTGTGATTGTAATTAAAGCGCTATCAGATAGTTCCGGCTTAACCGTAGAAGTCCCCGTTACCTTGACCGTCCCATTCCCCTTCGCAGACAATAAACCTGCTGCCGAAATCTCTGCGAGGTTCGTTGGCGTACCGTCTGCATTTTCGACTTTCCATGTGACCATGGAAGGTGCGCCGGCCGGATTTGCAGCAGCTGTCATTTGTAATGTACCTGCATCTGCTGTAATTACTGCCGCTCCACCTTGACCTGCTACTGTTAATCCTTCCAAATCAGCGGTCGTAACCGGGATCGACAGGGTTGTCGAGGTACTGGTTCCAAGCTGTGTTGTTTTGATATCGTCGTAGTAAGTTACCGCATTATTGGGCAACCAATTGCCCAGTAGAGCGACGTATTGATATTTCGTTTCCGCTGTAGTTGTACCAACCAAATTCCCGTCTATGTACATTTTGGCATCCGTGCCCGAAGTCAGATCCCATTTGAACTCATGCCATGCTGGCATTGTTCCACGATTTACGGACGTAGGAGAAAACGATGAACTCATCAATCTCGTAATAAACTTAGTCCCCGAACCCGTGGCACCGTCCCAATGTTCTCCCATGAGCAGGCCGGCTGATACATTCACGCCTCCAGATGTCGTTTTTGTCCCGACATAGATATTGTTTCTGGATTGGTCAGAAGGAGAAGCAGCCCCAGCAGATCCATTATAAAACCATGCTGTAACTACACCATTCAGCGCTGCGCCCATATCAACTCTTACGGTATTCGTTGTTGGTCCAGTACGGTTAGCACTGTACGTGCCGCTATGCGCTGGAATGCCTGCGCCTGTTTTGGCCACTACCGCCGTTGAGGTCGTTGTCGTGGCACTCGGGTCGTAGGTAAAGCTGCCGATATTCCCGCTTTCAAAACCTTCGAAATATTTCACATCCAAATATTTGATGTCCGCTTTAACATCCACAGGCACATTGCCCGCAGAGCCATCGTACGTCAAAATGCCTGTTGTATCATCAATCGTTACACCTTGTACGGTTGACGTATAATGAACGCTGGTGAGCTCAGGGTCTGTCGAGTTGGAAGCGGTCGTCTTTTTCAATTCAACTTCCGTTCCATTGCTCATGCGAGCCATTATCTTTAACTGAACTTGCTCGCCGAGCGTCGCGATTTGCGCTTTGTCAGCTACCACATAGGTACTTACTACCGTGGGGATGGCTGATGGCGAAGGAATGACTGCCGCATAGGCTTTTTGGCTGCTGTTCCCAAGAGGAACATTCACCACATTGGCGGCCAAAAGCGCAACGGCACCCAGAGAAACAGTGCGTTTAAACGTTTTAATAAAGTGCATGATTCACGGCTCCTTTGTATCGTATGAGAAGCGATTTTCTTCTCCATATGATACAGTACGTATTGTCCAAATCGTGTGCATTATCTTTACTTTTTCGTTTAATTTCTTTACTTGTTTAGCACAATGGATTCGACATTTTTTTCTGAAAACATGAGTTTTTGTAAAATGATGACACATTTTGTATCAGAACCTACAAACATTCACGCACGTTGAGAAAAGAGGTTAAAAAGGAGATCAGAGAAAGGCTCTTTAAAGGCTCTCCTCTGATCTCTGCATGTTCAATTATTGGATGATTTTCGTTGCAATCGCTGCGAGGTCATCGATGTCAATGACGCCATTGCCACTTACATCGGCTGCCTTCACATCCTGCCAATCTGGGCTTGCTGTTGATTTACCATAATTCGCAGCTGCAAAAGCAAGGTCACCGATGCTCACTCTGCCGTCATGGTTAATATCGCCTGAAGTGCCCACTGTTATATTCACTCCAACGGACGATACTGCTGCTGCCGTTTCCGTGCCCGTGCTGTCAGCGAGCATAGCGCTTGCTACCGTGATCGCTGCGGAAGCCGACTGTGAGATCGATTTTGCCCGGAAGGTGACCTCGACCAGCGCTGTCTCTCCCGTAATCGCATTCCCTGCCCCTTCGCTAGCTAGAATAAGCCGTAATTTACCTGACGTATTCTTCGTAACGACTAGACTTACTTTATCTTTCACCGACTTGGCCGACACGAAATCCAACAAGCTATCCTCATAATTGATCACAAAATCTTCGGCATAAACTTGACTCGTCACATTGTTCAGTCCTAAACGAACAACGAATTCACTGCCTGGCGTGACAGAAGAAACACTGCTGAGCGTCGTCTCCGCACTGGAAGGTACGCCTGCTTCCACAGTCACTTGGCTTGTCGCCTGAAAACCGCCGTCAACGCTTGTGGCTGTGATCGTTACCGTCCCTGATTTAATTCCGGTTACAATACCTTTACCCGCTTGATTCTCCACGCTCGCTATCGTCGTATCACTGCTGCTCCAAGTGACATTCTTATTGCTCGCATTCACTGGCATTATCGTAGCCGTCAACGCTGTTGTCAGCCCTTGTTTTACCGTTGTTGTGGATTTATCAAGCTGCAAACCTGTAACTGGAACTTGCACGGATGTATCCTCGCGCACAGCACTCTTTAGATTCGGGAGAGCTTCTTGTCCTTGCGCATTGGCAACTACGGCTGTTTCCAATGAAGCGGTAGCAGACACGTCTTGCGCTGTCGCTTGGATCTTCAATAAAGCTGCATCCGGTGTAATGCCGTTGTCTGCGCTTAACACAACTCTTGTTTGTCCATTAGCGGAGTCGCTACGAATCACCTTCACACCTTCTTGAACGGATTCTACCGCCGTTACGTTCAGCCCGTTCGTTGCAACGACAATGTCCATCGCTTTGGCAGGAGACACCGTATTGCTGACAGCCAGCTCATAATACTTGAGCTGCTGTGTTGTCGGCGCTACCACTTTCGTCAGCTGTAAATTAGGCGCATCCGCTTTGTTCTGATCCTTCTGTGCCACGAACATGCCGTTAATCCCTTGGGAATCACCGATGGTTCCGTTAATGCCCAGCGCCTTCAACACCGTGGCAGCCAAATCCTTGGTCGTTCCACCTTGCAAAACTTTCTCCTTGCCCACATCGGTTGCCACCGTTCTTCCATTTGCCGCAAAGAAAATCGTTGTCGCCAGCGGAGAATCCTGTCCGTGTGAAGTCGCGCTTCCCAGCGTCGTATTGGCGTTCTCCGTACCTCCGCCGTGATCCGGCAGCATGACGATCAAGGTGTCATCCAGCAAGTTTTTGTCTCGCAGCGCGTTGACAACTGTTCCTACGTTCAGATCCGTCTTCGTCAGCTGCTCATAATATTGCTTCGTGTAAAAGCCAATACCATGTCCCGCATGGTCCATATCGTCGAATTGGATGAACATAAGCGATGTATCGAGCGCTTTACCGCTAGCCACATATTGCGCGAAAGCAGCTGCGTCCGCTTCATCGTTTCCTGTTCCAACTTCAACGCCCACAGACGGTTCGATATGCCCGTCCAAAATGTTTTTCCACTGCGCGAAAGCGACCATTTTCTTGTTCGGCAATGCTTCTCGTACCTTTTTGAAAACGGACGGATATGGAGAGGTTTCCGAATAATAATAGAGTCCGCTTTCCGTATTGTTGATTTGATGTTTGCTAAAGTCAACGCCATTCAACATAGCGCCCCAGTTCGGGGATGAGCTGGATGGCAGTGTCGTTTTGGCTGTGTAGCTGACAGCGCCTTTCTCAATGAGACTACGCAGGTTAGGTGCAATCTGCCTATTGCCGACCTGCTCCTTCAGGGAGCTTGGCGTCTCCCAATACGGCGCATTGGGCATCACGGACAAACCGCCGCCATCCATGCCGATAACGACAACCCTTTTATACGGAACGTATTGCGCATTGCTGGCAATTGAGCTCTGTAACTCGGCGGAATTTCCTTGTGCAAGGGCAAGGTCGCCAACCGTGACAACGCCGTCCTTATTCAAGTCTTCCGTGGCTTTCGGATGAATTTGAACCGTCTCCGGCTGCGTATTCAACATTTCATTCAGCATTTTGGTCGTGCCGGCATAAAACTCTGCTTTGCTTATCTGAATTTGCCCTTGCCCGGAAGCCCCTTTTGTTTTGAAAAACACTTCAGAAATTCTCGATTTGCTGTATTCAAGCGGATTTGTTTGGCCGTAAACGATGCCTCCAGGAATAATCAACTTCACGATTCCAGACGTGGATGTATCTGCGGATACAGCGTTCGTTGCATTTACAAACTCGAATAAGTTGCTGTCATAAGCGAGTTCAATGACTGATTTATCCACCGCCGTGCTCATCGTTGGCGTGCGCAGATCCAAATTAACCCGGAATGTACTCCCTTGTACGGCATGTTCAGCGCCAATCAAGTTCAACGAACCTTTAAAGTTTTCATTCACCTCTATCGGAGGCGCACTATTGAACATATCCCCGACTTCCTGTGCAGTGACAGCTCGTTTAATGACTTGCATTTCATCCACTTGCATGTCAAACGTGCTTACCTCGTAATTCCCTGTGCCATCGTTGCCGATCATCGTGGACAATCCCGAATCAATCGTTCCCGTTCTGCCGGCAATATTCATACTGCTCGATATGCTTTGATATAACGAGCCCGTTTTCACCGAAATGGCTACCGGTACTCCGTCTTTATAGAAATCCGCTCGTCCAGTCGTTCGATCATGGGAGACGACGATATGATGCCATTTCCCATCAGCTACATTCGGAATCTCCGCATCCGCTCGCGACCCACCCTGCGTGTTATAGTTCCATTTCAAACTATTATTCGGCTGTAGAGATAGGGCATAACCTACATTGCTGCCGCTAGCCCAGTTTTTATTTGCAATAACCGGCGGATCATTAGCTACACCAGGTGACTTCACCCAGAACGCTAATGTAAAATTTGTACCTGTGCCGAATTGCAGATTAGCCGGCTTGCCCAGATTCAGATATTGCCTGTTCGCACTTGTCGAGTTGAGATTGAGTGCTTTCCCTTCTCTTCCGGCCACATAAATTGGATTCCCCGCTGCTGTGACATTGGTTGCGTTTGTGGAGCTGTCGACAGCATTGTCCTCAAACTTCAATTGAAGCGCAAAGTCCGAAGCAACGACTGCGGCATAGGCGGTTTCCGCCATAAATGGCAGCGTAACCGACAAACTGGAAGTTGCTAAAAGCGTAGCTGTTAACGTGGACATGAAAACTTGCTTTAACGTTACTTTCACTTGGACATCCTCCCGAAATAAAGTAATAGTTTTTGCTGCTTGCCAGCACGTTCACAAAACTAAAACAATACAAAAACACAAAATAACAACTTGTTACTCTGTGATCTTATGCGAGAGAAGGGCAAATGACAAGTACTTAAACTAAATTTTACAAAACAAAAACAATGTAAATACACACAATAACAACCTATTAACCTGTTAGTTTATTCGAGATAATTAGCGATCGCAATACCTTCGACAAAAGTTCCTAACATTCGTATTTTTTCAGCTTTTAATACTTCACTTCCTAAGTCTTTCGAACACAACGGCCGCTATATGCACGAAAATAGTCCCAAAAGAGGAGACCCTCAATGAATCTGGCAAGGGTCTCCTTTCTCTGTTTATTCCATGATTTTCGAAGCAATAAAGGCCAGATCGGAAATTTCAATCTCTCCGTCATTGTTGAAATCCAAGTGTTTAATGCTCGCCCAATCCGGACTTGACGTGTTTTTACCGTAGTTAGCTGCCAGCATGCCCAAATCGCCGATCGACACTCTTCCGTCGTTGTTCAAATCGCCAGGAGTGCCGGCAGGAATTGGTGTTACTTGAACGCTTAGGGACGAATTTAACGCTTTGATCTCGTTACCCAGCTCATTCCCAAGCGTAGTGTCCGTCACTTCAATGAAGGTCGTAATAGCCGTAGAAGTCAATTTGGAGTTAAAAGTAAGCTTTAACAATTGCGCATTGCCTGTTACGGCGTGACCTGCGCCTTGGCTGGCGGTGATCAAACGAATTTTACCCGATCCATCATTCGTTTTTCGCACGATGCTAAGATTCGGATACACCGGCTCCACCGATACGAATTCCATGACATTCGGATCATAGGTTAATGTGATATCTTCCGCATAAGCTTGCTGCGCCACATTGTTAACGCCATAAGCGACTTGGAGCGACTGTCCGCCTTGAATGCTGGAACTACTTCCCGTTAATGTTGTATATGGAGCTTGTGGGGCAACCACTGTTACTTTGATAGGTGCAGACGCTTGCTTCCCGCCATACGTTGCCGTAACGACCGTTTCCCCTTGGGAAACACCCGTGATCGTACCGTTTGCTAGCGTAGCCAGCAGCGTATTGCCAATTTCCAACACGGATGCAGTTGTCACATCTTGATTAGTTCCGTCCGAATACTGTGCAGTAACCTTAACAGGTTTGGATTGCCCTTGCTGCACTTCATAGCTTGCTGCATCAAAAGCGATGGTTTGCAAAGTAGGCACCGGTACTACAACCACCCTATACACATTCAGCTCTGAAGCAGAAGCGAAGTTGCCTGCGCCAGCCGTTGCTTCAAGCTTGATGAATGCAGCAGAAACGGGTGCAAAATTCACTTCTTTCAGGCTGTTATTTTGCAGCCATGCTCCACTCGCAACTTTCGTATACTGATTGCCGTCGTCGCTGACATATACGTTATAAGCGGTAATTGTACCATTAGCGGCATCCTGACGAGGCGTGTATTCCAATTTGCTAACTTTGTTAGTTCCGCCTAAATTCAAAACGATCGATTGTGGCAGCGGATCAACGTTAAACCATTTGATGTGCCACCAAGTGGTCGGATCTCCGTCAATCGCCAAGTTCGGCTCGTTACCGGCCTGGAAGCTTGCAGCCGTCGCCGTCATTTGTGTTTGCGGGATTTTTACCAAACCGGTTTGTCCCGTTACCGTAACATCTACCGTAGCTTTATAACCGCCTTCTGCCGTAGTTGCGGTGATCGTAGCTGTTCCTGCTCCTTTCGCAGATACGACTCCGTTCTCATTTACCATGGCAATCGCAGGGTTGCTTGTGCTCCAAGTCACGCCTGTGTTGGCTGCATTCAGAGGCATGACAGTCGCTTCCAAGGCAATAGGTGCATCAAGCACATTCATCGTCATCGCCGAACGATCAAGCGTAATGCCCGTTACCGGCGCTGTTCCGACGATCGGCAAGCCGATCAGCTTCACGTCCGCAATGCTAGCCTTCGTATTCGCGTCAGGCAGTCCTGTAATCGTAATTCTCACATAACGTCCTTGGCTGCCAAACGTATCTTTGAGGACTGGCGCTGCTTCCGTATTGTTCATACGGTTTAGAACCTGAATCCAATTGCTGCTGCCCGCTTCACGGACTTCCAGCTTGTATTTGTATACTTTATCGCTTTGTCCGAGGGCGATCTCCAGCCCTTGGATAGCATGCATGCTGCCCAAATCAGCGGACCATACATGGTTAGCGTTCGTATCACCCGCCATCCACATCGTATCCATTTGGCCATCATTGGCGTTACTTGCCGCGAAGGAAGGGTCCGAGCTGTCTGCCGATGCCGGTTTACCTTTCAGAATGTCCCCCAAGCTTGGCGGTGCCTGCGGAGTTTCATACACATCAAGTTCAGATGCTGAGGCGAACCCGCCTACGGCGACTACAGCCTCTAACTTCACATAACGAGCGTCAACCGCTTCGAATTGAACATACTTTTTGATATTATTTCGAGTCCAAGAACTCGAACTAATTTTTGTATAATTCGTGCCGTCGGTGCTGACATACAGATTATAGGTTTGAATCGTGCCATTCCCAGCGTCCGTACGCGGTGCATAACGGAATTGGCTAATGTTGCGCACCTTGCCCAAATCAACAATAATCGATTGCGGCAATTTGTCTGAGCCATCCCATTTCGTGTGCCAGACGGAGTTGGCGTCGCCATCAATGGCTTTGGACGCTTCGCTGCCCGGCTGGAAGCTTAACGCTGAAGCCTTCAGCTGATTTTTCGGAATCGCCAGAGGTACAGGCACAGTCCCATCCCGGTACACATTTAGCTCAGCCGCTGCCGCAAAACCATTAACGCCAGCTGTTGCTTCCAATCTGACATATTGCGCTTCAGTGGTAGGGAACGTCACGGTTTTTTCCTGCTTATCCGCATTCCATGTGCCGCTGGTTACCTTCGTATAATTGGTTCCATCTGTACTCACATAGATGTTATAAGCTGTGATAATGCCATCCGTGCCTAGATATTGTCTTGGCAGGTACTTCAGTTTATTCACAGAGAATTTGGTGCCTAAATTCAGTGTAATGGACTGTGGCAATGGTGCGCTGCCGTCCAGTTTCGTACTCCACACCGTTTCCGTGCTTCCGTCAAGCGCATTCGCTAAAGGAGAAGTCGCATCTGTACTTGTCGCTGTTGCCACGATGTCTCCTTGCGGGATTTTCGTTGGGTCGTTATCCGGCTCCGGAAGTGTAATGACCGCTGCATCGGTCAATGGTGTCATATCCGCTTCAAAGCCGGCTACTTTCAATTCAAATCCTTGATTCGACGGCATATCCGGCGTTTTCACATAGAGGATACCGCCTTTATCTGCCGCATCAAAATACCAGCCGCTTGCTGATGCCGCCAACTCCGTTTTACTTGCACGCTCCGTATAAGCGGAACCACCAATAGCCACACTAGCCGGTTTCACGTGCATGTGAATTTGGAATTGATTGGTGCGTGCCGCCAGCTTGCCGTTGTAATCGTCAATGCTTGCTCCTACTTGAACCTTCAAATCGCCGGTTCCAGCTTCCGGAGCGATGGAAGTAATTAATGTTTTCGCAAATTTGCCATTGCGGTGTTCTCTCGTTACCCCATCATCCTCATACATTGTGAAAGATGAAGTTTTGTAAGGATAGATATCGTACGTTATCGGATTAGGCGGCACTTGGCCGTCATAAAGCGTTTCCGGATACATCGGAATAATGGCGCCGGCTTTGACGAGCAGCGGCACACGGCTCAGCGGAGCGCTGTATTCGTCCAGCATTTTGGAACCGTAGTGCTCCGCACCCGTCCAGTAGTCGATCCATTTGCCTTTCGGCAAGTAAATCCCGTTCCTTACGGTCGTATCTTTGTAAACCGGTGCTACGAGCAGGGACTGCCCGGACATGAATTGATACTGTGTTAATGTATTTTTCGTATTCGGATCGTTCGGGAATTCATAGACCATCCCTCTCGTGAACGGGGCTCCCGATTCATAAGCTTCATTCAGATAGGTGTAAAAATAAGGCGTTAAACGCTGTCTAAGTTTTAAAATATCACGGTTATAGCTTGTATAAGGCTCTCCGTAGCGCCATGGCTGTTTATCCACGGAAGCCCAACCGGACATGCTCATCAGAATTGGTGTAAACGCTTTCCATTGTAAATCACGGACATAAGTTTGCGCGCTGCCGCCAAAGATCCCATCCACGTCACCGGTTGCGTAGGTCATGCCTGACAAACCGGCGCCGATCATCGAAGGAATGTGGAAGCGGATGTATTCCCAGTTCCCGGATTGATCGCCGGACCATACGGTTGAATAGCGCTGTGTGCCTGCCCAACCGCCAACGGACCACACAAATCCGCGAGAGTCAGAGTTGCTCTCAACGCCTTGATGCGCCTGCTTCGTTGCATCCAGCGCAAAGTCGTATCCAGGCCCGACCCACGCTACGTCCAGCTTATTCAAACGAGTACCGGCCACGCCTACTTCAGTGGCGATATTCGCAAGACCGTTTTGCGTCCACAAGCCGGTGTAAAAGCCCAAATCATGAAGCTGCGCTACGGTGCTCGGCAGCTGCACATATCCGCAGCCATAACCGTCATTCGGCAGCAGCCAACCGCCCGGCATGTCATTGTTGCGGAAGCCTTGCGCTACCTTCAGAACATCCGGCGTCGTCAGTTTATTCGGCTTGTTCGCGCCAGTATTGCTTGTGTTGTAGCAATCCGCATCCCCCATGCTCATCCCCCATCTAGGAATCAGCGAAGGTTTGCCTGTCAAATCGGTATAACCGTTCAGGATGTCCTTCATGGTATCGCCGTAAAAATAGTACGCATCAAAACGATTTTCATTGTGCGTCAATTGTGCAGGACTGCCGAAATCGTAGGTACCGTCTTGGAACGTATTCCGCAGTACGCCATAACCAGCCGTGCTCAAGTAAAACGGAGATGGATTGGAGACCGTACCGCTGCCCCAATCGCCAAAGTTTTTGGCGATCTTGATCGTCTTATCCCGGTGAGAGAAAAATCCATTTTGCATGCCTCCGCCGTAGTAGTACTCATCAGTACCTCTGACAAGCTTCTGAGTTGTAGAGGATGAGCTGTAGTTTAACGGTGACTCCTCTTGCCAAACAACGGTCGTGTTGTCGCTTTTGTACATTGCGAATTTCAGCGGGCTTTTGTAAGCACGTAAAACAAATTTGCCTGTCGTGATTTTGTAGTAGCTGCCCTCATCTGTCCAATCCACAGCGACCGGGCCGAAATCCTCCTTGACCACGATTGGCTCTTTGGGTGCAGACGAGCTTCTGCCCGCTAGCGTTTGGAAATTCCCGCCTACACCAAGCCAGATTCGAACCATGTCGTCGCGATTAAAAATGACCTTCACCTTATCGGAGCCCGATGTGATGGTGAACGTCTTCGCGTCCGTCTTCTCGAAGTTCGTGATGTCGCCAACCGCTGCCGCATGTGTCGTGGTCCCGCCCAGAAAGATGATGGCTACGACGAACATCAGGCAAAAAACAAAACCAAATGCGTGTTTAAGCGTCTTCACTTCCTACACTCTCCTCTTCATTTTCAACCTCATATGGCTAAACGACCGAGGGATACCATGTTGCTGCTAACCCTTTAATGCCCCAGCCGTAATTCCTCCTGTAATCTGCTTTTGAAAAATGCTATAGAATACAATGGTCGGCCCCATGGAGATAATCAGGGCTGCAAAGAGGGGGCCCCACTCCGTTCTGTACTGCATTTCCCCCTGCATAACCGCAATGGCTACCGGGATCGTATATTTGGTTGGATCATTGATCAGTACAAGCGCGAACACATATTCATTCCAAATATTCAGCACCGTAATGATCGCTACGGACATCAATCCCGGCTTGGCAAGCGGAAGCATGATCCGGAAGAAGATGCCATAATGAGAAGCCCCGTCAATCGAAGCCGCTTCTTCAAGTTCACTTGGCAGCGATTTAAAAAAACTGACGAGGACAAAAACCGCAAACGGCACGGCAGTAACCATGTAGACTAGGATGAGACCGAATAAATTGTTCGTTAGATGAAGATCATTCAACAAAAAGAACAGGGGAATGATCCCCAGAAACG
This sequence comes from Paenibacillus chondroitinus NBRC 15376, assembly GCF_004000765.1. GTDB lineage: Bacteria > Bacillota > Bacilli > Paenibacillales > NBRC-103111 > Paenibacillus_E > Paenibacillus_E chondroitinus. Next base: position 318,120 of record NZ_BILW01000001.1, on the reverse strand, counting down.
TCGGTATCATCATATAGGAAAGGTACGAATAGTACAGTAAACCATTTCCTCGAAAAGTAAACCGAGCAATGACGTAAGCAGTCGTAGCCGACAAGAGCACACCCAGGACTGTGCTGACTACTGTCACAACAAGGGAGTTCATAAAATTTTGGCCAAAATGATATTTTCCCCACACGAACGAAAAATTCGACCATAGTAAAGGGAAGTTTGGCAAGTCCCACGGTTTGCCAATAAAGAACTGCTGATTATCTTTCAAGGAACTGAAAATGGTCCAGAGCAGCGGATACAAAATGCAAATGGACCAAGTGATCAGACACACTTTGAAAAACACGCGAAATGCCGGATTCATCATACGTTGACTCATAACCATTACTCCTCTACGTTAATTCAATGGTTTCTCTCTTCATTAGTCTCTGCAGGGTCGCTGTCGTGATCAAAGAAAGAACCAGAATAAGAACGCCAATCGCAGACGCATAGCTGAATTTGCCGAACTTGAAGGCATTCAAATACAAATAGGAGCCCATAACCTGTGTGGCATTATCAACTCCGCCTTCAAAGGTCATGATCGTCACGATGACGAATGAGCCGTTCAGTGTCGTCATCACAATCCAGACCACGGATGTCTTGATCTGCTCCCACGAAAGAGGAAGAGTAATAAGCCAGAATTGCTCCCACTGCGAGGCGCCGTCGATTTCGGCGGATTCAAACAAGGATGACGGAATGCTAAGAATGCCTGCGACGAGCAAAATGATGGTAAATCCGATTCCTGCCCAGATGGAAGGCGGCAGAAGCGCGAATATCGACCATTTATCGCCTAACCAAGCGAAATCGAACTTTTTATCCGTAAATAAAGAGATAAAAGAATTCAGAAATCCAAGGTTCGGATTATACACATACCGCCAGAGAACCCCTACGACAACTACGGAGAGCACATTGGGCAAAAAGAAAATGATCCGATAGAAGCCTGAACCTCTGATGTTGAGCCGAGTAAGCGCTACCGCGAAGAACAAGGACAAAACCATAAAGCCAATGACTTTGCCGATGACTAGAATGTAGTCATTTCGAATGGTTTTCAAGATCACACTGTCATGGAACATATCATTAAAATTGCCAAGACCGATAAAATTATAGGTCTCCGAACCGCCCGACCAATCAAACAGGCTTAGATAAATCCCTTTGAACATCGGGTAGACGGTAAAAACGAGATAAAGCAGCAAAGTCGGAAGGATAAAGGAAAGAATGAACATATTCCGCTTCATCTTCGCAGTTCCGGTTCTACCACTCATTTTCCGATCTATCGGGCCAGCTGCAGCTGTCTTTCTCTCTTTCATACTTCCCTCCTATCTAAAATCCCAACTGATAAGGGGAAGCAGGCAAGCTTCCCTGCTTATCAGTCAGATCCTTATGGTGACTTATTTCTTTTCTTTCGAGCGAATTTTGTCAGTTGCTTCTTCCATGCGATCCGCCCACTGCTGAGGTGTAATTTCACCTTTGGTAAGTGCAATTGTCGCGTTGTTTCTCGCTGTTACCAGTTCTTCCGGGATGACGATTTCAGGTGCAACAACGGTATTTGGTGAGTTATAGAACTTGGCTGCTTCTTTGGTTAAAGCCGGTGCATTCGTACCTTCCAGATCCGCTTTAATGTTGGAAGGAGCTTTGGAAAGCTCTGCCCATGCCTTGCTTTGTTTCTCAGTGAAAATAAATTGCATGAACGCTTTGGCTGCGTCAGGATTTTTCGCTTTTTTCGCGATAGCCACTGTGGAGGTGTAAGGGTTCGCTACGAACTTGCCGCCTTTGTCTTGGCCGATGGAAGGCAGGAATCCGAACTCGAATCCAGCTGGAATATCCTTGGCCATCTCGCTTTCAACCCAGATGCCTGTCGGGATGAATGCTGCTTTATGCTGCAGCCATTGGGACTGGGAATCGGTGTGATTCAGCGCCGGAGACCCTTTATCAATAAGCCCTTTGTCTCTCATTTCCACGATTTTGGCGAGTGACTTCATGACCGGTTCGCTCTTCCAAACCCCTTTTTCAAGACCATTAATTTTCTTGAAGATTGAGGTATCGTAGTTGTTCATAGCGATAATCGTCGGGTCCAATAAGCCCCCATTGATGTAGTAAGGATACACCCCTGTATGAATGTAATCGCTCATTTGACCGTCTGCTTTGATTTTCTCTCCTAAAGCCATGAAGCTCTCGAAGTCGGCAGGCGCTTGCCAGCCTTTGCTTTTGAATAATGCTTTATCGTAGAACGTGCCCCATGATCCAAAAACAAGCGGTACGGCGAAGGCTTTACCTGGTTTATATTCTTCCGGCTGAGCGATCAATAGATCGAGAATCTTTTTACCATCTACGTTTTTGGCATCCTTCAGCCAGTCCGTAATATCCATAAGCTGATCGTCCGTTACCATTTGCCTTGTGTTAGAGCCAGCTCCGTCGATGTAAACGAAATCGGGCGGATTGCCTTGCAGCCAACGTGGCTTCATTTGATCATTAATTTTTGCTCCGGCGGATTCTTTAATCTTCAAGTCCGGATTTTGCTTTTGGAAATCGGCAATGGCTTGTTTCCACCAAGCGTCGCCATAGCCGCCGACAAAATATTGAATTTCAAAGTCACCGGCAAGCTTCGTTCCCTCCGGTTTGGCGCTGTCAGCCGGCTTCGCGCTTTCCACAGGCTTAACGCTTTCAGCTGGCTTCACAGAAGCCGTAGTCGTATTCGCGTTATTACTTCCGCAGGCCGTTATCAGCAGCACCGTCGATAACACCATACCCCATGTCATTGCTTTTTTTGGCTTCATCATCGTATAGACCTCCCAAGAGTTTTGCGGAGCCAACGTGCAGGAAAGCGTCCGCTTCTGGTATTTGCAATTCCTTTACACACTTTAATCATAGTAATTTCCCGCCTATACAACCATTGAATTTAGTACTGTAAATAGGTGAAAATGTACTGTCTTTTCCTTGTTTTTGGACGACGAAACAAAAGCCAGGAATCATTTCCTGACTTTTGTGCAACATGTATAAAATTAGCGACTCTTCTCGAGCGCGATATGCTGCAGCCTGTCAAGTGCCTGTTTGGGCGTCATTTGACCAAGCAGCACCGTCTGCCCCATATTTCTAGTTGCGTTAAGGACCGCAGACCACGCCGGATGATTAATCGGGTAGAACTTCGCATTTTTGATCGCATTTAAATTTTGTTTTATCAAGGTATCATCTGCCGCCATTTTATCCCCCACCGTCCGAATCGTAGGCAGAAATCCCTCCCTGAGAACAAATTCTTCATACCGGGCGTCTTCATAAATAAAATCAAGAAATTTAGACAACGCGTCCTTATTGGTATGATCGGTTTTGAACGACATCCATACATCCTGTACGCCAAGCACCATAGGCGTCTGGCCTTCTTTAACGGGGATCGGCCCTTTGGCCCATTTTAAACCAGGGAATTCCTGCGGCACGACAGCCTCGAAATAATTTCCCGAGATCAGCATACCTAGTTTGCCGTTCCCTAGAATTCGCTGTTTTTCATCACGCGTCGTAATCGCCGGCTCTGGATCCGTCAAGCCCTTGTCATACAAACTCTTGAGGAATGTCAATCCTTCCACATTTTCGCGTGAATTAATCGTCCATTCGCCATCCTTCATCCAGCCCCCTCCTGCACCGTAGAAGAAATAGGAGAGGTACGCCCATATTTCATTATCTGTCAGATCGACGCCAAAACCGTCTACTTGCTTCCTGTTTTTGATGAGGCGTGCTCCTTCTTCTAGACCCGTCCATGTTGTAGGAGGCTCTGTCAGACCGACATCATTGAAAATATCTTTGTTATAATACAATTCCCGGAGTGTTGTTACATAAGGAACTGTATATTGCACGCCATTCATCTTACTGCTGTCCATCAGATAGGGGTAAAATTTATCCTTCAATCCCGGGGAGATAAGTTCATCCATGTTGTTGAGAAGTCCATCTTTTGCGAAATGTGCGTAAATGTTCGTGAGCAGTAAATCCGGAGGCTGATTGCGGCTAATCATTGTATTATACGCACTGTCCAGAATGTCCCAATTGATGACCTGCAGCTCCACCTTAATATTGGGATACTTGACTTCGAATTCCTTTACGACATTTTCAAAATAAGGCCTCGTAGACGCGCTATATTCAGGGGCCACAAACGAAATAGTCGCTTGAGCCTCATGATCGGTGGAGACTGGAAGGCGTGCATCTCTCCACATACATCCCGTTAACAGCGTGGTCGTCATTTGAAGGAATACTAGCAAACATACTTTTGTACGTCTATGTAAGTTTCTCACCGGTTCGACTCACCCTTCCGTTCTACCCCTATTTTTCTACCAATGGAAAGAGAAGCTCTTGATTTTCCTGTGTATACATGTTTTCTTTCGTGATAACAACAGCATCTATATTCACCTTAGGATTCACTTTAATCCCGTTTAAAGCTTGTACGGTCGTTTCCAGAGACAAATATCCCATATTAAATGGTTTTTGAACGATCGTTGCCTGTAAACTGCCTTCTTCCAGAAGTTTGATCTGATAAATGGAGCTGTCGAAACCGACGATGTTAATTTGATTTACTCTTTGCTTCTCCTTCACAGCCCTGGCTGCTCCCAGAGCGGCTGTTTCACTCAAGCCAGCAATCCCTCGAATGTCCGGATACTGTGCAAGCAGATTTTTCACACTGTCATAAGCACCATCTTCCGTCCCGTCAAATGCATAATTGCCAGCGTATTCAACACCCGGAAAGTCAGCGATAGCGTCTTTAAAGCCGTCCTCACGATCCTTTTCGACGATGGAGCCTTTCCGGCTGCTGAGTGTCATAACACGGTATAAGCTTCCGTTTTGTCCACCGGCCAATATTTTTCCGGCCTTTCTACCCGCCTCGATATTGTCCGTTGCAATCAGACTTGCTTCTACGTGCGTTTGAATCGGGGAGTCAATCAGAATCACCTTGATGCCGGCCGCTCTTATTTTATCTACCGTTGGTGTAAGTCTTTCGTAATCGGTCGCTGCCAAAATAATCGCATCAGGTTTCTTCACAAGCGCCTCGTCCAAATTACGAATTTGGCCAGCTGTGTCCGTTTCTGATAACGGACCCGTAATCTCAATGTTGACAGCCAGCTCCTTGGCTGCCGCCTTTACCCCTGAACTCACCATCTGCCAATAATCCGAGCGAATACTGTTCGTTTTCAATACGACGGCGATCTCAAACTTTCTCTGATTCGTAATGCGCAGCATCTCCACGCTGTAGACCACTAAGAAGCCAATCACAATGACGAGCAGCACGGCCAAGAACACGGGCTTTTTAAGAACCATCTAGCACTCCTTTCTGGACACATTTGGGAAGCACAATCGTAACCTCCGTCCCCTCCCACTTCTCACTGCGAAAGCTTAAACCGAACTCATGGCCAAAAAGTTTAATGCGTTCATGAACATTGCTAACCCCAATACCTCGGACGATGCCATCTTTCATTTTCAAAATCTGCTCCAGCTTCTCCGGCTCCATGCCGACCCCGTTATCCGCAACTACAAAAACAATCGTATCCCCGTCTTCTTTCCCCGTTATGTGGACCAGACCTGGCTCCAAGCTATTTTTGATGCCATGATAGATCGCATTTTCAACAATCGGCTGCAAAATAATTTTGGGGATATGAATATCAAGAATCCCGGGATCTACGTCGATTTGAAAATCAAGCTTATCTTTGTACCGTAACGTTTGAATCAACAAATAGTTGGTGATATGCTCAATTTCCACTCGAACCGGGACGGTTTCATTGTTTTTATTAATAATCGCGCGAAACAGCTTGGCTAACGAAGAAGTCATCAGAACGACCTCCTCGTGTTTTTTTCGCTCCGCCATCCAAATAATCGAATCCAGTGTATTGTATAAAAAATGAGGGTTAATTTGCGCTTCCAGCAGCTTCATTTCGCTTTTGCGTTTGCCTTCTTCGTTTTGAATGATTTGATTCATCAAATCTTTGATGCGGCCAACCATGATATTGAAGGTCTGACCCAATTGTCCGATTTCATTCCCGCTCCGAAATTCCGAACGGATGTTGAAATCTCCTTTTTCCACCTGTTTCATGCTGCTCTGGAGAAGTTTAATGGGTCTGGATAGATGGCGAGAGATGAAAAAGGAGAGGTATAACGCGATGACTAAAGCTAGAATTGTCCATAAAAAATAAGACAGATTAATTTGATTCTGGTTGGCGATCAGCTCACTGGCATAGGCGACCCCTACAATTTTCCAGCCAAAATGTGTTTCTTGAATCGTATAGATCCGTTTCTTGTTCCCTTCCCCCGTAACAAAGCTGCCGCTGCCGGACTGCTTCACCTGATCAATCATCTCCGTCTTGAGATTGCTGTTAATCAGCTTCTGCTGGGGGTGGTACACGAGGTTCCCATCCTTGTCGATGATGAACACATATCCTCTTTTACCTAAATTAATATGGCTGCAAATTTCATTCAAGGCACTCAAATTGAGATCAACTAGGAAAATGCCCTCTCCCGTAATGCCGTCTGCACTCTTTAGCTCCCGGCTGAGTGAAACCACCCAGCGATACTCGTTTTGGATAAGGTTCTGGACATGCGGTGCAGAGATGACGGATTTGCCGCCTTCCGCTTTCGCGTTTTTGTACCACGGCTGCTCCTCGAACCCGGAATTCGTATTCAAACTTGTAATCCTGCGGTCGGAAACAAAGCGGTTGTTATATCCAAAAACCATGATCGAGGCAATATCTTTGCGTGTGATTAAAATGGATTGAAATAAATCCGAGATTCGTTTCTCATACGGTCTGCGTTCCTCTTCGCTAACGAAACTGTTTCCCGTAATATAATACTTCACATCTTTGTTCGTGGAGGCCAGCATAGAGATATCTTCCATATTGGTTATGTAGGATTGAATGTTGATATTAACCTGTTGAATAATTTCAGCTATGTAGTGCTTGGAATTCATTTCTACCGCGTCAGCCGAGAGTTGATAGGAAATATAACTTGTAATCGTTATCAAAAATAAAATCAAGCAAGAAAAGACGACAGAAATACTGGATTGGATGCTTCTAAATTTAAAAAGAAACATGCCGACATCCTTTTCTTTTCTCATTGAATTTTCTCCCTTAACAGCTTTTCTCGGTACTCCTTAGGGGATGTTCCCGTGTTTTTCTTAAACAATACACTAAAGTATTGCGGATCGGAATAACCTACTTTCGCCCCGACTTCATACGATTTCAGCACCGTATGCTGCAGCAAATCCTTCGCTTTTTCAATGCGGACCCGCGTTACATATTCCATGATCGTTTGTTCTTTGTGCTGCTTGAAAACAGTACTGAAATAACTTCTGCTCAAATGCACATGGCGGCAGAGGTCATCGAGCGTAAGGTTCTCGTCGGAATAGTGCTCGTCGATATATTCGGTTACGCTCCGAACTTGCATTTTCGTCTGATCGTTTCTTTGCTCCGAAATATACGAAATGGCTTCCCTGCAAATCGACTTCAGCCAAGCTTCAATCTCATCCAGCGTTTTGAACCGATTAATATCTTTGATCACAATGTCATGGCCTTGAAAATGCGCACTGTCATGTCCAGCAAGCTCGTGAATGGTGGTCATAATGGCAATAATAATCGCCTGAATTTGGAGATAACAAGCTCCTATCGGCATCAAAGATGCCTTTAAATTGCTTATTAACAGCCTCGTCAATAGATGAGCTTCCTCGAGCGTCCCTGTTTTAATTAAGGTTGCAAACCTGCGATTCCACTCGATATCCAGCTGCTGCGCCGGTTTCTTGGCGCCTTCCATGTCCTGGATGGAAATGACCTTATTTTTCCCATGCAAAAACCGGTAATCCAGTGCGGAAATCGCTCCGTTATATGATTGCGGGAGCTCATGTAAAGTTTTGCATAACGTGCCGACACCCACAGTGACTGTGAATTTCAAGTATTTCTCCATGCAGAATCGAATCACATCCGATACATGAAGCGCAGTTTCATAAGTCCCTTCTTCCGCTTCGCCGGAGAAAATGACAACCATTCGCTCCTCCCTCGTCCGAAAGACGATGGCGTTTTTCCCCTCCGTCACTTCCTGCACAATATTAAAGGCTGCGGATCGGAAAAGCTCCGGATCGTTTTGCCATTTCTCTTTCTTTGTGTCATCAAAGTCGTCGATGTCAATCGCAACAACCAGATAAGGCGGGGCAATTGGCGGCAAGCTGAAATACACGAATCTCTCTTGTACCCGGTCATCCCGCAAAGTGCCGCCCACTAACTGCTCAAGGAACCGTTCTCTTAACAAAGGTAAGCTTTGATGAAGCTGCATCTTCAGAAGTGAAAGATTCTCACGGTTTTCAGCTTCCTTATCCATCTCATCTTTGACTTTATCCAGCAGTTGGCGAAGCTCGTTAGCTGTTATTGGTTTGACGATATAATCATGCACCTTCAAACGCAGCGCTTTCTGGGCATAATCAAATTCGTCATGACCCGTCAGGATAATTACCTTGATATACGGATAATTCAGGTGAATCTGCCTCGTTAATTCAATTCCGTCCATAAAAGGCATGCAGATATCCGACAAAACGAGATCTGGCCGAAGTTCTGCAATGGCTTCCAACGCTTCGCTGCCATTTCGGTAGTCTCCTATACATTCAAAGCCGTGCCGCTCCCAATCGATGCTCTCTTTGATGCCTTCTCTGACTTCCACTTCGTCATCAACGATCACGATTTTATACATCGTATACACCCCTGTCTCTACATAAAAAAACGGATTTCCGATCATGTCAGGAATCCGGCCACAGCTATGGATGCTTCATTTCCTAATATTATACAAGCCTTTACTTGCATCGGAAAGGAGTCTAATTTGTATGATTTTGTCGATCTGTCGCAATAAATGCGCGACTATCCAAGCGGAAGCAAGTGAACACACAAAATCAAGCATTATTTTTACTTATTTGTGCACGATTTTTACCTTGGACAAGAAAAACCCTGACGGATCAAATCCATCAGGGTTTGTTGTTAGCAAGCTCACTTCGTCAACGAGGGACTCGGCACATTTTGCTTCCTCCGCAGCCAAACGACGAGCCCGAATACAACCACAGTCGCCATAGACACCCATGAGCTGTATAGAAAAACTTGTCTCATGCCGTACGCAGCGCTCATGATTCCACCCAAAAAGCTGCCGATGATGCGGGCGGCTCCAAGGCTGAGCAGGCCATTCAGCGTCTGACCGCTGGCTTTCCACTCAGATGGCACTTCACGGTTAATAAATGTTGCCAAGGTCACAGACAATACAATGAAGATCACACCATGCAGCGCCTGTACCGGTAAAATCCAATACGGTTGGTCAATGATGGAAAATAAGAACCACCTGATGCCAGACGCGAGTGCGGCAATGATCAATATCATCGAGATCGAAACGCGCTTGAAGATCCAACCGGAAAACAACAGGAACGGCAGCTCGCTCATTGAAGAAATAACCATCGACCAGCCGAGCAGTAAGCTGTCGGCCCCCATTTCCTTGAAGTAAATGGGGAAAAAGGCATAATAATAGCCCAGTGTAACTTGTACAATGAAATTAATGCCCAAATAAAACATCAGCTTGCCATTGCGGAAAAGCTCCCGAAACCGTTTGCCGGTTACGTTGGCCTGACGGCTCGCCGCTGGCGGAAAACACCATAGCAGCAGCAACCCCGCAAGCATCGTTCCTGCATAGACAGGGAACATGGAGTTAATGTGGGATTTGGCGACGATCCCGAATACAAGCGACATTGTGGCGAAACCGATGGTACCACCAAGGCGAATCCAACCAAAATTCCATTTGGGACGCCGATCCAATTCTTCCAATGTTATCGCATCGCTTAACGCGAAAATAGACGTTTGGAAAAACATGAACACGCAAATTAATATAAGCAAATAAATGAACTGATGCGAAAGCGGGAAGAACATAATGGAAATGCCGCTCCCGATTAAAAGCAAAGCAAGCACACTGTTTTTGGTTTTGGCACGATCACCAAGCGCTCCCCAGATCGGTTGGCCTAACATGGCAACGAGCGGTCCAAGGCTGAGCAGCATGCCGATTTGCTCCTGAGAGAATTTAACGTTATACAGGTATACCGGTAAAAATGTGCCGTACACCGCATTCCCCATATAAATGACTGCGTAAAACAACATAAATGCGTAAAGTCTCGTTGTAAGCCCCTTCTTTCTTTTAAGAAATATAAAAAGCCAGCCCTCCAAGATGAAGGGCCAGCTCCGACTTAAGGTTATTAAAACTGTACGACAAGTCCACTTAGCGTTCAAGTGTTTTTTTCGTAGAGGCTCCATCTCCCTCTTGCGGCCTGCCGCAGAATACATCTCGGATCGCTTCCAAATAGGCCATGCCGTTGATCGTATCCGGCTCCAAATAGCTGCCCTCCGTCCATTCGTTCCACGCATTGATGGTGAAGATGGGAGGTTGCGTCACGCCGCGATCGAGAAATGCTTTGACACCCTCCAAGGCCAGCTTAAACGCTTGAGGTGTATTCCCTGCGAGGGTAGCCATGTACGGATACCCCAAATCTTCAAAAGTTTCCGATTGCACCGTCCGTGGAGAGGAGTCCCAACCCATCGTCACATTCGGATAATAAGGCAGCTTATAGTCTGCCGTGAACTTCTCATAATCAAGCTGCGACTTCTCTCGAATTGCTGCATAATCCGTCTCCGGGAACTGATCCAGCGGCTGATGATGAATCCATACATACGAAGAGATACTGTCCAGGCCAAGCTGCTCCAGCACTTCATGGATATTCGCAATCTTTTGCTCCGTAGGCAGTATTTGCAGCCCCCAAACGACGACGTTTAGGTGCAGCTCCCCGAATCCGGCCGCCCGTACTCTTTCACGGAACTCTTGTAAAATTCGCGCCGTTTCCACAATTCCGCCTAGACCACGAATCAAGCTGTGAATTTCGTAGAATGAGACATAAAGCCCTTCATTCACACGCCAATAGGAAGGATGTGAAAAGTAGTTCTGAATCATATGGTCCGTTGCTTCGACGAAGCCCTTCTCACTGATTTGGCCTTCGGCCTGCACGTTGTAAGGTCGGCTGCGCTGAGCGGGATGAATGTCGATCCAATCATGATTCGCCCACATAATGGCAAATTTCAACCGATCATGATTCGGAGCTTGCAGGAAACCTTCATCCAGCGCGCGCTGCAAGAAGGGGCCATCCTCATACCAGTACCAATCAAAGATGAATGCCGTAAGGCCATGATCGGCCGCCGCTGCTATTTTACGAGCCATGACAGCCGGATCCGCTTCATCCTCGTAACCCCATAATGGCACTTTCGGCTGCTGATGGCCAGGGAATTTAGGCTCCGCACGTTTCACCAGCTCCCATTCCGTCCATCCTTCTCCGTGCCACGCATCATTTCGCTTATCCCGATGGTAATTGGGAAAATAATAGGCTGCTGCTTCATAAGTTGCCATTTTCTTCACTCACCTCTTAAGCCATCCCATAGTTTCGAACCTGTCTATATTGTATAATTGAAGTAATCTTGCAACCACTTACAAAACAGACCTGCCTACCACCATTTCGGACATCGTCCCAAGAAATGAGGGAGCTGAATGACCATGCCAAGAAAGCTGGGTTCCTACTCTGCCGCCGAATACATCGAAGACAACGGATTTCTTTATGTGAATGAAGTGAAAGAAAATCAATGGCTGCTAGAGCATGTTCACGATTTCATAGAGATCGTTGTTGTGCTTGATGGCAAAGGCATCCAATATATCGATGGCCAACCCATGCATGTTCAGGAGGGGGATGTCTTCGCCCTGCCCATCGGTGTTTCTCACGTTTTTCGTCCTTCGCCGGCCAAGCGTGCCGCCCCGCTGATCGTCCGCAATATCATCATTCGCTCGGAATGGCTCGAACATCTGAAGGTTTGCCTTCCCGATTTATCCATCAAGCAAATGATCGATTGGCTCATTGGTAAGGGGGATCAAACGGACTCCCTGCAGCGCTGGGCCAAGGCAATCGATCACCTTGGCGCCATTCGCAGGATTAGTGAAAGCATGCAGGACATTCTGGCCAAACGAGATGCGGCTTATTTAACGCAGGCCATGGCCTTGGTTACGGAACTGCTCGTATTATTAATTCGCTGCAGCGAATGGCGGTTTGCCCCTATCTTGGCGCACATCAGTGACGCCAATAAGGAGTCGTTGCCCCTTCCCCCAACTAGAAGCTCAAACCGCAACGTTGAACAATTCCTTGATTATCTTACTCATGCGATGCCCGATGACTATACGTTACCGATGTTAACTGAGAAATTCCAGCTGAGCGAGCGCCAGATTCTGCGGATCTGCCACCGGCATCTGGGAACCAGCTACATGCGTTTCGTTCAAAAGCAAAGAATAACGCATAGCTGCCGCCTTCTGGCATCTCCGGATTTGAAAATCTATGAAGTGATGCACGCTTCAGGCTTTCAGAATGCCGATTATTTTAATCGGCTGTTCAAAAGGCACACCGGCCTAACCCCAAGCGCCTATCGTAAATTGCTCCTGCATTAATGAGAAATCCCCCTGCCAACAACCTTGCGCATAACTATACTCCCCTATGCTGGTCACCGCTTGATTCATAGGAAGGTCGCACCATTCCCCTGTCAATAAATCATAGAACGCGACGCCATCTACATAGCCCAGGAAAAGAAAATGAGGAGTTACCAACATGTCGAACGTTTTCTTGTTGTGGTAGGCAAGCGGCTGCCACTCGCCCTCACTGCCGCAAAGGAGCCCTTTGGAGGTCAGCACAAAACGATCCCCCCAGCCGATCACCCGGTAGCAGGGATCGACGACAGAGGTTTGTTTCCAAACCTCATCTTCCAGCACATATAAACCACAATTCGTAGAAGCGTATAATTAAGAATCCACCCAGTCCAAGCGGTGAATATGCAGATGATCAGGCAAACCTTGGGAAGCATTCTCCCAGGAGCGGAGAGGCGTGAATTGAAAGACACCCTTTCCATCTGTTCCCGCGTATAGAACCCCTTCGTTTGAAGTGGTTAATGTTGTGAAACGCAGCGGCAATAACTCATTGCTGGACTGCCAAAATCGGTTGCTATCAATGAAGCTCCCCCTACTTTTTACATGACTAACCGGCCGGAGCAGCACGGACAGTTATCATTTTGCATATAGACTTCTGAAACAAGTTTTAAATAGTCCATGGAGCTGCTTACATCCATATCCTCCGGGTTCATCCGGTATTGCTTGCCATTCATCAAATTCCACACTTGCAGACGCTCCGGCAATTTGCCGAATGCTTTATAGCAATAGACAACGGTCATATGGAAAAACATCTGCACCGCTGCCTCGTTTTCTTCCATCATATATTTATGAATGACGAATGAATCCTTCGTCGGCTCCATGACTTGCATAATCATAGACAAACCCAAGTTAAGTTCATCAACCCACACATTGCTGCTCTCAAAAAGCATCAGCGGGCATTCCACGGCATTTGACCCGGTAAGCGCTTTGTACAGATGCATAAGCACGCTTCGCTTAACATCCACATAGAATCCAAGTGAATCAAACTTGCGAAATTTATTCGTCCAGCGACGCTCAAATAAGTTCGTTAAGGTGAGGAACGATCGAGATTTGAGCGGCAGCGAGTACCATTCGTTAATCGCGTGATAGGCGGCATATTGTGTAAGCTGTTTCCAATCCGGCTCATCCGGTCGGCCCTTGCTGATCACTTGCGTATGGCTCCGAATCCAACGCTCCAGTTGATAATCAGCAAGCACTTGCATGGTTCCCATGCCCATTCCGACTTCATTTGCGTTAATCATATGTATGGGACACCCCCGTGATGTGGTTGATAACTCGAACTAATTGATAATGATTATCAATTTCGCTTAATATATCAAATGATAATGTTTCTCAATATAACTGTCAAGATATCTGCAAAAAAAAGTAAAAAGGAATCCCCAGCCCCTTATCGCGGCTTGCGGGATTCCCTTTTATTTCTCCTTCATTGCTTTCTCAGCTTCAGACTTGATATACAGGTTCCTCTGCCATAAAAAGTCACGCATATAGGCTTCCAAAAACCATTTGTCCGCTAATTTCCCCAAAACACCCATCGGTGAAGAATACTCAAAAATATCAATCATCCGTGTTCTTCCGCCTTCGGCTGAGATAAACTCGTGGGTGTGCTTAAAACTTTTGAAAGCACCGCGAACTTGTTCATCAACAAAATAAGACGGTCGTTCCATTTCCGTTATTTTCGCGGTCAGCTTCTGTTTGATCCCAAAATGAATCGCTTCCCACGTCACGGTCTCCCCCAGTTCGATCAATCCGCTTGTGCGGCCTGCTATCGGTCTTTCTCTGGTCTGAGCGGTTGACTTCGCATGGATATCGATGCTTCTGGCCAAGTCAAAGATGACTTCTGCCGGTGCGTGAATGAACAGTTCAATTCGAATGGATGGCATGCCATAATTCCTCTGCAATTTTTTTGAAAACGAGCGCTTGCTCCCACCGATTGGAGATTTCCTTCCCATCTTCTCTGACCATCGCGTAGGAAGCCGGTCCCAGCTCACACACAAACGGGAAAAAATCCCCTTCGGCAGCTGTTTGCGCCCAATGTCTCATCCCTTCACGCCACCACCTGGCAAAATGTTGCACCATGGGATGCTCGCCACGCTCCCCGATATCCACCTGAACTTGGTTGCCGTTCGATACTCGGGCATGAATGCTTGAAGTGCGCTGCAGCAGTTTGGCGAATAAGCCTTCTGTCACCGGGTCAACCCCTTCTTCGCCAATGGCTGAACCGACGATGTAGTGAGACAGATCGTTCGTTAGTCGCAGTTTCGGAAGCGCCTCAACATATTCTGCTGTCCGAAGCAAATCTTGAGTCACACGTCCGCGGTGCGTTTCAACGAAGAAAGGGATGCCTACTTCCTCGGCTTGCTGAATGAGCCCATTCAACCCGGAGATGGCTTCGATACCGACCGTATATTGATCCAGCACTTGCGCGTTGATATACCTGGCCCCGAATTGTTTGGCCGCCTGCAGGAATACCCTGATATCCTCATCTGCACGCGGGAAGGGAACCATTTGTATCCCAAAACTAAAACCATACTCCTGCAGCAAACGATGCCATTTATCCGCTTCTTCCCCTTGGGGCAATCTTCCTAAAATACCGGTAAAGCCGGCTTCCGCCAGCTTCTCAAATTTCTGTTCCATGGACCACTCGGTCTCACCGGTTCCTAGTCCCGACATCGCCCACCAGGATTGTTGAATATCTAATCGTAAATGGCTGTTAACTGTCATCATTTTCGCCTCCAACAAACCCGATTCACTTACTAAAGCATTCTTGCAAAAAACGAATAACTTTTCTGTGATGCTCTTCACTCGTTTCGTGCCCCGAGAATGGATAATCGTAGATAAGTTTTGAACAAGTCAGCCGGTTATAGGCGGCATATATCGTATCCGGCATGCAGACGGTGTCCTTCCAACCGACCGACATCAGCACAGGAGCCTGAATACGATGAGCAAGGTTCAAAATGTCGAAATAGGCCAATGACTCCAGAGCCTGTCCCAGCTTATCCGGATGGCGCTTCAAGTAGTTGGCGATCTCCGTAAGGGAACCTGTGGAATGCAGAATGCCATAATCCAAATGGCACATATTCGGAATGTCGGCAACGACTGCCTTGACATGAGTGCTGAGCGCTCCGGCGAGCAGCGCCATGCCGCCGCCCTGGCTTGCGCCGACCACTGCGATCCGGCCGGCGTCGATTTCGGTCTGCTGCCGGGCGGCTTCCACGGCGCGAACTACATCCAGCGCAAGCGCCATATAATAGCTGCGCTCCCTGGTGAGCAGGTTCTGCGAAACCCAGCCTTTTGCCGAGCCGGCATCATCCTGAAGGAGATTGCCTGTTTCTCCTGTTTGGCCTCTGGCGTCAACGGCCAGAACGGCATAGCCGAGCAGCAGCCAGACGGCGTACCGCTCAGGAAGTCCTCTGTCTCCGGTGTAACCGGGGAACATGACGACACAAGGCGGCTTCTGGCTCGCACTCGGTCCATCAGGGACGAGAAACCACGCGTTAATAGGCGTGCCGTCATGACCGAGATAGGTCAGCTTGTCCATCCGTACAGAAGGAAAGAACGGGGATTGCTGCTCCCTTCGGATCGATAACGGCTGCCGGGATGCCGCTTCGAGCGTGCTGCTCCAAAAAGTATCGATGCTGTTCCTATCGAGCGTTGGTGCTGGAGCGTATTGTTCCAGTTCTCTTTTGCGTTTCGTGAAAACATTCATCTTATGACATCCTCTCCAGAAAGGCAGGTTTCCTCTTCATGCTACCTCTCTTGAGTGATTATGTATATAGGTGTGTTGTGGCTCAACTGTGATGTGCTGTAATCTCTCTTGCTCCAAGCACCGCTAAAAATTCAGTGTTACTGAGACACTTGGCGGAGGAGGATAACCTCATACTAGTGTTAAGTTGGTCAAAGATACAGCATTGAGGAACTACAAGCCTCTATTTCAGCAAATCAGCCCATTTCCGCATTCAAGCGGAACTACAGGGCGTTATTTGGTTGCCCAATCCCGTTTTCTTTAAGAAAAATGATAAATAGCAGCCCATAGTTCCCTTCCGCGCGAAAAAGAGCCTATTTCGATGAAATAGCGCCCTGTAGTTCTTTGCCACGAGGAAAAAAAATGCCCCAGCGGTATCCGCTAGGACATCTCATCTATTCTGAATCCCGGTACCTCTTTGCTCGGAGCATCGAGCACCGGCGGCTTCACATCAGGCAGAATAGGCCGACTTTGCCCATACAACTTCACGAAGATTTCTTCAATTTCATCTCCAGTCAGATCACCGCGCTGCAGAAGCTCTTCCGCAATGGCGTGAACGAAACCGTCGTATTCCTTGACAAGTTTCTTCACTTCGAGCATCTGATTTTTCAGCAGTTCATTAATTTTAGGTCGGAGCGCCTTCAAACCTTCAGCATGCGAGCCGACAGCGAGAAAGCTGAACAGCTCATCGCCCATCCCAACCATGCCCAAGTATGATCCTGCCAGCAATGTTGCCTGTTGGAGATCCGAAGTTACCCCGTTCAATTTCTTGTTCAGGAATTCCTCTTCCACCGCACGAGCGGCCAGACAGACTTGAATTTCCGCTAAAATCTCGCTGTCGCTTCGGTTATAACGCTCATGCGTCGGTTTGGTCGCTGCAAGTCCGAGTGCACCGCCACGGCGAATAATCGTCACCTTCCACACGCGTTCATGCGGCTTGAGCAGGAACTGCGCTACCGCATGGCCCGCCTCGTGGTAAGCCACATTCCGCTTCTCATCGTCTCTCATCGAACGAAGCGGCTGTTTGAGTCCCCACTCGTAGGTCTCCATCGCAGCCCGGAAGTCTTCGTAACTGGCCACTTGGGCGCCACGTTGATGAGCGATGACTACAGCTTCGTTCACGATGTGCTTGATCTGCGCCGGGCTGTACCCGATGGAGTCAAGTCCCGCTGCTTCCGCAGTAAGCGAAGCGTCCGTTTTCACTTTTTTCAAGTAGTACCGGAAGATGTCTACCCGCCCGTCATAGTCGGGAACATCAACCCACAGCTGCCGGTCGAATCGACCTGGCCGCAGTAAAGCAGAGTCCAGAACGTCAGGCAAGTTTGTTGCCGCAACCGTCAGTACCGCTGGACGCTCCGCCTTTTTGCGGCGCAGCCCCAACGAACGGAGCAGCTTGGCGATTTTGGAACTGTCAATATTCGGCGGGTCCATCTGCAAGAGAAGCTCATTAAGCAGACCGGAGCCTCCGCCCATGCCCATCATTCCCATCATGCCTGCGCCAGCGCCTCCCTGACGGCTCATGCCGATCGCATCGATCTCGTCAATGAAGATAATGCAGGCGCCATACACTCTCGCGAGCTTCCGCGCCTTCCGGAAGATACCCATTACTTTCAGATTACCTACGCCGAAGAACATGTTCTGAAAGCTCGGAGCTGAAGCGTAGGCGAAAGGCACTTGCGCTTCGTTGGCAATGACCTGAGCCAGGTAAGATTTTCCGGTGCCGGGAGGCCCGCATAACAGCAATCCACGGATTGCCTCCCCACCCATCTCCTTGAACTCCTTGACCCCTTTGAGCAGGGTCACAATCCGCTTCGCATTCTCAACAATTTCGGGGTTCCCCCGATAATCGTCCCAGGTTGCGCCGGTCTCGCCAGGCAATATCCAGTAGGTGCGTCCCCTGGCCAGAAACCAGAAGAGTGCTACGAACTGGATGATCATGAATAATACTGCGAACAACAACTGGAATAACAAGCTGGCGATCGTTAACGCGGCATTCCAATAGGTCGGCCCTCCAACGAACAAAACTAAACCGATGATAACGAGGGCTGTTAGCCAGAGGATGAATTTTCGCCACCTAATCCACTGATATCTCCTCATGGCTTCACTTCCTTTCCTGGGACCAACTTAAAGAAGGCCCGCTTGTTATTTATTGGAAAAGTCTTTTGATATCCAATAAATATTTGAGAATGACAGCGAGCCCACAGATGAAATAAAAGATCACAAGAATCCAACCTGTGGGATCGATTGAAACTAAATTTACAAGCACATTCAAAGGTAAAACATAATAGAGGACATCTTTTAAATAACCTAGTACGAATGTAACATCGAATGCTCCTTCCCAGAACATTTTGAAGAAGGAAATTAGAAAATGGATAATCATTAGCCCGAATATGGCCCATAATGTGTAAATCATCCAGCCCGTAACTGTTAATATCATTTTTCACCACCACCTTCCTACATCGTATGCTAGGAATACTGACAGGTGAAAATGATATGAGATTCAGTTTCGACACTAGATTAAAACCAATATATTCTATTTATTTCATATTAAGACCGAGTGCGGTTTAAAATCAAGCATAATGTTAAGAGGGCTGCATTTATGAGTATAGGGATGAAAAAATTGGAAATTCAGTATAAGAAATAACAGTAAACATGTGTATAAATGTTACCATTTCTTTGGTTGACTTCCATCATTGGATGAGGGATGGAGGAACGTAAAAAAGGTCAACCAGACATCCTGATTGACCTACGATTTCATGATTTGCCATGGATTTCTTTTACTCGAAGAAAGACGCTTTTTTCATGTAGACAACTTCTATTTTCTCATGCAGCGGTCCGTTTACTTCAGATTTTGACTTAAGCTCTAACCACTCCGGATCTTCGAAAAAGGCTTGGAAGTTCCGCTCACGAGAAGCCATGTCCACATGCTCCAGCACGTAATACAACCGCTCTTTGGAATCGTCTACGTCCACCCAGAAATTCGTTACCTTCATCTCATGTTTAGCAAAAATGCTAATCGTACCATCCCGAAACCGGTTCAAAATAGCTTCCATTTTCCCGGGAGTTACATCGTAGATCCGCAGTTCATATAGCATAATCCCATCCCCCTATACCATTCAGTATTTGTCTTGGTGCAGAAAATTATTTACAGCTTACCACTGCCCAGCATTTTGGCCGCCATCGACATGAAGAGCCTCGCCTGTTACGAATTGTGCTGTTTCCAGATAAACAATAGCGTCAACAATATCCTGAGCTTCGCCCATCCGGCCAATAGGGTGCAATTGAGCCAAATAATCATGGATCTCAACCGCATGCATCGGTGTTTTCGTAACCCCTGGAGCGACAGCATTCACGCGAATCCCTTTGTCCGCATACTCAATTGCCAACGTCAAAGCGAGCAAGCGTTTCGCTGATTAGACGTTCAGCTGTTTGGGGATCTGAAATGTCGCCCCCTACATATCCGATTTTTGCCCCCGTTGGATCAATCTCTCTTGCTGTTTCTGCCAGCTCTATTCGCGGCGCCCATTGATGACTACATTCGCCTCTCGTTTAACGAATTCCATTGCTGCTGCTCTCCCAATACCGCTGCACCTGTAATGACTACTGTTTTGTTTTGAAAATTCATATTTATATTTTCCTTTGTTTACCTATTAAAAGGTAGTTTGCGTTTATACAAATCGGATCTGCTCGCTTGATCTACTGCTTCATCATACAACAAGATGGATATCCTGAATAATATAGAATCGTGATATCGAGTATCTCAAATACATATAGGTAAGAACCTCCGTTGGAATTCATTCAATGGCAGCCCTCAATAATGGCCAATCCCTTCTCTATCTATGCTGATGCTGTATCTATGGTGTACTCTATGCAACATAGAAGCCTCATTTCGGCCGCTGCCGCTTTCTTCGCTGTAAAAATTACAGCGTAGAAAGCAGTATAGAGCGGTTTTCACGTTATTTTGATTGAATTCATTGTATTTCATACAATGAAGAGCTGGGTGGTGGGGTTTAAAGCCCTTATATATTGTAGAAAGTGCAACCAAAACATTTGTGCGAGGGCCCTCCGCTAGGTAAGGTCTGCAGAGGTATATAGTCACTTACACAAAGCAGCCATACAGAGTGGAGTGGTCACTCATTTCTCATTTCATTTTCACATTACCGCATCAGTTTGAGCTGTTTCCGATCAGCGCTGCCAATACCCAGCGGCAGACTCACCGCGCCCAAAAGAACGATAAGTGCAGCTCCAATTAAAGCGGACAAGTAGCTGCCATTTCCCGAGATCAGATGACCGGCAATAAGTGGTCCTAGGATTTGTCCCAACCCAAAGAAGGTGGTCAGCAGTCCAATTATTTTGCGGTTGTTCTGCGGATACAAATCCTTGGCAAAAGAAACGGTCAACATCGTAATCCCCATAAAAGTTGCCCCGAACAGAAAGGCGCCGACAAACACGGCCATTGAAGAATGAATAAGCACCGGAATCGCGATGCCAATGGATTGTAAGATCATAGAGAAGGTCAATGTCCACTTTTTTCCCCATTGAGAAGCCAGCTTCGACCACAAGATACACGAAGGCGCTCCAGCGATGCCAACCAAGATCCAGCTGAGCGATGCGATGTTCGGGAGGTTGGAAACCGTTTTAGCGTACGCTACAAGATAAGTCCCCGTAACAATGTAGCCCAAGCCTTCCAATCCATAGGCAATCGTCAACCAAATCAATATCCTACGTATCCCTGAAGATTGCTCGTTCCGAGGCGACTGAGCCGTCTTCGCTCCGGAATGCTTGTCCCGCAGCAAATACCAGGCTGTCAAACCAAGTAGTAGGCTGATCAAGCCCAATCCCTTCCATACTTCGATCCAATCGCCGGTCTTTGCAAGCAGCGGAACCGAGACTCCGGTCAACAGAATGCCCGCTCCCACGCCACCATAAAATAGGCCGGCTTGGAGCTGCGATAAGCGATCCATGATCATGCTGGAGGCGATGACAAACACGACCGCACTGGCAAGACCCGACAAAAACCGGAGCAAAAGCCAGATTTCAAGACTTTGGAATTCCCCCATTCCCCAAGTCGTCAAAATACTGGCGATTAGCCCTGCAAGCAGCAGCCTTGAGCGGTTATTCACTTGAACCAGGGTCAGAAGAAACGCGCCAATCAAATACCCCAAATAATTGCTTGAAGCCAGATAACCAGCTCCTGCTGGTGAGAATAAATGGTTTTCCATCATCATCGGCAGGATGGGAGTAAAGGCGAATCTTCCGATTCCCATCGCTACCATCATAGCCGCAATGCCTCCTATAAGAACAATAACCGTGTTTCTTTTCATTACGCGTTCCTCCTTTGTTAGTTTTGGATCGCGTAACCATGATACTTTGATTTTTGCTCTTCTGCATAATACAGAATGATGATGTGAAATATCTTGAATTCAGATACCTGTGGGAGGAGTTAACTTCTCCTACGCATTTTAGCTTGTTAAGAGCCCGGTGTGAGCGAATTTTTGGGGATGACAATCCGTGTTGCTGAGACACTTGGCAAATGGAGTACCCTCTAACTACCTTTGGGGAACTACAGGCCGCTGTTCTAGCAAGTACAGCCCAATTCCGCGTTCTTGCGGAACTACAGGGCTTTATTTAACCGCCTCATCCCGTTTTCTTTAAGAAAACGGACAAATAACGACCCACAGTCCCCCTCCGCGCGAGAAAGGACCTATTTCGGTGAAATAGTGCCCTGTAGTTCCCCTCGCCTGGGTGAAGGGAGCATAAAAAAACCGTCAGGGAACATCCCTGACGGTCGCTTGTATTCATGCCTGGGGAGATGAATCCCCTAGAAAATCCGCTGCTTCCAACCCAGCAGCTTGGCGATTGCCTCTACGTAATAGTAGTCTCCGTAAATAAGTGATACATTAATGTTTTGCCCGGCCGGTTTGTTGCCAGTGCCTTCTAGCAAAATAGCCTGATGCTCCGGCTGATCCCATGTCCCATAATTCTGTGTAAGCGACAGCAGGATGCGCTCCGCGGCGCGGCGGTATATATTGCCTTCAACGGCCGGCAGGAAGTCGGCCAGCTCAATCAACCCCGATGCGGCGCAAGTAGCAGCCGATGTATCTCTAGGCTCAGCATCCAGCGATTCAGCCGCGCGGAAATCCCAATGCGCCACATGGTCCTCCGGCAGGCACGCCAGGAAATAATTCGCTACACGCTGTGCCGCACGCAAGTAACGCACTTCTCCCGTGTAACGGTAGACGTTCGCGAGACCATTCAGCGCCCACGAAGCTCCGCGGCTCCAGGCTGACTGCGGCCCTGCCCCTTGGCCGCCTAAGGATTCAATCAGCTCTCCCGTCTTCGGATTGAAGCTGAGGATATGATTCACCGAACCGTCTTCGCGGATAAATTTGTCAACGACCGTATCCGCATGGGCTCTGCCGATTTGCTCAAAACGCGGGTCACCCGTCATTTCCGCCGCCCAGAAAAGGATGGACAGGTTCATGGTGGAGTCGACGATGGACCAGCCGATTTTCTCCTGATTCCATGCACGAAGGAAGCTGCCCGCCAGGTTAAACCGGCCTGCCAAGAAATTAGCCGCCTGCAAGCCACGGCGCAAACCATCACTGTCGCCAGTCAATTTATGCTTAATAACCGCTGTAGGCAAATATTGAAAACCAACATCATGGTGAAAATTGTTGGTCCGAATGCTGGCTTGCTCCAGCTTTTCATCCCAGCGCCATGCGGCTTCCTTATAATGTTCTTTCCCTGTCAGATCATGAAGAATCCAAAGGATTCCCGGCCAAAAGCCGGATGTCCACCAATCGATCCGCATGTCATCGTACAGCCCGTCTTCTTTGGCTACATGCGGTGATTTGTCTCCAAGCTGCTCGATCATACGATCGACTTTTACCTGCAGCGCTTCCCAGACTTGGGGTAAAATTTCTTCAAACTTTTGGGCACCGTTCCATGTTGCTGTTTGGTTCACACTCATCGTTATAACCTCCTAATAATGGTTTCAACCCTTCACTACAACTACCTGAGTAACGGTAGGCATTCCCTCACAAGCCGCGCTGATAACAGATGTATACGAGCGCTGCCCATCACGACCCGACTTTGAAATCAAAGACGAAGCCGGGCCTCCTGCACTTACAAAATCCGTCACCGTAATCCCGGCAGGCAAACCACCATATGGATCTATATAAATCCCAGCACGGCCTGACGCTAGCTGTGTAAGCCTCGAACCGCGAATCGTGCCTAGATTATCCAGCAGCTTACCGTCACCAGCCAGTCCAAACCGGACAAAAGACGCTGCATCCGGGCAAAACACACCAGCCGCATCATAGGAGAGTACTTCTGCATATACCCTGCCGTCTTCCAGCGTTGTTGTCGTCAGCTCCAACTGCGCCGGCTCACCCCATGTCTCCGTTTGGTAACGGAAACTCAGCTCGTCGCTCACGGTAACACCGCCACGAACCGCTTCTGCGCGCAAATGGTTTTCGCCAACACGCAGTTCTGTCTCCCAACGCAAGCCTGCGCATGGGAAATTTTGCGAGTCGCGGCGCTTCACGCCAAGGCTTTCGCCATTGAGGAACAATTCCACTTCCTCCGCATTGGAGTATACCTTGATCATCTTCCGCTCACCTTCAGCTCCCCAGCGTACCGGCATGGTATGGCCATACAGGCGCACCATCGGTTTCTCCGACCAATACGATTGGAAAACATAATATGCTTCTTTCGGCGTCAGATCGCGTTCAACGATCCCTTTCATATTCAAATAAGGAATAGGCGAATCCGGCCGCACCGGCGTGGAGAAATCCTTAAACGACCACTGCGCCGCTCCCGTCAACCAGCTCATATTCTCTTGCGATTTCAAGTACCAATCGATCATTTCGCAGAAATAGGTCTCTGACCAGTCGCCGTCACGAGATACGCGCGGCTCACCGCCGGTCAGCAAGTAATCCCCGTCCCGTTCGTCCGTTGCCCCTTCGGATTGCTTCATAAAAGTAAAGCCCGTATAGGTCTCCTCAACATGCCGGGTCGGCAAATTATCTGCGCCCCATTCCATATGGAAGAAGGAGTCCACATTCTCGAAAGCCGTTTTACTGCTTGTCTCGTAATCCGTATAGACACCGCGGTACCAACCGGCCCAAATCGAAGGCGAATAAACATCAACGATATCCTTGCAAAATTCACAGCGACGAATCGACGTTAATCGGCTTGGGTCGAGCTTGTGCGAGAGTTCATGCAATTCCTTCATGAAGGCACGGATTTCCTGCTGATCGAAGTAATCGAAATCGCATTCCCAATCATTCTCATTCCCAAGTCCCCATAGGATAATCGATGGGTGGTTGTAATGCTGTTCAATCATTGCTGTGAGCATGTCGGTACACTGCTTGCGGTATTCCGGCCCGCCAAGGCCTCCGCGGCACCAAGGAATTTCTTCCCAGACGAGGAGCCCAAGCTCATCGCATAAGTCAAGCACGATTCGTGACTGTTGATAGTGGCCGAGGCGAATAAAATTAGCACCCATGTCCTTGATCAACTGCATTTCTTCACGGATCAAGTCCTCGCTCATCGCTGCGCCTACGCCTGCATGATCCTCATGACGATGCGTTCCTCGCAACAGAAGCCGTTCGCCGTTGAGTTTAAACGGTCCCTGTTTGACAAACTCAAAGCTGCGGAAACCAAATTGCTCCGTCAACACTGTTTCGCCATCTTCACAAACCAGCGCGACCGAACAGTGATATAAGTTCGGCTCGGTCACCGACCATAGCTGCGGTCCAGGCACTTCCAAAGCTGAGAGCTCTTTCTCCCCCTGCCACGCCGGTAAAGTCACTTCGGATTGCCCGATAACCAAGCCATCCTGCTGCGTTACCTTAATCGTCAAAGTAACATTTCCGGCAATTGCATCCGGATTATAGAGCTTAGCCCGTACTTTGACTTTCCCGTTGTCCGCTTTTCCACCAACAATCGCATCCAAATCAGTCTCAACATGTACGTTAGACAAGGAAATCTGCGGCACATACACAAGGTTCAAATAGCGATACACTCCGCCATATAGATTGAAATCGCTTGCATCAGAAGGAATCGTCTCTAGCTCCCTGCTGTTATCGCACGCAATTGCCACCGGCACCTGCCCCGCATAACGCTCTATACCCTTAGCCCGCTCCACAGCCTCCGTAATGTCAACGGTAAATTCATCGTATCCGCCCAGGTGCGAATCTACTTTCTCTGTGTACACATAAACATCCGTTCGCTGTCCGGCTCCTTCAAAATGCAGCAAGGTCCTCCCTTTCGGATACGGGTTGTCGACCTCTAACCGGCTTCGGTACCAGCCTTGTCCTTGATAGTACTTGCTGTCCGGGTCCATTACGTCGTACCCATTATAGGTGTGGGGAAGCGTGACCGTTTCCCACGGCACGTTATAGTGATTTTGCAGCTTATCTGACCGCCAAACCTCCCAAGCACCGCCTAAGGATCCACGGTAATGCTCCCAATTTTCGTTTAACCTGCGCTTTTTCATGAACGAGTCGTTCCTCCTCTAGCTGCTCCATTACCTATCTTCATCGTACCAAAAAAAAAGCGAATAATGTGTAGCCCTCTTATGATAAAATGTTGTTAGATTACGATGAGGAGTTTTCGATATGAAGCTAATGAACTACATGAATTTAAATGTTCATCCGGTGCAGCTATCGTTTTTCAAAAATAGAACGCATGAGTTTGAGGAAATCTTTCACGCTCACCAGGGGATGGAACTTCTTATCGTCCATGAAGGCAGAGGCATCGCCATAATTGAGCAACAAATCGTTGAAATGACGCCGGGGGCTATCTTTTGCTTTCGACCGTTTCAACTGCATCGTCTTCGTATGTATAACCTTCCGCAGGAGAGTTATGTCCGCTCGCTTTTCGTGCTCGAGCCGGCGGTCCTGGAGGCAGCGCTTGCTGCCTTTCCTTCGCTGCAAGAATTTCTGCGCAAATTGTGGAAAGATCCGTTATCTCCGCAATCATTCCAGTGTTCGGATCTTACGGCGCTCGAACAATTATTCCGCCTCTATGCGCCTAGAATCGAAGCTGCTATTGATCAAGGCACAGAAAGGCTGCTTGAAGAACAGCTGCTTTTCCTCACGGCATTTATCCACCAAGTGCGCACAGGGTTTGAGACAACAATCACCTCTCAAACAGACCTTACGCAGGTGCATCCGCGCAAAAGCTCAACAACGGCTGAACGCATGCTCTCTTGGATCGAAGAGAATTACAGCAAGCCGTTCAAGCTGGAAGACCTAGCACAGGCCGTTCATCTTACTCCGAACCACGTGTCTGCAACCTTCCGGCAATCGATCGGCAGTACGATTACCGAGTACTTGACCGCCAGACGCATTCGTCAGGCTTGCTGGCTGCTCAAAACAACCGACATGTCTGTTCAAGACATTGGGGAAGCCGTCGGGCTCGGCAATTTTTCCTACTTTTGCCAGCTGTTCAAAAAGCATGTCGGCTATACGCCTTACACGTTTAAAGGCATGCATCGCTACGAGGATATTGCTTCATTAATTCAAGAGTAGCCGGCTCTTTGAACGCTATCGGAATGGTTCCAGTGGATGAAATCCAATGAAACCATCGTTTTGGAGGCTTTATTACCTATCCTATTGGATGAATTCCAATGAGATACGTTAATCGCGGCGCTAAAGCACCGGAAATGGCAGTTAGCTTGGATTTCGTCCAATGAGATGAGCGATTTAGGTGCCCCATCGGGGGTTTAGTTGGATTTTGTCCACTACGATCAACATTTTCAAATGACAATTAGGGTTCTCTTGATACATCAAAAAAGCTGTCACCAAAGCAGAAAATTCTACCTTTGCGACAGCTTCTTCTATATATATGGTTATCACTTTCACATATCAAACTCATCAGGCACATATTCGATGCGGGACTGTGCCCTGATCGTCAACTGCTCAAGACCGTCTTCATATTCTACTGGTCCCTCTTTGACGTAAAACCAAATCTTCCGTGTCGGTTGATCTTCAAACTCCTGAAAAAGAAAAACATTAAGCTCATTTTTCCATCTCAGCAATTCCTCGATAGCTGCGCTCTTCAGCGTAGATACCGTAATCCGCCAGCCTTCGCCATCCGGAAGGACATCATAACGAAGCACATCTGTTTCCGAATGAACAAAAGTACGGCCTCCGACGGCATGTTTAACAATGAGTACTTCTTTCATCACATACCTCCTTGGTTCCGTTATGGCAGGTCGATCAGCATGAAAAAGGCATCTTTCTCTGCCTCAACCACGAGATTGGATTCAGATTCAATGCGTGCAGTATCTCCTGCTCTGAGCTGTTTTCCGCTAACCGTAATTTGCCCCTCAATGGCAAACATAAACATTCGGCGCCCTTCCTTCTGCTCAAAAGACAGCGTCCTTCCTTGATCAAGCCGACTTAAGTAAAGCGTCAAGTCTTGATTGATCATCACCGCTTGCTCGGATCCTTCCGGCGTCACTACGGGCAGCAGCGCGTTTCGCAGTTGTTCGGCGTCGTAGCGGCGAGTTTCGTACGTCGGAAACAGCCCGAGCTCTCTCGGCTCAAACCAAAGCTGCAGAAACCGGGTCGACTCTGTTTTGGATGCGTTAAACTCCGCATGCACGATCCCTGTGCCAGCGCTCATCCGCTGCACTTCGCCTGCAGAAGTAATCTCCGAGTTGCCGAGATTATCTGAGTGTTGAACTGCTCCTTCAAGCACAATCGTAACAATTTCCATATCACTGTGAGGATGAGCGCCAAATCCTCTCCCCGGCGCTACAACATCATCGTTACATACACGCATAACCCCAAATTCCGTATTATTCGGGTCATAAAACTCTCCGAAAGAGAAACTTAATCGGCTTTGAAGCCATCCTGCATTGACTTGATAACGGTTCTCTGCCTCATAAATCTGAATCATAGGATCCCTCCGTTTTAAAGTTAACACTTACAACGCTGATGATTGGCCTTTTTTAAAGAGCGAATCTATGGCAAGCCGTTGGCTTCCGTTGATTAGCAAATAAACAGCCATACCGATTAAAGCGAGATCAAGCTCGTATCCTGCCATTTGCCCATTTCCAAGAAAACCGACAGCCAGCTTCACTTTGAACGTCGCAATCAGCAGGATAATTGCCAATATTGCGGACACAATACGTGTACCTAGTCCTAGAATCAGAGCAATCCCGCCTACCAATTCGATGGTTGCCACGACATAGGCCAAAGATCCGGGAATGCCAATGCTTTCGAACCAACCTGCAATATTGCCGATACCTCCTTGGAATTTGGCAACACCATGTGATAAAAAGATAATTCCGAGCAGTACTCTTAATAGTAATGCCCCCAATTGCTGATAATTCTTCACTTCAAAAACTTCCCCTTTCAATGCTAACTTTTTTAAAGTATTGAACTTTATGTTCGTATAATATCGTCATAAACTTACTTTTGTCAAGCAACTAAATAAAACCACCCCTCTAAGAAATAGAAAAATGGTTCTTAATTTGCTCCGCCAGCTTATCGCCCTCTTGCAATGCCTCTTCCAGAGGTAAAGCTGTTGCTTTGTTCGGATTGGAATGTCCGATGTGTTCTTTCCAAGCTGCACTTAGCACTTTTTGGCGCTGCCAAACAAGCTGAAAGAAAGTTGAGCTCTCCGGTTGCCCGACGAACGGTGGAGTTGCTTTACAACGCACTTCAAATAAATGACGGAGAAGCGTTTCGGCGATGACCCAATGGCCGTCAGCGTGTGGATGAATTCCGTCTCCTGAGCGGTAGTCAGGATCGTTCATTCGCGCGTTTTCCCTGGCTTGGAGCAGCGGATCATAAATATTCACCACTTCATCAGCGATCCCTTCCTGCCAAAGCAGCCAGCGCGCATATGTTTTGAGTACATCGTTGTAATGTTCATAGGGAGTTAAGTAGCTGTATGCTTGTTCATGATGGCCATCAGCCAGAAGTGTTTCTTGTCTAATTGCGGATGAATCAAATGCCGGAGGCGTCATCACGATCGCCTTGGCACCGCTTGAATGCACGATCCGGACGGCTTCAAGCAGCCCTTTTTGATAAGCCAGAAATCTTTCCTGGGAAAAAGGTGAATAGATCCCGTCATTCATGCCGTAACCTAATACGACCCAATCGGGCTTAGTTATTAGCAGAGCACGTTCAATCCGTTCATGGACACAAGGCCGCGGAAATGGATGATCCCCCTCTGTTAAACCTGAAGCTGTCTCACTAGGCACACCAATGTTGATCAATGTGAACCCCTGCCCAGGGAAGTGTTGTAACAAGATTGCCTCCAAAAAGGCAATAAACGTTCCTTCAGCTGTTATACTATCTCCCAGGAAAAGGATTCTCTTATCTTTCGTCATTTAAGATTCCTCCAAGCTGCTCATGTCGTCATCAAAAAAGGAGGCTATCCGACAGGTCATTCCCGACCTATACCGACAGCCCCACTCTACGTCTTATTTTTTAATTGCTGCCGTATCGTACGCTTTTTGAAGAATTTCAAGATATCTTCCGAGCTTCAGATTGTCGAGCCCTTTCACATACGCATCCCAATCTTTGTTCAAATCTTTGTTCCCCGTAATAAACTGGAGCGCGCTTTGCTCAATATAGTTCTTGATGTTGGTTTGAAGAATGCTCGCCTCATCGGTCAGCGCCGGATCGATCCAAATCGCCCACATCGGGAACAGCTCTTTTGGTTCATGCCCTTGGTACAGCAGTGTCGCGTCATACAATCTGCGTTCGTAATTGGCGGAATCGTAAACATCCGTGCCTTGCACGATGCTGTCGCGATATTCTTTCGGCTGGTAAAAATGGCCCATGCCGCTCCATCCCGCGTTGCGAGGCGGCTGCCCATCAATCGCTGGAATCGTCGCGATTTGAGGTGTAACCCCTTTACCCAACGCCACCTCGCCTTCTTTCGGCTTTCTCCAGTCAATGCCTTCCATACCGGATGCCGCATTCGTTTGACCTTCCATCGTGAACATGTAATCGACCATTTTAATTAAAGTAACTTGTGCTTCTTGGCTCGCTTTATTCGTGATGACAAACTTCGCCCCAGGAATCAAGCCGCCTCCATCATGTGTGGACAATGAACCGTGAGGTCCTGTAAGTGGCGGAACCGGGTTATAATCCCCTGAGTTTTTATTGCCTTTATCAATATTAACGAAGATCGCTGGATGCATGCCCGCGCCTGCGCCAAGAATCTGCCCTGAACCGTTCTCCCCAATTTTCTTAAAAGCTTCCGCATTTTGAGTAAACGCACCAGGATCGATCAAACCCTCGTCGTATAAGGATTTAATATACGTAAGGCCTTCTTTCCACTCCGGTTTATTCGCTACAGTATCCGCTTTCTCGTTAACCAGATTCAAATAATTCCGGTCGTCATCATAGATGAAGCCGTTCATCAGGAACGGGATCACACGTACGCCAAAGTCTTCGGTTGAACCGCTAAGTGGCACCTCATCCGCCTTGCCGTTGCCATTCGGATCATTTTTTTTGAAAGCTTGCAGCACTTTCCTGAAATCTTCCGTTGTTTTCGGCATCTGCAGGTTCAATTTTTTCAGCCAGCTTGTGTTAATCCACATTTTGTTCGGGTAAGAACAGTGAAAGCATTGCGTATAGGAACCAAGTCCATAGATCTTACCGTCTGGCGCTGTAATAAAGCTTTTGAACGTGGCATCCTTCTCCATGGCCGCTTTGATGTTAGGCGCATATTGGTTAATCAAATCATTAAGCGGCAGCAAGACGCCTTGTTTACCGAACTTCAGAAGATCCGCTTGTGAGAACTGATCAATATAGGCCGTTAACATATACGCTTCCGGATAATCACCGCTCGCTAACGAGATTTGGCGCTTTTCTTTGGCGCCGTCATAGGGAATCACATCGAACTTGAACTTCGCATTAAATTTACTTTCCAAATGTTTCGTGAACAGATTCGTATTCAAATCAATATCGTTCGCCTGCTGCGCAAAAACGCTGATTTGTATAGGTTTGCCGGTTTGCCCAGCACTTGGCGAGACTGTATCTGTAGTAGGTTTTGACGATGACGATGGCGATGCCTCTTGTGTACTCGTGCATGCGGCAACAACCAAACTGCACATGATAATAAAAATCAAAACGCTGACCGATCTTCTTTTCAATGAAATCCGCTCCCTTTACTGATTTGAAAAGCTGACTTATAGGTTGATCTATAACCTGCAAGTTCTCGTCGATCACCCCTTTCAATTCTTCAGTTCCCCGCCATATCCCTTTTTCCGTTACCCTTTCACAGATCCCACTAACATTCCTTGTACAAAATAGCGCTGTACAAACGGGTAGATAATAAGTACTGGAATCGTCGCAACAACAATCAGCGAGTATTTCAGGAGTTCTGCCAGCTGCTGTCTTTCAACCAGTTTCAGGGCATCCGTCGCATTCGAGCTGTTATTCAGAATAATAATGCTCCGCAAAATAAGCTGCAGCGGGAACAGCTGGGCGGTTTTGAGATAAATAAGCGCATCGAAGTAAGCATTCCACTGACCCACCGCATACATGAGGAATAAAACAGCGATGATGGGTTTTGATAAAGGGATCACGACACTCCACATGAATCTGAGGTCACTGCAGCCATCCAGCTCACTGGAGTCAATAAGTTCATCAGGTATTGATGTTTGAAAGAAGGTTCGGGCGATGATAACTTGCCAGACCCAGATGGCATTGGGAATTATTAAAGCCCATCTGGTATCGATGAGGCCCATCTGTTTCACAACTAAATAAGTTGGAATAAGTCCGCCGGTAAATAACAACGTGAAGGTGACTAACATCATGAGGACGTTTCGGCCCTTAAATGTTTTACGTGATAGCGGATATGCGATCATGATCGTAAGCGCTACTGAGATCAAGGTCCCTGCCGCCGTATAAAACAAAGAGTTCGCATAGCCGGTAATGATTTTCGGATTGTCCATGAGCTGGGCGTAACCCTTCAAAGAAAACTCCACCGGCCATAACCACACACGCCCCGACGTCACAGCCGCCGGTGAGCTGAACGAGGAGCTTACAATATAAATCAGCGGATATAAAACGATCACTAACAGAAGAATCAGGATTACATAGAGGCAAATTACAAATATTTTATCACCCGCTGATTCTCGGATCGTTGTTTTCACAGTGTTCATCGCAGGGTTCCTCCATTCTCACCAAATACTCGTATTCGAGAGCCGCTTCGCAACCCGATTAACGAATACGAGCAGAATTAAGTTGATACAGGAATTAAATAAACCTACCGCCGTAGCAAAGCTATAGTTCGCGTTTAATAAGCCGATTTGATACACGTAAGTTGCTATTATTTCTGAATTTATTTTGTTCAGCGGGTTTTGCAGCAAATAAATTTTTTCAAATCCTAATGACATGACACTGCCTACATTCAAAATAAAAATGATCGTGATCGTCGGCAGAATGCCCGGCAAATCAATATGGCGGATTTTCTGAAACCGCGACGCTCCGTCCACTTTGGCTGCTTCATACAGCGAAGGATCGACACCGGCCAGCGCAGCCAGAAAAATAACGGCGGAATAACCGGCGGTCTGCCAAATATCCGACCACACGTAGATCGAACGGAACATCCCTGGTTGCCCGAGAAAATTAATCGAATCCATCCCGAAATAATTCATGGCCACATTCACAAAACCCAGTCGAGGGGCTAGAAACAGCATGATGATGGAAACCATGACAACGGTGGAAATAAAATAAGGGGCAAATGAAACTAGTTGTACGAACCGTTTAAACTTGCCATTACGTATTTCATTCAGCGCCAGCGCCAATAGAATAGGAATCGGGAAGCCGGCGAAAAGCAAATAACCGCTGATAAGCAGCGTGTTTTTAATCAAGGTCCAGAAGATCGGATTCTCGAAAAACAGCTCAAAATGCTTAAATCCTACCCATGGGCTTCCCCAAATCCCTTTGGTCACGTTGTAATCCTTAAAGGCAAGGACGGCATTCAACATTGGATAATATTTGAAAATAAGAAAAAATAAAGATGGTGGAATCACGATCAGATACAGCTGCCAATGTTTGATAAGACTCTTTTTCACATGCTCCCTCCTACAATCCGATAAAATGTGATAGCGCTTTCTATATGGCTGATTATAGGTGGTTGCCACGGCCATCGTATAGGTACATTTGCGTCAAATTCCGAACATAAAGCCCGAATCAGGCCGGGCATTTGCCTAATTAAACGGCCATTTCCCCCCTCCGTTTATGCAGTCAAAAAAGAGGCTATTTCCCATCACTCATGAAAATGATGGAAAAATAGCCTCTTGCATATTATTCCTCGACAGATTGTCGGAACGAGCTTGGCGAAACGCCCATTACACGCTTAAATGCCCGGCGGAAAGAATGCGAACTGTTATAGCCGACATGCGAAGCAATTTCGTCGACGTTGTATTGGTTTCTT
Organism: Paenibacillus chondroitinus NBRC 15376; assembly: GCF_004000765.1. Lineage (GTDB taxonomy): Bacteria > Bacillota > Bacilli > Paenibacillales > NBRC-103111 > Paenibacillus_E > Paenibacillus_E chondroitinus. The sequence continues at coordinate 284,390 of NZ_BILW01000001.1, read as the reverse complement.
TTCAGAAGACTCGCCGCGTGATCCATTCTTACTTTCTCCAGTTGGTCGGATAAATTCGTCCCCGTCACCTCTTTATACAGCTGGGAGATGTACTTCTCCGGCCTTTCGACATGTTCTGCAATCCGGTATAAGTTAAGGTCCGGATCTGCATACCTGGCGGCGATAAATTCATTTATTTGTTTCACTGTTCGAGAGTGAGCATCGTTCTTTTTACTCGTAATCAGGCCGCACATGTCCGCAATAATCCCATTTATTTCTTGGGAAATAATTTCAATGGATTCGCTGGTCACGATAGCAATGATCCGATTTTTGATTTTCTCGAATGATGTGGACTCCATAATCGCCTTTTGGTCGAGCAGCTTGAGCAGCGTTCCCTTCAACTCCCCGATGAACTGGTGCTTCATCTCCATAGAAAGCTCGCGATTTTCCGTGTTTTGCTCAATCATGGAACGGACGATACGCCTTGCTTCCTCTTCATCGCCTGCTCTAATTGTGCTGATTAATCGCAGTTCCAAGTCGATCGGATAATAATACGTATTGCTCTCAATTCGTGTATCTCCTAACCATACGACTCCTTTTTTGTTCATATAAATAGCGTTTTCCAAGGCCTGCCTTGCTTGCTCGTAGGATCGGCTAACCTCCATAACAGAGTTAAAGGGGTCGCTTAACCCTGCCGTTATCGTAATGCGATACTCGCCAAAAGCCAGATTGACCAGCCTGTTCACGAGCTGCTCAACCTCATCTTTATTGACTTCCTCCACAGCTTCTGAATCCCCGGAGGTAAAGAGGAGAACTACGCGATCCGAACCCAAATCGGTCATATGAACAAAGATGCGACTTTCATCTTCGATCACAATTTGCTTCAGAATCAATCGGGCAGCGCTCAGCTCGTTCAGAATTTCAACGCTTTCCATATCTGAGTACCCGTTGATTTGCAAAATACCGGTATAGCCGGTGTTAAAGCTAACACCCGTGCCCACCTGAGCAGCCGCAGACATGATCTCTTCCCTGGTTTGAAACTCGCCTGCAATCAATCGCTTATAGAAAGCATCCCGAATCAAGGGAAGCTGTCGTTTGAGCTCAGATTCTAGGTGCTTGCTATTCATCAAAATATTGGATATATTCCCCTGTATAAAATCATATTCATTACGTGCCAGCGCCGCTTCCTTGCCAAAATGCTCTTTCATAACCTGAAGCAGCCGAGTAATTGGAAGCGTATTGCGGTAAGAAAGCAAGTAGCCAACAAGAAGGCCAATCAGCAGCGCGACACCAGTCACCGACCAGGTAATGTATTTGATCTTATTCGCATTTTCCATCAAAACATGTCTTGGAATCCCCGTGCTGTAAACCCAACCTGTTGTTTTGGAGCTAATCTTGATCACGAGATCATCTTTATAAAATTGGCTGACGGACGTTTTATCAAACTTTGGATCCACCGAGAGCTGCTCAATCTCCGGCTGGGTAATTCCCTGCAGGCTAATGGTGTGCCCTTGCGCATCACTGATGTACATCCAGCTGCCCGCTTCATTCCGCAAGCCCGATAACACGCTGTTGATCGTTTTTTCATCTATAATCGTAACCACGGTTGCCGGGGAAGAATCACTAAAGCTATCTAATGGAAGCGATTGCATGTAAGTAATTACGGAGGTTTGGTTCCCACCTGTAACGAAAGGACTTAGCGGCAATATTTCACTGCTGTGCGTTTTATCTAAAATCGTCTTTTTCCATTCATCAAATGAAAGATTGTTGTAATGCGAAGCCTCATAATAATGTTCCGGTCGAAAATAAGCATTGCCAGGCGTTACAAGCACATTAAAGTTGGTGAAATAAATAAAAAAGTGCTTCAAAAAATCATTAGTCTGACTATAAGCCTTAATATCCCTTGAGATTTTCCAAATCCCAAAAACATTCGTTTTCTGATCCACTACGCTTTCATTTAACAGCACACTTAAATCTTGATTCAGAGCCAACTGCCTGGTGAAACTTTTCACCTCAGCCATTCTGCGTTCCAATATTTCCTGACTCTTCTGCAGCTGTGTCATATTATTCTCAATGGAAATGGACTGCGTGACAGCAATGGAGGTGCGGTAGGACATATACCCCGCAATGCTAGGAATGATTAAAATAAGAATGTAGGAAAAAAGAAACTTACGAAACACGCCTGAGAACTTGGGCACTGATAACTCCCCCTTCTATGAGAGCGCTTACTCCACAACTCATTATATAAAATCAGAACATTATCGCCTAGGGTACAATTAGGGAGATGACCATACATATTTCCCTTTTCATGCACACATAGGGTCGTATCACGGAAACAAAAAACTCACTTCAACGTGAAGTGAGCGTGCCAATTTCTCGGTTATCGAGCCGTCATTCTAAAGGTAACGTAACCTCAAACCGTGTCCCGTAGCCTTTGCGAGAGGTTGCCGTTATGGTTCCTTTATGATTCTCAATAATTCGGTAACAAATCGATAAGCCGAGTCCTACTCCATTCTCTTTGGTTGTAAAAAAGGGGTTCAGAATTTGATCCAATTCTTCCTTGGTCATACCAATGCCATTATCTTCAATGCTGATTTTGAAGTTTTGATTGTCATGCGCCAATTCTGCGCACAGCTGAATGATGCCATTTTTCCCTATTGATTCGATAGCATTTTGGAGAAGGTTAATGAGGACTTGTTTGATTTGAGAAGGGTCAATCATGGCCACCAATAGGGCGTTATCTGTTATCGCCGTAATCGATGTGTTTTTTAGAATAGCCTGACTATCCATAAATCGTACAATGTCTTTCAGAAATTCCTGCATGTTCACAGCTTTTCGTTCCGGTGTGCTAGGCTTGGCCATCACGACAAAATCGGATACAAGCTGCTTCATGCTTTCAAGCTCTGTTTCGATTAAATGCACGTAACTCCATAGTTTGGTAGGATCGTTGGACTGCTTACTCAGCTGAAAAAAACCAATGATGGCCGTAAGAGGATTCCTGATCTCATGCGCTAAACCTGCCGCCAGCTTGCCGATGGCCGAGAACTTCTCCGAATTAATCCACTGCCGCTCCAGATTCACACGATCGGTAATATCGCGAAACTGTGCGAAGGCACCCAGCAGTTCGCCATGCTCATTCAGGATGGGCAGCACATCAAAGAGACACACACTCTCTTGATCCAAGGAATAGCGGAAAGTAAGCTCAATATTCTCACTTTGCTTGCGATACTTCAGCGCTTGATAGAAGTAGCTGCCAAAATGTTCAAAAGGAAAGACCGGCGTGCCTGTCACACTCTTCCGGTTTCTTCCCGTAATTTTCTCCGCATATGCATTAAATTCGGTGATGATCCCCCGTTCATCCGTCATAATGATCCCATTGCGCATATTATTCACCACAAGCTGCTGAATCAGGTTCTGATTATGATTAACGAGGCGCAGCGACAGTTCCCGTTCGATAGAATCTACCATGTTCGCTAGCAAAGCTAGATACGTAGGATGGTGATGCTCAACGGACGTCATGATGGAAATGGCACCTGATAAGTTGTGGAAATTGGAAAAGTGGAAGGGAACGCAATAACAGGCGCTATCCTCCAACATCATATGATAATGCTCTTTCCCAACAATCTGAATCGGTTTCTGTTCAAGGAGCGCAAGCGCTACCACATTGGTCCCCATAAATTCTTCATCACACTTGATGCCTTCTTGAATGCCCAACCGATTGATGGTCGTCTTCATGGTCTCATCGCCATAATTATCCAGGATATAACCTGTATCATTCGTTACGACTATGAGATGAGGTGTCCCTGACAAGAAGGCTAATAATTTTTCTGCAAAATAATTAGTTACCACTAGAATCTTTCGATACTTATGCTTCTCTTCTTGAAGCTGTTTGGCCGTCAATTGAAAACCTGGTAGAGGTATCTTGGTAGGGTCCAAACCTTGCTGCAAGCACCTTTGGCGGGATTCTTCGATCCATAGTTCCATATGATTCTCCTCATTTTTCACTCATCATTCGGTACGGCATTGATTCAGATCTTGATTTCAATCCTGTTTTAGAAAATTATACCATAGTTCTCTGTTCAATAAATATAAAACCTATGTACTAAATTGGGGATGAGGTTTTTTGTCATACGCAAAAAAAGGTTCTCCCCTTGGCCATGAAGCCTTCAGAGACAACCTTATAGTGTCTATTAAATAACTACTAAGTACCGCGGCTCAAAATAAGTGCCTGCTGCAATTATCTAGGCCATCTTTGCTGCACCGGCAGCAGCGCCGGAAAATCTGCATGAGGCTCCATCTGATACCAGTAAGCGACGGAAGAGACATCATCGGATCTCTCAAATAATCGCGAATGATCGTGGCCAATTTGCTGAACCGTTACTTTCAAATCACTTTCAAAGCGGATAGGATCGGGCAGATGCCAGCGATACATCCCATGCATAGGCACCTGATGACCGGACCATGGATCAATCTCGGTCGTATCTTTGTAGTAGGTATATCCTAAATAAGGCGTTGAATAAGATTCCGGCTCACTGGTCTTCAAATTGGAGAAACACCAAGCACCCCCGACATAATCCTCCGTCCCCGTTCCGCAAATCGTCGGCCACTCCTCATCGCCATCCATATAAAACTTCATCTCGCCTTCTCCCCACCAATTCCGTTCCAGCGCTGCCCATGCCAAATAGGTACCCACATATTGCCCGGCCCCTTTGACATTGTCTAATATGGTGTAGTCCTTACCGAGCTCAGTTAAGCGCTCTCGACGCCATTGCGCATGGAAATAAGCCGCGTTATCGGGCAGTTCGTCAACAAGCGTATAGTTGAATGTATAGAAAAATCCGCCAATGTCATAAGCATGCTGGTTTTCAATCGTAATTTTCGCAGAGGTGCGGAACGGCATGGCGAAATAGCAATTCATCCCGCCGGTCGGGTTAACGGAAATCGGAAGGGAATTGACGTTACTGCGTCTGGCGAAACCATTGCAAAAGAAGTCGCCAAGCGGTACTTCAACGGATGGCGCTTCTTCGTCATCCCAGTACATTCTGAGCACGAGGTCGCGAAGTACGTACTGATCTTGATGTCCTTTGGCACTTGTTTTATCGGTCACCGTGATCCAAAAATGCTGAAGCACGCCAGCGCCCTGTATATGTGCGAGCGTAACTGTTTCGCCTTGTTTTAAATCAATGCAAGGACGCCCTTTTCTGGCCGTTCCCAGATTGCTGGCGGCTTTGCCTCCCTGCCCTTTCTCCCCCGCCAAATTCTCCGCCGTAATGGAACGTGTCCGCCCGTTTGTCACGAGAGGAGCCGTAGATAAGCCATTTCCCAAACCATGCAGTTGCAGCATGTCCATCACCTCTGTATCATATATTGTTGTACCTACCTCCATTATAAAGCGTTTTATCCGCATTTATTTAGCATAGATTGCCGATTTACTTACCATATATTGCTGAGGTGCCATGATGGAATTGAGTCAAATTTCGCCTTATATCCGCGTTGCGATGGATAGTGTCATCGAAACACCATGGACGATTGAAGAACGCATGATTTGGGATTATGAGCTGTTGTTTCTGATGGAAGGTCAGTTGGAAGTGAGGGTGGAAGAGCGAGTTTACGAAGGCCGTCCAGGGGATGTTTTCTTTTTTAAACCGGGAGAGCGACACGCCATTCAATCTAGAGGGGCACAAACGATTCGCCAGCCTCATGTCCATTTCGATCTTAACGTTTTGCCGGATAGCCCGGATGTTACCGTATCGTTCAAGCCCATCGAGCAGATGAGTGAGAAAGAAAAAGAATGGTTTCGAGCGGACCTGCTCTCCACATCTCCGTATTTCATCCCGAATCATTTTCGTCCACGGGATTCCGCTCACTTGGAACGGGTGCTGTTCGATCTCATCCGTGAGCATGAAACCAAACCACCCTATTACGAGTTCCGGGTCAAAAGCGCTATGCTTGATCTGCTTGCGATCCTGCTGCGCGAACAATATTATGGCGGCAAAGCAAACAAAGAGGGCCAGGTTGAATTCCTATCCGAAATCCGCACCTATATTGACCGCCATGTTAATCAGAACGTGACACTCGAGGAGTTATCTGAGAAGTTTCACGTCAGTAAATTTCATCTCATTCATCTATTCAAAACAATGTTTCAAATGACTCCCATCCAGTACCACCAATACATTCGCATGGAAAGAGCCAAAAACAGCATTCAATTTTCCAACACACCCTTGAGTCAAATTGCTGAGCAGCTGGGGTTTGCGAACATTCATACGTTCAGCCGAGCGTTTAAAACCGTTATGGGCAAAAGCCCCTCGCATTTTCGGCTAAACCGATAAGAGGTCACCACTTGGCTGGGCTGGGCTTGGTTTGGATCGGCTCGGCAATTTAGAGGAAATACAAGCCGTATATTTCGCGAAACTGACGGGTTTTGACGGTCAGCGAGACGGAACTACAGGGTCTTATTTCAGGGCTTTTGAGCAGATTCCTCCTCATAATGAGAAAATAACGGCTCCTGGTTCCCATTCGTTTGCCTAAATGGCTGCTACCCATGAAATATAGCGCCCTGTACTTCCCTCCGTCACCACGCTCCCCCGAGATTCCGAGAGGCGGGCCATCCTTTATAGCAAATCTTTTATCTTAGCAAATCTGCAACTTTGACGGGTTGTCCTGTCCGGATCGCACGATTCGCGGCTATGCCGACCAGAATGGACCGGGCTCCGTCCATATGATTCGCAGCCCTCTTAAAACGATCCTCAGCCGGCTCACCAAAGATATCGTTAAGCAGCACAGGGTCTCCTCCCCCATGGCCTCCAACTCCGGTTTCTACGTTCACCTCATAAGGCCGGTCAAACATAGGAAAGACGCGGATCTCTTTATTTTTTATCGCTCCTTCGAGCGACTTATCTCCACCAGAGTTGACGTAGGATTGCTCCATAATCGTCATCTCCAGCCGACCTCTTGTCCCATTAAAAGCAATCCGGTAACCTTCCCAAGGAGAATAGGCATTTAGCGAATAGGTCAATATCGCTTTGTTTCGATAGCGAACCATAACCCCCATAGTATCCTCTATGCTGATCCCATCTCCGAAAACGTTCTGATCCCGAAGGTAGCCATCCTCATGCTCAGCGTCTAAATACAACGCCTTCAATCGACCATTACGATCCAAATGGAGAGCAAAAGGATCATCCTCGGCAAGCGGATTTCCCGTTGCTCTATCGTAGAATTGAGTTACCCCGCGTTTTTCAGCGTTTTCGCGGCCATAGAAGAGCAAATCGCCAAGAGCAAACACCGTATCCGGCTCTGACCCGATCCAGAAGCTCACGAGATCGAAGTGATGCGTCGACTTGTGCACGAGCAGCCCTCCGCTGTTTCTCTTGTCACGATGCCATCTACGGAAATAATCAGCTCCGTGTTTGGTGTTCAACAGCCACTCGAAATGGACGGAGTTAACCTGTCCAATTACACCTTCTTCAATCAACTCCCGTACTTTCGTATGGTGAGGCGCATAACGGTAATTGAACGTAACGCGCACGTTGCGTCCTGTCTTCTCCACTGTTTCAAGAATGTGACGGCACTTCTCCTCGTCAATTGTCATCGGCTTCTCTGTTATCACATCGCAGCCTAATTCCATCGCACGTATGATGTACGTATGGTGCGTACGGTCAACACTCGTGACGATAACCACATCCGGCTTCTCGATTTCGATCATCCGGTCGAACGCTTCCGGTTTGTAGGTACGCACCTCCGGATAGCCAAACTTCATCTGCAATTGCTGCTTCGCATAATCCATGCGCGTCTGGTTAATGTCGCATAAGGCCAGCAGCTCCGTCGTTTCCCGGAAGTTCTCCGCCATGGCGGAATAAAAAAACCGCGCTCGCCCGCCGGCTCCAACTAATACGTACTTTTTCCTCGTCGTCATGCCTTTCACCCTTTTTATATAAGTCATAAAAACCGACTCTACACAGGCGCCTTGGTGGCAAGCAAATCACTTTCAAACGTGTATCGACCCGCTCCAACCTTGAACCAGCTTACGTCATCGGTACTGCCAAGCGGCTGACAGCCTTCGATCTCCCATGTTCCTGACGTTTTTTCGACGCCATCGATAACACAAACCCGGCCAGGCACATAAATCGTAGCTGTCGTATTAACGGGGATCGAAACTTCGATCCGGAATATTTGTGACGACGCGGATAAATGCCAATCCACCTCGATGGTTCCGTACAAGGAATCGTAGCTTGCTTTGACCCAATCCAATTTTCCTCCTGGCCTTGGCCGTATGATCGCGTGTTTAAACCCTGGCTCTGCAGGATCAGCCTCGATCCCGGCCATATCTCGGAACATCCACTCCCCTACTGAGCCAAGGGAATAGTGATTAAAGGAGTTCATAGACGGCGTTTGGAACCCTTTGTGTTCAGTCCAGCCATCCCATCGTTCCCAAATGGTCGTTGCTCCATGTTTAATGGAGTACATCCAGGAAGGGAACTCCTCCTGAGTAAGCAGCGTATAAGCGACATCCAGCTTTTGATGATCCGTTAGAGCAGGCAGCAAGTAGCCGACTCCGAGAAAGCCCGTTGATAACCGGTCACCACGAGCGGAAATATCCGCTGTCAGATGCTCGATAGCCATCTTATTCAATTCTTCAGTCAGCAAGTTGAATTGCAGAGCAAGGACATACACCGCCTGCGTCTCCCCGTGAATTCGGCCGTCACTGCCGACAAACGCGTCCCGGAAGGCTTGGGCAATCGAGGCAAACAAGCTCTCATATTGCGTTTGATCTTGCTCGCGCCCCAGAACACCAGCGATCTTAGCCAATAACTGGGTGCTGTAAGCAAAATAAGCCGTAGCCAGCACTTCTTTAGGCGTATCCGCATCAATGGATAACCAATCGCCATAGTTGGCATAATCCGGACGCACAAGATCTTCCGTGTTGTCCCGAAGATAACTCACCCAGTCCGCCATCGCTTGGTAGTTATTTTCCAATATGCGAGTATCCCCATACATCAAATACAAGGTCCATGGAATGATAACCCCGGCATCACCCCATCCCGCATTATCGGGTGCGAACCAATTCAGATTCGCATTCCACATTTTGTGGCGGATCCAACCGGCATCAGGCGCCACATCCGTGAAAGCCCCCGACGGCAGCTGACTGTCGATCATATCCTGCATATATTTCGTAAAGAAGCGAGATACATTCATATTGTAAGCAGCTGTGCGGGCAAAAATTTGCGCATCGCCGGTCCAGCCCAGCCGCTCGTCGCGCTGCGGGCAATCCGTCGGCACAGAGAGGAAGTTCCCCCTTTGTCCCCACGTAATGTTGGCATACAGCCGGTTCACCATCTCATCATTTGTCTCCAGACGCCCCGTCTCAGCCATTTCGGAATGCACGACTTTTCCAACGATTGTATCCAAATCGGGTTCGCCAGGGTAACCAATCAATTCAACGTAGCGGAATCCGTGAAATGTAAAATGCGGTTCATACCGTTCTTCTCCGGTCCCTTTTAACACATAATGATCCTGCTGAACGGCTACCCGCAAGTTATCCAAATACATGCTGCCATCCAGATTCAGCATCTCGGCATGGCTGACTGTGACCTGATGGCCTGCCGCCCCGCTAACCTTTAACTCTGTCCAGCCAACCATATTTTGTCCCATATCATAAATGAAAGTCCCTTCTTCCGTGCGGCGGAAAGAGACGGGCTTACGTACTTGCATGATACGAACCGGCGGTTCAATCGCTGCTACGAGCAGTCCATTGTAGCCCGTTCGCACATCCGGAAGCTCCCAAGAGGATGCTGCTTGATAGCCGGCTTGATCCCAGCCGGTTGGCTCCAGACGAGCATCGTAGGCTTCACCTTTGATAAGATCCGAATAAAGAATCGCTCCTTTGGCTGCCTGCCAAGACGAGTCCGAAATGATGAGCTCACTCGAGCCGTCGAGGTATTCAATCCGTGCCTGAAGCAGTAAAAACGGCCTTTCCCCATACACATTTTTCCCGAGAAAACCGACCGTACCCGCGTACCAGCCATCACCTAAAATGGCTCCAAAAACATTTTCGCCTACTGTTAAGTGGTCCGTAATCTCATAGGCTTGCACTTGCACGCGTGTCTCATAGTCAGTCCAGCCAGGCGCAAAGAGAGCTCCAATTCTGCTTCCGTTAAGCCGAAGATCATACAAACCAAGCGCAGTCGCATAAACAAAAGCTCTTTTCACCTGCTTGGCAAGCCGGAAGCTTTTCCGCAAGTATGGAGAAGGCTGCATATCAACGCCTTTTTCCGCTTTGCGGCCGATCCACTTGGCCTTCCAATCCGCGCGTGACAGCAGCCCCATCGACCAATAAGCCGTTTGACTCCAGGCAGACGCTTCTCCCTGCGTATCCCACACCCGGACTTTCCAATAATACGTTTGCTCAGAGATCAGCTTATCTCCCGCATATTCAATGTGAATCGATTGATCGGACGCTACTTTGCCGCTGTCCCATTGATCAGCCACACCTTGATCCAACCGCTCTTGTGATGAAGCAACCAACACTTGATAATAAGCTTGAGCAGATGATCGGTCGTTCGACTCCAACCTCCAAAACAAGCGTGGCCGCCTGACATCAAGCCCAAGCGGGTTATTCGCATACTCCGTTAAACATTCAATAATGGATAGGCTCACTGTTATCCCCCTTAAGTTAAGATCGTACTAGTTTGTATTATAAAAGGAGAAAACAGCTCCGATATGGGGTGTTCGAGAACAGTTTATAGGGCAAAAACATTAACCTTATGATGTAATGCCCTCACTTGCTTCATTGAATACCCTAAATGAAAGAAATAACCTATAAAAATGAACTCATTCCCCTAATGTGCTTGGTGAAATATGTATTAAAGTTAATTAGCATAGCTATTTTCACGTTATCTTTTTCCATTCGCTTCATTGAAAACGATTTCACTTTTTGACGAAAAATCCGAAAGGGGATGAAAGACTTAGGCGTAATTCGCTCTATATCAAACCAGAGGAGGAAGTAACTTGAGAAAATGGACACTATCCCTGCTGTCGCTCCTGATGTTCTTCAGTCTATCGCTGCAGATCGCATCGGCATCGCCCGCGGAAGTAACAGCATCGCTAGACACAGCTACAGGTATTGTAACGGTTTCCGGCAACTCGGGGTTGACGGGAGAACACCTCATTACGGTGCAAGTCCGTGATCCACACAATCGTCTTGCCTATTTGGATCAGGGCCAAAGCAGTGCAAACGGTGACTACCTGTTTCATTTTACAGTGAATACAAGTTTTGCCGGTTCCTATGCCGTTTCCGTCGCAGGTGATGCCGATATCGCTGTTTCCCAAACGGCCTTTACCGTAAATTCGCTGGATACGACAGCGCCAGTAACAACCGCCGTAGCAAGCCCGGTTGACGGCAGCAATGGCTGGTATGTTTCCGCACCGACTGTCACACTCTCCGCAACAGACAACGTTTCGGTCACTCAAACCACCTACCGCTTGAATGGAGGCGCTTGGAGTCCATATGTACAGCCGGTTACGCTGCCTGAAATTAGCGGTAGCTATCTGTTTGAGTACAAAAGTATTGATCAAGCCGGAAATGAGGAGGCCGTCCATTCCCTAACTCTACGACTGGACAAAGAGGCGCCTTCCATCAAAGTAACTTTGGATCAGGACACCATCTGGCCGCCAAATAAGAAAATGGTTACTGTGACCGCCGATGTGTATGCAACTGACGCCATATCGCAAATCGACAGCATTGTCCTTACTTCTATTACTTGTAATGATTCCATCCAGCCAAGTGATATTCAAGATGCGCAGTTCGGCACTTTGGACAAGACGTTTGCTCTTCGTGCAGAAAAATCAAATGAGCACTCCGAACGCGTATATACCATCACTTACACGGCGACCGATACAGCAGGAAATCGTTCTACGGCTGCCGCAACGGTAACCGTACCTCATGACCAATCCGGCAAAACGAAGTAATGATCTTTCGGAGGTGTTATTTTGAATAAGAAGTTCAGACAGAGGATACTCCGCCTCACACTCGCTTTACTGCTCATTAGCGGGGTTTACGGAAGTAATCCATTTGATACAAAAGCGATGGCTGCAGAAACACCGGGTAGTGATGGATGGCAAGTTCTCGTTAACGACAACTTTGAAAACGACTCGCTCGGCACAAAAGCAGAGGATCAAGGCTATGACGTATACAAGCCCATGCTTGAGGAAGGGAACGCCGGCGGCCTTAATGGTGACGCTTATGTAGCCAAAGCACCCGGTAAATCAGGCAACAGCCTCTATGTTTACGATGACCATAATTCTGTCAGCAAGGTTGCCTATCGCAACACGACGAGAATCGTCAAAACGTTTGAAAAACAGGAAGGCGTGGTTGTCGCTGAGGTTTCCTTCATGCAGCCCGGGCCGCAGCGCGAAAAAGCGAAGGTTTTGAATCTATTAAGCAGCAACGGCGACTACATCGCCAGAATCACAGCAGATCCTTCCCAGGCAAAGTTCGTGTTCGACGCCAAAACAGGTCCGGACAACATGTATCCGTATGAGCCGAATCGCTGGTATAACATCAAAGTTGTTGTCGACATCGTCAATGATCAAGTGATGGTTTATGTGGACGGTAACCTGTGTTTCTCCAAGCAGCCTACGGTCGAGGTTCGGAGCGCCGGCACCACGACAAGTGAGAAAATAAAGCAAAACATTGCCATGATCGAATTGCTTACAGCCGGCGAATCACCTAATCCAATTAACTCGTTCTACGTATCCCAAATCAAGGTCTCTGCGAAGCCGCCTGCCGACACGCCGGAAGCACCTGCTGGACTTACGGCCTATCCAAGGGATAAAGAAATCTATGTCGAATGGGCACCTTCACCAAGCGCCAGATCGAACAATGTCTACGTGGCCACCAAACCCGACGCTGCTGATTCGGAATATGTGAAGGTCATGGATAAGTATAATAAAAAGTTTGTGCCGAGCGATTACGTCTCCATTACCAAGCTTGGGACATCCTCGACCAGCCCGCTGCTTGAGAACGGAAAAACATATTATGTAAAAATCACACAAAACACCAGGCTGCTGTCCAAAGGCACCGACACGGAAGTAGAGAGCCCTCTCTCCTTGTCTCAAGCCGTTGCTGTTACGCCTAATCCTAGACAAGCATTGGAATCCGCCACGACGAGCATCATCCAAAACGTGTATGTAAACGATACCAAAAACATGTCAGGTTGGTCCGTGCAAAATGGTCTCGCTCTAGGCAGTACGCCTTATGGCGATTCACAGAGCACCATAACCAAACTCTCTTCAAATTACACAGGAATCGATTGGATTCGCACGTCGAACGCATCGGGTGCTTATACAGCAAGCGATGTGCTCACCACATTTGCTGTAACAAATGATGCGGATGTGTTTGTCGCTGTAAGCCGTGAAACGATGGAAGCCAACTTGGCTTGGCTGTCAACCTGGACCAAAACAGCGGATACCATCGAGCTTGATGGAGGCGCCAAGGTATTCGATTTGTATAAGAAAAGCTTTGCGGCCAATTCGCAGGTTACTTTGAGCAAAATTGCGCAATCCGATAGCAACGGCTATTTTATCCTCGTTAGAGGGCGTTCTATCCAACTGAACTCTTTTGAGTTTATCGATTGGAACGGCAATAAGCTATCTGCCTTAACGCCGGGGATGAACGCCACAGCCAAAGTCGAGGTCACGAATAATACAGCCGAGGAACGATCCTTCGTTGTCATCTGTGCATTGTACGACGCCAATCAACGCTTGGTTACGTATACGTCCGCATCTGTAACGGCGCATGCCGGGCAAAAACGGACGTTAAACACCGGATTCAAGGTTCCGCAAAACCTATCCGGCTATCACGCCAAGGCTTTTATCTGGGACAGCTTTATCACCATGAAACCATTGTCGAACAGTATAACGATCCAGTAGGCACGAGGAGGCAACAATGAAAAAGATAATTGCAATGTTATCATTCCTGGTTATTGCAGCAAGTGCAGTCCCTTCGCTTGCGGCGGCGGCAGAGCCTGTAACGGCCTTTCCCGGAGCGGAAGGTGCCGCTATGTATATAACAGGTGGACGCGGAGGGGACGTTTACGAGGTCACCAGTCTCGACGATTACAAGACTTCAGAGACCCCGATCCCCGGAACGCTGCGCTACGGGCTTGCGAAAGTGGCGAACAGCAATTCCAAGTCGACCGTCATTGTTTTTCGGGTTTCCGGCACCATTCATTTGAAAGAGAAAATTAAAACCAATGTCTACAATCTGACGATTGCCGGGCAGACCGCGCCCGGGGACGGCATCGCGATCGGCAATTATTCGGTATCTTTGGGCGGATCCAATATCATCCTCCGTTATCTTCGCTTCCGCGGAGGCTTTGCCGAGCTGGACGACACCTTTTCACCCAACGCTCCGAAAATGATGATTGATCACTGCTCTTTTAGCTGGAGCACGGACGAGGTCCTTTCATCCAAAGATAAGAGCAGCATCACGGTGCAATGGTCGATCATCAGCGATTCTCTGAACATGTCGATTCACGACAAGGGCGCCCACGGGTATGGCGGTATTTGGGGCGGCACCAATATGACGTTTCACCACAATTTAATTGCCAACAACAATAGCCGAAATCCCCGATTAGACCGTGATTTTAGACTTGAAAAAGACGCTCCACTGCTGTTCGACTTGAGAAACAACGTCTTTTATAACTGGGGAGCCAACAGCGGATATGGCGGTGAAAATGCGACTGGCGTCAACGTCGTAAACAACTACTATAAAGCGGGTCCCGCTACCTTTAATGATGTGAAAAACCGGATTTTTAATCCTTGGTCCGAACAGCCTGGAAACTACTATATTGAAGGCAACTATGTAGACGGCTATCCGGAAATCAGCGCAAATAACTGGGCCGGCGGCGTTCAACCCGAGTATGGCTTAGGAACGGTCAATCGCCTGCAAAGCCCGGTACCTATTACTTATAAAAATACCGATGGCACCATGGTCGTAACTTCCGTGACGACGGACTCAGCGACGGACACTTACAGCAAAGTCCTTGAGTACGCAGGAGCCATTTTACCAAAAAGAGATTCTCTCGATGCGCGTATCGTAAACGATGTAAGAAACGGCTTGGGCAAATTCGCCAATACCCCGGATGGGGACGGAGGGTTTCCGGCATTAACAGAGAGTACTTTGTCAGCCGATTATGACAGCGATCACGACGGTATCCCGAACAGCTGGGAAGAAGCCCACGGGCTTGATGCCAGTAACACAGCTGATGGTAAAACGGATAGCGGTGACGGTTTTACCTATTTGGAGAAATATTTGAACTCGCTGCTTGGCAATGGGTCCATCAATCCAGTTGTAACGATTACAAGCCCTTCTACGAACGCGATGCTGCTAGCGAATCAAGATATTGTCATTGATGCCACAGCCTCTGACAGTGATGGCACTGTATCCAAGGTTGAATTCTCCTTCTACGATACACAAGCGATGAAGTTAATTCCGTTAGGAACGGTTACATCCGCCCCTTATTCGTTTACATGGACAAACGCTCCGGAAGGAACTCATTATTTGTATGCCAAGGCAACGGACAACACAGGAACTCAAACACTTTCAAGTATGGTTGTTATTCATATCAACGGATCAGGCGGGATTGGAGCATGGACATCCGCAGACGTCGGCAGCGTGACAATACCGGGAACTTCAAGCGTATCACGAGCTGAGAACAGTTCATTTATCGTAAAAGGTACCGGCAAAATTGGCGCAACGAGCGATGGCATCCAATCCAAAGATGCGTTCCAATACACATATCAGGATATTTCAGGCGATATGGAGTTAAGCTCTACGATTAACTTCCAGAATCCTTCCGAGTACGATAATGGTGTTAAATCAGGGCTTATGATCCGTCAGGATCTGACGGCCGATTCGCCTTTTGCCATGATCACGGTGATGAAGGAAGAATATTACGGGACACGGATTCATTTTATGAGCCGATCAACCCGAGGGGATTTGGTTGTAACTACAGCCAAGCCAAATGTAGAATTGCCTGCACTCTTGAAAATTTCCAGATATGGGAATGAAGTCAAAGGTTTGATTTCCATTGATGGCGGAGCTAACTGGGAAGTGATCGGTTCTGTCTCGCTGGATCTGCCGGACCATGCTTACATCGGGATGGCCGTCGATGCGACGAAGAGTACGAACAATTTTAATTACTATAATTCCTCCCTATTTGGGAATACGAAGCTGCGGACAGATAACATCACGGGAACTGTCTTCACCACCGGGAATTTGCAGCTGAACGAGAATGACGGTGATCCTTCGGTCAGTGTGCAATTTAGCAATCGATCCGAGCTTGATAAAAATGGCGTACTGGTCATCGCGCTATATGATACGGACGGCAATATCGTCAACTATTCCTATACCAGCGACCTGGTCGATGGCCAAGGGATAAGAACGCTAACGGCAAACTTCCAGCTGCCCGAAGATGCGGCCGGTTATAAGCTGAAGGCCTTTGTATGGGATAAGCTTGCCAGCAAGCAAGTGATTTCAAATGTTGCTGAGCTGCCTTTGACACAGTAGGAAAGATCTTGCAGCTAAAACTAAAGCCTGACGGAGTGTATTCCGTCAGGCTTTGATCATTAAATAAAGTATCACTCCGAAGTGACGAACCAATCATTTTTCATCGTCCCCACCAAGCGCCGATGGCCTTGATACTCTTCGTAAATGTTAACATCATACGTCTTAAGGAAGGACAACTTGTAGAGTAAGTCTCCGTTGGCCAAACTGATTTTGAAATCCTTATGCTTGCCAACTTTCAGCTTGGATTGCGGCGTCTCAGGCGTTTCATTGGCGCGGGGCTCGAAACTGCTCAAATCCGCCGACCATTCAATCGCCCTCAAGCCATTCGTGTCGTTAATCTGGAAGACAATTTTACGGCCCTCCGTATTTACACTCGTGCTCATATCTTTGATAATCTCGTAGTTAAACTTCAAAGATAGCTCGTTATTATCCAGTGCCGTGCTAACATGATCCATGGTGAGCGTATATGGGGCAAGGGATACCCCCTTCAGTGGTGCCCCCACTTCCTGCTTCTCTTGCGGCAGCCAGAAGGCAAATGGCTTCACATACATGTCGGCGTCGTCCGAATCTTCGTCATCATCATCGTCGCCATCGTTTGCAGGTGCTTGCGTTAGCAGCTTGCCGTCATGAACAGCCTCTCCGAGCAGAAGATTCATGCCGCTCGTATCAACGCCCTTCGGAATCATACTTGAGACGATGAGCAGTGCTTTCTCTCCGGGACCCACTTTCTCCTTCACATCCAGCACATTCGCCGGATAAACGGTTCCGTTCGCCGCTCGAAAGCTGGCAACCAGCTTCGCCAAGCTCGTGAATCGTTTCTCCTTATTCTCAACCAGCACCCTCACGGTATATTGTTCCGTGGACTCTGCTTGATAGCTCACCACGTTTTGAATGGAGAACTTAGATTGATAGCCCGCATCCGTCAATTCAAAGGAAGATGCCGCATTAAGGATCGGCACATGCAGGAGATCAGCCTGCGACTCGAAATCCAACACGTCGATGATTTTCCCATCGGACGTTTTTTCCTGCAGCACGAGCTCTATGTTTGATAATGCATACGTATATGGCACTTTAGCCACCATCTGCATACCGACGGAGCTGTCTTTCGGAAGCCCCAGCACTTTCGCCGGAATGATGACTTTCGCCTCTACCTTCACTTTTCCATCCAATAAAAAGTAACCAGACAACTGTGGAATTGGCAGCGAATCCGAGCCTTTATTCATCAGCAAAAAGTCTGCAGTCAAAATGTCCGTGTCTTCCCAGGGTAACCGGTACATCCCGTTCATCCTTGTCATGTACAAGCCATTTTCGTCCGTAAACGCAATTTCCTCGTCTGAGCTTCTCACCTCTTGCTCCGATTCTTTCGGCAGCTTCAAGTCAGCGATTGGCACATTCAACTTCAAATCGGGCATGTATTGTGTAACAACAATCTCCCAGCCTTCGGTTGAAACGTTCGCCGGGACACTTCCCGTCAGCTTAATTTCCTTCGTTTCCTGCGAGTTGATGAGGAGGTCGGTTAACCCTTTTGCGATTAACGGATACGTATATCCCTCCGACGTGCGAACGTTAAACTGGTAATCGGGCACGGTTACACTGTATTTTCCTAAATTTTTCAGTTTCAGCGTTACGTTAGGCAAGCTGTTTTTTTCATTTTTTCCAAGGTTAAAATCGGAGAGTGCAGCCTCCACGATCGTGCCTGACATCTTGATCTCTTGAGAGCTTCCTGCGGGTGTCACTTGTGTAAAATCATCCGGCACTGAGATTTCGCCGATTTGACGTTCGAATGGACTGCGGGAGAAATCCCATTTCCCGAAAAGAAACTTCAAATCATGCAACGAGGTTGCTTCCTTAACCAGGACATAGTAGGAAAACATTTGCGAAGAACCTGCCGCAATTTTTGTTTTTTCTTTGTCCTGTGGCATCAGTTTGGCGATGAATGAATCACCATTTTTACCTAGCAAGCGTATCCAATAATCAGTCAGCGATAGGCTCTCTGAGCTTTCGTTCGAAATATGCAGGGTGAACGTAACGATATTACCGGTGTGATCGGATAGAAGTTTTAGCTGCTTGATCTCAGCATAAGAATTACCGCCAAGCTGAATTCGCTCGAATGCTGATCTGGTATCGTCTGGATTACCATCATCTGCGAATGCGGATACCGGCAGGAACATCAGGCTAATGAAAACGGCTATCGTCAAAGCCATGAAGTTGGGGAAACGTTTACAAATTCTGTTCATCGGCAGTTTCCTTTCTACGCTTCGTGTTTCAATGCATCCAAGCCGATCAGCTCATCCGGCCGCATCGCCTTTAACTGCTTTTCATATAATTCACGATATAACCCGTGTTGCGCTAGCAGTACCTGATGTTTGCCTCTTTCAACGATCCGTCCCCGGTCGATAACAAGAATTTGATCGGCTCTGACGACAGTTGCCAAACGGTGGGCGATGACGAACGTCGTACGTCCCTGCATTAACCGCTCCAGCGCTTCAGTGACCAGATGTTCAGATTCTGCATCCAGTGCCGACGTGGCCTCATCCAAAATGAGGATCCGGGGACTCTTAAGCAGCGCTCGCGCAATAGCGATACGTTGTTTTTGTCCGCCTGATAGCCTAACGCCGCGTTCTCCAATCATCGTTTCATATCCGAGTTCCCACTCTTCGATGAATTCATGTGCGTTCGCCGCTTGTGCTGCAGCGATAATTTGCTCTTTTGCCGCTTTCGGATTGCCATAAGCAATATTCTCATAAACGGTTCCGGAAAACAGAATATTATCCTGAAGCACAAGCGCCATGTGGCTGCGCAGGTCATGCAGATCATAATTTCGCAAATCAACCCCGTCCAACAAAACGGAACCTTCGTCCGGATCATAAAAACGAAGCAGCAAATTAATAATGGTAGACTTGCCTGCGCCACTTGGGCCGACAAGCGCTATCACATCACCGCTGCAAGCTTTAAAGCTTATTCCTTTCAGAGCTGCCCTCGTCTCCAAAACCATCAGAGGCGGATCCGGCCTCATTTTCGGCGGAATCCAATAAAAACGTTTGGCAGGTCTTTGGCGCTCGACCAAATCCTTATCCTTCTGATCGACCTCAACTTGCTGCTTTTCAGGCCTTTCAATCACATAATCGAACCCGACTTGGTCAAACTGGATATCGCCTTTACACGTTTTCAGCGGCAAGGGATTGTCATTGTTCTTAATTTCCGGTTCAATATCGAACACTTCAAAAATTCGTTCCACATTGGCAATTGAATTCTGAATCGTAACATTCACATCCGAAAAACGCTGAATTGGGCCATACATCTGGGATAAATATGCCTGGAAGGCGATTAATTCTCCTACCGACATGTTGCCCTGGATGACCATTGTTCCCCCAACGAACCAAATAATCAGCCCGCCGAAATCTTGAAAGGTTTGACTAATGCGGCCAAGGGTGTTGGAGAGAAATTGAGCCGTCATCGCGTAGCTAAAATGAGCGGATGCTTGCTTCTTGAACCGGTTCAGCTCCATCCGCTCCCGGCTAAACGCCTGCACAACCTTCATCCCGGCAATTCGCTCGACAAGGACGCCTGACATTCGTTCCATCTGCCGATGGACAGATCGCCATGCGTAGCGAATATGCACATTAATGTTCGTAAACGTTAAATAATAAACGGGAAGCAGCCATAGCGACAACAACGCCAGTTTCCAATCCATTTGAAACAGCATAAATCCGGCGAACAGCACCAGGAAGAAGTCAATCGCCAGATTAATGACGCCTGAGCCGACCAGATTCTGAGCGCCGTTCACATCGTTCAGTATTCTGGAGACGATGCTTCCGACCTGACGGCTGTCGTAAAACCGCTGAGAAAGCTTTTGCATATGTTCATATAGCTGAAAGCGGATATCGATGACCATGGAATTTCCCATTTTGGCCATCACCCATTGACGCACATAATTAATCGCTGTTCCGAAAACGTAAACGCCTCCCAGAACCCCAATCACCTTCGATAAAGTCCATGAGCTTTCTTTACGCGGAAGAACTTCGTCAATCAGAACTTTGGTCATCCATGGTACCGTCATGGGGACGACAAATTGCAGAATACCGAGCCCAACAATGGTCATGATCATGTACCGGTACGGTTTTAGAAACTTAAAATAACGTCGTATGAGATGGGATTTTGTGTCCTTCTGCATATCAAACCTTCTTTCTTTCCGTGGATCGGCAGTCAAGATGACCCCTGAAGCACCCGATCGAAGAAATCCGGTGGTCCAACTTGACCGCCTTTCAAAACGATTTCTAAACCGTCCATCCATTCATCCTGCGAAAATGCCCGGCAAAGCGGCCCTCCTGGAACAACAGGAGCTATCATTTCCAGCGCGTACATATTCATTCGTTTTACGGCAAAACCTGAAGTGTCCCCTCCAGCCAACACAACTCTCCGGACTCCTGTAGACTGAACCAGCGCACTCGCCATTTCACCCAGGCGTCCGCCAATTCGCTCACCGCTTCCAGCCAGGTTGTGCCCGTTCAAACGCATTTGATGCTGAGTTTCCGGAATAGATTTGTCATTCGGACCTAGCGCAGTATACAAAATAACGTTTTTACCTGCCCGAAGCTGGCGCTCAGCTTCGCTAAGCAGCATAGCCTGAGCTGATTTCGCTTCCGAATCCTCTGCGAAAAAAAGAGGCGCTGGCACGCGAATACCCGCATAGCCGTGCGCCATTGCCCATTCAATTTGCGCACAAGTCGCTGGAGAACAACTGCCTGATAGGACCAAGAGCCGGTCTGCAGGCTCTGCCCTCCTCTGCTCAGACACTGCGGGCAATGTGCCTCGCTGCTGCCAATGGGAGACTAGCGCGTACTCCACCCCTGAAGAACCAATGACAAATACCGATCCATGCTCGCTCTCTTCCGCAAATATTTCTCCGATTTTGGTAAGATGTTCGTCCGTTAACACATCAAACAGCAAAACATCGGGTGCTTGATTGAGGTTCTCATTCAATCGCTCTCTCAGCATCGTTCCATGATGCTCCAAATCCAAAACGCTCATCAAACCGATCTTGCAAGATGTCTGCTCAGCCAAATGAACCCGAAGATCCGCTTCCTTCATCGGCGTAACCGGGTGCTGCATCATGTTGGGATGCCGATCCAAACGCAGCATTTCCGTCCCTTTCCCGGCAAAATGGTTCCCAAACACCGTATACCGTTTTAACGCGGGCGAGCCTGCGAGAAGAGGTGTGAACCGTTGTTCCGGAAACACACGCCGTCCGATGTCAATAACCTTACCTATGCTGCCCGTTAAGGGAGAGGAATCGAAAGTGGAACAAATTTTGTAATGCACGATTGGCGCTTGAAATGCCTTGAGGGCAGTAAGTGCGGGCTGAAGCGAAATCTCCATCTCGCATGGACTCATCGTCCGGCTTACACCCGCCACGCCAAAGCCGTCATACTGGCTGAATTTCTCCTGCCAAGTCGATACGTCTGGCATATCCATAAACAGAATCATTCGCAAACCGCCGGTCGTGAGCGCCTCTAACACATCCGTAGAACCTGTGAAGTCATCGCCGTAATAACAGATTCGCATTCGTTATCATCTCCCTTCCACCCCGTCGTGGCAGGCTTTAACCGAATGCTGCTAAAGCTTGCTTCAATTCAGGATGTTTATCGGCATGCAGATGCAGAGGAATTCCCTCCAAGGCCGCCTCCCACCCTTGCACGAGACTACGGAATCCTGCTCCAGGTCCGCCCGGATGCCCATGAATGCCGCCGCCGGCAATATTCATCAGATCGACGGTGCCCAGTGTGCTGTATGTTTCCGGCGCTGCCCCCGCCCATTGCTTGGATGACAGCACGGGAAGCACAGTGTCCGATGGGTCAAACATCGGCGTCATACAAGCACGCACGCTATCTACGACGGAGGCATTGTCTTCATAGAACTTGTTATTGAGCCCATTCACATGTAGATGATCTACGCCAGCCAGACGGCACAATTTTTGATAGGCTGCAAAAGACATGCCAAGATACGGGTATCGTGACATCATCCCCCATTGGTTGCGGTGTCCGTGTATGCATACGGAAGTATTCTTTCTGAGGTGCGCTAGCCCAGCAAATCCGATACTGTTGATGCTGACCATCACACAGTTGCCTCCGGCTTTCACGACGGTCTCTAGATGACGTTTCATAGGATCGATATCATCGGTAATATTAAAAGCGTACATCGTCTTTTTGCCTGTTCGGTCCGCAGCACGTTCTATTTCTTCCATAACCACCTTGATGCGCTCGGCAATCGGAGCATACGGCGGATTCCCATGCACCTCGTCGTCCTTGATAAAATCAATCCCGGACAAGGCCAATTCACGCACGATCAACCGCAGCTGTTCCGTCGGCAATCCAATGTTCGGCTTCATAATCGTTCCGATGATTGGCCGCCCATGCACACCGGTTAATTCCCTGGTACCGGAAATGCCGAACTGCGGGCCTTCATACCGTTCTTGAAACGCCAACGGTAAATCCAGATCCAGCAGCCGAAGCCCTGACAGTTCTTCCAGCTCATACAGATTTCCTGCAACTGTCGCAAGTAAATTCGGAATTGAAGGCCCAATGTTCGCATAGGGGAATGCAATCTTCACAATGCCGCGTCGGAATTCGCCTTTACTGCCTGCAGGCACCTTTGCGCCCGGGAGCGAAGGGAAAGGCGAGCTTTCCAACTCTTGGATGGACAAAATCTGCGCGCGATGCTTTTGCTTCAGACTATCCGTTTCATTCGGAAGTGGGAGGAACGTTCCCGTAGACTGCTCACTGACGATAATTTCGCAAGCCTTTTCTAAGGAAAATGCGGTTTCGAGCCAATAAGTGGCAATGACTTGGTCGTTCTTCAACATGGATATTTCCCCTGTCTCTCCAATTCGGCGCGCACAGCCATGATGCCTAGACGCGGACTAGCATAAACGGGCAAACCGGTTTCCTCGCTTAACGCTTTTTCCATTCTCGCCATGGACCCCTGAGCCAGCACAAGTACATCCGCCTGTTTGGCTACTGATTTAGCCGCTTCATAGATCAAACGATCATGTTCCTCAGGCTGACCGGAAATTAAGGCTTGATAAGCGCCTACCGCCAAGGCGTCAACGACACTGACATTGCGGTTTTGAATATCTGCTTCTCTTTGCAGCAACTGTCTGGTCGGCTCGAGTGTAGTAGGTAATGTAGCGAGCACACCAATTTGATTAAAATTTTTGGTGACCTGACGTGCCATGTCATCGTCGATTTTAACGATCGGAATGTTAAACAATGATCGTACCCGGTCCGCTGCTTCACCTACCGATGAACATGTATTGAGGATGACATCAGCGCCGATATCTTCGGCATGTCGATAATACTGTACCAAGCGGCGAACTACCGCTGTAGTCACTCCACCCGCCTGAATCACATCGGCAATTAAACTGTCGTCGATAATGTTGACGAGGCGGCAGCCCGGCAATTCCTCCCGAAACAGCGGTCCAATACGTTCCGACAGCCCTTGACCCGTGTAAACAGCAACAACTGTAGCCATGCCTTCTCCTCCTTTAGCTTGCGGTGTTATTCCTATACTTGATGGCTGTACCGAGTCTGCCTTCTTGCTCAAGCCAGTTGTCTGCATCTGGGATATCGAAATAACGAAGCATGCCCGGCAGGATGAAACTTAAAGAATCATTCTCATCATAAAATGGTTCTCTGATCCACTGCGCAAGACTGCTCATTCGGTTTTCCAAGCATACGCGTTGGACGCGTGAATCGAGCAATGCGGCTAACTCCGCATAGATGGCATACTTCCCACTGCCGTAAAGTTCAATATCATCTGCATCGATATTTTTTAGAGTTCCTGCTAATTCAATAGCTCTCAATACATCGTAGGTTCGTACGGCTGCCATACTATCGCCCAGCCACATTAACTCATCCGTGTAGCGGTCCATCATGCCGAAACGTTTGTAAGGTCTCTCCTCTGGCGAATTCACGTGCGGCAAAAGCGAGCCGATGCCCACTGGATTGAGCACCAAGGCAATACGTCCGGCTGCGCAGGTCTCCTCAATCCATTTGGCATGCGCATTCGTTTGTTTGGTCCCTCCATCCCAGACAGCGATGGTAACGGGCAGCTTGCGGCCCGCTGCTTCAGCCGGAAAAAATTGCAAAGCAT
Source organism: Paenibacillus chondroitinus NBRC 15376 (assembly GCF_004000765.1). GTDB lineage: Bacteria > Bacillota > Bacilli > Paenibacillales > NBRC-103111 > Paenibacillus_E > Paenibacillus_E chondroitinus. Next base: position 259,693 of record NZ_BILW01000001.1, on the reverse strand, counting down.
TATTGAGCAAACCTCGTTGGCTCCACCATACCGTCCTGAGCGCCCACAGATTCTCCACCTCACCGCCTCCGGAAAGACGCGGATTCAGGTCGCATGGCTTGCGATTGAAGTACACGGCATTTCGCAGCCACTTCAATGCCTGCTTCTTGCGCAGATCTTCCGGCAGCTCATGGCGCGCTTTCTCCAGCTGTGCCAGCCGTTCGTTGTTCTCGTCGTGTGTATTGCGGGCACCCGAACATTCGCCGATCACCTGCCCGCTCTGCGTGCAGTGAAGCTGATCCGCAGGCAGCAATTGAATACCATCATCCTGCGGAGTAACCTTACGACCCAACAGTTGTTCCGAAAAGAACTCTGCTGCCGCACGGGCCAGCGGGATCGAAAAGCGATGAGCATTTTCATCTTCAAAAATGTCCAGCAGCTCCCCTTTGTCATACATGTCCCAGAATCTACGGTTAACCGCTACGTTATGGCGTGGAGCTTCAATCGGGACGGAATCATACGTTGTTGCGAGCACACGTACAGGGCGAGGCGCCATCGCCAGCACGATATCTTCGTGATCAAAACCTAACGCTGAGAAGCCAGGCCATTTCTGTTCGGCATCTTGCGCTTTGCCGGTCAGGAGAAAATACGGCCTGTTCATGATAAATCCGCCCGGGGCTGCAGCAGCGATGCGTTCGTCGGCCATCATAAGCAGCGATGTTTGGGTGCCGCCGCCTGAATGCCCCGTTACTCCGATCCTTTGCGGATTCACTTCTTGTCTTGTGCACAAATAGTCAATGGCCCGCATGGCATCGTGAAGCATATAACGCGCCAAGCTGTCGCCAACCGGCATGCATTGCCGACCTACATTTTCATGCTCCGTTACGCTCGTCATTGGCGCTTGCCCTGTTTCAGGATCATAGAAGCCGAAGCGCTCCCCTTGACCTACCGGATCTAGCGACAATACGATCAGACCGGCATGCACCAAATAGTGACATACCGTCTGATATTCGTCGCAGTGTTTGGCCTGCTCGCGATGTCCGCACAACACTAGGACTGCGCCACGTGGCTCGGTTACGTCATCTGGTATATAGAGATTTGCCGTTGCATAAACGAGCGGTCTAGGTTCGAAAATCACTTTCTCTACATGAAAGCCATTTCCGGAGACTTTTCCTGTAATTTGAGGATTTAACGGTGTGTCCGAAGCAGGCAACCCACCGATACAAGTGAGGATGCCTTCACGAATTTCCTTCTGGCGCTGCATAAGATCAGTTTTATTTGCGATCGATCCACGCGCAAGCTCGCCCCTCTCCGCTGCACGCATGGCGGATTCGTAAATCCACCTTGGCAGCTGGCTTTTCACATCAAAATGGGCGATTTGAACATTTTCAAACTTTTCAAACACGATGAGATCCTCCTCCTCTTGACACTTCTGCCAGCTCTGACTCGATCAATAGATCGGATAAACGTATAGGTTGATTGGCAGTCGCAGATTTCCAAACGGCTTCGCCAGTTAGCACCGCAAGCGCCCCTGCCTCTGCACCCGCCATAATGTCATATTGACGCAGCGGATCAGGTCCCAGGAATAAATCCTCCAAAATAAGCGGATCGCCACCGCCATGCCCGCCGGCTTTCGGTACAACATGTATCGTTTCTTTGCCCCCAAACAGCGGGAAGTAGTCAATCGTTTGCTCAGGCACATGGAAAGCAGCGCGTCCGGACATAATTTCCTTTGTTTCAATCCTGCCTTTTGTCCCATTAATAGCCAGACGATAGCCCTCGTACGGCACCGAGAAATTGACGGAATAACTTAACATAGCGCCTTTATCGTACTTAACTACAGCTGCATACGTATCCTCAATATCAATTTCGCTATCGAAAATACACCCGTCAGGACGGTATCCTGTAAAGTTATCAGGCTTAATATCAACCGCATTCACATGGTCGTCTGGCGGTACAACCTCTTTGCTCCGTGATGACCATCGCATGAAATACGCACAGGAGGGTTTGACCCTGCATGTCCCGCAGTGTCTGCCGTCTTCCTTTACGGGATTGAACTCCCCATCTGGACCAAAATAGTTCAGCGCGCCATATGCGAACGCTTCCAATGGTTTCTGGCCGATCCACCAGTTTACAAGATCAAAATGGTGTGTGCTCTTATGAATTGACAACCCGCCGGAGTTGCTGCGTTTGCGGTTCCATCTTTTGAAATAGCTTGCACCGTGATACGTGTCAATGTACCAATTCAAATCAACCGACGTTACCCGGCCGATTTTGCCTTCCAGAATCAATTCCTTAATTCTTGTATGAATCGGAGAATACCGATAATTAAAAGTGACGTGAAGTTTCCCCCTGCTGTTATGCTGAGCATCCAAAACCCGCTTGCAGTCAGCGCCAGTCGTCACCATCGGTTTCTCCGAGATGACATCCAGATGGTGCTGCAAGCCCCCTACGATATAATCTGCATGGGTGTAATCCACTCCTGCCACAATGACAGCGTCTGGATTTGTTTCCTGAATCATCTGCTCAAATTGAGCCGGAGCGTATACAGGTGTCCCTGCCAGCGCCGGAAATTTCCTAAAGCAATTCGCAAAGCGGCTTGAGTCCGCATCCAGCAAGCCGACAATCTCGCAATGCTGATGGAACGTCTCCAGCATTGGACGAATAAACATGCCGTTTGCCCTCGTGCTCACGCCGCAAATCACGTATTTTTTCTTCGCCATGATGTTATCCCTCCTTGCTTCTACTGTTAAGTATACAAAGTTGCGAATAGCAAACCATTAGTGAAAACGACTGTCATTATAGGTCAATCCTGTCTGAGGTGGCTGGGCATAGAAATACCCTGCCGGGTTGCGGCAGGGTATTGAGAACTTAATAGTTAAGAACCTAAGATAACTGTGAATTTGAGAATCTGCGTTCCACCAACAAGGTAAATATTGAATTGTTGAATGTTGTTCGTCGTAGGATCGCTGCTTTTTGGATTGCGAGTATAAGATAATGTAAAGTTAGGATTCACAGACACCGAATCTTGTTTGGCTGGATCGAGTTCTTTATAAATAATGTCTCCAATAAACGATTGCAAACCGATAAAATCATTGGCTGGGCCAATTTGATCTTGATTCGTAACGGCAGCAGCACACGTAGTTGCTTTATTGTCTTTGTCTTTACACACATTAGTAAATGTACCGTAATTCGTAGCAGCCTGTAATTGATTCATTAATTGCGTATCCCACAAATAAAGACCGTTTAATTGCAGTTTGGCACCGTTACTTATCGTTTTTGGGTTACTGCCAGATATTTTGATCGATGTTGGGGCCATAGAGTCGATACCGGATCCAAGACTTTGTGTCAGCGACTTAACTCCGCTCGGAGTATCAAAGAAGACGGTAAGGTTAAATTTTCCGCTGTCGAGACCAATAATTTTCCCGTTGTTATAAGCCATGGCCTTCGGATTGTCGGAAGTAACCGCTCTGACCTTAACGGAAAGACCTGTATCCAAACCTGCAGAATCTTTGGTTAAAATGGTGACGCCTCTGGCCAGCGACGAATAGTTACTGAACAAGTACGTCGCATTCGTAACACTATTAATTTTTGCTGCATCATACAATATTCTTCCGACCGCCAAGAGCTCACTGCTTGAACCTAAGTCTAAAGAGTAGGTCAGATTCGGATTATTGATATCATCGACATCCACAATGATTGAGTCGTTGCTGAGCCTTTCTTGGATCTGTCCGCTTCCATCCAAATGAACTAACGTAGCCGTCAATTTGTAGCTGCCTTTTTTGACGGGATCCGGTTTGAAAGTGATGGATTGACCGTCACCTCCGCTTGCTTTGACAATATCCGTAATCTCCCTCAATACAACGGGAGTAGCATCAGTAAGCGTCACCGCTCCTGTGGTATAAACAGCTCCTGTAACACCGCTCAGCTTTTCAAGCTTCATTTCAACTTTATAATCGTCGCGCTTAGTCGAATACACTTGGTCGAACTGATCATAAATTTTGAATAAGCCGCTCGTTTTCGCTTGGGACAAGGAATTGATTAACAAAATGGTTCTTGCGGAGTTTCCTTCATCCAGCTTGATAGAATTAGGCTTACGAGCCGGTTCGATCATCATAGGAAGGCTAAACGTTTGATCGAGACCGTTCACTCGGACATAAATCGTGGCTGGTCCTGCCGACGTCACCTGTTTGACGTGAATAGTACCATTAAGGTCTATGCCTACATTGCGCGTAATATTTGTTTTCGGATCTGTACGGGTCTTCGGACTCGCTTCAACTACAAGGCCTCCTGTAGCATATACAGAGATTTTGCCAGCTGTTTCTAGCGCAGCTATTTCTGTTGAAGTTAACTCCTGGTTTGACGAATCGATAATTTTCAAGCTTATCGCTTTATCTTTATCGCCTTCCGTCAATGGCGTGAGTACGGGTCCGATTACAACGGAATATGCGGTTTTCGGTGCTGCTACATTCAATGTTTGTGATATCTGTTCCCCGTTAAACATTAAATTTAGCGTCACTTCTTTATTACTGTCCAAATCCGAGTAGACGACCAATTGCAATTCCGGGTAGCCGTCGTTATCGAAATCAACGAAATCATTAGGATCATCCGTTTTGAAAACATTACCAAGGGCCCCGGTAAAAGATTTGAATATTCCCATATTCAAAATTTTAGAATCTACAATTCGATTGCCGTACTGGTCATAAGCCTTAAAGGTGAGGTATGCCCGCCCTCCGGCTTGAAACACGAGTTGTCCGACCGGCAACTTCAAATTGTTTTTCGGATCACCTAAGTCGACTTTCTTCACTTGCGGCATGTCACCGATCGTGAATGTTTTGATGACATTTAGATATCCACTTTTCTCCAGCACATTAACTGTAATCGCATCATCTGGACGTAAATCGCTTAAATCCAAAATAATTGCATTGCTATCGGCCAAAATAGTTGATTGAACTTTTTTCGGTGCGCTTACATACACGTTCACATTGCTCGCCGATAACTTCATTGTCTCACCATATTGATTAAGGGCCTTATAAGTTATAAGCGCCTTTGACCATGGCAATTTCTCCGTGTTTGTAACGAATTCAAATTTAGCTGCCCTTTCATTCTCAGCGATAAACCCCATCGTGCCGTTTTCAACATCCACGCCGCTTAAGATGACTTGATATTGCGCAAATTCTAAGTCGTCACTCATTTCAAGCGTTGCTATCGTGCTGTCATCAGACCATGAGGTGATCGGTTCGAATTTAACGGGCTTGTTGTCCGAATCTAAATACCCCATTTTCGTCACGTTCAGAACAGCCTTATTGCTGTCAACTTCACGATTCAGCCTTACGGTTAGCTTATTTTTCCCGATAACTTTTACTTCCGCAATCGAAGCTTTAGCAGGCTTAGCCGTTGTCAGATGAAGCTGCAGCGCTGCATAAGCAGCAAGTGCCAGTGTTTTTCGAGTCACGTTAACGTTGCCGCCGAATTTACCGCCTGTCTGATTGGTCATGAGCTTTTGCTGTAGGGCGTAGGTGACATAGCTTTTATAATTCGCGTCTACCGTCTCATCTTTACTAGGAGCTGCCGCTTTCGCCTTATCATCTAGGCCAAGCCCTTTGATCAGCAGCATCGCCAGCTCTTGGCGGGTCACGACCGCTGTCGGATTGAATTTGTTATCAACCACGTCGTAGGTCAGATTCGCTTTTTTTAGTGCTTCAATATAGATTCGTGATGCATCATTCGTTTGGACGTCCGTGAAGCTCGATCCCTTAGCCATGTTGTCCATGGTCAATCCCAAAACGAGTGTTGCTGTTTTTGCTAACTGAGCTCGATTGATGGTATCATCCACACCAAAAGTATCCCCAGATGACTTCTCAATCGCGCCCATTTTTAGGAGAGCGCTGATTTTTTTCTTGTCATCCTTCGAAAGACTTTTTAAATCACTGAGCTGGTCAGCTAAATAAGTGTCGGCAGTTACGCTTGAAGAAGAAGCTGCCGGTTTCGTTGCCGCTGGTTTTGTTGTTGATTTTGGTGCTGGTGTCGCCGTCGTTGTGGATGACGTTTGTGGTGCAGCAGCTTCTTCTGCACGGACTAAAGGGGCAAAACAGTAACATAGCAGCATAAATGATAGTAACAGAGCAAGTTCTTTCCTCATTTCGTGCACCTCCCTATTATGATGATACCCCGTTTTAAAACGCTTACATTATGTATGGAACAAAACTAATGCCTCAAAGTAATCAGCCCCGCTCTCATTCGTTCATTTTCTTGCATGGACTAACTTTATTACAAAAACGCGACCAAATTATGGGGGCTTTTATGCAATTTTATAGGTTGTTTTATTCATCCTGCTGATGATGGTCTATTTTGCGCCCATCAAAACCTAAGCTGGATATGAGAGTAAGAACACCGCAACCCAAAAGCAGCAAATAGAGGTATCTGGGTCCGTTAGCGGGAGGCCAACACTCGCAAATAACCCTGACAAAGTCTCCTCCGTCAGGGTTCATCAAGCAGTCGGGCTTGAAACTCAAGCTCAAATTTGAATAAACACTTTCCCCGCCTCTATTTTTACCGGATACGTCTGCAAATCTACACACGCAGGCACACGTTTCGCGACACCCGTGGGGATGTCAAAACGGCCATTATGCTTAGGGCACTCAATCTGATTGCCCATGACTAAACCATTGGACAAATGAAATTTGCCATGGGTGCAAAAACCATCCGAGGCATAGTAGTCGCCCTTCTCCGTACGATATATCGCAAACGTGCGATCCTGATGATCGAAACGAATAACATCTTCGATCTCCACTTCGTCTGCTGGGCAGGCTTCGATCCATTCTCCGAGACTCATCCTAATTCGCTCCTATCTTTTAACATATGAGCAGGCCCGTACATATAAGGGCGCGCCGTTTTGGGCAGTGGTTTCACCACAACGTAAGCAGGATCTTGCTTCTGCTTTCTTAGTGCGCCAACAACCTCTTTCAAAGCTGCCCACAGACTTGGCCTGGCTGCCGGACAATCGGATTTCATTTCTTCATGCAGCTTTGGCAGCGCATGGTAAGGGACCATCGGAAACATATGGTGCTCCGTATGATAATTCATGTTCCAATAGAGAAAGCGGAAAATCGGATTCATATAAACCGTCCGGGTGTTTAACCGATGGTCGAGCACATCTTCATAGAGACCTAGATGCTGCGTAACACCAAACAGCAGCACGACGATTCCACCGTAAAACGAAGGCAGAAACACGAACATTGCGGGCAATAGGCTCCCAGTGAACAAGCATGCTGCCAAGACAGCAAGAATAATGAGCATATAAATGCGCGCTTCGCGGAATGTTTTCCGGTGCTGAGAGGAGGGAATGTATTCATTCTCCTGCTCATCCAACTTGCCAAACGTATGCAGAAAAAAACGTTTGATTTCGATAGGACCGCCATACAGATGAAAAATTTGCATAATGAGGATTTTCCAAATTGGCGGCCGTTCGGTAATAATTTCCGGATCACGTCCCACGATGATCGTATCCGTATGATGGCGGGCATGGCTCCACCGCCAAGGTGTAGCGGACCTCAAGACGAGAAAAGACGCGAATTGATACACGACCTCGTTCATCCAAGGCGTCTTGAATGCCGTTCCATGGCCGCACTCGTGCCATCTGGAATCGCCTGGGGTCGCATAGAGAATGCCATAAGCGAGAAAGGCGGGAATAGCCCACCAGGTTCCCCACGACAAAAAGGCGAGATATCCCAAAATGAAAAGTCCGCCAATCCAAATGATGGTGTCGCGAATGGCCGGGCCATCTTTCCGTTTCATCAATTCTTTCATCCGCTGGCGAGGGATCGGGCACGTATACCATTCCGCCTCCGCCAGCCCGAGCTCAATTGCCCGTTTATTCTCAGCTCCAGTAATGCTGTAGTCCCTTTTTTTCTTTTTTACAGACATGTCAATTCACTCCCTCATCCTTTACCTGTTAACCGCCAATTGCTTTCAGCTTGTCGTCAAGGAACTTTTTGGCGCGCGGGATATCCTGCTCATCCAGATGCTCAATAATAATGGGAATATTCGGGTGAAGCTTAGACAGCTTTTGCAAATATAAGTCATAATTCAGAATTCCCAGTCCAGGAGCTGGAAGCTCAACAGCGCCTGCACCACGGAAGGTGTGTGATTCGACGGCGTCGATTGTTGCATGCTTCTCCGACAAATCTTCAGCAGGCTTACAGTCCTTGGCATGGGCAATTTTTATTTTATCTCCGAGCGTATGGAAAATGCGGTTCAGCGTCTCGTCGACGTGGCCAATGTTGCTGTCCGTGAAATAGTTCGTCGGGTCCATCAGCAGGCCAAGACCTGGATGATTCACATCGGAGAATAAACGAGTCAGCGCGTCAACGGAACCGATTACGTTATTTACGTAGTTTTCCACAAGGAATACCGATCCATGGTCATAGGCAAACTTGGCTAAGGATTCGATTTGGCGGCACGTCTCTTCGTAGGCTTTTTCCGAGCCATTTTTCGGGTCCCACACCCAGTCGCTTTCCGTGTTATAAGTTCCCGTCTCACTGATCACGTACGGCGTTCCCAAATCGCGGGCAAATTTCAGCAAAGTCTGCAGGCCGAACAGGTTTTGTTCACGTTTCTTTCTCCGGATACCTCGGCCACCCGATCGTGCCCTGTGCCATGCCGTCCAGTCCCTCAACCCGCCATTTGATATAAATGTCCTTCTCGGTGCCTTCCCCCGGCCATGCCCAAACGTCATCGAGACTGGTTGCCATTAACTCGTTCGCATACTGGAACGTATATTGCGATATCCCGTCTATATGCGGAAATTTGGTTCTAGGATCGCGGCGTGTAACGGCTGTAACTCTCTCCGGATCGCCGAACAAATACCTGAACACATCAATATGATGAATGCCCATATTCAAAATCTCAAGGTTTTCATACTTATGCAGAAAATCCTGCCAATGCGGAATCGCACGCATGTCTATTGATGCTAACACAGGCTGCCCCAGATATCCCCGGTCAAGTATAGTCTTGAGGGCACGCATCGATTGGTCATACCTCATGTTGGAATTGACGGTGATTTTGATCCCTGCATTCTCGCACAAGTCCACGATTTCCTTCGCTTCTTTAGAGTTCATCGCCAACGGTTTTTGACACAAAATTCCCTTGATATGCTTCATCTTCACTGCGAGACGAACAACGTCAAGCTGCCGGTCAGGAGGAAAAGCAATATCCAGAATCTCGATTTGCTCATCTTGAACGAGCTCCTCCCACGTCCTGTGCACAGTTTTAATGTTCCGCAGTTCTGCAACGGCTTTGGCGTTATCGTAGGTTCTCGATGCGATCGCCACCGGATTGAAACCGGCATCGCGATAAGCGATAAGATGGCAGTCTCGCATAATGAACCCGGAACCGATGCAGCCGATACGGAAATCTTTGCGTGCCGGCCATTTCGGCTTGATACTCAAGTCTAAGTTAACCAAACGCGACGCCTCCTTATTTTTCAATCCACATCCCTGTCGTGAATCGGACTTGTTCACCTGCCCGTATGCCCCGGGCTCCTGTCAGTTCGTGTTCGTAAGGTAGATTAAAGGCATCCGTAACATAGGTGTAAGGCTCCAGAGAATAAGCTGATGCCCAATCTGGTCGAAATAAGACCACATTAGGAAAGGTTTGATCGAACCGGTAAGCAATCGTATAGTTCCGATTTTTCATTTCAATCCGGCATGTTCGATCCCCATCCTGACTCATGGTTATCAGAGAACAGCCAAGCAGCGGGTAGTTCTCGATAGAAGCACCTTGCCGAAGCTTTCGGCTGAATGCCGATTCCTCCGGCGTGCCGATGACGAATGCCTGGTTCGTAACGGGCCATTCCGCAGCCGCAGGTACACAAAGTGAAATTTCTTCACCGTCCCCAAACGGTACTGCAAAGTAAGGGTGCAGCCCAAAAGCGAACGGGGCTTCCTCCACGCCTTTATTTTCAATCCCCCCTTCCAGATAAAGTCGGCCAGCCTTCAGCCGATATGTCATTGTAAAGACCAGCATATGAGGAAAATAGGCCATAATCTCAGGATGATCAGCGTAACGAAATTGGCTGGTGACCCAAGCCCCTTCCTCTTCGGAAGCGCCGTAGCCAACCACTTTCCATGCCTTTGAACATATTTCACCATGCAAATGATGATCAGGAGGCTCGTTCAGAGGCAGCTTATATTCACGACCTTTGAATAAAAAACGACCGTTAAGAACCCTGTTCGGCGGAGATAATAGTGGTGTCCCGTATTTAAACACCTCATTGGGTTCATGCCATAACGAGCTTAAGCTCGCAGGCGGCATGAGAACTTCAACCCCATCGCACGTGAAACGATAAAGATTATTGCCGATTGCCGGGATCAGCTCCGCGGAGGAACGGCTTTCTTCGTCGGTTAACCGAATGATGGAGAATCCCTCTTTGAGTAAGGGGCCAGCCCAATATGTACTCATTTGCCCCTCCTTTTTACCAATAAAATTCTTCCTGTAATCGGCGATACTGGCCTGAACGGAGAGGTGCTTTCTCGAATATTTTCCGGTTGTTATAAAAGGGGTGATGCGTCCCTGCCGGACTCAAATGAATGACATCATCCCCGCGCCAACGCGTGATAAACTCCTGTCCTACCGCCTTCTCTATGGTTTGGCGTTCACTAAGCGGGAAGGTTAGCGTAATCTTCTCTCCTGCCTGAACCGGGCCGAGCGCGAGGAAGCGTTGGTTCACCCACATGCTTGGTTCGCTGCCGGATTGTGTCCGTACGCTATCGCCAAGTTCACGGTAGACTTCCACCTTCGCGTAGCCTGCCCATTCAGGGATGCGAACCAGCAATCTTGGCACACTGCGATGAATTTCCAGTTCCACCTTGCCTTCGTGAGGCAAATGACTGGAGACATCAAGCCAACGTGAGCCCCGGTTCAACAGAAAATTTACGCTAATCGTCCCGTTATGCTCCGTAATCGTATTGCTCCAGCCCATAAATAAACCGCGCGTCCCCGAGCCGATACAGCAGGTTTGCAAATCGCTGGTATGCCCTCTGCCTCCGCTGACATTACAGCAGAAATCGTTTGGAGCGGAGTAACCGGCGAATGCGCCACGCGTACGTTCCGCCACGTTGAAGAAAGATTTCATCCCAACATCATCATTGGCTTTGCTGTCAGCTCCCACAACCCAATCCAGATTCAGCAGCTGCGACTCGGTTAAGTGGTTGCGCATGAAGCGTTCTACGATGCCCCAGTACTCCACATATCCGACTCTAGCCAGCGTAATTCCTGTAGAAATCAAGTCAACGAGCGAGCAAGTTTCATGCTCAAAAGCTTGTTCGTGCATATCGCCAGGCGTCCAGCCAAACGTTGTGGAGCGAGTTAACGCCCAGTCATAGCTCTTCTTGACGAAATGGATGATTGAAGCATCCTGTGTATGCAAAGCGAAACGCGCGAGCGCATCAAGTGTACCAATACGGGTATGGAAGTGGCCGCTGCGGTAAGCAAGCGAATCGTTAAAGCTGCCATCCGGATTAAACACACCGCTGCGATGAACGATAAGCGCCGAGAAAAATTGACACAGCTCGAATGCATCCATATTTCCTGTCAGCTCATAATATTTGAGCAGCGGCATGACCAAACGTCCGCAGAATGCCGCCGGATCCGGGGCCAATCGAAGCTGGATCGCGTTCGTGGACGGCCAGCCATTGACGGTGTACTCGGAAGCCGGATAGTACCACACGTCTTTCTCCTTAATCGCGATACGTTTGAGCGCAGCCACATGTTTATCAGCCACATGCTTGATTTTGCGGTCGCCTGTTGACATAAACCAGGAAGTCAATGCAAGAATGACAGCCCGCTGGTCAATCAAGTTTGCGTTCGTTTCCCAAGGTGCCTTCGGATTGATTTGCCGGTAGCTGAGACCATCCTCTTTAAAAAAGCTGAGGAAGTTAGCTCGGTAACGCTCCTCAATGTCCCGCCCCCGCTCGTCTCCTGTCATATGTCTGGCCAAAATAAGAGCATCCACCAAGCGGCCATGGCTGGAGCCGTAATCCCAATCCCCATGGGTCAAAAACGCCGGCTTCTCCATCAAATTCGCGGCAAAAAAAGGAATATATCCGAAATCCTCATCCGCCATCCCGATAATGGCGCTAAGCACGTGCCCTGCCCGCTCCTCCAGCAGCAGGGTATCCGGTATTTGTTTCGTTTGCTGACTAATCATCGACAATTGCTCCTTCGTTATACTTTGATAGGAGGTATGAGCACAATTTTGCCGTCCTCCACCGTAACCTTCACTTTGTTCGTTTCTTTCATGCCGATGGATTCCAAGTAGCTCGCAGGAATTTGCAGCCGACCGGCTTGGTCAAGCACCGCATATTCGTCGTGAGACTCCTCTTCTTCCTCTTCAATGCCTTCTTCTAAATCCTGCATTTCTTGCTCATACGACTTACGCCGTAAAATTTCTGACGACGTTCGTCCGTCCCGGATCGCAACCACACGATCCACCTTCTTGGCGAGCATGGGATCATGTGTCACAATCACGATCGTGAGCCCCAGTTCCCGGGAAAGCTGCCGGAACAAATCAAGGATTTGGTTCGCCATGCGCGTATCGACCGAGCCCGTAGGTTCATCGGCAAGCAGCAGCTTCGGATGATTGGCAAGGGCAATCGCAATCGCCACGCGCTGCTGCTCTCCACCGGATAACTGGTTCAACTTGTTATTCCTTCTGTGGCTAAGCCCGACGGCTTCCAGCAGCTCAAGCGCGCGCTCCCGTTTCCGTTTGCCCTGCAGCAGAATGGGCAATTCCACATTTTCCTGAGCGGTCAAATAAGGGATTAAGTTGCGCGCATTGTTCTGCCAGACAAAGCCGACGGATTCGCGCTTATATTTGACGAGGTCTTTTTCGCGGATGCTGAGCAGATCCTTGCCGTCTACGATCAAACGCCCGGCCGAAGGACGATCAAGTCCTCCAAGCATATTGAGCAGCGTCGATTTGCCGCTTCCGCTATTGCCGATAATAGCCATCAGCTCGCCAGCTTCCACATGCAGATCCAAGCCTTGCAGCGCCACGACTTCCAAATCGGCAATTTTGTAGATTTTAACCAGATTATCGCAATGGATCATCTTAATCCTCCCCAAGCTTCACGGCCTGATGTATCCGGATTCGCGAGACGATATGTCCGAGCACCACAAGCCCAATTGTAATCATGGCGGTAACGATCGCGTACAGCCGCTCATGGTCGCGCGGATCGAACGTAACTTGAAACGGAGGCACTTGTGTGCTGGGATCGAACGATAACTCGAATAAGGGAACAAACAAATGACTGGCGATATTGCCCGTCATCATCCCAATAAGAATCGCTGCGCCCGATACCATCACTTGTTCACCGATCAGCATGCCAATCAGTTGAGCGACGGAAACGCCCATCGCCCTGAAAATCCCGAACTGCAGGGTCCGAGCGGATAACGACAACACCCAGTAGAGCAGGAAACCGAAAAAGCAAACGACAACCGAAATGATAAATCCTAACGTCATAACACCATTAATCGCGAGTTGAAAAGGATCTTTGACAGCTATGATCTGCGCTTGTTTGGCGTCGGTCAACGATTCGATATCATACCCGTGTTTGATCACAGCCTGATACACGGCTTGACTGCTTGCTTCCGGTTTCAGTTTCATCCAAACCTCATAAGGCTCAATTCCGATGTTATTCTGAATGTACGTGAGGTGACCGACGATTAGCATCGGTTTCTTTACCTTCGTGGTCGTCCCTTGCTTCGTGGTAACCGAAATCGTATCACCCGCTCCCGGATTAGGATTCCAGGAAGGCCAATAATTAATGATCCCGAAGACGGTCACGGAAGCAGGTTCGAGGTTTCCCCAACCGACCGACAGGGTATCTCCTACTTGGACGCCGTATTCTTCCGCCACCGACTTTGATATCAGAACAGCAGAAGGATTTTTGGCAATTAAATTTAAATACTCGTATATATGATGATCCAGCAAATGATCTCTCAACCACGCCGTCTCGCCGAAGGCTTTGGTGTCTATGCCCATCAGCTCAACTTTGGCGTTCGTTTTACCTTTGGTGAAGGATGCATCGTTTTTGACAAACACCTTAGTTGCATGTTCCACGCCTGGCAGCTGAGTAAACGGTAAAAAAGACGGCTCGCTATATTGAACCTTAGGCGGTGGAGTTACTGCAGCATCATTCGATGAAGCCTCCTCAGACGAACTGTCATCGCTCGATTCCTCTGCGCCAAATAAGATAGCCGGTGGCGCATCGTTTTCCCAATGAATCTGCATGACGATATCGGAACCGGCGGAATACCGGATTTTATCCGTCGTGTTCTGATTGATGGTACGCGTAGCGCTTGCGCTGAACAGTCCGGTAGCAATCGTAATGATGAGAAACACCATAATAAATTGATACTGAATAATCGAACGGCTCACCTGGATTAAAGTCGTGTACACAGTTGGCGGCCACCAGCGTTTCCCGATTCTGTACAGAAGCTTCATGAATAAGGGATATAAACGAAGCACGAGCAATCCGAGTCCGAAAATAAACATCGCGGGAATGAGAAACAACAGGGGATCTACTCGCAAATCACCTGATTTCAAACCGAGTGAAAGGATATCTTTGACCCTCGTTTTGTAATTCTGCAATCCGTATAACGAAATACCGATGATCGCGATATCGAGAAAAAATTTATGCCAAAAAGACTGTTTCTGCAGTCTCGCTGATTGCTGCTTGTGGCCGACAATGGTGACTCTTGTGGCAAGGATAACGGGAATAATCGTCATGACAAGCGATGCTGAAATTGCGATCAACGCATAGAGAAAAGCATCCTGATTAAGCGCAGTTTCCAGCTTTGCGCGTTGGACAAATTCAAGAAATCCATTAGAAGCACCTAATAAGCTTGTAATCGATTCGCCAATATACGGCCCTACCCCATAGGCAATCGCCCCAAGCACTACGCCTTCAACGGCGTAACTAAGCACAATTTGCCAGCGGCTGGCTCCCCGGCTGCGCAGCACGGCGATCTCTGTTTTTTGCCTTTCCGTGATGAGGTTAGCCACCATGTATAAGTAAAAAGCGAGCATCAGCATAACAGGCACATTAAGTGACCATAACATTTTCCGCAAATTCGCTTCTTTTACATAATAGTTAGTGAGTGTTTGGAGCGCTGGCACGTTTTTATTATGGTTTTCATAATGAGCATCCATGTAGGTATTGATCGCTTCATCGTTGTACAGAAATCCGTCGGCGGAGGCCAAAGTCAACAGCTTGTAATCAAGCGCAAAATACCAATAGCTGGATTGAACATTTAACTTGCCATCCACCGTAAACGCTTTCTCGAACAATTGAAAATCGATAAGAAAGCTGTTTTTATAACTGCTCGTATTGTTGTACCAAAAAATATCGGTGTAGTCTTTGCGGTCGAACACGCCGACAGGTTTAATGGAGATCGGCTCCTGCAAACCCGCATCTTTGATAATGAAAACGGTGTTCAGCACCATCCCGAGCTCAGTTAATGCCTCTGGAGCAACAAGGGCTTCATACACACCGTTAACCGGCTCATTCGCCGGAAGCCGCCCATCTACAAGTCTGATGTGGCTCTCCATGCCATCGATTGCGGAAATATCGGCTGATCTTTGCACATTAACATCGATTTTATCCGGCTCAGCGGGTGTTAAATTGTAACGCTGTGTTGCCCTTTCACGCACGAAGGACTGCACCGGGATGCCGAATCGCCCTTCTTTTCCCTTAAGAAACTGCTCGGTTTCTGCTATCGTGACATGCTTCGCTTGTTTTTCTTGCGCGGAAAAAGAGGCTGACAGCCAATAAATGCCCGGATATTGATTGCTGCCCAGCTGCAGCTGCTGCATTTCTTGAATGAGCAGCCGTTGCAAAATGGCACTCGTATAAATCGGCATGCTGCTCGCCAATGCGACGGACAGCACAAGCCCGAACAACAAGCTAAGCTCTAGCCATTTATTATTGATCATTTTGCGCAAGATCATGATAAATAACGCCAACGTCTTAGCCTCCTAGTTGTTCAGGATAATCTGCTGCCCTTCACTTAACCCTTTGCGAATTTCCACTTCTGTCGCCGCAACGATACCCTTTTCCACATCAATTTCTTTGCGGCTTTCACCATCGAGCACCTGGACGAAATCCCGACCCATGTAGTTGCGCAGTCCGGCTCTTGGGATTACCATCACTTGATCGCGCTTCTGGGTCACAATCGTGATATCCGCCTGATTGCCAATCACAACATCCGGTGGCAAACCTGTCACCTGAATGTAGATGGCTTTCGCATTTTTATCCTGAATCGCTTTATTACTGTTTGGCGGCGCGGAGAGAGGCGTTTGAACAACCTTCCCCGGATAGGTTTTATCTTTGATTTTCACCGTTACATCCATGCCGACTTCGACTCCACCCAGATCATTGCTGCTTGAAGCCGTATAAACGAGCTTCATCTGTTTCTGATCGGAAAGCGTGATGACCTGTTTGTAAGCAACGACTTGGTCCCCTGGCTGAAGTGTATCGATAAACGTAACAACTCCGTCAATGGTAGACGTCAGCCTTGTATTCTGGAGTTGATTCTGCAGCGATTCCAGTTGCAGCTGGGCGCTCTCCATATCGAGCAGCTTCATCCGAATATCGGGATCATCGCCATCTTTCTCCGCCATGGCTTGCTGAAGTGAAATTTTCAACTTCTCAATGGCGATTTGCTGGAGCTTCACTCTCATATCCAAATCGGACGTTTCTGTTGTTGCCAGTACGTCCCCGGCTTTTACCTGATCCCCCAGTTTCACGTTGATTTGCTTCAAACGTCCGCCGGACTCCGAGTAAAATAAATAGTCCATTTTATCGGAAGCAAATGTCGCAACACCCGTAATTTGTTGAGCAATATTGCTGCGTTTGACCGTGTACAGGTTTAAGATTTCCTTAGCGGGCTCGACAAGCGGCGGTTTCAGCTCACCTTCCTCAACGGGCAAAAGCGCGCACCCCGCCAGCACCCACGCCATGCAGCATAGGCCAATAACCGGCATAACTGCGCGTTTAAGTCGCATCGACAATTTGTCCATCCTCCAATGCGTAAACATGATCGGCATAACTCATAATGGCGGGATCATGCGTCGTGAGGATAATGGTCATGCCCTCATGCTGCACCAAATCTTTGAATACCCGCATCACTTGCGCCCCCATCTTGCTGTCTAATTCAGCCGTCGGTTCATCTGCAAGAATTAACGTCGGTTTGTGGGCAATCGCTCTTGCAATCGCCACCCGCTGCTGCTCTCCCCCAGACATTTCAAACGGCCTATGCTTCATCCTCGCCTTAAGCCCTACATATTCTAGTGCACTCTCGGTATACTCCTTAAAATTCACTGACTTTACGCCGGCAATACGCAAGCCAAACTCTACATTCTCATACGCGGTCATTAACGGAACAAGGCCAAATGATTGAAAAATAAGCCCCATATCCTTTCGCCGGAGGGCGTTACGTTTGCTTTCGGAATAACCGCTGATTTCATTGCCGTTAAAGAACACCCGTCCCTCTGTTGGTCTATCCAGCGCACCCAAAATATTGATTAATGTGGTTTTGCCAGAGCCCGAACGGCCTCTGAGTGCAATGAGCTGCTTAGAAGGAATACTTAAGCTCGCTCCTCTTAATGCATGAACAGCCGCCGAGCCGCGCCCAAATATGCGAGTGACACCTTCCGCTTGAACCAGATGTGCAGAGCTTGCTTGTTGAAGGACATTCATGACCACTCACGCTCCTGTATGTGCGGATTTGGCTAGAGAAAAAACTCCAGTTCGAAAACTGGAGTTCGACATGTTGATGCAAAGCTATTAGCCGTTTTGCAGTGTCCACAAAACAAGTGCGTCCAAAAGCTTCCAACTATCTTCAGTAGCGTTATCGTAATTACCGGCAAAGGAGAAGAAGGAGAGACGCGCTTGCACCTCATAGCCGCTATCGGAGTGCGTTCCTTTGTTATAGTAGAAAATAGTTGCTTCTTTCGGTTTTCCTGGAACTGTCGCAATAACCGTAGCGTCCTTGCCTGGAAGGCCATAAGCCATAGCTGTTTTTGGATCTGTCGTTAATAGAAGATCTACTTCACCGGAAAGTCCTGCCGCAGCTTTATCTTTTGGCTCAGCAATCGTTGTAGATTTGATATTATATTCGTTGGTGTTCTCCTCTTGAGAGGAAAGACCCAGATAGTACATGCCGTGATTTTTCAAGTAAACTGTTGGGATCGCAATATCTTTCATAATGCCGGAACGAAGATATTTGGAGTTCAGCGTGTTGCTGACGAAAACCAAATCATATCCATCTGCTTTATCTGCCGTAAATTTATCACAGTTCACCCATGTTACTCTGAAACCAAGATCTTTCAAGCGGCCAATAATTTTCTCATCATCCGGGTTATCTTTCAGTTGTGTCATTTGTGAGCTTTGACGTGTGATGAAAAGCAGTTTTTTGCCTTGTGCGGAAATTTCGCCAGCTGGCGCTGCAGGATCTTTGCCAGTCTCCGGCTTAACTTCTGGCTCTTCTGTTTGTTCCGGCTCACTACCGGAAAGAATTTGTTTGGCTGCAAAGCTGGCAAGAGCCAGCATTTTACGTGTAGCAGATGTTTTACCGCTAAATTTACCCGCCGATTGATTTGCTAGCAAGTTTTTCTCTAGTGCAAGTGAAACATAACCTTTGGCCCAGTCATCTACCGTAGAATCATCAACCGGCGTAGCTGAGGCTGCCTCATCATCCAGACCTAAACCACGAATCAGGAAAGCTGCCAGCTCTTGACGGGAAACGTCGCCGGCCGGTTTGTACGTTTTGCCTTCTGCATCGTAACCATTGGTAAGTCCCGCCTTCTTCAATGCTTCAATATAAGGAAGCGCATAAGAATTGGCCGGATCGTCGCTTCTGACGTCAGTAAAAGAAGAAACCGTCAGCGTATCGTCAACTTCAAGGTTAAAAATAATGGCAGCCACTTTTGCAAACTGTGCCCGGTTCATCCGAGCGTCCAGTCCGAACGTATCTTCCGTCAACCCATTAAATACGCCGTCTTGAATCAGTGAATCAAACTTATCCTTGTCTGCTTGGGGTAAGTTTTTCAAATCTTTGAAGTCGTCAACACTTTTAACCGCTGCGGCTGGTGTATCCGTGTCTGCTGCGAAAGCAAACGGAAGGACAGTTAGTGACATGAGAAGGATAGACAGTAGCGAGAATACAAATTTTTTCACGTGAACTCACCTTTCTAAATTTGATTTGTCATGTATGTTAGCATGGTTGGTAAACGGTTATTTGGTCGTGCTTGCAGCCTTATTAATTTCACTTTTAGCTGCTTTTGCGGTCTCAATGGCTTTCGTAGCTTGTTCCTGAACCATCCTGAGCGCTGTTACGGAATCTTTGGACTCCTTAAAAATAAGCGGTTGGAATACGCCTTGAACAGGCACGTCATACCAAACTAAACCAGAATTACGTGCAGCAGGAGGCATCGCATTTTGACTGCTAAAAATGGATTCTACGTGCTTACCCTGCATTTGAGGCAAGTTTTTCCCGAAGGCTGCTTTGACCGCATCCGTCTGGAGCGGACCGATGACGCCTTCTTTGGCAAGCTCAATTTGATGCTCTTCCGAAAGCAGTGCATCCATGACCTGGAAGGCAAGATCTTTTTTCTTCGATTGCTTCGTGATGTACATCGAGTACACATTCGGCTGATATTTGGTGTTAGGGGCATCACTTAAAGACGGAACAGAAGCAATGTCGAAATTCAAGTTTTTGTTTTCCTCATAAAACTTGACTAAATGATCACTCACCGTTGCGACGGCCATAGCGATACTTGGCTTGGAGGCAAACGTTTCCACCGTATCAAACTGGTTGGCTGGAATGTCGTAGAATCTCCTCATGTTGTCTACCAGCTTCTTCCAATTGGGATCGCTCATATCACCTTTATCCTCAGTTTTGCTTAACGGGGACAGGGACAATTGATTATAATTTAAATAATGGCCCGGGTTTTGGGAGAAACCTTTGTACGTAACGTCACCTTCAACGCGCGTCAGCTTTTTCGCCAACTCGTAGATCTCATCGTATGTCATGCCATCTTTCGGGTAATCAACACCGAATTTATCGAAGATATCTTTGTTGTAAAATAAAGCAAAATCGTTGTTATAGAACGGAAGCCCGTATATTTTTCCATCCGGGGTTAAATTTTTGATTTGCGCCATATAAGCCGGATTCAATTTGCTCGTATCGAAGTTATACTTTTTGATCAGATCGCTAATATCATATTGAAGGTCATTATCGATCAAATACCTTTGAACGTTCATCCGAGTGTCGTCCATGATAATATCAGGAATCGTCCCGGCTGCGATCAAGTCCTTGTACTGTCTGCCTGGATTGTCCCAAGCTACGTGTTTGATCGTGACATTCGGAAATTTCTTCTTAATAAAGTCTCCGACTTGTTTCTGAAAAATTTCCTCTTTGACATAATAAGCCGGCCATACGGTATAAATAAACAATTCGTTATCTGGTGACGATTGGGCTTGCGGTGAGGTTTTCTCATCCGTTCCACCCGGTTTGGCACTTGGAGCTGCCTCGTTCGTACATCCAGCCGCCAGCGCAAGGGTAAGCGCAAGAGCCAGACTTATTTGTACTCGTTTCATTACGACGATTACCTCCTTCACGAACCGTAAGAATTAGTTATCCATTCTGCAACGTCCACAAGACAATGTTATCCCAAAGCTTCCAGCCCGCATCCGTAGAAGTATCCTGCATGCCGTTACTCCAATAGTAGTAGGATAATCGCGCTTTCACTTCATAACCGTTATCGCCTTTCGCGCCTTTATCATAGTAATAAAGAGCAGCCTTCGTTTTATCGCCGGGAACCGTAGCGATCACTTTCGCTTCCTTGCCTGGAAGCCCATAACTGACGCCGAAATTATCGCCGGTTTCCGTGTAAACTTCTACCGTTCCTGATAAGCCGCCGGCAATCTTAGATTTACTATCGACGATATCAATTGATTTCAGCTTCTTGACCGTCGTGCCTTCCTCTTGGGAGGAGAGTCCGAGATAGAACATCCCATGGCTTTTCACATACACCGTTGGAATGGCAACTTCTTTCATCACACCTGTTTTCAGAAATTTTGAATTCGTCGTTTGGCTGATGTAGATTAAATCGAACCCTTTCGTCGCATCAGCAGTAAGCTCACGATCTGCAAGATGGGTTACGCTAAATCCCATCCCTTTCAAACGGCTTGCAATCGCAACGTCTTCAGCGGGAAGCGGCTCGGAATCCCTGCCGACAAGAAGCACTTTCTTCCCTTGCGGAGAAACCTCCGCTTTCTGAGCTGCCTCTGGTTGGCTCGCAGCCGGCGTTGGCGCAGCCGGTGCCTGGGCAGGTGCTTCACTTGCCTTCGCTGTGGAAGCCGCAGCCGGCGCCTTCGCTGCATCAGCCGTAGGGCTTGCCGCTTTTGTTGCTTCCACGGTTGCAGCAGGCGTTACTGAAGCTGCAGGTGTTGACGAAGCTGCGGGAGACTCAGAAGCCTTCGCCGTAGCAGTTGGAGTCGCCGATGGTGTTGCCGTTGCTGTCGCTGTAACCGTTGACGCAGGTGTTGTCGATACGCCCGGATCAGCTGCTTTCTCTGAGGATGAACAGGCGCTCATCGCGATAGTCATAAACACAGCGATGAGGAGCAATAATAAACGTTTCATGAAATGGGTCACCCCTTTTTCAAATTGGAATGAAGGCCCTATGCTGCATTATTGGGCGGCTTTCTCAGTCTGAATCGCTTTTGTTGCAGATTCTTCAATCATGCGCAGTGCGGTTACGGAGTCCTTGGATTCTCCGAAGATCAGAGGCTGGAACACACCGTGTACCGGCACGTCAATGTAAGTTAAACCTGAAGCGCGAGCCGCTGGCGGCATGGCATTTTTACCGTAGAAGATAGCTTGCGTATGTTTCCCTTGCATTTGCGGCAAGTTTTTACCGAAAGCTTCTTGTACTTTCTGCGTTTGCAGCGGTCCGATGATGCCTTCTTTCGCGAAATTGATTTGCATCTCTTCAGAAAGCAGGTACTGGATTACTTGGAAAGCTTGATCTTTTTTGGTCGACTGTTTGGTAATGTATGCCGAGTATAGATTTGGCTGAGCTTTGACGCCCGGCGCATCTGAGAAGGATGGCATTGCAGCGATATCAAAGTTCAAGTTTTTATTTTGCTCATACCACTGAACGATCTTCTCTGTCACGTGAACACTCATCGCCATTTTCCCTTTCGGGAAATCATCGACGGATGTAAATTGGTTAGCCGGAATCTCATAGAAACGTCTTAAATTGTCGACTTCCTTCTTCCAGCCCGGTGTATTCATTTCCGCCCTGTCTTCCGTCAAGCTGAGAGGTGAAAGGGAGAGCTGATTATAAGTCATGTACAAACCAGGATGCTGTTGGTACCCTTTGTACGTATTTTCACCTTCGACACGAGTCAGCTTTTTCGCTAATTCATAAACTTCATCATAGGTCATTCCGTCTTTCGGATAATCCACACCGAATTTATCGAAAATATCTTTGTTATAGAACAGAACGAAATCGCTCATTTGGAAAGGCAAACCATAAATTTTTCCTTCCGGCGTTACGTTCTTCATTTGCGTCATTGCCGCAGGATTTAATGTGCTTGTGTCAAAATTATACTTTTTGATCAAGTCTGTCATATCGTACTGCAAATCGTTTTTCAAAATATAACGCTGCAAGTTCATTCGGGCATTATCAATCACAATGTCAGGAATTGTGCCAGCTGCTATCAGATCCTTATATTGCCGGCCGGGATTATCCCACTGCACGTGTTTGAAAGTAAGATCTGGAAATTTCTTCTTAAGGTATTGCCCCACTTGTTTCTCCCAGATATCTTCTTTGGCATAAAAGGCTGGATACACGGTATAAATGAATATTTCGTTATCCGGTGATTTGTTTGCTGATGCAACGGGCTGCTGTTTATCGCTTTGAGCTGGCTCGGACGTACAGCCTGTCAGGATAACAAATGCCGAGGTGATCGCTAAAGATGCTTTGAGAAATTTTTTCATTTTCTCTATGAACCTCCCAATCGTGATTTCAAATTTTGTATACTTTCACTTTATTACGAAATGTTTACGTTTACATTAGGGGGGTTCTCCAACATTATAGGTTGTTTGTTGCATCATTCCGATTCAACCTTTACCCACTGCCCAGTGAACGGCTGCATCAAAAAGCTTCCATCCATTATCCGTCCTGTTGATTTCTTCCCCGCCTGTCAAATTGAAAAACAAGCGCTTGGCCGGCAAAACTTGGCCGCTCATATTTTTCGTACCTTTGTCAAAAGTACAAATCACGGCACGTTTATCGTTATCCGGTGCTGAGGCGATAATAACGCCTCCCTGCGGCACAACAAAGCTGATCTTCGCCGCTTCTTTATAAATGTCCACGCTGCCCGGTAATCCGGCCGCAAGCTCGTGCTTACTCTCTTTTATCACGATCGACAGGCCGGTATAATCTCCGTAATCCGAATTATCTTTGCTGGCCAATCCCACTTCGCCTAATATTTTGCCATTGGCATAGATGACAGGCGCAGTTGATCCGAGCAATTTATCCGCAACACGATGAGAGCCTGCGAATGAGCTGACAAAGACCAAACCGTAATTGGCCGGCTGTTCCGGAGTAAGCTCTTTATCTGACATCAGCGTAGTCTCATAACCAAGCTCCTTGAAATGCTTCATCACAATTCGGTCGTTTGCACTGTCCGTGCCGACAAAAAGAACTTTCTTCCCGTTTCCAGCTTCTTTTTGCGTCGTCGGCATGGAACAGGCAGCGCTTGCAAACATAAGGATGATGATCATTAAGTAAGAAAACAACTGCTTCATTAACTCCCCGCCTCTCTCAAGAACTCATGTTATTTGCTCTCTTGCGCCCAGCGGACAGCGGCGTCAAACAGCTTCCATCCCTCATCCGTTTGATTGATTTCTTCACCTGTCATCATGTAAAAGAAAACCTCACGTGCAGCAACCGTCTGCCCTTTCACATTCGTCATGCCCTTATCGTAAGCAAAAATGGTCGCCTTCATCTCATCATTTGGCACGGTTGCCACAACAATCGCATCTTTGCCCGGCGTTGCCCAACTCATTTTTCCATTATCTTTGTAGACATCCACATTGTTTTGGAGACCGGCTGCCAACGCATGCTGACCATTGCGGATTTGAATCGTCTTTGCTGCATTGTTCCCCTCCAGCTTGCCGTTCATGTCAACATCCGTCATGCCTGTATCACCGGAAATTTGCGGCTCATCGTAGATGACAGGGACTGGAATAGCCACGAATTTATCCTTGATTTTCCCTGAATTAACCGACTCGCTAACAAAAATCAAATTGAAGCCGTTGGCTTTCTCTGTCGTCACTTCTTTGTCGGAAACCACGGTGACATTCATTCCGTGTTTTTCCTTGAACCGTTTGATCACAATCCCGTCGCCACCGCCTTCTTGGCCGATAAAAAGCACACTTTTTCCATTGCTCTGCGACTTGGCTGCCGCGCTGGATGCCGGTTGGTTGGATACCGATACAGGATGACTGGTCACTGAGCTGCAAGCGGAGAGTGCAAAGACCATACAAGCCATGAGGGCTGCATTTACCTTTTTCATAGACGAATTTCCTCCCTGTCAGGAATGTTTATTTTTGTCCATTTTGAGCTGCCCATTGCACAGCCGCATCCAATAGTTTATAGCCGTCATCCGTCTGATTCATTTCTTCCCCTGCACTCAAATAAAAAAATACCTGCCGGGAAGCGACCGGCTCATTATTCATATTTTTGGCGCCCTTCTCATAGCCAAAAACAACCGCTTTCTTATCATCACCGGGAGCTGTTACGATCGTAACACCCTCTTTGCCCGGGATGGCGTAACCGATTTTACCGTCATTTTTATAAACCGTTACTTGATCTTTAAATCCAGCAGCCAAAGGATGTTTGCTGTCTTTGATTTGAACGGTTTTTGCCGCGCTGAGCTCATTGTAATCCAGCAGTCCCGTTAATGCGGAAATACTGGCCACTTGCGGCTTCGCAAAAACGATAGGCACCTTCGAGCCCTTAAGCTGATCATTGATTCTGGAAGCATTGACAGTCGGGCTGACATAAACAACGCCATAACCGTTTAGATTTTCCGGTTTAAACACGTTATCCGCCATATCAATGACGGTATAGCCTACCTTCTCAAAATGTTTCACCACATAAGGGTCATTTGTCCCTTCCCCTCGTTTGATATAGAGCATTTTAACCGGTCCGGCTGACTTGCCTGCCGTCGTTGTTGAATTCGAACATGCCGCCAGCATGGTGACCAGCACGCCAGCTAAACATAATGCGAGAAGACGTTTCATCTCTTTTTTACCCTCCGTTTCAACTGTCACTGATCAAGTTTCTATTCCACTAAACCTGTACGTTCTACGCCTTCTACAAACCATCGCTGCGTGAACGTATACAGCAGCAGTGGCGGGATTATCATTAAGAATGTTGTGGACATGCGAATCGCCTCGTCATTCACGGACGGCCCATAAGCCTCGGCTTGCTGACGCAGGGCTGAAGCGATCTTCTCTATCCCGAGCGATAAAGGCGCCGTTTCGATATCCGACAAGTACATGCTCGGCAGGTAGAAATCGTTCCACGTCCAGATGAAGGAAAACAGAAAAACGACGAGAATCGCCGGTTTGGCTAACGGCATCATAACCTTGTAGAAGATTTTAAACACGCCGGCCCCATCAATCCGTGCTGCTTCTTCCAATTCCTTCGGCTGTGTGGAGAAAAATTGGCGGTAAATAATGACGAACAGCGCTCCTTTTAACCCCAAGCCGAAAAAGGCCGGAACGATGATCGGATAAATCGTATTCAACAGGCCTAACTGTCTGGCATAAATAATGTTGGGCAGAATCGTAACCTGCATAGGCACAATGAAGGTTAACATCAGGAAAAAAAACAGCACTCGTTTAAATGGGATTTTCAGCCTTGCAAACGCATAACCGGTAACGGCACACGATAAGGTTTGCAAGATAGCCACAGAGAGCGAGAGGCCTAGGCTGATGCCCAGCGCCTTGGGATATTTCATCCACGACCAAGCCTCCTGGAGATTCCCGAGGTAGATTGTCCTCGGGAACCAGTTGACGGCTGGATCCAGCAAATCATCTGCATTTTTAACCATGGTCGCTATCATGTGAAGGATTGGCTTCAAATAAATGTAAGCCGTATCCAGCAAAATCAAGTAGATGAACAATTTGAATAACAGACCTTTATCCGCTTCCCGCCCGATAACCGCATAGCGGATTTTGCTGAGCAGCTGCAGCATGCCGACCGTCTGCTCTTCTTTCAATTTGATACGAAACATAGCGTCATCCCTCCTGTCGTAAACTTGTTAAGCACGATGTGATTTCGTCACCCTGGCGAAAATAATGAATAGGATCGCTAAGAAAAAGGCAATGATCATGAAGTAGATCCAGAACAAAGCGCTGTATTGTCCGTATTCGCTCTCCCTTACCTTCGACAAAATCGGATTGGTCGGAAACGTAAAGAGATCGACTACGGTATAAATCAAATTCAGGAAAATAAACGGCGTCATGGCAGGCAGCGTAATTTTCCAGAACGTTTCCCAAGGTCCTGCGCCATCAATTCGGGCTGCTTCATAAGCGGAATTCGAAATCGTCTGTCTGCCGCCAAGGAAGATCATAATTTGCACGCCGGAATACCACAGAATAAGTACAAACGAGTTCAAAATGGAAATCAGCGGATCTGACCACGTGGCCGATAAGTTAGCCTGGATAAGGCCTGAAATGTTGAATTTGGACATAAAGCCGAGATCGCCTTCGCCCTGCGTCAGAAATTCCTTCACGACCTCGCCTGTCGCCAAGATGACGGGAAGGAAGAAGATGGCCCGAAAAAACGTGCGTCCGGGGAATTTTTGATTCAAAATAATCGCAATTAACAACGCGAATATGACAATGATCGGAATCATGAAAAGCGCTTGCCGCAGAAACGGCAGCAGTTGATTGTACAACAGGCTCCCGTTCTCAAACAGAATGTACTTATAATGCGTCCAGCCAATATAACGGGTCGTCGTTTTGGTTGCAGTTATAGTTACATCCTGAAAACTCATAAACAAGGAATAGCCGATCGGGAACGCCATAAAAAAGATAAAACCGATGAGCCACGGAGCGATGAACAGCGTTCCTTCCAAATATTCGATCAGGGATGACCTCAGTCTTGCTTTCCGATTCATTTGCCTCCCCCTCCTCGAATAACAACAAAGTTATGTGCCGGTACGACCAAATCCCCGTTCCGATATTCCGTCAAATTATAGTTCACGATAATTTTTTTTCCGTTGGAATACGTCGTTTCTTTCACACCATCAGCAAGCTTCCGATGCCCGGTAATAAACTGATCCTGCACGTCTCCAAGCGCTTCGTTGTAGCGTTTATACTGCTCGGATGCAAAGTTCTCCCAATCCGGGTAATACGTGTTATAGAAGCGTAAGCCGTAAGAATTTACGTATTTCTTCGTTTCGGCCTTCGTGAATACGAAGGATGGCGCCGCTCCGTATTCGATATCCCTTAAGAAATCGTTCACGTCTTCCTGGCGGTTGTTCACGTATTCCGATGAATAGGAAACTAATCCGTGTGTAGCAATTTGGGCGAAGGGTACCGATTCATCCGAAAATAAGTCATAGGAATTGTCATATACCATGTCTCGGATGTAATTGATATGCGGCAGTGCGTAGACATTGGATTTCTCCCCCTGTACACCGCCAAGCGTATCCTTGATTTTTTGTAAAATCCGTTCTTGAATTTTGCGGGCCTCGTCTCTTGAGGAGCCGTACCCCGTGTTATAGTCGTTGTACAGCCTCTGGCCGAGCAACCCGACGGCAAGTCCATCGACACCCATGGCTTTATATTTAGGCAAATCGTTATCCACCATTTGTTCGATGTATTTATCGCTAACGACCGGCGTTCTCTCCCGGTTGAACAAAGGACTCTGCATCAACGTCCGGCCGGCTAAGTTAACCATGGCGTTAAACTTCTCGTCGAACCCGCCGCCCTTTGTATTATTCAAGGAATACTGTGCTTCCAAATACACCGGATAACCAAGTCCATGCGCATGATCAATGAATGCCTTCATGCCGGAGTCTCCGCCAAGGCGGGAATCCACCGGGAACGTTTGGCCAAAGGAACTGTAGCCGCCCTTTTGCCAGCCCGTGAAGGTGAGCGACATATTGTTGATGCCCTTGTCATGCAGGGAATTCATAATTTGAATGCCTTCGCTCGTCGTGGTCAAATTAAGGTAGCGGTCGCTAATGACCCCTTTTTCCCGATCGGCACCGATGATGTTCGTATATAACGGGATATTCGGATCTTTGACCGTAACCGGTTTGACCGCTTTCTCCTTCATTAAATACTGGCGGTAGGTCTCTGCCATGCCGACGTAATCCGTCTTCTTCTCGTCCAACATATAATAACGAACGGAACGATCGCTCCCAAACATGTGATCCCGATCATAATCGACATATCCCCACGAATCAGGGACATTCGTATTTCTTGTTGTAAACTGCAGGAAGCTGGAACGATAATTCATCTGGGCCCCAATCCAGTTGTAATTGCTTAGGACACCTGCCGGAGCAGCGACCACGTCTGCATACTCATCGCCTTCGTGCATCACGGCCAGGAAGCCTTTCGATCCCGACTTCATACCGAAGACCGGCATCATGACTTTATTCCGGTTGTTGTTGATTCCCGGGAATGCAATATCTTGGCCGTATGTTAATTCATCATACAATTTGTTGACATTTAATTGGTTATCCTTGAATCGCACCAGAGCTCCTGCCCCATCCGGAATAAACAAGTAACCGTCCTGTCCGTCTGTGTACTCCGCTCCTAAGAAGGGATAAGGCCTGACCCAAACGAGACCCATTTTGGTCTCCTTAACGCCTTCCTGCAAGATTTTCGTCTCAACGTAATCCTGAGAGACCGTTACTTGAACAGGAATCGTGAAGCCCGTCACAGGAAATTCGTAAACAAGCTTGAAACCGCCTGGAATCGTTTGAATATCCTTGATGCTTCCGCCTTCCGCCGCCAGGTTCGTCTCTTTGGCCTGCAAAATATTTTTGGAAAAATCCACATATTGGACCATCAGCGGTGAGGCCAAATGCTTTTTCCAGGTCTCCGAAATCTTCTCTTTCGACCAATATTTCGGATCTGGGTAAGAGCGATACAGATTGCCATTCCGTTTGTCCTCGACGATAAAATGTCCCGTCTTGTCGTCCATTTTCAATCTCAATGTCTCGGATTCTGCCACTTGCTTGAAATCGGTATCAAGCGGCAGTTTGGCGGGAATACTCGCTGCTTCTACCGTCGTATTTTGCTGCACCGCTTGCGAACTGCGTTGTCCAGAATCTTTGAACTCAAACTTGGCACGGGTCAGGAAGGTGACGACGGCCGTCAAGATCAGGATGGTAACGATGATGGCTGTTTTATTGGTTTTGATCATCCGGATCATCTCAAGGTCACCTCCTGATACATCTGATAAAGTAACGATCCAAGATCACTGGTAAGTCCCATGATAATGAAAATAAGCACACCGATGACAAGCATCGTACATAACGTAAGGAAAACATTCATGATCGTTTCCCCAAACGTGTAATTATGGACGTTCTGAATTTTCCAGAAGATGAGCAGCCCGATCCATACCGTCATCGCATTGCCCACGAAATGATAGATCGATGCCTCGGACATCGTCATAACATTGGATATGAAAGCAAGCGGGATGCCAATAGCTATGTAAGGCAAGAGCGCATAGGCGCTGCCGATGAAAATGTGCTTGAAGCGTCCCTCACCCCGATAAATCGAGCTGACCAGGTAGTTAGCAACAATCCAAGCGATCCAAACGATGAAAAATTGCGTGAACGTCGAGTAAATATCGACAAAAGTCTTCGTATTAAAAGCAAAGCTAGTCGCGAACTGGCTGATAATCAGAGACGCGTATACACCGAGCAGAACGATACTGGCGCTCAAGTAGCTGCCTTTGTTCTCATAGTGAATGGCGGAAAAACCGTCAATCGGATGCTTTAGAACATGCAGAGCAAGCCTTAAATTCGAGAGAAAACGATTCTGACTCTTCGGTCGATTGCGCCATCTGGCCCGGAATTCACGCTTTGCGGTGAGCTTATCGGTTACGGTGTATAAGATCACACCAAGCAGGATGACGCTCGCTATCCAAGAAAAGTTACCCTGCAGCCACAGCATCCTGATTTGCCAGAATGAATCAGAGTACCCCTGTTGATTTCCCGCTTCTTTGAACAAATCTTTTGCAGTTTCGTACTGTTCTTTTTTAAAAGCTGACTTCGCAAGCCCCAGATAAGCTGGAGCGAATTGCCCGTTTAAACGCAGCACTTCTCTCCATGGCTGCTCGCTATCCTCATAACGGCCAGCCAGGGTTAGCTGGTTGGCTTGGTCTACCTTTTGCCCAAATTCGGACAAACGGAACACTTGCACGATATTTTCCTGATCGTCCAGGACAAACAGCTCGTTTCTTTCATTAACGTCAAGCGCTACAGGATTTTTCAACAGTCCGACCTGCGAGGAACCAATCGCAGATGCACCGCCCCAGAAGTACAATAAATTACCGGATCCATCGTAATGACTGATATATTTATTCTGCTGATCCACAACAATCATATTGCCGCTCTGATCGACCGCGACATCCGTTAGTTGAGGACCTGTCATGACTCCATCCGCCGGCACGTCCCATGGAGCTGTTTCTCCGAACGGTTTCGAGGAGCTGCGCAGCAAGTTATCGCCTTTTACATTCAGCTTTTTCAATTGATTCGTTGTTGCTGTTCCGCCCGTCACTGTAAAAATATAGCCGTTTTTGTCCGTCGCTACGCTGTTGATCGGCTCGGGCCTCTTAGCAACTTCATTGGCGTACATTTTTTTGGTGTAAAGCATTCTTTTCAAAGCGTCTAACGGGGAAATCGCCGTGCCGTTGGCACCGAAGAAACCTTGAAACTTGCCTTTCGGATCAAGCATCACAAGCCCTTCATAGCTGCCGTGTACCGCAATATACATAAACTCACGTTCATCCACCATGACCTTCGCCGGATCGAAAACAAACGTATCAGGAATGTACCGGGATTCCGGCCGTTTGTACTCTTGCATGACCTTGCCGCTGGCATCCAGCTTAAGCACTCGTTTGTTGCCTGTATCCGCGACATAGATGCTGCCATCATTGGTTACGAAAACACCTTCGGGTTTGTTAAAAGGGTTCTCCGGCAGGGTAATGTAACGCAGCAGCTGCCCGGATTCTGTCATATGTACAATGCGGTTATTGCCCGTATCCGCGATATAAACTTCACCTTTCGCATCGATAAAGATGTCTTTCGGATTTTTCATCGGCGAACTCATCTGAACCGTCTTGTTGCCTGGATCTGGCGCCAACAGATTCTGCCCGATGACCCCCAGCGGGAAATACGCCGGCTGAAGCCATATTAAGTTTCCCCGGCTGTCTTTGGTATACGTGGAGTATTTCACCGAGGCGAATGCAGTCGCAGGCAATAATGCGGCGCATAAGAGGAAGAACGATAGAACTAGCCCCCACTTATGGATTTTCATGCTCAAACCTCCGTTCCCATCTCTCTGTGTATAGTGTCATTTGCCCAAACAAGCCATAAGGGCTCAATTGATAGTCGCGAGTAAAATGCGGGCCTTCTTTACGGAAAGACGCCCAACTGGTTGTCAGCGTATCGCCCGACGCCTGATGGAAAGGTCCAAGCATATTGCGCGGGCTTCCCATGACTTCTACTTCCAAGCGGTTCACACCCTCGTGAAGCTGCTTCGTCAATTCAAGACGGTTCGCACTGCGCCAAGGCACATGTCCGGCCGTTTGCCCGTTGACCCTCACTTCGATGGTAACCGCGGCATAATCGCCAAGCTCCAGTACCGTCCGGCTTTCCGCCTTATTTTCCACCTGAATGTCAAAATGATAAATCATGCTGCCGCAGTAGTGAGGATATCCTTGTTTACACCAATCGCCAAAGGCCAAGGTTTCAGGTTCGGCCACAATGCTCCTTGAAGCATCGACGCCAAACGATCCGATCAAATAAATATCTTCCACTTCCATGCGATTTAAATAATTGCACGACAAGGTCAACTCGTTTTCTCCAGCTCTCAAACCGGATAAAAGCACCTGATCAAACGACCGGTCCAGAAACCAACCATCCGACTTATTGGCGATGGATTCGCCGTTAAGGCTGATCTCGTACTGTTCCGCGGACTCCACAACCAGATACACAGCTTCCTTCGGAACTTCGGTGTTATGAAAGGAAAATTTGAAATCAACCGGCTTGCCATCTTCCGGGTGGGGCTCGCGAATCCATTTATACCTTTGCTCAATGCCATTGCCGTAAATCTGTCTCATGTCCAAAAGCGTCCGGATGGCTTTCTGGGCTTGCCATACCTCCATCTCTTCCGACCAGCCGCCGTGATTGATGCGGTAGGAGCACATATCCAGCGTTAACACATTCGGCATTGACCGCGTGAACTTGCAGACCGGGCCTAACATCTGAGTGTCGGCTTGATTCGCGTTCGTTCGGCTTCCTTCTGTTTCAGCCTTGCGGCCGTACTTATGACAAATATATAACTTGGAATCTGCCGGACCGAATACCTCGTCAAAGCTGATATACCCTTGACGAAAACTGGTGTCGACTGCGCTTACTTCGCCAGTCAATGCCTTCCACTCTTCCAAGTAGCCAGGTCCTTCCAAGGCTACTTCGATCCGAACGCGATGTTCGCGCTCGCGGTCGTTATTGACGATGAACAACGCATAACGATCCCCCATATCTCTGAGCATATACAAGCAGTCAGCAGACTCTTCATCTTCTGCGCTCTTGATGCTAACTTGGCGTATCAGCATGTTTTCCAGTGCTTGGGCTGCACCAGCCGCGTCCCCAACGATAACCATGTTCGGGTGATCATAGAGGTCGGCTAGACGATTGCTTGCTCGACCTTCGAGCATTTCCGCGCGAGGTCCGACAGCGACAGCTTTGCCGCCAGCGTCAAGGAATTGCAGGAGCAGCTGGAACGTGCTGTTTAGCATCGTCCGAATTTCCGGAATGACGACAATTTGATACTCGGCTGTATGAATAGCAAGCTTATTGCCGTGAATCGCCCCTGTTTCCGCCATGATGGTTTCATCGCCCAAATCAAAATCGTAGTGCGCTCTTAGCAGCTTGCCGAGAAAAGCGTTAAATTCATGACCATACCGGTTCGTCTCGGAAACGTCACGGTCCTTGCCTCGGGCCGGAAAGCCGTAAGGTCCCGTGCCGACCATACTCCATGCGGTGGAAGCCGGATGAAGCACAAGCACATCTCGGACCGGGCGTCCTTCTGTCAAAACCGCAGACAACCTGGCAAAATAATTTTCCATGATCGCATTGTATTTCCACCAGCTGGTGTTGTAGTTGAAGACAGGCGGATAATCCCGTTTCCGGCAGCCTTTGATCGAGTAAAGCGCCAAATGCTGAGACCTAAGATTAACCCCAAGAACAAATTGGAAATCTCCGATCCATCGCTGTCCTTCAAAGGTGAAGCCCCAGCCCGTGCAGCCATAAGTCTCGGTCAGAACGAATTTTCTCCCGTACTGATTAGCCACACTGGTACACTGCTTAACTGTGATATATTCGTTCGTTTGCTCCGTCAACATATCGATGCCCGGCACATGCTGATAGCGGTAGTTGGGCATGATCGCTCCGCAAACGCGAGTGGCTGTGCCCAAATTATTTTCCCAGAGAAAATGACCGGTAAAAGCAAGGCCGTTGTTATCGCACCACTCGCCGATTTGCTTTGCATAAGATTCGCTGAATCGTTCGGTAACCGTACGCCAATAATCGTGACGCGCTTCTGTGGAGCGTTCGCCATTGAAATATAGATAAGGAACGAGATCCAGTAGATCGTATCCGCGTTTTTCTTCAAAATAAGCGGGGAAAGACCAGCTCCAGGGAATCCAGCCCCGCCCCTCTGTAAATTTACAATGACGGTCATGTAGGCTCGGCTCGTCAGTAAAAACGCCGCGAACAGTTTGGCCAAAATGTTCGCCTACTACTTTTTTGTAAGCCTCGTAGGTAATGTCGATGAATGCTTCAACTGATTCGGGATTCAATTGATCCGGAGGTGCTTCATTGTTGAACCATTCACTTCGTTCCGATATTTCTACCCGGAAAAGAAGCAGCACTTCATCATTTCTTAACTCTCTACATGCACCTGCTTGGAGTCTTTCACAGCGAATCAAGTTTCTTTCGTTAATCACTGCTTTGAACCGTGCTATGGTGTCGGTGTCGTCAATTTCCGATTGTAATAAGCCGGCCGGGATGACCTCTAGCGTAAGTCCCTTGGCGCGGAACGCGTCTCCGCCTCTCGCTTGCACAAGTCCCCCGGCAAAACCTGAAGGCCAACGGTCTTCATCATACAGCCAAGCCTGCATGCCCTGCGCCTTCGCTGTTTCCACGGTGGAACGCACCAGCTTCATCCACTCTTGACCCATGTAGACGGTTTCCAATCCATCTCTGGAATGAATGAAAAAACCGCCCATCCCTTGCTCCTTCATTTGCATCACTTGCCGGTTCAGCTCTTCCTCTTCCAAGTCGTCATTCCAAGCCCAGAAAGGAAGCGACCTGTAGACATTCGGAGGATTCTCAAACTGATGCCGCAAACCGTCAAGCTCCAAAGCTTCCACAAGACTCCGCCTCCTTCTTCTGTTGGAATATCGCGACGCTTTTCGGCAGAAGATCAACATCTCCGCATACGTTCGTGCCGCTGAGCAGCTCCTTTTGTTCGTACGTCCCTATATTTAACTTCCGCGTTTGTTCGCTATGATTTAACACAAAAGTGAAGACAAACTCATCTTTATGGCGTTGAATGATTTCCACGTCTTTTGGTGCATGAGCATGTGCTGCAATGGGAGAAGAGATTCCTTTACTTGCGCATAAATAGCTGATCCATTGCCGTAAAAAAATACGGCTAGGATCCGTTGCCACATACCAAGCTTCTCCTTGGCCAAAACGATTACGGGTTAATGCCGGTGAACCTGCATAATAATCGCTGCCAAAGCGCGCAACCGTCTCCGCTCCCTCCGGATGAACCACCTCACACAGCAAGCCGCACTCGTAGGTGCCTTGAAGCTCTCCTAAGTTCGTTTGCAGCACGAGCTGGTTTTTTTGATCCGGGTGCAGCGCGTCCAGTTCCTCCACCCAAATGCCCAGCAGCTCGCGCAGCTCACCAGGATAACCGCCCGGTGTGACAAGATCATTTTCATTCGCCACTCCGCTGTAGAACGTAGTGAGGAAGGTTCCACCGTTTTTAACATAACGCTCCAGCTTCTCCGCATAACCAGGCTTTACCATATATAAAACAGGGGCGACCACAAGTTCATAGTGTGAAAGATCTGTTTCCACATGAATGAAATCGACTTGAATATGTTTGTCATAAAAAGCAACGTAATATTTCTGGATGTGATCGACATATTTCAAGTGAGCGGACGGTCCGCCTCCTAATTCAACTGCCCACCAATTATCCCAGTCGAACAAAATGCCTACCTTGCTTTTCACCCGAGCATCGAGCAATTGATTGCCCAGCTGCTTAAGTTCCTGGCCAAGCTCTGCACATTCCCTGAACACGCGCGTGTGCTCATGGCCGGCATGATCGATAACAGCTCCGTGAAATTTCTCATAAGCTCCTAGCGAACGGCGCAGCTGGAAGAACATCACCGAATCGGCGCCGCGCGCCACGGCTTGATAACTGCGAAGCCGCATAATGCCGGGCCTTTTGGTCGGATTGACCGTTTTCCAGTTCAACACGCTCGGCGTCTGCTCCATCAGCATGAAGGGAGCGCCGTCTTTCAAGCCCCGCATGAGGTCGTAACGAAGCGCCATGTAACTCTCGGGTGTTTGATTTTCCGGATATATATCAAGAGCGACGATGTCCAGATAAGGCGCCCATTTGAAATAATCAAGCGGCTTATAAGTCCCGTTCCCCTGGAAGTTGGTCGTAACGACCGCATCCGGAATGAACGATTTAATCGCGTTATATTCCAACTGATAACAGGCCAACCAGCTGTCCGAATTAAATCGATAATAATCCAGTGTCATGCCTTGGAATGCCGTTTGATCGGAGTTTCCTCCGGAAAGTCCCTCGCTTAATGCGCTGGGAAGAACGATGTCTTCCCAATCATAGAAGGTGTGCCCCCAGAATCGCGTATACCAGGCTTCATTTAACCGTTCGAGCGTTCCGTACCGATTTTTCAACCATTCTCGAAATGCTTGTTCACAGTTATCACAGTAGCAGCGGATTCCTATTTCGTTGTTCACATGCCATAAAAGCAGCGCCGGATGGCCCTTGTATCGCTCCGCCAGCTTACGGACCAAAACCTCGGCATAATGGCGAAACGTCGGACTATTCGGGCAGGAGTTATGTCTTCGGCCAAACTTTCTTTTTTTCCCATCGGTCGTTACGGTTAAAATATCCGGGTACTTCCTCGCCATCCAAGCCGGATGCGCGGCCGTCCCCGTTCCCAAACAGGCATACATGCCATTCTCATGCAGCTTGTTCATGACCTCGTCCAACCATCCAAATTCGTACGTTTCTTCATCCGGCTGGTTAAGTGACCACGAAAACACATTGACGGTTGCAATATCAATGCCCGCAAGCCCGAACAGCCTCATATCCTCATCCCATATGTCCTTCGGGAACTGCTCCGGGTTGTAGTCGCCGCCATACATTATTTTGGGAAATGTCCGGCTGATCATCGAATCGCCCCCAGATGTGTTAATGGAATCATGGTTTCACTGTCGGTACCTTGTAACGGAAATGGCGCCGGCCACCGTTTACTCAGCTGCATCGGCGAAATATCTCTTGCCGAAAACGGCTTCAGCCGCAGCTCAAAAATCGTCTCCTTCGGATGAAGCAAATAACGATCCAACGGAGGAGCTTCTCCGCAGCTGTGATTGCCAATCGGAGCTTGCTGATGATCGAGGTTCACGATCGTTTCATTTAACCGTAGTAAGTCGGTTGTATGTTTCGCACGCGTTACATTCGACGTAGCATAATGGCTCGCGCTCACATCGAACATTGGCAAACCGCCTATAAACAAGCCCGTTCCTAACGTGTTTGTTACGGTTGCCCATCTTGCTTCCGCTTTATTGCCATGCTCCTGCGGCTTGATGTAAGGAACATATTGCTCCTGCACTGTTCCCGCATAAATGCCTAGCCGCCCGCTTTCCTTTCGGTCGATATAACATTCATGCGGGCCCAGCCCGAACCAAGCTAGGCGATCGAAGGTGCCGGGCATGACCATCTGCAAGCCCAGGCGCGGTAATGGCGGGAGTCCATCTCGCGGATTCACATGGACTTTGAGGAACACGTCCCCTGATCCGTAAACCGTATACACCATACAAGTCTCGAAACATATGCCTAATCCCGCTGCGCCAAGCGTCGCCTTCACCGTAATTTGCGCCGCATGCTCCCCATACGACTGCACAGAAAATTCGTTTGCGCGCTGTTGCAAGGCATCGTAACCGGCCTTTCTCCACTCTTTGGCTTGACGGCCGTCATTATCAATCGGTGCTCGCCAAACGTTGACTTTCGGGCCGGACTGCAAGAGCGGAAGTCCGTTATATTCGAATGCGCTCAAAGCGCCGCTGTTTTTGTCCCAAACCAGACATAAATCGTTACCGCTTACAAGCAGTCGCTTATGCTGCTCTTCCACACGCAAATTGTGCATCGGTTTTACGTTGATCAGCGGTGCGCCACTCGGTGGAGTAGATAGCGGCATATCTGCCCAAGCCACTTCATGTCCTTGCGGCGCCCACTGTGTCTCCTCCCGCATCGTGAACCGAATGCGGAGCCAGCACTCGCCTTTCCACCTCTCATAGGCCTCGCTGAAAGGAACGGTAATTTCCGCTTCTCCGCCAGGCGGCACATCGGTTCTCGGCAGCTCTCCCTGCTCCACAATATCCCCGTCATGCAGCAGCTGCCATGAGCCCTTCAGATGATCAAGCGATAAGAAGTCGTAGCGATTCTCAATTCTTACGATGCCGGACGGCATGTGGACCGCATGAATCTTCACCGGCTCAATCACTTTTTTAAACTCAATGAGAGAAGACTTGATCGTTCGATCCGGGAACACCAGGCCGTCAATGCAAAAGTGACCGCTGTTGGGATGATCGCCGAAATCGCCGCCGTACGCATACCACTCCGTGCCATCCTCCGTCTGCTGCCGGACTGCGAGGTCCGCCCACTCCCAGATCATGCCGCCAAGCAACCGGGGATACCGATAGATTGCTTCCCAGTATTCTTTCAAGTTACCGGATGCATTCCCCATGGCATGTGCAAATTCGCACATCAGGAAAGGTCTTGGATCATCCGTTTTCTCTCCTTCTTCAATCAGTGCATCCAAGGAGGGATACATGCAGCTCACAATGTCTACGACCTCAGCATCTTTGGCCCGTTCGTAATGAATGGGGCGAGTCGGATCTGCTGCCCGCACCCAGTCTGCCATAACATCATGGTTAGTCCCATAACCCGATTCATTCCCAAGGGACCAGATGATGATGGACGGATGATTTTTATCCCTCTCCACCATGCGGCGGGCTCGGTCGACAAACGCTTCCCTCCATCGCTCATCTTGCGCAAGATGGCTTTCGTTGCCAATAAAATGGCAACCATGCGTTTCAAGGTCCGCTTCGTCAATGACATACAGCCCATATCGATCACATAGATCCAGCCAACGTGTATCATTCGGATAATGCGAGGTCCGCACAGCGTTCATGTTATGCTGCTTCATCAGGCGGATATCCTCTACCATCGCTTCCAGCGGTATCGCATAACCGAGATCGGAGTGGAACTCATTTCGGTTTACGCCTTTGAGGGTAACTGCGGTGCCGTTGATCAAAAGCCGCCCGCTGCGGATCGCAATATCGCGAAAACCAACGGAAACGCTTACAGATTCTAGCGAAGCCCCTGTCTCATCCGTAAGTTCCAAAACTAACGCGTATAAGTACGGATCTTCTGCCGACCATTTGTGCGGGGCCGATACGGGAATGTGCATGTTGAGCACTTTTTCATCCGTTAGCGAGGAAACATCGGTTTTTCCGGTGTATACCGTTTGACGCTTATCGTCCATCAACGTAACGTTTACCGTATGGCTGTGAAGCGGTACCGCATGATTTGAAAAGCATTTAACCGCTATCCGGAGGTTCAGCTCTGCATCGATCTGATTTTCATGGAAGCTGGTTTGTACAGAAACATCCTGCAGATGCACATCAGGCGTTGCTTTCAAATATACGTCTCTGAAAATTCCGCTTAGACGCCATTTGTCCTGATCCTCCAGATAACTGCCGTCGCTCCATTGATAGACCTGCACGGCAATCGTGTTCTCTCCCTCATTCAGCAAAGAAGTAATGCGAAATTCACTATGCATATGGCTGCCCTGCCCATACCCTGCGAGTTGCCCATTCACCCAGACATGAAAAGCGGAATCAACACCTTCAAACACGAGAAATACTTGCCAATCCTCCCAGGTATCCGAAACGTAAAAGCTTCTGCGGTAGCAGCCCGTTGGATTATCATTAGGGACATACGGCGGATCAATGGGAAACGGATAATAGCTGCTGGAATAATGCGGACGTCCAACTCCCTGCATCTGCCAATTGCCAGGTACCGGCATGGCAGACCAATCATCGGTCTTGCAGGTAGGTTCGTAGAAGTTCGCTGGCGCCTCCGACGGATTTGACACATACTTGAATTTCCAACTACCATTTAGCGATTGAAAATATGGCGAAAGTGCCCGCTCGCCGATCAACGCCGTTTCTACATCTGCATATGGCATGTAACCGGTATTGGAAGGCTCCATACTGCGCCCAAGCACCTCCAGATTCTCCCAATCCGGAATTTCTTTCTCTCTCATCGAAATGCCCTCCTATCTTTCACCGTCAACCCTGTGTATCCCTGAAACGCAAAGCGTTATGTAAAACTAGCGCGATAACCCATGAAGGGTTCCATTTATTGCTGTGTCCCCGGTGGTTCCAATAGGTTTGGAAAAAGCCTTCTCCTTGCTCCCCGGCAACAGAAAATCCCCATTCGCCCGGTTTCGTGCAAATGCCCTGTCCCATCGCCTCCAGCGACACGCGTCCCCATCGTTCATACTGCTCTTTGCCGGTTAAGCGGCCAAATTTCCAAAACTCGTAGGTTGGAAAAAACACATCCAGATGATGGTTTTGCACACTGACGCCAGGCCAACCAACAGCGCTGAAATCCGTGTTCCGGAATGCTGAGCCTTGGTTGTATGCCGGATTCCACACATAAACAAAAGTTAAAAGCCAATCCGCAGCGATTTCAGCCCACTCCTGATACCGTTCATCCCTGGTCAAAAGAAATAGTTCGTATGCGGCTAGGAAAAAGTACATGCCCGCTTCTTTGTCCTCGCATTTTGCGTCAAGCGTGGAACGGGCAAAAGGCCGTTCGAACGTCTCGACATGCAGTTCGTAATAACGCTGCATCATTCGCTCAGCGAATTCCAAATAATTACTCTCCTGCGTGATCCAATAGGCTTTCACGAGAGCGATCAAGCAGGGGATCCCCGCAGCTGTTATCATGTCATCTGCCGGGGTGCCGTCCATTCGCCATGCGGATGGGTAGATACCCGTTAACAGCGCGCCGCCCAATAAGAAATCTGCAGACTCCCGCAGCGCCTCGATCCAGCTTCGCGGAACTTCCAGACCGTTTTCTCGAAATAGCAGCGTAATTTCCGCCAAATCAGCGATCGTTTCACCGTATGACCGGCTTGAGACGACGGGCTGCTTGTTCCAGTAAAAGTCGTCCCAAACTCCTTCATTTAGCCGATACATGCTATGTCTTACACCTGGGACTTCGGTACGGCTCTGCTTTACATAGAAGTCAACAGCTCGCCTGCAGTTCTGGACTCGTTTTTCCTGCCTGTTTTCAATGCCTAATTTGGCATCGCACCAGGCCAGCTTCAAGCACTGCCCCGTCCAACCGTACATGTAATGCAGCGGATGCTTGGGGACCGTTCCGTTAGAATCGGTAAACTTGATATAGCCTGCGGCCCCCTGCTCCCCGCTTCGATACCGATCATCCATCGCATTGGTCTTAAGTCGGATCATCTCATCCAGAGACAGCGGGCCTGACCCCACCGGCGCGAAAAGCTTATCGCCTTTTCGAACAATTTCACGAAAAGCATGGCCCCGGCGGTCTGCCACTCCCCAATCCAGCGCATATATTTTGGTTAATGTGCGGCCTTGCTCGAAATCCGTATATCCATCGGTATAGGATTGCGTAGTATTTTTAGCGATAAAACAAGTGTCTTTCTCCCCGTTAAACATCAGAACGCCGCTTAGCGCAACCGCCGTGATGCGACTCTCCTCTTGGATAGCTCCCAGCGAGCCGTAATGCACAACTCCGTCTTCCGTCTCCACAAAGTCAGGGATCGAAAACAAGGTGAGAAACCGCGTCTCCTCTTCCTCCCATTCCACATTCACGCAGGGAATGGGCATTCTGTGCTCTTCGCAGATGAAGCCAAGACCTGGCTCCACACCAAGCCGTGGCACGATCCGATTCGGATCAGAAGAAGGATTGTTATTGTAAATCATGTGGGGAATCGTCACTTTTTCACGGCTTCGCTTCGGAAGCGCGAACAGGATGCCCACGGCCGCTTCACGAATGAAGTGATTGCTCCGATTCTCCCAACTCACTTGCATCCGAAGGAGGTCCTGTTCGTCAAACGTCCAACTCAGCGTGACGTACAATTTGTCTAAAAAACCACTGATTCGAAGCATGCCCGTCTCTTCACTAACTTGCACATCCCTCAGCCCGGGAGTGTCCAATCGCCACGGTCTTCCTGTGGAATAACTTAGCATTTCATTTAATCGCCCTGTAAAAAAAGGAGAGGACTCACCCTCTGATTTAAGATTGAGCTGTAAACCTTCTTGCGTGACTGCTATCTCGGCTCGTCGCTTCTGATTGCGGCTAACAATGGTGTACAACACTCGGGGCTCACTCCTTTCTCACTCATCAAAGTCACCAGCAGGCGGTCTAACGTTGGATTAAAGCCGACTCGGCCCGTTAACGGCAGGCATACGAAGAATAGGAGCCCATTGCCTAAACGTTTCAATCCGACGACAGGCAGCTTCCGCTTACCCGGTGTCTCCGAATGAGCCTGGTAAGCAAAAACAATAGGTTCGATGCCCTCGCCGATCAAATGGCTATTGGTCATGCCATCCAGCCGGTCTGTCGTCAAATTATAAAAATAAGAGTAATCGTCCGGCTTTACGCTTGGCATGTTGAGACCGTCAGCTTGCATAGAAAGCGTATACACTTCTCGTAATTTCACCGTCTGAACTTGTGTATCATCTAATTCCCATGTACCGTTATCAGCGTGTTTTAGAATACATACGGCTGTAGCGCCTTTACGAACTTTCGCAAGGATAGCTGCCCGTTGGCTGTTGAATGCTTCCGGGGATGAGACAACAAGCGTACAGTCGTCCTGCACCTCTTCGGAATAACGCTCCCCGCTAACGTTCAGCAGTGAACCGAGCAGCTCCGACGCTGCGTCGAGATACGCGACCTTCTGAGTGGGCTGAGTTCTCGCCTTTGCGAAAGCCTCAAACGTAAACCGTTCAGCATTTAATACATGGCCGTCTTCATCTATCAATTCCGCATCCACATATAATAGCTGTCTGTCTTGGACGGAAGGCACGGAGAAACGAATTGAACCCGCGTAGAGCGATGAAGCTATCGGTAGTAAGCTGGCGATTTCGTAATGTGCGTAGTCCTTAGAATCGTCTCGCAGTGTTGCAACAATCCGGCACTTCCCGTATTCCTTCGCTGTATCGTTCAAAAGCCAAGCTTCAATTTCCAATGTCTCGCTTTCATATACCTTCCAGCGATCGCTTCGCAAATTAACGCGAACAGGCTCCAAGCAGTCCTGATAGGTGAAAAATGCCGGTTTCGGTTTTCGATCGACACCTACAAGAGCTTTCATCCAACCTGCGGGCCAAGCGTCTATCAGCAGATGGATGGCCGTGGATACAACCCGATCCGCTCTTCTGCGCCATGCATCCGTCATCAATTTCGTCGCTAAACTTTGATGCTTCTGACTGGCCTGAATCCAATCGTGCATATTGGTTTGTTCCGCATACCAATCTCCGTGGAGATTGTAGGTTTGTGCGCCATGGATGCGATTCGGCAGCCACCAATCCTGCTCCAATGTCGGGAGCCATTCCTTGGGATAACGGCTTATCATAAGCTCCGCATGATCCAATCCTTCGGTCCCATACTCGCCGCATCCGGCTTTCCAGCCCTCTCGGATCGTTGGAAGGTACCCTTTGT
Organism: Paenibacillus chondroitinus NBRC 15376; assembly: GCF_004000765.1. GTDB lineage: Bacteria > Bacillota > Bacilli > Paenibacillales > NBRC-103111 > Paenibacillus_E > Paenibacillus_E chondroitinus. The sequence goes on along the minus strand of NZ_BILW01000001.1, from coordinate 216,277 downwards.
ACATTTTCCCAACAGGAATGACGTTGTTTGTGTACCACAAATTATAGCAATGAAAATCGGGCAGCCCTTCACGGGTAGGCGGGTTGTAGTCCCCCTCCACGTTTTTAACAACTCGATCCGGATTCTCAACAAATATGGCTTGCCTGGAAGCTACGAAAAAAGCTTCCAACTCATTTCTGTGCAAATAACGGTGACCCTTGCGTCTTTTCTCAGTCCGAGAAGGCTCATTGATCAGCGATACCATGATGGAGGACGGATGGCTGCGAATCAGCCTTTCCATTTCCGCTGCTTGCTTCACACCTTCAACGAATTGATTTCGACGAATAAAGCCGAACGTGGGCAAATCACATTGATGCATCATCCCAAGCATATCGAAATAATCATAGATTTCTTCCTGCACGGGACGTTGTGTAATCCGGTAAAAATTCAAATTCGCCAATTTGGCAATTAAGATATCATCCATTAATTGGTCAAAATCGTTGTTCATCACACACTGCTGCAGATGCCCCATTTCATTGGCGCCTCTTAGGACGATCGGTTGATTGTTCAAATACAGCGTGCCTTTCGGAACCCGCTGTTCATCCATATGAAATTTCCGCATACCGAAAGTGCGATCCCGGCTGTCTGTGCACCGGCTGCCATTTTTGACTTCGATACGCACGGCATAAAGCAAAGGGGATTGAGGTTCCCACATTTTAAATGTTGGAAATTCTACTTTGTAACGGAAATAATTAATACCAGGCCCCGCATAGGCCACTGTAAATGAGATTGGCTCAATACCATCACCCTCAAAATTCTGAGGCATAATAGCCAGTTCCAATTCAAAATTCTCCATGACACGCGTCGTGGTGTTCACGGCATCAATCCAGACTTCCACAGAGCCGGTGTCAATATCCGGTCTAACGAAGACATCCTGGATAAACAGTTCTGACCGCTGTTCCAGATACACTTGATTGTAAATGCCCGCTCCCGGTGGACAGTGGCTCCAGCCGTTGTACGGATCATCCCACCCTGGACCCGTCGCTGCGTATATCTTATCGCCATCCAGCTTCGTTCCCCCGACACCCATCATGGGAATGTCCGTCTGAACCTCAACGACGAGCGTATTGTTTTCCTGCAAAAAGTCGGTCACATCAAATTCGAACGGTGCGAAAAATCCCTCATGACTGCCAATGCATTTGTGATTGAGGTATACCGTCGTTTTATAATCAACACCCTTGAATACGAGATATACGCGTTTTCCTTCTGGAATGCCGGGGTAGGCAAACTCGCTGCGATAAAATCCCGTCCATTTGCCATCTTCCCCGCTAGGTCCGCGGAAATCCGGGATCGTCACGGCTTCCCAATCCCCTGCACCATCCAGCACGCGAGTAAAACTCACATCTTCAGGCGTTTGATAGCGAAATTGAAATTGTTTGCACACTTGCCGATCTCGTGTCATCGAAGGAGTCGGCACTAAATTTCTCATATAGGGTCTATACTTTTCGCGCAGCTGTCTCAACTCTTCATGAAATCGATCCATCTGAGCTTCGAATGTAAGCTCTGGCACGCGCTTCGCTTTATCCGTACCCGGTGCGAAATATTTTTTATCAACGGTTATAGGCGGAATGTCCCGCAGTTCCTCTTTATTTCCGGGATGTTCACGAAACGCAATTTCCGCGAACTGATCCAAACGTTTGGTTGGCTCCAATCACATCTCCACCTTACTTCTCGTCATACCCTCACGATTTCATAATCTAACGTATAACCATCTTCATCTTGCGGATACATGCGTACTTCCGTCGATCCAAATCGCTGGGTCCAAATCTTGTTTTCCCCTACAAAAGGCTCTACAGCCTCTTTCACTTCACTTGCCATAAAATCGTTTGTGACAATCCAGCCTCCAAAGCCCGCTCTCCCGCTTTTCTTTCGATGTTCCGGGCAATCCGGAGGGAGCAGCCAATCAGCGATAACGACAACGGCGCCTTCTTCCGCCTTTTTCGTAAGCATTGAAAACGTGTTTGTGTTCAGTGTCGTACCACCGACGATAATTAACTTCGGCTGACCTAGTTGGTCGGCCGTAACGTGCTCATCAAACGCCAGAACATTTGGCATCGGATAAAATAAAGGGTGCACCCGTCTGTCTGCCGCTCCAGAAAATCCTTCCACTAATGGAAATTGATCAAGTGGAACGTCCTGTTTCAACTGATGTCTCGGGAAGTCGTACCCTGGAATATGCAGGCAGCTGCCATGGGCCGGTATGGTTCCTCGGCTAAGCAGATGCCAAATGTGAAACACACTTTGGCTATGCGTGATATCCAGCGTCTGACTTGTGCGATTGCCAAAAAGCCGCTCATTTTGGCCATAATTACTATCATCCGAATGAATAACTGCGATACCGGCCTCTGCTTGGGAGTGATGCCAAGTCAACGGGTGTTCGGGAATAAATTTTCGAACGAATTCCAGCCAAACCTCGCCGAATTCCGTTTTCATGAAGCCGTCAGGCTGATGTCTTAGCAAGACGTCGATATTTTCTACGAATAAATGGGTTGGCCCCATGAAATAGCCCATTTTCAAAGCCGACTCGAATTCCTGGGGAGAATGTCCGGGAAAACCGGGGAACCGTGTAAACCATCTGCCTGTATCTGGCCCCCACAGATCCGCACAAATCCACAATGCCCGCCCATATTGCTTGGCTGCTCCCAAAGCTGTCGACATTTGAAGCGATTGGAACGATTCCTTCATGATTTTCGGGCAAAGATCCATCCCCGCTCTGGCAAATGTATGAAACAGGGTAGGAAATACATGCTCCGCAATTAAGGGTACGGACGTACTCGCTAAACCCGCTTGCTCCACAATGCGGCTCACATGTTCCGTTCGGGATCTCACGGACTGTTCGACCTTGCTCCGAGCTTCTGCCAAACTTAAACCATCCGTGCTGCCCCAATGCGGAAACCATCCATCCTTGCGGTATTGCCCCGCGTTGATTTGTAGATGCTCCGGCTCGTCATACAGCAGTCCCAAGCATCGTCCTGAGGTGGACGCTTCGACAATCGCCTGATCTGGAATATCGTACCGATTCGTTCCTTCCACCCAAGGTCCGTTGATGTTGCCATATTCGTTTCCGAGGCAAATATCCATCCCTGCTGCGGTAATATCCGCAACCACATCCCAATGATCCGTGCCTGGCAGCACGTGGTGCACGTAGAAATCCGTTCCCAATTCGCGCAAGCAGTTTACAAAAGCAGCTGGTTCCGGTCTCGGATCCTGTGAAGGACATAAGCTTCCAGTTCCTGTCCGCATGATGAGATCGGATGCCTCACCCGCCCAAGGATCCTGCCACGCCACGACCGGTCCCTGAATACCTAGTTTCGGTTTATGCATCACCGGTGTTCGTCACTCCCCAGCTCGCCTCAACATTCGTAAATGATTGGCGGATAATGGTCAGGCATTCGGCCACTTCTTCGGGCTTCGCATGCTCCAGAATCAAGGGAACCTCCGGCATCCGGCGAGCAAGAAGCTCCGCATAGACGTTCCAATCCGCTTGCCCCGCCCCGACTCGAGGTGTTGTGAATCCTTCGGCAGCGTAAAGCGTATCTTTGGCATGCGCGATAGGGCAATGCGCGCCGATATGGTCAAACATTTTCGCCATCGCTTCGGACTGTCTGCTCAAATCCTCCTGCTTCAGGTAGTTAAAAGGATCCATAATGAATGCCAAACCTTCTGTACCAAGGCGCTCTATCATCTCCTTAGCTTGTTCTGTTGTCGCAAGCACGTTGTTGACAAAACCTTCGGCTAGCAAAACGGCACCTTGCTTCACCGCTCGATTTCGCAAGCGATCTATGATTTGCAGCAGCTGCTCCATCGCTTCAGGGGTACGATTGCCTTCGTAGTCGCGCCAAGCGTTAGTCGGATGAAGACTTCCCGTCTCCGTCGCCATATACCTAGTCCCATAAACCGAACATAGGTCGATCATCTTTTCCAACTGCTCCAGTTTGGCTTCCCTTTTTTGCAGATTGGGGTTCATTAAATTCGTATAACCGGATAAACCGATGACTATGATGCCCTTACTTTCAAAAATAGAGCGGATCTTCTCAGCACGATTGAGTGAGAATGGCTGGTCATCCATCACCTGCATCGCTTGCTTGGGATCAAGTTGCACATATTTCATGCCATGATTACGTGCATCTTCCGCCATGGCTTCCGCGCTCCAGCCCATATACACGTAGCTCATAAATCCGAGTTGATTCATCTCACAACGCTTCCTTTCAACAAATCCGCTCTCTCCACGACACAGGCTTCCTGGCTGGAGTTTACCATCGCGGTTGTCAACGCTACCGTTTGGATATTATCCTCCGCCGTGACCGGCGGGAGATTGCCTTCTTCCAAGGCCGTCATGAACGCGATCATTGAACCGGCGAAAGCATCCGGGAACCACGTGCCTTTGAGCTTGATTTCGTGAACGACATTTTTGTGTTTGTTGAGGGCCATATAGAGGGTATCTTGCGTGCACCACAAGCTTCCTTCTGTCCCGTCAATCCACCAAGTATTGCTGTGTGAGCGGCTTGCTTTGGCAATATTGTTAAAATGCAGCGTCGCCATCAGCGGGTTCCTGCCACCTTTAGGACCAAATTCGATATTCGCCGAATAGATCAGCGGGTCGATGGCGTTTTGCTTCGTTAACTGGGCTGTCGTGCAGTGTACCCTTGACCATTCCTCTGGATAAGAATTGAAGTACCGGCAGAGGTCCACATAGTGCACACCATGGTCGACAATGTTGAAATTTTTCATTGTTGTCCACCACCAGCCGGCCTGATCCTGGAACGAGCGCATACTGTGGTGAATGCTGTATACTTCTCCGATCAGATCCTGCTCCAGCACCGTTTTCAGTGCTTTATGCGCTGGCGCAAAGCGAGCTTGCTGGTTGACTCCCAGAATAATCCCCATCTTGGTTGCTTCTTCGTTCAGGCGTTCAGCTTGTGCCAGATCCAGGTGCAAAGGCTTTTGACACAATACAGGCCTTGGTGCCTTTCCGATTAACCTCAGCACTTCCAGTCGCGGTTCAGGATGAATGGCCAGGTCGATTACACCTACATCGTCCCTCTCGAGTAGCTCATTCACATCCGTCGTCCAAAATGGAATATCAAACTTTTCCGCTGTGGCGCGTGCCGCTTCCTCGTTGACATCGCAGCAAGCAGCTATGTGCAAACCATACTTGCGGTATGCCGGTAAATGGGCCGTATTCGCTATACTGCCGCATCCGATGAGGCCGATTCCGTATTCATTTACGTTGCTAAGACGCTTCTTATTAGGCAAATAATCGTCTGGTCTAATGAATTCCATAGTTACACCTCTTTATTTCTTACATTACACGAGGATGGAAAAACATTTATAGGGTGTTCATGCTTTTTTGTAGGGAGGATTCAACCACGTTGGTTTTTCAGCGTAAAAAGCATCGAAATATGGCGAGTGGCGGAGCCTGCGGTGGGAGTTGGCTGTATGTTGCGCGACGGGATCGCGGAAGGTCAGGCACCCCCACAACAAAAAAAGGCCGCCAAAAACGGCAGCCTTAACACTTTAAATATTCGTCGCCTCTCTCAAGCTCTCACTCACCGCAGGCTTTCCAAGCGATAACACATACTTCTTGCCCGTCTCAGCTTGGAAAGTAAGCATACCGGACTGCTCTTCCAATACCGCCTCTACCGCAGCTCCGCCTTCGGATTCTACGATAAGCGGCAGCAGGCCGCCCTTGTAAATAACGGTGCAAGCTTGGCTATACTTGGCCTGAATAACACAGCGCGTCATCGCCCCATCTTCCCAGGCCAGGTCAATTTCGAAGCCGCCGCGAGCTCTCAACCCGCTAACCGCTCCACGTGCCCATGCACTTGGCAGCGCTGGAAGCAGGTTGATCTCCCCACGGTGTGATTGCATCAGCATCTCAGCAATGCCGGCGGTTCCGCCGAAATTGCCATCGATCTGAAACGGCGGATGATTATCGAACAAATTCGGCAAGGTGGAATGCGACAGCAGCATGCGAAGATGCTCGTACGACTTTTCGCCGTCTTCCAAACGGGCAAAGAAATTAATGATCCACGCCCGGCTCCAGCCCGTATGGCCGCTTCCGGCTTCCAGTCGGCGATCCAATGTTCGTTTCGCAGCATCTGCCCACTCCGGCGTATGGCGAACATGAATCATTTCACCAGGGTGCAAGGCGAACAAGTGGGAAATATGACGATGTCCCGGATGGACCTCATCCCAATCCTTCACCCATTCCTGCAGCTGCCCGTGCTTCCCGATTTGCGGCGGCGGCAGTTTGCGTAGCTTACGCTCCCATTCTTGCCTTGTTCCTTCGTCTGTTTTCAAACGCTCAGAGGCATCGATACAAGCACGGAACAAGGAATAGACGATTTGCGTATCCATGGATGGACCAATGGTCAAACAGCCAACGCTGCCATCAGCGCCGATAAACTTATTTTCCGGCGAAGTGGACGGTCCGGTGATCAGGTATCCATTCTCATCTTCAAACAAATAGTCCAAGAAAAACTCCGCTGCTTCCTTCATGATCGGATACGCCCGGTCGCGAAGGAATCGCTCATCCTGCCCGTAACGGAAATGCTCCCAGAGATGAAGAGTTAACCATGCCGCGCCCATCGGCCAGATCGATCCCGGCATAAAGTTACCTTCAATTTGGGTAGCTCCCCACATATCAGTATTATGATGCGCGACAAACCCTCTGCAGCCATACACTTCCTGCGCCGTTTTCCTGCCATTGATCCGCATGCGATCGATCAAATCAAACAACGGCTCATGGCATTCGGGCAGGTTGCACACTTCCGCATGCCAATAATTCATCTCCGTGTTGATATTAATGGTATATTTACTCTCCCACGGCGGTGTAAAGCTTTCGTTCCATATCCCTTGCAAATTGGCAGGATTGGATCCGGGACGAGAGGAAGCCATTAATAAGTATCGACCATATTGGAAATATAATTGCGCCAGCCCAGGGTCGTTTCCACCTTCTTTGAACCGTTGCAACCGAGCATCGGTCGGCAGCAAATCCGCTTCTTTGCTCTCTTCCGGACGGCCTAACTCCAGCCTCACACGTTGAATTCTGCTCGTATGATCCGCCAGATGGTCTCGCTTAACTTTATCGTACCCCTTGCCCGCCGCATGCTCTAACTGACGCGTGCATATCGCAATCGGGTCCGAGTGGCGGAAGGAAGTCTGCGCCGCGAGATAGATGGTTACCGCTTCTGCCTGAACAATGAGGAAGTCGCCAATCACTTTCACCGACCCACCGTCAGGAACCGCTTTCACAGCGGCACAATATGTGACGCCTCCTCGGCCATTTTCACCGCTCATCACCAATGTGTCGTTGGCAATCTTCTGCGTGCCTTCATCAAAAGGTCTTCGGCTCAAATGCATGCGCAGATTTAACTTGGCCGGCCGGTCGCATTTGATGCGAATGACGATCACTTGGTCAACCGCACTGCTGAACATTTCCCTGGAATGCTGAATATCGTTCAAGCAATAGCCTACTTGCGCGATCCCTTGTTCAATATCTAATTCCCGATAGTAATTGGAAATCATCTTCTTTTCGCCGTCATGGTAAATTTGAAAATCTCCAAGCGGCTGATAAGGATGCAGGGATTTAGGAATCGACATCATCCCCATTTGCGCAAGCTCTTCGGCTTCGATCTGCTTCCCTTTCATCAACAACTGGCGCACCATCGGAAAATGCTTCTGTCCCTCCGGATTATCCCCGTTAACGGGTCCTCCATACCAAACGGAGTCCTCATTCAGCTGCAATCTTTCATTATTTACTTTGCCGAATATCATCGCGCCGAGGCGCCCATTGCCGATCGGAAGCGCATCGTTCCAAGACCTAGCCGGTTTTTCATACCACAACTTTGTACCATTGGCTGAATTTCGCACTTGTTTCATCAGCAACACTCCCTAAACTTTTTGTATGCGCAACGCGTAATAGAGTTTTCCTGGCAAATTTATTCGAAAACGCCCTTCATGTTCACCCTCTACTGGGGTAATAACCATATTCCATGTATCAATTACATCTACTCGGTAGGTTCCTTCCGGCAATGAAAATTCGCGATACGCAAAGCGATGGGGGCCAAAATATTGCAAGTAATATTCGCCTCGAACCGACAATGTCGCAGCATCATAGCTATCGCTCGTATAGGCCAATTGAGCAGGAGCTTCATCCATGATTCCTTTTAAAAATTCGATCCTCCGCATGCTTTTTCCTTGCAGTTCTCCGCCATGTGACCACCATATTATTTCTTCGGTATTCCAGTATGTTTCCCCGTGAGTCACATGCCCGCCTCGGCAGGTGCCTTCCCAGACCCGGCAAAGCAATTCTTCCGGCGTTAAGCTGCCCCACCTTGTATCCAAATTGCCTTCATAACCGCACTCGTCAATAATGGCCGGCTTGCCGTATTGTTTGGTGCATTCCGAAACCACTTTAACATCGGCATGCTGGATGCTCGCATGTGTCGTCCATGGCGTGCCGAAATCATACCAGGTTTGGCCATTATGAATAGACCGCAGATGGCCTCCGTAATCGCACTCCTGGACAATCCGAAAAAGTCGGCTCCAGTCATCCAATTTTTTATGAGTCATCAGATCGTATTCATTCGCTAATGACCACCAAACATGGCTATAAGCTGCGAATCGCGAAACGATGTAACGCACGTAGCGGTCATCCGCTTCCTTCGGCATCCGGTCAAATCCCCAGCGCCCTTCATCGTAGGGATGAAACAAGACGAGCTCCGCCTGAATGCCCAATTCGGCTAAATCTTTTACCCGTTTCTCCAAATGTGCGAAATACGCTGGAACGATCCGTGTATCATCAAAACCGGATTCGGGCGAACCTTCGAATGGGTAGATAGCGGGCTCCCGATCATTAAACATGTACGACTTCGGGAAAACCAACATCCGGATTTTATTAAAAGGCGCATCCCTTAGCGTTCGCAAAGTTTGCTCCTGTACTTCCTTGTCTTGCAGATGCCACACATAACTCGTTGTTCCGATTGGCGTATATCGTGTACCGTCCGCATATTCGAAATACACGGAGTCCTTCACTCTCACTGGACCGTGGTTATTTGTATTCACAGCTGAGGTACAAGCAAACTCACCCTTCACTCGGTCCATTCCCGCGATCGAACTTGAAGTCTCGAAGAGCCATTGACCTTCTTCCTCCGGCATAAAACGGATCCGATACTTGCCGTTACCATCATAAAAGCCTTCGGCATAAGCTTCATTCCGTCCCCTTCGAAACCGGGCACTAAGTTGAATGTCCGTGAACGGATTCCCCAGAGAGGGACCTTCCAGCGTAAGCTCAAAAATGCCCCATTGCTCTACATTCCTTGTGTAGATCAGCTTTCTCTCCTCCTGCCACATCAGCTGCTTGATTCAACCTTTTGAATACGAAGCGCCATAAAAGGTTTTCCTGGCAAATCAACCCTGCAGGTCCCACTGAATGTGCCTGACAAAGGTGTAATCGTCATATGCCAAGTATCGATAAGTTCTATTCGGTAGGATATTTCCTGCCTAAGTTTCAAAACTTTGTATGCATGCTGATGACGCCCGAAGTAAAACAATTGGTACGTGCCTTCTTCCGCTGCTTTCATCCAGTCCGCCGGGCCTTCCTCCATTACTTTTCGCAAAAAAGCAATTCGCTCTGTACTTTCCCCGTACAACTTGCCTCCGGAAGAAATCCAGGCTCTCGTTTCCCGGTTAATGAAGGATTCTCCATGCCCGACAAATCCGCCTCTGGACAAGCCCTCCCAGAAACGGTGTGTCAGCTCCTCGCCGGAAATATTGCCCCAACGTCTGGAACTATTGCCTTCATAGGAAATCTCATCGATAACAATCGGTTTGGCAACAGCTTCACGCCAAGAGGTCGTCAGTTCGGCATCCCAATGCTGAATGCTTTGATGTGTAATCCAAGGCTTGCTAAAATCATATAAACTTGAAGATTTGTACATCTTTGTGCCGTTATGAATGGATCGCAAATGCTGGTACGGATCGTATCGCTGAGTTAATTGAAGCAGTCGGTCCCAATCGGCAATCGTTTTGTATGTATTAAAATCATATTCGTTGCAGAGAGACCACCACACATTGCGAAACGAGGCGAGACGGGCGATCACATAGCGCAGATAAAAGGCATCCGTTTCCGGATCCATATTATCGACGCCCCAATATCCTTTGTCATAGGGATGGAATAAGACGAGATCTGCTTCTATGCCAAGCCGCATGAGATCACGAATACGGTCTTCCAAATGGGCGAAAAATGCCGGATTAAATTGTTTTTTGTCAATATCCTCAGGGCTTGTGCCGGCAAAGGCTACCCTTAGCGGCGGCTGCATATCCCGGGTTGGCAATAAACACATTCTGACTTTATTAAAAGGCGAATCCTTCAACGTCTGCAAGGTGAGCTCTTCCAACTCCTTGCTGCCATGATGTGTCCAATGATAGCAAGTCGTGCCGAACGGCAGATAAGGCGTTCCATCCTCATAAGCGAATAAATACTCGTCTTTTACCCGCACAGCGCCGTGATTCCCGGCAGATGGCGGCGTACATAGGAACTCGCCACTTTGTCCGTCAAGTTCTTCCTGGCTGCTGCGGGTCACATACCGCCAAATGCCAGGTCTGTCGGGCATGAAACGAACCCGGTACGTGCCGTCGCCATCATAAAAACCGTCTGGTTCAACAATAAAGTTTTTGTATTGAAATTGTGCGGAGAGTTTAACATCCAGAAACGGATTTCCTTCAGTTGGCCCTTTTAATGTCAGCTCGAATTGTGACCATTGCTCCACTTCCCGCATGTTCATCTCAATTGCCATAGGCTCACGATCCCCTCCTTTCCATGCAACGACTGCCGGCTACTTAATCCCGGAATGAGCCATCGTAGCGATAACCTTACTTTGAAATACGAGAAACATAATCAAGTTTGGCAAAAACAAGAGGAGTGCAGCTGCGGCTGCGGCACCCTGCCGGGCCACGCTGTTCGCCATACCGCTCGTTAATGTTTCCACATAAAACGGGAAAGTTTTCATCGTCTCGTCCTGCATATAGAAGGTCGATGTGCCGGCATCTTTCCATGCGGAGTCAAAGGCGATAATCGCAATCGTCGCAACGGCGGGCATGAGCATGGGAATGACGATACTGATAAAAAGTCTAAGCTCCTTAGCTCCGTCCATCCGTGCAGAATCCAGCAGTTCATCCGGCAGTTGGTCGATAAATTGCTTCATAAGGAACACGCCGGTTGGCACGGCAACGAGCGGTAAAACGTGCCCCCAATACGTATCGAAAATATGCAGCTTGCTGATGATCAAATATTTAGGGATTTCTACCGTTTCCGGTACGAATACCAGTGTCAGCAAAATTGTTGCAAACACCAGCTTATGCCCTGGAAACTTATGTTTGGAAATGGCGTAAGCGCACATTGCACTTGTCATGGTAATCAGAAATACAGCCATTCCTGTGACGATAATGCTATTAAATAAATAGCGGGAGACCGGAACCGCCGTCCCTTTGGTCGTGGCAAGCAGCTCGGCGAAGTTCTGCAGTGACGGCTCCCTTACAAAGATGTTTGGCGGATAAATAAACAGCTCCTGATACGGCTTGAAGGCATGGTTAATGATGTATACAATCGGCAGCAGCATGAAGATGCTCAGTGCCACGAGAAATATACCCGCAAACATCTCGAAGGGGCTCAACCGCCGAATGCCTACTCTCCTGCGCCATGCGTCCAATTGGCGCATTGTCCCTGCAATTTTCATTTATTCTTCTCCCTTCGTTCCGAACAGCTTCCAGCTCAGCTTTTGGGCGAAATAAACGATGGTTAGCAAACACACGGTCAAAGCCGTCGCATAGCCGAGTTCAAACCGTTTTAGTCCGTAATCGTCAATATGCGTTGTGATCATATGGCCTGCATATTCCGGCGTCGGATTCATGCCTGACAACGCCGTTCCGATGGACGACAGCTGGATCGCGCCAACGATGGCCATGACGGCCCCGAACAGCATTTGCGGTTTGGTGGAAGGAATCGTAATGTACCACACTTCTTCCAATCGGCTGCGAATGCCATCCAATCTGCCTGCCTCGTACAATTCGGGATTTACGTTGAGAATACCCGCTAACATGCCGAGGAACCCGATGCCCATACTTTTCCAAAGAGAGACGACAACCATGGACGTCATTAAGTGCTCTTTACTTGTTACCCACTGGACAGGTTCGCTAATCAAGCTCATTTTTAATAAAAAACTGTTCAAGTAACCGATTCTGTCGCTGGAAAGCATAGGCGTCCAAATAATGCTCATCGCAACCAAACTTGCCAAGGAAGGAGTATACATGGCCAGTGTGAACCATTTCCGGTACACCCCGGGCAGAATCGAGATCAGCCAAGCAAGCATGAAGGCGCACACATAGCCGCCGGAGCCAACAATTAAAGCAAAGGAAAGCGTGTTGGGAAGCGCATATTTAATTAAGATGAGATCTTGGGAAAGCATATACCGGAAATTGTCCCAGCCAATAAACCGAGGTGCTTCAATCGCGTTGAAATAAGTAAAGCTAAGCGCTAAGGCGGACAAAACCGGCAGCAAAATAAAAATGATAAAACAGATGAGGAACGGGGCGATGAATAAATACGAGACCCGATATTCCCAAAGCGTTTGCAGTGCTGATATCAGCTTACTTTTTCGTATTTTGACCGGTTGAATCGTTCTTGGAAGCACTCGCGCCTGCACTTCACTTTTTAACATACTTATCCACTCCTTCCCATGGCTTTGTAATCACGGGTAAATTCAAAGATCGTACTAATTGGCCGTTGGCATCAACAAAGTGAAACTCCTGCATCTTCCTCTGGATTTCCCTGTCCACTTCTTTTATTGCGGTTTCGAGCGAAGTCCGATAATTTTCCCCGTTGATAACGGTTCGAGTCCAAGCGTTCGTAAGCTCGCGCTCCATATAATAACTGCCCGGCACTTTCGCCACTTCACGGAACCATTTCCACTGCTCCAAAATCGCTTGCAGATCTTCTTCCTTCCAAGGAAGCTTAACAAAGGAATCCACATTAGATGTGTACCAGCGGAACGTAACTCCATTGAGCGTCTCCAAGTCGAGGCCGTATTTCTCCTGCACCTCTTCCGACATCCACCATTTCAGGAATTCCCAGCTTTCCTGCGGTTTCTTCGTGTGTTTGAAAATGGCTGAAGCAAATTGATCACCGCCGTTGCCTCCCGTCCATCTAACAACCGTGCCATCCGCTTGCTTGACGCCTGGGATCGGCGCTACGCCCCATACGCCATTCAGTTCAGGTGCTGCAACAGTCAATTGGAGATAGCCATTCAAATCAGCAATACCGATCGGATAGGAACCATCGCGGAAATGTTGTACGAAATTATCGCTTCGTTGATCGATCCCGTATTTATTTTGCAAATCCGTCCACTCTTTGAACGCTTCGAAACCTTTATCATTATTGAAGCCTGTTCTGGAACCATCCTGCTTGATGTACTCAAGGCCGTGCATTTGCATAAATATGCTGTGTTCAACCGGCGTAAAATTCATGCCGTTTTGTTGCAGCACCGGCAGCATGCGGTACATGTCATCCCAGGTGTCCGGAACGCTAAGCCCTAGATTTTGCAAGATATCTTTCCGGTAAAACATCATGGAAAACGTCTGCGTTTCCGGAACGGCGTAATAACCTCCATCATAGAAGTACGGCATCCACGCACCCGGAGCAAATTGCTTGTACACGTCATCGAAATCCGGGAATTGTTTTAAATTGTATACCCCATTACGGATGGCATAATCAAACGGGGTATCATGCGGCAAACCAATACCGACGTCAGGCGCCATACCGGCCGCATTCATCAAGAGAAGCAGTTTATCGTCCTTCAGCAGGTTAATTTTCACTTTAATGCCCGTTTGCGGTGTAAACATTTCATTGGCCATGCTTTGCAGCAAATTCACATAATCCCGTCCACGGTTCATCCACACATTGAGCACTTGATCATCCGTTTTTTCCGAAACCTCTTTACTTCTGAACGTATTGAAGAAATTGATAATCGAACCTTGTATCTTTTCCGCAAACGTCGATTCCATTTTTGGAAAAGGCTTTTGAACCGGAACGATGAAAATGCGGTCAATTTGCAGCGGCTGGGAGCTAAGCTGTTTGACCAAATCAGCCAGCTTGCCTTGCATAGTATTCATCCGGCCTGCGTCATAAGGAATTTCATCCGGATACTTTAATAGCGTTTCAATATCTTTGCTTACCGTCACTAACCCTTGGGACAAAGCGTCGGAGCGGCCATTGATCGCGATTAATTGTTCTCGGGTTGCCGCAAGATTATCATTTAGTTCCTGCAGCTGTTCAACAAATCCAGGTAAATCCTTTTTAAGATCCCAGGTCCTGTTTTTATCATCTACCCCACCCGTCAACGTGCGCAGGTCTGTAGAAAGCTTAACCAAAGTGGCAATCCCTTTATCCATTTCCGCAGCAGCCGGAATGAGAGGTGCCTGCGTGACGCGCATCGAAATGGTATTGGTTCCTTTTTCCAAATAAAACTGGTACGGCTCGCCCTCATCATTGGCTAACTCCCGGCCTTTCCATCCGGTTGCGTAAGGGAATCGATAAGCTTTCAACTCGGAAAACGGAACTTTCCCGTTAATCATAATCGTCCGGAACGATGATCGGTTGGAAACTAACGATTGCTGCTGACGCAGCGCTATTTTGTAGAAACCGGCGGCAGGAGCATCGAAGCTCCAGCTGATTTCTTGATTTTTCGACGACCAGTGGCTTCCATCCAGCGTATTGTAGCTAATTTTTCCCCGCACATAAGGGCTATTAGCAATATCATTATCGTAAGCGAGCGTAATGGAAGAATCATTTTTCCAACCAACCTGCTCTGCTTCAATCACAATGGGGTCAGCTTCTACAGGAGCGGCATTCTTGGTCTGCTCTTTTTTTACAGCTGCGTAGTCCGCAACAGGGACAGGCGCTTTGAAAGAAATAAACTCCAGTGCCATTGGATCGCTGCCCGCCAAGCGGATTTTATGCTTCCCAGGTGTCAAATTCCACAGGAGAGGGTCTAAATACGCCCCGGACATATCACGCAATTCCCAGGTTTGCCAACTCGAGATATCGTTTGCTGCCGGACGAATTTCGTCGCCATTGTCATCTTTGACAATCGGCATTTTATCCTTCCAGTGGCGATACAGCTCAATCGACTTGGATTCGAGGTAAGGGGAAACGCCGTCAACACTTAAGCTGAGTGCAATCGGTTTCCGATCTCTCGAGTCCACAAACGGATGGTAAGACATCTCAATCGAATATAATCCGCCCTGTGCAACGTCCAGATCATATTCGACCCATTCTTCGCCTTTGGCTTTCCAAACCAGGACGTTATTCTTGCCGTCATACGACTCAACTGCAACGTTCGCATTCGCCGACTTTCCCGACAGACTTGCTGCCGATAACGTCATGCTGCCGGTATGATCTTCTTTGGCGCCGTTCTTTTTCCAGCCTTCAAGTACTTCCGTATACGTAGGTATCAAATTTTTGGCTGTATTCGCTGCATGTGATGCAGCCTCCGCGTCTCCAGACGTGGAACTTGCTTTAGGCAATGTGCCATTGTTGTCAGCCAGTGCCGTTAGTGTAGGACCCAGCACGCATACGAGGGCTAACATGAAGGACATCACGGCCCGTGTTCTAAATAACGCTTTCAACTCCATCCCTCCCGCTGCACCGCTCTAGTACCACAAATTCTCAGTGGTTTCTTTATCAAAGAACAGTGCTTTCTGCATATCTATGGTTAAAACCAGCTTCTCATCGTCTTCGAAGTTATGATCGGCTTGCGCCCTTGCAATGAGCAGTTTGGGCATTCCGATGTCCAAATATAAATACATGTCCGCCCCCATTAATTCATTCAATTTCTGAATGCCGGTAATTTGCGCATGGGGATTGGCCTCTCGTATGGCTGGATCCAGATGGATATTCTCACAACGAATGCCCATGATGACGTTTCTGTCGACCTTCTTGTGCTTTCTCAGCATATCGGCTTGAAGCTTCGGAATCCGCAGATAATAGCGGTTGGTGTGAAACTCGAGCGTACCCTCGCTGCCTTCCAAAATTTTTCCTTCGATAAAATTAATTGGAGGTGTGCCGATGAATCCAGCCACGAACATATTTCGCGGATTGTTATAGATCAGCTTTGGGGTATCCACTTGCTGGATGACGCCGTCTTTCATGACCACGATGCGATGCCCCATGGTCATAGCTTCCACTTGGTCATGCGTGACATACACCATGGTTACGCCAAGCTGCTTCTGGAGCCCGATAATCTCCGTGCGCATCTGAACTCTTAACTTCGCATCCAGATTCGATAGCGGCTCATCCATTAAGAAAACTTGCGGATTCCGGACAATTGCCCTTCCTAGGGCTACCCTTTGGCGCTGTCCGCCGGACAGTTGTCTTGGCTTCCGATCCAGGAACGGTTCGATTTCCAATACCCTTGACGTACTTTTGACCGCTTGATCAATTTCGTTTTTGGCCATTTTCCGCAAGCGTAATCCGAACGCAATGTTTTCATATACGCTCATGTTCGGATACAACGCATAGTTTTGAAAAACCATCGCAATATCCCTGTCTTTTGGCGGCAAATGATTGACCAGCTTATCTCCAATATAAAGCTCGCCTGAAGTGATATCCTCCAGGCCAGCGATCATCCGGAGCGTCGTCGATTTCCCACAGCCGGAAGGTCCGACCATGACGATAAACTCGCCATCCTGAATTTCCAAATTAAAATCTCTGACCGCATAAGCTCTCTCTTTACCAAAACGTTTTTCCACGTGATTTAATAGAATTCGCCCCATTACAGTACCTCCTATAGGTCATATCAACATCTGGTTGATAACGGTTTCAATACGCTTGTTTTTTATTATACACCCCGCATTTGAACGCATTATAGGTGATGATTACTTAGTTATAGGGGGAATCCTGCTTTCAGTTCTTTTCTTTTGTGTAAAATAAAACAAAAAAAGCTGCTCCATATTAATGGCCAGCTCCATAAATTAACAAGAAATATCGGATTCGTCGAGTTCTTGGAAGTTTTGACGATATTGTCTTGGTGTTACCCCTGTTTTTTTACGGAAAAGCGCATGGAAAAACTTCATATCCTGATAGCCAACTTGATTGGCAATCTGATAGATCGGGATATCGGTCGATTTCAATAGCTCACAACATTTTTGTATACGAACATTTTGCAAATATTGGGTAAACGACAGGCCTGTCGATTTTTTAAATAATCGCTGAAAATGGCTTGCGCTCAGGAAAAAATAATCCGCCACATCCTGAACCGTCAGATTGTGCGTATAGCGGGACTTGATGAAATGCACAACTTCATCGAACATCCGGAAGGAAGCGGTTTCGGTTTCATTGATCATTTCAAAGCGTTGAAGCAATACCAACATTTGGATTAAAAGCGCTGTCAAAACCGTTTCAAAGCCGGCACTCTTTTTCAAATATTCCCGATACATGTTTTGGACGATCAAAGAAAAGGTGTCGTGTTTATCTTGAAAATGCAACCAGCGTGCCGCACATTGACTTGGATTATTGATGGCGTCGTAGGTTACGGAATCTTGCTGCAGCAGACTTTTCCATTTATCAAGAAGTTCAACACGGAAAATGCAATTATAGATGACGAGCATTTTATCCTGCTTTGGAGAGGAAGGACGAAATACATGGGACGTGCCAATCGGAATGACGAATAGATCCCCCTGTTTCACATAGATCACTTCTTCGTCAATATAGTGGTAACCACAGCCTTCGCCAACAAAACTTATTTCGACGAAATCATGCGTATGCTGCAATGTTGTAAACGATTCCAATTCACGATTTAGAAAAATATCCAGATCATTCTCAAAAAATAAGTCCCCGCTTAAATGATCGATTCTTCCATTCATAGTTGTCACCTTCTCTTACAAGTATTTGTGATCTACGTATTCATGTATGTGAATCTGCAGCAAGGCAAGCGGGAACACGGTTAAGGTGCTCCCAGCTCCGTCTTGGCAACGTGGTTACTGTCCCCCTTTGACCCAATCTAACGTCATACGGATGTGTTTAATTCCTTTACGCAGATAAGAGAAAGCAAGGTGAATGTGATGATCGCGAGTACTAATAATGGAAGGGTAGGAATACCCGACTTCCGAATCTTTATATTCCAAATCGGCCATTTGCACGTTTCTGACATACGGCCAAGTGCGGCCTTCGTCCTCCGATACAGCAAGTGTCAGCGGTGTCCGAAGCGGTTTCTTGCGAAATTCCCCTTTGCGCTGAACCCAACGGAACTGATCTCGTTCCATGGTTGAATTGTTGAAAATTAATGCCAATTCTCCATTAGGCAGCTTAACGAACTGCGTGGAGGAATTATTATTCGGCAGTTCGCTTTTCACTGGGATCGACCAGCTTCTTCCGTAGTCCTGTGAAACGCTTGTATAAATTCGGTCGGCTTGGCGACTGCGAAACATGGCATACAGCTTGCCTTCGTCCAGCTCTACAACGTTCATTTGCACACGATGAATGCTGCCTGGCACCTCATATTCCGTCCACGTCGCGCCCTCATCCGAACTTATTAAAACCACACTATAATGCCCTTCAAGTCGGCAGTAATAAGCCGGTAACAGCCAGTCCCCGTTCTTCATAGCAAGGGGAGGATGCCTTAAGAAAATCCCCAGTCCATCCGAGAGAACCTCTGTAGCCCCCCATGTTTCCCCACGATCCTCGGAGATTCGGTAAACGATCCTTGATGTTTTCTGATTGTGAGGCTCATTTGACGTGTGGAACAACCAAAGGTTTCCGTTTGGCGCTTGAAACAAAACCGGATTTTGCTCGGACCGTTCAAGGTCATCAGAGAGTTTAACCGGGGTCGACCAAATCTTTGAACCTGCCGCTAATCTCGACATGACGATGTTCGTATCCGGGTTTCCTTCCCCGCTGCCAGAAAACCAAACGCACAATAAATCTCCATTATCCAGTTCCAACAAATTTGCCGCATGATTATCGTTTGAATGGAAAACAGGCAGGTAAGCTTCTTGGATCGTTGCATCTGTTTCGCTCTCCAGAACAGCACCGTTAAATCTACTCATGATAGGATTGCCCCCTTCTTAGTCTCTAACTCCTGTAAAGGAATCTCAATTCGGCCCAGTGTTTGGTTGGAGAAGACAAGCTGGCCATCCACATAAAGTCGATAGCCTTCCTCAAGATCAGAAACAGTTGAAGGCACGTTCGGCTTCTTGTACGTAATGCGATACTCCGTTCCAGCCACTTTCACCCGATCCAGAGCAAAGAAGTCCAAACCGATATCGAGTGGGTCCAAAATGATGCGATCCGCTTCTACCGTGAATCCAGCCACATGCGTAATCATCAAATCAATAAAAAACGAATGATTATATTCCTGTTCATCACTTAACGGTTCACCTGTCGCGCTGTTGTAATGCTCGACAAGTCCGGGTTGATTGAGGTCTCTTTTCATAAAATGCAGAAACGCGTATTCTCGCAGCGAGTGACCGAAGAAGGCATCGTATCGATATCCGCTGCGCTTGCTCTCTTTCGCTAGCGCGTCGAGTGCGATGGAGTTCGTATACGGCCAGGTAGGACCATCCCACACACAGCCGTTCCGCCCTTTTACAAAATGGCCCATCCAGCCGCCATCTTTGGAGTAAGCCGGGCAATCCATCGAGACAGAAGGAAACGGGCACTTCGAATTAAATTCGCGTTCGTTCATTAGATGCTCGATCATCCCCTTATAGGAATCGTCGATGATTTGCGCCCAAGCCGGATAGAAGCCGACTATATTTTTCACGAACGCCTTTTGGTCCGTCTGGTAATGGAGATCGTAGAAAAATTCCGTCTCTTCATCCCACATCTTTTCAAGGATATCCCGCTTAATCCCTTCTGCCATCTGGTGGTAGATCGTTGCTTCCGGATCATCGGCGATTTCGCACATATTCGCTACTGCAAGCGTATTCAAATAGTGATATACGGTACGATCCACTCTTTTCAGGTGCGTATATGTTTCTTTATCCTTTGGATTCTTAGGGTAATTATGAAAATACCAATAACTCGGCTGATACTCTTTTCCAGTTCGCGTATGCTTATATTCAATCATTAATTGATCGTTCCCGCTGCCGTTAACACGAATGGCTGCTGAGATTTGGTTTTTAAAAGCAGGTAGCATCTCAACGACCATATCCCGATTGCGGTGTATCAAATATAGCTGGTAGGCGGCCCAACAAGTAAAGTTAGCAAATGCATGCATCACCGTATCGACAGTAAGACAGCTGAATTGCCCGCCTTCTCCCGGCGACTCCGCCATATTGCGCAAGGGACCTTCGCTATATCGCCCTTCATGATGCCATCTGGCATCCATCAGATGAAGCGGTACGGACAAGTTAATGAGTTTACTGAATTCCCAACCGCCTTTGCTGAAAGGCTCTTTGCTTTTCTTATGGGATCTTCCCTCGTAGAACAAGGGATAAGTCAAATTGCCGTATTGCGGGTCAGACAAATTATGCCGAAGCAGGAACCAGCGATAGATCCACGTTTTGTTAAGCAGCGCATCACTGCTTGTAAACACAGGGGTTTTATCAAACCACTCCTGATATTCCTCGTTTTGCTTTTCAATGATTTGATCAGCTGTCCATCCACCATCCGTATAAGCCGTCGCCCTAGCTTGAAGCAAGCGGATATCATCTTGCCCCGATATGCCAAATGAAGCTGCGATGATGTACGTACCTGACTGTCCAGGCTGCAAGCGGACTTCTTCATACAACGCTGGATCGCTTACAGCTATCGCCCCAACTACATCGAAACTATAATGCGGAATCTGATATTCCCCTTGCAAAATATGGCCACTGCGCGTCTGGAACGCATCACCGTACGTGGATAATTTCAGCACGAGCTCTTCGCTGCTGTGGTTCGTCCAGGTCTGGCAAGAAACGGCGCAGTCATTCCATGAAATAAACTTTTTTTCTACCAAAGACAGACGGTGATCCTCATAAGCCATAAGCAAATAGCTGGGATACCACTCTGTTCGGCATGGCTCAAAACTGCTGATCAAATTATTCTCTACGCTATACAGCATGGGAATGTTAACTTTATGTATAAAATCGAATCTACCGGAAAAGCCGGGCACAGGATCCAAATAATCGGCCCACAGCCTCGCTCCTGTCGAACCCAGCAGAAAAGCGCCGGGATACGTGCGAAGCGTTTTCCTTCCTGCTTGCAGTTGTTCATTTACTTGATAAGCAGTCAGAATGAATCCTCCCCTATCAAAGTTAAAATTCTTCCAATTTTAACCTTATTAAATATATAACAAACTCATAGTAGAATAGTAGTGTAATTATTCCCAGAATATAGGTCATTCCTGCTCATATCCAAAATAATTTTTTGGAAGGCTATCCGTTCCCTTTTCCATGTATAAGTGATATACAGCTCCAGACCGTTAGCAATGATGGCCGGATACGAGTATTGCTTATCTCCTTCATCCAGCAAGAGCTCATTCTCCCAAGTAAGCCCGTTATCTTTGGAGAAGCGGAGAACAAGCGGTGTTCGGGGTCCCTTGATCTTCCCGGGTTCCGGACGAGTCGGATTATAAACAAGTGCCAGATGGCCATTGTCGAGCTTGACCAAATCGATTCCGCTATTATTATTCGGAAGCTCCGTTGCATAGGCTGGGCACCAAGTTACTCCCCCGTCTACCGAATCACTGCGATAGATCGCCCCTTCCGTGCTGCGTGTAAGCATATGCACAACCCCTGGTTCAGACTCCCATATCGTAGGCTGAATGATCCCTTTTCCCTTGATGGCGGTGCGGTCGAAAGGTACTGTTTCGCTGCGGGTCCATGTCTCTCCGCCGTCATAGGACAGATCAACAAACGCATCCCAAGCCGGTTCGATCGACGCCGGAGCGACAAGCGTGCCGTCATGCAGCACAATAGGCTTATTCTTAACCGGCCCCCGCCCCCCTTTGTCCCCTTCAACTAATGGGACAGGCGTCGACCATGTGGTTCCGTCATCCGACGAGCGCATAACCATCGTGACCCATTCGGCAATGGAGGTGCCGATTTTGTAATACAGGAACAGGACGCCGTCCGCCCTGCGAAACAGGACGGGATTCCAATGCGGAACGTCCTCCTCATCAGCGACTTTGAGGGGTGGTGTCCAGCGGCCGTTCACTCGGCGGGACGTCCATATCGCGACGTCGCCGGCCTTCTCTTTCGTGCCGCCGAACCACGCAGCGAGGATATCCCCACCTGGCAGCTGTTCAAGCGTAGAGGCATGACAGCTTAGAAAAGGTCTGTCATCTTCAAAAATAAACTCCTTCACGTGATGAATCTCACTCATCTCCTATCACTCCTTGGGACAATTTCGTAGCTCTGTCCCTTTTTGGTTCCAAATACGATGACATTCGGTTCAATGTCCTCGATTCGGATTTCATACCCGTTTTGCAAGACGCATACCGGTTCTGCCGTGCGCAGCAGGAAGGCCTTCCCGGCTGTTGAGAGGATACGTGCTCGCAGCAGCTTGCCATTCTCCCACGTGATATCGACTTCAAACCCTCCGCGTGCCCGCAGTCCTTTCACACAACCTTTCATCCATTTCTGTGGTAGAGAAGGAAGAAATTGGACGTTATTGCCATGGCTCTGCAGCAGCATTTCGGCAATGCCCGAAACGCCCCCCAAATTTCCGTCAATTTGGAAAATATCTTGTTTCACCTTCGGATGCCGGTGTGCATTCATCATGTTTGGATGAAGCCCGGCGAGCAGTTCATTCACAAAACGCTGTGCATGCTCCGACTCGCCAAGCCGTGCCCATAGATTGATCATCCATGCACAGCTCCACCCCGTATGAGCCCCTCCATGGTTCAAGCGTCTCTCCAGGGTCGCTTTGCAAGCAGCGGCAAGCTCGGGTTCCTGATGTAAAGTAATCTGATCCAGCGGATGCAGTGAGACCAAATGGGCGACATGACGATGTCCCGGCTCAAACTCTTCAAAATCTTCGTTCCACTCCTGAAGCTGACCATATTTGCCTATCCGGTAAGGAGGCAGCCGCAATAGTGCATGCTCCAATCGGCCTATAAACGTGTGGTCCGTATCCGATAAAATGCCACTCGCTTCCAAACAGTGGTCAAATAAATTTCTGAGAAGCGCGATATCCATCGTCACGCCTTGTGTCACACTGCTTTTCTGCCCATCGGGTGTAAGAAAGAAGTTCTCCGGGGACGTCGACGGGCATGTCACCAAGCTGCCATCCTTTGCCTCAACTAACCAATCCAAACCAAATCTTGCCGCTTCTTTCATCACTGGATACGCCCGCTTGAGAAACATTTCATCTTGACTGTAAGCGTAATGCTCCCAGATATGCTGACATAACCATGCCCCGGCCATCGGCCAAAACGCCCAGCTTGGCGATCCTCCAACAGGAGTTGCCGTTCGCCATAGATCGATATTGTGATGGGCCGTCCAACCCTCGCAGCGGTAGTGAACATCGGCCGCTTTCCGGCCTGTGTGCTGCAAATCCTCGATCAGGTCGAACAAAGGCAAATGACACTCCGCAAGATTCCCCACTTCCGCAGGCCAGTAGTTCATTTCTACGTTGATGTTCGTCGTCCAACTGCTGCACCATGGCGGACGAATGCTGTCATTCCAAATACCTTGCAAATTAGCCGGCTGTGTACCGATCCTCGAGCTCGACAACAGCAAGTATCTGCCATATTGAAAAAATAATGCGGCAAGTCCGGGATCTTCCACACCGTTTTTGATAGCTTCTATGCGGACATCCGTCGGCAGGTTATTTCTTTCCTGACCTCCTAGGTCAAGCGAAACTTTGCAAAAGCGTGCGGCATGATCGTTGATATGCCGCTCCTTTAATTGCTCGTACCCAAGCGATGCCGCTTTTGCCAGTCTCGCTTCTCCCAGCTGTAACGACGGTTTGTCTGATAGCGCAGGGTTTTTATCATAACCTTGGAAGCTGGTTTCAGCAGCCAGCAGGAAAGTAACTGTTCCCGTACCGCTTACACGAATCCGTCCGCCACTAACCTCCAGCCTGCCTTTGTCTGTGATTACGGTCAATCGAATATTAAAACCGATTCCTTTCCCTTCCGCATAAAGCACAGGATCCGAGGACTTCACCGTATTAGGCAAAATACGCAACGGACTACGTCCGGTAAGAACCAATTGATTCCATGTCACTTTTTTGACTTCAAATTGCAAAGGACTGCTCAATACGGCGCTAACGCTGATGTTACGTTCACTCTGTAAGCGAATGGCCATCACCTGGTCAACCGCAGAGACGAACAGCTCCCTAGTATGGACAGCGTTATTTTGCGAATACTGCACACGGGCGATGCCCTCCGCCAGATTCAATTCCCTTCGGTAGTTCGTAACTTCGCCGGCCTCTTCCATAATCAGATCCAAATCGCCAAGCGGCACGTAGGCGTCGATCTCCGGCCCTTCCATGTGCCGTTCGATCAATGCCTCTGCCTCGGCATATTTGCCTGCAAAGATCATTTCTCGCACGATGTCCAAATATTCGGCCGCTTCCCTGTTCACGGTTTCTCTGGGTTCCCCGGACCATAACGTGTCCTCGTTCATCTGTATGCGTTCCCGATCCGTACCGCCATACATCATGCCGCCGAAACGGCCGTTCCCTACGGGGAGTGCTTGGAACCAAGATTTCGCTGGCTGCGCGTACCATAATGCCGTACTTTTGTCTGACACTTGATCTCCCCCACCTGTTCGTCTATTCGTACAACCAATCCAATGTATCGATCCCGTCGTTTTTATGTTCAACATCACGTGGGCGTATCTCCTGATCGATAGGAATAACACCCAGGATCAGAAATGCGCCTTTACCGAAGTCAAGCGTATGCCGTCCTGCTTCATATTGGAATGCGTGGATATTGACAGAAGGATAGGCATATAAGCGCAGCCCTTTGCGCAAGATCGGCGCATAGCCGCCTCGATCGTCGGCGTGCGTGTTTTCTTCCAAGCTTGGGACTTGCAGCCACTGATCATCTTTGGAGTTAAAATAACCGACCAGCACTTTCGAAGGCTGATGAAGTTCAATATCAATCGCCAAGCCCTGAAGCCCGGCCTGCCTTTGACTAAAACGAACACCAGTAAGCCCATTCAGTTCCTCCGCACAGCCAACGACGTGGATATCCCCATCCGTGAAAACCTCGACCCCTTTTTCCACGTGGTACAACTCCGCATGTTCAGACAATAAACGGAACGGCGCTTCAACGTAGCGAACGATTGGCGCTTTTAGATTTTTTAGCGCTTCGGGCAGCATACCCGACTTCAACTCCTGCACATGAAGACGGAAAGCTTCCAGCTCCGCTTCATAGAGAGGTAAACATGCGCTCCAATGCCTGTAATCAAGCCCTCCTCGAATCGGCACCTTCCGCTGCGGCGTCTGCATGGAGTTAGCAAACAAATACGTCTTCTCTGTAAGCGTTGTCAGTTCGCGGTAGCTGTCCAAACCTTGTGCCAATTCTACCGCTGCCGCTTCCAGCAATTCGATCCGGTTAAAATACTCCCCTTTTACCGAATGCTTATAGGTTAAAATGAGGATCGCTGCCTTGACCTTATGCACATAGGCCTGCACCATATGACGGATGGCTGCCATATCGCTCGCCAGTCTTTCATATTCTTCCCTGTTGCGAGTGACGAAATGGCTAGCTTGCTGGATCGCCAGCAGCGCGTCCTCCGCATGTCTCTGCGCATCGGCAATGATATCCGTCGGAGTCTCGCCAATGTGAGGTTCACCACTCAGTTCTTTCACGACAAATTCATCCAGCCGTTCGCCTTGAGGCGACTGGGATTCCCACAAGTCCGGCCAAGGCATATGCCTTTCGGGATTGGTGAGCTGGCTCATCGTCATCCCGAGGCTCATCGTTTGGCGATTGCCTTCCGTAATGCCGAATCTGCGCAGCAATTTCGGCGCGCATTCTCCTGAGGCTTCATAAGCATCCAATATTGCTTGACCTGCCTCTCGGCTTCCGAAACGTTTCCCAAGCGTCTCTATCCAGTAATTTCGCTCCGCTTGGGGATCGCGATCCGGATTCCACGCATACCGGAACCAAGCCGCAAACCAAATCCAATCGCGCTCCAATTGACGCAGTCGCTTCTCCGCTTTATCCGGCGCATACGGCCAATCCCAGAAAAATAGCGGATACAGATGCAGCCCGTTTGCTTTCAAGCGGTATTTGGCCGCCTGCATGCACTTTTGAATAAACGATGGGGCTCCGTATCGAAATGGCTCCAAGTTCGCCAGGATATGAACATTGACAATGTGAATCGTCTGCAAGGAACCTAGCCGGTTGTGCGTTTCTTGCCATCTGCCCCGAGGTGTATACGTAGTCAACGATTCCCCGTTGTATTTGGCTTCCGTGTACAAATTCGGGTACAACGGCAGCGCAGCCTCAATAACTTTTTGCGGTTCAATGGCATGGGAACGCAGGATGATCGGAGGTTTTTCCTTCACGTTCGAATGTTTCAGCCCTTCCAACAGGCCTGCAAGAATCGTCTCATTAAACCATTCCACGCCATAAATTTGACCTTGCAGCGCTTCGCCAAGGCAGACCATTAACCCGGCATTGGGAAAGGATTGCACGAAGGCAGCGATCGATTTCTTGTAGTAATCACTCGTGATAGGCAGCGGCTTCGGTTGATGAAGCTTCAAATCATGTTTCTGTGCAAAAGGCAGCGGAATATGGATGTTGTAGAACTTTAGGACGACCCTTATGCCTCGGCGGTCCGCTTCTTCGGTAATCCAACGGAACGTCTCCCGATTATATGCCAACTCTTCTTCCGTCACTTCCAGCGCTTCAGGATAATCTTCCAGCTGAACAAGCGAAGAAAACGGATGCCCGGACCACAAGTAAACGACGTTGCAGCGCTGCTCAACCATCATGTGGAGGAAATCCTGCCATAACGACCGGTCGTAAAACCATGGAAAACGATGTGTCGTTATCGGGTACTCATACGTTTGACGCGGGGGTTCTACGGTCGTTTTTTGCAATCCGATGGCCGGACCCCGCAAGGAGAATCGCGGTTTATCCCCATAAGCGATGTCACTTGGCAGCTTTTGAGCTTCACCGATTCGGCTCGCCAACTCCAAGCAGCCGTACAATACGCCGGAATCGCTTCCCCCCGAAACAACCGTTATGCCACCTGGGCAAGATGCCAGATAAAAGCCTTCTCCCTCCGGAGCTTCCGTGTGATATAACAAAACGTCCCGCGCTTCCAATTGCTGCACAAATTCCGATTCTTGGCGATTCCCGATGTAGATCTTCATTCCCTGCACGGAACGATAGTTTTTCAACGACCATGACGCTTCTGCTTCAAGCACGGTATAGCCGGAATTTTGAAGCGCCTCTCTTAATCGTTGAATCCCGTATTCCACACGCGGGGCAGCGTTACGTTCATAACCAAGCGTTACGGCTTTCGTAGTCGTTTCCATTGTCGTTTAAGCCCCTCCTTTCAAAAACAATTCAATGACCGGCACCGCTACTTCAGGCTTTTTCACGGGAAGTGACAAGACCAGCGTCTTCTCATCTCTGCCCTCTTTGTACGCCCCGTTGTCGATTCCGCTATGGACAATGCCTTGCTTGAAACGGATCTCAGATGCATCGTTCAGCAGCTGAGCGTACTCGACTTGCCCGGCCAAGCCATGCAAGTGAATGCTTTTGAACGGCCAACTATACACATGCACATATAAGCGATTGGTCTCGGGGTTATAGGTTAGTCGGCAATCCTGCGGACATTCGATGGTTTCCGGCGCTTGAGTGCAGCCATAAATCGAACGGCTGTGACGTCTCATCCAGTTGCCGATGCCTTTTAAACGATCGATCGAACGCTCATCAAACTCGCCCCGACCGGTCGGTCCTACATTCAGGAGCAAATTGCCTCCTTTGCTGACCACATCAATGAGCATTTTGACCAGCATATCAACGCTTTTCCATGATTCCTCATCCCGATGATATCCCCAGGAACCACTGAACGTATGCGGTGTCTCCCAAACAACACGTTTACCGTCGATCTGCACCCATTTGGTCGGCAAATACTGCTCAGGCGTCGTAATATCCCCACCGATTTGCAGGCGATCGTTCAATAAAACGTTCGGCTGCAGCTGGCGAATCAGCTTGATCAGCTCCTTGCTGTTCCAATCTTCCTTGCCTTTGCCTGGCAATCCGTTCTCCTCCGGGAAGGAAAAATCGTAAAACAACAGATCCACATCGCCATATTCGGTTAACAATTCCTTCGTTTGTCCAAACAAATAGTCGCGATATTGCGCAAAATCCTTTTTCGCACTTTCAGCGATAGCTTCTTCATCGAACCGCAAGGGGTGCTTCGTGTCGATCGTATAATGCGGGTGATGCCAATCAATCAGGGAATGGTAAAAGCCTACCTTCATGCCACGCTCACGGAAAGCCTCCGTCATCGGCCTGATCAAATCTCGGCCAGCCGGGGTGTTCGGCGCTTTATAGTCAGTCAGCTTGCTGTCCCATAAGCAGAACCCTTCGTGATGCTTGGTCGTTACTACGGCGTACTTCATGCCAGCATCATAAGAAAGCTGCGCCCACAATTCCGGGTCGTACAAATCCGGATTGAATTTATTGAAATATTTATTGCGGTATTTCTCTCCGCTTAATCTCTCTCTGGATTGCAGCCACTCATGCCTGGCAGCTAGCGAATATAGCCCCCAATGAATGAACAAGCCGAACCTGTCATGCGTGAACCATCCGCTGTCACCGGTTGTTGGTTCTATTTCGTACGTCATTGCATTTACCCCCTTGTACTTCCGTAATAAGATTGGAAATTCTGCGGAATCGACATGTCTACTTCCACGTTAACGCCTGATCGGGCGATACTTTCCAGTTGCAGGAATTTGAGCTCATGATCAGTTTACAAGAAAGCAAGCGGCCCATTATAGGCTGAATTCATCACATATATAGGTGGCGCGAAGCGAGCGAGTACTCTTCTGGATGGTTATTAGGGAACTACAAGCTACTATTTTTCTAAAAAAGCGCTGTTTCCGGCTGCGAGGGGAACTACAGTTCGCTATTTTGGTGATTTCATGCAAAAGTCGTCCATGAAAGGCAAATAAGACCTTCTAGTTCCCCTAGGATTGAAAAATCCTCGTTTTTGGCCAATAGAGGACTCCAGTTCCCTCTCCCTGGGCTCAGCCCCCCTCAACGATCCTCAACAGCCTTCAACCACGTCGTTGCCATCAGCATATCTCCGAGCGAATTCATATGCACACCGTCCGTCGTCAAATCCTGGCCCGTTTCCAGCTTAAGAAAATCAATAAATGCAAGATGCGTCGGTACCAAGACGGCATCATACTGCTCAGCCAGCCGATTCACGATATCCACATACGGCTTCAGCAGCCGGTTACCCGTGGCATCCGGGTACTCCTTGATGACCGTAGGCTGCATGAGGATTAATCGGCAATCCGGGATCTGCTTCGTTTGATCCAGCAAATTTCGGTAAATTTCCTCGAATTTATCCGGGTATACCTGCTCGCCCATCGGCGAGTCCAATTGGCGCCACACATCATTAATCCCGATGGAAATGGATACCCACTGGGGTTGGTGATCGATCACATCGAGCGTCCACCGTTTCTCCAAATCGATGACGCGATTGCCGGAAACGCCTTCATTAATAATTTTCAGACCAAGCTGCGGATAAACCGCTGTCAGATAATCATGAATCATTCGTACATAACCCGAACCCAGCTTCAGCGGATCTTTTTTACGCCCTTTATCCGTAATGCTATCCCCGATAAACACAATGCGATCTTTCTTTTTAAACGGCACAATGCTTCCTCCTCTTTAAAATCAGTTAGACAAGCTGTTTCTTTAGCATCCGATACACGGCATCCAGCTGCTCCACTTCCAGCTTATGATTTTCTCGAAAAGCGCCCGCATCCTTAGAACGGCAATGCAAGGAAACCGGAAGTCCCCTTTTGCTCAGATGATACTTCGCATTCACAGGATACATCTGCAGCTCAATTAGCGATGCGGCTCCAACGAACGACTGCAGCATCTCCGCGATGGCTGGCTCCGAATCCCAACTTTCGGTTAGTCGCACATAGAGATCAGGATGAAAATTTGCCATAACGCCGCTAAAGCCGGAGGCACCCAATCGCAGGGAAGCAAGCAGCGTTGCGGAATTGGCATT
This sequence comes from Paenibacillus chondroitinus NBRC 15376, assembly GCF_004000765.1. Classification (GTDB taxonomy): domain Bacteria; phylum Bacillota; class Bacilli; order Paenibacillales; family NBRC-103111; genus Paenibacillus_E; species Paenibacillus_E chondroitinus. Next base: position 186,031 of record NZ_BILW01000001.1, on the reverse strand, counting down.
AAACAGTTGGAGTGAGCTGCCTTTCACCGCTTCAAGTTTTGCGGCAATTTGGTGCACATCGCAGCTGGTGTCCTTAAGAAACGCGAATCTTCCCGTATCTGCACATTGTTTGAGCAGCTGCGGACTCAGCAGCCTTTTGTACGGATATGGACATTCATAAATGCCCATTGGCACATTCGGGACTCGATCAATCAGCTGCAGAACACGCTCAAACCAGATCTCGTCAGATTCATCCGGACCCGCCAGACGGTTGCTGACTAGCACAACAGCCTGAACCCCGGTCTCCGCGATCCGCTGCAATTCCTCTACCTGCTCCTCGAACTGCTCGGAGATATGCCCCGATGCGATAACCGCAACCCGACCGGCAGCTAGGTTCGTGACGAATTGAGCAAGGCTCACTCTCTCCTCCAGAGTCAAATAAAACATCTCACTGGATTGACATACGGCAAACAGGCCATGCACGCCTTGATCAATGTACCATTCTATCAGCTGCTCCAATGCGGCATAGTCCACTTTGCCTGTATTCGTGAAAGGTGTTACCATCGTGGGCCAAACACCTTTAGGTATGTTCGTTGCCATTGTCTCAGTTCCTTTCCACCAAATAAGTGTCCATCACCCGCCGGAGCTCTTCTTTCGCTGATGCATTCAGCGGTTGAACAGGCAGGCGCGGTTGTCCCGCAGGCAATCCGATCATATTCATTGCTTCCTTCAGTACGGAAGGGAGCGTCCCCATCGAAAACGCGTTGCGCAAAGCTCGCAGCTTGCGCTGTTGTTGTTCAGCTTGTTCCAGCTCCCCCTGGTGCCACAAGTCGTAAATACTTTTCACAACTTCTGGAAACACATTGGCAGTCGCCGCTATAGCTCCGCGTCCTCCAGCCATCAAGGTCGGCAAAATGAGTGAATCCGTGCCTGCCAAAACGGAGAAGTCCTGACCAGCTGCCTCCATATATTGCAAAATGGTATCAAAACTGCCGCTGCTGTCCTTAATGCCAACAATGTTAGGCACTTTGCTTAGTTCCTTCACGGTTTGGGGTTGAAGCGAGTTTCCCGTCCTTGCCGGAATGTTATACAGCAGTACGGGAAGCTCTGTCGCTTCCGCAATCTTTCGGAAATGAGTCAGCAGTTCCTGCTGGGTATAGGTCAGAAAATACGGTGTAATGACGGACAGCGCATCTGCCCCCATGCTCTCCAGACGCACAGCGAGTTCGATAGATTCCTTCGTACTTGTGCAGCCAGCCCCCACATACACCGGTAATTTCCCTTGTGTTTCCTCAAGGACGATTTCGGCGACTCGCAGTTTTTCCTCGAAAGACATGGAGAAGAACTCGCCATTCGTACCGAGACAAAACAAGCCGTGCACATCCGCATCAATCAATCTGCGGGTTAATTGCCGCAATGCAGCCTCATCAATCTGCTGATCAGCATCAAAAGGTGTCACCATAGCAGGAATGATACCTGACGGTTGCAATAAATGATTCATCACATTTCTCCTTCTTAATCCTACTCGTTATGGAAGCAATTGGTGGTAAACAGCTTGAATATCATCTATGTTCATCGGTTTTGGATTGTTATTTAAAAGCCTTGTTACCTTTGATGCGGCAACCGCCAGCTCACCGATATCCACATCGGTTACACCAAATGCACGCAAATTTTGCGGGATGTCCATTTCGGAGGTCCACTCGAAGATTCGCCGAATAACGGCCTCCGAGACCGCCTTCCCGCCCTCTGTTCCAATTTGCAGGCCCATCGCGCAAGCAACATGACCGAGTCTCGTTTGTATGGCATCCCTATTAAACGTCATGACATGCGGCAGCAGCATCGAATTCGCGACACCGTGCGTAATGTTGAATTTTCCCCCAAGCGGATAAGCCAATGCATGAACGGCGGCTGTTCCAGCCGAACTAAGCGCCATCCCGCCGTACATCGATCCCAGAAGCACATTTTCTCTAGCTTGAAGATCGAATCCGTGATGGTAGGCTTGCAGCAAACTGCCAGAAATTAAACGAATCGATTCAAGGGCAAACATATCGCTTATCGGGTTAGCTCTTGTGGAGATATAGGATTCCAACGCATGAGTAAACGCATCCATACCGGTGGCAGCGGTAATGTGCGGCGGCAGGCTGACAGTCAGCGCCGGATCGATAATTACCAGCATAGGAAGCAAATGCCTGCTGATGATTCCGACTTTTAACTCCTGTTCAGGAATCGTAACAATCGCGTTCGGTGTCACTTCTGAACCGGTTCCTGAAGTCGTTGGTATCAACACTGTAGGTATCCCTGGTTTCGAAACGCGGTCAATACCTATAAGACTCATTACGTCAACGGGATCTGTCATCAGGACGGAAAACAATTTCGTTGCATCCAGCACACTCCCGCCGCCAATGCCAATGAACAAATCGACAGGTTCAGAGGCGATGCGGCTGTACACTTGTTGAATGTTATCAACCGTTGGCTCCGGCTTCACATCGGTATAGCACCTGCTGGTTATTCCCGCATGTGACAGTTCAGACTCCATTCGATCAATGACCCCCATCGCCTTTATCGAAGGTTGCGTTACGATCACCACGTGTTTGAAATCTCCGTGCCGTTTTATCCTTGGAACCAGTTCGGCAATCGTGTGTTGTCCGGCAACCATACTGCGGGCCGTCTCGAACATAAACGGATTAAAACCGTGATTGTCCTTCACTCAAGCCCCTCCTCTCAAGCGTATGGCCTAAATTCCCCCCTCATCCTACGCTCGGCTATTCATGATGTCAATGCTGCCAAGCGCTGAAGATCGCTTTGACCTATATATCAGGTTCAATACCCCACACAACAAGTAAGCGCTTAATTGTAATCTGAAAAGGGAATTGGGAAATGAACTTTAGATTTTTGGATTTTTATCATAAGGAGTGTGTCACGTTGCATATACAGCCTTATCTCACCCCATATAAATGGGGTAGTCCCGTTCTTGTTGGTTCAGGGTTGCCCGGCCATTTCGACGAGCGAGCCGTCGATTGTCCGTTCGTCTTTCAACATAGCGGCAAATTCTACATGATGTATGTGGGGTTTGACGGAACCGGTTACCAGACGGCTTTGGCGACAAGCCATGATCTTATCAACTGGGAGCATCTGAGTATTATTTTAAAAAGAAACGAAGACGCTGCCTGGGACTCCCTTAATGTTGCCGGCACATGGATATTGAAGGAAAATCGCCTTGATGCTCCTCCTGTACTGAAGAAATGGAACAACAAATATTGGTTAGTCTATCACGCCTATCCCCATGCAGGTTATGAAGAAGGTTCGGCCAAAATTGGCATCGCCTGGACCGAAGATGAGCAGCTGCTGGAGTGGCATCGATGCCCGGATCCCATCTTAACCCCGGAAGAAGGCGCAGACTGGGAAAAAGGCGGGCTCTACAAAGAGTGCCTGATTGAGCATGAAGGTACGTTTTATTTGTATTACAATGCCAAAAACACAAATAAAGGCCGATGGATCGAGCAAACAGGCGTTGCTTTCTCCACCAATTTGAAGGAATGGCACCGCTACGAACAAAATCCGGTTTTGCAGGTTACCCCGGATGGATGGGATTCCGGATTTGTCAGCGATCCTTGCGTGCTGCATGATCCGGACCGAGACCAGTGGGTTATGTATTACTTTGGCTATAATTACAAACTAGCGCAGGAAGGAATTGCTCTTTCCCGTGATCTGTTAACTTGGGAGAAATATCCTGAACCCATCATTCGAGTTGGGGAAGAAGGCAGCATTGACGCTATTTTCGCCCATAAGCCCTCTGTCGTTATGCATGAAGGTAACCTCTACCATTTCTACTGCTCATGCAGACGATATCTAGAAGGCGATCCGACCAAAAACTACGGTAAAGAGTTCCGGACGATCAGCGTCGCAACCTCACAGCCGATAGATACCCAACGATGACCAAGGGGGCGAGCACGGATGCAAGTGGCTGAATTGTTCGTAGAAAGCAAGCATCTCCCACTCGGGATTGATGTCCTCCAGCCGGCCTTCGGCTGGAGTTTTACCGATTCACCGGTCCGTTTGCAAATGCAAACGGCCTATCAAATCCTTGTTTTTGATGGTGAAGATGATAGACGAAGCGAAATTGTGTGGGACAGCGGACAGCGTTTTAGCAGGAAAAACGTTCATATCTTGTACGAAGGGCCGCCGCTTCAGTCCAGGCAACGCTACTTTTGGAAGGTACAGGTGTGGGATGCGAATGGCCTCATGACGGAAAGCCCTGTCTCCTGGTGGGAAATGGGACTCCTCCATGCTGAGGATTGGTCTGCGGCTTGGATAGCTCGATTTGCAGACGAGCCCCTTGAACACCCCGCCCTTCCCCTCATGCGGCGTGATTTCCATGTCAATAAACCTGTGGCACAAGCTCGCGCCTATATCTGCGGGTTAGGCCAGTTTGAGCTGCGCCTTAACGGGGAGAAAGTCAGCGACAACGTCCTGGAGCCGGGCTGGACCAACTATGACAAAACTTGTCTCTACTGTGTCTACGATGTGACTGAGCAGCTTCATGAAGGCGGCAACGCGATAGGTGTGATGCTTGGGAACGGCTTTTTCCATGTGACAGGCGGCCGCTACAGCAAATTCAAGCATTCCTTTGGCACCCTAAGGTGCCTCGTTCAGTTGGAAATCACCCATACGGATGGCACCCAGACTCGGATTCTTAGCGATCGCCATTGGGATTCTGCGCCGGGCCCTATCACCTTTTCGTGTATATACGGAGGGGAAGATTACGATGCTAACCGTCTTCAAGCTGGTTGGGATCTGCCGAGTTTTACCGGGAACGATGCTTGGAACCCGGCGGTTGAAGTACCAGGTCCTGCAGGAAAGCTGAAGTCACAAGCGACTTCGCCATTGAAAGTGATGGAAACTTACCAGCCCGTACAGATCACTCAACCGCTTCCCGGTGTATACGTGGCTGATTTCGGCAAAAACTTCTCCGGTTGGATGAACCTCCGGGTTCAAGGCCCTCAAGGCGCCAAAATGACGATGTCCCCTGCTGAATTGCTGAAGGATAACGGCACGATCAATCAGAAGTGGACCGGTTCTCCCACCAAATTCACTTATACGTTGAGCGGGGATGCTGAGGGAGAAACTTGGTCGCCTCGTTTCAGCTATACCGGGTTTCGTTATGTGCAGTTCGAGGGCGTTGTTCCAGTTTCAGCAAATGCGAATGCGGATGTAGCTGTCTGCGGTTCCGACATTCCAGTACTTATTCAGCTGGAAGGTCAAATGATTTATCCGGATGTGAACGTATGCGGAAACTTCGTTAGTTCAAATAAGCTGCTAAACCGCACGCATGAGATCATTAACCAAGCGATACGCAGCAACATGAAAAGCATTTTTACCGATTGCCCGCATCGGGAAAAGCTCGGTTGGCTCGAGCAAATTCATTTGATGGGCCCATCCGTAGCATGGAATTACGATGTCGAGCCATTGTTCATCAAGACGATGGAGGACATCCGGGACGCCCAGCTGCCAAGCGGGATGGTCCCGACAACGGCGCCGGAATATGTAGTTTTTTCCGAGCAATGGCGCTGCTTCCGGGATTCTGTCTCCTGGGGCGCCACCTATATCCTCACAGGCTGGAATTTGCTGCAATTGTATGGCAATCACCGGATTTTAACCGAACATTATGAAGGAATGAAAGCCTATATCGACTATTTAAAAGCGAGCTCGGATCAGCTGATTATCGATACCGGGCTCGGAGACTGGTACGATGTCGGCGACAATCCTCCTGGTTTTGTTCAAAATACGCCGGTTGCGCATACCGAAACCGCTATGTTTTACCATATCGTCGATGTGTTTGCACAAATCGCAAAGTTCTTGAATCGCAGCGATGACGCGCTCTACTATACACAACTGCGCGACGACATCAAATCTGCGTTTGATCAGGCTTTTTTCGATGACCAAACGCAGCAATATGCCACCGGCAGTCAAAGCTCTCATGCGATGCCGCTTGTTCTAGGGTTAGCCCACGAGCCGTATAAAGAAACTATTTTAGCCAAACTCATCGATGATATTACTATACGCGGGTATCATACGACGGCAGGTGATATAGGCCATCGCTCTGTGCTGCTTGCCCTTTCTCAGAACGGTCGCAGCGACATGATTTATAACATGAGCCAAAGGACGGATCACCCGAGTTACGGCTATCAAATCGCAAACGGCGCGACATCGTTGACGGAGGCTTGGGACGGACCCACCGTCGGCAAGTCGCAGAACCATTTTATGCTCGGACATTTGGAAGAATGGCTCTATAGCGGTTTGGCAGGCATGCAATATCGGTATTGTCCCGAATTCGAAAGCTATAAGCTGACTATCAAGCCGGCTATACTGGATGGTTTGAATGAAGTAAGCGCAGATCATCGTCTGCCATCCGGAAAGCTGCGAGTCGCATGGCAGCGGGATTCGGATAACCGTAAGCTCAAGGTTGAGATCACCATTCCGGCAAATTGTTTGGCGGATGTCTACCTTCCTTCTGCCTCCATGGAAACTCTCCTCGAAAGCGGAATACAGGTAAAGGCTGCAGCAGCTATACAGGAAGTCATGCTTGAAGACGGAGAAGACGGGGAAGACGGGGACGCCGTCATACGATTAGGCTCTGGCAGCTATCTATTTGAATGTGATATTTAAAATGAAACTATTTTTTCCCGATGGGGTGACGCCATAATGATCGATCGAAAAGCTTTAGTGGGACGCCATAATCCGTTTATTACCAGCTTTGATAAATTCTCTTCCCTCTCTGTCGGCAATGGAAACTATGCCTTCACGGTTGACGCAACCGGCTTGCAAACATTCCCGAACCTATACGCAGATGGAGGTGTTCCGCTTGGCAACTTCTCCAATTGGGCGTGGCATACACATCCAAATCCAGAGCAGTACCATGTGGATAAGTTCCCTCGAACCTCTTTCCCTACCTTTGGCGGGAGAGAGATCGGGTTTCCGTATATGGCGCCCGGCCAAATTACTGATGAGTATAAGTGGCTAAAGTTTAATCCGCATAAATTGCATCTTGGGCAAGTCGGCTTCCGATTAACGCTGCCCTCAGGCGAGGAGGCCGCCGCTGACGATTTGAAAGAAATAGAGCAAGTGCTTCATCTATGGGGCGGAGTCATTGAAAGCCAATTCTCGATCAGCGGAGCGAAAACCAGCGTGACTACCTGCTGTCACCCCAAGCAGGATTTGATCGCCGTTCGCGTGAAATCGGATTTGATCCGCCAAGGACGTCTCCAAATTGCTTTTCATTTCCCATACGGCACATGGAAGTTCGCAGGCGTTGATTGGGGAAAAAGCGGCCAACACGCAACGGAAATCGCGACCGGCAGCAGCCATTCCGTCCAAATTGACCGGAAGTTGGATCAAGACGCTTATGCGTTTGCTGCCGCTTGGTCCAGCGGAAGCTTCACTCAAGACGAGCAAGACAACCACTTGCTTCTTCTAACGCCATCATCCGATTACGATGAATTCGAGTTCCGGTTCCGATTTACTCCCAAATCAGACGAGTCTGATTTACCAACCTTTGGAGCTGTGCGAGCCGACGCCGAGCTGCATTGGCGCAGCTTTTGGACCTCTGGCGGAGCTATCGACCTGGCAGGCAGCAAAGATTCACGCGCACTCGAGCTTGAGCGTAGAATTGTGCTGTCTCAGTATTTGACCGCTATTCAATCATCCGGAAGCCTGCCGCCGGCGGAGTCAGGACTCACCCATAACAGCTGGGCCGGCAAATTTCATCTGGAAATGCACTGGTGGCATTCCGTTCACTTCGCACTTTGGAATCGGGTGGACAGCTTGACGAACAGTCTGGAATGGTACATCAGCATCCTGGATCAAGCTCGAAAGCTGGCTGCTTCCCAAGGCTATGAAGGGGCAAGATGGCCGAAATGTGTGGCTCCGGATGGCATTAACGGCCCTTGTTACATTGAACCGTTCCTCATCTGGCAGCAGCCGCATCCTATCTATTATGCTGAGCTCATCTATCAAATTAGGGGCACAAAAGAGACGCTCCAGAAGTATGCGGATCTCGTCTTCGAAAGTGCGGCCTTCATGGCCTCTTTCGCCGAATGGGATAACGAACAGCTGCGGTATGTGTTAGGTCCGCCAGTTGCTCCAGCGCAGGAAATTTATGATCATGCAACGACAATGAATCCAACTTTCGAATTGTCTTACTGGGCATTCGGATTATCAACAGCCGTTGCATGGCGGGAAAGGCTAGGACTCCCGAAGGTGGAGAAGTGGGAGCATGTCCTGACCCATTTGTCCAAGCTTCCCGTGGTGGACGGTTTATATGTTGCCGCGGAGACAGCTCCCGATACATTTACTGGTGGCAGCAGCACCAAAGATCACCCCACGATGCTGGCCCCGCTCGGTATCCTCCCCGGTAACATGGCGGATCGTGAAACGATGCTTAGGACCTTGCACGAAGTCATCAAGGTCTGGGACTGGGATGCGACTTGGGGATGGGACTATCCCATGGTCGCTATGACATCGGCAAGACTCGGCGAAGGACAATTGGCCGTAGATACCTTGTTGATCGACAAGGTTACCAACACCTTCCTCCCGAATGGCCATAACTACCAGCGAAAACCACTAACGGTATACCTCCCTGGCAACGGGGGTCTGTTAAGCGCTGTTGCCATGATGGCGGCGGGCTGGAAGAACGGGCCGGACACCCATGCACCCGGATTTCCGCAGGATGGCTCTTGGGAAGTGAAGTTCGAGGGTTTGGCCAAAATGTTATAATCAATGAAGAAGGAGCCCGCTTGCCGCGAGGCTCCTTCTTCATTCTTTCAATCCAGTATAGCTAGCGATGTATCAATGATACCTTCCAGTTTTTCTTTATCGTTTGTTGTTTTGGCCAACACGCATAATCCGATAAAGGCGTTGTTCAAAAACTCCGAAATCCTCCGTGCATCATGATGGCTTCCGATTTCTCCCGTTTCCTTGCCGCGCAATACCAAGTCGTATAGTTTGTCCTCGGTTTTAACAAAACTTTGATTCACTTTCGCCGCGGCTTCTTCATCACAAACAGCCAGTTCAACCGCCGTATTCACGATCAAACACCCTTTCGGCCGATCGTCTGCAGCCACAATGGCGTGCTCAAACATTCGCCGGATAGCTTGTTTCATCGAGGTAGGAGCCTCCACTTTTTGATGAACGGAACTTTCCAGCATTTCCCCGTACTTCTCTACTGCCTTCATATATAAACGATGTTTGTCTCCGAAAGTATCATAGATACTCCTTCGATGTATCCCCATATGTGTGACCAAATCTTGCATGGAAGTTTTTTCATAGCCCTGCTCCCAAAAGATATGCATCGCTTTGCGCAGCACGGCATTCACTTCAAACTCTTTGTTCCTAGCCATAGTCGACCTCCTTTTTACAGAGTCTAGTATAGCATGATTTTGCAGACTTTTGCTTGCATCCGAACAATTACAGCTCGAACTTCCCAACGGCCATATGCAATTGTTCGGCGATGCCGTTCAGCATACCGGCAGACCTGGTGATATCATTCAGCGACGCCATTTGTTGCTCAGAAGTTTCGACCACCTGTTGAGCGTAGGCAGACGAATTTCTAGCGTGAGAGCTCGTTTCTGCGACTGAAGCGGACACTTCTTCCGAGGTGGCGGCCAGTTCTTGAGCCGATGCTGCAACCTCTTGTATGCGAACAGCCACTTTCTCGGAAGCCAAGAAAATACGATGAAAGGAAGTCTCCGCCGTATGTACCATCTCTTTGCCCATATCCACTTCCTGCAGGCAATCATGCATCGTTTGTACAGCAACTCCGGTATTGTCCAAAACCTGGCCGATCAATTCGGTAATTTGATTGGCAAATTGCGCGGACTGCTCCGATAGCTTGCGCACTTCCCCTGCAACAACCGTAAATCCTTTGCCTGCTTCCCCTGCACGAACCGCTTCAATCGCCGCATTCAAAGCGAGCAGGTTTGTTTGCTTCGCTATATTGCCCATCAGGCCAATCATATTATGAATTTCTTGAGAATGGTTCTCCAAATTTAGAATAACGGTGTTCGCCCTGCTGACCGTATCACTCATACCGTTCATGCTCGCAATGAGCGCTTGAAGGTCTTGCTCGCCTTGCTTCGCCTCTCGGAATGCTTCCATGGAGATATCTGACACCTCGGACGAAGCTTCCGCGATTCGCCCAATACCAATGCTCATCTCCGTCATCGCTGTATGCGTATCCTCATAATTCCGGACTTGAATTTCTGCTCCGGAAGCTACCAATTGCATGACCTCCGCCACTTGATTGGACGCATGCGACGTTTGCTCTGCGTGATCAAGAAGCTCTTTGGACGAGTCAGCAACCGAAGAAGAGGCGTTGCGGATTTGCAGCAAGATGTCCCGGACATTCGTCTTCATTCGGTTTAACGAACCGACAAGTTCACCAATTTCATCTTTATTTCTCACTTTCACATCTTGTTCAGATAAGCTTCCCAAGGACACCGTCTGAAGAGCTTGGGAGACAAGCCGCACAGGCTTGGAAATATTACGTGTAATGAAGAAAGCCAGAATCAGACCGATCAAGACGGCAGAACCAAAAATATAAATCAGGTTCATTTGTCCAGAACGATAAATGACCGAACTGCTTTCTGAGGCAGCCACAGCGCCTTCATGTTTGATTTTTACAAGAACCTCCAGATATTTCTGCATGTTTACAAAAACTTTATTCGAATCTGAAATGAGCATTTCCACTTCTTTCTCCATGCTGCCGGAGCCTTTACTCAAATTGGCTTTTTTACTAAGTTCCAAGAACTTCTCATGATAGCCTTTGTAAGTCGTCCATTGGTTTTGGAAGGCTTCGAAATTCCGCTTCTCTTGCTCATCCGTTAGCCCTTCTCCGAACTGTTTAATCTGCTCGTCTACATTGCTAATCCCTGCACTGGCTTGTGTCTGCGTGCTTTGCAGCTGAGCTGGATCCATTAAAATGAAAAGCTGCATTTCTAATCCGTGTACATTTTCCGTTAAAAAACTGATCGTATTGACGGCTTCGACGCCAGGCATCCATATCCGGCTGATTTCATCACTTTTGTTCTGAATCGACTTCATATTCGTTAGACTCATCCATCCTGCAACAGAAGTAAGCAATAATAGCGCAATAAAACTGACATACATTTTCTTACCCACTGTAATTTGAGGCAGTCTCATATTCAAGAATCTTCTCTCCTTTAGATATTAACCTTTGTTCAAAAGTTTCCAATATCTAAATGTTACAGAAGGTTTGTTAAATGTAGATAAAAAAAGCCCTCACAAAGTGAGGACTTTCATCAATAAACGACATGTAAATCGAACATTTTAATGATTACTAATGTAATATTTAGCATAAATCCAACATTTTTGTTTGTTTTAAGACAGAAAATTACATGAATTCTTGTTAAAATTGATTTATTATAACAAAAGGCGAGGATAATATGGTTCAAGTCATCTGGTTGCTCATCTTAATTTTGTTTCTCATCGTAGCTTCCACCCGCAAAGGGTAAGCGTATTCCTCGATGTCTAGCCATAAATCTGCAGATCATGAATGGACCAGTAATTCCCTGCCTTCATTGTCTGGATGATCTTGACGAATCGTGCGTACGTTGGACTAAAATTAATGTCCAGTATGCTTGAACCGCTGCCGGTTGCAATCGGCTGAGACCACGTATACCCATCGGTAGAAACATATACCTCATATTTCCTTGGATAATCATTCGGGGATCCTTCGCTCCGAAGCCGTATTCGGTTGATCGTGGTCGGCGTTTTCATATCCACTTGATAGAATTGCCCGGGAGCTTGCGCGACCCCCGTATCCCATCGGCTGTAGATATTACCGTCAATCGCCCCTTGGGGTTTTCCGGAACTGCTGGTAACTTCCCAGTCCTTGCGATCCAGCGCCACACTATCTGTTGCGATAGCTGATGCCGGTTGTGAAACTTCGTTGGTACCTGAGAGTCTAATCTGATACTCGTATTGGTTCCCAATTACTGTACTCGTATCTACAAATTCAGTCCCTTGCACTTGCTCGGCTATCACCTCGTAACTGCTCTCACTCCCGCCAGATTTGCGCAATATATCATAACTTTGTGCTACTTCCGACTCTTTCCAGCTGAGCTCAATCGCATGATGCTGTACGGGTTTCGCCTGAATCCACGTTGGTGTCACTTTCTTCACCCCATCTGCTCGCGATAAGATGTACTGCACAGCCTCACCTGGGCCTAACGTTTCTTTAAAATCCAGTTCGGTATCGGCTTGCAACCCGCTCAAATAGGATCGTGCCGACTCATACGTATCACCCGCTCCGAATCTTTCACCTTCGTATAATGCAGCCTCCGGCATCGTAACCTTAACCTGTATCGTTTGCGGACTCGATTCGAAATTCACAAAATTGAGTAAAATCTTATCCGATTTCCCTCCTGAACCAGGAAGTGCAGGTAATGTCGAGGTATCCACGCCCCGGAAATAAACCAGTTTATCCGATAGCTCCTGTTTATTGCTGATTTCGTACACCAACGGCTTGCCATGCGTCGCATAAGCCAGATTTAAGCGCCGCATCACCCCAACTCGCGTATCCTCTTCCGTCGAATTCTTATGAATTTGCATCTGTGCGGGGTTCTGCGTATTCAAATCAATGCCCGGTTCGAACAACGCATAATCCGGATAAAAGGCCGCATGCTGCATGAACATATCGGCATATCCGATATGAGCTCTCATGATGCGATCAAAGACAGCCGCATGGGGCTCCGCCGCGCCATATTCAACGGGATCTTTATGGCTATCCGAAGTGCCGTACTCCGTATTGAGCATGAGCTTCTGCAAACCATCCTTAGCCCCTCCGAAGGTCCGCATGTTCTCCAGAAAGCTTCCATCTTTATTATTCACATAAGAGGTCCCATACGCATGTCCATTGGTTAAATCCGTCATCTCTTCCAGTTCCATTCGCTGATTCGGATCACTTTCCCATCCGTCAGGATCTCCGCAGCGCAGCACGCCGGAGGTGTTTTGATTCCGACAACTTCTCATGCTGTATTGCGGCGCATAGGCCCAACCTGGAGCGACCGTTTTCACATGTGGAGCAAGCTCGGGCAGATTGATTTTGAGCCATTTGGCTATGGCCAGATTCACACTTTTGGATCGATTAAATAAGCCTGGTTCGTTATCAATCTCATAATATTGAAACATGGAACCATACTGCTTTACATAGTCCGACAACTTATTTTCTGCATCGGCCGGCAGTGTGCCATCATCATTCAGCTTAATGTTTCCTGTATGCAAATGAAGAGCTACCGCTTGCGTGTTGTAGTCACGCAGTGTTTCATAATAAGGCTTAATGGCGGAACATCCCTCTTTGACATCGGTCGCACAATCCACACGCATCACATTGCCGCTATAGGCAATTCCCAGCCATTTTAAAACATAGGGAAGGTGCCGAACCGCTCCTTGGTCATAGTAAAAGGACAAATTGCTGACCTTGGTGCCCGATTCCACATATCTCCCATGGATGGGCTCTTCGGCAGGGGCAGTTAGCGCATCAAGCGAGAGATAGTCCCATTTCCACCATAGAAATTTGTTCTCATCCGCCTTGCAAGATAAACATCCTTCTGCCGACAGCTTTAATACATTATTTCCGAGCTGCAGCTGCTCCTTAGGAATATAGAGCTCATACAATTTTTTATACTCATAAGCGCTAGTCGTCCCTCCGACACCGGCGATTTGGATGATGCCCGAAAGCAGGTTATTGGAAAACACCGCCATCTCAGGAACGGATTTATGCGCATCTAGAATTTTCACTCGGAAATGAACCCCATACTCGGGTATTTCAGCTAAGGCATAGTTGATCGACAAGGTTGGATTCAACGATTTATTGAGACCTTGTGGCACCGAACTCCAAGTCTGTTGCTGCTGTTCGCCCGAAGATACGGTATAACTAATCGGAGCTGCGCTTTCTTTTCCAAATTCCAAATCAGAATCATCGGGTTTGCCTAACGTCCAGATTGGATTGCCAATCTGATTCGATTCTGTCATCACCTTTACCATCTCTGTTCTTGCAGATGCACCGTAATTAGTCGAAGCCGAGATCAGGACCAGTAAGATCAACAAGGCCGATGGCACAATCACATATCTCATCATGTTAGATACCTCTCAAACCTCTAAGGTAGTAATAGGGCATTTGCTGGAATAATTTCTTTGGGTTGGGAAGGACTCTTCCACATGAGTTTAGCAGCGGCACCATTCTGATTGTCATAATATTCCACTTTCAAATCAACAGGCACGCCAGCGGTAAGGGCAATAGATCCTGTTCGTTCTACCCAACTTTGATTAAACCAACTATCAATAACCAACTTGCCGTTCACCCAAACACGAATGCCGTCATCGCTTAGCGTGGATATCTGATACGTTTCCGAATAGGCGGGCAAAAGTTTTCCTGTCCATCTCACCGAAAATGTATCTGCTTGCATGGAAGGGAAGGGGGCTGAAGTCGACCAATTAAAATCAATTTTTGCATCCACCTTCGTTTCTTTAAGCCCGGTCAAATCCTTATTATCAAAATATTCCGCTCGCAGCCCATTTTTCAAATCCGGGGCCGATATTGGCTGAATCTGCGGTTGTTTGATTGGCAGGAAAGATTCTCTGCTCAATATTTTCGAATGCGAGTAGAACGATTTAATCTCATCTTTTTTGTTATTTTCGGTCAGCATCTTGCCCCACGTCATGAAATAAGCCCAGCGGGGCTGATCTTTTAATACATCAGCACTTGGCAGTTCGCCATTCTCCCCGATCGCCACAGGCTTGCCGCCTGCCAATTGGGTGATACTTTTATAATAATCCGGATTGTAATCATTATCATAGATATCTACCGCGAGAACATCCACTTTGCTTGCCCCTGGATAGGTGGCCATAAAAGGGTCGGCATTCGCATTCGGCGCGTTAGGGCTCCACACCCAAAGCAAATTATTCAGCTTATGCACATGCACGAAGCGATCGTACATAATCGTCCACAGTGCGGAGAAGTTATCCTTCTTGCCCCACCAGAACCAGTCCCCGTTCATTTCATGATAGGGACGCCACAAGACAGGAACGCCCGCTTCTTTCAATTTCTCCAGGTAAACCGCCGTTTTATCCAGATCATCAATCAATTTCGCATACTGGGGAGTGCCTGGGGTGACGTATTTATCAAATTCCGCTTGGCTCATATTCCGCTGCACATTCGACCAGCAGAGGCACGTGCCAGGAATGCTTTGATGATAAGAGATGGTAACCAGGCCGCCCGTCTTATTCCAAGCGATTGCGCTATTGACGACCTTTTGCCTTTGTTGCGCCAACTGGCTTTCGTTTTGAGCCAAAACGGCACCAAATTCATAACCATGAAGCGCAGGAAATTTTCCTGTCCAGCCTTTCACTTGATTCGTCCATTCATCTGGACTTTCAAGGTAATCATGCTGCCCGCTAATCGTGCTGACACCCGAAACGACATACAGCTTCTGCAGCACCGCCTTCGCTTCTACCGTTGCCTGCGCGTTGACTGGAACAGAAGTCGCGGACGCCGCAGCTTGCGGTTGAAACAAGAAATTCGGAGCTACCAAGGAGAGTAAGAACAATAAGGAAACCACTTTCTTACGTACACCTGCCTTTCCTAAAATTTGAATCATCTTTTTTGTCATGACGCATCCTTTTCACCATGAAATGGTTATATTTGTAATTTTTATGCCTTCAAACAAGGAATCGCCTTCCATTCCCGAAATCGAATAGAAGGCGGTTCTTTGTTTCAAAACAAAACTTAAATAAATTGATGAAGGGAAATATCCTTCCAGTCCATACAAATCCGAACGATATCCTCTTCGACTAAGTCGGATCCGCTTTGGACCTCGATAAATTCAACATCCGTAATTGCCCGTATGCTGTGTCTGGTCCCCTCCGGAATTCGCACAACATCACCCGGCTTCACCTGATAGAGCTTATCATTAATGATAATATCCGCTACGCCGCTCACGATGGTCCATACTTCAGAACGTTTGTAATGCAGCTGATAACTGATATTTTTACCGGCATGAACGAGAATACGTTTCGTAAGCACCTCATTATCTTCGGCATATTTGACATAATCAATAACACGATATCGTCCCCATCTGCGTTCTTCATACATCGGGCGATGCTCGATTGCATTCATGACTTCCTTAATGCGAGGGCTCTCCGACTTGTTCGTTACCAGAATCCCATCCGGGCTCACGGCTACAACAGCGTCATGAATGCCGATAACGGTGACAGGAATGTCTAGCTCGTTAATCAGATGAGTATTCTCGCAATCCGTCGTTACGATACCTGTTCCAATTTGGGAACGTCCCATTTCTTCCGTCAACGTATTCCAAGTTCCCAAATCTTTCCAGAAACCATCGTAAGGGACAACGACACAACTTGCTTCTTTCTCAACAACTTCATAGTCGAAGCTGATTTTCGTTAATTTATGATAATTTCTGAGCATTTCCTCGTATTGAATCGGAATCCCTTTATCCATCATGACCTCAATGAGATAACCCAGTCGAAAAGCAAAGACACCACAATTCCAAAGCGCTTTTTGATCAATTAAAACAGCTGCTTGTTCCCGGTTAGGCTTCTCGAAGAAATATTGGACCGCTACCGCTTCTGTCCCTTCCCGGCGTTCCTCAGAAGGAACAATGTAACCATATTTCTCGGACGGAACCGTCGGAACAACGCCCATTAGCGCTAAATTCGCGTCTGTTTCGTGCAGAACGTCCTCTAATTGTTTAATTTTCTGGAAAAATGCCTCATCCACATACGGATCTACCGGCAGCACCGTAATCACTGTGTTTAAAGGTAAACTTTCCACATCATACATATAAGCAGCAGCTAATGCGATGGCAGGGAATGTATCTCTGCGTTCAGGCTCGATAATAAGCGGAGCTTCTCCGCCAAGTTGGCTAATAATCATCTCGACCTGAGAGCGATTCGTCGCTAAGTACGCGTCTTCGCCAAGGCCTGTGTTCTGTAGCTGCCTCCATACACGTTGCACCATGGATTCATCTTTGCCATTTTCATCCTCAAGAACCTTTAAGAACTGCTTGGATCTGGAATCATTGGACAATGGCCAAAGTCGCTTACCGGAACCGCCTGAAAGAAGTACCAATTTCATGAAAACCACGCTCCATTTGATTTATTTGGGATACAAGCAAATTATCTAGCCAGTGCTTTCGGTCTGGATACGCCAATCAAATCAGGTCGCCCAACGGAATAATATTTAAGCCCCGTTCCTTGAATTTGTTCTTGACTGTACACGTTGCGGCCATCAATGAGAATCGGCTGATCCATGATAAAAATAAGTTTGGACAAGGAGATCGTTTTGAATTCCTCCCAATCTGTTAGCAAGCAAACCGCATCAGCGCCTACTGCCGCTTCCATGGCATTCTCACACCACTGAATCGAAGGGTGATCAATACGCTCCCTGAATTTATCCATCGCAATAGGATCATACAGCTTCAGCGTTGCTCCTGCTCGGATCAGCGTTTCTACAATTTCAATCGACGGCGCATAACGAATATCGTCTGTATTAGGCTTGAAGGATAACCCCCAAATGCCCACCACTTTGCCGCTAAGCAGTCCAAGGGAGGCTTCCAGCTTGGAAATCACCTTGTAGCGCTGCGATTTATTCACTTCCACGACGGACTTGAGCAATTGAAACTCATAATCGACATTGCCGGCAATTTGGATCAAAGCGTCCGTGTCTTTCGGAAAGCAAGAACCTCCGTAGCCGATGCCGGCATTCAGGAAAGATGAACCAATTCGCTTATCTTTCCCCATCCCTTTGGCCACTTCCGTAACATCGGCGCCCACCTTCTCGCAAATATTGGAAATTTCATTGATAAATGAAATTTTTGTCGCGAGAAAGGCATTCGAAGCGTATTTGATCATCTCTGCGCTCCGGATGCTTGTGACGAAAATTTGATCCGTGAAGGCACGATGGAGATCGGTAAGCGGCTCAGCCAAACTTGGATTATCGAGTCCTAGGACAATGCGATCCGGATGAAGGGTATCATCGATAGCCGAACCTTCGCGCAGAAACTCAGGAATGGATACGACGTCGAAAGCGTGCTGCGTATTCATCGCAATCATCATTTGAATATGCTCATTCGTACCTACGGGAACAGTGCTTTTTGTTGCAATGATTTTATAGCCGTTCATAGCTTTGCCGATTTCAATAGATGCTTGCTCAATGTAGGACAGATTAGCCTCGCCATTCGGCAAGGACGGTGTGCCCACGGCAATGATAATGAGTTCAGACCGGCTGATGGCATGAGCCAAATCCGTTGTAAAAGCTAACCGGCCAGCATGGATATTTTTCTCCATGAGCTCTTCAATGCCAGGCTCATAGATAGGTGAAATGAAATTCTGCAGCTTGTCAATTTTCTGTTTATCCTGATCCACACAGATTACGTTATTTCCCACCTCA
This sequence comes from Paenibacillus chondroitinus NBRC 15376, assembly GCF_004000765.1. GTDB lineage: Bacteria > Bacillota > Bacilli > Paenibacillales > NBRC-103111 > Paenibacillus_E > Paenibacillus_E chondroitinus. Next base: position 167,565 of record NZ_BILW01000001.1, on the reverse strand, counting down.
GCGAAGCACACCCCGGAAACTAATCCCACATATCCTGTTCCAATTACTGCAATATCCATACGATTAATTCCCCTCTCTGAATTGTTGATAAGCTTTAGCCATGTAGATTTTCAATTTCTCCATAAATGTTTTTTCATCAAATTTCTGGGCATGTTGGATAATTCGGCTCACATCCCAGGCATGGTTTTCCACTTCCTGTATAGCGAGCAGCAAATCCTCCACCTCTTGCCGTTTGAAAAACACACCATTCACATGAGGCACTATAGTGTCTAGCGCACCGCCAGCCTGATAGGCGACAACAGGTCGTCCTGCCGCATTCGCCTCCAGCGGTGTAATCCCGAAATCCTCCTCGCCGGGAAAGATTAAGGCGCGACACTCCGCCATCATTTTGGTTACTGAACCGTCATCCAACCTCCCCAGAAAACGAACATTTCCTTTGGCCATCGCCTTTAGTCTCATCAGATCGGGGCCTTCCCCTACGATATGCAAAGGCAGGCCATTCCGATTAAATGCTTCTACTGCCAGATCAATACGTTTATAAGACACAAGTCTTGATACGATCAAATAATAATTATCAATGTTCGTCGAGCTATGAAAGCGAGTTGTATTAATCGGTGGAAATATGACATCGGAATCGCGATGATAGTAATTGCGGATACGGCTTTTCACAACCGAAGAATTCGCAATAAACTGATTTACATTTGCTGACGTTTTTTGATCCCATTGCTTAAGCTGATCGATATAAATTTTCAAGAGGCGTTTCATCACGCTCGATTTGGTTTGTCTCTCCATATAAGTGTCATAATCCCAGGCGAAACGCATGGGCGTATGGCAGTAACACAGATGGAACGTGTTCTTCGGTACCTGAATACTCTTCATGAATGCGCTGCTTGAACTGAGCACAATATCAAATTCTCGAAAGTCAAAATCCTTAATCGCAAACGGATAAAGAGGCAGCATTTCTTTAAAATGACTTTTTCCTCCTGGCATTTTCTGCATCCAAGAGGCTCGTATATCCGCATCCCTCAGTTCATCGAGCAGACGATTGTTGCTAAACATGGTCGTATAAATGGGAGCACTCGGGTACATTTGGTGAAAGACTTCAACAACTCTTTCGGCTCCGCCCATTTGAACCAAATAATCATGCGCAATTGCTATTTTCATTTGATCCATCCTTTACACACTAAGCGGTCATCAAGAGTTAGCGATGAAACCTGCATAGTAATGAGTGATTTGGGTAACGGTTCGTTCAATAACAAAGTGTTGCTCCACACGCTTGATGCCATTTTCGCTCATTCGGCGTCTCTCCTCAGGATGCTCGAGCAGATAGCGGATGGCATCCTCCAGTACGGCAGGTTTCCCTGGTGTAATGAGAAGCCCCGTTTCACCATGCACAACGGTTTCCGTCGGGCCGCCTTCATTAGAAGCAATCACCGGCAAACCGGCTGCCATGCCCTCGACAATGACCTGACCGAAAGGCTCAGGTGTGATGGAGGTATGAACCAATAAATCTGCTTTCTGCATCAACCCCTGAATATCTTCAACATGACCTAGTAAAGTGACATTGTTCAGTTGATGATCGGCAATTTGCTGCAGCAGCTGCTTCTTATACGCATCTTCGCCGAACAGGGCATCCCCGGCTAACCAGAAATGAACCTGCTCATCCGGCAGAAAAGATTTCGCCGCTTCGAGCAAAATATGCTGGCCCTTCCATTCCGCCAGCCGGCCAACCAGTAAGACTACGTAAGGCTTTCGCCATGTTTTTTCGACGAGTGCCAGGCTTTTGGCTTTGGAATTGGCGAAGGCCGAATACACGACTAATGTTTTCTTGGACTTCGGCAAGTTCAAAGCACTCAACGTAGAATTGGAATTTGCAATAACGCCATTAGGCAGCAATCGGGACATCAGGCGAATCGCTTGGGCAACAATCGGCTTCAAATACGGAACGCCAATATGATCCCGAATATGCCAGATGAGTGGAATTCCTGCCCATTTCGCAGCTACTGCTCCATAAAAAGCTGATTTCAAAGAATTCGTATGTACACAGGCAACCTTCTCCGCTTTCAGTAATTTGGCTACCCTTTTCCCATAACTCCAAAGTTCCAATGCCGCCGATACCGCCTGAAAATTCACGGCATTCCGATTGCGATTGCGCACCTTATCGCTTAAAGGTAAAACGCGAACATCAATCCCTTTAGCTCTTAACCGATCCACCAGCGCTCCCTCTTCAGCCACAATAACGAGCGGATCAATCTCCTTGCCAAAGTTCGTAATTAGATTGTAAAGTGCGACTTCTCCCCCGCTCCATCTAGCGGTATGATCCAGATAAGCTACTCTCATCTTGTTCACGTCCTCCTCTCTTCTTAGCTGCAGCCGATTGATTCCTGACGTAAGCATGACGATCAAGATCAATCACGGAACGAAATACTTCGTTCACCTGCTCGGAAACTCTCTTCCATGTATAATGCTCCAACACATGATTCCTGCACTGCTCACTTGTAGGCCACAACTCAGGATGCTTCAATATGCGAGTTAATCCTGCGGCAATGTCACTGCTGCTGGTTCCCGAGAACAGCATATCCGGCCGGTATTTCTCAAGAATTTCACGGTTCCCGCCAATCGGAGTCGCCATGACCGGAACCCCTGCTGCCATTGCTTCTACGGTGATTAATCCGAAGCCCTCTAGCGCTTGCGAAGGAACAACGAACAGATCGGCTGCCTGATAATAGTCCGCAAGCTCACTGTCGGGGATATAACCCAGCAGTCTAACGCTAGACTGCAGCCCATACTCGGCAATTCGGCTTTCCAGTTCAGCCTTCAGCGGACCCTTGCCGCCTATAAACAGCACGGCATCTGGCTTGGAACGCACAACTTCTTTCCAAGCTTCTAGCAGCTGAAGCAGCCCCATTCGGTTAACCAACCTTCGCAAAGTCAACACGACGGTTTTCCCTTCCGGCAGCCCCAGCTTCTCTCTGATTGCGGAACGATTCGCTGCCGGCCTGAACCGGGCGACGTCCGCCCCGCCGGGAATGATGTGTATCTTGGCCAGCGGGACGCCGTACTGGCGGTGAAGAATATCGCGAAAAGTCTCACTTAACACGATGAAGGCATCCGCCAATTGGTATGCTTTCATTTCCCAGTTTTTCGCGATCATGGTTTTGAATCTATGCTTCAAACCTTTCCCCTCAAGCCTTATTTCCTCACTCCACGGGCCGTGAAATGTCATCACAACCGGAATATTTCGGGCTTTCGCCTCCATCGCCACGCCCAAACTGTAAGGAGCAAAGTGCGCATACACGATGTCAACATGCTGCCCGTTCATGATTTCTGCGGCTTGCATGCGAAAAGCATCACGCCGTTTGCTCAACTTCAAATTCGTGCCGGCCACATTGGTGACACGAAGACCGCTTGTCACTTCCGGCTTATTGGCACTGCATACCAATGCTTCAAGTTCATGATGTGTATCCAAGCTTTCGCAAATATGCTTGAAATAAGTGTTTAACCCACCTGGCTGAGCTGAGGGCCAGCCCATTCCAGTGCACAAGATTCGTAAATCATTGTATCGTTGCATAAGCTTTCCCCTCCTTGATCGGCCCATCATGGGACTTCTTTACACGTTTACGAGCTAATCCAAGCTCATATTGTTTCATGCAGACCAGGAACTCGTAGATTCCCCAGAAAAGCGCTACGGCAAGCCCGGGAATTCCCTTTTTATACAAGCCATGAACGATATATTTTTGAACAAAACGCAAAGGAGGTCGAACGAGCATGCGCAGCAGACTAAATCTTTTTCCCATCGCCACTGCGCCTTCTGCCTCCAGATCGGTATATTTATTAAACCGCTGAATATGGTCGTGAATGCTGCGGAAACCATAATGCCATAAGACACCTGGTATAAATAGGACATTCTCATTCTCCACATTCGGTGTTTCATGCACTAGACTTTCCTTATACTGAATTTGTGTGCGGTTATACAATCGGACCAGCTTCTCGCCTTTCCCCATCCAGCGTCCCAGAAAGTCTCCAATCCTCAGAACGGAATAGGCTTTGCTTGGATCGGATAACTCGCCTTTCAGCATCTGAATGGAGGTTGATAATTGCTCATTGACCACCTCATCCGTGTCGATTACGAATATCCAGTCATAGGTGGCACGATCACTGCCATAGATACGCTGTTTCGCATAACCTGGCCATGCGTTCACATAGACTTTGCAGCCTAATTGCTCGGACACCCGAACGGTTCCGTCCTTGCTCCCGCCATCGACTACAACAATTTCGTCTGCAAAAGGCTTGCAGGAGGCGATCGCATTCGCTATTCTCGATTCATCGTCTTGCGCAATGATGACAACAGAAATTCGATTCACTCCCACAGCATCACGATAGCGACTCATTTCGTTCGCCCCTCCCCCAATGTCCAATTATTTGGCCTTATATGCTGTTATTGCTGAAAGCAACCAACGGATATCCTCTTTATTCAACAGTAATCTTGGAAGTTTCGTTTTCAAGGTGAATTTGACATTGATTAAAATAAAGATAAATCGCAGAATACCCGATGACAAAATGGCCATTCCCGCACCGGCGAGTCCAAACTTCGGAATAAGCATGGTCAGTAGTGGGATGACAACCAGCAGTCCGATTCCTTGCAGAATGGTAACGATCTTGGGTTTGCCTAAAGCCATGAACGCTTGCGCTAATACCATGGTTCCACCTGAAATGGACACTTCGAGGAGCAGCATGCGAAACACACTGATAGCTTCTCTAAAATCAGGACCATACAAGAGCGGCATGACGAAAGGAGCAACCAGCATGATGATCAGGGAGCATAACAAAGCCACGCAAGTGCTGATTCTATACACACGGAACGTCATATCCACCACTTTATCCTTCGGCAGCCCCGATGCTTTAGGGAACAACACCACGATAATCGAGGTTGAGAAGATATTAACGACCCGAGAAAGGCTTACCGCTACGGCATAGAGGCCAAGCTCAGTAGGATTCAGCAGCCCGATAATCACAATTTGATCGATGTAGTAGGAAACATTGCCCATTAAATCGTTGCCGTAGGATCCAATCCCATATCTGATTAAAGTCTTGAAGGAGCTGAAAACATCCTTGATCACCCATTGATACTGTCTTAGCAAACGAACAGTGGTCCATATGTAAAAGGGAACCGCCGGAGCGAGATAAGCTACAGCTGACGTGTAAGGAGTCATGGTTTTAGTCAGGATTAGCAGAGCAAGGCCGATGAGCGTACTCAGCGGAATCAGAAATCGCAGACGATTGAATAGTTTGTACTCGCCTCTTACCTGCATCATCGCATTATTAATCTGGGATAATACAATAAGAGGCACGATAGCCATGGACCATTGCGAGAATAGGACCACACTGTCGGAATACGAACGGAGCCAATAGGGTAAAACCAATATCCCTATGCACATCGCAAGCATGCCTGCTGTCAAACCCATGAGAACAGCGGTCGAATAAAGCTTGGCGGAATCCTTCATGTTCTTTTTCACGTTGTAAATAATGGCGGAAGGTATACCAAATGAGAAACTAAAAGCTAAGAATTGTGACCATAACACCATAGCGGCCTGCTCTCCTCGGCCGGAAGGCCCAAGAAATCGCGCTGTCAAAATACCGGTTAGCATATTGATGACCAAGATAAGCACACTGAAAAACATCGTTTTAACAGAAGATGACAAATGACTTTTGCTTGAAAAAAAAGCTTTAATGAAGCCGAACAGAGGCTTTATGCGGACTAATTTCAAGTTGACTGGCTGCTGCATCCGGAATTTGTCTCCTCTCTTGAACGATCGTTCGATGCGCCATAATTCCAATTCCTACGACCATCCATAGTAGAAAACCTTTCAACCCTGTGTATCCATTTTCAAAAACAAGACAAACGATACTTCCTTGCAAAGCGGAGAGTCCCAGCTTACCGTAGGCTGTTATTCCGCCCGGTTGATGTTTCTGAGATAACAGATAACGGGTGACAAGCCACAAAGCCCATAGGAATAATAATCCACCAAGAATGCCAAAGGTTAGAAAAATGGCAACAAATCCATTATCGAAAATGCCATATTCCCCTAATGCTCCGCCGTTGCTGAGCTTGGTGCCGACACCAATACTCCCTAGCCCTAATCCTTGCGGTTTCGAGAACATCATCGGAAAAACGGTATGGAAGAAATCTAGTCTCTCATTATAAGAGTGGTCATCCTGAATGGCTGTCATCGTATCTAATCGCGCAATCAGTCCCTGTGCTCCAGGCAGCTTTGGGATGATAACATACATGGCTGCAATAACGGCTGTTAATTGAGCGATCAGCTTCCACTTCTGTCTGCCGGCCGATACAGCTGTATAAATCGCAATATCGATAAATAGCATTACCCAGGCAGAACGAACTAACGTGACAAGGAGTCCAACCGTAACCAGGATAATGCCGATCCAGCCCAACGGTCCCCGCCATTTTTTTTCTAAAATCATCGGTGCAAGCGCAGTTCCCATATACATCCCCGCAGGTCCAGGCGAATTCAGTGTAGAGAACACTCTGATCTCCAAAGGCAAAGGGTGGCCAATCGACGTCATTTCCACATGATTCATCCAAAATGCATCCCAGGGAGGCACGACGATGTACTGAATAATGCCATAGACAGCTACCAAGATGGCCGTGTTAGAGAAAGCAACAATTAAACGGTCCAGCGCCTTATTGTCGAATTCACTTAAAGCCGCATAGGGGATTAACAATAACGGAATCACATAGTTTGCTAAATCGTAAAAAGTCCCGCTCCCATTTTTTGTTACGCCAATCAGGCAGCCATACAGCAGCACGATGGCTATATAAATGAGCAGCTTGTAGATACGAGATTCCATCTGGTGGAACTTAGCCAAAATAGGAATAATCAGCACGGCACTTGTTAACAAAGGCGCAATACTTAACAGCGATACCGAATGGTACGTTCCTTCCATCCAATCCTGTATACGCCGGATCTCCGGACAAATGACCCAGACCAGCAGGATATAGGGAATTAATCGCCGTGAATCGAATAAGGCCAATACAAAAGCAGGAAATAGCAGCATTGACAAGATTGCAATTTGCATACTCAGATCAGGATTCAGAGTTGCACTTGAATAACCAATGACGACAGAGACGGCTAAAGCCATTGCAGTGAATAACAACGTCATGCGACCCGTCTGTGTCATAATCAAAGGGGGTTTACTCATTTTGCTGAAATCATCCACTATTGACTCCCGTCCCCTCCCGTTTCAGTTTGAACTGCTTAACAACCTCGCGCCATAGCAGGACGGCAAACATCGCATCGTGTACCAAGTAACGTTTCCACAGCCGCCGAGGTTCTTGCACAAGCCGCCAAAACCATTCAAACCCTGTTCTCTGCATAATGTTCGGAGCTCGCTTGACGGTGCCCGAAAGGAAATCGAAGGTTGCACCTACACCAATTGAAATCGGCACTTTATATTGAAGATAGTTTTGATATATCCATTTTTCTTGTTTCGGCGCGCCAACACCGACAAACACGATATCTGGCTGCGTATCTATCAGCATTTGAACAATACGCTCATTCTCATCCTTTTTCTTCTCGAAGCCATAAGAAGGTGAGTAGCAGCCCACGATGTTCAAATTCGGAAAGACGAGCTTCAGATTCTTAACCGCTTGTTCCGGAATCCCGACCGCTGACCCTAAGAAAAAAAGCTTATATTGGCGTTCCGCGAAGGCTTCCCCTAATTTTGCGAACAAATCAGAGCCAGACACCTTTTGCTTGAGCGGTTTGCGAAGCATCTTCGATGCCCATATAATAGGCATGCCATCCGCCACAATCGCACCCGCGTCTGAATATACCTTTTGAAACTCAGCATCTTTTCTGAGCTTAATTAAATGATCGACATTGCAGGTTAAAATGTAAGAATGATTATTCTGGCGAATGACGTCATCCATATAAGCAAGCAAGTCCAGAAAGTCATAATTATCAAAATGAACATCGAACATAGTCACTCTACTCATCAGATCAACTCTTCTTTTTTCGAATTTGTCGTCGAGAGAATATACAAACCATTCAAATACCAGCAAAAAGGAATGATGAATTGAATCGTGGATAATGTATTATCCGACAAGGAATACAGAAAGAATGCCAGAATGAATGCGGCATAATAAATTTTAATTCGCTGTGGCATGACGCGATAAATCATTCGAAATAACACAAGCAGCGAAAGAAACAGCAGGATGCAGCCAATATAACCGGAATCATAGTAGAAGCGGATATATTCGTTATGCGGAACCACAAAACCGACGTACAAACTGCCGTCGTTCGCGACAGTAACTGCGCCTAGGCCTCTTCCTGTCATCGGGGAATCTTTCACTCCCTTTAGAAAGTAGTTCCACGCCTCCGTCCTTCCGGATAAATCGATGCCCGTGCCCGTCTGGCGCTCGAAGGAGCGCTTCGTCATATTGTCCCACTGGAGATACACGGCTCCACCAATTAAAGCCAAGGAACAGACCAACGGAATCAATAAGATGAGCTTCCCTTTGATATACTGCTTCACCATATCGAAGAAATAGTACCCGGCCATCGCTAGCATGGCGAGTATAGGCCCTCTGGTTCCCGTAGCGATCAGAATCGCAAAGTTGGCAGCCAATGTACAATACAAGAACTTGGCATTCAACGGATTCCGTTTGGTTTCAATTAAAGCAACGGTGATCCCAAGAAATGCTAACATCGCCAAATGAGGTGCGATATTCGCCCCTTGTACTCGGATGGCTCCCGTGAACTCTACATTGAGAAAGGAATACAAATGAACCAGCTGAAGGAATGCCCCGGTCACTACGCTTACCACTGGAAGCAAACAGATGATCCGGATATGCTTTTCCGCTGTTTCCTTTTTCCATTTGATCATGAGAAAAAAGAAAGGAAGCGCGAGTCCGATGAAGGCTTTCAAGGTGATGGAAAGCGTCAATCTCGGATGCCATTCTGAGAAAAAGAGTGTAATGAACAACATGCCCGCAATTGCTACTATTGGGTAAATGAACTTCATGCGAAGTCCATTTTGCAGCATGCTGGGAACTAATAGAATGAGAATCCCTAGCTTGTAAAGGGAAAGGATCTCCAGTCCTGGGAAATTCGCCTCCACAATATAGTTGATGGATATGGCGGTTGAAAGCAGGACCAGATAACTCATTTTTTCCGGTTGGTAAATGGCATAGATGCACATGAAAAGTACGGCCAACCCCAACATACTGATGATAGGCTGATAAACAGCCGCTACCCCCATGATCACTGCAAGCAGGACATAGAATGCAGCATAGTACATCGGTTTTTTGAGCTGTATTGGAAAAACCGGCGTCATCCTTATCATCACCCTGTCAAGCGCATTTTCACACGACTACGCATCGTGAGCAATGTGCCTTTTATACTTTGCATCCGACAAGCAATGAGCAATTTTTCACCTTCCGTCTGTGCAAACAAAGCATTTACAGCTATGTAGAGTACCCTGCAAGCAACATTAACGAGAAGCGCTACTTTACTCATAAATCCCTTGTGCATGGAGCCATTCGTAATACCTTGATAATAATAACGCTGCTTGATCCATTCTTTCGTTAAGCGATTGTCGGGGATGAAGTGATCCACGACCATGGAAGGATGATAAAGGATCGTCTTTCTTTCCTGTTGCATCTGCTCGAAGAGCCAAGACTCTTCACCGGACAGCAAGAGCGTTCCCTTTCTTCCAAGGTCGGTTGGAAACAAATAAGTATCATGAAACGATTTGCGAACAGCCATATTCGCTCCGAAGGGATGCTTATTTATCGGATATTCATGAACGTCTTCTCCCCGATCTACAATCGTATACGGAAGTTCGAGCGATTTGATCAGCCATGCCGGTCTCTCGCTTTCGAACTTCGGACGAATCATGCCACCTATGGCATACACATCATGCCGATGATCAAAGGTGTCCACAATCGTGCGTATCCACGCCAAACAAGGAACCGCATCATCATCGAGATACGCAATAATATCGCCTTTTGCTTCCTGTATCCCTCTATTTCGCGCAGCCGACAGACCTTGCGTTTGTTCAAATAGATAGCGAACCCGCAATACCCCGGCTTGACGATGGACAAATGACTCGGAGATTTCTCGCGTGTGATCCGTGGAATTGTTATCCACAATAAGAATCTCAGCCATATCTATTGCAGTTAATGCAGGCAGTGCGTCCAGTGTGATCTGAAGCAAATCCGCGCGATTATAGGTACAGATGACAATTGATACCCTTGGTTTTGGCTGATCATGCACCATTGCGGTACTCCTTTTCTACTTTTTTTAAAAGGCGTCTTTGGAACCGAGAAGAACCGATACGGTTTTCATGATAATTTTCAAATCATAGAAAACACTTCGATTACGAATATAAGTCAAATCAAGCTCAACCATTTGCTCAAAGCTTAAATTGCTTCTGCCGCTTACTTGCCATAACCCTGTGCAGCCAGGCGTTACAGCCAAGCGTTTCTTGTCATAAGTCGTGTACTCTTTCACTTCACTTGGCAAAGCCGGTCTTGGACCAACCAAGCTCATATCACCGATGAGTACGTTCCACAATTGCGGCAACTCATCAATGCTTGTTTTGCGAAGAATTCGGCCGACGCGAGTCACACGAGGATCATTTTTCATTTTGAACATCGCGCCTTCGACTTCATTTTGACTCATTAGCTGCTGCTTCAATGCTTCTGCGTTAGCGACCATCGAGCGGAATTTATACATCGGGAACAACGTTTCGTCTTTGCCAACCCTATTTTGCTTGAAGAAAACGGAACCGTCCGGATCTTCCAACTTGATCCAAACTGCCACTACGACAAACAAAGGCATCAAGAAAATAAGACCAGCTAAGGAGAGAACAATATCTAGCGCACGCTTCATAACGGAATAGGAAGTTACGCTCTTTCCTTCCTGCAACGTAGCAGCCGGATAGTAGTACTCATATTCCTCCTGCAGTTCTCGCAAGCTCATAATCTTCACCTCCCAAATGTTCTAAGATAGGGGCATATTTCTCCTTAATGAGCAGTGAAGCCATCGCATCGAGCACATCTAACCGAAGATCCTTGCTCTCAAGTGCGAAAGCCATTGTGGTAAGAATATAACCAAGTCGTTCGCCCACATCATAACGGATACCGTCAAAATGATAAGCAAGAACACGTTCTATTTGATTAAGCTTCTGAATCGCGTCTGTCAGCTGAATTTCGCCGCCGGCGCCTTTTTCCTGAAGCTCCAAAAATTCAAAGATTTTAGGAGAGAACACATATCTCCCCATGATGGCAAGATTGGAAGGTGCTGTACCTAATTTAGGTTTTTCAATAAAGTCTTTCACTTGATAAAGGCGATTATCTTGCTCGCCAGGATCAATGATACCGTAACGATTTGTTAATTCCGGCGGTACTTTTTGGACACCAATAACGGAATTTTCTGATAATTCATATTGCTGAATGAGTTGTTTTAAGCAGGGGACCTTCCCTGTGACAATATCATCGCCCAGCAGTACAGCGAAGGGTTCATTTCCGATGAACCTTCTTGCACACCAGACCGCATGCCCCAGTCCCTTGGGTTCTTTTTGACGAATATAATGAATTTCTACTTTGGCTGAACGCTGAACTTCTTTCAAGAGCTCCAGCTTCCCCGTTTCCATCAGCTTGTTCTCAAGCTCGAAAGCATTATCGAAATGATCTTCGATCGCTCTCTTTCCTTTACCGGTGACAATAATAATATCCTCGATTCCGGATTCGATGGCTTCTTCCACGATGTATTGAATAGTTGGTTTGTTGATGATTGGGAGCATCTCTTTGGGCATCGCTTTCGTAGCGGGAAGAAATCTCGTTCCTAACCCCGCAGCCGGAATAATTGCTTTCTTGACCGTCTTCATCCTTCTCATCCTCCTAAGCGTACATATTCAATTATTGGTTGAAAACCATACCTAACATGCGGGCTCCTGATTGTTCGAGCTGTGTTCTCGCTTGTTTCGCCCATTCCCGCTTTGTTTTACCGTTCCTTGTGACCAGCAGTACGCCATCACTGTACTCCGAGAGCAAACTTGCATCTGTATAATCAAGCGTAGACGGTGAATCGATAAGAATAACTTCATATCGCTGCTTCAGTTGATTCATCAGATTCAACATCTGGGAGGAGCCTACCAGCTCCGACGGATTAACCGGTTGACCGCCGGCAACGATGAGATCAAGGCCCATGATTCCCGTCGGTGTAATAACTTCATTAACAGCCAGCCCTTTTTGGAAAAAATGGAGCAAGCCTTTTGTATTATTCATACCAAACAGCTTATGCAAGCCCGGCTGGCGCAAGTTGCTGTCGATGATCACAACAGACTTCCCTTCCTGAGCATACGTTACGGCCAGATTCGCCAGCGTCGTCGTCTTGCCTTCTTGCGACTTCGGCGATGCAATCATCAGCACCATTCCCTGCCCTTGATCAGCGGGTACAACCTTCTTAAAGCGCACCGCCGTTCGTAAAGAGCGATAGGATTCGGAAACCGGTGAAATCGGATCTAATTCCGTCACCAGCACATTACTTAGCTGTAACATACGTCTGTTCCCCTACCTCTCTGCTTAGCGCTTTGGAAGATTTGGCTGCCTTGCCCTTCTTTATCGTTCCGATAGACGCAAGAACGGGTAGGCCCACAATGTGCTCAGCCTCTTTTTCAGAGCGAATCGTATCATTGATATTTTCAAAAAAGAAAAACACACCAATTGCTGCCATTGCCGATAAAACAAAACTCAACGCCAGGTTAATGACGATACTAGCGTTCGCCGGCAAAGGCTTCACAGCTGGATCTGAGCTGGAAAGTAGTTTGACATTGTTCATATTCATCAAGGACGGCACTTCGCTCATGAATGTATCCGCAAGTGTTTTCGTCATCGTGACGGCTTTCTCATAACTCGGATCTTCCATCTCGATTTTAATAATTTGCGTTTTATCCGTTGAGCTTACCTTCAAGTTCTTCAACAGTTCTTTCTGCGTCATACCGAATTCCGGATGATCCGCCAGAAGTTTCTGAATGATCTGATCCGATTTAATGATTTCCTTGTAGCTCTCAACTAAATTCATGTTCATCGATACATCGTTCAGATCTATTTTCTCTTCACTCTTAAACGTACTGCTTACCAAAACTTGTGTATTTGCCTTGTAAACAGGCTCAACAAATGTTTTGCTGACATAGAAGGTTGTCAGGCACGAGAGAAGAACGAACAACGCAATCATCCACAGCTTTTTGCGAATGAGTACAAAGTAATCCAAGATCGATTTCTCCATGGTTCCCTCCCGAAAAAATAGTTGATAAATCAAGAAATACAGTATTGCTTTTCAGAAAACTTTCAGTTAAGATGTTTGTAATGAAAGCGTTTTATTCTCCTCATCCCCACCTATCGAAACGACATTCAATCACTCCTTTTATACAGAGCACTCTACAATCACTATTCGACGGTGATAACTAGCCTGCAAGCTAGCTGAAGCACTCTACCAAATGGAATGAAGAATGCCGCTTTTTGTCACTTAATTGGTTATAGTCAAATACTAAATGAATTCCCAAAATTATGATATTACTCGAAATTATAATTTTTGGGTCTATTTCGTGTATCCAGCCATACCCATATGTAATAAAGCGATGGTATACTTTCGAACCATATGGCTGCGAAGACTCACTGAAAACCGCTGACTAATCCTTTGGATTGCGCTAACAAGGCTGCTTGCGTACGATCGTTGACACACAGCTTATTTAAAATTTGGCTCACATGTTTCTTAACGGTAAACTCCGTCACCATTAGTTTCTTAGCCATTCCTTGATTGGATAAACCTTCTCCCAGACCAATCAACACTTCCCGCTCTTTCGGCGTTAGCTTGCTGAAGCTGTCTTCTTCCTCTTTCTTAAACAACATTTCCATGAGACCTGGATCAAAATACTTTTTCCCTTTGAAAATCAATTTAATAGCCAAAAGCAACTCTTCTGGAAGCGCTTCTTTGAGTACATAACCATCCGCACCCACAGCTTCTGCTTTTCTTACATCCTGCTCCGACGTTGATGAAGTCAGAATGATGCTTCGGCATGATGTATCTTTAATATTCTCTACCACTTCAAGACCAGAGCGATTCCCTAACTTTAGATCCACAATAGCCAAATCCGGTTTTGTTTCCTTGATTAGCTCCAATGCTTGCTCCACCGTCTCCGATTCACCAGAAATTTCGATGTTTGCTTCAAGCTTTAGCACAGCTGACAATCCTCTACGCACCAACGGATGATCATCTACGATAACAACTTTCAAAGTTCCACCTGCTTTCGTTTGAATGGGAATAGCCTCCATGACCTTGTTTAGCCCATCATCTGAAGTTCATTGAGTTCTTTGTTGTCCTGTGGTTGAAATGGGATGGTCAGTTGAATATGAGTACCTTTTCCTTCTGTGCTCTGAATACTAATGGTCCCACCTAGGGACTGGACGAGCAGTTCCATGTTATAAACGCCTAGACCCACTGTTTTAGGATCTGACAATCGTTCTTTCACACTAAAGCCACTTCCGTTATCCAAAACGGACAAACTCACCTCATCCGGCTTTATACGGAGCTCAACCTTGATGAGTGTGCTGTGCCCATGGCGAATGGCATTTCCCGTGGATTCCGAAATAATTCGAAACAAAGCCTTTTGATAATTCACATGCAGACGATGGTCATCGCCGGTTACATGCAAATTCACTTTCACAGCATGCAGCTTGGACACGCTGTCCAGATGTGATTTGACGGTCGTAATCCAAAAATCACCGCCATTTTTTCTGGAACTGAGACTATAAATCGTCGAACGAAGTTCTTGCGAAGCGGCTACGGAAGACTCTTGGATGAGCTGCAGCTGCTCTTTGATCTGTTCTTTGGAAATCTCTTTCCACTTGCGACTGAGCGAATGCACAGCATAAACAATTCCGAAAATATACTGCGATACACTATCATGCATCTCATCGGCAATCCGATTCTGTTCCTCGATAATCATCAACTGATTCTCGATTCGTTCCAGCTGGTGTCTTTCCAGAATGACGGAGCAAAGCTCGGATAGAAAACCAAGCTGTTGAATATACCCCTGTCTGCCTTCCTCGTAGCTGGCAGGCTCAATCTTAACGCCCATGACTCCCCAGAATCGGGTCGACGACCTGATTGGCATGACAAGAAAGTCACCGTATTCGGCCAGACTCATCAACCTGCTGGATTCGAGCCTTCTAAGCTCGGCTTCTTGCATGTCAAAAGCTTCGGAAAGGGACGTTTCAATGCCAATCGGCAACACGCCTTGCGTAATCAATTGATCAGGTTTGGCATGCCCATTCACATCCCAGAAAAAAGACATTCTCAGCTTGGTCAACTTTAAAGCAAACTCAGCAAAAATAATTTTCAAATTCTCAGAATCACTATGAGTTGCTGCTTCCACAATTTGATAAAGCGACTTCATATGCTCCATCGATTCATTGGTTCGAGCATTCGCAATCTCAAGGCGATTTTTAACACCAGCCAATAACTGAATGGTGAGCGTCATAAACAATAACATCAGATAAAACCGATTTTCACTTAGCAGCATACTGCCAAGTGTCTCCATTTGCCCGTTCGCAAAAAAATAAGAAAAAGCTGTAATAAACAAAAAGTAACTTAGCATCATGAACCAGCAATAGGCAGAGGAAAGATAGCTGGCAGCCATCCAAGCAGGGTTGAAAACACACCACAGAAACGGACTGTCCATACCGCCGCTTAGAAGATGGAGGACCATCATCCCCGTCATTTCCAAGCCTACGGTTATTTTAATTGTGCGAGAGGCTTTACCGCTTTGGGTGTACATGTCTGTAATCCATGTAGCAAAGATGAACAACACGAGGATGATGCCTATTTTGACACCTAGCGGGGGACCACGATCCTCAATAGCGTACACTAACGAAGTCCCAGCCAGCGAAATAAACCGGTACAAGTAAAAGACCCTACTCTCACCTGAGAACATCTTTCTCATCTGCGTAATCATCCTTTAACCGATATTTGTATTTGGCTCCTTCAACAATACCCATGTTTACCATAATCATAACAGTTAAATTCTTACAGTCAAAAGAGCACTACATGACTATATAATTCGCTATTTTTGTAGTTTTCTGTCTCTATTAACGATAGAATATCCAATTTCAGGAGTTACGATCTATACGTTTGATCATTTAGACCTAACCATTTGTCGGAAAAAAATGTCAACCGGATTGGAATGACCAATTTAAAATTCATCCTTTTGTACCATAAAATTCCTGAAAAAATTTTAAAAAAACAAAAGAGTTAAGCCGTGTATACGCTTAACTCTTTTTTGCAATCCATTCACATGTAAGATTTTCTCCCACTGTCGCTTCTACTTAGGCTTTTCGTTCTTCCAACGGCAGGTTTATTGCCTGTCCAAGCTGATTTATTAACATATTCACGTAAGATTTCTTTAGAATCTGTGCATTTAAAGTTTCTAGTCACATGCAGCCCTGAGCTAATATGACAGTAGGTATCAGCCTGTTTGCTCACTGTCTCCCTTTACCTTTTCTCACCATTCAAATTTATCCTTCATGTTTGCCCTCAATTTAATTGCCTGTTAACCTGCTTCGTACGTCAACCAGAGAACATCTAGAAAATTGTCGAAAAAACTGTTATAGAAATTTTAAACGCCATCATTGTTTCAAACAATAACCTTGAAATCTATTTGTTCCCGCATCATCCTGCTCCAACGTAAATGTAGATAAAATTGGCGTAGCCCAATATACGGCTCAAGTTTTTCCCTTAATTTTACATGATGAGTCATATGTCCAAGCAAGCAGGTAATTGCCTGCATTAAATAGTTGAGAATATAAAAATGGGAGGTATTTCACTATTGCCTGCATTTGTTCAGGATAAGGTATGTACACCCTGGAGTGGCACTGTTGTAGCCGCTGATGTTTTACTTACTGTCTTCACAAATAACATCAATCAAAATATTGTCGGAACAGGCTATTTGCAATATGACGTTGGACCTGATGTTATTACGTTTGATCTGCTGAATAGTGCTGGAGTTGCCATGATTACGCCAATTACCATTTCCCCTGGATCGAGTCTATCTTTTACTTATCGACGATTCAGATCTATACGTTTTAACTTTACCAGGAACAACTGCTGGCATTTATCAAGGCGAGTTTTGCATAACAACCCGTTATCCAGTCCAATAAAAGGCGCAAAAGGAGGGACATCTGTCTATGTGTGATACAACGCTTAGTTGTTGTACAGATAAAGTATTTGTACAAGACATAGTTTGCACAAATTGGCTGTTTACTGCCGCAGGTACACAAACCATTTATTCGGATAATATCTCCACCATCATTAGTGGCACAGGCTACGTGAAGTATGAAACAGGCGTTGGGGCATTGACCGTCAACTTTTTCAAAGTAGGCATTGTTGCCGCCATT
Source organism: Paenibacillus chondroitinus NBRC 15376 (assembly GCF_004000765.1). Classification (GTDB taxonomy): domain Bacteria; phylum Bacillota; class Bacilli; order Paenibacillales; family NBRC-103111; genus Paenibacillus_E; species Paenibacillus_E chondroitinus. Next base: position 150,086 of record NZ_BILW01000001.1, on the reverse strand, counting down.
CAAACGCTTGCCATACCTGTAGGAGGAAGTGCAACGTTCACTGTCCCTCTCCTTACTACAATTACATTTACATATACGCGCAAACTCTATTACTAGTAAATGCTTTTAACCTATCAAATGCTTGTACGTTTGCCTTCAGCAATAATAAAAAGACCAAGCTCTTGCCACCAGACAAGAACTTGATCCTTAAATGAAATCAATATCTTACATCGGAAGATCGAAACCGGTAATCGTTTTGGTTTCCAAGCAATCTTCCAGACCGTAAATGCCATATTCACGACCGATTCCGGAATGCTTGAACCCGCCGAAAGGTGCTTTCATTTCAAAACCTGCCCCGTTGATGAGCACAACACCCGCTTGGATACGGGATGCCAATTCGTTCGCTTTCTCCAAGTTCGCCGTGCTGATATAAGCCCCCAAACCGTAGTCCGTGTTATTGGCCATCGCAACGGCTTCTTCCTCGTTTTTGTATGTTAGAATCGAAAGCACAGGTCCGAAAATTTCTTCCTTCGCGATCGTCATCTCTTCCGTAACGTTAGCAAATACCGTCGGTCTGACAAAGTTCCCCTGCTCCAACCCCTCCGGCTGGCCTTCGCCACCAACGACCAACTCAGCCCCTTCTTGAATGCCCGATAAAATGTAACGCTGCACCTGATTGTATTGTTTTTCAGTAACAAGAGGGCCAAGAATCGTATCTGCTTCAGTTGGAAGCCCGACTTTCATCGACTCTACGGTTTCTCTTGCCAGTTTCTTAACCTCTTCCAACCGGTGCTCGGGAACGAACAATCTAGTGCCGGCAACACAGGCTTGCCCATTGTTCGTATAACACGATCTGACCGCGGCAGGGATTGCTTTGGCAAAGTCCGCATCGTCGAGAACGATATTCGGGGATTTGCCGCCAAGCTCTAAAGTAACACGCTTCATGGAGTCTACCGTAGCTCTGCGAATTTCTTTTCCAACCCGTGTTGAACCGGTAAAATTAATCATGGCTACGTCCGGATGGCGAGTAAGTTCGGCGCCCACTGTAGCACCAAGACCATTCACGACGTTGATCACGCCGGCTGGGATGCCCGCTGCATGGAAACATTCCGTTAACAATTGCGTCTGCAGGGCGCTTAATTCGCTCGGCTTAATCACAACCGTACATCCCGCTGCTATCGCTGCACCTAGTTTGGCCGTAATCTGCGAATAACTTGCATTCCAAGGTGTGATAATCCCGATAACGCCTACGGGCTCGGAAACAACTTTAGCTTTGCCGATCATGTGGACAAAATCGAACTGTTCCAGCGCCTCTTTGCTGTCCATCAAATTAGCTGCGGCCAATTTGACCCTACCGGTTGAAGCCATTCGAGGGGCACCGTATTCGAGGATATTCGCTTCCGCCAACTCATCAATTCGATCCAAGATTGCGTCGTTCAAACGCTGTAACATGGCGGACCTTTCTTCTACAGATGTTCTTGAAAAGGTAGCGAATGCCGCTTTCGCCGCCGCTATGGCAAGCTTAGCATCTTCTTCATTTCCAAGCGTTACACGGCCAAAAACTTCTCTTGTAGAAGGGTTAACCAACTCCAAATGACCCGTACCTCTTGGAATAACAAACTTTCCATCTATATAAATTTTATCTATGTTTCTCATACCAGACACCTACTTTGTTGTAGTTTTTAACGTTGTAATCTTAAGAAATGGATTGCACAGCTCCGTTTTTCCGGCTTCGGGCAATTGGCAAGTAAACTACGGCACTTACAGCCAAAGCTGCAGCTATAACCATAAACACACCTCGAGTTGAATCCGTATGAAGCAGCAGTTCTATTCCTTTAACAAATATAGGGCTGAGGAACTGGCAGGCATAAACACAAGCAAGCATCAGTGAAATGGCCCATGTTAAGCTAGGTTTGGGCACAACTTCCGCTGTTTTGATGAAAGATAGTGGAAACAGCATGCCCTCTGCCAAACCGATCATGAATACCGCAAGCGCTACACTCCAAACCGTGTGTGCAGAACCGATGAGTAAGAAACCTCCGGCCATCACAGCTAAATCCAGCGGGACGAGCAGTTTTTTTAACATGATGCTTAATCGGGTTACCACAAGCCCTCCGACGAAAACACCAACTAGAGCGAAAGCAGTCAAGTAACCTACTGAAGCTACGGTGCCAATGCCGTTATTTGACAAATATAGAGAAAGGTTCGTCGGAATCAAAGTGAACATCATCGAATGGAGGCCAGCCGCAGCTGCAACCGCAAAGAAAAACTTCGGAAGCTTAGCCGTACCTTTCGCCACCACTTCCATTTGGATCGGAGGAAACTTAGGTAAAAAGGCGATGACCAAAATAAATAACACAACGGCATACAAATACGTTAAAAATACGTCTCGCCATCCAAAAGATGCGATAATTCCGCCAAAAGACAGAAATATAGCTCCACCGATGCCATTAATTGAGGTCTGTATACCATTCATGCGCGATCGTTCTTTGCCTTGAAAATTCTCCGCAATCAAAGCGTTAAACGTTGGTGAAATGAGGCCGATGCTGAGACCCAAGATCGCCCGAAAGACTAAGATCATTTCAAATGAATTCATGAAGGCGGGGCCAACGCCACCTATGATATACATCAGCAAACCTGCTATTAAAATGTTTTTCCGAGAAAACCGTCTGCCTAGATTCCCTGCCATAAATAAGGTCGGCAAAATAAATAGAGAAGAAATGGTAACGACCCACTGTACCAACAGCGCGTTGGTTCCGGGGAAAGCCACAGCCAGCGGTTTAACCGCCGGCGCAGCCATCATCGTTCCGAAGGTGGTCGTAACCGCCATCGATAATAAAGCAATTCTTGCACTCAGTTTCATAGATGCAACCTCTCTCTGACTTTGTATGGCAAATCAGCGTATGTTGCAGGCTTATTTTCCTTCAAACTCGTCATACATGCGCGTTACTTCCGGATCCAACGCTTTGGATGCATAATCCGTTGATTGGCTAAGCGCCTGCCAGCGTTTCGTTTCCGCTAACTTGCCTTGGTCCACCGCGTTTGCGATGGCTACTGCATCGCTTCCAAGCAATAAGCGAAGAGGCGGATTCTCCTCATTGACGATCTGAATGATCGCTTGCGCGGCTTTATCCGGATCGCCGTTCTCTTTACCGGTTGTATCACGAAGATGTTTCAGCAAGCCGCCGACTGTGTCCTTGTATTCTTCTCTAGGCTCGATATGCTGCATGGAAGAGCCAGCCCAATCGGTACGGAAACCGCCCGGTTCGATTAAGGTGACTTTTAATCCCAGTGGCGCTACCTCTTTGGACAACACCTCGGAGAAACCTTCCACAGCCCATTTTGCTGCCTGGTAAGGTGCAAGACCTGGTGCGCCTGTTCTGCCGCCGATCGAAGAAAATTGGACAATATGACCATGGCCTTGCTTTCTTAATAAGGGCAGCGCGGCTTTTGTAACGTTAATAACGCCCCAGAGATTTGTTTCCACCTGTGCGCGGAAGTCTTCCATCGACGTTTCTTCTATAGAAGAGACATTACCGTAGCCTGCATTATTAACAAGGACATCCAATCGTCCGAACGCTTCGAAAGCGGCCTGGATAGCGGCTTCAGCCTGCTCGAATCGATTTACATCCAACTGCACGATCTGAACCTGGCTGCCGTAACGTGCTGCAAGATCGGCAATCTGCTCTGTATTGCGAGCTGTAGCGACAAGTTGATCCCCTTTAGCCAATACCGCTTCGGCAAGACTGCGACCAAACCCGCGTGAACTCCCTGTAATCAACCAAACTTTAGACATATAAGATTGCCTCCTTCATTTTGTTTGGAATATTTATTCCATAGATAATATACTCCCTCAACAACGTTTGGTCAATACATTTCGGAATTTTTATTCCAACCAGATGTAGGAATTTAGAAATAACGCCCGGAAACAACATCTTTAAAGCGAAAATAATACAAGAATTTCAAGGACCCAAGAGGATTAATCACTCATACAGTGGAATTAAAATTCCAATAACAAAATTCATCCCGAATAAAATGCGAACGATTTGGAATTTATTTTCCGGAACTATACAAAAAAACAGCCCATGGAACCTAACAAGTTCCTAAGACTGTTCTTCAGACGAGAATTGCTTTCCATGAAGCTTCCATAATTTGTTGAATTTGGAGCTCGTTCATCGGATATTTCTTTACGTAGTATCCTTTTAGAATTGAAGCTATCATCCCGTGCATGAGCTGGTGACACAAATGAGAGTCCATTTCTTTCAAAATTCCCTGCTTTTGTCCTTCAATAATCAAGGAAATAATCACATCACGGGAGTTATGGGCATCGTCCATCGCACGCAGCTCCGGTGAGATATACGGTGAATAGGAGAAGCTGTCGATAAACATGAATTCCTTTGGACAACGAATGCCGAACTGCAGTCTATTTAACTGAAGACACCTAAACCGCTCATACAGGCTTGCTTCAGGATTATAATCCCGCATCAAGTAATCTCCCATTAGCATCCGTGCTTCTTTATACACTGCATTAACCAACTCTTCTTTATTTGCAAAATAGTTATACATCGTGCCAGACCCTACGTTTGCTCGCTTAAATATTTTGGAGAAGGTAACCGACTGAAGTCCCTCTTCGTCTATTAAGTCGAGTGTGGCGGTCATTATGTCCTGTTTCTTGCTCATGGATTCCACCTCTTGGCACTAACATTAGTACGACCCCGAGGTAGATGTCAAGTAGGCAGAGCCTTACTCCGTGGCGGGTTCAAAAGTTTTGACAACTTCATAGCTGCCCGGTTCAAACTTAGCTATCGTCATCGCTTCCTGAAGATACGGGAGAGGTTTAGGGTCATTTCGCATTGCTTGGTATTCTTCCGCGCTTCTCCACTGCGCATACATCGTTACTTTCGTCCCTTCTGTCCCGCGGTGCAAACTGCAAGAAATAAATCCCGGCGCATATCGAACGGAGACATCTGTTGCACTAGTAAGTAAATCGATGAGACGTTCCTGATTTTCCGGTTCCACTGTGAACACATTAATAAAAGTAAGAACGTTATTGTTCGTTGATATCACTGTCATACATTTAACTCCTTCATTGATTTATTCTCGCGCGTATCTTGTGCTTCATGCCTCCATCTTATACATGCAAGAATCTGATTTCAAAAAGGGGTATAACCGCATACTAGAGTGTGTTTAGTTAGTCAACGATACACCTTTGAGGAACTACAGGCTGTTATTTTAGCAAATCCTGCTCGTTCCGCACTCGAGTGGAACTACAGGACCTTATTTTTGACCACTTGACCCGTTTCCCTAAAAAAAGGGACAAATAATGGCCCATAGTTCCCCTCCACGCGAAAAAGAGCCTATTTCGATGAAATAGCGCCCTGTAGTTTCGCTTGCCAGGAAAAAACGCCAGTTACTTGAACTGACGTAGGAATTCAAGTACGCGTTCCAAAAGCAATGCCGTCGCATCAGCGTCATAAGAAGGTAAACTGCTGTCAGCGAATAAGTGTTGATCGCCTGGGTACAAAAAGAGTTCGGCCTGATTGGCCGAAGCCACAAGCTCACGAGCCGCTCCCAAGTCGCCTTCGTCAACAAAATACGGATCAGCATCCATTCCGTGAATCTGAACCGGCAGCTCAGATGGCCAGGGAGATCCGAACATTGCAGCCGGCACACAGGAGTAAAAAAGCAGAGCGCCAATAGCTCCCTCCCGAGTCTGGGCGAGCTTCTGTGCAGGCAAGACGCCCAGCGAAAACCCCGCATAAACGATGTCACTCGGAAGCTCATGTGCCACACGAGCGCCGCGCTCCATCATCTCTTCGAATCCGATCTCCTTAACATAGGCCATGCCATCTTTGATGGTCCTAAACACATGACCTTCGTAAAGATCAGGAACAAATACTGTGTGTCCCTCTTTTCTCAGCTCGTCTGCAAAAGTGTGAATTCCCTCAGTCAGCCCCATCGAATGATGAAATATAAGGACCTTGGCCATTTATCCCCCTCCTAAGTGAAGTTCTAAAATTATACTTCTAGACTATCTATTGGAATTCCTTTTCGCGGACCCTCCATCTGTCAGATGTCGGCATGACAATTTTATTGATTCATCAATTACATTTGTGCATAGAAATTCTTTCGCTCTTGCAAGGCCATAACCGTCGAAGTTATCCCTTCCTCGAACGATGTTGCCACAACCGGTCCGATCAATCGTTTGTATTTTTCTCCGCTCAACACAAGGGGTTCCTCGGTTAAATAAAGCATTTCGACGACTTCTTTCATCACAGGGACGCTCATACCAATCAACGACAAACCTAATTTTTTTAGTGGGATGACCGATTTAGCCACTCCACTTGCCGATTGGGCAATTCGCACGATCTCTCGTCCTGAAATAAGGCCTGCCCCCGGAATATGCCAGTTCTGACCGTAAGCGAAATCTTTGCCTGCCAATTCGGCAACCATCGCAGCGGCATCCGGTAAATAGACGAACTCGCGAGGGACTTGCATGTTGCCGATGAAAAAAGCCAGTTTACCCGCCGCGATCGCCTCCAAGGTTGAGCCTAAATAGGAGGCTTCATTAGCCGTTGGTCCGTAATAATCTGGCAAGCGAACAATCATGACTCGAGATTGGGTCCAACGTTGACTAAAAAGCATCCGTTCGTAGTCCAGCCGAACATTTCCTTTTATCGTATGAGGCTGTTTGGGATGATCCTCTGTAACCAGCTCCATTTGTTTTCTGCCGTACGGATAAATCCCGTCAATCGCTACAACTTTTAAAGCGAGCCGTTCCGCTGCCTCCATCACAGATTCACCTAAAGGAATCAGCTTGTTTACCATCTCGTGATAAGGTACATTCGCGCAATGGAACATGACGTCTGCCCCACCCGCATGGGCCACTATCTCCTCAGGTCGCATCGCGTCCCCTACAGAAAGAGTCAAATGCTTCGGATTTCCAAGCTTTCTGGCGAACTGCTCTAATTTCTGGCGAGAACGTCCAAATGCAATGGTTTCTACACCTCTTTTTACAAGTTCCTCTGTAATTGCCGCTCCCGTGCCACCCGTTGCTCCTATTACTATCGCTTTTTTCATTTTATCAGCTCCAGTTTTTATTATTTGTGATTGATCAATCACTAACTTGAGATCATCATAACATTCAGTTATTGATTAGTCAATCACTAATTAATAAAAAAGAGACCCACAGCAGTGGCTGAGGATCTAAACGCTTTTCAACTCAACGTGATGAGTACCAATTAAGCACTCGCAAGGCGCGAAGCGTATTCCAACGACTCGGCTCGCCTTCAACACCTTCCATGTCAAAGTGAACTCGGTCGGAATGTGCGTTCTCAAGCGGCCATTTCCCGTTCTCGTCTTGTTTCTTCGCTACCAGACCGACCGCCTCGGCGACTCTTTCATCGGGTTTGACGCCTGCGCTGCGCAAGTAATCCAGACCGCGCAATACGTCATAATGCCACGTCGTCGGAAACGAAAACCGCGTCCAATTGAGATCGATCACCTCGCCCGATGACAGAGACCTTAACATGCGGCGTTCCAATAGATACTCATGGGCCCGGATACGAGCTTCCGTCACTACCGCCGTTTCTCCCTTTGCTTTCTCATACTCTAACAACCCTTCCAAAACACAGATCGTGCTGTGGAATGAGGATCGCCGGCTTGCAGGAGCGTTGCAATTCCAGCCTCCGTCCTCCAACTGCTCTCCAAGAAGTCGATCAACTAGCCGAGCGCTGCCCTCTCCAAAGTAGGAACCCGCGCCGAGTATCCACCCATTGACGCAGGGTTCTGTCTCGCCGTCAAAGTACGGTAGGCCTCCCATTCGCTGCGGCCAAGTGATGTTGTCACGCACGAGACCGATGGATCTCCGTGCTTCCTCCCCTGACGGATCTAGGCCCAGGTCCTTCAAAAGCAGCAGGGTGTAGCTCGTACATAGCCAGTTCCGTGCGTCGGCTTCGCCACCCCAGTTGCCTTTGGAAGATTGCAATCCAAGCACCCGGGCGCCCCAACCTTCCGATGCAATCCGCGACCGCTCAGCAGCAACACGGTCATCGGACTCTTGGGTTAAGTCACGCATCACTTGCCAACGGATTGCAGGATCCCCGCCAAGCAGCCAATCTATGACTGATTCATTGGGCTTATGAATTTGCCATTCGCGATTATCAATAGACATCTAATGATTCTCCTTCATTAGGTCAAAATTTCTACACTGTGCATGCATGGCTGTTTTTGACCATCGATAAATTATTTGTTCATTTGATATTCGCCAAATACATAAATTTTCCTGCTCTCCATCGGCGAGTAGACCTAGGTAAAGAATTGCCGCAGCTCTTCCGCCACCAAATCCGGCTTGCCACCCCGATTCGTCTGGCTGATATCGCATGCTCCTCCGTGATCAAGTCCAGGCATTTCCATCCTTGCAGCTTGAGGCAGCACTTTCTCAAGTGCGTCAAGCGCAGGCTTCAGATACGACAATCCTTTACTGCCGCCTAGTAACAAAGCATCGGCATTCAAGGACTTAAATCGGTCCACCGTGCCGGTCATCTCCATGAGTAACTGACCGTCATAATGCAGCGTCGGTGCGAGCATTCGCATTGTTACGTCGCCCTTCTTCGCCTTCTTGCTCTCGCTTTCCATCATTTTGTTCGTCATGGACTCGAGCAGCCACCGGGGGATGGCATTAAGCACTGGTCCGCCCAGCTGCAAGCCTTTCAAGCACGTGACTAGAGCGGCGGCTGTCTTGCTTTCGGTCATAACGAGCTAGCCATTTCGTCCTCTCTGAGTTCATCAACAACGCGGGTTCATAAAGGGCAATCTTGCGAATTGCCGGTAAGGCACGTGCTGCTTCAAGCGCAATAAGCCCCTCTGAGCTGATCCCGAAGACAAGCTGGCGCCCGATAGGTTCAGGAGTGCCTCCAAATCTTCGACTTCCTTCCGGATACCGTAATCTTCACCGTAAGGTCCGCTTAAACCACGTCCACCGCGGTCAGGTACGTAGACCGTGAATGCATCGGCTAGCCGCATCGCAAGCTGCGCGAGGTTTTGTGACGATAAATTGGCGCCATGTACTACCACCACGCCCGGTCCTTTTCATAGTTATAATATTACTATTCTCTGGAGCTAAAAAAAAAAGCAGGTACCTTGTTGGCACCTGCTCCACAATCTATTTCAACTCTCGCCTTATCAACATAGTACTTCAACAGTAAACCCGCCAGGTGCCTGCACATAGAACGTCCAAGCGTGCGATCGTTGCGGAGGGTTCACAGGAAGACCATCTTCCTTCATGCGTTGATAGATCTCGTTCACCCGATCTTCGCTTTCTTGAATAAAGCCGATATGAAAGGTGCTAGGATAAGTGACTTGGTCGCCTTTCATCAAGGTAAGTACTAAGCCACCATCGTCCAATAGGACAGCGAATCCATTTCCGCGCGTGTGTCTAACTTCCATTCCGAAATATTTGACAATGAAATCAATCGTAGCTTTAACGTCACTGACAGTTAAATTAAGATGATTTAATCTCACAAGTACACTTCCTTTCCAACTAATATTCAGTGGATCCCACGCAATTCCTGAAAAACCTGATCGTCTAACCGTACATCACCTGCAGCACAGGAATCTTCCAGCTGACGGATCGTTTTGCAGCCGGAAATCGGAAAGACAGGAAAAGGATGAGCAAGCAAGTAGCCGAGCGCGACCTGAGTCATCGTGAGATCCAACTGCCGTGCGAGCGATTCGACACGCTTCAGCTTAAGTAAATTACTTTCACTACATAGGTTCCATATTTTTTTATTTTCCGGACTAGGCTGAAGCAGCATTTCGCTTGTATATCGACCGCTGAAAAAGCCGGATGCCTGTGAATTATAAGGGATCGCAGGCATCCCTGTACGTTCATGATAATTCAGCTCATATTCATCCAGCGTCACCATCATAGGATCGTTACCGGGTGGATACGAAGCAAGGCTCCATTTGTTTTGGCTGGCCGCAAAACTTTGCAACCCTTTGCTTGCTGCATATTGACGCGCGGCTTCTATGCGATCCGATCGCCAATTTGAGCAGCCAAAATATCGGATTTTCCCCTGCTGCACCAATGTATGCATCGTATCCATAATGTCCTCGACCGGCCGCTGTGGATCATCTCGATGCAGCCAGTACAGATCGATATAATCCGTTTGCAAATGGCCTAGACTCATCTCCACATCAGCATAAATATCTTCCCGGCTTAAACGCGGTATATGCATGGTCTCCAGTTCGGGGTGTGCCCCTTTTGTAGCAAGAACGATATGACTGCGGTTATTACGCAATTTCAACCATTGCCCGATAAGCTTTTCACTGCGGCTTCGCTCGCCCGGCACCCAATCAGAGTACACTTTAGCCGTATCGAGAAAATCGCCTCCCCTGTCCAAAAAGCGGTCCATCATTTCGAAGGCATGTTCTCGGCTCACCGATTCACCGAAATTTGAAGTGCCTAGGCAAATAACGGATGGTGTTAATTCTGTGCCAGGTATTTGTTGGTTTCGCATATAAACCTCCTTAAGCCTATACTCGAACTCATATTTTATGCGTGATATTTACCGACAGGAGCGTTTAATACCCACTCCAGCATTTCAATTTTGGCACGAATTTCTTTGATTTCGTCAGCATTTTCTGCTGGGTTGAGTCGCTGCACCATCTGTTCCAACTGATGAATCATACGCTTAATCTGATCTTCCGATCTCATGTTACATTCCTCCAAAATAGTACTCCCTCAATGATACCGCGGCGATGCCTGCAACTCCTAATTACTTATAGAAGGGATCTTCACCATCACAGTGGTTCCCCGCCCCAATTGGCTTTCTATGTCTACCCCATATCCTTCTCCAAACATCAGCTTAATCCTGTTATTGATATTGGAAAGACCGATGCTTTTCCCATCCGGACTGTTCTTGACTCGCTCCGAATAGTCCATGCTCAGCTTCGCTTTTATCACTGCTAGTTCATCATGACTAATCCCGATTCCGGAATCCGTTATTTGAAAACAGATATCCCCATTTGCGTCAATCTGACCGTTTACATATAAACTTCCTCCTGCATCCCTACGCTCAAGGCCATGATAAACCGAATTTTCAATGATAGGCTGCAAAATCATTTTAGGTGTTTTCATTTGCATAATCTTGTCATCCACATGCACTTTCATCATAAACTTGTTCTCATATCGAATGGAAATAATATTCATATAGGCCTGCACACACTGAATTTCTTCGCTTATTTGCACGAGCTCATCCTCTTTAATGCTGTAACGGAATATTTTCGACATCGAGGAAGTAATCTGGGCAATTTCTTTGCTGCCATATTCAAGCCCGATACTGCTAATGCAATTTAATGTATTATACAGGAAATGCGGATTGATTTGACTTTGCAAAGCGGAAAATTCCACTTGTTTTTTGCTTATTTCCGACTCGTACAACCTGGCCTGCGTATTCAAGATATTGCTTGCCATTTCTTCCATTTGGTCAATCATACTGTTGATATCATAAGCTAGAACACCAACTTCATTCGTTGAGCGCACTTTGATCCGAAAGCCCATGTCTCTTTTCCCAATTTTTTTCATATCGGCAACAAGCCCCATGACAGGTCGTGTCAAATTATTCAGGAAGAAATACCCCAAAATAATTAAACTTAGAATGATGCCGACGCCTGCTATAATGCTAACATTTTTGATCGCGTTCATGTCGGTTGTCAATTCGTGCACCGGAATAATGCTTACGATCCGCCAGCCGTCTGCTTGCTCCAAATCCTTTTCCTGAACGATGACATCTTCCCCGTTGATATTGGTTTTGACGCCATTCGTTAAACTATCCCGATCTACAGAGAGAATGTCCTTGAACAAAATGCCGCGGAAATTCGTATTATTCGATGCGATAACTTCATTTCGGCTGTTTAATAGATACAAAGTAGAATTAGGCGTCAGATCCGTATTTTTAACCAATTCTTGCAGCCTGTCCGTATTCACCATAACCGAGCAATAGCCGGTTTGCTGTGAAAAACGAACCCCGCCAATAGCTTCAATGATAGGTGCTATATAAAAGAAATATTCGCTTCCTGTTTTTTCGTCTTTGAGAATATCCGTATACATGCCTTTTTCAACAGATTCACTGTCCAGTTTATAAGAATTAATAAATTCAGCATATTGATTGGAAAAAAAGATATCACCATTTGACGTGGCTAAACTGTATATTCGTCTTCCTTCGCTGTCATTAATAACGATACCATTGACATACGAGTTAAAGGACCTCATGTATTCCATGAGATCAATAACGTAAGCCCCGATATCAAACGCTCTTTTATAATCATCATCTGCAATGGTAAATTCCTGGATCTTTTTATTGTTAACGACGATGTTTGTGCTTACTTCCAAATCATTAAATACGGTATCTATCTTTTGGCGTGTTTGTTCAATGATTTTATTGCCGTAATTGGAAGCTCTTTTTTGCGTGAGGTCATAGAAGCTGTAATAGAAGTACAACTCCATGGATGTAAATATGATGATTGAGAAGGTAAATATGAGCAATATCTGATGTTTTAGCTTAAGTTTACTAATCTGCACAATCCCCACTCCGATCGCTAACCATCAACTTTTTCTATATTTCGTAGGCGTGATTCCGCATTGTTTTTTGAACACTTTGTTGAAATAGTAATAATCAAAGTATCCTACTTTCGTTGCCACTTCTTCAATCGATAATTCTGTATGTTTCAAAAGCTCGCACGCTTTTTTTATTCTCAATTCCGTGACGTATTCCGAAAAGGTTTTGCCCAAATTTTTCTTGAAAAATTGGCAGCAATAGACTTGGTTAATGTAGAATTTGGCAGACAAATCCTTCAGATATAACCTGGATTGATAATGAGTGTCGATATATTTAACCATCTGGCTAAAATAAGCGTTGATATCCCCCTCATTCACCGTCTGACCGTTCAGCTGTTTGATGTAGATCAGAATATCATATAAAAAACTGCATAAGGACTCAAAGTTCTCAAAGCGTTCTTTCAGTTCAGCGTAATTCAGGAAATCAAGTTCCATGTCTTTAAGCTCTTCATAATAGGTGCCAACCAACACACTAACCACTTGATTCCATAGGTATACGACCTCTCCCATACCCAGGTGATTTTGCCTGAAAAAGTCTACGACTCTCTCAATGCTGTACTCCATTTCGTCAAACTTATTTTCTTGGATGATGGTAGAAATTTCGTCTATTAACGGCTTCACCACCGTAAACTTTGGTTCGTATTCAAACACGCCTTTTTCTTCATTTAAAAATATTTGCGACGCTGCAAGATCTGCTTCCTTAATCAACTTGGCCATCTGTTCATAATTCGTTGAAATAGTGCTGATTCCTATCGCTTTTATATCCAATCCCTCGAAAACGGTGTAATCCAAATCATGTTCCAACTCTGATTTTTGATCGCTTTTTAGAATATATAACGTCTTTCTTGATCCAAAATCAATTTCCAATGTCTGTTTTCGATCAAAAAAGTTTAAGTTCTTATGCTCCTTGTTCTCACTATTGGAATAAAGGATAAGTACACGAAAATAATCGTCCGACGAACGATCAAAGAAGGGGGTTAACCGACTTAATTCACTTTTATCCGGTAAAGTTAAAGCCTCCAGAATTTGGTTATTCCGGACACTTCGCTTCTTGGAAAAATGCAGAGACAGCTTTTCGATCAACGGATCGGCCATATCTATATCTATGGGCTTGAGGAAATAATCCAACGCCCCGTATCTTAAGGCTTCCTGCGCATACGCAAACTCTGCGAAACCGCTTACAACTACAAACTCAGCATCCAAGTCCTTTTCTTTGGTCATCCTCATGAGCTCAAGGCCGGAAATTTCGGGCATTCTAATATCTGTAAAAATAAGATCAGGGCACTCCTCGTTGATGAACTCGATTGCTTTATGGACACTAGTGAACGTACCTGTTATTTCGAAACCATATTTTTCCCAGTTAAATACATTCTTTATCCCTTTTATCGCCCATGGTTCATCATCTATAATAATAACACTGTACATAAGTACCCCCTAGATAGCTGATCTACCCTAATCATTCATTTTATCTCCATACCGGCGAGATAACAAGATTGTTAGACTTTTCATTAGAAAGGCCTATGGACATAACTTCATCATGTCCATAGGCTTTTACTTCTTATATGTCAACCTCTATTTGATAACTACTTCTTATTCGCTTGCATGTCCTTGTATAATTTTACATTTTCATCCATGACAGCTTGCCCGCCGGCTGCCATATATTCGGCAACTAACTTGTCATACAAAGCATCGAATTCTGCCGGCTTACAGACGATAAGTTTGTCTGTCATCGTTTTGTTCAGATCCCCAAGAGTTTTGCCAAACTTAATATTGGACTCATTCGGCGTCTCAAAATAGTAACCTGTATACGTATCTGTCGTATTGATCTTGTATGATTGCTCAGCAACAGCTTCGTATCCCGGAGCGGAAGCAGCTAAAGCCTTGATATTCTTTTGTTGATCGCCAAGCTCCACACCATTTACAACCAGCGTATAATCAAGATTCAGGTAACTTGTTTGCATATTATCACCCGTTTGCGTAATCACTTGCGGCATATCATTCACCATCTTGTGGTTAACTCCCTCCTGGCCGTATTGCAGGAAGAATAAGACTTTAGGATCGGACATCCAGTTCAAATACTTGATGGCCAGCTCCGCATTTTTACTGCTCTTCGGTATAAAAACATTCACACCGTTTTCATTGTACGCGATTTTCTTATATTTCCCTTCATAGTTTTTGAAGGTATCAATAGGAACAAAGTTCGCAGTAGGCACATTTGTTTTTAGTGGCTCACTAATATTTTGTCTTAGCGGATAATCCCAGTTGGCACTAAAGAATCCGACTTTCCCATTCGTAACATCAGCATCTGCTTGTTTGGCTGTTTTGTCTAGAGCAAAATCAGGGCTGATTAATTTTTCGTTATAAAGCTTATTCAAGAACTTTAACGCATCCTTATTCCCGGGTTTTAGCCAGCCTGGCATCGTGACGAATTCTTCCTCCGACTGTTTCCCCCAGAAAGATTCGGTTAAATTACCAAAGCCATAGTTCATACCGGTTGCTGCCAATCCCCACGGAATGACGCCATTCACGCCACCCGGATTTTTATCTCTGAAAGCTATTAACGTGTTATATAATTCATCTCTAGTCGTAGGAACCGGCATGCCCAATTTATCCAGCCAATCTTTTCTAATGAACATACCGCCCCAAGCCAGTGAAGTCCTTTTCGCAGGTATCGCCATCTGTTTCCCATTATATTGTCCGTAATGAAGAACCGTTTTGCCCAAGTAATTCGTTAACTCCTTGCCACTCTTAGCCAATAGCTCATCCAAGGGTTGAATCCCATTAATTTTGGCGTATCTGGATACGGTTGCACCGTCGTACGTAAAGGATATATCAGGCGCCTCGCCTGAAGCCATCAATACATTGAGCTTATCGATTTCCTGCGATCTAGGCACAGGTACAAATTTCACAATCGCATTGTTCGCTTTGCCGAAATTATCATTGATATACCGTGTCCAAGTATTATTGTTCAAATCCGGCTGCCCTTGAATCCCTCTGTCAAAAACCTCAACCGTTAGCGTAACCGGCGCTCCTGAAGCTGTTGGAGCCGCCGTTGAAGCTGACTGGCCCGCTTTGGTTTGATCGCTGCCACATGCAGCCAATGCGCTGGTCACCAGCGTCAAAACCGGTACTAAAGCCAACATTTTTTTAATTTTCATTGTAACCTCACCCTTTATCCATTTGTTTTTTTGAAGATTCCTAGCCCTTGATCAACCCTTAATTGCCCCTGTCATGACACCTTCAACGAAGTACTTTTGAAGTTTAGGATAAACAACTAAGATAGGAACCGTTGCAAACATGACACTTGCAGCTTTCAATGATTCAGGAACAATAAAAGCGCCAACACTGCCTTCGCCTTGCTGAGTATCTAACTGCTGATTCGCAGTTATGATCTGATACAGTTTTAACTGCATCGGATACAAGTTCTTGTCAGTTATATAAAAGAGTGCATCTTGGAAACCATTCCATCGGTCAACCGCATAAAAAAGGCTTAAAGTTGCGATCGAAGGCATCGAGAGAGGAAGAATAATTCGAAACAGGATGCCCAGTTCATTGCATCCATCAATGGATGCCGATTCTTCCAAGCTTTCTGGAAGCGATGCAAAAAATGTTTTGAGGATGATCAGATTGAAAACACTCATAGCGCCAGGCAAAATCAGGCTCCACATCGAATTCATCAAATCCAGATTTTTCACCAAAATATAGCTAGGTATGAGACCTCCACTGAAGTACATCGTAATGACTAAAATGGTTAATACAAAGTCTCTTCCCTTCAATCTTTTCTTTGTAAGCGGATACGCAGCACAGATAGTTAAAAACATACAGATGATTGTATACAAAATGGTCAAAACAATCGTATAACCAAGCGTATAAATCATGTCTACATCACTTAAGATTGTTTTATAAGTTTCAAGCGTGAATTCTACCGGCCACAGGGAAACTTTCTGAGAAATGATGGCATTATTCGAGCTAAGAGAAAGCGCAATCATATATAAAAATGGAACAAGACACGTTATGGCTACACCTATAATAAATAACATAATAACTATATCTACTACATTTATTTTTTGCTTTTTAATCAATTAACTCACACTCCCTACCATATTCCCTGCTCACCGATTTTTTTGGCAATAAAATTTGCTGTTACTAAAAATATCAAACCTACGACGGATTGAAATAACCCAACGGCTGTTGCTTGCGAGAAATCCCCAGACCCGATTCCTATGCGATACACATAAGTACTGATCACATCGGAGTATTCACTAACAAGGGAATTCCCCATAACAAACGGGCGATCAAATCCAATCGAGATCATTCTGCCAATTTGCAAAATAAGCAAGATAATAATGGTCGGCTTAATTCCTGGCAGTGTAATATGCCAAATCTTACGAAGCCTGCTGCACCCATCGATATCGGAAGCCTCATATAGTTCCTTATTGATTCCGATAATGGCGGCTAGATAGATGATTGTCCCCCATCCAACACTGTGCCATACTCCAACAGCGACATACATGATCAGCCAATTCATTTTCTGAGACAGAAACTCAATGCTGCCCAATCCAAGGCTAGACAAGACGCTATTTGCCATGCCGCCCGTAGAAAACATCAAGTATACCATACCTCCGATAATGACCCAAGATAAGAAATGAGGTAAATACAAAATCGTTTGGGTTATTTTTTTAAATCTGACAAACCGGAGTTCGTTCAACAAAATGGCTAATAGGATGGGTGCAGGGAATCCTGCGATTAAATCCAGAAAGTTCAAAACAAGCGTATTGGTAAGCGCACGGTAGAAACTGTTCTGTTCAAAAATGAATTTAAAAACATCCAGCCCAACCCACTCACTCCCGCTAATGCCCTGGAAAATGTTATAGTCCTGGAAAGCCATCAATACACCGTAAATGGGAGCATATTTAAAAATGAGGATATACGCCATTGGCAGCAGTAAGAGTAAATATAAGAGAGAATCTCTTTTTATGCTGCGTAGGAAACTGTTTTTCTTTTTTACTGTTACGTTCTCTCTGTAGTCTCCTAAAACCGCTTTCACTTTCATCATCCCTCTTTCCTTTCCAAATCGTATTCGGATATCTCATGTAATCATTATACGTTCATGAGTTTTTATTAAAATGTAATTTATTAAATGAATTTGGTAATAATTTTATTTTTAAAAAAATACAAAAAAAACGGAACCCCCACGGGGTCCCGGTGCTATGTCCCTACTTATGCATACTTCTCCTTCATGGATTGCATAGATAAATGGACGGTTGTATTCAAAGGCAGCGGATCTTCTTTCTCCATCATCCATAGCAGTAACTTACGTTCAAGTTCAATACGTACTTCTGCGCAGGCTGGATCGTTATTGCGATTTTCCAGTTCGTTAGGATCATTTTTCAAATCATATAATTCGCATTCACCGTTTGCATAGAGGCACAGTTTCCAGTCAGCGGTTCGAATTGCCTTGCCTTTGCCGAGCCATGCGTCACGATAAGCACACCATACAAAATACCGCTCATCAAATGGATGCTCGGGTCGAAGCACAATATCCGACTCCCTTGGCGGTTCACCATGCTCCCCGCTTTCCATCACAATAAACGATCGGGGCTTGTACGTAGAATCGCCTAGCAGATACGGAGCCAAACTTCTTCCCTGGCAGCCGTGCGGAATAGGCGCCCCGGCCAGTTCGAGCAAGGTAGGCATGACATCTACAAGTTCTACAGGATGAGAAGTTCTTCGAGAGCCTTTATACCCGGGAACCGACATGACAAAAGGAACGTGCGTAAATGAATCATAGAAAAAGTTATGTTTCTGAATGACGCCATGCGCACCCATTGAATCACCATGATCGGAAAGGAACAGGATCACGGTGTTGTCAGAGAGATGCAGCTCATCCAGCTTCGCGAATATTTTCGCCAACGTATCGTCAATAAAACGAATCATGCCATAATGCATAGCGCGAATTCTCCGTATAAGCGCCTCATCCGCCATATCCATTGCATCCATCAGATGAGCAACTCTCACCCGTTCCGGCTTCCCTGTATGTGTATCCACCGGAGGCATTGGCACGTCAGCCGGATCAATCATGCTGGCATACGGTTCAGGCACTTGATAAGGCGTGTGAGGATCGGGGAATGACAGCCAAGTAAAAAACGGCTTATCCGTACTTCGCACCCGCTCCAAATAATCCAGCATCGTCTCTCCAAGCAAATAGGTGCCGCATTTCTCCGGCGGAGCTGGATTAACACCATGCCCTAGCGGAGAACTCCAGCAATGCTTGACCGCCCATTGATGTGCGGCTAGCACTTCCGGGTCTTCGCGATAGCCGTCGACGAGATGCCCGTGATCTCCGAGCCTGACGTAGTCGAACACGTTCGCAAGTGTGCTGGTGTGTTCCGGTATTCCGCCAGGATAATACGATTCGTTCTCGTGCTTCATAAAGGCATGGTTTTTGCCAATCAAGGACGTCTGGTAGCCGTGCGCTTTTAATACTTGCGGGAGTGTCGTTTCTGCAGGGTTAATCAGCATATGATTTGCATGCAAATTTAACGTTGAACAATACCTGCCTGTCATCATGGACGAACGAGAAGGCGAGCAGGCTGGATAGTTACAGAACGCTTGTTCAAAGACGACACCCCGCTGTGCTAGGCTCTCCAGTGCCGGTGTATGCAGAGCGGTATTTCCATATAAGCTGAGCGTCTCCGCTGTTTGTTGATCCGTTTGAATCAAAAGAATATTAGGTTGTGCCATGTGATGTCCCCTTTTCCACTTGTGTTGTCATCCTTTGATAGAACCGATCATGACGCCCTGCACAAAATATTTCTGTACAAAAGGGTACAGCGCCAAAACCGGAAGACTTGAAATAATGATGACGGAATATTTAATGCTTTCTGCCATCATGACCCGCTCGGTCATCCCCGCTCCCTCCAGCCCCATGTTTTCGGACTGATTCAGAATTAAAATTTCACGCAGGATGAGCTGCAAAGGGAACAATTCCCGATCCTTCAAGTAGATCATGGCGTTGAAATACGCATTCCAATGGCCTACACCGTAAAATAACACCATGACGGCCAAGATTGGGGTCGACAACGGAATGACGATCGTCAGCAGCAGACGAAAATTAGAGGCACCGTCAATCCATGCGGATTCCTGCAGCTCGTAGGGAATGCCATTTTGAAAAAAAGTCCTCATCACGATGAGGTTATAAGTAGATATCGCTCCGGGCAAAATCATCGCCCATACCGTATTGATCATTCCCATCGATTTAATTAATAGATAAGTTGGGATCAGACCGCCGCTAAAAAACATCGTAATCGTGATGAGCACCATGATGAAGGTACGCCCCGGCAAATCACGCTGTGAAAGCGGGTAGGCAGCCAGTACCGTGAGGATAATATTAACGAGTGTACCCGCTAGTGTGTACAGGAGTGTGTTCCCGTAGCCTTGCCAGATCGCATCGTTCTCAAACACGTGTTTGTAAGGTTCCAGGGTGAACCCTTGCGGCAGCAGCCACACTTTGCCTTCAATGACATGAACAGGATCACTGAACGACGCGCTGACAACGAACAACAGCGGGTACAGGACAAGGATCAGTACCATCCCGGCGATGATATAAATAAAAGTATCAAAGAGCTTATCGTCTTTCGACCGTATTCCTCTCGACTCATAGGCTGTCATCTTGGTCGCCTCCTACCATAAGCTAGAATCTGTTTTTTTACGCGCCCAGCTGTTTACAAGAATGAGCAGAATAAAATCAATCACAGAATTAAACAATCCTGCTGCTGCCGTGTAACTGAACTGGCCTTGCTGAATACCGTTTTTATACACAAATGTGGCTAGAATTTCGCCTTTGCTGGCATTAACCGGATTTTGCATCAGCAATACTTTCTCAAATCCGATGTCCATCAAATGCCCCACCTGTAAAATAAACATGATGACAATGGTTGGCAGCATGCCTGGCAATGAAATGTGCAAAAGTCTCTGAAACCGGCTGGCACCATCCATTTTCGCCGCTTCGTATTGGGTGGGATCTATGGCCGTCAAGGCGGCTAAATAGATAATAGAACTCCAGCCCATGTGCTGCCAGATATCTGAGGAAACGAACACCGTCTGGAACCATTCGGCTTTGCGCATGAAAGGAACCGGGTCAACGCCGAGAAGACTCAGCAATTGATTCACTTTACCTGTGTCAGGATCAAGAAACACATTTAACATGCCGACGATGACAACCAAAGACAGAAAATGCGGGATGTAGGTTACGTTTTGCAGCCATTTTTTCATCCGTTTGCCGTTAATCTCATAGATTAGCAGAGCCAACAGGATCGGAACCGGGAAGCCAACTAACAGGGAATATAAGCTCAGTGACAGCGTGTTCCATAATAGTTCCCAGAAATAGGACGATTCGAAAAACCGCTCGAAGTGGCGGAAACCAGCCCACGGACTGGCCATAATGCCTCTTGTCGCCGAGAAATCCTTGAAGGCAATTTGAATCCCGTACATCGGCACGTATTTGAAAATGATGTACCAAATGAGCGGTATAGCCAACATGATATAGAACTCGTATTTGGTTACAATGCGTTTCCACAGCCTTCGACGCTGAGTAGTCTGCAGAGCCTGCGGAATAATGGTTGTGTTCATCTAAGTTCCCCCATCGCTGGTGCATCCTCGGACCGTCTGCATTCGGATATGGTTGCGGTCCGAGAAGCACAATATTTTACGCGATCCCTATTTGCTCATCGCATCGAAGGCAGCTTGATAAGCTTGTTCCAGCTCATCGACCTTCATTTTTTTCAACGTGGCGGTGTATTCGTTCCATTTGTCAAAGCTGGTTTCGCCTAAAATAAATTTGATAGCGGACTCCTGCACATATTTATCGAGATCGGCTTTAATCGGCACAATTTTTTCGGTGGCTTCTTTATTGAATATCGGTGCGCCGTACATGACTTTGGATGTGAATGCTTCAGAAGCAGCAGATACTTCTTTCGTTTTCTCACTCAGCACAATATCGTCTACGATGATGGTTGGGAAACCGCCGCCTGGCACAAGATTGACTTGCCCCAGTGCCGCCATCATACCGCGTGGGTCGTTTTTGATGCTGTCAGCCAGCACCGGTTTACCATTTTGCATGGAATAAGATTGGCCTTCCACCCCATAGTTGAAGAAACGGCTGCCTTCCTCACTGAAGAAATAATCGACCCAGCGAATAGCTGCTTCCGGATTTTTGTTAATCCTTGTGATAGCGAACGTACCGATTGGCGAGGCCAGCGGGCTTCCTGTGCTGAGCAGTTGGTCTCCATGCGGCCCTTTGATCGGAGCCATTCCGCTGAACTGATTTTCAACCTTTGTAAACGGGTCGGAGGCATAGATGAAAAACATTCCATACAACGCCTGGGACAGGTTACTCCGCCATTTCGGAAGATCAGCAGCAAAAAAATCAGGATAAAGCAATTTTTCTGTATACAACTTGTTCAGGAATTGCAAAAGCTCTTTGTATCGGTCGTCAGCCATCCATAACTTCACTTTATTGCCATCAATATTGGCGTTGGTGCCGAGCTGATGGTCCAAACCAAAGGAACCGGCAAACGTCGTAAAGATCATCCCTGGATCACGTAAGCCAAGTGGAATTTCATCCTTTTTGCCATTGCCATTAGGGTCTTGATCGCGGAATGCACGCAGAACGGTAAAAAGTTCATCCACATTGGTCGGCGCTTTCAAGTTCAGCTTCCGCAACCATTCCTGATTAATCCAGACCTTATCTCCCCGTCCAGCAGCCTGAAGCCGGATCACAGGAAGCGAATAGATATGGCCGTCTGTGGCCGTGATCGACTTTTTGGCATCCGGGTATTGTTCGAATAGCTTTTTCAGATTCGGTGCGTACTTATCGATCATTCCCTCCAGAGGAATCAACATTTGCTCCTGCATACCGTATTTGGAGATGTCGGTATTGGTTAAGTTCGCTCTCAAGAAAACATCCGGCAGTTCGTTGGAAGCGAATAGCAGATTCCTTTTCTCATCGCATCCTTGCGTTGGTGTTTCCTCGTAGTTCATCTTAATCCCGCTTTTTTTCTCGTACTCCTTAAGTACAAGCACATCTTTCCAAGCAGCCTGATTCGGGTCTTTGCAGCCGAAAACTCGCATGGATACTTCCGATTTGACGATCGGGAATCCTGTGGGATTCAACACCGAGCTGACAGCTTGTTCATCCTTTCCTTTTGACTGCTCAGTGGCGGTTTTGTCTGCCGATGTGCATCCGCTGAGCAATACGAGAAGTGCTGTCGCCCCGATGCACAGATTTGTTAACGGTTTCATTTTAGCCATAGTTATTCAACCCCCTATATATATGTGTTTCTGCAACTTTGAATTTATTATAGGTTGTTAGGAGAAATTACGGCGTACGACATATTTATAATAAACGTCAAATGTTTGTCATTTACTTGTTATGCTTATTGGCATAGACATGAGGCGTTTCCCCCATATGCTCTTTGAACAACTTAATAAAATAACTGTAATTGTTAAAACCGACCTGCTGGTAAATTTCCTTGATTGAAGAGGCTCCCGTGCGAATCAATTGAGCGCTTCGATCAATGCGGTACGCCGTCATATATTCGGTAAATGTGCTCCCCGTCTCTTCCTTGAACAATCTGCTCAGGTAAGGCGGCGTTATGCGCAGCTGCTCTGCGGTTTCCTCCAAAGTAATCCCGGTACTGTATAATTGCTGAATAATCCTAACCGCTTGTCCGACATATCTCGTATAACGCGCTGTGGTATCGTGCATACGGAGCTCCTCAATTAACCTCACATACAATGCTATCAGATTTTGTTCAAACGCTTGTGCGCTTTGTGGAACGGGCAATCCGGCCTTCATTTCTTGAAAAATCCACTCCGCGTCAATGCCTGCCTTTTGGGCAATTTTCACGGCGAGTTGAAACAGTTCTGCACTGGTGCTGGCCACTCTTTGCGGCAGGGCATGCCCGCTTGCAGCGCATGCGGATGCGATGTCACGAATAACTCGCGAGGTTGCCTCTGCATCACAGGCTTCAGCAGCGGCTAAGAGCTCCTTCTCCTGGTTCAGGGTAACGAACGATGCCTGCCCCCCGCCACTCTTCTCCACATTCGGTTTATAGCCTTGCAGCTTATCCATCTGGTTTCGCAATTCAGTGTAATAATTCGATATCGAAGCCAGCCGGTCAAACAGGGGAGAACGAACAATAAAACCTGCCGCATTAAAATAAAGCTCAAGCGATTTATCCAAGCGCGATTTTTTTGCTTCAATGCGCTGTTGCATCGCGTGTTCGCTTCGTTCGTTTTCAAGCGAAAACAGCACGCCAAACGTCCCTTTTTCCAAATACACGGCACAACCCGAATCTCCGACAATTTGCATCGCCATATCGGTTATTGAGCGCATATAAAGCGTAAATTCCTGTTCATTCATGCGTAAAGAAAGCGAATCGACGTGCATCAGCTTCATCAGGAACAGGACATGCAGCTGGTCGTCCCGTCCATAAGGCATGTCCTGAAAGTGTTCAGCATAATGACAACGTTCTTCCAATGTACCAGCGCCAATCAGCAGTTCTTTAAGATAACTCTGACTGACAGCAGGACTGGCCGATTCCCATTTCAGCCTCTCCCTATCGCGGGCGGTTTGTTTCGCCAGCTCTTCGTGAACCTTCTCTTTTACGATACTCAGCACCGGAATAAGCGTCGAAGGCGATAGCGAATGCTTCAGTAAGTAATCCATAGCCCCGTAATGCAGCGAGCCTCGAACGTAATCGTACGAATCATAGCTGCTGAGCGCAATAATACGAACTTGTGGATGGAGTTCTGCGATTTGCCGGACAAGCTCGACCCCTCCCATGCCAGGCATGTTCATATCCACAATCGCCAAGTGCGGCTTGATCATAGAGATAAGCTGAAGCCCCTCATTCCCGTCGCACGCCTCTCCGCAAAATGTAAACCCGAAATTTTCCCAATCTATAAGTGAACGCAAATGATTGCGCACGAGTAGCTCGTCGTCAACCGAGATAACTTTGAGCAGCATGTTCCATTCTCCTTCTCACTTGAGGTATGGTTAGTTCAACGGTTGTGAAGATATCCTTCTGACTGTAGATTTGCAGACCATACGGCTCGCCATAGGCAAGCTTAAGTCGCTCGCTGATGTTGCTTAGACCGATGCCGCCTGATTGTGAGAACCCACTTGTGTCATTCCCTTCGTCGAATAGGTGCTCAAGCTTTCCACTAGCAATGCCTACACCATCGTCGGTCACAATCAGTTTGAGTCTGGCAGGTCCATCGCCGTAAATCCGAATAGAAACGGTGCCTTCCCGGTCCGTTGTGCCAAGTCCATGATTCATCGCATTTTCCACAATCGGTTGCACGATTAGCTTAGGGATCAGACAGTCGAGCACCTCATCTTCTGCTTTGACAACGACCGCAATGCGATCCAAAAACTTGTACCGTTGAATGCGCACGTATCGGTTTACTTGTTCAAGCTCCTCACGGACCGTGATCATCTCCCGCTTCGGATCAATGGCGTAGCGCATGAGCTCTATCAAGGAGCCGGAAATATCTTCGATATTCGAGGCATGCTGAATGCGGGCCAAGTACTTGATTGTATTCAGCGTATTATACAGAAAATGCGGTTTAATCTGCGCTTGAAGCGCTTTGTATTCGGCTTCGCGCTTCTCCTTTTCCTGAATCCTGACCTTCTTAAGCAGTTCTTGGAGGTGATCCATCATCGAGACAAACATCTCGCTAAGCTGTCCAATTTCATCATCGTTATGGATGCGCGGTCTCGCATTCATATGACCTTCGCGAACCAGCTTCATGGCGCTGTGCAGGCGTTTGATATTTTTCGTCATTTGCTTGGAGAGAAAGATGGATACCATTAGCACAACCGCCAGGACAACGGCCGTCATGGTCAAGATTTGGCTGCCGATCCCCTTCACCTCACTCAATAATACAGAAAGAGGTACCATGGTAATCGTGGTCCAGCCCGTATAGGTTGAGCGCGTAGATACGGCCAAATAGGAGCGGTTGTCCATCTGAAGTTTGCTGCTTTTCGATGTGCCAGGCTGAACAGCGGATGCGAGAGCTAACATTTGCTGATCTTCCAGTCTGCTGCCGATACGTTCGCTTCTTGAATCGTAAAGAATACTGCCGTTTTCATCGACTACAGCTACCAAGGTTCCGGCTAAAGGTTCGATCTCATAGACCTGCCTGATCAGGTTCAGATCAAAATCGATGATGCATAAACCGATCAAACTGCCGTTAGACAGCACGGGACGCACCAGCATGATCTTGCCATTGCCTGATGGATCAAAAATAAGATGTCTGCGATTCTCGCGAATCAACGGGTCTTGCCAAAGCGAAGCGATAAATTCAGAATTGCCTGCTCGATAACCTGTATAAAAGACAACATCGCCTTGTCCGACAACGGTGATTTGGCGCACATAATTTTTGAATGCAGCCATCGACGCGAGAAAATCTTCCACCACTTTCTTCTGTTGGAACCATTCCAGCGAGGGGGCTTCAGCATGGCTGAGCAAACTTTGATGGATTAAATCGCGTATGACAATCGATTTTGCAATATTGTCCGTTTCTTCCACCATGGACTGAAGATTGGTGTTTGCTCCCTGAATTCTGTCTGAAATATAGGTCGTTGCATTCCTTTCAATCACTCTTGCGGAGCTATAGTACGAGCTGTATGCGATTACAAGAATAGAGAAAAGAATCGTTAAGCCAAAAGCTGTGAACATTTTGCCTTGTATGGTTTTCATTCTCAAGGGTCTTTCCTTCCTCTCGGTGTTACTCAGGCTTTGGCAGCGTAATAAGCCTAACTTTTTAGTTATATAGTTAACTCCTTCTGCTTCTTTCACATTGTACCTCTTTTCATTCAGCAAATCTGCCTTTTTTATTGACACCCATAATCTTAACTGATATAGTGCAATAAAACATAGTATTCCTATAAGAATTAAAACGGAGGTCTTTTTCATGCCAATCAAATTATTGAAGTCCCGCAAGCCCTTGCAAACAGCCCTTTTAACAGCTGTCCTCCTAGCCTCAGTAAGCCCATTAAGTAACGCTGCTGCGGCGAGTGATTCTGCCGTCTCTTACAAACAATTTTTGAATGATAAGTATGCCATCACCTTGTCAGACTCCTTATCCAAAGGTGATTTCGTAATCGCAGTGAACAACATTTTAAAAGGGGAAGCGAAAGATCAAACGAATGTATTTACAGATTTGCAAAAAGACAGCCCCTATTACAATGCAGCACTTGCCTTACATGAAAAAGGTATTCTTTCCGAAGGCAAGCTGCAGGGGGATCAACCGCTTACTCAATTGCAGGCCACTTTTATTGCTCTAAAAGCCTCCGGCTTGCAAGAACTCGCCTATACATATCCCAAAGATAAAATCAAAGCCGCACTAGCCAAAGTACATATTGACTACGATCAAAACAATCAACTTACGCTTCAAGCCGCTCAAGAGCTGGCCGCAGCGATTGATACAGGTCTAGTATCTTCTGAATTTGTAGCGGATACGGCTGCCAGCCAAAACTTCGCCAACGACTTGCTTGGTAAGATCCTTACGTTTAACGGACAATACAAACATTATCTTGGAACAACTTCCGATGACGATATCTTCCGCAAAATTAACGATGCCTGGCATACGGAGGATCTTATTTCATCCACAGATTTACGTTCTGTTTTCGATGAGGCTTTGAAGAAAAATCTCATTACCGGATACAACTTGAAGGATTCTCGTTTCGATGCCAATTTTGATCCCAAACAATCGCTCACCTACGGACATTCGGACATCAAGCATGCAATTCAATTGATCGGGTTGCTGCGCAGCGAGAACATTCAAGCGAAAGTACAGTTAGAGCCCAAAACGTCCGCTTTCATCTATTTAAAAGAGTGGGGCGAGCCGACACAAACCGAGGATTATCAAGTCGTCCAAATTGAAAACGGCAATTTCATCGCCTATGCCAAGGAGTACGACATTGAGTTCGAATTTGATAACGCTGAGCAAAAAAACAAATTCCAGCAGGTCATTCTCCAATATGCGAAAAAGAACAGCAATGACCAAACAGGTCTTATTTATTCTTCCTGGTGGCAGCCGCTCTACTATTCCTTATCTGAATTGAAAGACTATAAGGTGATTGCAAACAATAAAGTCAGCAAAGGACATTATTATGCGCAGTCCTTCTCCCTCAGCGATAAATCGGAAGAAGTTGTTGCTGGTCTCAAGAAAATTAACCCCGGCTTGAACGTCGACTCCTATAAGTTCTGGGTAGACGAACCGTTTTACAACTATTTGCTAGGTGACTTTAAATAAAAAAAAAAACAGTTGGTCGGGATTCCGACCAACTGTTTTTTTATTTAACTGCCGAATCCCATGCCAATTTGAATGCCGACACACTTTCATACCTATTTTCCCTGCTTGGTTCAACAGCCTTCAAAGCGATCTGATAGAGCTCATCTCCTGCCTCCCAAAGCTCAAACGAACGATCACGCTCTCCGCCTAGCAAAGCAAACGCTGTTGCTCCCATGTTAAATACATTGGTGCAACCGTCAATTTCGGCACCGAGCGTAACCTCTTCAGGTGACATGAATCGAGAAGATCCCCATAATCTCCCCATCGTGTTGAAAAAAGGTCTTCTTTGATAAAAATCGATATCGCAAATTTTCATTTCATTCTTGGTGAAATTGTACAGCAAGCTCCCGTCATAAAAATCAATGGCAACAAAGCTATTTTTCTCGATATAGGCATGGAAGCTAAAAATTCGTTCCAACGCATCTAACCTTTGTGCTACGGACAAGTTCTTGAATCTATAAAAAGGGGACCGGGGATCGTTATATTTCGCCGGAGGCGGAAAAGACCAATGCGGGTGAAGGGTTTCCCCGTCAAACCACTCGAACACTGCCGCGTATCCCGAACTAACTTCAAAATGATCAACGAGTTTAATGAGCGAAGGGTGACTTAACTCTAGATAAAGCGGTATGGCACTTTTCAATTGATGGATGGCGTCTTGCGGGTCACCTGAAAAGGTTATAGTTTTCGCACCGGCATATTTGACGAACAATTTCTCGCCATTTTTCTCAACACCAAAGCTTATATTCCCAGAGTCCTGCTGATCAAACACCTGAAATACACGACCTAAACTCGCAAGCCAGCCAAAATCGTGTTCCTCTTGCAATTTGAAGATAACGTCGTCGATTTTTGTTTCAATCATTGAATTCCTCCTCGGTTTTTGTGGTTCTTCTATATCAATATATCCGAGCCTGAGCGGAACTACAGGGTCCTATTTTCCCGATCGACTTTACTTTTCAGCCAAATATGAGAAAATAAGGGACCACAGTTCCCCTCACTGGGCCAAAAGCCAACTTTTCAGACAAATAGCGGACTGTAGTTCCACCTGAATGGATTCCGAGCCTCCCCCTCAGGTTTCCCTATACTTACTGATGCACTTTCCTGTAATCGCCAGGCGTAGTACCAATCATTTTCTTAAAAGCCCGAATGAAGGACATCTGGTGTACATAGCCGACCCGCTCCGAAATCTCTTGAATCGGCAGGTTCGTGCCACGCAGCAGCTCCTTCGCATGCTCCATCCGAACTTGGCAGACGTACACGACAAATTTCTCGCCGAAGTCTTCTTTGAACAATGTGCTCAAGCTGGAAGCATTCATATGGAACTGATCGCTTAGGCTGGACAGGGACAGATCGGGATTGCTGAAATTTTCCTCGATATACGCCTTCACTTTCTGAACGACGCCATGATTCCCTTTGCTCTCGCGGATCGCTTCTATTTTTCTGGCGCAGGAAGTCAGTGTCTTCGAATAGAAAAACTCCAGCTCCTCCAACGTTTCGAGCGCATCCATATTTTCATCCCATGGCGTCCGAAACTCGCGATTCCACAGCTCTTGATAGTCCGGAGGCAGCTCCATCATTTCCCGGTAAAAATAATAGTTCATATAGCTCAGAATACCGCTAATTTCTTCCCTCGGCAGCATAAGTCTGCGCAGCCCTTCAAACAAGAGCCGCAACTGCTCCTCCCAACCGTCATTTCCTACGCGGAAAGCTTGAGCGATCGTGCGCACATATTGCAAATACACGTAAAGATCATCGTGCGATAAAAGCTCAATCTCCCAATGTCCAATCACGCGATTGCTGCCAAGCGCTGATTTATAGTCAAGAGCCCTTGCAGCCGCCTCATAGGACTGAACGATGGCATTTGCTTCCGGCACGGTGTTCCCTAAACCGAAGGTTACGGTTAAATTCAAGTTATCTTGCATCCACTTGCGCGCCTGCTCGGATACTTCCAGCATAAGCGATTCCGCAGGCTGCTGCTGCTCTTCAAAAAAGATGATGCACAGCCGATGGTTCGTAATCCATTCCTGCCAAATGCGAAGGCCTTTCGCTTCCGCTGTCTCTTCCACGACTTTTTTCAAAATATACTTGAAAAGACCCTGATCCCTCCGGGAATGTTGGCTTAGAAAATCGATATACTTATCGATTTCGCCAATGCTGACCGATGCGCTGCCGAAGGAAGCAATGCCCATCTGGCGAAGCTCCGCTTCCCATTCCGCCCGGTCAATCGGGTTGCTCCCTTCCACAAGCTCCTTAAACAACATTAGCTGTCTATATTTTTCATTTACCTTGGACTGTGTCTCATACTCCTCACTTACCTCGATCATATTGCTCAGCGTGTAATCGATATAACTAAGCTCATCGCCCGACAGACCTTGAATGGGATTATGCTTGTGCACTTGATTATATTTCTGTATGCGCGACATAATCGTTTCAATCGGCTTGTAGTTTTGACGAGTTATGTAAACGACCCAGCCAATGCCAATCAGCAGGCCAAGGAATCCGATGATGAACCAACCGCTTGTCATATAAAAATAAATGTTGCCGAGTCCTTCCGTCTTGAAGCTGTTGGCATACGTCCAACCCGTGTATCCCGACACGAGCGTCGTATCGCCCGCTTTGGCCTCAAGACCGGCTGCTCCGAACAGTTTATGGCCCTCGTTATCGGTAACTGCGATTTTGTTCACTTCCGAATTCCCGTATTTCTCCAAAAACTCTTGAATCGCCGACATCTTAATATTCACAACAAGAAGTGCAATCCCTTTGCTATGGATGGGTACGCCGCTGCTGATCGAGATAACTCTTTCTTCCGGATTTCCATTCTGAATGGTGCGGAAGATGCGTGGAGTGCTCCACTGTACTTTTTGCACATTAGCTAAGTTGCTTTCTATGTAAGCGCTATCTCCGAACTGATCCATTTTTAATATCGTTTTATCGCTAACAATCGTTCCATCGCCTGATCTGTAAATATAAACGGAATCGATCCACGCATTCGATGTTGTCATGCTTTGAAGCAGCTGAGAGAGCTCAATAATAAATGAAGAATCGCTTTCCATGCCGGCAAAAGTCGTGAGCTTCACATTCCTCGTGATCGTCTCGAGCATCATAATTTCAATAGATCTCAGCGACATGTCGATGCTGTTTTGAATATTTTGAACATAGACTTGGCTTGATTTCATCGCTTCTTTTCTGGAAAGGTCATTCAACTGCACAATCCCGATAAAAACAAATAAGCAAACAATCAGGATGAATACTGGTAAATAGGAAAGAAGCAAACGATGAAACCAATTTCTTTTCATGATGAAATTCTCTCCTTATCAGGATTAGTACAATTATCTTATCATACAGCCCCGATGTGTGGGCAATATACATAATTTCGCTGCATAAACACACATGGCAAAAAGGCCGCCCCGCGCCTGACTCGCGCTGGAGAAGCCTCTTCTTCCCTTCAATCCAACGTGCTTGTTAAACGGGAAGGAAGATAGGTGAGTTCGTTTTATTTGCCCAAATACTTGTAGTAATCTTTGGTGAAAATAACATCGTTTTTGTTATCGGTATAGGCTTTCTTCAAAAACTCGTCAACGCCTTTGCCGCCGCCTTTTTCCCAGGTGTCTTGCGCGTCCTTCATCGCTTGGTCAACGGAATAGCTTGCACCGCTTACAATGGCTTTCGTATACGTGTTCGTTAAAGTCGTTTTGAGCGTATTTTTAATGACCGTCATATCATCCGGCAAGCTGACTGGCAGAATCGCTTCCGTTGTATTTGGACGATCTGGCGTAATATAAGCTGCACGCGCTTGTGTAATCAAATTCAAATATTCCTTGTCCAGAGGTTTATTCGGATCAAGCTGATTGGAATACTCCACGCATTTGCCCATGGAGCCGGTTTGCGTCATCATTTGAAAGTCGCCGTTCCAGCTCAGCTCTTTTTTATTTTTCTCCGCATCGATCGGCTTCGGACATCCGTCGCTGCCAACCTTGTAGTGTACGCCTTCCACCCCGAACATGAGTGTCTTCTGGACGTCCGGCGACATTAGCCAGTCTACGTATTTTACGACTGCTTCCACATTCTTGGCTGTTGCATTAATGCCCGCCACAAACTGCATGTTAGGGTTGGCCGCCGGTGAGAATTGGCCGAATTCCGACTTCGGAAGCGGCAGGATCGCTACTTCCGCGTTCGGGTTGTTTTTCTTGAACGACTCATAAGTTGTGTAGATTGATGCTCCTTCCAGACCGCCGGATCCCCAAATGCCAAGTTTGCCGTTAACCCAGTCCTGCTGCGCCTTCGCTCCGGTTTTGTCGGCAAAAATATCCTTATCTACCGCTCCTGCGTCATATAGACTTTTCTTAAACGCCAGATCGGCCTTCGGACGGTCCCAAGTCCGCGTATATTGGTCGTTCAGCAAATGATAAGAAGTAATGGACGACATCGGCATCAACTCATCGCTCGCTTGACCAAGCTGGAAGAAATAGTCGACATCCCAGAAGGTCGTTCCGAGCGTGTCTTTTTTGCCGTTTCCATCCGGATCTTGATCGGTGAATGCTTTCGCAACCTTTAGATATTCCTCTGTCGTCGTAGGCATTGGAAGCTTGAGCTTATCCAGCCAGTCTTTGCGAATCATCAGGAAGTGGTTCGACGTAAACGGCGTCGTTCTCCCGAAGAAGTACGTTTTGCCGTTAAATTTGGTGAGCTTTTGAATGTTCTGATTTTCCTGGAACATCTTTTTATAAGTCGTCGAATATTTGGAAATAGCGTCTTCAAGCGGGATGATTTGCCCTTTGGATGCCAGATCCTTCATATACGGATTCGAAAACTCCATAATTAAGTCAGGCGCCCCGCCCGAAGCAAACATGACGTTGAATTTCTCAATCGAATTGGAACGAGGAACCGGAATAAATTCAACTTGAACGGGTGCATTTTCGTTAATCCACTTTGTCCAGCGATTATTCGTGATCGTGCCTTCTCCTTCAGGAACCGCGTTCCGGTCGTAGATGGAAACGGTAATTTTCGGTTTTGGCCCCGCCGGTTTCGCGCTTGCTGCTGCCGTTGCCCCGCTGCCAGGCGTTGAAGCCGTATTCGCCGCTTCTTTTCCCGTTGAGCAAGCTGTAAGTAAAGCCGAGCTCGATACAATCATAGCTAATGTCACGGATGCTGTTTTCATCAACTTGTTTTTTTTCATGTTCCGTTGTCACCCCTTAGTGAATTAAACGCCGCTATGCTTTTCGTTATTGTCTAAATCTACCACGTTTTGAAGGGCTGGATCACCTCCTTAATTTGGTAAACCCATGTAACTGACGTCACCCTTTCACCGCTCCAATCATGACACCCTTCACGAAATATTTTTGCAGAAAAGGGTAGACGATTAGCATCGGTAGTGTCATGACAATGACCCCTGCCGCTTTCATTCCTTCAGGCGTCAGCTTCATAGCCATTTCAGGCTGCGTATTCGCCATCTCCTGCATAAGCGTCTGGTTCTGAATCAACTGCTGCACGAGAACTGTCAAGTTTAACTTGCTTGCATCATTGATGTAAATTAACACGTTCATGAAGGCGTTCCAGTGACTAACTCCGTAAAAGAGCGATAATGCTGCCACTACCGGAATCGATAACGGTAATACAATTTGTATGATCAGCCTCCATTCGGAGCAGCCGTCGATTCGCGAAGCTTCTTCCAGTTCCTCAGGGAGTGCTTCAAAAAAGCTTCTTAACACCATCAGGTTCCAGACGCTCACTAACCCAGGCAGCCATAAGGCGCCATAGTTATTTAGAAGGCCCAAGCTTTTGAGGAGCAAATAAGTAGGAATTAATCCCGCCGAAAAAAGCATCGTAAAAATGATGGCGAACGAATAAAATTTACGTCCGATAAAATAGCGCTTCGACAAGGGATACGCAGCAAGCACTGTAAAACTTATATTAAGAACAGTCCCTACGACTGTAATAATGAAGCTGTTTGCAAGCGATCTCAAAATCGGCGTTTCCTTAAATAAGGCTTCATAACCGCTGAAGTCCAAATTCACGGGCCAGAGGCTAACAACTCCGGACATCAAGGCATGTTTATCGCTTAAAGACATCGCCAAAATGTGAACGAGCGGTAGCAGGCAGCTCATACCGATGACAAATAAAACGACATAATTGATCGTGTAAAACAATTTTTCTCCACTAGTACTGCTCATGAGTTCCTCCTCCTACCATAAGCCTTGGCCAAAATAACGCGCGATCCGGTTCGCCAGAACGACCAGCACCAAGCCGACAAGGGATTCGAACAATCCCATTGCGGTAGCTAAACTGAAGTTCGCCTGCTGGACGCCAATTTTGTACATAAACGTACTAATGACTTCCGAAACTTGGGAAACCGCATCGTTCTGCAAGACGTACACTTGATCGAAGCCTACTTCCATCAGGTGGCCTATTTTCAAAATCAGCATAATGATGATCGTTGGCAAAATGCCCGGCAGCGTAATTCGGAGCATCTGCTGCCACTTATTAGCCCCGTCGATGCTGGCCGCCTCATACAAACTTTGATCAATGGACGTCAGCGCCGCCAAATAAATGATGGCTCCCCATCCGGCATCCTTCCATATCCCCGATCCGATGTAGATCCCAATCCATGTTGATTCTTTATATAAAAACGGGATGGTCGTTCCAAAAAGCCGCTCGATCACATGATTAATTGATCCTGTATTTTGCGAGAACAGGGTAATGACAATGCCCCCGACGATGACCCAATTGAGAAAATGCGGAAGATAGACGAACGTTTGAACCATTCTTTTGAACGCCATTTTTCTCACTTCATTCAGCAATAACGCCAGAATGATCGGGACCGGAAAGCCGATTACAATTGAAAGTCCACTGAGCAGCAGTGTATTCCAAATAATATCAAGCATTTGATCATTGCTGAATATCAGCTTAAACGAACTGAGCCCTGACCATGGACTGCCCCATATCCCTTTAATAAAGCTGTACTTTTTAAAGGCGATTACAAGGCCTGTCATCGGATAATACTTGAAGACCAGAAAGAAAATCATGATAGGCAGAAACATCAGATACAAGGGGATGTTCTGTTTCAAAACCCGCTTTCCATACTTCCTTACCAACCAGTTGGGTTTGGCCTTGGCAGATGCTTTCGGCTGACCTGTGATGGCCGGCGAGGATGGCGGGAGTGGTTTATTCATTGCTGTCACTTCCTCGTCTTGTGATTGATTGAGCCCATCGTACCTGGCTTTGGTTCGTTCGCACAATATACATGATTTCGATGAGTAAACAAGCGCTTGTTGTGCGGGTATTTAGGCTGCAATATACCCTTTTTCCGTTCATACACCTGTAAAAAAATGGTTAGAGAGACTGAGACTCCGGTTCCCAGAAAGAGGATTGGCCTCTCAGCTTGGACAGGGCTTCCATATAAAAGTAATCGCCATAGATTAACGGCTTATTGATGTTCTGATTGCCAGGCAAATTGCCGGTGCCCGCAACGAGAATGGCTTCTTCCGAATCTCCTGCCACGTAGTTAAGGGATAAGGAATGCAGGATGCCACATGCCTGCTCTCTATAAAAGGAAGCCCGTTCCCCTTGGCACGCTGCTGCCAGATTTAACAGCCCGCTTGCTGCAATGGCGGCTGCGCTTGAATCCTTCGGCGCCCCTTCGAATGAAGGTAAGCGGAAATCCCAATACGGCACCTTGTCCGCCGGAAGATGTGTCAGGAAATAGTGGGCTGCCCGCTCGGCCGCTTCCAAGAAGGCTACATCCCCCGTGTGCTGGTAGCTCAAAATCGACCCATGGATCGCCCATGCTGCGCCTCGTGACCAAGCGGAATCCTCGGCATAGCCTTGGCCGCCGAGTGCTCCGGTCCGTTCTCCGGTTTCCGGATCGAAGCAGACGACATGATAAGCTGAACCGTCTTCGCGTATAAAATGTTTTACAACCATCTTCGCATGCGCGACGGCGATATGCTTGAACCGGGGATCTCCGGATTGTTTCGATGCCCAGTGCAGCAGTGGGAGATTCATCATGCAATCAATGATCGCCCACCCGACACGTTCGGGGTGATTCCAAGCTCTGATAAAGCTGCCCTGCAAGTTAAAACGGCCTGCCAGATGGCTGGCGACCATCAATGCTCTACGCTTGGATTGCTCATTTCCAGTCAACCGCCAATTGGCGATTGAGGTCAGCATCCACATAAAACCCATATCGTGATCCAGCTGCGCGTAGCTATGCAGCACTTCATCCAACTGCTCTTCACAGTTCTCAGCCAATTGGCGTAATTCGTCCGCCTGCCGGTCTCTATAGGCGAGCCATAACAACCCAGGCCAGAAGCCGGCTGTCCAATAGTGCGGCAACATGAGTTGAAACTTACCATCCTGCGAGCCGTGCGGGAATGCGGCTCCGATTCGCCGGCTTGTGCTCATCACCTTGCGGATTCCCGCGTTCCATGCTTCTTGTATCCATTGCTCTGTTGTATTCATGTTTTCACTCCCATTCGTTGTGCTCTTAGCATAAACAGATTGGTTGATGCGACTCAATATACATGTTTTTGCTGGGTTAACAGGTTTCGGGATGTGCTGTTTAGCTGTTTGGCATCCCCCTTCCTGTAAATGTTAACGGGAAAAAGTGCTGCTAATTTGTTTGTTTGTACTGGTCTAAAGGAAATAGGTGGAAATTCTCCTGCTAATTCCTCAAGTTTCGTCCGATATGAGGCATATCGACTGAATTACCTGCACAAATTCCAGCTATTTCATCAAGAATTCTACTCCGCGCCAATTTTAACAGTAGAAATTCCAGTTACTTTGCTAATGAACACAAAAAGGGCCTATTTCGATGAAATAGCGCCCTGTCGTTCGTTGGGGAGATGGGAATCGTTGGGAAAGTACCTTCTCCTCCGTAGTTTAGCTTGTTAAGAACCAGGTAGGAGCGATTTTTGAGGGTGGAAATACCCATTGCCACTAAAATTCAGCGTTACTGAGACACTTTGCTGAGGGGTAACCTCATACGAGAGTTAAGTGGGTCAACGATAGGCCTTAAGGGAACTGCAGGACACTATTCTAGCAAATTCAGCCCTTTTCCGCGTTCAGTGGAACTACAGGGCCTTATTTGATCGTCTGTTCCCGTTTTCTTTATGAAAACAGACAAATAGTGGCCCACAGTTCCCCTCCGCGAAAAAAAGAGGCTATTTCGATGAAATAGCGCCCTGTCGTTCCCTTCGCCGGAGAGGGTCCGCTCGAGCGCTAGCAGCCAAAGGGGTGCGCGCTCAAGGGATAAGCTTCGCTTACCCCAAATAAAAAAACGAAAGCCTTGGGGTACAAGGCTTTCGCTTCTACTACATTACAACCCAAGCCGCTCGAATTGCTCTAACGGCGCGTTCGCTTCGTGCATACTCTCTCTAAGCATTCTAATCATACGCGCCTCCAGCTCGGCGTCCTGAATCGGATGCTGCTGCTGATAATCCTGCGATATGTCATACAGCTTCGTTTCCATGACTTGGCTGTTCGACGCATAGGGTTCACCCTCCCGGCTGACAGGCACTTTAAACACAGGAAAACGGGTATAAGGCAAGAAACGGCCGGTTTCAATCGACTCTTGAACCTGGTTGCCCAGATAAGAACGGAACGTTGTCGGCATGGCCGTATATGTAAAACATGGATGATTGTCGGCTGCACGTGGGGCCCTCATATATGTATAGCTGCCGTCGGTTACATTTACCGCCATGCCATGATACCCATAGATTGCCGCATTGCGTACCTTGTCCGTTCGCCCCTCGAGAAGCCCCCTTAACGAATGGCCTTTCACTTGATCCGGAATCGCCACATTCATGTAATCCAGAATCGTAGGCATCACATCAATATTTTGCGTGAGGGCGCTGATTCGTGAACCATTGTGCTCGCTGCCAGGAACATGAATCATCATGGGAATATGTGCGAGTTCGTTGAACACATGCATCTGGTTTTTCCCCATTTTCTGATGTTCGCCCAGTAAAAAGCCATGATCGGTTGTGAAAATCAGCAGGGTATCCTCCCATAACGCCAAACGGTCCATCGTATCCAGCAGCTTGCCAAGCCAAT
This sequence comes from Paenibacillus chondroitinus NBRC 15376, assembly GCF_004000765.1. Lineage (GTDB taxonomy): Bacteria > Bacillota > Bacilli > Paenibacillales > NBRC-103111 > Paenibacillus_E > Paenibacillus_E chondroitinus. The sequence goes on along the minus strand of NZ_BILW01000001.1, from coordinate 112,075 downwards.
GATCAATCATCGTGAGATTAGCAGCGTATCGTTTACGAATATGCGTAATCGCCTCTTCCGGCACATCTACATCCCCGTAATTAGGCCAAAAATAAAGCGGTCCTTTATAATCGTCTTGGTATAGATCCAGGTAATGCTTGGGACAATCGAAAGGTTCATGCGGATCGAAGGCTTCTACCATCAGGAAATAATGATCGGCCTCGCGATTGCTCTCCAGCCAGTCGCAAGCAGCTTGCATCGTTCGTGCACCCGCATAATCTTCCTCCTGCACAAACCTCTTCCGGTTTCGTTCATACTGCAATCGGACCCTCCCGTAATGCTCATCCGGCACTTCCGGATCGCTAACGGTCGAATGCCAAGGATCATCCTCCTGCCCGCGATGAAAGTCCCATGTCGTAAAGGATTGGCAATAATTTTCACCGCCGGTAGCAAAATAGTGATAGTGATCGGTTACGATATGGCTGAAAATCCCGCCTTTCCGCAGTGCATTCGGCAATGTTTCATCAAACGGTTCAATGCCGCCCCACCCTTTTTCCAGAAAAGCCGTTCTCCCCGTCAAAAGATCCCTTCTCGCAGGCATACAAGGGAGTGAACCCGACCAATGTTGATCGAAAACAACGGATTTCTCCGCTAATCGTTCGATATTAGGCGTCTTAACCCAATCCCCACCATACGTTGGCAGCAGATGTCGATTGAGCGTATCCAACAGCACGACAATTGTATTCATAACAGCCTCCCTTCCAAGATAGCAAGATATCCAAGATCAACTAACTAATTTATGCTTTGAGACCTGTGGTTACAATACCTTGTACGAAATATTTTTGCGCAAAAAGAAATAGCAGCATGAGCGGGAGGACAACAAGCGTCGTTGCCGCCATTAATAAATTCCATTCCACACTCGTTTCCCCACGAAACATCGTCAAACCCAGCTGCACCGTTCGCATCTGCTCCGAGTTCGTCATAATGAGCGGCCACATATAATCGTTCCAGGTCGCCGTTGTTTTGAAAATGCCAAGTGTAGCCAATACAGGTTTACTTAAAGGCAGATAGATTTGATAAAATACCCGCAAGGTCGATGCGCCGTCAATTTGCGCTGCCTCATCCAAAGCCCGTGGAAAGGTAAGGAAAAACTGGCGGCATAGAAAGATTCCGAACGAGCCTGCAACAAACGGGAAAATTAATCCGGCATAACTGTTTATTAATCCGACGCCTCCCGCTCCGAATAGATCGTTGCCTCCGGTTAGCGGAAACTTTTTCATCATCAGAAAGGTTGGAATCATCGTTACTTGCGAAGGTACCATAATACCGATCAGTACGGAAAAGAACAGGATGTCTCTCCCTGGAAACCGAAGTCTGGCAAAAGCGTAGCCGGCCATTGAGTTGAGCACAAGACTCGCAACCACCGTAATGACTGTGATAACAAAGGAATTATAGAAATAACGGAGCCAATCTCCTTTGGACATGGCAAGCACATAATTTTGAAACATCCATTTATGCGGAATAAATGAAAATGTGGGTGATTGTATTTCACCCATTGTTTTGAAGGATGTAACTACCATCAGCATGAATGGAAAAAGCATCAGCAGAGCGACTGCAAGCATAATGACGGATACCAGAATCGTGATGCTCATTTTACTTTTCAAACGGAATCCCTCCTTTCCTCTTCTTAGTCCACATCCACATCGTCACCTTGATTACCGTATTTGAAATTGACGATTGTAATCACAAGCGTAATGGCAAACAAGACCATAGCCATAGCCGATGCATATCCCATCTGGAAATCTTGGAAACCGCGCAAATAGATTTGGTGCACAACGGTCGTCGTTGACCCCATCGGCCCGCCGTTCGTTAGAATATTCACTTGCTCGAACACCATGAAAGAGTTAATGCACGTCATAATAAGGATAAAAAACGTCGTAGGCTTCAGCATCGGAAACGTAACCGACCAGAACTGCCTTAGTTTGGAGGCTCCATCCATATGTGCCGCTTCATATAAACTGGAAGGGATTGATTGCAATCCCGCCAAATATATAATCATCGTATACCCAAGTGATTTCCAGATGCTCATAATGACAATGGCGAGCATGGCTGTTTTGGGATCGTACAACCACTGGACCGGATCGAGACCTACTGTTTTAAAAACGCGATTCATAATGCCCAGTGAAGGGTCATAAATCCAAAGCCAAATCATGGACACGGCCACCATGGATGTTACGTTAGGCACATAGATGCTGGCTCTGGCAAATACCTTGCCGAAGATCCTGCCGTTCAGCAGTACAGCCAGAATGAGTCCAAGCGCAATTTGAGGAATTATCGTCCAGATCGCGTAGACCAAGGTGTTCGTCATCGCTTTGGCGAACGTTCCGTCATGCAGCAAACGCGCATAATTTTGCAGCCCGATAAAGGAAGGACTGCTGTAGAAGTTATAATTTGTAAAGCTATAATAGAGACTAATCAACAGTGGAATAAAAATAAATGCAAAATAAATGACATACCCGGGAGCAATCATGGCATATCCGGCATAATCGATACGCCATCTGCGGAGCGATTTCGTTCGGCCCAATCCTCCTTGGGGGCCTGTCGTTGCAGTCGGCTTCATAAGAAACCACCTCGTTTCATCAGGGTGAACGGAAATCGCCTGCCCATAGACTGCAAGCAATCTTCAAGCAGGCGACTCAGATCCTATTTGGAAATCAGATTCGGAAGCTCCTTGGTCAGCTGAGCAGCAGCATCCTTCATCGCTTGCTCCCCTGTTTTCTTCCCATAATAGGCTTCTTCCAGATTAAGGCTAATAAACTCATACATTTTGCCGGAATACGTCACTTTCGCAGCACCTTGTCCATACGTCACGGCATCGAAAATGGCACCGTTCATAACCGGATTTTCTTTGATATAATCGTCTTTCAAAGACTTCCTGACGACAGGAGTACCCAATTCTTTATATCTGGCCCAAGTCTCTTCCTTGGTCATGACCGTCTGCATAAATTCAAAGGCTAAGTCTTTTTGTTTGCTTTGTGAGCTCATGAACAATAAACGCATGCCCGCAAAAGTAGATTTCATTTTCCGGGAAATCGGACCTGATACGCCAATTTGTCCGTTAAGTTCAGGGTGATCCTTCTGTAAATTGGTGAATGCAGCCGGACTGTCATAAGCAATCGCCGCTTTTCCGTTCGGGAATAGATTCTCGTTGGACTTCGTAGAATCGTTCGGAATCGTGATTCCCTTTTTCACCATATCAATGAGGTATTGCGTAGCTTCAATGGACTCCGGTGAATCAAATAGCGGTGTATTCGTCTCCGGGTCAATAATTTTGCCGCCATTTTGCAGAACAAAGGATTGCCATAACGTCCAACCGGTCGCCGTCGGAATGCCGAAACCCGCCATCGTGGTTGTCGCCCCATCCTTCTTGGTCAACTTCTCCGCGTATTGTGTCAGTTCATCCCAATTGGCCGGCGGCTTCTCAGGATCCAGCCCCGCTGCTTTGAAAAGATCCTTACGCCATAGCAGAACCCTCGGATCAGGGATGAAGCCTAAGCCGTACAGCTTCCCTTTGTATGTACCGGTGTCAACGACACTTTCCATCATATCGCTCTTATCCGCCCATTTGCTCGTGTAAGTCTCCAACGGCTCATATTGCCCCAAATTTGCCCGCTGCGCCAAGGATGCCAGTGTGTAAGACAGAACATCCGGTGAAGTTCCGCTAGCATAAGCGGCATTCAGCTTGGTTTCCATATCGGAACCGAAAGGAACCTCGCTATACGCCACTTTCACTCCTTGATGTTTCGCCTCAAAATCGCTGATCACGCGTTTCCAATATGCATTTTCCGCAGGATCCGTGCCGGCCCTCCAGAAAGTGAGCGTTTTGGTTCCGCCGCCTGCTCCGTCGCTCTTCTTATTTAGCTGCTCCGTGCTGCTGCTGCAACCGCTGAGCAGGATACTGGCCGTTAGGATTATGCCGAGCCCTCCGGCCACCCATTGCTTTTTCATATTCGTAAGCCTCCCCTTATGGTTCATCTATCTGACAACTTCATTATAAAAAATCGGGAAGGGGTCACAGTGAAACTGATTTCCGTTTTTTTTGAACAAATGCACGCTTCTGAAAGGGCTCATCCTGGCCTCCACAGACCCTATACAAAATTATTCCTTTCCTATGCAAAAATAATCCGATAGCCTCTTATGCGAACAAAAAAACACCGCAATTGAAGCGATGCCTGGCGATCCTAAGCTCTATGGTGCAGCTCCATGTATTCAGAGGGCGAAAATCCTGTATATTTTTTAAACAATTTAATAAAATAGCTAGCGTTCGCGTAGCCCACTTGCACGGCTGCCTCCGAGACTTTCAGCGCTTTGGTACTCAGCAGGTTCATCGCCTGCTCTAACCTTATTTGCATCAGGTATTCGTTGAAATTCAACCCCGTCTCCTTTTTAAAAAGCTCGCTAAAATAGTTCCGGCTCAGGTGAACATGGTCGGCCACTTGCTGAAGCGAAATCTCCTCTGAAAAGTGGCTTTGAATAAAATCACAAGCATTCTGTACGGCTTCTCCATATTTGCGCCGATGCAGCTCAATCCACTGCACAATGGTGTCAACCATGTTCTCCGTCCAACCTCTGAGCTCTCGAAAAGTTTTCAGCCGCATCACTTCCATGTGCGCTTCGCTATATAACAGATCAAGCTTAGCAGCCGGCACCTGATACGCTCTTGCTTTATTCACCATGGCATAGGTTAGCTCAAGGGATAGCGCCCTAGCCTGTTTGGCGTTCAGTGCTTTATGCTCTGACATGTCGTTCATGAATTGTCTGCAAGCTTCTGATACCTCTCGAATTTGGCCCATGTCCAAGAATCGATGAAAGGAATCCGGCACAGGGATCGTCTCCGCTTGACCGCCCGAACTTGGAGACTGGCAAAAAACGATGCTGCGGTCCTCGTAAAACAAAGGCAGGTGGAGCGATTCCAACGCCTCTCTGGCTTGTTCCGGCAGGAAAGACAGGCGGCTGTACGTCGTACTGATGCTAATAGCTGAATGTAGGCCGATAAATTTGCGCAAATTCTCCGTTACCCGGTTGGCCAGCAGCAGCAAGGACTCCCTTTGCGATTTCATGCTCGTGCTTTTGATATTAACCAGCAGCATGACCACATTTTCCTCATAGAGAAAAGAACAGCCATTGCCGGCTTCATTTATCAAAGTCTCGTTGACGATATTGGTGACAGCAAGGATTCGCAAATCCTCCTCTTGGATTTTCAGCTCCGAGCTCGGAAGCACGCCTAACGCAAGTACCGTCAAGTTCCTCTCCGTCACTCCCGTGCCGAACAGCACCATTTTGTCGTGAAAATCATTCAGTTCCTGTTGATTTCCTTGCAGCAGCTCCCTGAAATACGCTGTGCGAAGCGCCAGTTGGTTCTGATTCAGCAGACTGCGAAGCGAGTTCATTTCGACTAGCTTACTATGGTCCAGTTCAATATCCTTTCCGATCTTAAACAGAACTTCGTCCAAACCCTGAAGCGTAATTTCCGCTTTAAGAATGTATTCACTTGCTCCGAATTTAAGTGCCTCGGCTGCGAACTGAAACTCATTATAGGAACTGAAAATGACCACCCGGATTCTCGGCATTTCCTCCTTCAAACGCTTAATCAGTTCAATTCCGTTCATGCCCGGCATTTTAATATCTGTCACAACCAAATCAACAGGATGCGACTGACAAAAATCCAACGCCTCAAGACCATTGGAGGCCTCCCCGGCAATGAGGTAACGCTCACCAAGCTTAGCCACAGTCATTTGAAACCACTCCCGAAAGATCGGTTCATCATCCACGATGAGGATATTCATTATTCATTCATCTCCTTCCACTTATACCAAGCTGGAATAAGAACCAATACCTTTGTTCCCACTCCCGGCTCTGATTCCACCGTTAGTCCATATTTCGCGCCGTAATACAATTGAATTCGCTCATGTACATTCCGCAATCCGCCTCGATGGGCGGCTTGTCCATCTCCGAAATGCTCGTCTAAAAACACGCCGGCTTGACCAGTTGACTCCATCCCTACACCGTCATCTCTGATTTCAAACTGGATGTCTCCTTCCTGCATCTTCCCTGTTATCCAAAGTGTTCTCTTCCCTATCTTTGGCTCCAGACCATGGAAGATTGCATTCTCGACCAACGGCTGCAGGATGAGTTTGATTGTTTTGAACGGCATAATGTCGTCATCAAGGTCGTAGTGCACCTCCAGTTGATCTCCCTGCCGGATTTGCTGGATGTACATATAATTACGGAGCATGCTGATTTCCTCTTCGATCGGTATTAACTCGTCATGCTTGGAGATCGATTGTTTCAGCAGCTTGACCAACGCCACAATAACCGAATCGACTTTGTCGCTGCTGTGCTTATGCAGCATGAATCTTATCGAGGTTAGCGTATTATACAGAAAATGCGGATTAATTTGCGATTGCAGCGCCTGAAGCTCGGCATGCCTTTTCTGCTGCTGTTCCACGGTAATCCCTTGCATCAGTTCATTTAATCTGGCCACCATTTGATTAAATTTCCGCGTCAGCAAACCAATTTCATCATCCTGATGAATCGGAGTTCTTACCGATAAATCTCCCGTTTCTACGCGAGTGAAATCGCGATACAGCCTTTTGATCGGAATAGCGAGTCGTTTGGCTATCACATACGATGCCCCGATGGAGAGAATGACTACAATCATAAACACAATAGAGACAATGAATTGAATTTGATTTAAGCTGCTAAGAACAACTTTGGTCGGTGTATACGAAACCAGCTTCCAACCTGTTTTGCCGATTGTCTGAAAAGAAATCAATTGCTCTGTATCATTCTCACGATCAATGAAATAACCCGATTCATACTGCTGAATTTTCCAGTAATAGGAACGGTTCTTCACATTGCTTTGTATCTTTCCATTGGCCTGGGAAGAAATCACACGGCCATCGTCACCGATGATCACAATTTCCCGCTGCTCGTCCAGCGCACTTTCATATAAGCTTCTTATGGTGGTTGCGTTTACACTAATCATGACGAGCCCCGTAGGAGCACCGGTTTCAAAACGGTTACTGATCCTTACCGCGTGAAAAGTGCTGCGCCCCCCGTCCTCTGTCGGCATAAGTCCAGGGATTGGCTCCGTAATCCATAGAATGCGGCCCTTAGCCTCAGCAGCCATTTTGAACCAAGGCTCGTTTACAATATCTCGCATCCGAATGTTTTTATATAGCGGATTCGTGGACTGCTCCAGTCCGTTCAAGCCAAGCAGCGTAACATGATATTGGAGCTTTCCGAAGGAATAAATCGAATTCGTGAGCAGCCTGTCAAAAGCCGCGCGAAGATGCGCTTCTTCATAACTGTTTTCCATAATTTCCGTCGTAAAAGCATGGTTGATCTCGTCATTGAGATAAAACGTATTGGAAACCGCGATGACATCATCCAGCAGCATATCCGTCTTCTCTGCAATCTGGCCCAAGGTTTTGAGATTGGACTGGCTCACTTGCGATTCAATCGAGCTTTTTGAAATTTGCAGCGTAATGACGCCAAAGATGCCTAACGGAACAAGAATGAGACATATTGTCGAGATGAGAAATTTATTTTGAATGCTGCTTCGATGGATGAACCATTTGCTTAGCATCGTCGACCTCCTCGTTCATGACACGCGTATCATTACCTGATGCCATTACCTGATGATACACGATAACACGTGCGTATCAAATACTTTTATAGAATGGGCAAGAAAAAATCCTCTGCTCTTCAGAAGAGCAAAGGATCTGTTAGCCGTTTATTGAGCTAGGGAACGCAGCTTTTTTTTCGCTTGCTCCGACGATCAAGTAACGCGGCGGAGAATGGGGTTTCGGCTCTGACGAGTCCGAGTTTGTGGCTCGGAGGGGGTACTATAATTTTACCTACTCCTCAAATATACGCGTCAATAAAGCGCCAAGCTCCTGCATCGCTTGCTCCTCTTGCTCGCCATCCACTTCCAACGTCACTTCGTCATTCTGTTGAATGCCGAGTGTCAGCATACTAAGCGAGCTTTTGCCGTTGACCTTCTTCTCCCCTTTAATGACACTGACTTTGCAGGGAAACGTCCCCACCTTTTGGACGAAAACTTTGGTCGGGCGGGCATGAAAGCCGGATGGATTCAACACTGTAAAAGTTTGAGATATCATGCTAGATCACTCCTTGTCTTCTGTTCTACAAACTGTTTGATTTGGGCTTGGCTGCTCATCGCCAGAATTTGCTGGGTATAGCCGGCCCATTCTTGTTGTGAGGTCTTTTTGATCAAAGCTCTCGCAGGTAAAATCGAGCTGGCACTCATGCTGAATTCATGAAGTCCCATGCCGAGTAAAATCGGGATCGCGTGCTCATCTCCAGCCATTTCTCCACACATGCCCACCCATTTGCCTTCCTTGCTAGCGGCTTGGATGACCATTTGGATTAAGCGAAGAATGGACGGATGGCAAGGTTGATATAAGTAAGAAACGGTTTCATTCATCCGATCCGCTGCCATGGTATATTGAATGAGGTCATTGGTTCCAATGCTGAAGAAATCCGCCTCTTTCGCCAATGAATCAGCTGCAATCGCTGCTGCGGGCACTTCAATCATAATCCCAACTTCAATGTTATCGGACACCGGGATTCCTTCTTGTAAAAGCTTTTCTTTCTCTTCCTGCAGCAATTGTTTGGCAGCTAACAGCTCATCCATGACAGCAATCATAGGGAACATGATTTTCAATTGTCCATAACTGCTTGCTCTCAGAAGTGCTCGAAGCTGTGTACGAAACAGATCCTCTTGGCTCAGACATAAACGTACCGCACGTAACCCAAGAAAAGGATTGCTTTCAACTGGCAGCTTCATGTATGGCAGTTCTTTGTCTCCGCCAATATCAAGGGTGCGAATGACGACAGGTTTGTCGTCCATCCGCTCCAAAACATGTTTGTAAATCTGAAACTGCTCTTCTTCACTCGGCAGCGCGCTGCGCCCCATATAGAGGAATTCGGTTCGGAATAATCCGATTCCTTCCGCTCCATTAGCGAGTACTTTTTGCAAATCTTCCACACTGCCAATATTGGCAGCCAACTCTACACGATGATCATCCGAAGAAACAGTCGGCTCATGGATCAGCTTGCGCAGTTCGGCTCTTCTCTCGTCATACGAAGCTTTACGCGTTTGATACGCTTCAACCTCTTGATCGCTTGGTGCAACGAGCACCACGCCTTCAACTGCATCCAGGATAAGCATCGTACCTGTCGCGATGTCCCTAGCCTCTTCACCTGCACCTACAACAGCAGGCACTTCCAGGGAACGAGCCATGATGGCGGAATGAGAGGTACGGCTGCCAACCTCGGTCACAAAACCAAGCACATAGTCAAGATTTAATTGTGCCGTATCAGAAGGCGTCAGATCATCAGCGATCAGAATACATGGCTCATTAATAGCCGTAATCGCTGCATAGGAAACACCGCGAAGCTTGCTCATGATTCGCCCGGTGACGTCACGAACATCAGCCGCGCGTTCACGAAGCAGCTCATTATCCATTGCACTGAGCACTTCAATAAAACTGCTCGCAACCTCATGAAGCTTGAATTCCGCGTTCATGCTTTCATCTTTAATGCTATCTATAATGGCATCTATATAATCAGGATCTTCGAGAAGCATCAAGTGTGCTTCGAAAATTTCCGCTTTTGCCGCACCCATTCGCTGCTCAGTCAAATCTTTAAGCTTTTCTAATTCTTGTTTGGTTTCTTCCACAGCTTGACTAAAACGAAGGACCTCCTGATCCTTGTCGGCCACTTCCACAGCCTCGGGCTCGAACTGCTCCTTATTCAATCGAAAAGCTTTGGCCAGCGCAATGCCGGGGGAAGCAGCTATGCCGGTTAGACGTTTGGTCATCATGTTCGCCATGAGGTAACTCCCCTTTCTTATGAAGCAACGGTTTGTTTGAATTGTTCGTAATGTGTTCGAATCAGGAGATGAATGGGGTGATCTTCCCCAATCGTCGTGTACTTGGTAATCGTCCCAGCAAGGCCCAGCTCATGTAAATCCGATTGAATTTGGACAGCTTCAGGATCCGCTGGATCCTTAAACAGCAGGGCAGCAGCCATGACCATAGTAAGATAAGATGGGGTCATCCCTAGCTCATACCCTTGCATAGCTGGTCTGACCAGCCGGTCATTCAACGATAATTTACGAATCGGTGATCTTCCTACGCGCGCTACATCATCAATCAAGTAAGGGTTTGTAAATCTTTGCAATATCTTATCGATGTAGATTTCATGCTGCGCAAGCTCGAAATCATGCTTTTTGATCAAGATCGAACCCGTCTCATGCATAACATGCCTAACCAATGAAGCAATTTGAGGATTAGCCATCGCCTCTTGAATCGTTGCATAGCCTTGCAAATAGCCAAGATAGGCAGCGCTGCAATGACCCGTATTAACGGTAAAAAGTTTGCGTTCAATGTATGGCTCTAGTGTCTTCACATAATGAACGCCGGCAATGCGAGTGAAGCCTTCCAGCATTTGCGACTCATCAACAACCCACTCGTAAAAAGGCTCAACAGTGACTTCAAGCGGGTCCTCGTTATGCTGAATAGGAACGATTCGATCCACAGCAGCATCGGGAAAGGCAACAACCGTCTCTGCTTTCGCACGCAGCTCTTCACTTAACAAAGCATATACATGTTCTTTGAGCTGCGTACTTCCGCCAATCGCATTTTCACACGCGATGATGTGCAGCGGCGCGGCTCCACTAGCGATTCTTCGCTCGATCCCTTTGGCAATTCCGCCTGCAATATGCTTCAGAATATTGACGCCAACCGCTGTTGTCACAAGATCAGCCTGTGCAACGGCTTCAGCTACATCTTCCAGATTTTTGCCGTTGATTGCTGTAACACCGGAAACCGTGAAGGTCTCTTGTGCTTCATTCGCCAAACGCACCGTATACGTTTTTCTTTCCTGCAGCAGCTCTACCAAGGTATCGTTGACATCTGAGAAGATAACTTCATAACCGGCTTGTGACAAAAGCAATCCAATGAAGCCTCTTCCGATGTTACCCGCTCCAAAATGTACAGCCTTCATCATTCCATCCCGCTTTCGAAAATCTTCACCATCGCTTCAGGTGTGGAAGCTTGCATGATTTGCTCGATGTTCTCATCTTCCGAGCAGATCATGGCGACATTGGTCAATATGTCCAGATGATCATTGCCTGCTGCAGCAATCCCGATCACCAGATTCGCCGTCTCTCCGTCACCAAAGTCCACACCGTCCGGAATTTGAACAATGGACAGTCCTGTGGAAAGGATCAATGATTTGGAATCCTGTGTGCCGTGTGGAATGGCCAATCCATTGCCCATGAATGTCGATAAGGTTTGCTCTCTCTCGATCATTTTATCAATATAAGCGGCTGAAGCATGACCTGCATCAACTAACAATTGGCCCGCCATGCGAATGGCCTCGAATTTGTCTTTAGGTTTCGCGTTCAATTTTACTTTATTGGTTGATAAGATACTCATCGTAGATCTCTCCCCATATCCGATTATTTTTTATTCTCTAGAAAAGCAGCTAACTCTTGGGATAAAAAGTGCTTAATTTCTGACTGGCTGCCTGATCTCAACAGTTCGATCATTTCAGGGATGAGCAGGAAAGAGCTGATTTCGCTTAGCACTTCCAAACTCTCCTTCGATAACTCCTGCGGACCGAGCATAAGCAGCATTTGTCTCACGCCGGATTTTTTCCCGCTTTCTAACGGCAAGTCATCCGCTAATCGAAACAAAGTGAAGGAAGGCTTTTTCACCTGTTCACTTCGGATATGAAAGAGCGCAAGACCCGTGTCAGGGATCACTTGACTGCTCAACTTCTCCCGCGCAAGCAGCAGCTCAACGATAGGTTTTACATCGTCAAAGACACCCGCTCTGCTGACATAGCTGCATATATCCTGCAAGGCTTCTTCCAAGTCTTCATAACTTTGCTCGATGTGAAACACCGTAAATTGATCAATAATGCTTACAATTTCATTAATATAGAACTGGATGCGATGCAAACGATCTCTCGAACCTGCCTCCAGATGCATGGGAATTGGTTCACCAGACTCTTTTTGTAATGTCACATTTTGAATAAAAAGCCTCAGCCGTTCTGCCTCATCTTTCGTCAATAACGGACTGAGCTTCATGTATTGATCAGAAGGGAGCGGTAGGTCTACCGTCGATATGATTAAATCGTAGTCCTTCTTAGGGATACGCGCAGCTTCAAACCAGGACGCATTGCCGATAATATTGATTTGCGGAAGCTCTTTCGTTAGGCGTACAGCCAGCATTTTGGAGGTGCCTATGCCGCTTGTGCAGACCAGAATGGCCCTCACATTTCGTTTAAATTGTTTCTGCCTCTCGATGGAAGCACCGAAATGCATGACCAGGAACCCGATTTCTTCGTCCGGTATGGCAATTTCGCTGATGGTCGTATTGACAGCTTCCCGAATGGCTTCGAACAGGACTTCATAATCTTTTTTAATTTGCGTCAAAAGCGGATTGCGAATCGTAGCTCCCGCCAATAAGCGCTTAATCGCGGACTCCAAATGGCTCAGCAGCCCATCTTTCAAGGAACGGTCATCGCTGAACGGAACGCCTAGATTTCTTTCCATTCTGCGAATCAGCTTCCACACCATTTCCATGTAACTCAACTCATCGATCGGAAGCAGTAAATTGGCATGAGGTTCAGAAGTAGGTTCCAGCAGCTCAGCAATATACGAGATTTCAGCTGCCGTTAACTGAATTGGAATTTCTTCGGTCAGGTGATCAATGGTATGGGTAAGCAGTTTGCTAGGACGCGCCGAGTGATGATCACTATTCGCCTCGATCGGTCTTCCCATTTGAATTCTGGCAATCGTTATCGAGAGGGAAATAAGTAAATTAGTGTACTCCTCCTCGGAAATTTCGCTTAAGCCTTCATCTTCAGCCAGCCAAAGCGCTTCTTCCACTTTCGTAAAATTCTCTTTGCCTATCAGCTTCAAAAGCTTTTGCGCTAATGGTGAATGTTGGCTCTCATTTTTCCCAAAGAGATCAGACTCATCGAGTCCATTTCTCGCCAGGTGCAAGATCATCCTCCGTTTGTTAGCTTCTGTGCCGCTCAATTCAACGCCGTAACCCCTTTTGCGAACGAGGGTGAGATTAGACCGATTAACCCAGCTATCCAACTCATCCAGATCATTCGTAATGGTTGGAATCGTGACAGCCAACTCATGCGACAATGTAAAAAGCTTAACGGGTTCCTCCTCCTGAAGCAGTAGGCAGAGCAGCAGCATCCTTCGTTCTTCAGCTGAATAGGCCACATTCACCCTGCCATCGAGCAGATATCTCAATGCCTCCAATTTCTCCGGCTCCGCCAGAAGTTGAATCCCTTTTCCCGATTTCTTACGCAGCGCAATGCCGAGATTCCCCAGAACAGTCTCCAACTCAGACAATTCTCTATGAACCGTTCTAGTGCTTACATTAATCTCAGCAGCTATTTCTCCTGCCGTAATGTCATCCCTTTGCTTCATTAACAGCTCAAGGATCTGCCGATGCCTGTTTGAGAGGCTCATAATTATTCTCCTCACGAACAAAATGGAGATAACGCCGGCAAGATGCCAGCGTTAGATGCTTCTATTTAGCCCAATCGTTTCACAAGCTCATCATATTCCGGGCTTTTCATGAAATTATCAATCGAAATATGTTCAGCTTGCGGTGCTTTGTTTCGTGCGCGGTCCGTCAAGGATTTATGCGTGATCACGATGTCAGCATCGGATGGGATATCATTGATTGCGGTATTGATGACGTTGATATTGATACTGGCTTCTTTCATTTTCTTTCTTAAAATAGAAGCTCCCATTGCGCTTGATCCCATCCCGGCATCACAGGAGAAAACGATTTTCTGCACATTGTTGGCAGACTTCGTTACAGGAACATCTACACGCTCTGCTGCCGCTGCAGCCGGGGCTTGCTTCATTTCTTTCATTCGCGCTTTAGCCTGATCCAAATCTTCGCTTTCCGTTTGCTTCGTTGTTTTCAACAACAGAGCGCCTACTGCGAAAGAAACGATCGTTGAAGTGATTACGCCGCTGAAAATCGGCAGCATACCGCCTTTTGGAGCCATCGCGATGTAAGCAAAGATACTTCCCGGTGAAGGAGGCGCAACCAGACCCGCATTGAAAAGAGAGAAGGTGAACGTTCCTGTCACACCACCTGCAATCACCGCTAGAATAAGACGCGGATTCATCAGGATGTATGGGAAATAGATTTCATGGATACCGCCGAAAAAGTGAATAATAGCAGAACCTGGAGCGGAAAGCTTCGCTGCACCGCGCCCAACAATCCAGTAGGCCAATAGAATGCCAAGTCCTGGACCAGGGTTGGACTCTAGCATGAAAAGAATCGACTTACCTGTTTTGGATGCTTGATCAAGTGCGATCGGGCTCAGTACGCCGTGGTTAATCGCGTTGTTCAAGAACAGCACCTTACCTGGTTCGATTAGTATATTAGCCAGCGGAAGCAAACCCGCGTTGACCAACGCTTGAACACCGGAAGCAAGTGCTTTGCTCACGACTTGAACGGCAGGGCCGACAACCGTGTAAGCCAGAACGGCTAGGATGGCTCCTATGATGCCTGATGAGAAATTGTTTACAAGCATCTCGAAACCTGATTTGATTTTACCCTCAATCGACTTATCGAACTGCTTCAGCACCCACGCGGCGAAGGGACCTACAATCATTGCCCCCATAAACATCGGAATATCCGTCCCGATGACAACCCCCATCGTGGTTACTGCCCCAATGACACCACCGCGTGTGCCGTGGATCATCGTCCCACCCGTATACCCAATCAAGAGCGGAAGAAGATAAGTTATCATTGGACCTACGAGCTTAGCCAAATACTCATTTGGAATCCAGCCGGTCGGAATAAATAAAGCCGTAATCAATCCCCAAGCGATAAACGCCCCGATATTCGGCATCACCATGCCGCTTAAGAAACGACCGAAACTTTGCACTTTCACCCGGAATCCGCCGGATGATGCTTGCTTTTGTGCAGCAATTTCACTCATTAGAATAACCTCCCTTTGTCTGTTTCATGATCTTATCGTAGCGCAAAAACGCTTTCATGATCAATCAAATCAAAATCCCTTTTCGTCATGAATAATGTTGACATCATTTAAACCTGTTATTACAGCGGTCCCCGTTAATATGAAAAAGACAGCCGATTGAACACCAGCTGCCTCCTCATTATGATCGATTTACTTAAGTCCAAAACCCATGCCATATACGCCAGGAAACTCTATTTCTTTTCCTAGCTTCTTGGCAGCTTCTAACGTCCAATACGGATTTCTTAACATCCCGCGGCCCACACCCACAAGATCTGCGTCCTCGTTGCCGATCACGGAATTCGCTAACGCCGGATCGTCTAACCGCCCCACGGCAATCACCGGTACATTCAGCGCATTCCTGATTTCTCTTGCCATAGGTACTTGATACGCCACATGGGTGCCCGGTCTTCCGTGCGCAAGAATTGGCCCTTCTCCACCGGAGCTGATATGAAACATGTCCACACCTGCTTCCTTATACACTTTGGAAAAGGCAATACTTTCTGTAAGACCATAACCGCCATCCACGTATTCTCTTGCCGAAATACGCATCAAAAGCGGCATGTCATCAGGCATCACGCTTTTGACGGCTCGAATAACCTGCTGACCGAACAATGGCAAATCCTTGCCGTATTCATCCGTGCGTTTGTTCGTATACGCAGACTGGAACTGGTGAATCAAATAGCCGTGTGCTCCGTGAATTTCAATCGTATCTACGCCAGCCTTGATCGCACGCTCAGCAGCCTGACGATACTTGTCCACCATTTGCTTGACTTCGTCCGTCGTGAGTGCTCGTGGTGTTTTGTATGTTTCCGTCTCATCGAATGGAATAGCGGAAGGCGCTACAGGTACTTCTGCGTGTTCCGCTTTACGTCCTGCATGAGCAATCTGAATGCCCACTTTAGCCCCGTATTGGTGAACGGCATCAACGATTCGCTTCAATGGTGCGATCTGTTCGTCCGACCATAACCCAAGGTCAAAATTAGTAATTCGACCGTCCGGCTCGACGTCCGTCATCTCAATGATGATAAGTCCCGCTCCGCCGATCGCGCGGCTAAGATAGTGATTATAATGCCAATCATTTACGACACCGTCATTATTTTTGACAGCATATTGGCACATTGGCGGCATGACGACACGATTTTTCAGTTCCAGACCTTTCAGCTTGAAGGGTGTAAATAAATGATCCATTTTTTGTTCCTCCTATCGTTATATGAACGAATTAGTCATCGTTATTTTTAAAACCATAACCAGTAGCATAACCATCAAACATAGCAATATCCCAGTAAGAGTGCTTCCCCCATCGTTGGATATATTACCAGGGCTCCACGTAATCTTACGTAAATAATTTGTTCCCGAAATGCAAAAGATCATCTTAGCATTTCGTCTTGTTTGCCGTATCCATACTGTAACATCTTAGAGCTTCGATTCGAAATACCGATAAGTTAGGTGAGGAATAACCAAAGGTTATGGGGGATGGACGTGAAGATCGAATGGTTAGAAGCCTTCCGGCAAACGGCTGAAACGAAGAGTTTAACGAAAGCTAGTGAAATTCTGCATATTAGTCAGCCCGCCTTAAGCAAACAAATTCGCACCCTGGAGGATGAATTAGGAGCACAATTATTGGTACGTTCCTCCACTGGCGTAACGCTGACGCAATCCGGCCAGATTTTACTTGAAAGAAGCAAGAAAATTATGAACGAACTAAACGATCTGAGAAGAGAGATTGCGCTAAGTCAAGACGAGGGCACAGTTGATCTTGTCATTGGATCATGGCCAAGCGTTGCAACTATTTTTTTGCCAAACCATATGGCGGCTAATCAGCAGGAAGATACCAAAATGGCATTCAAAATCAGGGTGTTTTACAGCTTTTTTGACCTGATAAAAAATATAGAAAACGGCACCATCGATGCGGCCTTATTTGATGATAGAGGCGTCCAACATCACTTTCACTCAACCCCTGTTTTTAAAGAAAACTTCTTCTTATTTGTGAATGCCAATCATCCCTTATTTGGTCGTAAAGAAAAAGTATTCTTTCATGAGATAAAGAACGACCCCCTTCTTATGCTGCCTGAGGGGTGCGATGTCAGGATGCTGGTGGAAAAGGAATTTTCAACAAGGGGTGAAACGTTACATATTGCGTTAGAAATAGAGTTAGGACAGAGCATCCTTGGTTTAGTACAAGCTAATCTGGGCATAACCATTTTGCCTGAAATCTTCATTAACCAAACGAATGATACGATTAAAGCAATCCCGATTACTGATTTTGGATTAACCCGTCAAATCTCTGTCGTTACCCGCGAAAAATCGATAAGCAAACAATTGTTAACTTTATTTAATACGAGTTCGAAGCCAAATGAACATCTCTCGGTTCATCCCTGATATCCTCGGAAACACGCTGAATAAACTCATTGATGATGAGCACATGTTTATGTTTCGATTTAAAGCCAATGAAAATTTCATTATGAACCTTCATATCTTCGAAAATGATTTTCCATCTTGGATTTGTCCCATTCTGACGCTTCAACATATGCGTTGGGAGCAGACTCATCCCCGCCCCTTCCTCAACGGCCTTTAGAATTAAATGCATGCTAGGGATAACATGGGCTGGATTAATGAGTGGTCCCTTTTTGAACAACTCTTTCCAATATCTTCTTATAATAGGAAGTTCCAGGCCATAGCTGATCCACTTTTGTTCGGAGAGCCATCGTTCCTTCTCCTTCAAAAGCGTGAAATCCGGCACGGCCGTCTCCATCGGGGCAACAATGACAAAGCTCTCCTCCATAAGCCGCACATATTCGATTCCGGGCGTTAAGAATCTTTGATTGGTTAAAATAAGATCCACACGTTCTTCTTTTAAAAGTTCGAGCAGTTGCTCCGCGTCTCCAAAGTACGTTGTCGTATCCAATTTCAATCTCGATAAATGCGGCAATATGTTCTCAGTGAACAACTCCGGGGTAGCACCTATTTTGATTGGATTCATGCTTGGTGATAAATGCAATTTTAAGCCCATTGTCTTTTCCTCTAACGACTCAATAAGGGGCGCTAGATGAGAATACAGCTGCTTTCCTCGTTCGGTCGGTACCATTTTGCGTGAAGTTCGAATGAACAACAGTTCACCGACTTCCGATTCAAGGCAGGCGAGGTGCTGACTCGATGCGGGCTGGGTCATGATCCGCGTCTTAGCTGCCTCCGATACGGAATTATGCTTAAAAATGGCAATAAAGCTTCTGTACCATTCAAAATCGACCATGGCCACTCCTTCCTCTTTTATCAAAGAATCATGTAACGCACATCTGGCAAAAAAGCCACATGTTGTCATTGTAAGTTTTTCTCACATACACAACAAATTAGAAAAAAAAGACTCGCAAATAAATTTATTTATATACAGGTCAATTAATTGACTGCTGTAGCCATACCGTAACATGATGAATGTGAGATTAGAACTATCATTAAGTTTAGAATGCATAACAAAAAGTTATGGCTCATGTGCCTTCACTCCTTGCCAGGTTGGGACTGCAACGTTAGAAGTTCAGCGCTACTGTGACACTAAGCATAGGGGCATCTCATGCTAGCGTGAAGTTGGTCAACGAAACACCCTAGAGGAACTACAGGCCACTATTCTAGCAAATTCAGCCGCTTACATATTCAAGCGGAACTACATGTCGTTATTTGACCGCCAAATCCCGTTTTCTCTAAGAAAACGGACAAATAGCGTCCCACAGTTCCCCTCCACACGAAAAAGAGCCTATTTCGATGAAATAGCGCCCCGTAGTTCCCCTGCCAGGGACGAATCGCTCAAAAGCTTACCCCAAATCGTCGACTTGATTTAAGGAACCACATGATCTCACACAGGCGCAGAATCTCTTTATAGTGACTGGCTTCAGAGAGTACGGTTGGAGAAGTAAATCAAAGAAAATAAGGCTATCTCTCTGGTCGTATAAACCTTCGAGACAGCCCTATTTTTCAAAAAATCACAAAGAATTTCTCAAGATTTTCCGGACATCCTCAATCGCAAGAGGAACATAGTTACCTATTTGATCGGCGAGCATAGCTCTTTCCGTCATTAACTCAATTTCCTTATCATCAATGCCGTAGTCTGAGAGCTTTGTAGGCGCTCCAATGGATGTCCAAAATTTCACGAGCGACTCGATCGCTTCCGCTGCCAGTTGCACGTCCGTTTTTCCTGCCGGATCCAAATCGAATACACGTACACCCAACTGCGCCACTTTCTCCGGACGCACAGCCGCGACATGTTCCATCCAGCGCGGGAAAAGAATTGCGAGGCCTCCGCCGTGCGGGATATCATGGACAGCCGATACGGCATGTTCAATGTAATGCGTTGCCCAATCGGTTTTAACGCCCATGGCGGTTAGTCCATTCAAGGCTAATGTTCCATTCAACAACATGACTTCACGATATTCGTAATTGTTCAAATCGTTTACGAGCTTAGGTGCCGTCTCGATGACGGTGTGAAGAATCGCTTCACCGATTCTTTCTTGAAGAGGCGCATTGCTCGAAGCATGGAAATACTGTTCGAAGACATGGGACATAATATCAACGATGCCGTATACCGTTTGATCACGTGGTACAGTGAAGGTAAGCTCAGGATCCAGAATACTGAATCTTGGGTAGACATGAATGGAGTTAAATGATTTTTTCTCATTCTTTTCCCAATTCGTAATGACGGAATTTCCGTTCATCTCGGAACCTGTTGCCGCTAACGTTAGGACGGCGCCAATCGGAACAGAGTTTGATGAAGCTTTCGCTTTCTTAAGCACGATATCCCATACGTCTCCATCGTACGGCACGCCCGCAGCAATTGCTTTTGCACAATCGAGCACACTGCCGCCACCAACGGCAAGAATGAAATCAAGCTGATTGTCTCTTATCAGGTTAATCCCTTTTTTGACGGTCGTTAGCCGCGGGTTCGGCTCAACGCCTCCTAACTCAACAACTGTAGCGTTGATTTCTTTCAGTTCCTGAATAACCTTGTCGTAAAGGCCGCTCTTTTTGATACTGCCGCCACCATACAACAGCAAAATACGTTTGCCATAAGCCGGAATTTCTTTTTTCAAACTGCTTAGTTGACCTTTTCCAAATAGAAGCTTAGTCGGATTATAAAACTCAAATTTATCCATCGTCGTTGTTCCCCTCTCGAATGTGAAATGAAATTCTGCCAATTATACGCTTAAATCGACATAAAACGGCGGCGTTACGCCTAGCATGCGGGCATATACAAAGAGCTGCCCTTTATGATGAGCCTCATGTCCAATTAAACGATGAAGCACTTCTACGATTGGTTCTACATTTTCAAAAATGGTTGCGTCTTGTTGTAAATCTGATTCTGAATAAGAGGCAAGCTTTTGTTCGTGTTCGGCGGTTAATTGCTGAAGAAGCTCACGAGCTTCCGAAATGGTCGATGGAACTGGTGGGACGATCATATCACGCGATTCAATAGCGGCAAAAAAGAAATCCGGCGTCATTGCTAGATGATGGATAAGCTCAATTGTCGTCATCCCGCCGTCCCATGGGCGCCATGTTCCTCCTGATTCAGGCAATAGCGCTACAAGTTCACGCAAGGCATTGCGGTGCATTTTCCAACGTTTCATTACTTGTTGTGTAGTTGTAAGTTCATTTTTCATTGTATATAGCCCCCTGATTATTTATTTAGTTGACGAATAACTTCCTTAGCGGCACTTTCCGCAGATTGTGGGTTTTGACTTGTAATGAGATTGCCATCCACTTGAAAGTTATCTGTCCAATTTGGCGCTAAGACGATATTAGCTCCCAATTCGCGAAGTCGTGTTTCTAGTAAAAACGGCATGTATTTATCTAAAGTCGTTTCTCTTTCTTCCTCATCGGTGAACGCCGCGATCGTTTTTCCTGCTACAAGAGGCGTACCATCCGACAGTTTCACGCCGACAAGGGCTGCCGGACCATGACAAACAGCGGCAACGATTTTACCGGATTCATACATCGTACGGATTATGGATTGCAGCACCTCGTTATCAGGCATGTCGAACATCGTGCCATGTCCACCCGGGATGAAAATAGCATCATAAGAATGAATGTCGTTCACATTTTCGAGCTTCATAGTGTCTTTCAGGTATTTAGCCATATCTAACATCTCTTGAGGAGCACCTTCTAGACTTCTATGATCTAGAGGAACCTTCCCACCCAGTGGGCTTGCTATCGTAACTTCATATCCTTTATTGTTAAATGCGAGGTATGGCTCTACAAATTCTGATAGCCATAAGCCTGTTCGCTCATTCTCGTTTATTTGATCGGCAGTTGTGACTACCATTAGAATGCGTTTGATCATTGTAATTCCCCCTTTTCGTCCATGCAGCTGACTTACGAAAGATATTATTGCCTCTCAGACGCTTATTACACATCATAAAAAACCGAATGTGACGATATTTTTTTATATCAGCAGCTGCATTCGCCTTTTGTTTTGGCGGTAAACATACTTTAACACCTTGGCATTGTGGATTGTACTACAGGTAAGTTGGGGGCGACATAATGAAAAGTTATGGGGCTAGATAGGAAAGCAGCAGCATGGACAGCCATCTATTCATAATAATACTTATAACCTCATAAACATTTCGTCATTTGTTTGACGAAATTCTACGCTTTACAATAACGGAATGCAGGTCCTAATCCTATACCCAGTGAGGTCAAACCATGATAAGCACGCCAGACATCATTAAACAAAACATGATTCATATTATGAAGCAAATGAGCAGCTCCTGTCCTCGCATGTCATTCGTGAAGACACCACAAGTGATTCGTTACGAAAGTGATCTCCCTCATTCGCTATTCAATCGGATAATCACCTATGAAGGATTGAAATCCGATGGAGCAATGAACGATATCGTAACAATTGCCGATCATTATCGGTCATCTAAACGCCCTTTCTCGTGGTTGATCTGGTCGCATGACACCGACGCCTCTGAGCTGGCAAGTGTACTGGAGAAACACGGACTTAAATGGTCCGGTCAATCTCCCGGCATGTCACTTTCCCTTACGGATTGGACGTATAAGGCTCCAAGCATTCCCAACTTCGAAATCAAACCTATTCGGACAACAGCGGAATTCTCCTGGTTCAAAGAGATTGCCCTTCCTGCATTCGGCCTACAAGGAGAAACTGGCGACGTGTTCATGCAAGTGAACGAATCGTTAGCGCTCGGTGAACAAGCCATTTTACGGCATTATGCCGGATTCCTGGATGGACGTCCTGCCGGAGTGGTTACAGCCTTTCAAGATGAAGAAACCATTGGCATTTACAATGTAGCTACTGCGGGAGAATACAGAAGGCGAGGTATCGGAAGCGCTTTGACCGTGCATGCCCTTCGTGAGGGACAAGCCGCAGGTGGCAAGATAGCCGTGCTGCAGTCAAGCGAGATGGGCGCAAGTGTTTATCGAGCGCTGGGATTCAGCGAAGAGGTTCGAATCGATTTTTATATCGGATAAATATACCGTAAAAAACGGAGCCTTTAGACCGCAAATGCGGGGCTCCGTTTTTGGTTGCTATTGTATTTGTTATTTTGCTCCTGCCAGTTGCCTAGTTCAGGATCTGAGTAGCAAGAATCACCAGATCCTCAATGTCTACGGTGTCGTCACCACTCAAGTCGAACTGCTTCCACGAGTTCCAGTCGGAATCCGCGGTCGTACAGGCCACTATTCTAGCAAACTCGCCCGTTTTCGCGTTCATGAGGAACTACAGGGCCTTATTTGACCGCCTACTCCCGTTTTCTTTAAGAAAACGGACAAATAGCGCCCCACAGTTCCCCTACCCGCGAAAAAGAGCCTATTTCGTAGAAATAGCGCCCTGTAGTTCTCCTCCAGGGGAACCATCCAAGCCATAGCGCAAATTTCATGGAGTGGAGTGCTTAGTGCTTACCCCGTGCAATACGGCGGGAGTGTGCTCCGAATAACTCCTCCATTTTAAAAAAGCGCTAACACTGTTTAATCAATATCAAGAAGTTCAAGAATGACGCCCAAATCGTCGGTACTTTCTACATAAGCATATTTATTGCCATTTTGAATAAGAGGGAACCCGAATTCCTCAAGTTTGGCAGCTGTTTCCAACATTTTATTTTTTGCCTTAAATGCGATGTGGTGGACTCCCGGACCTTTTGTTTCAAGGAATTCCTTCCAAGTTGAAGGATCATCTGTAGGTTCAATGAATTCTATGACGACATTTTCCATGTGAAAAAATGAAAGTCGCACTCTCCCTTGGGTAGGTTTCCCCATGTAGCTGACGGTGTCGCTGCCATCTTCATTAGCCATGATGATCGTGGGAGCCGGGACTCCTAAAAGCTCGGCAAAGCGGTGGGTCGCCTTTTCCACATCACGCACGATCATAGCAATCTGACAAACCAAAGTTGTACCCAGAATCGTCTGTTCCATCGATTTTCTCCTTTACATTAGGAAGATTGAATGCGATAACTAACAAAAGCCAAATGCCTGCTGTCCGGCGACCAGGAATTGACGTTCAGAGTTCCCTGTCCCCCAAAAAGCTCGACAATTGTTCGATAACTGCCTCCGGTGCTGGACATCACACGAATTTCTACATCTTTGTTAGCGGGATGATCCCCGGGAGCGACATCGCCTTTGCGATAAGTGATATAGGCCACCAGCTCTCCATCCGGAGATACGTGAGGAAACCAATTATTGCTCTCATCAACCGTCATTTGGGTCTGTTCACTGCCGTCAGCATTCATGCGCCATACTTGCATAAGACCTGTTCGTACCGAATTGAACCAAATGTGTTGACCGTCAGGTGAATATTCAGGGCCGTCATTTAACCCCGTGGTAAACGTTAATTGTGTTTCTATGCCCCCATTCACTGGAATGGTGTAGATGTCGTATTCGCCATTCCGCTCCGCACAATAAGCTAATGTGCTTCCGTCCGGTGACCATCCGTGCAAATAGCTTGGTGCCATCGGCGTAATAAGTGTCGGACCGCCACCTTGCAGGGGGAACGTATAGATGCGAGAAAGACCGTCCTCGTGAGTGTGATGGCTTACCGCAACCAAAGCGTTATCCGGTGATAGCACATGGTCGTTATTGCATTGGATGGCGTAGCCGGAATCAATAACTGTACTTTCCTTCGTCTTGAGCTCAAACTTATAGAGACGGCCTAAGCTGTTATACACAAGGTGGTTGCCGTCACACGTCCAATTGGGGGCTTCAATCAGAAAATCAAATTCAGCTAAGATTGTCCGTTCGCCAGTCATCACATCGACTGTTTCCAACGTACTGATCACGTTTCTTCGTTCTACCTTTCGTGGTTCCTTTAACGTATTCATCGCGAATCTCCTTCATTTTTCAATTCGCCTAACTGTCACATAGGCATCGGTTCTCCTTTGTAATTGACAAAAAAGGATTCCGGATCGATCTCTTTTTTCATTTCGAGGATATCGATAATGCCATTCGCGCTTTCGACAGGGTCTCCCGGAGCTTTCTCGCCGCCCATGTCTGTCTTGATCCAGCCTGGGTGAATGGCATACACACGGATTCCTCTGTTTTTTACATACCTTTTAAGCTGTTTAGAGAACATGTTTATCGCCGTCTTGGAAATGGCATAAGGAAAATCTCCCCCGTAAGCGTTGGACATACTGCCTGCTTCGGACGAAATGTTAAGAATGGCGCGCGAGCTGCCTTCCTCCATAAGCGGAAGCATATGTTTGATGAGCATCATCGGGCCAAACAAATTAACTTCGAAGGAACGAACAACATCCTCAATAGGCAATTCTTCTAGAGCAACACCTCTTCCGAGCAAAATCCCCGCGTTGTTAATAACGGCATCAACCGTTTGGTTACCTCCACGTAACGTTTCCGCTAACCGGGCAATCGATTTTTCGTCGCATACATCAAGCTGAACAGGCTTAACCAGGCCGGGGAAACGGCTGGCCAGTTCCAACAATTTCACATCTTCCTGCGGTGAACGATTTCCTGCTATGACCATGTGCCCTCTCTGTACGGCAGCGAGTGTCAATTCATACCCAAGCCCCCGATTTGCACCGGTAATGACGATATTCATGTCTGCTCCTCCTTGTGCCCCTGCTAAGCTCGGGGTTTGATGTTTAAATTAACGCCCAAATCATCCTCAGCGTCGACAATTGTCCAGCTGCTGCCCGGGTAATAACCAATCGTCCGCATGGCGTAACCCATCTCCTCCAACTCACCGATGATGGCATCACGCTTCTCGCCTACCTGGAAACCCAGATGATGGACCCCGTTGCCATGTTGATCAAGAAACTCCCTGAACGTGCTGTCTTTCTCGTCAGGTTCGTGCAATTCAATAACAAAGTTGCCAACTCGGATATTCGCTAGCTTCAGGCCGTAATAAGCGGGTTTTCCACGATACGTCAGATCAGGATTATGTACGGGAGGCAGATAACGGATTTCCGGCACAGGAAAATTCAATAGATTCGCCCATGCCTCCGCCGCCTTCTGGATATCATTTACGACAATCGCGATCTGAATAAAGCCATCGAAACTAATATTATTTTTCATGTGTACACCTTCCAATTTTCATTTTTTACTGCCTATTCCTTCACACTGCCCATTACGAGCCCGGTTGTAAAATACTTTTGCAAGAAAGGATAGATGCATAATATCGGTATCATGGCCAAAAACATCTGTGCAGCCCCCGTCGTTCGGGCACTGACCATGGACAAATATTTGGATAAATTGCCGCTAAGATCCGTGTTGTTGCGAATAAATTCCTCCGGATTCACGACAACCGTTTGCAAATAGGTTTGTAAAGGATAGTTTTGAATTTTGTTCATATAAATCATGCCGTCAAACCAGCTGTTCCAGTGGTCTACGAATGAAAAAAGCGTTACTGTCGCAAGCGTGGGTATGGAGACCGGCAAAACCACACGGATTAGCGTCTGCACGTGACTTGCGCCATCCATATACGCTGCCTCCAGCAATTCCTTTGGCAGACTGCGCATATAATTCATGACAACGAGCATGCTGAACACGGGAAGTGCCCCTGGTAGAACAAGCGCCCAGATGGTATTCATTAATCCGGTGCTTTTCACGACCATATAGGTAGGAATTAATCCAGCATTGAAGAGAATCGTCACAACAAAAAACCATGAGAAAATACTCCGCGCACCAAAATCTTCTTTTGATTTAGAGAGAGGATAGGCGGTCAGAATGATCAATACTAAATTGAGCGGAACGCCGATGGCCGTTCGTTTAATAGAAACCAGCAGCGACATGAAGAACTTCGATGTGTTCGTAATAAATTGGTAAGAGATCGTTGTAAATCCCACTGGGAAAAAAGTAACCTCCCCTGCCGCTACGGCTACTTTATCCGAGAATGATACGGCCAACAGGTTGATAAAAGGCGCTATGCATAAAAGAGCAACAAGCAGCAGGAATACGGAGTTGCTCACCAGGAATATTTTGCGTGATAGGGAAGCCTTTATTCCCATGGTCATCTCTCCTTTCCGTTAAAAAACTCTATATCCGGTTAATTTATCCGCCAAGTAATAAGATACGACGATAAAAATTAGCGATACACACGACTTAAACAGGCCAGCCGCAGTGGAGAGCGCATATTGCGCCTGTTCAATGCCTAGACGGAACACGAACGTATCCAAAATATCGCCGGTGGAGTAGACCACGGGACTGTACATATTATAGATTTGATCGAAACCGCCGTTGAGAATATTGGCAAGACCCAACACGGTCATCAGTACGACCATCGATGAGATGCCGGGCAGGGTAATATGCCTGGTCTGCTGCCAGCGGTTTGCGCCATCAATGACTGCAGCTTCATAAAGCGCAGGGTCTATGCCTGTGAGAGCAGCCAGATAAATCACCGATCCGAATCCAAACGTTTTCCAAATATCGCTGATGACCATGGTGGCTGGAAACACATTCGGGTTACCCAGGAAAAAGATAGGTTCAATGCCGAGTTTGGATAAAACGATATTGACAAAACCTTCGTTCGGTGACAAAAGATTTAATAAAATGCCCGATAAGATGACCCAGGACAAAAAGTGCGGTAAATACACCAGCGTCTGAAAAATACGCTTGGTCAACTGATTCCTGACTTCGTTGAGCAGCAAGGCAAACCCCACTGGAACAACAACGCCTGCAATCATTTTGCACAAGGCGATAACAACCGTATTGCGAATGACCAACCCTATATTCGGCATGGAAAACAATGTAACGAAATTTTGAAAACCTATCCATTGTTGGTTCCCGAACATCCCTTTCGCCGGTATAAACTTTTGAAAAGCGATGATTACGCCAGCCATAGAGCCATAGCTGAAGATTGCAACCAGAACGACAGCGGGGAGCAGCATGAGATATAATGGTAGTTCTCTTAACATCTTGTCTTTTCGTTTCAGACTCGCAGACACCACTTCACCACCTGTCCATGATATACGATGAGGTATCACCCACCGCTGCCATCTAAACCTTTATTTGGCAGGGTACATTTTATCCAGTTCGTCAAGTGATTTTTGACCGCCTGCCTTCAGCCACTGCTGTACAAAGGTATCGAAATAATCGACAGGCTTAGTTCCCGTTATGATATCCGTAAAGGTCGTGATGGTCAGGGTGTCCAAGGAAGCAACATTCGTTAACCATACGTCGGGTCTTTGAATGCCCAAGATACTCTGGACGATGGCCTTATCGGGGATGTATTTGTTTAATACGATGGGTAAAGAGCCTGACTTGGACATTTGGCCCCAGGTACCGAAGGCGTTGTCATCTTTGGCAAGAGTTCCATTTTCAAAGCCAGCAATATAGTCATATAAGGGCTTTGCGGCAGGAGGAAGGCCTTCGGACGAGCCTTTATCCATGGCTTTCAGCAAATCTGCTGCGTAAACCTCACCCGGTTGATCGATGTAAATTGGCGATAATCGATATTGCTCGTTAGCCCAATATTTATCGTAGACATCCTTAGTTGAATAATTAACGGTCTCATCGTACAGATTTAGCATTTTAATGACGGCTTCGGGGTTTTTGTAATCTTTCCTTACCATCGTCATCTGGCCTACAGCATTACTCTCGATACCAATCTTGTAATCGTAACCGGACTGTGTGGGGATCGGGTAGGGACGCACGATGACGCCATCTTTTTTATACACATTATTGTAGGGATACCAGGTGCCCCAGTTGCTGCCGAAGGCCATGCCAATCTTGCCGCTGGTGATATCTTCTACGAGTGCTGATTCGCTTTTGGAGGTAAAATCCTTATTGATAAGTCCTTGTTTATACATATCTGCCAATACCGCAAGCGCCGGCTTCATGTTCGGCTGAATCCAGGCAAACGTCATTTTGCCATTTTGA
This sequence comes from Paenibacillus chondroitinus NBRC 15376, assembly GCF_004000765.1. GTDB lineage: Bacteria > Bacillota > Bacilli > Paenibacillales > NBRC-103111 > Paenibacillus_E > Paenibacillus_E chondroitinus. The sequence goes on along the minus strand of NZ_BILW01000001.1, from coordinate 83,641 downwards.
TCCCGATAAAACATGCTTTCATCACGTCCAGGTACGCCAAACGCGGAAACCAAACCAAGAATGCTGGCATGATTTTGTCTGATGAGATCCTTGTTAAGGGCAAGCCCAATTGTGTCACCATTCTTACCGTTTCCGTCCGGATCTTCGGTGGCAAACTTCTTAGCTAGAGCAACAAGTTCTTCTACGGTCTTGGGCGGCTGAGAATTCGTTCGCTTAAGCCAATCTTCACGTATCCATAGAAACGGCGCTTCGTGGAAGTTGTCGTTCATTCGAGGTATGGCATAAAGCTTGCCATCTATCGTAGCTCCCTTGAATGAATCGGCAAATTTCTTTTGATACTCCTTGATGGAATCCGTCGCGTATTTGTTATACACCTCGGTGAGATCAGCCAGCTGCCCATTTTGTGCCAACTGCAGAAAAACGTTTGTATCCTGCGTTTTGAATACATCCGGCAGATCGCCTGAAGCAATGATGGCATTCAGTTTATTTTTATATGCATCGGTACTGCTGTCGGCCGTGAAAGCAACCTGAAGATCAATATTGAGCTTATCTTTAAACAAGCGGCTCCAACGGTTATCTTCCCAGGTTTCATTGTTCAGGAGTTTGGAAGCGGCTGCTGTTTGAACAGCCCAGGTCATGGTCACCGGTTTCTGATATTTCCCATTGGCGTCCATGTTTTCTGAAGGATTGCTAGTGCTTTGTGGATCAGACCCTGTGGTAGCGGTTTCACAAGCTGAAATAGTAAAAACCGTCAGTAGGGCCACCATCGCGTGCGGTAGAACTCTTTTGATTTTCAGCTCTTTCACGTGTAATTCCTCCTGTATTTGGATTGTTATAATGACACAGCTTTGTAAGCTATGATAAAGCTAGGGCTGATGAACATGTAATCAAAACCTTCATACAGTTTCTTCTGTGTTTCGCTTCGTAAACGCGCGTTTATACATAAGTCTAAGCTTCCCTTAAATCGCCAAAAACCGACTGAACGCGCGTTTATTTCGGTTAAAAAAAATATCAGACCTCTAACCCGTCACTTCCAAGCTTCAACACGCCACTAACTTCGTGAACACGCGTCTATGGACTCATCATACACAACCGTTAAAAGCGCTGTCAACCTTTAATTTCTACACATTTCCAAATAAAAATGATCCGCTATCCTAAACCCCATTGTCTAAACACGCGTTTATGATATAATTATCAAACAGAGAATTTTTCACTCATTGTTGAACACAAGGAGGTAATATGCAGAAAAACGACGCAAGTTTCACCCCCATCTTTGATGGCAAAACGCTAACAGGATGGCATTTCGTTCCCCGCTTGCCTGTTCCCCGCGCTCCCGGCGAACCTGGCCCTGATCCTACCACCGGGGAACGAAACAACTATTTAAATTCTTCGGCAAGATTCTCTGACCACAAGGCTGCAATCAACCGTGATTTCTTTTATATCCGTAGTCTTCTGTTCAATTTTTGTGATTAAACAGGAGGTCATGCGTTTCAACATATCGCTAAAATCAACACGAATCGTCGTCAAAGCGGGATGATGTTTTTCACTTAAGGCATGATCATCAAATCCAATCATGGATAAATCTTCGGGGACACGCAGCTTATGCTCTTTCAACGCCCGAATTGCACCAAATGCTACACTATCGTTCGCTGCAATGATCGCTGTTGGCAGATCCGTTTCTTGACTCATTAGTTTTTGTATAGCTTTATAACCGCTGCTCTCATGAAAATCGTTGCCATTCAAAACCCAGTTCGGATTCACCTGTAAGCCGCACATGCGCATCGCTGTTTTGTAGCCCTCATATTTGGTTTGGCCGGATAGACGATTCATATCTCCATTGATGACACCAATGCTAGTATGGCCAAGTCCTGCCAAATAGGCTACGGCCTGTTTCATGCCTGAATCATTATTAAATTTGGATACGATTCGATTCGGTTCAGGATGATCCGAAAGCGTTTGATCAACGATGCCGATTACAAAACCTTCATCTACTAATTCTTCAATGAACGGTTCATGAATGGCTGCTCCGATAAAGATGCCGCCATCGATTCTACGCTGGAAGAAAATCTCTTTTACGTTTTTGATCATTTCGGTATCCTTGGCATCACGAATAATGTGGGTAAGCACATAGTAGCCGTGCTCGGAAGCATGTTCGATAACACTAACGATAAGCATATTCGTCAGCATATCGCCGGATACATTCCCTTGCTCAATGAGAAACAGGCCAATCGTACGCGCCCGCTTCCCAGCAAGAACCTGGGCAGACACATTTGGGAAATAATTATATTGTTGTATCACTTTCAAAACCTTCTCGCGCGTTTCAGCAGGTACATTTGAATAATTGTTGATGACCCTGCTTACCGTGCTTCTGGAAACCCCGGCAAGCTTAGCAATCTCTGTGCTGTTGATCTCTGTTTTTTTCATGTTGCTCATCCTCTTTCGTGAACGCGTGTTTACGCACATCATACACATGCCTAGAAATCGTTGTCAATATTTTTTAATATCTATTCACAAAAGGTGGGGTTCCGATGCGTCTTGGCGGTCAAGTATTTCTGAATGAGAAAAACCCGGAGAATTGGGCGCTTGCCCTTAAAGAAGCAGGCTTTCGCGCAACAACTTGCCCAATTAGCGGTGAGGAGGATATCGGTGAGTTGGAAGATTATCTGACTTTGGCCAAGCGCTATGACATCCTCATCTCCGAAGTCGGCGCCTGGAGCAATCCAATCAGTCGAAATGAGGAAACAAGGCGGAAAGCCATTGCCTATTGCATAAAAAGGCTGGAGCTCGCAGAGCGGATCGGTGCACAATGCTGCGTTAATATAGCGGGATCCCGAGGAGAGCAATGGGACGGCCCGGATCCCGAGAATTTTAGTGAGGACACTTTCGAGCTGATTGTGGAAACAACCCGCGAAATTATAGACGCTGTAAAGCCTGATCGTACGGTTTTTGCGCTTGAGATGATGCCTTGGATTTTCCCGGATTCCGCAGATTCTTACCTTTCTCTCGTTCAAGCCATTGACCGTAAAGGCTTCGGGGTTCATTTCGATCCTGTGAATATCGTCACGAATCCACGTATTTATTATCGCAATGGTGACATGATTCGAGATTTTTTTGCGAAGCTTGGACCCTATATACGAAACTGCCATGCCAAGGATGTTCTACTGAGGGGCAAGTTAACCGTGCATCTGGATGAGGTTATACCTGGTCAAGGTCATCTGGACTATCGGACATTCCTCACAGAACTTAACAAGCTTCATCCCGATACAACGCTCATCATTGAGCATCTTTCAAGTAACGAAGCCTATCAGCAAGCTGCGGGGTATATCACAGAAATTGCCTCGGAGCTCAAAATCCCATTGTAAGAAAAAAACAGAGCCCGCTAACTCGCGGAGCTCTGTTCACCCTTTCTTTTCGTCGCACGTGTTCCTCATCAAAAGGATTATTAAGCCCCCTGCAAGCTGCGCTTTTTCGCTGCAACCGATAAAACGCAACAAATTAACAAGACCAAGCTCGCCAGCGTATATGGATAATTGACATTCAAATCTAATAAAAAACCAGCTGCAATAGGCCCAACAATATTACCAAGACTGGTAAAAGCGGAGTTCAAGCCGGCAACATAACCTTGCTGATCCTCAGCCACCATGGACAATTGGGTACTGATAGCGGGTCGTAAAACATCGATCGCCAAAAATACAACAAAGGTAACAGCAAAAATCATCCAGAATTGGTGCACGAATAGCGTCAGCAGAATAAACAAACCTGCAAAGAAAAGACAAAGAGAAATAACAAGCTGCTCCCCCAAACGATTCAATATCCAACTAAAGGCTGTGACTTGAATCACGGCGCCAGCTATGGAACCGAACGTTATGATAAAGGCGATATCCTTGGGCTGAAAACCAAATTTTCGATCCACAAAAAGTCCATAAATCGTTTCGTAATTAGCAAGCCCAAAAGACATTACAAAAACGATAATTAAACTTAAAAAATAGGGCTCTTTGTAAGCATTCTTCATTTGTGATAAAAGCCCTTTTTGTTCAACTGCCGCTCTAGGTGGAGTATCTGATATCTTCTCTTTTGCAGGAAGCGACTCCCGTAAAATAAACATGGTGATGCACGCCGCAAAAAGTCCCGCAGCCGCCGCGGAGTAAAAAGGTACGCGAATCCCAAATTCAGCGATATAACCGCCTATACCGGGTCCAATAATAAACCCCGTCGTAATTGAGGCTGTAATATACCCCATTCCTGCCGCTCGTTCTTCCGGAGTCGTGATATCTGCTGCGTAAGCCATAACGGCCGGCATGATCATGGCTGCACTGATGCCGCCTAGCATCCTGGAAACAAATAACAAGGCAGGCGAACTGGCTAATCCAAACATGCCCTCAGAGATGGCGAACACAATCATGCCAATGACAATCATCTTTTTTCTGCCAAATGAATCAGCCAAACGGCCGGCCAATGGCGAACAAAGAAATTGCGTCAGCGAAAACGAAGCAATCAACAACCCGATAACTCCTCCGGTGATCCCTAGACTATCCATAAATTTAGGCATAATAGGGATAACAAGCCCTATTCCCGAAAAGACTAGAAAAAGATTAAACATAAGTACTAATAAAGCGCCTTGATGTCTTGTCAATAATGTCATTTAAATTCCTCCCAATCTCGAAAAACACTGAATATATATTCAGTATTATTGCAAAAAAAAGCTAGCGGATGGGCTTGGCAATGCCCTGCAGGAACACATCCACAGCCAACCGATAGGTCGCTAGCGCTTCCACTCGTTCCATTCTCCGGCAATGCTGGCTTAACCCGAGCAGCAAGCTGTCCAAAATAATCGCGTGACCAGAGACATTCGAAATTTCGAATTCCTGATTATCGATTCCCTTTTGAAGCAATTCCCGATTAAAGTCAATGTACCCTTTAACCATTACGTTTATTCGCTCCTCCACATCCGGAGCTTTCTCTGCATTATTAAAAAACTCGTCAGCAGCTCTCGTCAACGGATGACTCAGCTGATCAAGCGCCAAATATTCAACCATGCCGTATAATTTATCGGTTGTCGTCAGGTACAACTTTTCTTTAACCAACCAATTACTATCCCATTCTCTGTTCCATTCCTCAAGCAAGTATAAAAAAAGCCCTTCCTTGTTCTTGAAGTGATAGTAGATGTTACCTGCGCTACACCCGACTGCTTTTACGATGTCTTCAATAGCGGTTGCTTTATAGCCCTTTTGAGCAAATAAAGCTCTTGCCGCGTCAGCTATCTTCTTTTTCGTTAGCTCGGTCTGCTGTTTCTTTTTATTCACACTTGCTTCACCGCTTTCTGGCTGACAGATCTGGACAATGAAAATCACCTATAATACTGAACATTCATTCAGTATTATAGGTGATTATGAACATCTTTGCAAACACTTATTTGTTCGTTCTTGGGTAAGAAATCCCCGGGTTTTTCACGATAAATTGTTTTTCTTTATTCAATGCCTGCATAAATTCAGGTCCTAGATTTAAATTTTGGGATACGATTTGAGAAGGTGTGAGCGCCATCCACTGATTCAATGAAACATCTTCAAAGCGGTCACTCCTGAACATCTCTAAAGCCCACACGCTTTCATTACCAGTGTTTTGAATATAGTGGCCGAACGCCCGCGGTACATATCCCACATCGCCAGCACGATAATTAAAAGTACGTGCCGTACCATTGGGAGCCATAACTGTCATGCGCGCTGTACCCGAGATATAATACTGCCATTCATCCGCGTTTGGATGCCAGTGCATCTCTCTCATGGAACCCGGTTTGATTTCAAGTAACGCTGCGGATATTTGAGTCGAAATAGGGAAATTTCTTGAATCCACGATACGCACTTCACTCCCGCCCGGGGTTATAATCGGCTCTTGTGCAAGCAGTCGGTGTTTAAAGGGCAGTGGCACGGTACCTTGAGGATCTGCCACCTGTTGACTTTCTATTGGACCTGGCACTTCGGATTGAAAAATGTATACCTGATGGTTCGGGATATTGTTAAAAGCACTTTGGGGAACGCCAAAATTCGCTGAAAGAACTTCCTTTGGTGTATGTGCGAAGAAATCAGAGATAGCTAATGTATTAAGATCAGAGAAATTACCGTCCGGGAAAACGAGCAAAAACTCCGTACCTTCCTCAAGTCCTTGAAGAGAATGCGGAATTCCTGGAGGGAAGTACCAGAGGTCTCCTACGCCTATGTCGGCAATAAAGTTCCTCCCGTTTTGATCGACGGATGTAATGCGTGTTCGCCCCACAAGCACGATCGCCCATTCCGCTTGCTGATGCCAATGCATCTCTCGCACACCACCCGGAGTCAGAGCCATATTCACCCCAGCAACCTCGGTCGCAATCGGAAGCTGTCTAACCGTCACTTCACGTGACCAACCACCGTGATTCAACTGCATATTCGTATCGGAAAAAGAGAATTTCAGATTGGGAAGCGAACCGGCATCGGTGACAGGAGAAACCAGCATGTCAGGATTCTCCTTGTCTCGCATAATGTCACGTGGTCCTAAATCCCACCAACCAGCCCCATCACCTCGGATCGGTTGAGGTATATTTTGATTCGGTGTATTGATTTTCATATATTTTGCACCCCGTATTCTAACCACTTCAAATTTGTCACTAGTTAAGTGCCTATCTTAAGTTATGAATACAGTCCGAAATTGGAAATTTGTCCTCCCGATTTGGTTAGCTCGAAACATAAAAAAAGGAACAGAACCAAATCCCACGGATTCGTCTGTTCCTTTTTTTAATAGCCTTGTCCTTTGCCGCCCGTAACGATGGCGATACTGGAGCTTGCACCAATCCGCGTTGCGCCGGCCTCAACGATCTTGCGAGCCGTTTCGAGATCGCGCACGCCGCCAGATGCTTTAACGCCCATTTCGGGTCCGACCGTTTTTCTCATTAAAGCAATATCTTCCACAGTTGCTCCGCCATGGCCAAAACCTGTCGATGTTTTCACGAAATCCGCTCCAGCTTCTTTGCAGATCCTACTAGCCGTTGCTTTCTCCTCATCGGTCAACAACCCTGTTTCCAAAATTACTTTAACGACCGCTTGGCCGTTGCTCGCTTGAACGACGCCTTCGACGTCTTTTTTCACGGTGTCCAAATCTCCGGATTTTAACGCGCCGATATTCAGCACCATATCCACTTCCGTCGCTCCGTTCGCAATGGCGTCGCGTGTTTCAGCCATTTTGGCGAATGTAGTAGTTGCACCTAGAGGAAAGCCAATGACGGTAGTAATGCCTACGCCCGAGCCCTCGAGTTCTTTCGCTGCAAGCGAGACCCACGTTGGATTTATGCAGACAGTAGCAAAGCTGTATTGTTTGGCTTCGCTGCAAATCTTCAAAATTTCACTTTTTGTTGCATCCGGCTTCAGAAGCGTGTGATCTATCATTTGAGCAATATCTTTATTTTCCATGGGATTTACTCCTTTTACTCTTCCAATTGTTTATAGTGATTGTTCATTGGCATAAGCCAATAGATGTTGTGCGGTAAATTGATCTGTAATCAATGTGTTCGTATAATTACCTTTGATAACACTGTAGATGGCTTCCACCTTCTTCATGCCGCCTGCGACGAGGATTGATTTCTCTTTCGTTCTCAATTCAGCGAGATCGATACCAATCGTACGAAGATTCAACTCTTCGCTGCACACTTGGCCTTCCAGATCGATAAATCTAGAGCAAATGTCACCCGTACCCTTCGCGTGGATGATCTCCAGATCGGCTTCGGAGAAATAATTCGCCTTGATCAGCACCGAATCTTCCGAAGGTACACCAACGGTGAACACCGCGATATTCGCACGCTTGCCAATTTCAAGAATTTTGCGGATATGCCGATCCGCCTCGATCGCCTGCTTCACAACCGCATGATCCACAATTGCTGGCAATGGCAATAAATGCGGAGTAGTGTTAAACGCATTGCCAAAAAGATGAATAATCTCGGAAGCGTACGTATTCGTCTCCGAATAGCTGACACCACCGTTCAGTTGAACAACAGTCACATCTTTCACAAGCTTATTCGGCAAATGAGTGGCTACCTCGTAGAGCGTTGTTCCCCAAGTCATCGCGATCGTGTCGCCATCCTTCACGACTTCATCTAAATATATAGCGGCTGCTTCCCCAATATATTTCTTAACGATATGATCTTCATATTCAGGGACCGAAGCGACGACCGCCTTTTTGAGCTGGAACTTTGCTTCCAATTGTTCGGCTAAAAGTTCTTTATTTTCGGTCGGATCCATAATTTTGATCTGGACTATTCCCTCTTCTTTTGCCTGCTGCAAAAAACGGGATACAGTCGGACGAGATACGCCTAGCTTCTTGGCTATATCTTGTTGACTATAATCCAATTGGTAGTACATGCGAGCCGCATCTACAATTTTCTCCAGTTTGTCTCCGCCCATGTATTTCCGCCCTCTTCATACTTTGAAATTATGTTCATGAATTATTAACATAATTTCATATCTATTATAACTCAACTTTTTACACTTTCAAATAATGATCTCACACTTTTTTTCAATTAATTGGACATATAAAAAAGAACCCGGCAAGATACCTAGCCTGGGCTCCTCAATATTCGCACTAGTCAAAGCACGAAGTATTCCGCTCTTTTCATAAAAATCTGCTCGACTGATGCAACAATTTTCCCGTCCTCTTCAGATTTCTGCTTTACTTCGTTCCACTCCTTGTCCTGCGAGAAAACTTCCCATTGTCTTGTTCTTTCTTCCATACTTTCATATTTCATCGTGTAATAGAGCTTGGGCTGCTCCTCCAAATCCTCCCAGAAATCACACACCTCCATGCCTAGTCTGGCAAAAATGCCAAGCGTATGATCGGAGAAACGCTTTCGAATCGCATCGATTCTTCCTGGATGAATGGTATAGATTCTCAATTCATATATCACTCAGTATTCACCTCCATCTTCTCATGATTTCGATCTACCTCAAAACGGAGGCGAATAAACAAAATCTTTACTTACTTCATCAAGCGCTTTCAGAACGTCCTCGGTAAGTTCAAGATTAACCGCCTTCAAATTCTCATCGATTTGGGATTCACGGGTCGCCCCGGCGATAACTGTGCTTACTGCAGGTTGGTGCAACAACCAGGCCAGCGAGAGAGCCGTGGCCGATGTGCCGATCTCCGCCGCGATCTTCGCCACCTGCTCCCCAACCTCCACACGAGCGGAGTTCACACGCCGCACGAAGTTAGGATTCATGTCCAACTGTGATCCGCTTGGTACAGAACCTCCCGAATATTTCCCTGTAAGAATTCCTCCTGCCAGTGGGAAATAAGGAATAATGCCGATTCCCTGATCCACGCAGAATGGAAGGAGCTCCCTTTCCACGCCGCGGTCAACCAATGAATAGCCGGGCTGCACCGAAACATACTTCACCAGCCGCTCCTTTTCGCTGATCGACAAGGCTTTCATCATTTGCCAGGCTGCATAATTTGAAGCGCCTACATATCTCACTTTTCCGGACGTTACCAAATCGTCCAAAGTACGGAGCGTCTCTTCAAGCGGAGTCTTCGGATCAAAAACATGAATCTGATACAAGTCAATGTAGTCTGTTCGCAAGCGGCGCAAACTTCCTTCGAGTTCCTTTAGAATATGTTGACGTGAGGAACCTCTTGTGTTCGGGCCTTCTCCTCGTTGTATCCCCACTTTTGTCGCAAGGAGCACTTCGTGGCGCCGTCCTTCAAACGCTTCTCCGATGATCTCTTCCGATTTCGTGCCTGTATAAATATTCGCAGTATCAATAAACGTAATCCCATGATCCACTGCATGATGCAGGACTCGAATCGAGGTATTTTTGTCTGCGCGCCCCCCAAATGCATTTGTCCCCAAACCCAGCACCGAAACTTCCAATCCGCTTGTCCCCAAATTCCGATATCGCATAACGAATCCCTCCAGATTTTAGTTTTACGAACTTTTATTGCTCGGGAAATATTTCAAGTGTTCACAGTTGCTCGATGACGATCGAATTTCTCCTATTCAATCGTCTTTCCCTGTATAACACCATTCCGATAATAAGTAACGATAGCGCTACAAGCGAGCTTGGTATGAAGAATATTTTCGGCGTTATCCCCTGAATGAACAGAGGCAAGAAATATCCGATTAAAGAAGCTGTTTGCGAGATGAACACGTATAGGCTTGCCCCAAATCCTGTTCGGCTTAAAAACATCCGCTGCACATACCCCATGGCAACTCCGTACAGAATCGAAACAAAAAACGAATACATCGGCTGGACGGCAAAGAAAACAGGAAGCGAGGTACTGCTCGTATACGTCAAATAGGTGGCGAGTGCGAAACAACCGCCGAGTAAAATAATCTTCTTGCTACCGTACCGTGCCGCCAAGTATCCGCCCAGTGTCATGAAAAACAGCTCGAATACCGCCTGTGCGCTCCATATATAAGACATAATCTCCGGCTTACCGAACAACTTTAATACGACAAGCTGTAAATATAAGCCTCGAATGGCATCGGCACAAGCGAGCATAAGCAGGGCAACCAGCATAACAATGGAGAACGGTTCTCCCCTCACAGCTTGCTTTACTCCCGGTTCACCCGTTGTCTCTTTGTACACCAGCAAGAGAACGACCAAACTTACATAGCCGGCCAAATTTCCCCACAGCACGCCTTTAAACGTTGCAATAAGGAAGATGTTTGCTCCCAGCAGCAGCCCCGTAAAAAAACCAATACTATACGTGGCCCGAAGCCATATTTGAGCCATCTCCACAATCTCACCGGCACTGCGGGCAAAATGATTTCTAGCCATGCCGAACAGCTGCCCCATAATCAATCCGGACGGTGCAACGGTTATCGTCATGCCAATGAGCGCACTCCGAAAATCGGATGCATTCATGTAGATGAACAATCCGATGATGCAAAGAATGGCGGCTATGACCGGGAGCTTTTTCTTGTTCTTCAACCGGTCACTGATCCATCCAACAGTAATCGTAATGGCCATATTGCAGAACAGGGCTACCGCGAAAACAGCAACGATCTGATCTTTCGAAAGCCTTACACTCTCGTTGAGATACACAGCGTTCATTGGCGCTAAAATACCGGTTCCTATGCCGTAGAGAAACAACATAGTAAGCAGCGTTCTCGCTCCGGGGATCGAAACAAACTTGCGAACATCACGAATGATTTGCATGTCTACCTCATCATTTATTCTTTATTATCAATTATAAATAGTCATTCCTGTTATGAGAAGGAGTAAATAATTTTATACTAAGTTACCTAGAGTTAAGTGGAGCTGAAGCGGCAAATAAAAAAACAGATACATTCCAAATAGTGGAAATACCTGTTTTTAAAAGAAGGCCGATTTGGGGTTTGAGCGCGTTTATACTTGTAGTTCAAACTGTTTGGCATACAGATGGGCATAAACGCCATTTCGTGCCAGTAAAACTTCGTGCGTACCCTGTTCCATAATACCGCCTTCTGTCAATACGATAATGCGTTCGGCATTACGGATCGTGGATAGTCGATGGGCAATGACAATCGTGGTGCGCCCTTTTGCTAATAAATCCAGCGACTCCTGGACCAGGCTCTCGCTTTCGTTATCAAGTGCGCTTGTAGCCTCATCTAAAATAAGAACGGGCGGATTCTTTAAAAATACGCGAGCGATGCTTAGCCGTTGTTTTTGACCGCCTGACAATTTAACGCCTCGCTGCCCGATCTCGGTATGGTAACCGTTCGATAAATTCATGATAAAATCATGGGCATTCGCGCGTTTCGCTGCCTCGATAATTGCGGCTTCGTCCGCATCCGGGTTTCCGTAGCGGATATTGTCCATCACCGTTCCCGCGAAAAGGAAGATATCTTGCTGCACGACCCCGATATGATTTCTTAATGACCTCAGTTCGAGGTCCCGGACATTAATTCCATCTAACAATACATCCCCATTCGTTACATCATAAAAACGGGGGATCAGGGAGCATAATGTCGTTTTCCCCCCACCGGACGGTCCTACTAGCGCCACATACTCTCCTGGCTGCACACGAAGCGACACATTTTCCAGTACAGGTTGTAAGTGGGCATCATATCGGAAGGATACCTGCCTAAACTCAATTTCCCCCTGTACTTCCTGGAGTGTCAAGGCATTCGGTTTGTTGGCAACCGCTGGCTTCACATTCTTGAGTTCCATAAACCGCTGGAAGCCGGTTATCCCTTCTTGCAGCTGAGAGCTCATATGCGTTAGCCGTTGTATGGGTTCAATCATAAAGCTGATATATAGCAAGAAAGTGATCAAATCCGCTATATGGAGCGTAGCGCGTACGATACTGGCACTGCCAAAAATAATCACCGTAATGCTAATCAGCTGGATGATCGACTCCACAGCGTTGTAGAAATACGCTTCCGCTTTGTATGTTTTCTTTCTGCTATCGAGAAAATGATTATTGGTCCGCTCAAACTTTTCGATTTCGACATGTTCGTTAGCGAACGACTGGACGACGCGGATGCCCAATAGGCTATCCTCTACCTGAGCATTTACGTCCCCGATTCGTTCCTTGTTATTTCTAAGGGCATGATTCAACTTCTTATTAAAATACAATGAAAAAGCGCCTAAAAACGGAAAGAAACAGAACACAGCTATCGTTAAGTTGGCGTTAATGGAAAATAAAATGAAAAATGCTCCTAAAAAGCGGACAAGGTATTTCACATAGTCTTCTGGACCGTGATGGTAGAGTTCAGAAAGCAGCAGCAGGTCATTCGTTATCCGAGACATGAGCCTGCCCGTCTTTTCCTTATCATAAAAACCAAAGGAAAGCGTCTGCATATGTACAAACAGCTCGCTGCGCAAATCTCTTTCCATGCGTGCGCCAACTTCATGACCTTTGTAATCTACAAAGTAATTCCCGATATTTTGGATCGCGACTAAAACAAGCATCAACCCGCCAATTTTATACACGCTGCTTAATGCTGAGGACAAATCCCCCTTCAAAACGTCTTTCGTTATATGCTGAACGAGCAGCGGAAACAGCAGCGTCACAGCAGAAACGATAAAGGAACAAGCCAATACACTAAGAAATAAAGGTAGATAGGGTTTGTAATAAGAAAAAAACTTTTTCACTGGAAAACGCATGGTTTTACCCCTTTTTCGTGTTATTTAACTAACACATCAAAGGGTGTACACCGCTAACATTTTAAGTAAGGGCTCCACCCTTAGATGTTGGTACGGTGATATAAATCGTTAAGTTTTCCATGTAAAATGCCTCCTCTATTCATTGATGCTTTGATTATAAGCGATATCTGTCGGGAATAGACCCGTATAATTTAGTTATATACATTTATTACTAATTGCAAAATCTACGGCATATTCCGCATGGATTTTCGTTGTATCGAATATAGGAACTTTGCAGTCCGATTGAGATATTAACAGAGTGATTTCCGTGCAGCCGAGGATGACCGCTTCCGCCCCATCTTGGACAAGACGAGAGATTATCGCCAAGTAGGACTGTTTCGAATTTTCATTCATGATGCCAAGACAAAGTTCCTCGTAGATAATATCATGTACAATCTTCCTGTCTGCTTCATCTGGAACGATTACTTGGAGTCCAAACTTTTCAGTAAGTCTACCCTTATAAAAAGCTTGTTCCATCGTAAAAGCAGTTCCTAGTAAAGCGACTTTTTTTATGCCACATTTGACAATTTCCCTTGCCGTTGCGTCAGCAATATGCAGTAAGGGGATGGATACCGATTCTTCTACTTCTTTTGCCATCTTGTGCATCGTATTCGTACATATGACGATGAAATCTGCACCACCTGCTTCGAGTTTTTGAGCTGATTCCATCATGATGTTTGTAGCTTCATCCCATTTTCCTTCATGTTGCAGCGTCTTGATTTCGTGAAAATCCACCGAATACATTAGGCTTTTTGCGGAATGATGCCCACCTAGCTTTTCCTTTACACGTTGATTGATAATTTGGTAATAAAGCAAGGATGATTCCCAACTCATTCCACCTATCAGTCCTATCGTTTTCATAGCTAACACCTCATCTCATAGTTGGGTCTCTTTGGATAAACCCTCAAAATATTCAACAACAACCTCATGAAAATCCAGAGCTGCCGGTGATATGTAACGACTCTTATGCCACAATAATGCGATTTTCCGCACCACTTCGTGTGTCTCTACTTGCAAATATTTGATTTGTGCTCGATCATTTCTAGCCGTGCTTGGTATGAAAGCTATGCCAATTTCGGCTTCCACCAGATTGACCAGCCTTGCCGGTTCATCCCCTTCGTACACATAATGAGGGGTGAATCCAACCGATTTGCACACGGGGTCCATTAAATCACGCGTACCGTAGCCAACCTTTAGCCCGACAAACCATTCATTCTTCAGCTCGCTCAAAGATACGCTGCTTCGCTCCGCCAGCCGATGCCCCATCGGAACGGCAACAAGGATAGGGTCGATGAAGACGACTTGACATTCGATCTCATCCCGTTCAACAGGAGGCGAGGACAAGCAATAATCGACCTCACCTCGCTCCAGTAGCATAATCATTTCTTGTGTAGTCAGCATTTGGACATGAAATTGAATATTCGGCCGCTTTTTTCGATACTTCCGAAGAATGTCGGGTAATACGCTTGCGCTGGTTACTCCTAATTCAAGTGCGCCATGATCGGGGCTGGATAAATCGCTGAGCTCCTGCTTCCCCTGCTCCAATTCGAACAAAGCCCTTTCTGCACGCCGAAGAAATCTTCTTCCGAACTCGTTTAATTGCAACTTCCTGCCGATTCGATCGAATAGCAAGACGCCTAAATCTTCCTCCAGGCGTTGAATCGTTTTGCTTAATGACGATTGTGTGACGTGCAGTTTCCGGGCAGCTTCGGTCACATGCTCTGAACGAGCGACCGCGAGAAAATAGTGCAGTTGAAGAAGTTCCATTCCGTACACCTCATTCATTCCTTCTAATCAATGAGATTATAGCATGAAATGCATTGGAATAAATAATTCATTTCAAGTACGATGACAATAGGGATTCCAAAGAAAGGATTGAGCGTCATGAATCGTAAATTCGTTGTTTACCTTGTTGCGTTTGCTGCATTTCTTGGACCGTTCACGCAAACTATTTACACTCCGGTGTTACCCGAGGTTGCCAGTCAGCTCCACTCCACCGCATTCGTCGTCAACTTGACGATTTCCGTGTTCACCTTATTTCTTGCCATGATGCAGGTGATTTATGGTCCGCTCACGGATTTAAAGGGGCGCCGCAAAGTCATGCTTTTCGGAATAACCTTGTATGTTATCGCTTCGGTTGGTTGTTTCTTCTCTGACACGATAGTGCTGCTGCTGGTCTTCCGAGCACTGCAGGCGATCGGCATCGCTGCGGGATCTGTCGTGGCCGTTACGGTCATCAGCGATTTATTCGAAGGAAGAGAACGCGGCCAAGCGATGGGAACCTTTCAAATGCTGGTTTCGTTAGGCCCTGTGCTTGGGCCGGTCATCGGCGGCTTCCTAAGCGGACTGTTCAATTTTCATTCCGTATTTCTCGCGCTTGCGGCAACGGGGATGCTTGTGTTGGTTTTCAACTACCTTTATTTGAAAGAAACGAAGCCGGACAACATCGAAGGCGGGCGCTTTCAACTGCGGGATTTTGCAGGCATTCTTCAGAATCGAATCGGATCGTCCATCATCTATCTTGGGTTCATTCAATATTACGCGTTTTATTATTTCCTGGTCTTCTTACCGAATATTTTAACCGAGCGTTACGGCTTGTCAGCTGAGCAAAAGGGGCTTGTCTTTCTGCCGATGTCGCTTGGCATCGTGGTTGGCAGTTATTTGGGCGGGAAAATTCAAACAAGGATTGAAGGGGAAAAGCTGCTCGTTCTGACGACTTATTTAAATGCAATTTCAATACTGTTTTTCCTGATCTTCTACGCAATTTCTTTACCATGGCTGTTGGTTGGCATTATTTTATTTGGCTTATTTCTCGGACTCTCGCTTCCGGTGCAAACCACGCTGCTGACCGGAGCGTTCACGAAAAACCGTGCGACCGCTGTTGGAGCGTACAACCTTTTCCGATATATGGGAATGGCTCTCAGCCCGATCGTAGGCAGCCTGTTTTATCGTATCGGCGGCTATTACTTGTTGTATGGTTTTATCGTGGTAGCCTTTCTGGCCTATGCCTTTCTGTTATCGCGACGTCTCCTTGGCGCACAAGTAACGAGTAGTCCGTCCTTTGAAAAAGGATGAGTTCGTTTCATTCCTTCTTCTTATCCTTCAACCTTCGTTTCTAATAGAAATCCCGCCCGATGGAGTGACTCCGCTCGGGCGGGATTTGTTTTACCTTTCACACAACCTGGCGGCTATTTTTCGTCCTTAGAACTGCCACAGCAGGAGTTGGTATTTGGCCAGACATAGAACAGCCGCCTACTTTGCGTAGCTGGCTGTTTTTTTGCGTTTTAAAAGCAATACCATGTTCATCACTTATGGAAGAGCGGCTCAATAAACACGTGAAAGAGCTTGTTTTTAATCTCTTCTGGTGAATAACCGCGATGCTGCCTTTGGAAAATATAAACATCAGGACGCAATATCGCCATGATGGCATCTGCCGTAAAAACAGGATCGAGGGCGAGGTTCTCGGTATTCTTCGCGACCTCGTTCAATAATTGGACGATAACGGAATGAATGGATTCGTAATGCTCTGAATAGAAAGGAACGTTTTGCTGCTCATCACCGCCACTGTTCGCCTGGATGGCTGCAAGAACGGGAGAATGCGTCTCAAGCGACTCCAAATGATACAGAAGTACGGTTTCCAAACGATCTTTAATCGGGCTGGAAGTATGGTCTCCTAAAAATGATTGGATCCGATCGTAGTTCTGGTTGCAGCTTTCGCCGATGAGATCCCAGCACAATTCCCCTTTGTTGTTATAGCTTCGGTAAAGTGTGCCTTGACCGACTCCAGCTTCTCGGGCGATCTGACGCATGCTGACATGCTCGACCCCATATTCAGCGAATAAAGCAGCTGCCTTTTCTAAAATGACTTGTCTGCGTATTTCCGCATCTTTGCGAAGGTTTTTCTCCAACATTAGATTTCCCCCCATTTTTTAATATTATCCATTTGACAACCGGACCACGTTCCGGTTATATTGTTTAACAAGCGGACCGCAGTCCACTAACGAGCTCGAATAACTCTTATTAGAACATATCTTATCCATCTTGTACAGGTGGGTCAATATCGTTAGGGAAGGTTCGCGATTGCCAATTAGATTAGAGGAGGAACTACAATGTCCAATCATCAACAGCAAGCCAATCATAAGAAAATCGGTGTAGGTATTATCGGAGCAAGTCCGTCCAACCCAGGGTGGGCTGTCGCAGCGCACATTCCGGCGGTTCAAGCGTTGCCGGACTTCCAACTGGTTGCGGTGAGCACGAGCAACCGCGAATCCGCAGAAGCGGCTGCCGAAGCGTTCGGTGTTCCTGGATTCGATAATTACCAGGATTTGATTCAGCATCCTGACGTAGACCTTGTCGTGATCGCTATTAATGTGCAATACCATTACGATATCGCGCGAGCTGCTATTGAAGCAGGCAAAATGGTATACAGCGAATGGCCTCTTGGCATGTCCACGGAACAGGCGCAAGACTTGGTGAACCGTGCTAAGGAGGCTGGCGTTCGGACGTTTATTGGCTTGCAGGCGCGTTACTCTCCGGCAATCCAACACGCCCGCGATTTGATCACTCAAGGCTATATCGGCAACGTGCTCGCAACTACATTATCTGGTACAGCCTTGATCTGGGAACCCGTTACGATCCAAAAATTCGCTTATACGTACGACGTGAATGCCGGTGCGACCATGTTGGCGTCCGCAGGACTTCACGCCATCGACGGGCTAAATTACGTGCTCGGCGATTACGATAACGTGTCCGCGAAGCTTGAAGTCCGTCACCCGGAAGTTCAAATCGCGGATAATGGGACGACACTTAAAGTGACGGCTCCGGATCACATGGCCATAATCGGCACGCTTGAAAGTGGCGTGTTAGCGACAACCTTATACCGCAGCGGAACTTCGCGGGACTTCGACTTGCGTTGGGAGATCATCGGCACAGACGGCGAGCTTGTCATCACCGCCGATTTCAACGGAAATATGCAAAATACCGAGCTGAAATTGAGGGGCGGCAAAGGCGAAGACAAGACGCTCGGCGAGATCGTCATTCCAAGCCAATACACCGAAGATATTGAATCGATTCCCGAAGGGCCGGCAAGATCAAGCAACATCGGGAAATTTTACGCGAGCTTGGCTAAAGATCTTCGCGAAGGCACGACTGAAACGCCGGACTTCGCTCATGCTCTCAAACGCCACCGGTTATATGACACGATCATGACGGCTTCCCGTACCGGCGTCGAGCAAAAAGTGAATGAAACGAACACGACATCTCATTAAAACATAACGAGTAAGATGCAACCGGAGAGGAGAGAGTATTTCTCCTTTCCGGCAAAAAAACATCCAGAAAGCGGGAGAAATCCATGAAGATAGAGGTCTGGACGGATATTGTGTGTCCATATTGCTATATAGGAAAACGGAAGTTTGAAGAAGGGTTAAAAAAGTTCGAGCATCGCGATTCAGTGGAAATTGTATATCGCAGCTTTGAACTTGATCCGCACATGGCGGTTCACATAAACGATGATATTTATGGGCTATCCGCCAAGAAATTCGGATCGACGAGAGCACATATGAAAGCTGTACATGATGATATCTCAAAGCGTGCAGAACTAGACGGTTTGACGTTCAATTATGATACTGCGATACACACGAATACATTTAGTGCGCACCGTCTACTTCATTATTCGGCGCAATTCGGAAAAACGAACGAATTGTTGGAACGGTTGTACAAAGCCTACTTTACCGATTCCTTGCATATCGGGGACGCGAATACACTCGTGATGATTGCCGTGGAAGTCGGATTGGACGCTGCTGAGACAGCCGCGATGCTAGACAGCGAGCAATACGCCGCCGAGGTAAGAGCGGACGAGCTTAAAGCTCAGAAGTTAGGTGTTCGAGGCGTGCCTTATTTCTTAATGAATGGAAAATACGCCATCTCTGGGGCGCAGACGAAAGAAGTATTTGTCGAGGCGCTAGAGAAAGCTTGGGCGGAGGAGCATCCCGTCGTTCAATTTCGTTCCGCAGCTGGGGATACGGAAGAGCTCGCCTGCCTAGACGGTTCATGCGCAGTGGAGCACCAAGAATTAAATAAACGAAAAGAGGAGGGTTAATTACGTGGGTGATCGGATTTCTAAAGCGAATATGTTGTTATTGATTTTAGTATGTCTTGCGCAATTTTTGGAAGTCATGAATTCTTCCACGGTGACCGTGGCGTTACCGGCGATCCAATCGGCGCTGCATATGAATACAAATAGTTTACAGTGGATCGTCACGTCATATGTCCTCACCTTCGCTTGTTTTCTGCTTATCGGCGGACGTGCAAGCGATTTGATCGGGAGGAAACGCGTGTTAACGCTCGGTTTAGCGATTTTCGCGGCTGCTTCGCTCGCCGGCGGATTCGCGATGAATCCGGTTTGGCTCATTGCGAGCAGGGCGATTCAAGGGATCGGCGCGGCGCTTTCTATTCCTGCGGCCATGTCGTTGATCAGTACGTCGATTCCAGAAGGCGCGCAACGGAATAAAGCTTTTGCTATCTTCGGCGCATTAGGTTCGGGCGGCTTCGCTGCGGGATCAATCGTTGGCGGGTTGCTGACAGACTCGCTCGGTTGGCGATCCTTGTTTTTCTTGAACGTCCCGCTCGGGATTGCGATCATAATCGGGTTAGTGTTTGTTAAAGAACGGCCGATGGAGCAAAAGAACAAGCAATCCATTGACTTGCCCGGCGCAATTACCGTGCTGTTAGGCATATTCATTCTCGTATACGGGTTGTCCATGCCTGATGTCGATGGCAGTTGGTCGACCACGAAAATCGTAACCTTAATCGTCGGATCGCTTATTCTGGTCGGATTCGTTTTCATCGAGAAATACGCCAAAAACCCGCTCATGCCACTCCGGTTGTTCCGTATCGGTTCGCTGGTATCATCGAATATTATCGGATTCTTAATGTATTCCTTCATGACCGCATTTATTTATTTCTCGACTCTGTATTTCCATGCGCTTGGCTATTCTTCATTAATAACGGGCTTGGCTTTTCTACCGCTCGGTTTATCGTCCGTTCTAGCCACGCAAATTACGCCTTACTTCATGCGTATATTCGGAGCGAAAATGTTGTTGATTGTTTCGCAGCTCGTTAATGCACTCGGCTTGTTCTGGTTAAGCACCATGTCCATGGACAGCGTCTATGCTGCATTTATTTTACCGGTCTTCATTCTATTAGGTCTCTCGACAGCAGCCGGATTTACGGCTATCATCGTAGGTTCCGTAAGGGATGTGCGACTTGAGGAGCATGGTGTAGCAGGCGGTATCGTAAATACGTTCTTGCAACTAGGAGGCAGCCTCGGATTGTCTATTCTGGCTACGGTCGCGAGCTCGGTGACGGCTTCGGCAACCGATGCATCGTCCAACGAAGCTATGCTGTCGGGATTTCAAACAGCATTAGTCGTTGGCGGCTGCTTCGCATTATTCGCTTTGCTCCTGGCCTTACTCAGCTTGAGAAAGAAAAAGGCAGCGTTGCTGCAAGCTTAAAAATTGTTAACCATACCAAGGAGGAAGCGACATGAATACGAGCGCGACAAAAAAAGAAGTGCTGGAAGCCTATCATTTTAGACATGCAACGAAAGCATTTGACCCAACCCAAAAAATATCCGAAGACGATTTCCAGTTTATCCTGGAAACAGGGAGATTATCGCCTAGCTCCAACGGTCTTGAGGCGTGGAAATTTCTAGTCGTTCAAAATCCGGAACTTAGGGAAGAGCTTCGGCCGTTCGCTTACGGCGCGTACAATCAACTGCCTACCGCGAGTCACATGGTCGTTATTCTTGCTCGTAAAGGACTTGTCCCGGAATCCCCATATATTTATGAACAGCTGACAAAAGTTAAAAAATATCCCGCTGAAATGGTGCGAAACAATGTGGGAGCATGGCACGATTTCTTCGATTCGTTCCATCTCGATAACGAACAAGCGAGAACAGCTTGGGCTTCTAAGCAAACTTATATCGCTTTAGGGAATATGATGACTTCCGCGGCGATGATCGGAATCGATTCTTGTCCGATCGAAGGCTTCGTACCTGATAGTGTCAACGAAATTTTGGCAAGACGGGGATTACTCGGTGACGACGAGTATGAAGTAAGCGTTATGGTCGCTTTCGGTTATCGGGCAAAAGAACCGCGTGATAAAACAAGAAGAACGATGGAGCAAGTATCCGAATGGATTCTGTAACGTCCGTAAGATCAAAATGTTTCAAACAAGTTTGATTTTGCATAAAAAGCCAGCAAACTCAAAAGTTTGCTGGCTTTCGTTATACTACAACAACGATGCAATTTTAGTGTCAATTTCAGAAGGCAACACCGTTGATTCGAATCTTTCTATGACTTGACCTTCACGATCAATTAAAAACTTAGAGAAGTTCCATTTGATCCCGTCTCCCATATAGATGTCCGGATATTTTTCAAGCAGAAACTCGTCCATCCATTGGCCGTCCTTGGTCTGCGTATCAAACCCTTTAAAAGGTGCTTGCTGTGTCAGATATTGAAATAATGGGTGGGTAGATGGACCTCTTACATCCGTTTTCTCAAACAATGGGAATGTGATCCCGAAGTTATGCTCGCAAAATACCTGTACTTCCGAATTGCTGGATGGCTCTTTCTCGTTAAATTGGTTGCATGGAAATGCTAGTATTTCCAAACCTTGTTCTCGCCGAGTTTCATAAAGATTTTGTAAATCAGCAAATTGACGCGAAAAACTACATTTACTTGCGGTGTTGACAATGAGAAGAACTTTCCCACTGTAGTCTGACAGATTGACCTGCTTTCCGTCTATCAGATTTGCTTGAAAGTGATAAATTGACATGGTAATGTTGTTCCTCCTCTTGTTCTGGTAATTATTGATATACTTATCATATTATCAAAGACACCTATTGGTCTAATATATTAAAGCGATTATCTTTATAGTTAAATCCAATAAAAGTTCCTCGCTTCACACTCAGCCATAAATAAAAAAAATCCGCGAACTCCGCGGATTAAATGCTGGTTACTACCATAACTGAGCAATAAGCTGCAATTTCTTAATAATAGTGCGAGAAAGCTTATAAGAGCTATAGAAAGGTCTGTTCATAAAGCGTTTAGTCTTCCAAGCGAGATAGTTTTGTTCTTTTAAAAAATGCCCGTCAACCGCGATCATCCACTTGTTATCCTTCGTTTGGAGATGATCGATATGATGCATGCCATCCTTACGCCAGCTTCCAAGTTGGCCCGACCCCGTCAGCAAACCAGGCTCTACGGCCTCCTCTGCATACTCTGTCTCACTCAGCTTCGTAATTCGAACAGCTCTAACCATCTTCCCGTATGATGGAACTCCATCTTGTGTAAACCGATAAATCTCCCCATCGTGACAAACCACTTTTCCCGCCGGTCGAGATATATGCAGATCATTTTTTATAATAGGATTACAGGGATGCTCCACCCATTCTCCGTCTATTCGGTCAGCAGAGAACAAATAAAGATTCCTTCCATCTTTGCTGCCAACGAACATCCACCACTTCTGGTCATGATAGAAAAGGGTCGGGTCCACAAACGGGCCAGATAGCAGCTGTTTTTTCCTCTCCCAGTTATATGGAAATTGCATGGATTTATATAAAAATACGCCACCTGCTTCCGCCGACTCCGGCAGCATATAATAGTCATTCTCATATGTAAATACGTTTGGATAAGACAGGTGAAAACTCTCTTTAAGGACAACTCGGTCATAATGCCATTGTTCCCCGTCCGTACTGACAGCAACCGCAATTTCACCGCGTTCAGAATGTTTATTCAACACTTCAAAAAATACATAATACTTCGAACCATCCGAAACTACGAAAGGATCCGCTACAAACTCTGCCTCAACATCGGTAACATCCGTGCACTGAAGAGTAGGGTAGGTCAAATCAAGTGCGTTAGCTCTTTTTGGAAAAATCGTGTCACTTTCTATAATCTTGATCGACCATACAGCAAGCTCAATTTTTTTGTTAAGATTCAACAAAGTGCCTCCTCAGAAGAACGGTTATTCTAAATTATAAAGTTCTTCCAGAAATTTTTCAACTATTGATGAATTAACATTAACTTTATCTTCTAAAGTTGAATTTCACAACACAATTGAAAAATGAAAACCTTTCTTCCTTATTTTCGAAAAAATGAACGAAGCCAATCCGCCAGCAAATCTCCCTTCTTATAATAGATTTCATCTTTTACTTTATTGTTGATGGCACTCCATATTTCAAGTTCAGTTTCACTTAAGTTATGAACCTCATTTTGATCATCATCAACAAATTGGGCGAAGTAGTCCAAGGGAATTCCGTAGAACTTTGAAATGTTGGCCATGATTTCAAACGAGGCCGATTTTCTTTGCCCTTTTTCAAGCAGACTCATATATTGTAAGGTTATTCCGGTCGCAGAAGCCGCTTCTTCCAAGGTTAATCCTTTCTTTTTACGCAAACGTCTTAATTCTTGACCCAGTCGCTGACTCATTTGTATCCTCCTGTCGTAAGAATTCTTTTTAAATTGAATACATAATACCAACTGATTACCGCTTCTAAAATCGTGACCCATATTTCCTCAAGAAAGAGTGGGGACTTTTTGTATTTTCTTAACTCGCAGTGGATCCATTCATGCACCAGCGTATCCAGTTGCTCCGGATAATCCAGTTTATGATCAATCACAATGATACGTTTGTTTGGATAATAGACTCCCTTTACGGAGCCCAAATCCAT
The DNA here is from genome assembly GCF_004000765.1 of Paenibacillus chondroitinus NBRC 15376. GTDB lineage: Bacteria > Bacillota > Bacilli > Paenibacillales > NBRC-103111 > Paenibacillus_E > Paenibacillus_E chondroitinus. The sequence goes on along the minus strand of NZ_BILW01000001.1, from coordinate 59,758 downwards.
CAATAGAACCTGCAGCTGAAGTCTTGTACCAATGTGAGAGATGAGCTGTTTGACATGTGATTCGTTCACTTGCATCCTTCTTGAATGACAGACTTTAACAACAATTAAATACGCCAAAAAAGATGACATGACGACCGGATAATTGAAATAATTGAATACGGCCATATAAGGAAAAATGACACCGATTTCAAACCAGGTCGGTATGAAAGTTGAAACGACTGGCGAGGTGGTCAGCTTACCGGACTCAAAAAATGAGAAAAAGTAAGCGAGCACCCAGTTTACCACAAAAAGCAGAAATAAGGTTCCCAGCCGGCTGATGTAGGAGTGCGATGTCCAATTGTAAAAAGAATTGCCCAAAACAATGGTAATCAAGCTGATTGACAGGGACGGCAGCAGATCATACCAGATGCTAACCCTTCTTTTCAACCAAATGATCACCGCATCCGGAATAAGGTAGAAGAAACTATATAAAATCGAATGTTTTGCAAAAATAATGAGGCCGATCACGATGATAAAATAAGGCAGCCAAATCTTATTGAAAAGATGCATATAAATCCGTTCGATGATGGCTATTGATAGGAGGAATAAGACTAGCAGCCAGTTGATTTTTGCCGGGAAAGTGATGCTTTCAGAAACTATCACTAGCGCAATCGCTGGAAAAATGAATAAGTATGATTTTGGCCCCAGTAATTTTGTCTTATTCATGCATACCCCTTTGTATGAGTTCTTCTCATCATTTTTAACGAAAGCGAATTGCCGCCATTGTCACAAGCCCGACCAACAGAGCAACTGGTATCCAGATGGACGCAAAAAGCGCGTGCGGTTCCAAAACAGCGGTAATTACCGCACCAAGGCAATAAATGGCTACCGCCCATGTGCGCAACCATGCGTCTGCAGTAAAACGATTAATTCGGCGAAAATGAGCAATGGTATCCTCGATAACATTCGCGAGGTTATTGGTCAAAACGGTCGTCGAAATCCCAGCAACTTTCAAATGTCTGGCGACTGTCGTTTGCATGCCCATCCCCATGCTCAATAGTAGAATCAGGATATATAAGTTCCTTTCGCTTTCTCCCGCATAGGAGAGCAAAGCTGCAATTAAAAGCAGAAGAGCTTCGCTGCCTAACGCGGCCGTTACTCCTCTGGACCAAATTTGCTCTTCCCGACCTTGCTTCACGATCACAGTTGCGAGGGCGATACCGGCAACAAAACCAATAAAAGCAAGAATGGAACGAAGCACAGCCAGCGGCTGCGCTTGCCCGATAGCGATTCCGATTAGCACAAGATTACCTGTCATATTAGCTGTGAAGACATGTCCCAGCCCCAAATAGCCGATCACATCGACGATGCCCGATATCAGGCAAAGCACCAGAACTGATCCGTTAAGATATGTACGTGTTGGCATAATCCATCATTCCTCCCATCAATTAATATGGCTAGGATCTGTTAAATCATGCTTGAAGTAACGGCAGACGAATTTCTACTAAAGTTCCTTCATTCATTTTGCTTGAATAGGTAATATCACCTTCATGCTGCTTAATAATCTTCTTGCAAATCATTAAACCAAGCCCAGTTCCCTTCTCCTTTAAACTATAAAAAGGCTCCCCTAATTTCGGCAATAGCTCCTCTGGAATCCCGCAACCGTGATCTTGGATGGCAATCACACCATGACATTCCCCTTCTTTGCGCAAACAAATTTGAATTTCTCCGCCATCAGGCATCGACTCCATTGCGTTCTTGATGATATTAAGAAGCATCTGTTTTAACTGATTCTTTTCTCCGGTAATCGGGAAGTGTGTCGCTTCGTAGCTTATTTGGAATTCAATATTTTTCAGAAGTGCTTCGGGGGATAAAATCTCAGTCGTGTAATCCACGAGCTCAAGTAGGTCTGTAACTGTAAGTTGTGTCAATTGAGGTTTGGCTAATGAAAGAAATTCGCTGGTAATGGCTTCAATCCGTTCGAGTTCGGATAACAGCAATTCATTGTGTTTTCTCGAATAATTGCCTTCTTTGTATACTTGCAGGAATCCCTTTATTGTCGTTAAAGGATTTCGAATTTCATGCGCAATCCCTGCCGCGAGCTCTCCGACAATCGAAAGTTTTTCTGACTGCAATAGAATTTCTTCCGCTTTTTTGCGGTCGGAGATATCGCGGCTGATGACGATGACATAATGACTACCTTTGACAGGCTGGCAGCGTGATTCAAACTCTTTCCAATGTCCATCTTTATGTTTAAGGCGAACTTCCAATGAATAACCTTCCTGCCCTCCAATCATCGTCGAAATCGTTTGATGAAAGATCTCCAAGTCCTTCGGGTGCACCAACATCCACAATAGATTCCCTTTTAATTCATGGTGTTCATACCCTAACACAAGCTCATGGGAGGGAGAAAAATAACTCACCGTATGATTTTGATCCATAACGATGATCAAGTCGGAAGTATGATTAGCGATCAGCTTGTACTTCGATTCGCTTTTTTCCAGCGTCGCTTCCATGTATTTATTTTGCCTATTAATTCTTAAAAGCCGATCATTCGATTCGATCAGCAAGCCGCCCAAAATAACGCCTAACATGACAAACAGGACATATTGCAAATGAAATAACGGCTCGGTCAATAAAATATGAAACGACAGAATCGTTACCAAATATCCCGCAACATAAGCCATAAAAAGAGAGCCGATTTTTCTGAATTGTGAGCTGTGAGACATGATTTTATGTACAACACACAAAATCATCATATTGATCAACCAGCCTATGATGGCCGGAGCCCAATTTCCACCGGAAACAAGTCTGGTAAGCAGTGAGAATAACCCGGTTATCACCCCAGGGATCGGCCCAAAATAAGCAAACACAAGAATAACGGGCGCGTATCTAATATCGTAGGCATACCCTTGCTGCTTGATAGAAAGGATGACGAGAATAACCGAAACAACCCCAGCATAAAGGCTTGCCCACAAACTAAAATACTTAATCGGCTTTTGGTGAATAAACGAGCGGATGACCAATGGTGTACTGACAAGCAGTGAAAATATAGCAATATTGACTATAAAGTCAAATAGAATCATAACTCCCTCACTTCTGTTAAAATTCTTAAACTTGTTAGCGCATACTTCATATATTAAACCAACTCTGCATCTTCTACCAGCAAAATAACAAGTTAGGAGAATCATGCGTTTTCACACGAAAAAGCCCATGAGCAGTTCATGCTCATGGACTTTTTTGTTTGAATTTTATTAATGATTTGGTACCACGTATACACTGCCATCAGACAACGTTTGTACGGTGCCGGAGGCTGATTCAATTTCACGAAGTGCCCAATGCTCCTGCGGTACATCCGGCCAGCTCGATGACTTCACATCGGCAGTCGGCCGCTTAAACAATCGGTTCAAAATCGTGACTGCTTCCGCACGATTCAATTGCTTTTCCGGCAGGAAGGTGCCATCGGAATAACCCTGCAGAATGCCCGCTTGCGATGCTTTCTTAATGGCTTCGAAAGCCCAATGCTGTTGCGTATCGCTGTATCCCGCATAGGAGGTGCTGCCATCTCCGGCAGGAAGCAGCCTTGCCGCAATGCTGGCCATTTCCCCGCGGGTAATCGCGTCATCTGGGCGGAAGCCGGTGTCATCGCCAAGCATCACACCTGCGCGCTGCATATTGGCAATGGCTTCTGCCGCCCAATGTTCTTTGGCAACGTCAGGATAACCGCTAGGTTGTGCCGATGCCGAATCATTGCCCGACTTCCCAGCGCCAATACGATTCAAAATCATCGCCAATTCCGCACGCGTAATGGCTTGTGAAGGGCGGAATGTGCCGTCCGGGTAACCGGATAAATAAGGTTGCAGTGCATTCGCTCCATTTTTCTGAATAATGGTAAATGTACTGAACTTACTAATTTCAATAGCAATACCAACTGGTTTGCCATCCGCATCATAACGGATTTCTCCGTGCGTTAGCACCTTTTCGCCATCGCTATGTTCAATGTACACAGCCAGCTCATCCAAAATTTCTTTGGCCGCAGCTGCGTTATCCGGCAGGCTGAGGTTATTCAGCGGGAATACAACTTCCGTCTTGTATCCTGAATAGTTTGTCTCAATCTTGACTGGTTGACCGATAATGGAGACAGATCGATCTCCTGCATCTTTGAGCACAAGCTCAGCAGCTTGCACGCGTTTTGTTACTTCACTGCGCTCAGCTTCAACACGGACTGGAACAATTCGGAAATAAGCATCTTTTCCGTCTTTACTCATTTGCTTCAGGGACTCCGCTGATACTGTGATCTGCCCGTCAGGCAGCACCAGTTGCAGCGCCATGCCGCCACCTGCAAGCAAGCTAACCGTTTCTGAATTTAAGCTGACAATTCGCTCATCCGCTGGATTTTCTGGCAAATCCGTTACATAAATACGAGCAACCTGGTCGTTATTCTGTGCTGCTTTTTCCAAAATCCTACGTGCATCCACGCCATCCAACTTCACCGTATCCAACACTTTGCCATCTGACGATTGGGTCCGTACGATGTTGGTTTGGAAAGTCCAACCTCCGGAACTTCCAGCAACCGTCGTTTGGCGCGTGTCAGGGCTAGAACTTGACTCCTCGATACGTTTGACGTCGATGGAATAAGTCTGTGAAGACTTAAGGTCCGCTGACTCCACATTAACGATAATGGTATTGCTGCCAATTGCTAGAGCAGGTTCAAAGGTGCCGCCGCCTTTTTGTTTTACATGCTGCACCGTTACCGTTGCCTCTGGATCATTGGTAATCGCCTTAATTGTTGCGTTAGCACTTTCGGTTGTTGAAATCGTTCCGTATTTAAGCTTGTATGGCGTAAAAGCACCGTCCAAGATCGTACCTGCCTGCAAACTCGCCAGTAATGGCGGCTGCCCAGGCACTGTCTGCTTACGCAATACAGATACGTTATATGTGAGCGTCGTACCATCTTGAGCCTTGACCTCAATAGCATAGGTTTGTGCATCCTTCGTAAATGGAAGGGGCAAGACCGCTCCGCTTGTTACCTTTTGACCATCGATATGAATTTCTGCATCCGACTGTTCGGGAACTGGCAGAAGCTTAAACTCGAGCGCTGTGTAAGGCACTAGTACCTCATAATTTTTCACTGCCGGGTTAAAATCAGCTAACAAATCAGCTCCGTCTGTAGCAAGCCCCAAGCTTTGCAACAGCGCATTACCGCTTGGTTCCCGCCATACGGCTACTTGGTAGCTCCGTGTTTCCGCACCGTCCGGAGAGGTAACTTCCACAGGAACTTGATTCTCGCCAACTTGCAGCTGAATCGCTTGGGATGCTTGCCCGCTCTGAACGGACTGTCCTTTGACCTTAATGCTGGAACCTGCTTTCATAGCGCCGGGTGTCAAGGTTACCGTGTCCACGGTGTTATCCACATAAACAGCATAACTTTCTTCCGCCCCTGTGAAGGCTTGCGCTGGAAGCACATCGCTTTTTTGCGAGGCCGTGGCATTCGTGAGCTTCAAAGTAGCCAATAATGCTTCATTGGAGCCTGTTCCATCAAGACTTAGCGTATAGAACTTGTCTCCTGCACTATCGGAATGTACTTTGATGGATACCGATTTCCCTGTAACAGGTACCGCGATATCGACATAACCGCTCTCAGAAACTGGCTTGCCGTCGATCGTTACGACAGAAGCAGCAGCCATCGGAACTGCATAAATACGAACATTGTCCGAATAAGCTAAAGCTTGATAAGCGGTTGTACCGAATTGATACGGAGCGCGCATCTGTGCGTTGCCTGTTGTCAGTGCTGCAAGATCACTAGGGGTTGCCGGAATTGCTTCAGCTACACCTCGAATGACTTCAAAGCCATACTCCGTTTTGTTGCCAACCCGGTCCGTAGCCGTCATCGTGAGCTGCACTCGATCCGTCGATGTTCCCCACTCCAATGGTGCGTAATAGTCGAATTTCCCTTTATCATCCAGCGGTACTTGAATGCCGTTGACAACAAGCTTAGCTCCCGCGTCAGTTTGGCCGGCGATATAAACTCTGCTGGTATCTGTAACGATACCATTCAACGAAATCGGCTTGCCCTGCGCGTCATTGCCTCCGGAAGCGATCAGCATCGGTCCGGTGCGGTCAATGAAAACCTTGCGGTATGCCGTACTCCGGTCGCCGCGCTCATTCACGGCTTCAACCAATACGTTATATTCTCGCTCTTTCAATACAGCCGTTTGAAGCAAATCTTGCAGAACAAACGTGGAAGTTCCACCTGCTGCTACATGCTCGCTGCTGCCAAGCTGCTGTCCGTTCACAAACAAAGTAAGAGCTGCGGCTTGATTAGCCGTCACTTTCAGAGAGGCTTGTTCAGCTGTTGTAAGCAACAACGTCTCTTCATTTCCGTCATATGACGTATACGTTTGTTCAATGACGGGTTGTGCGCCAGCGTCAAGCGCCACGGCTAACGTTGACGGTTGCGGAACTGGCAAATCCGTCGTCACACTCGCAGATGTTGGGCTGAGCACAACACGCCCTTGCTCATTGCCAATAGCCGAGACGGCAATCTGGTAAGTTGCTCCAGCCGTTAATCCAGTCATTACGGCGTTCTGCTCACTTCCCGCTTCAGGTGTTATATCCATCACCGGAACTGCCGCCTTGCCGCTCGTACTGTCACTAACCCAGATACGATAAGCAGTCACGTTACCTGCAATAGAAGCAAAGTGCAAGGATATTTCTCCATTTCCTGTAGAAAGCACCTTAGGTTGCTCAGGTGTGCTCAGTGAAATAGGCGCAGTCACCTCTACGGTTGTTTCCGCAATGGCATGGATCGGTGCTTTATCTGCACTTTCCCCTACTACAGAAAGATAGTAAGTTCCAGGCAGCATGGAAGTCGGAAGATCAATAGCTTTACTGCCGGAAGATGGCAGACCGCTTTGAATAACTTCTCCCACCCATTGATCGGCGCTGTCCGTTAACATCATGGTTACTTGTGCATCAGATGATGCATTCTCCATGGACCATGCAACTTGAACACGATTTTCCGCGCCAGCTGCAGTCTTCACGGAAGCCTTAATCTCTGGCTGAGGGATTAGTTTCTGTATTTGCAAATCCACTTTTTTCGCGTTTTGAATCATCCATTTGCCAGCTGGCGCATTAAGGAGTGTCACGTAAAGCGTATCCTTGCTGTCGTTCACTGGATTTGGTGTTGTGACCTTCGTCTGTTCAAGCGGATCTCCGCCTGGGCTCGCATTTGTTACTCGGTCTGACGCCGGCTGTAAATAAGCGTTGCCGGCAGGAGCATCAAAGTTCAGTGTGTACGGCGAACCGTCAGGTGCTGTAATCACGGTATTGGCGTTTCCGCCGCTGACCGTCAACATATAATCGCCTTTTTCGGCAATATCAAAATATTTGCCAAATCGGCCTTCCATCGTCAGTGGTTTAATCGACTTAAACTTCCTTGTCGACTTGTAGGCAACAACATTTGTAAAACTGCTGCTTACAACTTGCCACTGTCCACTCAAATCAATACCGTCCAGCAAATACGTTTTCTTCTGCTGTGATTCATCATACAGCACATTCAAACCTGGCAAACTCGGATCAGTTTGAAGTTTGTACAATTCACCATTTGGCGCATACAGCTTTGTCTGCTCATTGGCCCCGTAAATCTCTACAATCGCTTGACCATTATCTGTTTTGGTCATATCAAACACGGTAGGATAAGCTTGATCCTGCACCCACTGCGCGACATCCTCGATTTTCACCTTAGATGATACTGTGCTTAATACGGCGCTTGGACTTGTGCCTGCGCTGATCATCCATGTTCCGGCCTCGACCGCATCCACTAACGTGTACACATGACCATTGGCGTCGCGCAAAGCATTCCAATTCGCTTCGTTCTGTGCCGTGTTCAGACTGTATGGCCTTCCATCTGGTTTGTAAACAATAACATCGCCTTGAGCCTCACCAACGTTAAGCACGTAGCTTCCACGCTCTTTCACTGTAAATGAGGTAACCGAGCGATCCGGTGTTTGCGACCATAGCTCCGCCAACTGGCTCAAGTTCAGCGCTCCGTTGGCAAATAACAATTCATTCACTTGAATGTGACTATTTGTGTTTGTTGTTAGACTCCATTTGCCTGCAAACAAGGATACACGCATATAGGTCATTTGGCTGGCGGCATCATAGCTGATTTCTGGACGCAAGGTCTGCTCAAAACCTTGTCCCGATGCCGTCGCTTTTAAAACAGCAGCCCGTTGATCTCCTGTCAAGGCAAAAAGTGCCGTGAAGGAACGTTCCACCGCAAATGAAGCTGTCGACTTCCCGTTTGCAGCATTGGTTTCCGTTGTGATCAAAGGTGTTTGATCCAGTGATGTAAGCTGTCCATTCACAATGCGTGCTTTCGCATCGGTATGCACTGGCTCCTCCGGTTGGAAAGATAGGCTGACCGGTCTTAGATCAAAGACACGCTTAAGCGGATTCGCAGCAGCGATCCTTACCTCATTGCCTTCTTTGCTCTGATTGCCCGAATCTGTATTCCTTAAGAATAATTCTTCCGCAATGTCCAACCATGGTTCTGCAGCGTCCATAAAATCGGAAACATTGTTCACGAAATCCAGACCTTTTTCCCACCAAGACTTCTTAGGCGGTTCTGCTTCCACTTCGAACAGAATCGTATTGTTATTAAACGTATACTTCAGATTAGCCCCAACGCCGTTATGTTTAAAAGTCCCGTATACACCTGTTTCATTTACACTGAGTGCAACGTTACTCACGGTCGCTCCGCCAATTCGCGGAATCCCTTTTGGAACATAAACCGTTCCTTTAATCGCTCCGTTGAACCCTTTTTGGTTAAAAGAGTACGTGCCAATGGCTCCTTTGACGACTTCAAAAAGATTGATATCGCCTTTCGTTGCAAAGCCCGGCGAAGAAAATCCTTTGATTCCAGCCGTTGCCGGATTTACTACCGTTTGCATGTTCATGTTCTTGACAGGCAACCAATAGTAATATTCCGTTCCGCTGCCGTTAAAACCGTAGGTCGTTAGATCCGTATCAATGGAATCGGTACCGATCAGATTGAACTTGTAATTCGCCTGAGGATGCTTCATTTCAGGGACAATAACATCGTTCACAGATCCGGTGACAGCGAACTTTTGAGGAATCTGAGACATCTCAGCAAGTTTGTCCACGCTGCCGAACAGATAATTAACTTGAAGACCTGTCGACGCAAGCTTCACTTTCTGATACATGCCAAAGTTTACACTATCCAAACGTCCTTGTTTGGTTCTCATATTCAAATCGAAGCTTAACTTCGTATCTGGTAAGCTGCCTGTTCCCTGAACACCGACATAAGGAATGCGGCTTTCCACGACGAATTTGGTATCACTTGCTTTGATTGGGCCAACCTGAAAGCTATTTTTCATCGTAAAGGTGCCCGACAAATCAAAACGATTATTGCGGAATTTCAGGCCATCAAACGGCACAGTTTCCTTAATTTTTTGACTGCCTACCTGCAAGCCGATTTCCAGATCACCCGTTAGGCGCAGGCCTTCTTTTGTGAAAATAAGCGAGCTTGCTTTGACGGGCATGTCCATATTCAAGTAGTCTGTCGCTTCTGAACCGCTCAAGTCGAAAGAAAACTTGTCTGATGTGATGGTGAAAGGCCCATCATGAATCGTGTAAGACAGATTCGAACCGAGTGCTCCACCGCCATTGACATATAAGCGGCCGTTGCCGGTTATTGTGGCTGGGGTTTTCGTTTTGTCTACGACAAGACTGGTGCCTTTGAACATGACCGAGTCGTTGATGACTACTGGTTCGGATGGATCATTAAGTACATAGACATTTTGCGCTGACGGATCTTCCGTGAACGGCCCTTGCAGACCAAGACTGTTTACTTCGTTGCTGGTGGACGTGCTAGGCACATCTACTCTGGCGAAGTTTCTTGGTTTGTAGAAGTCTAGTGCTGTTATTAGGAGACCTTCTGGGAATACGTAGTCGCCATAGTAAACATGATTCAGATGTATATCATATTTTCCTGGAGGCAAAGCCCCATCTTTTTCATCCCAGAACAACTCCAATTGACGCTCATTAATAACATTAGTTTTAAGGCTATATTGGATGCCATCCTTGCTTTGCAAGTAGTAATGGATATCTCCTACAGGTTTACGAAATAGATTAGGAATACCTGTACCCACTGCGACCAATCGCTTTTTGTCTTTCACATGTAGAACCGATGGGCCGATCCGGTCATACTTAAGAACATCAGGTGTTTTTATAGTCTGATCATCATCATTCAGGATGATTGGCACTGGTTCCGTATAGCTCTTACCAATTTCGTTGGCTGCATAGCCGCGAACTTGATATTTTTGCTGCCACTTCAGACCCTTTAATACAACGGTAAAGGAACTTGTTCCTTCTTCCGTACCTGTGTAAGGTACCTGGATCCAATTGCTGAATTCCTGTTCTTTCCCTTCTACTTTTGGAAGGTATTCTCGGTACTCAACTCCTCGTGCGATAATGTCTTTAGTACCGTCATCATAGACATTCGTAACTACGCTTATTGTGTCATCTATATGTTTTGGATCAAAATAGATCATCTCCATCGGATCCACAGTAAGCTTAACACCAGGCGCTGTCGGAGGTGTATAGCCATACAGCCAGGTTTCGTTCATATTACCTGCAGGCACAGAATCAACTACTGAGCCGAAAACTTTATCCATGATACTAATTTGATCGCGACTTCCGCCAAACATGACGAAGTTTTTGCCGTCAAACGCCATGCTGGCATAACTTAATGGGAAAGGCACCTGATTGGGTTGCCCTTGGACCTCATAAACCTTTCCGTCCTTGTCCATATTACTTTTGTACATAACCCCGGTGGAGAATTTTAAAGGAGCTTTTTCCCACCCACTTTTATACCAGCTATAGGCCATGCTACCGAACGTCGGAGGGTACGTACTCGTTGGCAGCTTTAATTTTTTAATCAATTCGTTATCATAATTATGGACATAGTCGCGTTCTCCGCCAAAAAAGACAACGCGACGCCCATCATAAGCCATCGCCTGCCCCCATCGGCCGTAACCCTCCGGACCGGCTGTCGAACTCCATGACTTGGTTTCCCGGTTCCACTTCCATAATAATGGGGAGCTGTCATCATGCGTGACCGACTTCGTTACTTTCGTACCCGTACTCGTATACTCTTTCGTAATAGAACCTGCATTCCCACCGTAGAGTACTGCCGTTTGGCCGTCAAAAGCCATCTGCCCGCCATAAGCAGCAGGCGGTTTTTCAGCAGGATCAACCTCCGTCCAGCCCGTTCCATTCCACAGCCAAGTATCATCTTGAAGAGTCTTAGAACTTCCGCTGCCCGAATATCCGCCGAACAGAACCAACTGTTCGCCGTCGAAGGCAATTTGAGCGCCTCCGCGAGCTATCGGGGAGTCAGGAAGCCCTGTAACTTGCTCCCAAGTAGCGTTCATACCATCCCAAAGCCAAGTATCACCCAGCAGCACGCCGGACTGACCCTCGCCTCCGAATAGAAGAACTTTCCCTGTGCCTGGATCATATGCCATTGCTGCACCTTTGCGTTTTGGAGGGGAGCTCGCAAGGTTAAGTTGTTCCTGCCAAGTTTTTTGTTTGCCATCCCATATCCATGTCTCATCGAAGAACTTGTTATTATCCTGGCCTCCGAACATAACTACATTCTCAGCCATTTCGTCAAAGACCATGGATGCACCTTGTCTAGGATCAGGCGCAAGATTCGTTGTTACTCTACTCCATGTATAATCCGTAATTTTTGTTGCTGGACCGTATGTATTCTGCAGCACTGTGTTGGTTCCGTTAGCCACTCCTGCAGCTTGAGCTACACTCAACCCGCCGTGTAAGAGCGGTATATACTGTAGTAGCAATGCAGCAATTAATAGTTTGGCCCATCCGGCTTTCCGACGTCTATTCAACGTTTACTCCCCTTTTCATAGTTTTCATCAACACCTACATAAGTGTAGTTCCTTAAACCCCTACTTAGTACCTACATTTTGTAGAATTATGTCGATGTATATAAAGTCATTATCGGTATTTTCTCACAAAATGTTTAGAAAAGTATTAAAACAATAATAGTTTTTGTCGAATTAACGGAAAGAGGCTATTGGAACTTTAGATAAATCCTCCTATTCATTCACTACCAAAGTCATAGTTCCAATAATGACATTGCATCACTTTAACGTGTTTAAGATGATCCGCAAAGCTTCTTTCTTCATGTAATGTTCTCCTAACGAGGATCGCCAAAATAAAAAATGTATCCCAGATTACCATACCATTTAAATTTCTCTAACGAAGTAAAAAAAGCCCCAAACCAACTCGGTACGAGCGGTTTGAGGACTTTTCCTATACGTTCGCAGGTGCCGAAGTTGCCTGACCGGCCGTTTCACTTCCTTGCTCCGCCGCAGGCTGTTACCTCGATTACCGCCATTCATTCCGTTCGGGAATCGGCGTTGCCCGCCTCCGAAACCGTCTTTGCCGCCGGGTCCGCCTTTGCCCATCCCGTTGCCCATCTTCGACAGATCCACCGTTGAGGCGTCGATCAGTGCGCTGGCGTCAGCTTTTTGCCCCTCGGTTGTTGAAGGGATTTCGCCGTTCAGCTGACCTTGAATGCTCTCCGAACGAAGTGTTTTCCTAGCTTCGTTAACTCCGTAACAGCAGCTTTGTACTCGTCATAAGTGTTGAAAGCGCTTGGGTCGTTTTGCACATGGCTGGAAATCAATTGATCGAGGTTCGCAACCGTTTGTTCGAATTTACCGTCCGCAAAGTAACCATACAATTTCTTGCAAGTAGGTATGATACTTCTCCTTGTACTCAGGTACTTCAAGCAGCTTGCCAAGGATCGGACGATCCTCCAGGCTTACGCCGGAGAGGGGCGTGTCAATGGCCTGATTGACAACCTTTAATGAAACTTAAATGGAAAATGAACCTTACGGGAGCTTGTTCAATATGTTCTAGCAACCTTATACACTTTTGTATATAAGATGTCTTTACAAACAGAAAACGTCGCTTCCGTGAGCGTTTGAGGATAACTCATAATCTTGAGCGGCAAATCAGGCATCCCAATCTGAAGAGGCGGCTGCATATAATGGAAATCATTCAGATGAAAGCCGAGCCGTGTATAAAAGTTTACTCTTCGCTCCGCTATGTCCGTAGTTGGGGGTTCCACTTCCAATAAAACGGGCTTTAATGATTCTGCGATATAAGCCGTCATTAATTTTCCGCCTAAACCGCTTCCCCGTACGCCAGGATCAACAGCAATGTGCTCCACAAACCGAAACATAGGGAATTCCCATACGGCTAAAAAAGCAATGATCTTGTTGTCCTCGACTTCAGGAATAAGCCGATAGTTAGGATCAGATAGCAGTTCTTTTGCTCCTGCATAAGTTCTGCGTTCAATTTCAGGAAATGAAGCTTCCATAATCGCATAAATTTGATCAAATTGGCTCTCTTGCATCATCATATTCTCCCTTATGTAGACTGCATTTCACATTTCACACTTGCTATGATAACATTCACATTTTCAAAATAAAAAATGCCTGTTAATTAGAAAAAAGGAGCCCGCAAACCCGCGTGGCCCCACTTAATTATTCCGTTTTACAACGTCTCCGTACTGAGCGTAAATCCTTCGATAATAACGTCTTCGTCAACCTCGATCAGGATACATCGTTTTCCTTGATAGTTCACTTGTCTCACATACTTTAAATCTTGCGGACTAACCGAAATCGTAGCTACTTTTGTATCAATCTTAATAGATTTTGATGTGAACTTCGGAAGGACGCTGCTTGCTTTAATTTCATAGTTTTTGTCGTCGACGACATTTTGAAACGCCCGTTCCACCTTTTCCTTCGTCACGTCCTCCACGCCGCTCACCATCAGCATACGTTCCACATCTTGATAATCCAGCTTCGGAGGCTCCTCTTCCTCGTTGGACTCGATGACCCGATGAATTTCCTCGTATACCTGTGCAATCGTAGAGGCATCCAGTTCTTCACCTGCCACTTCCTTCACGATATCCTCAAAAATAGCTCTTTCTTCCAGCGCCGTCACGGTCTTCTCGGCATTCAGGACTTGCTCAATGAAAGGCACATTCGGTTCATGCGCTCTCCCCGAGCAGTACAGAATCCGATTTACGTCGGAGTAGTTATCCGTCACGCTAGGGTAGAAAAACCCTTGCTCCGGCGTATTCAATTTGATGATCGGGTCTACGAAGACATTATACTTGAATTCCCTCTCGACATAATCAAACATGAGCGTTTTCCGCTGCTGCTCCGTGGAATTAATGCTGCACAGAATGAACAAATTCGCGAACATTTCGTCCTTTTCACTCTGCTCGGCTTCATCGTTCCTCGCCTTGGTCGGGCGGGAATATTGACCGCGAACAAAAGTAATCACCGTATCCTGTTCGTATACGGTATCCGCCAACATTTTATCCACCAACAAAAGCATTAAATCCTGCCATTCTTGCGGATCACCGGTTATCAAACCTTGATGGAGAAGCACCTTTGTAGGTTGTTCCGCTTCTTCCTGAAATTTCAATTCGAACATCTTCTGATCTAATTCGCCGGTCAGCAGTTTTTTGAAATTCGCCATATAGAGCTCCTGCTTCTCTCTGTCCAATAAGGCGAACGGCTGGCGTTCGTAGTGGTAGATCTCATTCGTTTCCTTCATAATATACACGTTAAAAATTTCGTAAAGATTTAGCAACTCGTGATCCAATTTAAATAACTTGCGAATATGCGCAATTTCTTTTTTCATCATGATCCGTCAGTCAACTCCGCTTCCACCATTACTTCCTTTGATAATTCCGCTACAAATAAAACGAACATGCGTTTCTCTATTGCTTGAATGAACACTTCCTGTATGTTAATTCATAATGATAATTTTCACAACCATTTTAAAAATTTACCTCCAAAAGATTTTGTAGTAGATATCAATTTCAGACACAAAATATCTGACTCGCGTGCATTTTATTCCCTTTTAAAATCATCTACTATTATAAATATAAAGGAATTGCACATCAGTTTTATACGAACAAAGGAGGATTTTTTTATGACAATTCAAGTTCAATCAGAGAGAGTAAATCCACTTACATCGGAGCAAATCAAGCAGTACCATGAAGATGGTTTTATTATTATTAAAAATGGCTGCAGCGATGATCTGATCGATGCTTTTAATTCGCATATTCATGCTATCCGTTCTTCCGAATCTATGCCTGAATGGGCAAAACCAAGAAAAGGCGGAGCCGTGGTGGATGACAAGGACCGCTTTTCCCTCCGGTTGTTCAATCCTCACCTGCATGACGGCTTTTCCTTGCAGATGATGAAGCTGCCGGTTGTACGCGGCGCACTGGCCCAAGTTCTGGGCGATGAAGCCGTTGGCGTCCAAAGCATGTACTTTTACAAAGAACCCGGCTCCCCAGGGCAAGCAGCGCATCAGGACTATTACTACATTAAAAATGATCCGAACACGTTGACCGCCGCATGGGTTGCCATGGAATATACCAATGAAGAGAACGGCTGCCTGTACGTCATCCCCGGCTCTCAGAAACTCGGAGTTCTGCCCCATGGCGATGTGAAAAATTTACAGGAACACGAAGCTTGGACCCATGAGGTGGAAGGCATCGATTTAAGTCAGGAGATTCCGGTTATTCTGGATAAAGGGGATATCTTGATTTTTGACAGCAACCTTATCCACTCTTCTACACGAAACCGTTCCAACCGCTGGCGGCGCTCCTATGTATGCCACTACATCCGCCATGACTCAACGATTGAGCGAGAAGATTTAAAAAAGAAAATCTCTCTTGTATAATGAAAGAAAAGCTGTCCGAAAGGATGGAATAATCGAATGGACATAGCATCCAAGGTGGAAGTCATTCCACCTTCTTTTGTTGTGACGAATACCTACGCAGGTACCGTGGTCTATGGCCCCGGCGGGAAATACGGTCCCCGTATTCAGATGGATCTGCAGCTTGTCCTGGTCCATAGCGGCTCCATGACGGTAGAGATTGACGGCGTCCCCTTCTCAGTCCCTCCAGAGAGCATTGCGCTGCTCAAACCGGGACATGAGGAGATGTTTCATTTTAATGAGAAACGTGACACGTGGCACCGTTGGATTGCTGTGGCAGTGGAACCTTTAGTACCGGACGCTGCGGCTTATTTCGATTCGTTACCGCTCTACATCCCCTTGACGACGCGACTGAATCAATTGACAGATATGCTGATGTCTTTGCAAAACGATGGATGTTCTACGGAGGACGAAGTGGTAAAAGCGCTAGGCCGTTCTGCTTTGTGGTTATATGCGACGGAGTGTTTGCATTTGGGATTAAATCACCTGAAACATCCGGCCGTTCTCCTTGCTGTGGAAACAATCCACGAAAGATTTGGCGAGGAGCTTAACCTTAAGGATTTATCGCAGATTACCGGAAAAACGCCCGAGCATATGATTCGCCTGTTCCAGCGGGATGAAGGGGTAACACCGATCCAATATTTATGGCAGTATCGGGTAAAAAAGGGGCTGGAATTGCTGCGCAGTACAGGCTTGAATATTGGTGAAGTTGCCGAACAATCCGGTTTTAAAACCTCGTATCATTTTGCACGAACCATCAAACGGCATACCGGTCTGACACCTAGTGAAATTCGTAAGGAACACTACAACAAGCCCTATCGCTCTGGAACGAACGTATGATATCTAAGCGCCTCTAGCCGGAACGGGCGCAATCACTTGCGTTCGTTCCGGCTGGGTGGCTTCATCCCTATTGGACGTTTCTTTCAATGCAGATGGGATATATATTCAAATGCTGTTGTCCCGTAGACACTTTTGAAATGTTTGTTTAGATGGGTTAAATCAACAAATCCGCAGGCAGCTACGGCTGAATATATATCCTTATTTTTCTCGATTATGCATTTCGCCCGTTCGATTTTGGCGTTCAAGAAGTATTGGTAGGGGGATATTCCCATATGGGCCTTGAATAAACGAATTAATTGAAACTTTGATAATTGAAGCTCGCTCGAGATTTCGTCAAGTTTAAGCACATGTTCCAGGTTGGCATGCAGCATTTCCCTTGCTTTACGAATCAACTGGTTATCTTTCTTGACATTTGTTGAAAAGTTCGTTTGAACCAGGCTCTCTGCGAGATTTACGAATAATTCGCTGCACAAAGCCTCATCCTTTTCACTTAAAATGGCATGAGAGAGACTTAAAACGCGTTGTTTTAGCTGAACATCGTAGACAATCGGAGCTGAAAATCGCAAGATCTCCTTTTTCTCTGTAGCATCCAAAAGTAATTGGGGATCAAAATAAAGCATGACATAATCCAAACCTGTCTGGTCATGAGCCATGCCATCATGCGTCTGTTCCGGATTAAAGAGCATAACACCATTCTGATGCGATAATTGCAGACTGCCGTCCAAGTTATATTCTTGAATCCCACGTAACGTCACCCCGATGGCGTACTCCTGGTGAGCGTGCTTTTTATACTTAAAATCCGTCATACTCGCCGACAGCGCTTTAATACCGGCCGACTTTTTATACACAAATTGGTTCATTTCATTCACCTCTTGGTAAGCTTGCTTACAACCAAACCATAACGGCAGCATAAGCCAAAGATAACGCCAATAAGACATTAACAATCTTGTTATGCTTATGTAAAAATGCCTTGAAGATCGCACCGAAAAGGACCCATGTGAGAAATCCTAAAAACCCAATGCCTATGATAACCATAATGCTAATTGACATCATCGTGCGTGAGTGATAGGTAGGTACAAGAAAGGCTGGAATTACAGTAAGTGCAAATAACACGACTTTCGGATTCATAAACTGCATCAGAAAGCCTGACCGAAAGGTGGCCGCTTGGTTTACTGCCGGGCTCGCTGTATCCAATTTGCAAATCAGATAGGAAAGGTAGAGCATATAACCACTTCCAATGATCTGCAGAATCATGATTATTTTCGGTAAGAACGCCATGAATGCCGAATTTAAAAAAGCGGAAATAATCAGTAAAACGCCAAAGCCAACCGTTGCTCCATACGTATATTTCATCGCCTTTTTCGCCCCATGATGATGGACGGTGGACAAAATCACGATATTCGTAGGTCCAGGCGTAAAGGTAGCAATCATACAGTAAATAACAAAAGATGTAATATTCATGAGAACCTCCTCTTACCGGCTTTTCTCATATATTACATCTTAGCTTATAGTCGCTATAGTATATTATTGCAGAGATTGGGCGTCATTCGCCATGGAACTGTGTGGTAAAGCTCTTATTTAGATATCTCCTTGGCTGCGGATACACTAGATTGAAAAGAAAACTTCGGCAGCTTAAGCAGCACAGCGACCAGCAACAACAAACTGCCGTTGATGGCGAATACGACGGGAATAGATAATTGGGTTGCTAGAAAGCCCCCAATTAGCGGCCCCAACAGCAGGCCCATTTGATTGGCCGATTGATTAAGGCTGAACGCGCGGCTGCGGAAACTTGGTTCCGTATGAGTAGCGATAAAAGCATTAAGCGCTGGAAATACAGCAGCGAAAAAGAGCCCGTATACAAACCGCAGCGATCCGAATCCGATTAGATCGTGGAACAATATTTGCAAAAAATTCCCGATGCCTCCGCCGATAAGTCCGATGAACAACACCTTCTCGTAACCCAGTTTGCTTCCGAGCTTGCCCCAACGGGGCGCCGCAATCAATGTTGCAATTCCTACCGCGGAGAAAATGATCCCCGCATGAAGTGAAGCGGAGGACTGACTGGAGCCAAGCTTCAGCACATAGATCGTTAGTAAAGGTTCCAAAATCATGATGGATGTCGATGTAATAAAGACAATAAACAGCGCGTATACGAGCGTCCGATTCGCAATTGCTTCCTTAAGGTCATTAAGCACCGAGGATCGCTTCGCTTCGGATTTAACAAAGGAAGGCTCCTTCACCCAAACCCATGCGATGACGAAGGCAATCAGCACCATCACACCTGCCAGCAAAAAGGTGTCACGCGTGCCGATCAGGTAACTTACACTTCCTCCCACCAGCGGTCCTATGACGGAAGCGGCTGCACCGGAGGTAGAGATGATGCCTAGCGCATAGCCGACGTGTTTTTCCGGCGTATTCGTTGCTACCATCGCTATGGCTGAGGGAATATAACCCGCGAGCAAGCCTTCGATAATTCTTACGAGGATAAGCTCGTATGGATTTTGTACGATGAAGTATAAAAAATACGCGATGGACAAGCATATTCCGGCGCGAAGCATCATAGGCTTCCGGCCATACTTATCGGCCATGGAGCCCCAGAATGGAGCGATTAAAGCAGCCGCCAAAAAAGTAATGGCAAATACGACACCCGTCCATAGTTCCAAATGGCTTTGTACACCGAGATCATTTTGCAGAAATATAGACATAAACGGTATGGATACCGTATAGGCCATACTGACGAGGAAAGTCCCTACCCACAGCACGAAAAGATTTCTTTTCCAGGAATTATCTGCCAAAAAAGCACTCCCTTTTCTTCGTTTGTCTCTATCTTACCATTAAAGTCAAGGGAGTCTTAATAGAACGTTTTTTTTAGATGATAAAATGTTGTAATGACTTTTTACTTCGTGATTAGTTTACCGTTCTCAAGCCAAAGCACTCGGTCACAAAGCGGCAGCACTCTGTCATCATGCGTAACCATAACGGCACTCTTTCGCTGGTCTTTGACTTGCTTGGCAATCATACGCACGACATCGAGTCCGCGTGAAGCGTCCAAACTCGCTGTTGGTTCATCTGCGAACAGAACAGCCGGGTCATTCATAAAGGCCCTGGCTATCGCTACCCGTTGACGTTCCCCACCTGAAAGCTTCTCAGGATAGGCGTTTCGTCGATGCGAGAGCCCCATTTGATCAAGCAAAGTTTTGGCTCTTTGACCTGCCCGCGCCTTCTCCGTCCCGGCAAGCTTGGAGATCAAGATCAGTTGTTCCTCGACTTTTAGGTAAGGGATTAAATTGGCACTTTGAAAAATAAAGCCGATTTTTTGAAGCCGCAGTTCGGACAGTTCTTGCATGTCCTTGCCCTGAATGGCTTCTCCGTCAATCAGTACCTGTCCGCTCGTTGGTTCAAGAAGCGCTCCTGCGATGGACAGAAACGTGCTTTTGCCTGAGCCTGAAGGCCCCATCACCGCAACGAGTTCGCCTTCGGCTACCTCCAAGTCCAGCTTATCCAAAATCATTCTTTCATTGCCGCCATCCTGAAAAGTACGGGTAATCGCCTGTAAGACAAGTCTGTTTGTCATGCTGCAGTCCTCCCAATCGCGTCTAAAGCGTCAATTTTCACAATTTTCCACACCGAAATTAACGAGCCGACAAGAGACATGGCCATAAAAGACAGACTAGTAACCGCCAAAGTAGAGAAACCTAATTGAAATGGCATAGAACTTGGTATTACAGCCTTAAACAATTGAATGAAGAGAATACTAATAACTAAACTGCCAATGGATAAGACTAGAACCTGTAGCGCCACACTTTTTGCTAAATAGGCCGTACGTGCGCCTACAGCTTTCAAAATGCCGAATTGGCTTGTTTTCTGAATTGTAATGACATAAAAGAACACAGCTAATACAAAAGCAGAGATAACAAACAAGAACACAATCATCATCATCAACGAGCCTTGCTCTTCTTTGTATCCAGGAATAGCCGACACAGCCTCAGTCTTTTTTATCACTTCGGTATGAGGCAGCACGCTTTGGAGCTGATCGGCTTTTTCATTCGAGGTCTTTATGGCAATCGCATTGTATGGCTCCTCCGAAGAGTCGGATCCTCGACTGGACGACATCTGAAGATTTTGCCAATCTTGTTTATTTAGAAAGACAGCAGGTGTGTGACTAAATGACTCGTTTTTTACAAAGCCACTGACGGTCCATTTTGTTCCTGAAGCTTGATCGACCAGCTCTGAACCTATTTTGACGCCGGAATCCGACAATTTCCTGTCAACAAGAACATGTCCTGCTGTCAGTTCGGTCATCGGCGAACCTTCTACGGTTTGGGGCGCCAGCCAACCATCCGGATTAATAGCCAGTATCGTAACATCGATCTTCTCCGTTCCTCCAGCTTGCATAACCGTTGTCATTTTCACGCCAAGCGGTTCGGCATTTTCTTGTCCTACGACAAGGCCAGCTTGTTCAATCTGGTTCTTATCTATCTTCGATCGGGTAAATCGGTGGTTGGCGTCCTGTTCCAGTACAAAATGTGTCGCGTTCATGTTTTTAACCGATGCGGCATTATCATACGCCAGACCCTGCGCAAGCCCGGTAACAAACAAAACAAGAAATGCAACAAGCACCATAATGGTGGCGATTAATGAATATCGGGCTTTAGCAAACCTCATTTCTCGAATAGCAAGATACATCATGCTTCCCTCCTTCGTAATGACTCAAGTATAGGAAGCGAAAATGAACGGCAAATGAATAACAGATTACATCTAAGGCAGCGTAACCGTGAAGGTGGTTCCTTCCGGCGAACTGGCTACTTCTATACGGCCTTCATGAACTTGAACGATTTTCTTTACAATGGAAAGCCCAAGACCTGTCCCACCGGAGGAACGCTCGCGTGCACGATCTACCCGATAGAAGCGGTCGAACAAAAACGGCAGATGCTCGGTCGCAATACCATCGCCTGTATCCTGAATCTGTATTTTGCAACAAGAATTTGTCCGTTCCGCTCGTATTTCAATGCTTCTTCCCTTTGGGATATGGTTGACGGCATTGCCAATCAAATTCATCCAAACTTGCATAAGCAGCACTTCATCGCCGTAAAGGATGATCGTTTCAGGTACAGAAAGTTTTAGCAGCAGCTCCTTCTCTTCAATCTGCCATTGCAGGACTTGAACAGCTTGGCGAATCTGCCCTCGCAGCGAGAAAGATGACTTGTTCACTGATTCATGTCCTTGCTCAAGTGACGATAGCAAAAGCAGTTGCTTGCTTAACATCGATAAGTGGCGGCTCTCTTTCTCGATTATGGATGCATAGTGCTTCCTTTCATCCTGAGGAAGCTCACGATCTGCGAGTACGGAGGCGAAGCCTTGAATGGACGTTAGGGGTGATTGAATTTCATGGGAGACGTTGGCTACAAATTGTTGCCGTGCTTGATCGACTCTGTCCAATTCATGGCTCATGGTCATAAAATGCTCAGCCAATTGCCCGATTTCATCGCGGCGATGGATCGGGAGTTTAATCTTATAGCTTCCCTGAGCAATTCGTTTCGTCGCATCGGACAGGCGAGTGATCGGTTTCACTAAATAGGTTGTACTGATTAAGAAAAGCACGATGCTAATGATAATGGTGAATAAAATGATTTGTGCGAAAAATATGCGCAATTCACCAAATTGCAGGAGCACATCCGGGCGTATGAAAAGGGCATAGGTCCTGTCTCTTCCATGAACGGGGACCCCTACTGTATTGCTCAAGCGATTATCAAAAAAACCAGAGATAAAAGGTTTGTTCGGGAACTCAGCGACACCGTGATACAAGTTGCCGCTGAGAACAGATTCTTTCGCGTGATCATCCATATCCTGTTCTCGGAAATCACGTCCATAGTAGCGATTGGTCCCTTGGCCGTCTGTCCAATAGATTTGATATCCAAGTGCCGCCGCATTTTGCAGATATTCATGGATGTTATCAGGTTGTTTCTCCGCATACTGCTTCATCTGCTCCGCAATGCCAATTAACTTCTCGTCATTGTAGGGCTTTAGTTTGACATGATAGTACATATTGGATCCGAGAAAACCGATGATACTGCTTACAATGATGACCGTTAGCGTAATAAGGAAGACCCTGGAGTATAGCGACTTCATGACTTACCCACCTCAATTTTGTAACCAATCCCGCGAACCGTCCTAATGGTGAAATCGTCCGTGTAATCCGCAAATCGTTCACGAAGCCGTTTAATATGCACATCCACCGTTCGATCATCACCTTCGTAATCCATTCCCCATACAAGTTGAATGAGTTCATCGCGCGAAAACAATCGGCCTGGATACTCAGCAAGCTGCGAAAGCAACTCGAATTCCTTCATCGGCAGCAGAAATACAGTCTGACCGTCCGTAATCTCAATATTTCTCCGATCAATTGTAATTCGATTTAATCGAATGGTGTCACTTGAAGCTCGATGATATCGTCGAAACAAGGCTTTAACCCTGAATACCAGCTCTTCCGGCTCGAATGGTTTGGTCAGATAATCGTCTGTCCCCTGGGTATATCCCTTTTCCTTATCTTGCAGTTGATCCCGAGCAGTAAGCATAATAATGGGGATATCGTAATTTCGCCGAATATAGTCACATAGTTCGAGCCCATCCATTCTCGGCATCATGACATCAACGATCGCTAAATCAATGGGTGTTTGCTTCATCAGCTCGACCGCTATCATGCCATCCTGAGCCTCGTAAATCCCAAATCCTTCTTTCGTGAGCACATATCGAAGCAGTTCTCGAATATTCGCATCATCGTCTGCAATGAGCAGGTTCCTCACTATGATTTCCTCCTACAACCTAAATTCAGTCTCAACTAATGAAAATCCAACCAATCCATATTGTATCACGGATGATGCGTCTTCATTTAATCGCAAGCAGGAAGCAAAACAAAAAAAGAGACTAAAATCTCAAGAAATTTTTTCTTAAGAATTTGTCTCCAGAACACTTTTTATACGAGCTGTTTCACACGTTTAGCTTCAAGCACCTTGAGCGTCAAGGCGGCTCCAATCAAGGCAACACCGGTAACGAGGAATACGAAATGGATTCCTATCCATCCACCAAGTACACCGCCAAGCAAAGGACCAGCGACAATGCCGAACTGATTTGACGATTGGTTAAGACTGATTGCCCTTCCCCGAAAATCTGCCTCACTGTATTTGATGACAAGGGAATTCAATGCGGGATAAACGGCAGCAAAAAACAGCCCATAACTGAAACGCAGTATTCCAAAGCCGACAAGATGATGAACACCAATTTGAATTATATTCCCAATCCCTCCGCCGATTAGCCCGATCAAAAGGATTTTGTCATAACCGATACGCCCTCCGATGATTCCCCATCGAGGACCCATGATGACGATGGCAATGCCTACTGCTGAAAAGACAACACCCGAGCTGAGCGTAGCGTTGTTTATACTGCCGCCAATTTGCACCACATAGATTGTGAGCAGCGGCTCCAGGATCATAACGGAAGTTGAGACTAATAAGGTTAGCCCAAATATCTGCATCAATCGCGTGTTGCCAGCAGCTTGTTTAAGATCACCGATGACACTTGGACGAGTCCCCTTATGCCGTTCATGAACTTCTTTAACACCGATCAGAACAATGAAAGCGGAAACCAACGTGATAAGACCAGATACGACGAAGCACGCCCGCAATCCCAACCAGTGACTAAGAACACCACCCGCGAGCGGCCCTAGAATTCCCCCAGCAGCAGTTGCCGTCGATATGACGCCAAGTGCGTAACCGACATGTTTCTCAGGCGTATTCGTGCCGACCAAAGCAATTGAAGCAGGACTAAAGCCCGCCATAAGTCCTTGAAAGATTCTAACAATCATGAAACTATAAGGATCATGAACGAAGTAGTTCGCGAAGTGTGCCAAAGCTAGGCCTATACCAGAACGAATGAGCATAGGTTTCTTGCCATATATATCGGCGAGCCCGCCCCAAAATGGCGCACACAAACCACTAATCAGAAAGCTGATCGAAATGGAAACGCCTGACCAAACTTCTAAACCTCTCTGAATACCTAAATCTTCTTGCAAAAAGATAGGAAAAAATGGAACTGAAAGGGTATACGCTATGTGATTAAAAAATAAGCCTAGCCATAACATATAAAGATTGCGTTTCCAATAGCGTTCCATGCTGCCACCGCTTTTCTCTGATTACCGCGCCTTGTCTTTTCTACCTCGTTATTTAAATCCTGTAAGAGCTATCCCTCGAATAATTTGTTTCTGAAAAATGAAAAAAATAACAATAAGCGGAATGACAGATAATGAAGCTCCCGTCATAATTAATACCCAGCTTGCGCTGTCTTTTAATTCACTTGAGAAATACGAGATTCCTACCGGAATCGTCAGGCGTTCCGGGGTTTGCGTAACAATTAACGGCCATATAAACGCATTCCAGCTACCAAGAAAAGACAATATACATAGCGTGGCAAGAGCAGGCTTGACAAGCGGAATGGCTATACGAAAAAGTATGTTCCACTCATTCATTCCATCAATTCTTGCAGCATCTAGTAAATCCACTGGCAAGGATTCCATGAATTGTTTCATCAGGAAGATACCAAATGCCGAGATAAGACCAGGAAATAAAATCCCTATATACGTATCTACCCAGCCCAGCTTTACGGTGAGTAAATACCAAGGAATGATGAGCATTTCGGTAGGAACCATTAATGTGCTCAGAATGGCGGCAAAAATAAGCTTCTTCCCTCTAAATGAGAACTTTGCCAAGACATACCCGATCACAGTATCAAAGAAACAGACGCTTATCGTTGTTATAATAGCTATGATAACGCTGTTCAGAATCCATTGAGAGAATGGCGTTCGGGTAAATACTTCCACATAATTAGACAATGTTGCTTGTTTCGGTAATAGGTTTAGTGTGAAAGCATCAACCGGAGATTTCAAAGATGTTGATATCATCCACACAAATGGAAAAATCATGCCCAAACTTCCGACTGCTAGCAAAATCAACCGGAACGTTCTGCTCATTGTTACACCTCCGTAATCCTGGCCGTTCCGTCAATAATCAATCTTTCTATTGAGTATCTTCATCTGCAGAAGTGACAATGACAGAATCATTGCAAATAAGATAATCGTGGCCGCCGATGCTTCCCCCATTTTAAAGTGCTTAAATGCTAAATTATAAATGTAAAGGACTAGCGAAACTGTAGAGTTCAGGGGTCCGCCGTTGGTCATGTTCAGCACTTGCGTGAACGATTGCAGAAAGCTTATCGTCGCGATCACGATGGAAAAGACGATCACGGGATTCAGCAGCGGCAGCGTGATGTGCCACAATCTTTGCCATGAATTGGCGCCATCAATGGCTGCCGCTTCTTCATAGGATTTCGGTACCGTCTCCAACCCCGTCAGAAAAATGAGCATTTGAAACCCGATATTTTGCCAAATCATAACGGCAATAATGATGTAGATTCCTTGTGATGGAGATCCAAGAAATAGCTGCGGCTCGAACCCAAGCTTAATTAGCAGAGCGTTCACAATACCGTTCTTCATTAACGTCCAACGAAATACCCAACTTACGGCCACAACGCTTGTGACGTAAGGGATAAAATAAAGGGTACGAAAGAAACCTTTTAACCGATTCAACCGCTGCAGCAAGAGTGCAATCACAAGTCCTGCCAGAAGCTGTGCAGGCACACCAACAATGACATAAATGAGCGTATTTCGGATCGACGCGATAAAGACTTCATCTTGAAATAAATGAACAAAATTGTGCAAGCCGACAAAAGGTTTCTCTTCCGAAAGCATATCCCACTCCCTGAAACTTATGTTAAACGAGTACAAGATCGGTACGATTCGAATACTTAAGAAAAAGAATAGTGGAAGTAGTAAGCAGCTGTAGATAAACAAATATTTTTGCTTTACCATTATTTTTTGTCCTGTTTGGCCCAATAATCATCAAATAGCTTTTGCGTTTTCTTCACCAGGTCATCAAAGGCTTTTTCATACGGAACTTTGTTCAATACGACTTCATCGACAGCCTGTGTGAAATAATCTCTCTCGAGTTTCTCATCCACAAAGTAATGCGCATGGGCATAACTGAGCTGGCTAATGAACGGCCCCAGTTTCTCATCCTTCGTATATTTATCTTGGAGCGCGACTTCTTTTTTGGCAGGCAGCTCGCCTACCTTTTCCGCCCATTGCTCCTGAACTTCTTTACTCGTTAGAAATTGCAAAAATGCTGTAGCAGCCTCAAGCTTCTTTCCTTGCACATTTTTAGTAATCGCATTCGCCCAGAAAGAAACCTGAGTAGCTTTATCTTTATAGGAAGGCAGTGGCGCAACAGCGTAATTAAGGTTTGGCGCATCTTTACCAATTCCACCCAGCTGGAAGGAGCCGTCAATGTTCATCGCTGCATGACCGCCTTTGAACGCCGTGATGTCATCATTGTAAAAATCTTTTGTGCCCAATTGATGAACAAGCGACAAGTCAATCAAGTATTTGAATGCCTCCAAACCTGCAGGGGATTCATTCCACAGAATATGCCGGCGGTCATCGCTGATATCTTTACCTCCCGCTTGATAAACCAATGCATCACGGAACCAGTGGTGCAGCTGCGCTCCCGGCTGCCAAGCAATGCCCTCAACAACAAATTGACCATTTTTGTCTTTTTCCGTTAATTTCTTCCCATATGTGACTAGCTCATCCCAAGTAGCAGGCGGCTTACTCGGGTCAAGTCCTGCTTTCGCATATAGATCCTTATTGTAGAACAACGCAAGTGTTCGCACCGCCGTCGGTATGGCAAAATATTTTCCATTCAGCTTCGCTGTCTCAACAAAAGGGAAAAACTCCGATTTAATTTTCTCTTCAGAAAATGCACTTTCCGGTAGGGGCTGTAAGAAGCCCGATGCGACATATTTGGGCAGCCAGCCATAATACAGATTGATGACATCCGGCCCTTTGCCGGCAGGTACCAGCGTCGCCACTTTCTCATTGTATTGATCATATGGGAATGTAGTTTGCTTCACCGTTATGTTCGGATATTTCTTTTGAAAATCGTCAATTAATTTGGTAATGAGTTCCACCTTGGCTGGGTACTGATACTGCCAGTATTCAATGGTCACTTTCTCATCATTACTAGCATTGGCTGTAGTCGCTGCTTGTGGTGCTGTCGTATTCGTTGGCACTGTAGTCGAGACTGATTTACTGTCTCCTGCCGAGCACCCGGTTAGTAGAACAATGAATCCTAAAGATGAAACAATAGCTCTTTTGGCCGTACGGTATGTGGTTGTCATAATCTTACTTCCCCTCCACTTATCAGTGAATATGTACCCACTTGCAGTAACTTCCTCGCATTATTTCCGAAAATAAGTTCAATATCCGTTTCACTGAACCGAAGATCTCTACAGACCCGGACCTGGTCCTGCAAATATCGGAATACGAAACCTCTGGGGAACGTACTCGAATCTGTGCCGAATATGATGCGCTCAGGCCCGATGAGTTCATAGGTTTTGCGAAATAACGTCTCCAGCGTCAATTCATAAGGACTCCATCGAATCCACTGATTAGATCCCGATGTGTCGATATAGACATTGGGGCAGCTCCAGCATAAATGCAGCAGTTCCTGAAAATATCCGGCTCCAAAATGCGGGATGATAAACGGGATGTCGGGATATTCTCTGGCGACGTTGAAAATGGCCAATGGGTTAATGTTCAAATGCTGCACAATTCCTCCCGTGTGACCTAATAGGCCAAAGTGGATTAAAACCGGAAGCTTTCTCTCAGCCAGAAACCGCCATACCGGAGTCAATCGGGGATCATGAAACGGAATTTCAACCAGCGGCCCAAATAATTTATAACCTTTCAAACCTAGTGTATCAACGGCTCTTTGGAGTTCTTCCGCAGCATTTGGCTCTTCAATGTTGTGATGAGCAAATCCTGTCACACGATCTGGATATTTACGAATTTGCGCAGCCAGATCATCGTTATTCCAAGCCGTTAAGAAATTAATACCGCCAATTGAATATCGATCCAATTCATCGATCCATCGGTCTATGAGCGGACGCTTGGACTCCTCTTCATTGTCTGGTTGGGATGGAAAATCCCAAGTCAAACGCATACGCTCGGATCGCAGCGCTTTGTGACGATTAATGAACTCATGGTATGAACCTAATGGCAAAGAATAAGGTAAATGAGCATGAATATCAAAAACACGAAAACCATTTTTAAACATAGCCATCTTCCTCCTAAGTCATGTCTCCTAGAATAATAAAAAAAGAGATGCGTCATCTCCTCTTGGCAGAAGAAAACTCATCTCCGGTTGTCCGGTAAATTGAATGGAACGGATCTATTTATCTTGTTTAGCCAGTTTATCGAGTACGCGTTCCACTTTCTCATGAGCATCGTGTATCGCGCTTCTTTTACTTGCGAGCCATACTTTTTCAGCATCTACTCGCTGATCTTGCCCCTTCAATGCCCGCTCCACCTCCGATGGATTCGGTCCGCCGATAATCTTTCGGACATGAATGAAATGTCTGGGATCCAATGCAAGTTTAAGCCTTTCTTCACTTATTTCCAACTTACGTCCAATAACTTCAGAAGCCGCATCGTTTAATAGCTCCAAGGAAAGATAACGTTTGGAATTTCCGAATTCCAACGCTTTTCGCACGACACTGCTAACAATGGAATGTGCGGTGCGGAACGAAAGCTGCTCCTCACGAACCAATGTATCCGCAAGCTCAGTAACCGTGGAAAAGCTCTCCTCTGCTCTGGCCTCCAGCACTTCATTATTAATCGTGAGTGTTGCAATAACATTAGCAAGCAACCGATAAATGGATTCAAGTACAGCAAGGCTTTTCCAAGCGTAGGGCTGCATATCATCTTCGGTATCAACAATATCGCCAAACGGTGTATTATGAATCATAGTCAACACGGTCTGTGTAAGGCCAACACAGCTGGACAAAAGCGAGCGCATATGCTCAATAGATACAGGATTTCGTTTCTGAGGCATAATGGAGCTAATCTGAACATAGGGAGCTGCCACCTTCAAAACGGCAAACTCCTGCGTGCTCCAAAGCAGCAATTCTTGTACAAAACGGCCCAGGTTTATTGCCGCAAGTTGAACACTCGTTGCAATTTCACCGATATAGTCCGCTCCGCTAACTGCGTCGTACGCATTTTCAATAACCTCATCAAATGCAAGTAATTCAGCCATCCGTTCCCTGTTCACAGGAAATCCGGAAGTCGTTAAAGCTGCAGCCCCCATACTGCTGCGGTTGCAATTCGCGTAGGCTAATTGAAGCCGGCGGATATCCCGGCCTAGCGAGTCAGAAACTGCTGCTATATAATGGCCTATCGTCGTAGGCTGGGCTTGCTGTGTATGCGTATAGCCAATCATAATTGTATGAACGTGAGAACGTGCAAACTGTAACAAATTCTCCTCCAGAAATAAAGCGGATGCCAGTGTATCCAAAAGTTTTTCCCTCAGTGTAATTCGATAGATCGCTACTCCCATATCATTCCGGCTTCGCCCTAGATGCAAATGACCTGCAGCTTCCCCAGCCAAAATGTGCAATTGGTGCTCGACCTCAAAAAACAAATCCTCGAACTCTCCTGTGTAAGAAGTTCCCCGCAATCGCCCAACATTCATTTCCTTTAAGGAGTCTGCAAGCGTATGGGCGTCATGATCACTTATTAAAGATTGCTCCCACAGCATAATTAAATGCGCTTTGTTAATGTCCATCATGGGACTCAACAATTCTTCCTTGGCATGGTCATAAGCTGGACTTAAGACAACCTCCGCATATGTTTTCCCTGGGAACTTATGGTCCTGATCTAATGTTGGAATAGACACTTGATGAGACATCCTCCTATTGGGCGAGTAGCTTGAACTCGGCCTGTTTATTTTGGGTGATCCTTCATCGAATAAACCGATTTTACCCTCCCGGTTGTAATTATTGAATTAGCCGAGAATGGAACGAATACTTTCAATAATAGCCGTCTTTTCTTGTTCACGAGCCTTTGGGCGTTGTTCATTTAAATAACGCAATAACGACCTTTTTACTTCTTCATTCAATTCAGAAAGTGCCTTATCTCTCCCTTCCCACTCTGGGTGAAGACTCCAAAATTCCTCCTTCCAAGTGCTGATTAGATCAGTTATTTGATCGGGGCGTTCTATGAACAAGCCCAGCTCCTCTCCGGCTCCATTAAAAAACACATAAGTTGGAATATGATTACGCCCGTCTTTGTGCAGGTAAGCGGCAGCAATATCTTGATTATCAGGGTCTCGCAGTAGAATATGTAGGTTCAGTTTACCCGTTTCGCGCTCAATCCTGGCGAATAAAGGTAAATTCGCAACAACATCTCCGCACCAATCGTGGGCTAGCACCAAGACATTTATTGGCTCTGGAAGACTTTTAAAATAAGTTAAGTCCTGTTTGCTCAATGTATACTGCTCGAAATTCACCTGAAACCTTTCAACATTTACCTTGGCGCTGTCTATAAATTGCTGGTAAGTTAATGCTTCCTGAAAAGCTCGATCTCTTCTTGTCTGTGAAATTCTTTCTGTATTTTGAGTGCTCATACCCGTCATTCCTCCATAAAAGTTTTTCATTCCACACTATTAGTAGACGAAAAAAAGCATGGATTTAGCATCCATGCTTCCGGTTTTCCGGTCAGTCTTAGATTGTTATATTCCTATAAGTTTACTCGGTATTTACACAATAGCACCAACAACCAAAATTTGTCAATGAAAAGATCAGCTCCCTTCTTACAAAGAAACGAGCTCTCGGGAAAGCTGATTCAAACGTTCACAACCATTCGTTGTGACCAACACCATATCCTCGATCATCATCGCACCAATGCCGTAACCGTAATAAGGCGTTTCAAGACAAATGACCATTCCAGGCTGAAACAATGTCTTTTCTGATGGGCCTAGGAAAGGCGGCTCCTCGGCTGCGAGGCTTAAACCTGCGCTATGCCCAAGGTGCCCGCGATTGTAATTCGGAAGCCCCGAGCGCCGGATCACTCCCATCGCATCCTCGAATACTGCCTGCATCGAGATGCCCGGTGTTATGATCTCCAAAAGGCGGTCGTGACCAGCCTTCAATGCGCTGTAGACCCGCGATATCGTTTCCGAGGGATTGCCGAGAACGAAGGTCCGCGCAATATCGGACCCGTAGCCGTTCACATCCACGCCAACATCAAATTTGATGACATCCCCTGTTTTCGCAGGGTAGGTATCAAAGCGATGAGCAGGTGCAAATGAAGCACCCACCGAGATCATATCGAAACGTGCGGATAAGCCCTTCACGTCTTTCATCAAAGACAGGCGAAACTCATGCACGATGTCTTGCGCTGTGCTGCCTTGGCGAATGCTTTGAATCGCATCCGTTATACCGGCTTCCGCATAGGCGCACGCGGCACGAAGCTGCTCGATCTCCCACGTTGTTTTGATCATGCGCAGCGCTGTGAACAGACCTTGTGCCTCCACCAGCTCCGCTTCTGGTACCGCCTGATGCAGCGTTGCCACCGATGAATGCCGCATGTTGTTCAGTTCGACAGCAATTCTGCCGGCCTGGCAGCCATATTCCGCTAGCGTCTTCTGGAGCAGACCGAACATTTCCTGCGCCTGATGACCTGTTGGTCGTTTGCCTTCATACTTGCCGCCTCTCAAACCGAGCGGATCATCAACATCTACCCAAGTCGGATAAGTTCGCAGCTCACAATTCGGCAAATCGCTGGATACGCCAGCCGCTTCAAAGTCATTCATAATTATGACTGTCTTGGAACTGGGGTCGCGGAATAGGACAGCTAAAGCGACTTCGCTCATCCGCAATGTATACATAAATGTGCTTTCATGCCCGCAAAGATAATAGAAATTTTCATAAGACGATGCCACAAGCGCATCCAGGTTCTTTTCCTCCATCAGTACTCGTGCTCTTGCCGCAATCGTGTTTAAATGATGCTCATCGGGATGGGACACTGTATTTTTCTCCTCTCCTTCAGCTTACGTGAGGCGATATGCCTACAAATCCCCTAACTGTCTTAGAAATCTACGAGCACGTTCTGTCTGCGGCTGCACGAAAAATTGACTCGGACTCCCCTCTTCTTGAATGGCACCATCGCTCATAAAAATGACTCGATTTGCAACTTCGCTCGCAAACTTCATTTCGTGAGTGACAACGATCATCGTCATTCCATCAAGTGCAAGCTCCTTCATAACCTGAAGCACCTCACTGGTCAGTTCTGGGTCCAATGCCGAGGTCGGCTCATCGAAAAGCATCACTTTCGGCTGCATCGCCAACGAGCGTGCAATCGCTACTCGTTGCTGTTGACCGCCCGAAAGGCGGGAAGGATATTCGTGCTTTTTCTCCAGTAGACCGACTTTTACGAGTAATCTTTCTGCCAGCTCTGCCGCTTGCTTAGCGCTTAAATTTTTAACCAGCATAGGCGCCATCGTAATATTTTCAAGCACTGTCATATGGGAAAACAAATGAAAAGATTGAAAGACCATCCCGCTCATTAATCGAATTCGTCGAATGGCTTCCCGCTTCGCGGATTTGGTCATGTTAGCGTTCCATGTGACATCATCCATGCGTATTGTCCCGGAATCCGGCTCTTCCAGCCCATTGAGGCAGCGCAGCAGCGTGCTCTTCCCCGAACCGCTTGGTCCAAGCAGCACGACGATTTCTTTGGCCTTCATTTTAAACTCGATCTGTTGCAGCACTTGCAAGTCATTAAAACTCTTCGAAAGCTGATTCACTTCAATCATACGGTTCACACCTTCAATAAGCCTTAGATAAATTCTTTTCAATCCTCGTCAGCAGATGGGAAAACAGCAAGCTCATGATCCAGTACATAATAGCAATAGCTATGTAAAATGGCATGGCGATATAATACTGTGCGATCAAAAGCTGAGCTGTGCGGAGCAGCTCTGTCACGGTAACAATGGAAACGAGCGATGTTTCCTTGAGCATCCCGATAAAAGTGTTGCCCATCGGCGGTATCGCTACGCGCGCGGCCTGTGGCAGTACAACCTTATAAGTCGTTTGCCAAGGAGTAAGACCTAGTGACATCGCAGCTTCCGTCTGCCCTTTGCTGACAGATAGAATGGCACCGCGGAAGGTCTCCGATAAAAAAGCGCCAATATTAAGGCTGAGTGAAAGAAAAGCGGCTGTAAGGGGACCCAAACGTATGCCGTAATCCGGTAAGCCGTAGTAGATGATGAAAATTTGGACGAGAATTGGCGTTCCCCGAAAAACAGAAACATAAAACATCGCGATATTCCTCACAACGATGTTTCCTTTTAGGCGGGCAAACGCCAAAACCAGAGCAAGAATGAAGCCGAAAAACATCGACACCACGGTGATTAACAGCGTGTAATACGCACCCTTCAATAGAAAGTCGAGATTTTGCCAAACAAGCTCCATACATGCCTCCTCCTACGCACTGATGCTCAGATGTTAGGATCGACTTTGAACCATTTTTGGAAGATTTGTTTAAATGTTCCGTCTGATTTCATTTCGGCCAATGCATTATTCAACGCGCTTAAGAGTTCAGCGTTATTTTTACGAATCGCGATACCGGCAAAGTCATCTTTTACTGAAGCACCTACAGTTTTAATCTGAAAATGGTTCTTTTCAACCAACGGTTGAATGGCAAAAATATTGTTGATTGTGGCATCGATTCTCCCCGCATTCAAATCCGTAAGCGATGTAATCACATCGTTATAGGTCACGATATCAAAGGTACCGACCTTCGGCAGCACTTCGTTGCGTAAATAAGTCTCATCATTTGTTCCAAGACCAACCCCGATTTTTTTCCCTTTAAAATCTTCAATCCCCTTCACAGAGGTATTCTCATTTTTAACGATGACACTCACGCTGTTTTTTATATAGGGTGAAGAGAAATCCATCGTTTTCTTGCGGTCGTCCGTAATGGTAACTTGGCTGACAAGGGCGTCATACTTTTTTGTTTGCAGCCCTTCGATTAATCCTGAAAACTCACCCGTAATGAATTCTGCTTGAACACCGATCCGCTTGGCAACTTCCTTGGCAACATCGGCATCGAATCCGTCCACTTCATGTTTATCATTGAGAAAATTGTAGGGTGCATACGTCCCCATCAAGCCAATTCTGATTTTGCCTGACTTCTTAATTGATGCCAACAAATCCTCAGAGGCCGCATTGGTGCTCTTCGGTGTTGCGGAAGCTGTTCCTTGCGTATTATTCCCTGATTTACTGGAGCAACCAACAACCGCTGCAGTTATCACACTTATAATTGAGATCCCTTTTATTAATTGCTTGACTGTGACTGACATGTTCTGTCCTCCTTGAGAAAGTAAACGCGAATTAACTACACCTAAGGTTTCCCAATTTCTCCAAATCATACGCAAGTTTACTTCCTCAAACTCTTCGATATCCAATTTCCTAGGGATTGCACGATCTGAACAATCAGAACAAGCAAAAGCACAGAGGTATACATCACATCAGGCTCCCACCGCTGATATCCGAACCTTATCGCTACATCCCCTAAACCTCCGGCCCCCATAACACCAGCCATTGCCGATGCCCCAACCAACCCAATTGTAGCAATTGCAAGTCCGAGAATCACAGCTGGCCGTGCCTCTCTCAATATGACTCGGATAATAATCTGCCGTTTGGAAGCGCCCATAGCCTGATAAGCCTCAATGACACCGTGGTCGACCTCCAACAGCGCCGTTTCCATCAAACGTGAGATATAAGGGGCCGTGTAAAAAACAAGAGGCACAATAGCTCCTTTTACACCGATAGTCGTACCAACAAGCCATTTCGTTAAGGGAATAATAGCAACCATAATAATGATAAAAGGTATAGAGCGAATAATATTAATAATCGTGTTCAAGATATGATAGACAACTGGATTTGCATAAAGATGGCCTGGTCTAAGCACAACTAACAGTACCCCTAACAAGAGTCCAATCACGCTTGAATAAACGATTGAATATCCGACCATGACAGCTGTTTCGTTCAGAGACTTCACATAGAGATCAGCATCCTCGATTAATTTATTCAACATCCTGTATCACCTCAATCTTTAAGTTCTGCTCCTTCAGGAAACGTATGCCATTCTCGATAATTACGCGATCGCCAGTTATATGTAAAACAAGCATTCCAAAAATACTCTCTTTGATTTGAGTAATATTCCCATAAATAATGCTGGGTCGTAGACCGTATTTTGCGGTTAAGTCGGCCAGTACAGGCTCTGTGACAGATTCACCAATGAATGAAGCACGGAGCAAGAGGCTTGTTTTCCCAGAGTTTCGTAACTTAGACAATAATAATTCCGGGATTTCCATATCAAAAACGCCTTGGATAAACTTACGCGAGGTATTCGTTTGGGGGGAGTAAAACAGATCGATAACCGAACCTTGTTCGACAATACGGCCATTGTCCATGACAGCAACCCGATCGCAGATTTTCTTGATGACATGCATCTCATGCGTGATAAGGACTATCGTTATCTCGTATTTACGGTTAATATCCAGTAGCAAATCTAAGATAGATTCCGTAGTTTGAGGATCTAATGCCGAAGTAGCCTCATCGCATAACAAAATCTCCGGATCGTTTGCCAAGGCTCTGGCAATGGCAACACGCTGTTTCTGCCCTCCCGAAAGCTGGCGTGGATACGATTTTTCTTTGTCCTCTAGTCCCACCAACTCAAGCAATTCTCTTACCTTGGCGTCGATCATCTTTCTTGGAACCTTTGCCAACTGCAGCGGTGCGGCTACGTTCTGATAAACAGTTCCTGAAGACAGCAGGTTAAAATGCTGAAAGATCATCCCTATCTTTCTTCTCATCATCCTTAGATCATTTTCGTTTAATTGCGACATCTCCACGCCGTTGATCTGGATACTGCCGGAGGTCGGCTTTTCCAAATAATTGATACAGCGCAAGAGCGAGCTTTTGCCAGCCCCACTGTAGCCGATTACACCGAATATTTCGCCTTTATGGATTTGAATGTTGGCTTGTTTAACCGCTTCTACCCGCACTCCTTTTTGTTCAAATGTTTTACTGACATTCCTCAACTCGATCAAGCTGTACATCTCCTCTCCGTTCAAGTGCAAAGCAAGAGGCCTCTTTCGATTGGAAAGAGACCTCTATTTTTCCATTCCGCATATATTTACCAAGAAGGTACGATGTAGCTACCGTACTTGTCTTCAACAAGTTTTTTCACTTCATCCGAATGATAAGCTTTAATTAATCGTTGAAACACCGGTTTATCTTTATCTGCTGTGCGCACAGCTATCAGGTTTACCCAAGGTGAATCTTTAGGTTCGATAAAAATGGCATCCTTAGTAGGCACGAACCCGTTATCCACTGCATAGTTCGTATTAATGACTGCTGCGGTAAGATCCGGCAGTGCTTTCGGGATAAAAGGAGCTTCCAATTCCTTGAACTTAAGTTTCTTAGGGTTTTCTACGATATCACGAACTGTAGCTTTGACGCCTACGCCTTCCTTCAGCTTGATCAAGCCTGCCCGTTCAAATAAAATTAATGCTCTTGCCCCGTTGGACGGATCATTTGGCAGCCCCAGTTCATCGCCTTCTTTGATCTCAGAAACGTTTTTAATTTTCTTTGAATAAAGCCCTATGGGAAAATTCAACGTATTCGCCAGTTTAACGATATCCAGCTTGTTATCTGCCTTGAACTGATTAAGATATGGCTCATGCTGGAAAGCATTGGCATCCAATTGGCCATCCGCCAGCACTTTATTCGGCTGAATGTAGTCGTTGAACGTTACAATTTCGATTTCCAGATTGTCCTTCGCAGCTACTTCTTTAACCTTCTTCCAAATTTCTTCCTCCACGCCTGCGGAAATGCCGACCTTCAACTTGGCTTTTTCATTTGCTGGACTGGCTGAAGGTGAAGGAGCAGCAGTAGTACTTGCTGCCGTTGCAGCTGGGCTTGCAGCAGGTTTCGTATCCGACGGTTTTGCGCATCCCGTTACCGACAAAATAAAAATCATAGATAGGATAGATAATAAATGCGATCTTTTCATGCTTTTGCCCACTCCCGTATTCTCTAGTATTTGTTTCAGAAAGCTATAGTCGAATCTCTACTTTTTGCGTTTAGAAAATAGGGATCCTGTATTTATTTCCTTCGCTTGCGTACAGTATGGCCTCCGAATTATATAAATCAATATACAAAGGAGACTCCTTAAAGGATGCCAATGTAAGTTTATTTAACCTTAATGCAGATAAGAGAGCCGGAATCAGCTTTTGTGTGGTGCCGATCAAATAAACGGGTACAGGGACTTCATTGTATGAAATTTTGACTTGCTTTGTGGTCATAATCACTCCTCCTTTCTCCAAAATATTGAACGAAAAAAAGCATGGATATAGCACCCATGCTTCCGGTTTTCCGGTCAGTATTAGATATTCTTAAATTCCTATGAGATTACTTGGTATTTGTATAATAGCATCATGAGACAAAATCTGTCAACCTAGAAATCTTGCAACATGATAAACGGGACAAATAGCGGCCCACAGTTCCTCTCCGCGCAAAAAAAAGCCTCTATCGCAGAATTAGCGCCCTGTACTTCCCTGCCTGGGAGCAACCTGGCTCAAGCGAAGCAAAAATAAGACGCTCGGGAAAACCTCGAGCGTCTTAAGCATGAAACTATGTTAAGCTTCCTGAACAACTTGAACCGTTTTGTGAACGACTTCGCCTTGAATCTCCTGCGGGTTCTTCAGCAGGTTATAAATTGGGCATACCCGCTCAATAGCTTCATGAAGGGCGGCGATCGTCTCCGACGATTCGTTAGAGGTGATGTAGAGCTTATATTGAATATTATGCGGATAAATAGGAACATCCTCATATCCTGGCTTGCCGGCCAGCGGATGCTGCTCCCCGGTCACTTCCACCTCGAGGGATTCGAGCGTAACACCACGCTCTGACGCTTGGATCAGCGCAATATGCGTAATGCAGCTGCTAAGGACGCCAAGCTGTAGCTCCGGTGAGCTTGGTCCGAGATTATAGCCGGCGAAATTTTCCGGGCTGTCGCTAATGATTTGGAAATCGCGAATGCGGATTTCGCGTATGCCGCTGCGACCGGCTGCGCGGGCTTGTGCTTTTAACACATTCGGCTTCGGATCTTGCGCCGCTTTCTCACGCAGAGCAGCACCTGCCGCTTTTTTCTGAATCAGATACTCGTTTAATGTTGACATATGAACACACTCCCATTTTATAATTAAATACTTTTCTTACCCGTTTAATCGGATTTGATATTAACAATATATCACGTGGATTCCGGTCTGGAACAATACTCATTATTCATCCATCAATAACCTAACAGAATGGCAAGCGCAAGCTTGTCAAAGGTTCACTTGTCGCCGGATAAACCTCTCTCCGTGGAATCAGCGGCAGCACGTGTTTTCGTTCATTAATTTTCCTTTGTAAAAAATCGATGAAAGCAGCGCAAGCTTGAGGCAGCTGATAATTCCGCCTATACCCTATACCAAGCTGCACGGGAACGGGTGGAGAGAGCGGTACAGTCCGAAGCCCTTCATCCGTACTGGATGTCGTTCGCAGCAATATGCTTGCCCCCATTCCTTCGGCGACTAAAGAGCGGAGCAAAGCGAACTGATTCGTTGTAAAAGCAATGTTTGGTGCGATACCTGACTCTTGGCTGGCTTCTAAGAAAATGTTGAGCTGCAGCTCATCCTCCTTGAACAAAATCAACGGTTCCTCCAGCAATTTCTCCATCGTCACCGATCTTCTGTTGGAAAGCGGATGATCTTCAGCAACACAAGCAACTGCTTCGTCGGTCAACAGCGGAACGACCATGAGCTCAGCATCTTCATTCGAACCAAGCAGGATACCGAAATCGATCTCTTTACATGCAATGAGATGGCGAATATGGTCGTTCCCTTCCTCGATGACCGTAATAGCGAGCTTGGGATGCAGCTTTTTGAATTCCTTTAACAATGGAGCAAATGAGCTGCTCCCGATGATGGAAGGAAGGCCTATCCGAATCTCCCCGCGCTCAAGTCTGCGTAACTCCTCCATCTCCCGGCGAGCTTCGTCGAATTGGCCTAGAATCGACTGAGCGTAAGCGAGCAGCACATTCCCTTCTGAAGTCAGCACAACACTTTTGTCCGACCTATCAAACAGCTTCAGCTGCAGCTCCTCCTCCAGCTTTTGAATCGCTTTGCTTATGGCAGGCTGAGCCACCAGCAGCTTCTCCGCCGCCTTCGTGAAGCTGCATGATGCAGCAACCTCTACGAAGTATTGCAGCTTCCGACTATCCATCGTTACACTCCTCCCCTAGACAAAAAAAGACATAACACAGCCGTGAATAAACGACAAATGTTATGTCTTCAGTTATCTGATCGACACACCAACAATTCCCATGAAATTACTTTGTTATTGAGCGTATCACCCTTCAAGCCTATAGTCAATCAAGAATAAGCTCGGATGCTATTCAATTTTCAAAGAGGGAATCGAATTGCCCAATATGTTGATCGGATCGAGGTCCACCCCTTTAACCCGTGCGTTATGCGCGGACAAAATTTTCAGATAAGACAGCAGCAGCACAGGCGGATCCTCCTTCAGCTCTTTGTACAGCGAATGATAAAGCTCCGTTCTTTTGCCCGTATCCAGAACGCCCGTCGACTGATCGATCAATTGATCCACCTTTGGATTGGCATAGCCACTGATGTTGTATTTCGAATGGTAGCTTTTTACTCCATCATACGGATCGGATAAATTCGTCGTTGTGAACGACGTGAGATCGAAGTCCCCTTTCTTCCGCTTGGCCAGCAACGCGTTGAAATCCAAAATCTCCGATTCCACACCGATGCCTATATCCTTCAAGTTTTCTTTAGCCAGAGGAATGAGCACATCATCGATATTGTAGCCTTTGCGGCCCAAATATTGCAGCACGAGTTTTTGTCCGTCTTTCTCCCGAATACCGTCAGAGCCCACTTTCCAGCCGGCTTCGTCAAGCAGTTGCTTCGCCTTTTGCGGATCAAACGGATAAGCGGTCACGTCTTTGGTATACGCCCACGAGCTCGGAGATACCGGAACATTGGCTACGGACCCGAAGCCCTGGTACAAAATGTCGGTGAACTTTTGCCGATCCAGCCCGTAATATAACGCCTGACGAACGCGTTTGTCTTTAAAGTACGGCTTATTCGAATTGAAATCGAGATAGACGTAAGAGGTTGCCGTAAAAATGTTGATATTGGCAAATCCGAGCGATTTCAGCTGCTCATAGTTATCGCGGTTCGCCGTGAATCGATCAAAATCGGTTTCGCCTACTTTTAACAATTGAAAATTCGTACTGCCATCGGTAACCTTGAAAATGAAATTTTCCACAGCCGGCTTGCCGTTAAAGTAATAAGGATTCGCTATGAGCCTTACCTCCTGGCCCTTTACATATTTGCTAAATTTATAGGGTCCAGCACCTAGAGGCTGTGAATGCAAAGTTTTAATTTCATCCAAATTCCCCTGCTTGTAACCCTTGCCGTAGTAGGCCTTGGAAAGCACCTTGCCGCCAATCAAGGGCAGCGACAGCGTACTCACCTTATCCGTCGTCACTTGAATGGTTTGCGGATCAATCACTTTGATTCCTTCTACCGAGGACGCTTTCCCCTCTTTGTAGGCTTTGCCACCCACAATGTTCGCTTGCGTAATATCCGTATTTCCATCATAAACGGGATCGTGCAGCAGCGTCAGCGTAAAAGCTACATCTTCGGCCGTTAACGGCGTACCGTCGCTGAATGTCAAGTCCGGACGCAGCCGGAATGTATAGGTCAATTGATCTTGGGAGATCTCCCATTTCTCAGCCAACTCGGGAATCGCTTTGCCCGCACCGTCTTTGCCGACTAATTGACCGAAAATGACGTTCGTCACGTTCCCATCCCAGCCGTTTTGCGAAAAATACGGATTGAAAACACCTTCCATCGACAGTGTCCCCGATACGAATGTGTTGATTCGTTTCTTGGAGGTATCCGGATTTTTCGAAAGATCCGTTGCTTTCAGCAGACCATCTTTAATATCACTAGCACTTGACTGCTCGGCTGCTGGTGGAGTCTGGCCCGCTTGATTGGCGGTAGAGGTAGCCGTTGGATTGCTTCCGCATGCTGACACCAACGTTGTTGTCATAAGACTCCATAATATGAGCGTAACCCACTTTTTTCTCTTCATTTTCTATTCCTTTCTCTAACTCAAAATGTTGTTAAACCCGGAGATTTCAAGACGATGTCCACCGTACTCTCACCTGCTACTGCGACATTTTCGCGAACCACGATATGCCAATGTACATCGGGTATGGTCTCCCGCAATTGGACTAACTCTTCCTGATTCAGCCTCAATTGTTCCACACCGTATTCACTGCTGCTGAAGTCTCGGTCCTCTACCAGTCCAAACCGGTATTTCAAATACGTCTTTAATCCCCGAATCGTAATAAAGGTAAAAGAATAGCCGTGCAGGATGGCTTCCTCGCACTCCTCCCGCCGGGAGGCTGCGTATTCGAACAAGCTGTCCCACGTCCAGTCGTCGAGAACCGCATTCTTCAGTCTATTGAAGTCACCTGATCTTAATATTTCCGTCAACTCCGTTCCGGAAATCCCGTATGCCCGGGCAGCTTCAATACGAACGCCTATCGGCTGAGGAAGTTTTACTTTCGGCATCGTTCTGCCTCCTTCTCAATTAGATCAAATGACAAGCAGCATAATGACCGCCGCCTACATCTCGAAACATTGGCTTCTGTTCTCGGCAAACGGCTTCTGCCCATGGGCATCTCGTATGAAACTTGCAGCCGGATGGAGGATGAGCCGGGCTTGGAATATCTCCCTTCAGCACAATCCTCTCCCTCACGGCAGTCGGATCAGGGATCGGAACTGCAGAGAGCAGCGCCTTTGTATACGGGTGCTGGGGATGGCTGAACAACTCATCACGGGGAGCAAGCTCCACCAGTGAGCCCAGATATAGAACACCGATGGTCGTGCATAAGTGCTCGACCACACTCAAATCGTGCGAGATGAGCAAATACGTGTAGCCACGGCTCCCTTGCAGGTCGCTTAGCAAATTGATGATTTGTGCTTGAATCGACACGTCGAGCGCAGAAACCGGTTCATCTGCTACGATAAACTCAGGATTCAAGATGATAGCGCGAGCAATGCCGATCCTCTGCCGCT
Organism: Paenibacillus chondroitinus NBRC 15376; assembly: GCF_004000765.1. Taxonomy (GTDB): domain Bacteria; phylum Bacillota; class Bacilli; order Paenibacillales; family NBRC-103111; genus Paenibacillus_E; species Paenibacillus_E chondroitinus. The sequence continues at coordinate 16,901 of NZ_BILW01000001.1, read as the reverse complement.
GGCCGCCGGAAAATTCATGGGGATACCTGTCGATATGATAGGAAGCCAAACCGCACAGGTTAAGCACCTCCAGCACCTTCTCCCTGATTTCCGCTTTGGAGGCAAGACCATGATCGAGCAGCGCTTCTCCGATGGCGTCTCCAATGCGGATGCGCGGGTTAAGCGAGCCGAACGGATCCTGAAACACCATCTGCATCCGCGGGCGCATGCTGCGAAGTTCGTTCCGAGATAAGGAGTATAGGTCGATCCCGTCGAACCGGACTTCGCCGTCGGTCTTCTCACCGAGACGCAAAATTGTGCGTCCGATCGTGCTTTTGCCGCTGCCGGACTCACCGACAAGCCCAAAGGTTTCCCCTCTGCGAATCGTCAGGTCGATGCCATCAACCGCTTTTACGTCCCCGACCTTACGTCCCCATAACCCTTGAGTAATAGGAAAATATGTCTTAAGCCCTTTGACTTGCACCAACGCTTCGGACAATGTCGCTCCCCTCCTCATACAGCCAGCAGGCTACGGAATGATCTTTTTCAGTATTTCGATTTTCCGGTTCTCTCGTACGGCAAATCTCCATTGCATATTCGCATCTGTCGCTGAACCGGCATATGCTTGCAAGGCCGATTGGGCTCGGGACCTGCCCAGGGATGGCGTATAGTCTGTCCACCCGCTGCCCGAGTCGGGGTCTGGATTTCAGCAGCCCTTGCGTGTACGGATGCTGTGGATTGCGGAACAACGGCAGCACCGGCGCCTGTTCGATCACTTGGCCACCGTACATGACAATAACTTGATCGGCCATTTCTGCCACCACACCAAGATCGTGCGTAATAAGTAGAATCGACATCCCGGTTTCTACCCTAAGCGTCCTCAATAAATCGAGGATTTGTGCCTGTATCGTCACATCCAGCGCCGTTGTTGGCTCATCGGCAATGAGCAGCTTGGGCCGGCAGCATAAGGCAATCGCGATCATGATTCGCTGCAGCATCCCCCCACTAAGTTCATGGGGGTAAGCATCCACTAGCTGCTCAGCTCTCGGGACGCCAACCTTGCGAATCCACTCGACCGCTTCGGCGCGAGCTTCTTTTTTGCGAAGATGCAAATGTTCCATCAGCGGCTCCATGAGCTGCTCACCGATCGTGAGCACCGGATTAAGCGAGGACATCGGCTCTTGGAAGATCATCGCGATTTCGTGCCCACGCAGCCGGTGCACCGGCTTTCCGCCGTCCCGCAGCAAATTTTCGCCATCAAATATAATTTCACCGCCGACGATACGGCCTGCCGGCTGCTCGATCAGGCCCATCATCGAAAGCGCCGTTACGCTTTTGCCGCAGCCGGATTCCCCGACCAATGCCACCGTTTCCCCTTCGCCGATACGGAAACTCACGCCATTGACGGATTTGACAATCCCCTGCTCCGTATAAAAATAAGTATGCAAATCTTTAAATTCCGCTAATGTTCCGGGCAACGGATTCACCTACCTTTTTAGTTTCGGATCCAAAGCGTCCCGCAGCCCATCTCCGAGCAAGTTAATGGCAATGACCGTGAAGAAAATCGCCGTCCCCGGCGGAATCCACAACCATGGCCGTGTTTGGAAATCGATGAGCGAATTGGCCGCAGCCATCATATTTCCCCAAGATGGCGTTGGCGGCACAACGCCAAGCCCTAAATAGCTAAGCACTGTCTCGCTTAAAATAGCCCTGGCCACACTCAAGGTGGCAACGACGATGATGACCGGCACCGCATTCAACAGCAGATGCACGATTTTCCTTCGGTCTCGCAGCCCGAGCGATTCTGCAGCGAGCATGAAGGTTCTCTCCCTGAACGATAAAATCTGACTGCGCACGAGCCTGGCGAGCGACGGCCAAGCCATGAAGCTAATCATGACCATGACCAGATAGATCCGATATTCGGAAGGCACCTTGAGGTCGGATAAAATGGCACCGATGATGATAAGAATCGGAATTTCCGGGACTGCCAGCAAAATGTCTGCCGCACGCATGATGATGTTATCAACCGCTCCGCGATAGTAGCCTGCAAGAGCCCCGAGCAGCGAACCCAATACGACGGAGAGCACCATCGATACAACGCCAACAAGCAGCGATATGCGCCCAGCTTGCATCAGCCTCGTCAGCACATCCCGACCGAGCTGGTCCGTTCCTAGCCAGTGCTCGGCATTAGGCGGTTTGTTAATCAGCGATACAATCACCTTGCCTTCCTTATAATCCGAGAACAAAGGTCCAATCACACATAATAGCGCCATAAAGAGCAAAAAGAACAGTCCAGCCATAGCCAATTTTTTTCTACCTAACCGTTTTCGTGCAGTTCCCCAAAGTGACGAGGCCCTTGTGCGGGATTCGTGATCTGCGGCGGTCTTATTTCCGGTCTGCACCGAGCTCCAGGTCTCCGCTTGCATCCCCCCACCTCCCTATTTCATCCGTATTCGTGGATCCGCTGTGGCATATAGCCAGTCGGCAAGTAAATTGCCGAGCACCGTTATAATGGCCAGAAACATCGTAAATCCCATAAGCAGCGTATAATCCCGGTTAGTGATCGCCTCCATATGGATGTAGCCCACTCCCGGCCATGTGAACACTTTTTCGGTGATAATAGCGCCGGAAAACAATCCCGGCAGTTCGAGCCCCAGCAGCGTAATTGCCGGAAGCAAAGCATTGCGCAGCGCATGTTTGAACACTACGACCCGCTCCTTGAGTCCCTTCGCTCTTGCCGTACGGACAAAATCCTGCTTGATGACGTCAATCATATTAGTCCGAAAATGCCGGGTAAGCGATCCAACGCTTAGCAGCGTCATCACGGTTGCCGGTAAAAGCATATGGTTCAGTACCTCCCATGCGTAAGCCCACCCCGTCGCCTCACTTCCGGTATTCAGCATGCCTCCTATAGGCAGCCACCCCAAGTCAACGGCGAAAAACTTCACCATCAGCAAACCGAGGAAAAACGAAGGAAACGACATCAGCGCAAATACACCGAAGGTGACGAGTGAATCGTACCAGGTGTACATTTTGACAGCCGATATGACACCCGCCAAAAGTGCGATGATCCAGGTCATGATGAGCGAGGCGCCGGCTATGAGAAACGAGTTCCATATATATTCCCCGAGCACTTTCATGACAGGCTGCTGGTATTGAAGCGAGTAGCCGAAGTCACCCCTCAGCGCATTGCCCAGCCAGATGAAATATCGTTCGAACAGCGGCTTATCGAAACCGTAGATCGCCTTAAGCTCCAAGGCCCGTTCCGGTGTCAGATTTATGTCTGAGTCGATGAAATCTCCCGGCGCCAGGGCGAAGATAAAGAAAATAACCAACGAGGCGCCGACAAGTGTTGGAATAAGGTGCAGCACCCGCTTCATCATGTATGCACGCATACTCGCTTGTCCTCCCCTCCATTGTCTTTCTTACTTTTCCAACTTGTTTAATCGGATTTTAACATGCTATGGACAATTGATTAAATACGAAAAAATAATCGAACGATAACTTCATGGAATAGCTCACAAACTAAAAAAATAAAAAAGCCCTTACCATAAAGGCTCGGGCCGACATCATCATCTATTTCTTTTTAAACTAAAATTGTTATCCGATCCAAATCCTATTTTTTCGAACTCACCCACGCATCCAATTGCTTTTGCTTTTCCTGTATTATTTTATCGATGCCTGCTGATTTAAGTTTAGCATTATAGTCAGGAAGCGCCTTATCCGGGTCAAGTGTTCCTGTTTCAAGACCTTTTTGATATTGATTGACTACATTCGTGACTGCTGTTATTTCCGTTTTCACAGATTCGGCGTTAAAGTTAAAACCAAGCGCCTTCGATTTCTTCGCGGTTTTATTGAATTCATCCATCTTTTTCCAAATATCCGGATCATCTCCCTTAAACACGTAGGAGAGAAATTGGTTGCCGAAAATCCAACTCAGCCCCAAGTAATAACCACTGTTTTTGGCGTCAATACCTGGTGGGAAGTCGATCATATTGTCAGATACTTTCACATAATGTTTACCTTCAATACCCCAATCAAGCAAATTAATTAAGTCTTTATCCGTATACAATAAATTTAACAGCATCATGGCGCGCTCTGGATACGCAGAATTCTGCGGAATCCCCCACATCAGATTCGTAATCGTTCCTGTCGTCGCAACGGGGTCGAGCAATTGGACAGTGACCATTTGATAAGTCGATGCTCGGGATTCCTGGGCATCATAGCCGGGCTTCATTCCTGCCAAATACCCGAATAATTTTCCCGATTTGACTAAGTCACTCGTTGATGTTTGGCTCGTTGCCGCATCCTTTATCACATAACCGGCTTGGTACCAACTTCTAAATCTTTTGATAAGCTCAGCATATTCCGGTGCTTCTTGATAATTAACAACTTTCATATTATTGTCATAGCCAGGCAGAACACCAAAGCCATCAACTAATGGATCTTCTAATCTATATACTTTCAGAAACGTACTGCCCGTCCCGCCTGAAGCAATCGGGGTTAAATCTGGCTCTTTTTCTTTTACAAGCTTCAGAACAGCCTCCACATCGTCTAATGTTTTGATCTTACTGATATCGATATTATATTTGTCAACAATGTCCTTCCTCATGACTAGCCCATAATTTTTTGCCAAATCACGGATGCTGGCAACCCCATAGATCTTACCATCAATTTTCGAAGCGTTCAGATAAGCGGGTTCCAAAACAGCGGAAATCCCCTTTCCATATTGGGCAAGTAAGTCGTCCAAAGGTTTTAATTGTCCTTTAGCCACAACAGAAGGATAACCGCCTCCACCGCCATTGATTGTCATAAGATCAAGTTTATCGTTACTGCTCATCATCAAGTTCGTTTGTTGAACCCAATTCCCGGAGTTAATAGGTAAAAGTTTGACAGAAGCGTTAATTTTCGCTTTGGTGATTTTGTTCACTTCTGCCTCAATAAGATTCATATCTTTTGGCATCGCGCCGTAAATAGGGAACGCCATCGTAAGTTCGGCAGGCGCTTTCGTATCCCCTTTGCCAGACGAAGTTGCAGTTGAAGGCGTCGACGTTGCGGTGGAAGCGACTTGCTGATTGCTCGGATTCTTTCCACATGCCGTTAGAAAAAGCATCGTTGCCATGATCATCGCCAAAAACATAATCATCATTTTAGTCCGTTTGTTCATGTTCTAACCCCTTTTTAAGAAAGTTTATGGCTGTTACTAGTTGTAATAATAAACTAAGGGATCCCAGACCTGCTAACAGTTTGATGACCATTTCATTACCGCCTTCATGACTTTTTCCGGGACTATTAACCATGCTGCTGGCGATAATCATTTGGATTCAAGTTCGTCACTTTTTTGAACATTTTAGAGAAATGGGAGAAATTCGAATAGCCCACGGAGAAGGCGATACTACCGATCGACATGTTGCTTTTGCACAGTAATTGCTTGGCCAGATTCACTCTTTCTTGCAGCAAATAGTCCGATATGGACATCCCCGTCTCTTTCTTAAAAAAACGAGATAAATAATCCGGATGTAAATAGACATGCTCAGCCAAATCCTCACGGGATAACTCCGCTTGATCCAAATGAACGGCAATATACTGTTTAACAGACGCAATAACGGAAGTACCTTGTTCCACGGCCTCCGCTTGATCCATTGCTTTCACAACGGTATGCCGAATCCAGGCTAACAGGTCAGTTACCGAACGAGTGGCCTTGCCGGACAGAGACAAAGAGATCTCATCACAAAATAATTGATGAGCCTGAATGCCTTTCAGATTCAGTACGAAATACGTCATCTGAAGGAAATTTTCATAAAATTGACGCAGTAAACTCGCATTTAACGCTTCGTTTTGTACCAATTTCTCCACAAATTCCGTCGCTTCCGCGATCACGTGCTCCTTCGTTCCCTTTTTTAGCATCGCCGACCAGAGGGTCATGTCCGGCAACTGGATCTGTACAGAGGAGACAGCTTTCCTGTTTAACGGGAATACTTTGTTATTAAAGGCCACATTATTGGTATCCAGTGCTATCAATTCCTGTACAATAGGCAAAACCTCGTGCAGATAACCATCAGTGCCCAAATAACAACATAAATCGCAGTAAAAATAATGATTGCAAAACTCAATATAAGCTTCACAGCTGCGTATTAACTTCTCCATGAGCTCATGGGCATACGTTTCAAAATATAAAATGACGAGAATTTGTCCTCTGTCGATGGGGAGTATTTGCCCACTCGTTACTTGTTGAACAATCATTTCTTTCGCCGAATTTTTGAGCGCATATTCCAAATTTTTCTCATCGCGCATACTAAATTCCTGATGCCAGCGCTGAACACTGATGAGAACGGGCAGAAAAGTCATCGTTTCGGAGTAAAGAAAATTCCGATGTGTGGCAATTTCTCTTATTTCCTTTTCATGTGAGGGGATTGTTTGATCAAGTAAATCCTTCCAAAACCTTTCCTCGATCAAGTGATGATTTTGCGTCCATAACAGATTCACACGATGAAGCTCGCTGTGTCGGGATATTTTCTGCTTGGCATTCGTCAGCACCTCTTCCAGTTCATCAACAAGTGCCGGCTTAATTAAATAAGCCAAGCTCCCTAGTTGAATCGCTTGTTTGGCGTATTTGAAATCCGCATGCGCAGTCAAGAAAATGACCTCTGTTTCCAGGTGATTTTCCCTTACCCAAGCTAGCAGCTCCAGGCCGCTGCCCTGCGGCATTTCAATGTCACAAAACAGAATATCGATGCGGTGCTCGGCAAAAATGGCTTTAGCTTGCCTGATGTTATACGCCGTATAGAGTTCAGAGATTTCGTTTTTTGCTAAATCCAAATCGGATTTTACACCCTCAATCACATGCTTTTCATCATCAACAATCAGTAAATGGTACATCGTCCGCACCTCCAGCTTTCATTTTCAAATGGATAGGTAGAGTAATTGAAATGGCCGCTCCGCGAGGCAGCCGATTCGAAAAAGAGATTTGGGCCGATTGGGCATACAGCAGGCGGAGTCTCCGTTGAATGTTCCATATTCCGACATGTTCCCCTTGCTCGGTGACCAGACTTTCCTCTTTTTGCAGAACATGCAGCACTTCTTCGGAGAAGCCCCTGCCCGTATCTTGAATTAAAACGGTAAGATAAGGAACATGATCCTGCTCGATTACATCAATATCGATTGAAATATGTATCGGTTCATCCAGCGTAACCGCGTGCTTCACCGTGTTTTCAACAAAAGTTTGAATGACAAGTGGCGGCACATACGTATCAATTAAAAATTCCGGTGCGTTAATTTGACATGTCAGACTTTCCGGAAAACGAAGTTCCTGGATACGAAAATAATTCTGTGTGTGTTCGAGTTCATCTTTTAACTTCACTAGACTGAGATTACTTCTGAGCATATATCTGAAATATTTCATTAAGGATAAAGACATTTCTTTAATCAATTCAAAATTTTTCACTTTGGCTAAGTTGTATAATATATTTAACGAATTTAAAAAGAAATGTGGATTAATCTGCAGTTGTAAACGCTGCAGCTCTTCCTTTTGCTTGCTTAGCTGTTCTTCATAAACATTAATTCGCAGTCCCTCAATTTGTGCGATCATATTGTTAAACGTCTCATTAACCAGAATAAATTCATCAGATGTTGGAAATGTTTCAATGCGAGCTTCCATATAACCGCTTCGAATTCTTTTCATAGCGGCCATCAAGCGGTTAAGCGGAAGCATGATCGTTCTTCGTAACAAACTGAGCCCTAACGGCAGTGAAAAAAGGCTTGCAAAAGTAATAAGACCAACCATTTTTTGTAAGTAGGGCAGCTTTTCCAGGATCTTCTCGTCAGGCACGAGTGCGATCAGATTGAAATCCCCTTTGGATGACGGTTCTCCAACCACCAAGAAATTGCGAGAATTACCTGATAAATAATAATTTTCCATAACAGATTTCAGCTGAACTTGATTTCGGTTGACAAGGTCAATGTTCGTCAAAGGTACTCCGTCTTGAGTTGCGAATAAAGCTCCTCCGTTCGTACCAAAATCTATGGTTTTGAACGGAACCATCAGATTGTCCGCTTTGATCCAGGCCCCAAAATAAACATCCCCGGATTGGAAGATGTACATTAAATAATAAGTGTTGTTGATTTGCTCAACATTCCAATGTTTGGAGTTGATTCGCTGGGAATCCACGGTCATCTTAATGACGTTATTCATGGCCTCATCTTCTTCAATGGTGCCTCTATCTCTGGTGACTCGTAATATATCATCTCTTTTGGGAGCATATAGGAAGAAAGAATTGATAGAATTGTACATACTAATATCATTCGATAATTTATTAAACATCATAATTTTATTGAAATTAAAATCATAATCCGATTTCGACAATTGGTAGGCGATAAAATCAGAATCGGCAGCTACTGTGTTATTAATATACTTTTCACTATCCTCCAAAGTTTTATCTACTTGATCCATATATAGGATCATCATGTTCTTATAGGAATCCGCTACCTGATTTCGCACGACTTTGGTTGAATATACGCTGTAATAAATCAGTATAGTGATCAATGGTACCGTTAAAATCAATACCCCCAGCATCAATTTCATCCTTATTGAATTCAGGGAATGCTTCCATTTTGACTTTGATGCCTTCATCCAACACCTACCCCAACACCTGTGGTTTCTATATTTTAGTATCCTTATTATAGTACACGAATAAGTAAAGGAAGCCCATTTAATAAGCCCTTATGAGCTAACTAAATGGACCTGATATGTTTTTTGAAAATGATTGCAAATGAACTACCCTTTCACGGCTCCGATCGTAATCCCTTTGACAAAATATTTCTGGAAGAACGGGTAGGCGATTAGAATCGGGATCATGCCAATTACCGCGATAGCCATTTTTACGGTAGAGCCGGGAATTGATTCCGCTGCTGTGCTGGAGCCAGAATTGAAATCACTGCTTGCCAGATACTGCGCATCCTGTAAAATGCGGTTCAGAAGATTTTGGATACTATAATAACGCGGGTCTGTAATATAGATCATTCCATTCATCCAATCATTCCAGTAGGTAATGGTTTGAAAAAGCCCCACAGTTGCAAGAATTGGCATTGAAAGTGGTAGCACAATCGATCCGAACGTTCTAACCTCTCCCGCTCCATCTATATTCGCTGATTCGATTACGGCCATGGGTATCGAGGTTTGAAAATAGGTCCGCATCAGCATGACGTTAAATCCATTCATTAAAAGTCCGGGGATAATCAGCGCCAAAATCGTGTTCTTGAGATCCAGCATCTGTGAATAAACCAGATAGGACGGTACCAGTCCTCCATTAAATAACAGAGTGAAGAAAACGACGAATGCTAACACGTTTCGAAGAGGATAATCTCTCCGTGAAATAGGATAGGCCAATAACGAAGTGAACACAAGGCTCGCTGTAGTCCCTACCACAGTAATCAGCACCGTGATGCCATAGGCCCGAAAAATGTCTGCGCCTTCTTCTAACATATATCGGTAGGCAAGCACGCTGAATTGAGACGGCAGAAAGGAATACCCGTTTCGGATAATCTCTTTCTCGTCGGTAATGGATGAAAGAAACAGGAGAAGAAAAGGAACCACGCACGCCAGGGAGAACAAAATCATGAGGATATGTCCCAACCTTTGAAGCGTTTTACTTTCATTTTTCATAGATGTCACCTCGCTAGAACAATGCATTATCTTTGTTGAATTTACCAACCAAATAGTTGGTTATAAGGACGAGGACAAATCCGACCACCGATTGATACAAACCAGCTGCCGCTGACATTCCGATGTCTCCTAGTTCCTTCAATCCTCGATACACATAGGTATCGATGACGTTGGTTGTCGAGTAAATTGCACCCGAGTTCATCGTCACCTGATAGAACAGACCGAAGTCGGAATGAAATATTTTTCCGATGCTTAGCAGAACCAACATCGTTATTGTAGGCGTCAACAACGGGAACGTAATATGACGGATCTGCTGCCACTTGCTAGCCCCATCCAATTTCGCCGCCTCATAATATTCTTCGTCAATTCCGATGATAGCGGCAAAATAAACAATACTGCTGTAGCCCAGACCTTTCCATACATGAATCAAGGTTAAAATGACCGGCCAATATTTCGACTCCTGATACCAGTCAATCTCCCGCATCCCCAAGAGAGGAAGTACCGTCTTGTTGAGGAAACCCGTTTCCAAGCTTAGACCTGCATAAGCTAAATAGCTGACGATGACCATAGAAATGAGAAAGGGCAACAAAATAATACTCTGGTACAACCTTGAGAGGAATCGATTTTTGATTTCATTTAAAAGAATCGCTACCCCGATAGAAAGTAGGGTCCCTATAATGATAAACACTACATTATAGAGAATCGTATTTCTCGTAATTTCGTAAGCATCCGAAGTTTTAAATAAATATTCAAAATTTTTGAGACCAATCCAATCACTACCCCATATCCCTTTGGCATAGTTGATATTTTTAAATGCAATAATGATGCCGAACATGGGTAGGTAGTTATTGAGCGCCAGGTAAAGCAGCCCAGGAACCGTCATTACTGTAAGCGGGATATACTTTTTAAAAACTCTCTTTTGCATTTTTACTGCCTCTGCCAAGTAGTTCCCCTCTTTCTGCGTTTCTTTGCTCCTATCATACAATAGCGTTGAAATCGCCTCTAACAGTATGCTGACTTTTTTGTTATCGTTCTGCTGACTTTTTTAAAGAATGCGAGAAGAGTCTTTCTTATAAAATGAGAAAAAGCCGCGATTTGCGCGGCTTTTAATGAGAACATGATCTTGATCAATAAGTTGATAGATTTGATATTAGTGTTTCTCGTGCAAATCCATAAGCTCTTTCGCCTTATCAAACACCCAATTCAGGTCCGCATAGCCTCGTTCCAAGTGCAGTCGAACGGCATCTTCCCAAATGAAATATTGAGCACCTTGAACTTCATCAGCCTGGTGGATTGGCTCAGCCTGTTCGTCAATGGCTTCAAGAAGGAATAAGCGCACCTGCTTGCGAATAGTTAACCCTTTTCGTTCGATAGGATATTCAATGTCGCCAAGAAGTGAAAGAATTCTGGAATTAATCCCAGTTTCTTCTGAAATTTCTCGGACTGCGGCTTCCTCCCATGTCTCTCCGGCTTCCAGGTGGCCCTTTGGGAAACCGATATGTCCATATCTATCGTGAATGAGTAGGACATGTATTCCTGAATGTGTCTTGCGGAGAACTAATCCCCCGGCAGCACGTTCAATAAGATTCTCTGTCATAATAAGCTCCTTTGTGGCTAATAGCCTAAAGCTCCTCGGTGCAGTATCGACTAATCATTTACTCCAGCTCTTCTGCAGCTTCCGAATATAGCAAATTTGACCAATGTGATAGGCATTATGAGTTGATACATTTCCAAGTATCTCCCACCACTTGGCAGCCACCGGAAATCCGTTTACTTCACTTTCGACTTGTTCTTCAGTAAGTAGATCTTGCCATTTTAAAAGAACATCTACTAATTGATCTTTTAAGTCCGTGAACTTTTTGTCTTTAGGAACTATAAAACTTTTATTATTATCTCCTATGGAAGGCACGGCATTGACATCAGATTTTTGGTACCTGGTTTGCCATGTCTCATTCCAATAAAGTAAATGCTGCACAATTTCAGCGATACTATTGCTATCTTCACTAGGCTTCCAAAAAGCTGCTTCCTCCGACAAATTGTCAACTGCAGCTGAAAATGGTAGGTACCAACTAGGGTCATCAGCATTTGCTAATAACTGATCGGATAACAAATCTTTTACATGAACCATACTTTTCACTCTCCTCCTTGACTAATTCTCCAAACCTTTTTCTGTTCCGTTATCACCGATTATTTTCTTTAAATAACAATGCTTTCATTACAAAACGAGGCAAAATTAATTGTCTTCGCCATCTGGATGGTTGATTTAATAATCGATAAAGCCATTCCACATTTAACTTCTGCCATATCACTGGTGCTCTTTTTACTGTCCCAGCAATGATATCAAGACTTCCTCCAACGCCAATAGCAACTCTAACATTTAATTCATTTTTAAATTTATGTATCCATAATTCAGCTTTTGGGGCTCCAAGTGCAACTACTAGAACATCGGGACTCAAGGTCGCAATCTCATCTACAATTTGTGCCTCATCCTTCTGGTCAAAAAAGCCATGCTGTCTACCCAAAACGGATACATTTGGATATCTCTTGCTTATTTCTTCTGCTGCCATTTTACTAGTCATCTCATTCGCGCCCAGAAGATAAAATGACCATTTCTTTCGGTTCCCCATCTCTAATAAATTGAATAGAAGATCACATCCTGTAACACGTTCGGGAAGTGGATTTCCCTTTAAACGAGAGACCATGACTATACCTGCACCGTCCGCAGTTAGGTGACCAGCCTCAGCAATGATGGTATGGAGCAGCAAATCATGTTGACAAGACATAGTGATTTCTGGATTTAGCGTTACCACATGAAACAGTTCCGCTTTATTTTCCGTTATTACTTGGTCAATAATATGGACTGTATCTTCCATTGTAATTTTGGGCACAGGAATTCCCATTATTTTCGAGCAGTTCTCCATAGAATCACCTTAGGGTTTTAACCACATTTTAACATAAAGGATTACTCCAAACTATCCTGCTCTGGTACATTAACTAATACCAATACTAAAACAGACCCAACGATTTCTCGTCGGGTCTGTTTTTATGACGCACATGTCTTAAACTGTGCCTGATGAATCCGGTACGTCCGGACCATCGACGACATCGATCACACCGATAGCCAGAATGCTGATAGCAGCTGCTTTTCCCAGCTTTTTCACGCCGTCTTTCAACCGCGCTTTATCGCTGTCCTTAAAGCCTGTCACGACATCTTTTCCGCTCTCAACCACATACTCGATGCCATGGACAACTCCTTTTGCCGTCGTAATGGCAGTTTGTTCAAGTTCATGTAGTCCAGCTTTCGATTGCTGCTTATCTGCGGTAATTAGGCCTGCGCTTAAATTCCATACACCGCTCGCTGCATGGCCCGCGATTTCGCCAGTTTTGGCCGTTACCTGTTCTATATCATTGCCGATTTCCTTTATATAATCACTGCGAACAAGCTCCCCTGCCACACGGACAGTTCCTCCAAGCACTTTGCCTGTCACATCGCCTGCCAGCTTGCCTAAATCCTTCAAAAAATCCATCTCAAGCACCTCCGTACATCAGTATATGCTGTATTACGATTGTCGAATCACTTGGTTGCAATTTATGAAGAAACGTAGGCGTTCTTGGAGTCAAACTTTTAGCCTTCAACAGACTATTAATTTCTTTGTTGACTTAAACCATGGTTTAAGGCGTATCATAATCCTGTCGACATGAAATATAAAATTTGGAGGCCTCCAGATGAAGTATTATTCAATTAGCGAAGTTTCAGACAGACTCGATATTCCGGAATCAACGATACGTTATTATGAAAAAAAAGGATTATTACCACAAATTGAGCGTGATGAAGCTGGGAGGCGTTTTTTTTCAGAAAATCAAATTGCCTTCCTTGGAATCATTATTTATCTAAAAAACACGCATATGCCAATAAGTGTAATTAAACAATATGTTGATTGGGTAGTAGAGGGAGAGAGTACTATTGAATTGCGACTTGAAATGATGAAGAATCACAAAAAAAATGTACTAGCTGAAATTTCGCTAATGCAAGAAGCATTAAAAGGAATTGATGTAAAAATCGCACGTTATACAAAGTATACCCAGGAAAGAAAAGAAGCAAGAGAAGATGAATTCATATTGGAAAAGAGGAAATAAGATGAAACTTTCAGGAAATACAATACTTATTACAGGCGGAAGCACTGGAATAGGTTTAGCTTTTGCAGAGCGATTTATCGAAGCTGGAAATAAAGTCATTGTTTGTGGACGACGTGAAGATGCACTTCAACATGCAAAAGAAAAATCCCCTAACCTTATTACTCGTGTAAGTAATTTGGATATTGAATCCGAGCGTGTAGCATTGTTTGATTGGGTAACAGCAAACTATCCAGAAGTGAATGTGTTAGTTAATAATGCAGGGATCCAACAACGCTTTAATGTGTTAAAAGGGGATGCGAAGAACAATTGGAATTATTTCAGTAAAGAAATCACAACCAACCTTGAAGCACCTTTGCATCTCTCTATGATGTTCGCTCCATTTTTTGCAACAAAAAAAGAGGCGACTATCATCAACGTGACATCTGGATTAGCTTTTACACCGTTTGCAATTGCCCCCATTTATTCAGCATCCAAAGCGGCGCTTCATTCATTTACAATGAGTCTACGACACCAACTTTCTGAAACGTCTGTAGAAGTAATTGAAGTTGCTCCTCCGGCAGTGAATACAAATTTAGGTGGAGTGGGGGGCCATACTCAAGGAGAACCATTAGATGCCTTCGCAGATGGAATTATCAAAGAATTAGAAGAAGGTAAAAAGGAAATTGGATATGGTACTTCTGTGAATCGCTTACGCATGACACGAGATGAAGTAGATGTATACGTGGAAAATTTGTATAAGGCCACGAAAAACCTAATTGAATAATTATGCTTGCTGGATTTTAACAGTGCGTTTCATCTACTAAATTTAGCAAAGCCCAATGGAAAATGTATATAAAAGACACCGTATCTACCCGTCACTTGAATAAAATAAGGGACAATTGCCGGCCACGGCGATCTGTCCCTTCCTAAATTCCACTCCCCACTCATTCGTGCAAGGAACACGATAAACCTTTGCCTTTCGGTAGTCCACGCATTTCGTGAAGGACACCGATCAAATCGGCAGCCTCAACTGATGTCCCGATATCTTAACGTGGTGCCTTACTATTGAACGCCTGCAATTCCAAAGGTGCTCTTAATTACTTTTTTATAATTTTCCCATTCAAAATAAAAAGGAACGATATTTTTTTTTCATATCAGGCTCAATGAAAAAGTCCTTCCAAGTAACAATGTTATTCTCCCTATCGATTTTTACAGAGACAATTCCGCAACCCTCATCCCCACACCACGAACAAACCATGAGAGGATATTCGTACCACATTGTTTCATGTGGTTTTCTCAGTAAAAAATAATCATTCATTTCCATAGTTACTCCCTGTATTTCGATATGCATAGCTACCACTAGTTCTGCTCAACTATCGTGTCCCCGTTAGCATAATCATCACTTCTTTTGAAAGGTTATATTATTTTTTATCAAATTGCTTGACCGTTCATATGGTTTTTGTTCAGCATTATTACTTCTGGCTCTGTTAAACTTTGTTGTTGATTTCATTGAACAAACAGGTATAAATATTGAATACATCTAATGATTTTGGAAAAGAAGCCTTATAGGTATAATCTTGTTGAGAAACTCAATAAGCATCCCTAAGTTGTTTTGATGTTCACCCCAAGCCACTTGATAGTTGAGCTTGTAATTTAAGCATCCAAGAAGTATGAGCAAATGAACAAGATTGTTTGTAGGATTAATCCATATTGAATTTACATTATCAATTGTTTTTTACTTTGTATTATGCTCATTTTGTTCGCTCTACAGAATACAGAAAAAATTCCATATCTATATTCCTAAAATTCTTGGTATCTTTATCAATAATATTCATACCGTTTCGAACAGCAACTTTTTGAGAGGCTATATTTGTGTCCCTAATAATAGAATAAACCCTACTTGCATTAAGAACTGAGAAAGCGTATTCCTTGCAAGCAATTCCCGCTTCTGTTGCGTAACCTTTGTGCCAGTACGCTTTTTGAAACAAAAACCCTATTTCCAAAATTTCTTTTTCTCTCCAGCTTTGCATCGTCAATCCACATTGACCAATCATTTCGTTTGTTTCTTTTAATACAACAGCCCAAAGTCCAAAACCATACTCTTCATATCTTTTAAGATGTCTGTTAAGCCAATTTTGTGCTTCTTCTAAGTTGAATGCACTTTCATAAGCAGCACGCATTACTTCCTCATCACACAATATTCCGCACAATGCATCATAATCGGACTGCACCATTTCTCTAATTATAAGACGTTTTGTTTCTATCAAGAATCTCCCACCTTTTTTTTATTTCAATTACCTTTCAAAAATTCCTTTTTTCTCGTTGTTCTATGAGTAAAAATGACCCGCCTGGAATAAGTATTGCTTCATATTTGTGTGGTAAAGAAAGCACCTGTAAATCCGACTAATACTAGGATGCTTAATCTTTTAATTGAACTATCCTGCCCGTTACTTCAACAGGCAACAGCAGCCGATCGTATTAGCCGGCTGCAGCGGTGTCTATTAATCAACTTACGTTCCTAAGTTAGCTTAGAATTTCCTGGTAAAAAATCAATGAAGGTATATCAAACACGTTGCTCAGAATCTGACACAGAGAGGACTGAGGCGAATACTTCGAAGTTAAATATGATGTTAGGCGCTGTTGCTGACATTTGACATCTTGTATTAACCATTAATAACTCTAATTGGACCACCAAGATCAGAGGTCAAGAGTTTTGTTAAATATATTAATACACCTAAATGTACAATAAATAAAATCCAAAATATTAACTTGTTTTTCTTTCTAATCCATCTCAATCCAAAACAAATAGCAAGCGAGGCTATTAACCCTAAGAAAATCGTGAGATAAAAAAAATAAAAAGGATTATGTTTTAATAAAGATATATTATAAAAAATAGAGATTGTCTTATTACTTATGATTAAATAACTTTCTATCCAGTAGATTAAAAAAAGTACTATATACATTATTGTATTTAATAACCATCTTAGTGTCTTCAGGTGGCTTCACTTCCTTATCATTTTTTACTGTATTTAATGCCATTCTTGCGGCTCCTGTTTAGTTCTCCGATTTCATATAACTCTACTCTGAAAACTTCGCATATTTTAACTTATTTGAAGTAATCTCTAAGTGATTCAACTATCGTTCA